>NZ_JANAVP010000002.1:249224-360778 GCF_024213665.1 Streptomyces sp. A3M-1-3
GCGGCGGCAAGGGCGGGTTGCCGGTACCGGGGGCGGCCGGCGCGGGCGGCGCGCCCGTGGTGGTCCATTCCGGGGGGAGGGTGGGGCCCGGGGGGCGTGCTTCCGTGCTCATCCGCCCCCCGTTCCGTCGCTCGCCGTACTGCCCGATCCCCTTGCGGGGCAGGTTCGTTCGCGCGTCACTCTACGGGTTCGGGCAGGCCGGGCGGGAACTCCCCGGCACCGCCGGGTGATCTGCCCCGATCGTCCCCCTACCCTGCGGTAATCAGGTCTGGCAAGCTGCGGCCATGATTCCGCGCGCTGCCGACGGGGACCGGTACGACCGGGCCACCGCCCACCTCGACGCGCCCCTCGCCGTCGTCGATCTGGAGGCCTTCGACGCCAACGCGGCCGACCTGGTCCGGCGAGCGGCCGGGAAGCCGGTCCGGGTGGCGAGCAAGTCCGTACGGTGCCGTGTCCTCCTGGAGCGCGTACTGGCGAGGGACGGGTTCGCCGGGGTCATGTCGTTCACGCTGGCCGAGTCGCTGTGGCTGGCCCGGTCCGGCTTCGATGACGTCCTGCTGGCCTATCCGTCCGCGGACCGCGCCGGTTTCGCCGAGCTGGCCGGCGATCCGAAGCTCGCCGCCGCGGTGACCGTGATCGTCGACGATCCGGCGCAGCTGGAGCTGATCGACCGGGCCCGCGACGGCGGCAAGGAGCAGGTGCGGGTCTGTCTGGAACTGGACACGTCCCTGCGACTGCTCGGCGGTCGCGTCCGGATAGGCGCACTCCGCTCCCCGCTGCGCACGCCGGTCCAGCTGGCGGAGCTGGCCCGCTCGATCGCACGGCGCCCCGGCTTCCGGCTGGTGGGGATCATGGCGTACGAGGGCCATGTGGCCGGCGTCGGCGATGCCGTGTCGGGCCGGCCGCTGCAGTCACGCACCATCCGCCTGATGCAGGCCGCGGCTCGCGGAGAGCTGGCCGCGCGCAGGGCCGAGGCCGTACGGGCGGTCCGGGCCGTCGCGCCGGACCTGGAGTTCGTCAATGGCGGTGGGACGGGCAGCGTGCAGCACACCGCCGCCGAGGACGCGGTGACCGAGATCGCGGCGGGGTCGGGGCTCTATGTGCCGCGGCTGTTCGACAACTACACGTCGTTCACCGGCCGTCCGGCGGCCCTGTTCGCGCAGCCCGTCGTACGCCGTCCGGGCGTGGGCGTGGTGACGGTACTCGGCGGCGGCTATCCGGCGTCCGGCGCGGCGGGCGCCGACCGGCTGCCGGTGCCCTGGCTGCCGGAGGGCTTGCGGTACGACGCGAAGGAGGCGGCCGGTGAGGTGCAGACCCCGCTGCTGGGGTCCGCCGCCGACGACCTGCTGATCGGCGACCGGGTCTGGTTCCGGCACGCCAAGGCCGGCGAGATGTGCGAGCGGTTCGACGAACTGCACCTGATCGAGGGCGACCGGGTGACGGCGACCGTACCGACGTACCGCGGCGAGGGGCGCACCTTTCTCTGAGGCCCTTTCTCTGAGGCCCTTTCTCTGAGGCTCGGACCGTTGGGGCCTCAGACCTTGCTGCCTACGCCGCCGTTGCCGCTGTCCCCCGACTGCCGGATCCCCTGGGTGATCCGGTCCATGAGGGACAGTTCCGGCCCGTCGGGGCCGGCGTCGAACGCGAGGCGGACGAGGACCATCGCCTCGGTCCCGGCGGCCGACGGGAAGACCACCGACTGGACGTAGCCGCCCGGCCCGGCGCCGGTGCTGACGCGCCAGCGGACCAGGTGGCCCGTGCGTCCGGCGACGACGACCGGCGCCGAGGTGAGCTGCCGGTGCGAGGTGATGCCGCCGTGGGGCTGCCGGTCGAGCACGTCGCGGCCGTACGCCGCCTCCGCGTGGTCGGAGATGTCCTTTTCGGCGATGGCCTTCGCGGTGGTCTCGTCGCCGGTCGGCGCGGTACGGGAGGTCACCTTGCCGTGCCGGCAGAACGCCGAGGAGTGGCCGGGGCACTCGTACTGCCCGATGGACATGGCGGTGGAGTCCTCGGCGAGGCTGTCGGGCTTCTCCCAGCCGTCCGGGACGGGCAGGATGATCTTGTTGAGCTGGTCGACGAGCAGGGAGGCTTCTTCGGACGGCTCGGCGGACGGTTCGGCAGCCGGGCCTTCGGTGCTGTTCTTTCCGTCCGGCGGTGACGCGGAACTGCTCGGCCCGGTCGCCGTTTTCGTGCCGCCGCCGTCGCCCTTGCCGAGCATCACCACCCCCAGCACGACCGCGGTGACGAGCACGACTCCCGCCGCGGTGAGCGCCACGACCTTGCCGCCGCCACCCTGGCGGCCGGGCGGTGGTTCCGGCGCGGGCCCGTCCAGGACCCGGCTGTGCGCGGTCCAGGCGACGCCGTCCCACCAGCGTTCGGTGCCCGGCACGCCGGGGTCGGGATACCAGCCGGGTTGGGTCGTCATGCTCATCCCGACACCCTAGGGCGCGTCACAGCGCTGCGACGGCTTCTGGATGCACGACAGCCGGGCGTCCTGCGACGCCCGGCTGCGCAAAAGGGGACGGATTACTTGGGTGTGTTACATGGGGGTGACGTAGGCCCCGGAGATTCCGCCGTCGACCAGGAAGTCGGTGGCGTTGATGAAGGACGAGTCGTCGCTGGCCAGGAAGGCGACCGCGGCGGCGATCTCCTCCGCCTCGGCGAACCGGCCGACCGGGATGTGGACCAGGCGGCGCGCGGCCCGCTCGGGGTCCTTGGCGAACAGCTCCCGCAGGAGCGGGGTGTTGACCGGCCCCGGGCACAGGGCGTTGACCCTGATGCCCTCGCGGGCGAACTGCACGCCCAGCTCGCGGGACATGGCGAGTACGCCGCCCTTGGAGGCGGTGTACGAGATCTGGCTGGTGGCCGCGCCCATGATGGCCACGAACGAGGCGGTGTTGATGATCGAGCCGCGGCCCTGGCGCTGCATGTAGGGGAGGGCCGCCTTGCAGCACAGGTAGACGGAGGTGAGGTTGACGTCCTGGACGCGCTTCCAGGCGTCGAGCCCGGTGGTGAGGATGGAGTCGTCGTCGGGCGGCGAGATACCGGCGTTGTTGAAGGCGATGTCCACCGAGCCGTAGGTGTCGAACGCGGTCTTGAACAGCGCCTCGACCTGCTCGGGGTCGGTGACGTCGACCCGTACGAACGTGCCGCCGGACTCGTCGGCCGCGGCCTTGCCCGCGGCTTCGTCGATGTCGCCGCAGACGACGCTTGCGCCCTCGGAGGCGAGGCGGCGGGCGGTGGCCAGGCCGATGCCGCTGCCGGCGCCGGTGATGACGGCGGTACGGCCGATCAGGCGGCGGCAGATGGAAGTCTCTACGGTCATGGGTCAGGCCTCCGTGCTGATGAAGACGTTCTTGGTTTCGGTGAAAGCGGCGAGGGCGTCGGGTCCCAGTTCCCGGCCGAGTCCGGACTGCTTGTAGCCGCCGAACGGGGTCCAGTAGCGGACGCTGCTGTGCGAGTTGACCGACAGGTTGCCGGCGGCGACGGCGCGCGAGACGCGGATCGCGCGCCCCACGTCGCGGGTCCAGATCGAGCCGGACAGGCCGTACTCGGTGGCGTTGGCGAGCCGGATCGCGTCGGCCTCGTCCTCGAAGGGCAGGACGACGGCGACCGGGCCGAAGACCTCCTCGGTGGCGGCCGGGGCGTCCGCGGCGATGTCGGTGAGGACGGTCGGCGGGAACCAGAAGCCGCGGCCTTCGGGGGCGCTGCCCCGGATGCCCTTGAGGCCGTCGGGAACGTACGACCGTACGCGCTCCAGCTGGGCCGCCGAGATCAGCGGGCCCATCTGCGTCGCCTCGTCGGACGGGTCGCCGACGACCACGGACTCGATGCCGGGCGTGAGGAGTTCGAGGAAGCGGTCGTACACGCCGCGCTCGACGAGGACGCGGGTTCGGGCGCAGCAGTCCTGGCCGGAGTTGTCCAGGAACGACATGGGGGTGGCGGCCGCGGCGGCTTCGAGGTCGGAGTCGGCGAAGACGATGTTCGGGCTCTTGCCGCCGAGTTCGAGGGTCACGCGCTTCACCCGCGTGGCGCACTTGGCCATGATCTGCCTGCCCACCCCGGTGGAACCGGTGAACACGATCTTGGCGACGCCCGGGTGCTCGACGAGCGCGTTGCCGGCGACCGCGCCCGCACCGGGGAGCACCTGGAAGAGGTGCTCGGGAAGGCCGGCCTCCAGGGCGAGTTCGGCCAGGCGCAGGGCTGTCAGCGGAGTGGTCTCGGCCGGTTTGAGGAGGACCGCGTTGCCGGCCGCGAGTGCGGGGGCCGCGCCCCAGGCGGCGATCGGCATGGGGAAGTTCCAGGGCGCGATGACGCCGATGACCCCGAGGGGTTCGAGGAGGGTGATGTCCAGGCCCCCCGCGACCGGGATCTGGCGGCCGGAGAGCCGCTCCACTCCCCCGGCCGCGAAGTCCAGCAGATCGCGGACGTTGCCCGCCTCCCAGCGGGCGTTGCCGAGGGTGTGGCCGGCCTCGCGGACCTCCAGCCGGGCGAGTTCCTCGCGGTGTTCGTCGACGACGAAGGCGAAGCGGCGCAGCAGCCGGGCCCGGTCGGCGGGGGCGGCGGCCGCCCATCCCTGCTGGGCACGGGCGGCCCGTACGACCGCGGCGTCGACCTCGGCGGCCGTGGTCGCCGGGACGGTCGCGATGACTTCCTCGGTGGCCGGATTGAGTACGTGATGTTCCACAGCGTGGTGCTCGTGCGACAAGGCGTTCCTCACATGCGTTCGAAGGAGCGGCGCAGCTCCCAGTCGGTCACCGCGGCGTCGAATGCGGCGAGCTCGACGCGCGCCATGTTGCGGTAGTGCGCGACGACTTCGTCGCCGAAGGCCGCCTTGGCGATGGGGCTGTTCTCCCACAGTTCGGCGGCCTCGCGGAGCGTGGTCGGCACGTGCTCGTACTCGCCGGTGTAGGCGTTGCCCGCGCACGCCTCGGGGAGTTCGAGCTGCTGCTCGATGCCGTACAGGCCGGCCGCGACGAGTCCGGCGACCGCGAGGTGCGGGTTGACGTCGCCGCCGGGGAGGCGGTTCTCGAAGCGCATCGAGCGGCCGTGGCCGACGACGCGCAGCGAGCAGGTGCGGTTGTCGTAGCCCCAGGCGACGGCGGTCGGGGCGAAGGAGCCGGGCTGGAAGCGCTTGTACGAGTTGATGTTCGGCGCGTAGAGGAGGGAGAAGTCGCGCAGCGCGGCGAGCTGTCCGGCGAGGAAGTGGCGCATCACCGGGGACATGCCGCCGGGGCCGTCGCCCGCCATGACGTTGTGCCCGGCCTCGTCGAGGGACTGGAGCGAGAGGTGGATGTGGCAGGAGTTGCCCTCGCGCTCGTTGTACTTGGCCATGAAGGTGAGCGAGACGCCCTCCTGGGCGGCGATCTCCTTGGCGCCGGTCTTGTAGACGGCGTGCTGGTCGCAGGTCACGAGCGCCTCGTCGTACTTGAAGGCGATCTCGTGCTGGCCGGGGTTGCACTCGCCCTTCGCGGACTCGACGGTCAGTCCCGCGGCCGCCATCTCGTTGCGGATGCGGCGCAGCAGGGGCTCGATACGGCCGGTGCCGAGCACCGAGTAGTCGATGTTGTACTGGTTGGCCGGCGTGAGGCCGCGGTAGTTGCTGTCCCAGGCCTGTTCGTACGTGTCCTTGAAGACGATGAATTCGAGTTCGGTGCCGACGTGGGCGCTGTATCCGTGCTCGGCGAGGCGCTCCAGCTGGCGGCGCAGGATCTGCCGGGGCGCGGCGACGACGGGCGATCCGTCGTTCCAGGCGAGGTCGGCGATGAGCATGGCCGTGCCCGCGTTCCAGGGGACGCGGCGCAGGGTGGACAGGTCGGGGTGCATGGCGAAGTCGCCGTAGCCGCGGTCCCAGGAGGACATCTCGTAGCCGTCGACGGTGTTCATGTCGGTGTCGACGGCGAGGAGGTAGTTGCAGCCCTCGGTGCCGTGGTCGAGCACGTCGTCGAGGAAGAACGGTGCGGCGAACCGCTTGCCCTGGAGCCGCCCTTGCATATCGGGGAAGGCCAGGACGACAGTGTCGATCTCACCGCTCGCGACGAGGGCACGCAGCTCCTCGATCCCGAGCGGGGGTGTGCGGTCTGCCACGGGATTTTCCTCCTTCGGTCAGCCGGGAGCCATAAGGTATTGCCGAAGACCATTGCTTGGGAAGGGGAAACCGCGACGTGGTGAATGAGAGTGACACCTCCGACCGGCTCGCGCCCGTGTTGCGGCCGGTCCGGGCGGGCAACGGTTTCGAGGAGGCGCTGGAGCAGATTCTCCAGGTCGTACGGCTGGGTCTGGTGGCCGCCGGCGAGCGGCTGCCCGCCGAGCGCGAGCTGGCGGACCGGCTGCGGATCAGCCGGGTCACCCTGCGCGAGGTGCTGAAGGTGCTGCAGGACCAGGGGCTGGTGGAGAGCCGCCGGGGCCGGTACGGAGGAACGTTTGTGCGGCCGCGCTCGGACACCCACGCCGGGGGCTCCGAGGAGGAGCTGCGCCGCCGGGTGGCCGACGTCGACATCGAGGACATCCTGCGCTTCCGGGAGGTGCTCGAAGTGGGTGCGGCCGGGCTGTGCGCGGCGCACGGCCTCTCCGAGGAACAGGCGGACCGGCTGCGCGCGGCGCTCGCCGCGACGCATGACGCGCCGCTGGCCGACTACCGCAGGCTCGACACCCTGCTGCACCTGACCCTGGCAGAGCTGTCCGGCTCGGCCACGCTGACGGCGCAGTACGCCGCCGTACGGGCGACCGTGAACGAACTGCTCGACTGCATCCCGCTGCTCGTGCGCAACCTGGAGCACTCCCAGCACCAGCACACCGCGCTCGTCGAGGCCGTACTGGAGGGCGACGCGGACGCGGCGCGCGAGGTGATGCGCGAGCACTGCGGCGGTACGGCGGCGCTGCTGCGGGGCTTCCTGACCTGAGATCCGTTACATCCGTTTAACGCACAGGTCTTGCGCAGCAGCCGATGCGGCCGCAATGGTGTGGCCCCACACCATTACCCCGCAGCATTGACCGAGGGCAGGAGCGGCTCATGGCCGACGGCACCGACTCGCGCACCGCACCACCATCAGCACCGGTCGGCTCCTCGGCCGACTCCGAAAGCACCTACCTCCAGCGGCGCGCGCTGCGCCGGGGCAGTGCGGGCTGGCTGCTGCTCACCGGCCTCGGCGTGGCCTATGTCGTCTCCGGCGACTTCTCCGGCTGGAACCTCGGCCTGGCCGAGGGCGGTTTCGGCGGGCTGGCGATCGCCACTCTGCTGATGGGCGTGATGTACGCCTGTCTGGTCTTCGCGCTCGCCGAGCTGTCAGCCATCCTCCCCACCGCGGGCGGCGGCTACGGCTTCGCGCGGCGGGCGCTGGGCACCTGGGGCGGCTTCCTGACCGGCACCGCGATCCTCATCGAGTACGTCATGGCACCCGCCGCCATCTCGATCTTCATCGGCCAGTACGTCGAATCGCTGAAGCTGTTCGGCCTGACCAACAGCTGGCCGGTCTATCTCGCGTGCTTCGCGATCTTCATCGGGATCCACCTGTGGGGAGTCGGCGAGGCGCTGCGCTTCAGTCTCGTGGTGACCGCCATCGCGGTGGCGGCGCTGCTGATCTTCGCGGTCGGGGCGTTCACCGAGTTCGACGCGGACGGGCTCAGCGACATCCCGGTCGACAAGGAGGCGTTCGGGTCGGGCTCCTGGCTGCCGTTCGGCCTGCTGGGCATCTGGGCCGCGTTCCCGTTCGGCATGTGGTTCTTCCTCGGTGTCGAGGGCGTGCCCCTGGCCGCCGAGGAAGCCAAGGACCCCGTCCGCTCGATGCCGCGGGCCCTGGCGATCTCGATGGGCATCCTGGCGCTGCTGGCCCTGATCACCTTCTTCGCCGCGACCGGGGCACAGGGCGCGGACGCCATCAAGGAGGCGGGCAACCCGCTGGTCGTCGCGCTGGAGGGAGACGGCGATCCGACCGCGCTCAGCCGCTTTGTGAACTACGCGGGCCTGGCCGGTCTCGTCGCCTCCTTCTTCTCCCTCATCTACGCCGGATCCCGCCAGCTCTTCGCACTCTCCAGGGCCGGCTACCTGCCCCGCTTCCTCTCCCTGACGAGCCGCCGCAAGGCCCCCTACCTGGGGCTCCTGATCCCCGGCGCGATCGGCTTCGCGCTCGCGGCCGGCAGCGGCAACGGCGGCCGGATGCTCAATGTCGCCGTCTTCGGCGCGACCATCTCGTACGCGCTGATGGCCCTCTCCCACATCGTGCTGCGTCGCCGTGAACCCGGGCTGGAGCGTCCGTACCGTACGCCCGGTGGCGTCCTCACCTCTTCGGTGGCCTTCGTACTGGCGCTCTCCGCGCTGGTGGCGACCTTCCTGGTGGACAAGGACGCGGCGTTCATCGCGCTCGGCGTCTATGCAGTGGCTCTCGCCTACTTCGCCTTCTACAGTCGGCACCGACTGGTCGCTGCCGCTCCCGAGGAGGAGTTCGCGGCGCTGGCCGCGGCCGAGGCCGAGCTCGAACGCGGCTGAGCGCACCAGCAACCGGCAATCACCGGCAGCACTGACCGCATCCCGACCGGAGGAACCACCCGTGACCGAGCCGCTGATCGGTGTCAGCACCTACCTGGAGCCCTCCGCCCGGTGGGGCGTATGGGACCTGCCGGCCGCCCTGCTGCCCGCCGGGTACCCCCGGCTGGTCCAGGCGGGCGGCGGGCTGGCCGCGATGCTGCCGCCGGACGAACCGGCCGCGGCGGCACGGGTGGTGGCCCGGCTCGACGGACTGGTCATCGCCGGCGGTCCCGACGTGGAACCGGGCCGGTACGGGGCTGAGCGCGAGCCCCTGACCGGCCCGCCCGCCGAGGAGCGGGACGCGTGGGAACTCGCCCTGATCGCGGCCGCCCTGGAGTCCGGGACACCGCTGCTGGGCATCTGCCGCGGCATGCAGCTGCTCAATGTGGCGCTGGGCGGCACGCTCGTACAGCACCTCGAAGGGCACACGGAGACGGTCGGGACGTTCGGCGCGCACCCGGTGAAGCCGGTTCCCGGCACGCGATACGCGGCGATCGTGGCCGAGGAGGCCGACGTACCGACGTACCACCACCAGGCCGTGGACCGGCTCGGCCGCGGCCTGGTGGTCTCCGCGCACGCGGCGGACGGGACGGTGGAGGCCGTCGAACTGCCCGGCGAGCCATGGGTGCTGGGCGTCCAGTGGCATCCGGAGATGGGACAGGACGCCCGGGTGATGGCGGCTCTGGTCGCGGCGGCCGCGGCGCGTTCCACGTCCTGAGCGGAGCTCAGATCATCATTCGCCGCCGGGCCCCTGACCCGCGCCCCGCCCGTGGGGGAGCTTGTTGATCAGTCCGGATCGGTCCGCGCCGCCGGTGAGCGGCTGATGTCGTGTCGCGGTCAGCTCGGCATCCGGAGGGATGAAGAGCCGAGGCCGAGTCGGCGCGCAAGGACAGCAGAGGCCCGCGACTTCAGTCGCTGCCGCGGCAGGCGGTGAGAGGCGTCGGCGAGCGACGGACGACGCGCGAGCGCGGGCGCGTCGTGCCTGGCGGCACCTCTGGGGGCACCCCCAGCGGTAGCCGGGGGAGCGCCGCGGGGCCGGGGTGATTCGTCAGGCGCCGCCCGGGATCAGGGGCGTCCGGCGGGTCAGGGACAGGAGGTCCCTGGCCGGGCCCGCCGGGCGGGTGCCCGCCGGCCATACCGCCCGCAGGTCGCGGCGCAGGCTGACGCCCTCCACCGGAACCTCGGCCAGCCGGTGGGCCGACAGCTCCTCGCCGACCGCGAGTTCGCTCAGGACGCAGGGCCCGTGGCCGCTCACCGTGGCGGCCTTCACCGCGGTGGTGGAGGCGAGTTCGAGGAGGGGCTCGGCGAGGCCGCCGTACGCGGCGAGCGCGGCGTCCAGGACCTGGCGGGTGCCGGAGCCCTGCTCGCGCAGGATGAGCGGGGTCGCCGCGAGTTCCTCGGGTCCCAGCGGCTTGCGGCGGCGGCTCCAGGGGTGGGCGGGGGCGGCGACGACGAGCAGGCGGTCGTGGCCTATGACGGTGGAGTCCAGGCCCTCGGGCGTGGCCAGCCCCTCGACGAAGCCGAGGTCGGCCTCATGGGCGAGGAGCCGTCCGGCGACGGCGGCCGAGTTGCCGGCCAGCAGGGACACGGCCGTGCCGGGGCGCTCGCCGCGCAGCGCGATCAGCCAGCCGGGCAGCAGGTACTCGGCGATGGTCATGCTGGCCGCGACGCGCAGCCGCGAGTCACGGCGCACGCGCAGCGCCTGCGCCCCTGCGTCGAACACCTCCGCGGCCTCGACGATGCGCCCCGCCCAGTCCGTGACGAGCGCCCCGGATTCGGTGAGCCGGGAGCCGCGCGGTGACCGGTCGACCAGCGCCACGCCGAGCTGTCGCTCCATGGAACGGATGCGGCTGCTCGCGGCGGGCTGGGTGATGCCGAGTTCGCGGGCCGCCCGGCCGAGACTGCCGAGCCGGGCGACGGCGAGCAACAGCTCCAGCGCGCCGAGGTCGGGCACGCGGTGGGAGAGGGGGGCCGGTTCCGCAGCGCTGCTCATAACTTCAGATTATGCCCCCATAGACATGTCGTCCCTGGTGGGAGGGGCCGGTCCACCGGAGGGTGGACGCATGGCCACCGTCGCTCAGCCCCGCCCCCTCCCCCTCCCCCTCCCCGCGCGCGTGCGGGTGCCGGCTCTGCGGCACTTCGGCCCGAACTGGTACGCCCCCGTCATGGGCACCGCGATCGTCGCCACCGCCGGGGCGGCTCTGCCGTACGGCATACCGGGGCTGCGCGGGGCCTGCGTCGCCTTCTGGGCGCTGTCCGCCGCACTGCTGGGCGTCGTGCTCCTCGCCCGCGCCGGGCACTGGCTGCACCACCGTGACCAGGCGCGGGCTCATCTGCTCGACCCGGCGGTCGCCCCGTTCTACGGGTGTCTTTCGATGGCCCTGCTGGCGGTCGGCGGCGGCACGCTCGTCGTGGGCCGGGACGTGATCGGAGAGGGCGCGGCGGTCGCCGTGGACGCGGCGCTGTTCACCGTGGGCACGGGCATCGGACTGGCGGTCGCGGTGGCCATCCCGTACCTGATGGTCGTACGTCACCAGGCCGGGCCCGGCAGCGCCTCTCCCGTCTGGCTGCTGCCGGTGGTCGCGCCCATGGTGTCGGCCGCGCTCGGGCCGCTGCTGGTCCCGCATCTGCCCGCGGGCCGGCCTCGGGAGGCGATGCTGCTCGCCTGCTACGCCATGTTCGGGCTGAGCCTGCTGGCCACCCTGCTGATACTGCCGCTGGTGTTCGCCCGGCTCGTCCACCACGGGCCGCTGCCGCTCGCGCTGACGCCCGCGCTGTTCCTTGTCCTCGGACCCCTCGGCCAGTCCACCACCGCGGTCAACCAGCTCGCGGACGTGGCTCCGGGCGCGATCGGCGATCCGTACGCGGGGGCACTCGGCGCGTTCGCCGTCGTCTACGGCGTACCGGTGATGGGCTTCGCGCTGCTGTGGCTGGCGCTCGCCGGGGCGATGGTGGTGCGGGCGGCCCGGAACGGGATGCCCTTCGCGATGACCTGGTGGGCGTTCACCTTCCCGGTCGCTACGTGCGTCACGGGAGCCGCCGGACTGGCCCGGTACACCGGACTCGCCGCATTCGAGTGGCTGGCGGCCGCGCTGTTCGTGTTCCTGCTGGCCGCGTGGGCGGTGGCCGGATTCCGTACGCTGCGGGGACTGTTCAGCGGCGTTCTGCTCGCGCAGCCTCAGCCGACCACCACCTCGGACTTTCGCGACCGGAGCAGGGCTTGGTGCGCCGACCAGAGAACGGACACGAGCGGTACGGCCACGACCGCGCCCACCACTCCCGCTGCGATTGCGCCGCCGATGACGGAGACTGCGACGACCACGGGGTGCAGCCGGACGGCCCAGCTCATTACGATCGGGTGCAGCAGGTGTCCTTCGATCTGACCGATGATCACAATCAACGCAACGACGATCGCCGCCACGACCGGACCCTTCGACGCGAGGGCCACCACAGCGGCAACCGCGAGAGCGACGGGCGAGCCGATCAGCGGAATGAAGGCGGCGAAGAGCTCCAGCAGTGCCAGAGGTACGGCCAGAGGTACTCCGAGGGCCAAGAGGGCCACGCCGACCAGAATGGCGTTGGTCACCGCCACCAGCACGATGCCGTGCGTGTAACCCGTAAAAGTCCGCCACGCCGCCCGGCCGGCGATGGCCGCCCGGTCCCGGACGGTCATGGGCAGCTGGTCGCACGACCAGCTCCACAGCCGGTCTCCCGAGTGGATGAAGAACACCGAACAGAACAGTGCCAGGGCGAATACCGTCAGCACCTCCACCAGCCGCCCTGCGCCGCTGAGAGCTGTACTGATCAGGGTGGCCCGGTGGGCCGACAGGAATCGTCCGAGCCGGGACTGGACGTCTGAGAGCGCTTCCGGGTTCAGCCGGAAGGGCGGTTCCTCCAGCCGGCGCTCGATCCTGCCGATGCCCTCGCCGAACTCCCGTTGCAGGCCGGACCGCTCGGCTGCCACCACCTCACCGATCAGGGCCAGGATTGCGAGTACGAGGACGATGCTGCCGATCAACGTCACAGTGACGGCCAGCGGCCGTGGGACAAAGCGGGTGAGGAGATCCGCCACCGGCCTGAGCATCGCGGTGACGACCAGGCCGAGGAACACGGCCACGGCGATCTCGTGAAAATGTCCCAGCACGGAGAAGACGGCGTAGACGGCGCCTCCCACCACGAGGATCCGCCACGCGTAAGCGGCAGCCGTCCGGAGTGCCGGAAACACCCGCGGCTCGCCCCCGGACGCCGGCCCCACGCCTTCGCCCGACTGCCGCGCCGACGGACGGTCCATGCCGCGAAGTGCCTGGCGCGACGCCGCGCGGATCCGGTTCCGCCGCGCCTCGGAGGGCGCACCGGGGTCCGGGTGCGTGCGCTGCGTTTCGGGTTGCCTGGGCATCCCTGGCTCGTACCACCACGGACCCGTCACGTCACGCGCCAGAAGCCACATTCGCCCGAAGGCACTCGCGCGGGGGGCGCGCTCGCCCGGCCTGGAACGCGTCTAAATCTGACGATGTGCTCGTCGCAGCGCCGCGCCGAGGACCTCGGGTGCCTCGGCCAGTGAGGGGCCGTACCAGGTGAGGTGGCGGCCGCTGACGAGTGCGGCGGGCAGGCCGGGGAAGGCCTCGGGGCCGTCCTCGGCGGTGAAGCGGTAGGGCTCGTCCGGCAGGACGACGAGATCGCTGTCCGCCTCGTTCAGCTCGTCCACCGGAATACGCGGATAGCGCTCGGCATGGTCGGCGTACACGTTCTCCACCCCGAGCCTCGCGAGCAGGTCGCCGGCGAAGGTGTCCCGGCCCAGCACCATCCAGGGCCGCCGCCAGACGGGAACGACGGCCCTTCGTTTGACCACCGGGACGACGTTCGCCCATGCGGCCTCGGCCTCGTCGAGCCAGCGGGGCCTGCTCAGCCCGCAGCCCGCCACCAGGACTCGTTCGAGCTCGCGGAAGGCGCCGCGGACGTCGCGGATCTCGGTGACCAGCACGTCGAGACCGGCGGCGCGCAGCTCGGCGAGGTCCGGTGCGCGGTTCTCCTCCTCGTTGGCGATCACCAGATTGGGGCGGAGCCGGACGACCGCGTCGACATCCGGGTTCTTGGTGCCGCCGATGCGTGCGGCACCGAGGTCCGCCGGATGGGTGCACCAATCGGTGACTCCTGCCAGCAGGCCGGGGGCGGTCACGGCCACGGCTTCGGTGAGGGAGGGGACGAGCGAGACGACGCGCACGGGGCGCTCCCTTCAGCGGCGGGCTTCAGCGACGGAGTTCGCCGGTCGCGTCGACATGGCCGGCGACCGCGACGACAAGGATTCGGGTGCCAGGGGCGGTGGCGCGCCAGCGGTGCCGGACGCCGCCGGAGAGGAAGAGGGTGTCGCCCCGCTCCAGGCGGTACGCCCGCCCCTCTGCCTCCACCTCGGCCGCACCGTCCGCGACGTACATCAGCTCGTCGTTGCGGTGCTGGAACTCCCGCCCGGCGTCCTGCTCGCCGGTGAACTCCAGGGCGCGCAGCTGGTGCTGACCGCGGACGAGCGAGCGGACCCGGGCTTCGAGACCGGGGTCGGCGCCGGCCCGTACGACATCGACCGTGCGCGCGGAGTCGGAGGCGGCGATCAGCTGCCCGGCCGTGGTCTCCAGGGCGTCCGCGACCCGCTGCAGTGAGCGCATGCTGGGGCGGGCCCGCTGGTTCTCTATCTGGCTCAGGAACGGTACGGACAGTCCGCTGCGCGCGGCGACCGCGGCAAGGGTGAGGTCGAGGGCCCGGCGCCGTCTGCGCACGGCGGACCCGACCCGGAGGGGTTCCTTGTCCTTGTCGTCCTTGTCCTTCGCGCCCATTCGCCCGGTCTCCCCTCCTCGTCCTGTCGGCGCTGCGGTGTACTGACAGCACCATACGCAGCTTCGGCCCGTGGCCGTACCGGAGAGAACGGTTCAACTGCGGCCGGCAAAGGACTCCTGGGTGAGGAAGGCCAGCCTGGCGCGCTTCTCCGGGAGGTAGACCTCGGGCAGGTCGATCTCGGGGAGGACGATCTCGGGCCCGAGTACGAAGCCCGTCCGCTGCAGGCGCGTGATCGCCTTCTCGTTGCGGGCGTCCGGTTCGGCCACGATCCGCTGCCGTCCGGGGACCGAGAGCACATGGCTGACGAATACCGAGAGGAGGGCGGCGGTGTAGCCCGGTCGGGGCTCGCCGGCGGCGGGACCGAGCATCAGGTGGACGCCGACGTCGCCCGGATCGACGTCGTAGCACTCGCCGACCCGGTCGGCCGACGGCTCGTACGTCTGGAAGAGCGCGACCGGCTCGTCGCCCAGGAGGGCCAGGAAGGCGTGGTGCGTGGTGAGGGAGTCGAGGTGGGTGTAGATCTCCAAGACCTGTTCGCGGCTCGCGTCACCCATGCCCCAGAACCGGGCCCGCTCCTCGATGACCCAGCGGTGGATCACACCGGCGTCGGCCGCCGGGTCCACCGGGACGACGCGGACCGTTCCGAAACCGTCGACCGCCTGCTCGTGGACGGCCTCGCGGGTACCGCACGGAGCAGCCGGGGACTCGGTCGGGGATGCGGTCGGGGACTCAGAAGTCATGGTTCTCCTCGGTGAGGGTCAGGTGGTTCCAGTCAGTGACCACGGGGAGGAGTTCTCCCCGTACCCACAGGGGCAGCTGGTCGCGGTAGTGGGCACCGCCCGGGACGCCCGAGGCGCCGAGCGGGACCACCCAGAGGCTGTCCTCGCGCCGGGCGAGGTCCCACACGTAGCGCGCCGCGGGGCCGCGTGCGCTGAGGTCGGTGAGGCCGGGCACGCTCGACGTGGACAGCACGCAGTCGTGGTCGCCGGAGAGCCCCGGCCACTCCTCCTGGGCGGCGCCGGGCACGGCCTGCCACGGCAGGAGCCGGTGGGTCTCACCCCATGTCGCGGGCGTCCGGCTGCGGGCTGCCTCGTGGGCGGCGATGTCCTCGACGGCCGCCCTGACGACCTCGGCCCGGTCGATGCCGGGCAGCAGCGCGGTCGTGAGCAGACCTTCCAGGGCGTAGGCGACCTTGGGTACGAGGGCGAGCCAGGGCAGAAACGTCTCCGGATACGCCGGCGGCTCGGCCAGCCGCGCCAGCTCCGGGCAGGCGGCCAGCCGGCGCACCACCGCGGAGCGCAGCGCGGCGAACGCGGCGGCCTCGGTGCTTGTCGCGTCCATCCGGCGGTCCCAGCGAAGGAGCGCCTCGCGCAGCCGTACGGCGTCCGGGCTCAGCCCGTCGAGGCCGGCCAGCAGGTCCAGCAGGGGCCGGGCGGAGGCCAGGTGGGTGTCGGTGTGGACCGCTGCCATGCCCTTGGCGGACCAGGCCGCCGACTCCTCCAGCAGCTGCCGGATCCGGTCCGCCCGGTGGGGGGCCGCGAACTCGACGCCGAGCGGGCCGGCCAGGCCCCGCTGGTTGGCCATCACGGCGACGTCGTCGACGTCCTCTCGGGGCAGCGGGGCGTGCCAGCCGCGCCACTCGTGTCCGGCCTCCCAGGCAGGCACGACGCGCAGCTGGTTGTCCCGGTGGCGCAGCGGCACGGCGCCGGCGACCCGGTGCAGCAGGCCGCCCTCGGTGTCGGCGGCCTGTACGACGTTGACGGGCTCCGCCCACCGGTCGAAGGCACGGTCCACATCGGCGACCGTGGTCGCCCTGAGCAGTTCGGGCAGGGCGCCGAAGCCGAGGTCCTCGCGGACCCGCGGGGGGCAGCGGAGGCTGATCGCGTACTCCTCGTCCGGTCCGCCGATGATGACGGGCCCCCGGTCGGTCTCGATCACCTCGACGTCGACCGGATCGGCCCCCGCCACCTCGACGGTCTCGACGTGGACGGCGGCCGGCCGCCAGCCGTCCGGGCCGAGCGCCTCCACCCGGGCGTCGTTGCGCCGGAGCTGTTCCCGGTAGAGGTCCTGGTAGTCGGCCATGGCGTTGGTGATCGCCCAGGCCACCGAGCCGGTGTGCCCGAAGTGGCCGATGCCGGGGACGCCGGGGACGGCCAGCCCCACCACGTCGAACTCCGGACAGGCCAGGTGGATCTGCTGGTAGACGCCCGGGTCCTCGATGAACCGGTGCGGGTCGCCGGCGATGAGGGGCGCCCCGGTGACCGTGCGTCCGCCGGTGACGAGCCAGCCGTTGCTGCCGGAGGTGCCGGGCCCGTCGGTGGCGAACAGTTCGACCGACGCGTTGCCGAGGGCGCGGGCGACCTCCTCGCGCCACAGTTTGGTGGGGAACCCCGCGAACAGGATGTGCGTGGACAGCCAGATCCCCAGCGGGGTCCACGGCTGCCACTGTCCGGGGACCAGTCCCGTGGCGGCGAACTCCGGTGACCGCGGCTGCCCTTCGCGCAGGCCCGCGTTGACCCCGTCGACGTAACTGCTGACCCAGGCGGCGGTGTCCGCGTCGAGCCGGGCGAAGCAGCGCCGGGCGGTGTCCTCCACCCGGGCCTGCCGGACGAATCGGTCCCAGCCGACGGCCTCGGCGCCCAGGAAGGCAGCGGTGGTGCCCTGCGACCGGTGCCGCTCGACCTCGATCTGCCAGGCCCGGTCGGTGGCGGCGTTACGGCCTTGGGCGTAGGCGAGTTCCCGCGCACTGCCGGCGCGTAGATGGGGGATGCCCCAGGCGTCCCGGTAGACCTCGATGCTCACACTGACCCCCATCTGTTTTAGGTTAGGCTGGCCTAACTTAAACGACGGACGCGCGGAAGAACAATCGTGCGGGCAGCGGGCAGCTGTCCCGCGCCGATGGGGAGGGAGACCGTGGTGGGACATGGCTGGGAGGGCGTGGTCCTCAAGCTCATGCGGGGCAAGGACTTCGAGTTCACCGTGACGGGCGCCGAGCAGGTCACCGAGCACTTCCGGCGGGTGCATCTCACCGACGGCGGCATGCTCGGCGCGACCGGGGTGCACCCCACGATGTGGGTGCGGATGTGGTTCGAGAACGGCGGCAAGCCGCATCAGCGTGCCTACACCCTGGTGGACGCCGACCCCGAAGCGGGCACCTTCAGCCTGGAGTTCGCCCTGCACGACGGCTGCGCGAGCGACTGGGCACGAAAGGCGCAGCCGGGCGACACGATCGAGGCGACCCTCCAGGGCACCGGTTTCGCCGCGCCCGACCCGCTGCCGTCGCGGCTGTTCGTGATCGGCGACCCGGCCTCGCTGCCGGCCGTCAACTCACTGCTGGACTCGATCGGGCAGGTGCCGGCGACCATCTGGTTCGAGACCACGCACGATTCGGACGACGAGCTGCCGGTGCGGCTGGACCCGGCACACCACGAACTGCGCAGGGTCCCACGGCGGGAGGCCGGCGCCCACCTGGTCGAGGAGGTGCGGAAAGCTCTGCCCGGCCTGCTCGGGGACCCGGCCGCCGCGTACATGTGGATCGCGTGCGACACGGCGACGACCCGGGCCCTCACCTCGTACGTGCGCAAGGAACTGGCTGTGCCGAAGGACCGGGTCAACGCGCTGGGGTACTGGCGGGTGGATCAGGGGTGACTGAAAGGGGTGGGCCGCCGTGGCGGCCCACCCCTTTCGGCTTTCGCGTCCGTGCCGGTCAGCCGCCCACGGGGGCCAACTTGTCGGCGAGACCCGGGGTGGCCTTCAGCCAGGCCCTGACGGCCTGCTGCTCATTGCCCTTGCCTGCCTGCTGGATCTTCGCTTCGAGACCGGTGAGCTGCCGCTCCGTCATCTTGAAGTCCTTCAGCCACTTGCCGACTTCGGGGTTCTCCGAGGCGAACCCCTTGCGGGCGAGGGTGTGGACGCCGTCGCCCTTGCCCCAGCTGCCCTTGGGGTCCTTCAG
This sequence comes from Streptomyces sp. A3M-1-3, assembly GCF_024213665.1. Lineage (GTDB taxonomy): Bacteria > Actinomycetota > Actinomycetes > Streptomycetales > Streptomycetaceae > Streptomyces. Next base: position 267,527 of record NZ_JANAVP010000002.1, read on the forward strand.
CTTCTTCAGGTCGTACGTGCTGTAGGCCCAGTGCGGGGACCACAGTGTGGTGACGACCGGCTCCTTCTTCGCGTACGCACGCTTCAGCTCGGCCAGCATGCCGGGCGTGGAGCCGTCGACGACCTTGTACTCGCCCTGAAGGCCGTACTCCTTGAGGACCTTGTCCCCCAGCAGGCCCATCATTCCGGCGCTCGGCTCGATGCCGATGATCCGGCCCTTGAACGTGCCGGCCTTGCCCTTGAGGTCCTCGAGCGAGTCGACACCCTTGACGTATGAGGGGACGCTCAGCTCCAGGGAGGTCGGCCCGTACCAGGAGCCCATGTCCTGAAGCTTGTCCTTGTACTTCGCCCAGTACTTCTCGTGGGTGACGGGCAGCCAGGAGTCGGTCTGGAAGTCGATCTGGCCGTTGGCCATACCGGTGTAGAGGGCGCCCGCCTCGTACTGCTTGGCGGTCACCTCGAAGCCGCGCCGCTCCAGCAGTTCCTTCCAGAGGAAGGTGGAGGCGACGCCCTCGTCCCAGGGGATGTAGCCGAGCTCGATCTGCTTGCCCTTGCCGACGTTCTTCGCACCGGACGCGGCCCCGGACGTGCCGGCGCCGCCGAACATGCCCATGCCGCCGGCGACGACCGCGAGGACGACCACTGCGACGACCGCGACGGCGGGCTGCGGGCGGTAGTTCCAGATCTTCAGGCCGTGCAGGGCGTTCGCCTTGGCGGCGGCGCGGCGGCCGAGCGGCGAGACCTGTCGGCCCAGTGCGCCGGTGATCCGGTCCAGGTACATGGCGAGGACGACGATGGAGACGCCCGCCTCGAAGCCGAGGCCGATGTCGACATTGCCGATGGCGCGGTAGACCGCGCCGCCGAGGCCGCCGCCGCCGACCATGCCGGCGATGACCACCATGGACAGACCCAGCATGATCACCTGGTTGACGCCGGCCATGATGGTCGGCAGCGCGAGCGGCATCTGTACGCGAAGGAGGGTGTTGCGCGGGGTGGTGCCGAACGCCTCGGCCGCTTCGACGAGTTCACCGTCGACCTGGCGGATGCCGAGCTCGGTCATCCGTACGCCCGGAGGCATCGCGAAGATGATCGTCGCGATGATGCCGGGGACGACTCCCACGCCGAAGAAGATGATGCCGGGAATCAGGTAGACCATGGCCGGCATGGTCTGCATGAAGTCGAGAACGGGCCGCAGCACCGCGCTGACCGTGCGGGACCTGGCCGCCCAGATGCCGAGCGGCACGGCGAGCGCGAGGGTCACGAGGGTGGCGACGAGGACGAGCGACAGCGTGGCCATCGCGTCGTCCCACAGCTCGACCGAGTCGATCAGCGCGAAGCCCGCGAAGGCGAGCCCGCCGGCCAGCAGGCCGCGCAGCCACCAGGCGAGTACGGCGAGGATGCCGGCGAACAGCAGCGGCTCGGGCGCCGACAGCGCGGCGTCGATGCCGTCGTACATGCCGGTGACGAGTGAGCTGATCGCGTCGAACAGCCAGGAGAGGTGGCGCTGGAGGAAGTCGACGCCGCTGTCGACCCAGTCGCCCATGGGGAGCCTAGGCACCGGCGGTCACCTCCTTCCGGGTCTGGGCCGGGACGGGCGTCGCACCGGGCTCCGGGGGCGCGTCGGCCTCAGGGGTCGCGTCGGCCCCCGGGGTCATCGGCTCGCCCAGCACGGCGAGCAGGCGGGCGCGCGGCACGACGCCGATGAGGTCGCCCTCGGCGTCGGTCACCGCGACGCCCACACCGCTGGTGGAGCACGGCGTGAAGAGCTCGATGATCGGGGTGTCCGCGGACACGGTGGCGGGCGCCGCGTCGAGGACGTCCTGTGCGGTACGGATGACCTTGCCGTCGTCCGCCTCGGTACCCAGGGCCGAGTCGGGGTCGGCCATGACGGCGCCGGCGGTGAGCACGCGGGAGCGGTCGACGTCCTGGGTGAAGGAGGCCACGTAGTCGTTGGCCGGGGTGACGAGGATGTCCTCGGCGCTGCCGGTCTGGACGATCTTTCCGTCGCGCATCACGGCGATCTTGTCGCCGAGGCGCATGGCCTCGTTGAGGTCGTGGGTGATGAAGACGATCGTCTTCTTGAGCCGGCTCTGCAGCTCCAGCAGCTGGTCCTGCATGTCGCGGCGGATCAGCGGATCGAGCGCGCTGAACGACTCGTCCATGAGGAGCAGGTCGGCGTCGGTGGCCAGCGCGCGGGCCAGGCCCACGCGCTGCTGCATGCCGCCGGACAGCTCGTCCGGCCAGGAGTTCTCCCAGCCGGTCAGCCCGGCGAGTTCGAGCGCCTCGGTGGCCCGCTTCTCCCGCTCGGCGCGGGCGACGCCCTGCACCTCCAGTCCGTACGCGGCGTTCTCCAGGACGCTGCGGTGCGGGAAGAGCGCGAAGTGCTGGAAGACCATGCTGATCTTGTTGGAGCGGATCTCGCGCAGCGCGCGGGGGCTCAGGGCCGTCAGGTCCTGGCCGTCGAAGAGGACGTGTCCCGAGGTGGGCTCCAGCAGTCCGTTGAGCATGCGCAGCAAAGTGGACTTACCGGATCCGGAGAGACCCATGACGACGAAGATCTGGCCCGGTTCGACGCTGAAGGATGCGTCGATCACCGCGGCGGTCGTTCCTTCGCCGCGCAGCTCGTCGCGGCCTGCGCCGGCTTCGAGCCTGCGCACCGCGTCGTCGGGTCGTCTGCCGAACACCTTGTACAGGTGGTCGGCCTGCAGCCTGGACACATACACCTCACGCGTTGAACGGAAAACGACCTGCCACCCCCGTCGGCAGGTCGTGGAGCGGTGGCGGATTCGGCCCGCATGCCGGACAACTGGTTGAAACTGTTCCGGTTTCGCTCCGGGACCGCGCCTGCCCATGCTTCGCCGGTGCAAACGCGGGAGTGAGCCACCTCACGCGCGGTGGCTGCCTGCGTGGCTCTCAGAGGGGTGCCTGTCAGTGGGGTGCCTGTCAGTGGGGTGCGGCATCATCGGGGATGTGACGCGACGCCTGATGCTCCTCGACACCGCCTCCCTCTACTTCCGGGCCTATTTCGGTGTCCCGGACTCCGTCCGGGCCCCGGACGGCACGCCGGTCAACGCCGTACGCGGCCTGCTCGACTTCATCGGCCGACTGGTCCAGGACCACCGCCCGGACGAGCTGGTGGCCTGCATGGACGCCGACTGGCGGCCGCACTGGCGGGTGGAGCTGATCCCGTCGTACAAGGCGCACCGCGTCGCCGTCGAGGCGGAGGTCGGCCCGGACGAGGAGGAGGTCCCGGACACCCTCGCCCCGCAGGTCCCGATCATCGAGGCGGTCCTGGACGCGGTCGGCATCGCGCGGGTCGGGGTCGCGGGGTATGAGGCGGACGACGTGATCGGCACACTCGCGACCCATGCGAAGGGGCCGGTGGACATCGTCACCGGCGACCGGGACCTCTATCAGCTGGTGAGTGACGCCCGGCAGGCGCGCGTGCTCTATCCGCTCAAGGGCGTCGGCACCCTGGCGATCACCGACGAGGCGGTGCTGCGCGAGAAGTACGGCGTGGACGGGCCGGGGTATGTCGATCTGGCACTGCTGCGCGGCGACCCGAGCGACGGGCTGCCGGGCGTGCCCGGTATCGGCGAGAAGACCGCCGCGAAGCTGCTCGACGCGTACGGCGACCTGGCCGGGATCATGGCGGCCGTCGACGACCCCCGGTCGAAGCTGACCCCCTCACAGCGCAAGCGGCTGGACGAGTCCCGGGCGTATGTCGCTGTCGCGCCGACGGTCGTCCGGGTCGCGACGGACGTACCGCTGCCGGACTTCGACCCGGCGCTGCCCATCGAGCCGCGCGATCCGGCGACTCTCGACGAGCTCGCGGCACAGTGGGGGCTGGGTGGAGCGCTTCAGCGGCTGCTCTCCACTCTGCACGCGTGAGGTGTTAACTTAGGCAAGCCTAAGCAGCTCATGATCAGGGAGACTCACCGTGGCAGAAGGACCCGCCCGCAAGCAGCCGAAGGTGACCGAGGCGCAGGTGGTGCGCACCGAGCGGCTGACGCCGCACATGGTGCGAGTGGTCCTGGGCGGTGAGCGGCTGGCCGGCCTCGGCGCGGAGGAGTTCACCGACCAATACGTGAAGCTGCTGTTCCCGGCCGAGGGCGTCACCTACCCGGAGCCGTTCGACCTGGACCGCATCCGTGCGGAGTTCCCACGCGAGCAGTGGCCCCGTACCCGCGCGTACACCGTGCGCGGGTGGGACCCGGCCCACCTGGAGCTGACCGTCGACTTCGTGGTCCATGGCGACGAGGGCGTGGCCGGCCCCTGGGCGGCCCGCGTCCAGCCGGGCGAGACGGCGCGCTTCCTGGGGCCGGGCGGCGGTTACGCGCCTGACCCGGCCGCCGGCTGGCACCTGCTCGTCGGCGACGAGAGCGCGCTGCCCGCGATTGCCGCGTCCCTGGAACAGATGCCCTCGGGCGCCGTGGTGCACGCGTTCGTGGAAGTCGCCGACGCGCAGGACGAGCAGAAGATCGCTTCGCCGGACGGCACCGAGATCACCTGGCTGCATCGGGGCGAGCGGCCGGTGGGCGAAGCCCTGGTGGCGGCCGTGCGCGAGCTCGCCTTCCCGGCGGGCGACGTGCACGCCTTTGTCCACGGCGAGGCCGGCTTCGTGAAGCAGCTCCGCCGCCATCTGCGCCTGGACCGGGCGATCCCGCGCGAGCGCCTGTCGATCTCGGGCTACTGGCGCCTGGGCCAGACCGACGAGGCATGGCGAGCCGTGAAGCGCGAGTGGAACGAGCAGGTCGAAGCAGAACAGGAACCCCCGGCCGCGTAACCGCGGGCGCGTCCGTACGGATCGCCGCCTCGCCGCTGACCGTCGCCCCGGTCCTCGCGGTCTGCCTCACCCTGGCCGTACCGGTCTTCCCGGAGCTGTGGGCGGCGGTGCGCAGTCCGCACCTCGACGGATTCCGGGAGCTGACCGCACTGGCCAACGGGGCGGGGGCGATCTGGGCCCAGGTCATAGCCTGGGATCTGCTGCTGGTGATGGGCCCGTTGCTGGTGCTGACGATTCTGCTCTCGCCGTTCGGCCTGCTGGTCTTAAGGCCCCGCTCCGGAACCGGGGACGCGGCGCACCAATCCGCCGGGGCGCCTGCTACGAATGTCGGATGAAGCCTGTTCCTCGGGCCTGTCCGCATCGTGGAGGAAAGCCGCGTGAAAGAACCCGCGCACCTCGGGAGAACCGCCTCGGCGGGTCCCGATCTGCAGGAACTGCTCGGCCTGGTCGCCCGTGGCGACCAGGACGCCTTTGCCCGGGTCTACGACGCGGTCTGCGGGCCCGTACTGGGTCTGGTCCGCGCCGTACTGCGTGACCCGGCCCAGTCCGAGGAGGTCACCCAGGAGGTCCTGATCGAGGTCTGGCGCAGCGCTGCCCGCTTCCAGCCGGCCCGCGGCAGCGCCATGACCTGGGTGCTCACGCTCGCCCACCGGCGAGCCGTGGACCGGGTGCGTTCCGCGCAGGCGTCGACCGACCGCGAGCACCGGGCCGCGCTGCTGGCCCAGACACCCGCCTTCGACCAGGTCACCGAACAGGTGGAGGCCCGCCTCGAACGGGAGCAGGTGCGCCGCTGTCTGCGCACCCTCACCGAACTGCAGCGGCAGTCGGTGACGCTCGCGTACTACCGCGGGCTCGCCTACCGGGAAGTGGCGGAGCTGCTGTCCGTGCCCCTGGGCACCGTCAAGACTCGACTGCGCGACGGGTTGATCCGGCTGCGCGACTGCCTGGGGGTCAGCGTATGAACACCGCCGATCTGCACACCCTGACCGGTGCGTACGCGCTGCACGCGCTCGCTCCCGACGAGCGCGCGGAGTTCGAACGCCACCTGCAGGACTGCCCGTCGTGCGCCCAGGAGGTACGGGAGCTGACCGCCACCGCGAGCCGGCTCGGGATGGCCATGACCGTAACCCCGCCGCCCGCGCTCAAGGACCAGGTGATGCGGCGGATCTCGGCCGAGCGCCAGGATCCGCCCTGGGTCGCGCAGCATGCCCGCAGGCACGGCGGCGCCCATCGGGGACGTACGCTCTCCCGCTTCGCTCTCGCGGCCTGTGTGGCGGCGGCCGCCGCCTTCGGCGGGATCGCGATATGGCAGCACCAGGCAGCGGAGGACGCCCGGGACCAGGCGCGTCAGTCGCGGCAGCAGGCCTCGGCGCTGGCGGCGGTGCTCGCCGCGCCGGACGCCCGTACGTCCACGGGGAAGCTCGCGGACGGGGCCACCGGCACGGTGGTCGTCTCACGCAGCCAGAACAAGGCCGCCTTCCTGGCGTCCGGGTTGCCGAAGCCGCCGAGCGGCAAGGTGTACCAGCTGTGGTTCGACGACGGCGGCACGATGCGGCCCGCCGGGCTCATGGAACCCTCGGCCGACTCCGGTGCGATGCTCATGGACGGCCCGGTGGGCTCCGCCGCGGGCATGGGCATCACGGTCGAACCGGCCGGCGGCTCCCCGCAGCCGACGTCCGACCCGCTCGGCCTGCTGAGCTTCGCGAGTGTCTGACGGGCCCGCGCCCGTACGCACCTGACCGGGTCAGGTGCGTACAGGACCTCACGTCAGCTCTTCTTCGGCGGCCGCGGGAAGAAGCCGCTGGTGCGGGCCGCGTACTCGTCGTAGCCGGGGCGCGCGGCCATGTGCCGCTCCAGCAGGGCCTTTCCGCTGCCGCGGGTCAGCAGCGCCGTCATCACCAGCGGGCCGACAACGGTCGCGGCGGCCACCGCCCAGTCGTCACAGGCGAAAAGGAACAGCCCCCACCAGACACAGCAGTCCCCGAAGTAGTTGGGGTGCCGGGTCCAGCTCCACAGCCCGCGGTCCATGATCCGGCCGCGGTTGGCCGGGTCCGACTTGAAGCGGTGCAGCTGCCGATCGCCCACGGCCTCGAAGAACATGCCGACGGCCCACACCGCAGCCCCCGCCCAGCCGATCGCGGTGACGGGCCCGGGGATGAACTGAGCGGCCTGGACGGGCAGCGACACCAGCCAGACCAGCGCACCCTGCAACAGATACACCCTGCGCAGGGCGTACAGTTCGCGGTTTCCGCGGGCTTTGGCGAGCAGCTTCTCGTACCGCGGGTCCTCGCCGTGGCCACGACCGCGCGCGGCGATGTGCGCGGCCAGCCGCAGCCCCCATGCAGCGGTGAGCAGCGTGACCAGGAGCCGCCGGCCGTCGTCCCCCTCCCCCGCCGACATGGCGTACGAGACGAGGGCGACGGCGGTGAAGGCGATTCCCCACGCCACGTCGACGATCCGGTGCAGCCGCTCAGGTCCTGTCCGGGCCACCACGAGCGCGAAGGTGACGAGCAGGACGGCGAACGCGGTGGCGGCGGTGGCACCGAGGCTCTGGACGAACTCGCCCCAGGGGTAACCGCTCAACGGCGGCCGCCTCCCTCGTACCAGGCCCGCGGGGTGGCGGGCATCCCGCTGTGCCCGTCCACCGTGGGGCGCACGGCGAGGATCTGGTCGACGCCCATACGCCGCTCCTCGAAGGCCAGCCGGCCGCCCACCAGATAGAGCCGCCACACCCGCGCGGTCTCCTCACCGACGAGTGCGGTGAACTCGTCCCAGCGGTCTTCCAGCGTGGTGTGCCATGCGCCGACGGTACGGGCGTAGTGCTCGCGCAGCGACTCGACGGCGCGTACCTCAAGACCCGCGTCCTCCAGCAGGGAGACGGTCGCGCCGACCGGGCGCATGTGCATGTCGGGGGCGATGTACGACTCGATGAACGCGCCGCCGCCGGGCGCGACGGACCCGCGGGACATCTGCTGGACCAGCAGCCGCCCCTGGGGCCTGAGCATCCGGTGCAGCGTGGCGGCGAACGCCGGGTACTCGGCGTCCCCCACGTGTTCGCCCATCTCGACGGTGGACACGGCCTCGTACCAGCCGCCTTCGATGTCGCGGTAGTCGCAGTGCTGCACGTCCACCAGGCCCTCCAGCTCGCGCTCGCGCACCTGCGCCCGTACGTACTCGGCCTGTTCGCGGGCCGGCGTCACCGCGGTGACCTGCGCCTTGTACTCCTGCGCCGCGTACAGCGTCAGCGAGCCCCAGCCGCAGCCGATGTCCAGCAGGCGCATGCCCGGCTGGAGGCGCAGCTTGCGGCAGATCAGTTCCAGCTTGTCGCGCTGGGCGTCGGCTGGACCGTAACCGGGGTCCTCGCTGGTCCAGTAGCCGCAGGAGTACGCCATCGTCTCGTCGAGCAGCAGCGCGTAGAAGTCGTTGGACAGGTCGTAGTGATGGCTGATCGCGGCGCGGTCGCGGGCCTTGCTGTGCGGCAGCCCGTCCAGCCGGGCCTGGGAGGAGGGCGCCGGCGGGCGCGGGCCGGCCGCGCCGAGGCGCAGCGCGATGCCCGCCGCCCGGCTGCGGTCGGCGAGGGAGACGCGGGGCGCCTGAAGTCCGCGACCGCGCACCGCGCTCCAGATGCTGCGCAGCCCGTCGGCCAGATCGCCCTCGATGTCGATCTCACCGGTGATGTAGGCCTGGGCCAGGCCGAGTTCGTCGGGCTGCCAGAGCAGTCTGCGCAGCGCCCGGCGCGAGCGCAGCACCACGACCGGGGCACCGGCCTCCGGGGCGGGGCCGGCGGTGCTGCCGTCCCAGGCGCGCAGCCGCAGAGGCAGCCGGCCGCCGAGCAGCTGCTCGATCAGCGAGGCCAGCTGCTGGGCCACGCCCTGGCGGCCCGGTGCGTCGCGTGCGGCCCTCATCGGGGCGTCCCCTCCTTCGCCAGCAGCAGTTGCTGGACATCGAGATAGCCGGAGCGGAAGCCCGCCTCGGAGTAGGCGAGGTAGAAGGTCCACATCCGGCGGAAGGTCTCGTCAAACTCCAGGGCGGCGACGTCGGCGGCCCGCTCGGTGAAGCGTTCGCGCCACAGCCGCAACGTCTCGGCGTAGTGCGCCCCGAAGGCGTCGCGCCGGAGCACGCGGAGCCCGGTGCGCGCGGCGGTGACCTGCTCGATCGCCTCGACAGAGGGCAGTATCCCGCCGGGGAAGATGTACTTGTGGATCCAGGTGTAGGTGGTGCGGGAGGCGAGCATCCGGTCGTGCGGCATGGTGATCGCCTGGAGGGCGATCCGGCCGCCGGGCGCGAGCAGCCTGTCCAGTGTCATGAAGTAGTCGGGCCAGAACTCCTCGCCGACGGCTTCTGTCATCTCGACGCTGACGACGGCGTCGTACCGGCCGAGCACCCGCCGGTAGTCGCGCAGCAGTACGGTCACCCGGTCCTCGAGGCCGGCGGCGCGGATGCGTTCCTGGGCCAGCGCCTGCTGCTCCCGTGAGAGCGTGACGGTCAGGACGCGGGCCCCGCGCCGGGCCGCGCGGATGGCCAGCTCGCCCCAGCCGGTGCCGATTTCGAGCAGCTGGGTGCCGGGGCCGACCTGCGCCAGGTCGAGCAGCCGGTCGATCTTGCGGTGCTGGGCCGCGGGCAGCAGCGACGGGTCGGCGGGGAAGCCGCGGAAGAGTGCCGAGGAATACGACAGGGTGTCGTCGAGGAAGAGCGAGAAGAGGTCGTTCGACAGGTCGTAGTGGTGGCTGATGTTGTCGCGCGCCCCCTCGGGGGTGTTGCGCTGCGCGGACGGTTTCTTCAACTCCCAGAGCGGCCGCAGTCGTTGCAGGGGCGCCGGGATGAGGGTGGCGGCGTTGCCGGCCAGGGCGGTCAGTACGCCGACCGGGTCGCGGGCGTCCCATTCGCCCGCCATGTAGGACTCACCGAAGCCGATCAGGCCACTGGCGCCGATCCGCCGGAAGAACGCGTGCGGGTCGTACACCTCCAACAGGGGGCCGCCCAGGCCCAGCGTCTCGCCGCCCGCGAGGCGGACCCGCAGCGGGAGTCCGCCCAGCGCGCGCCGGACGAGCAGCTCGGCGACCGCGGTTCTGGTCCGCGAGGTCCTGGGCAGGGAGGCCACATCGGGCCAGCGCCGCGGATCGACGGCCGCGGCTGCCGGCGCCGCGGGGCGGCGACGCGGCACACGGTGTTCGGAGCTCACTGACACGCTCACTTGACACCCTCCTGGGGGTGGGGACGGGGCTGGGGACGGGGTTGTACGGGCAGTCCGCGCAGGTAGAGCCGGATGCCGTGCAGGCGGATGCCCACGGAGACGGCCACCGTGGACAGTGGATGGCGCACGGCCGCACGCAGCAGGGTGAACGGACCGGCCGGGCGCCGTTCGCCGCGTACGGTCGCGGTGAACGGGCGGGCACCGGAGCGTTCCAGCTGTACGGTCAGGTCCAGCCGCCCGTCCGGTTCGGGCAGCCGCATCCGATAGCCGCCGTCGACCGGGAAGAACGGCGAGACGTAGAACTCCTTGGCCACCGACACCCGGTGGGCCTCGTCGGGCCGCAGCAGATAGCAGTGCCGCTCGCCGTAGGTGTTGTGCACCTCGGCGACGACGCACAGCGGCGAGCCGTCGCGGCCATGGCACCAGAACAGGCTGAGCGGGTTGAAGACGTGGCCGAGGACGCGGGCATGGGCGAGCATCCGTACCGCCCCGCCGTCCAGCTCCACCCCGTGGCCGGCGAGGAACTTCTCCAGCCCGGCCCGGATGGTCGGTTCCGTCCCGTCGAAGTGGTCACGGGCGTCGAAGCGCGCCAGCGGCCGCAGCAGCCGGGGAAGCCGCGGCGGCCGGCCGGGGTCGACCAGCCACAGGTAGGTGCGGTGCCGGAAGGCGTGGCGCACCGGCGCGGTCCGGGTATGGCCGACCGTGCACGTGTAGAGGGCCGGTACCGGTGCCTGTACCGGTGCCTCGCTCACCGCGCCGGCCCCGCTCACCACGTCACCCCCAGGGCCGAGGCCGCCTCGACCCCCGAGCGGCAGCCGTCCTCGTGGAATCCCCAGCTGTGGTAGGCCCCGGCGTACGCCGTCACCGGGCCGCTCAGCGCGGGAAGTCGGCGCTGCGCCGCCACGGACTCCGGGGTGAAGACGGGGTGTTCGTACACCATGCGGGCGAGGACCCGGTCCCGGTCGACGAGGCCGGCGCCGTTCAGAGTCACCACGAACGCCGCCGGGGCATCGAGCCGTTGCAGCCGGTTCATGTCGTAACTGACCCGCACGCCGTCCGCCGTCGCGCGGCAGGACGGCATCAGGTAGTTCCAGGACGCGCGAGCGCCCCGGCTGCGCGGCAGCACGCTCGTATCGGTGTGCAGCAGGGTGGGGTTACGGGAGTACGTGAACGCGCCGAGCAGCCGGCGTTCCGCTTCGGTCGGGTCGGCGAGCAGCCGAAGGGCCTGGTCGGGGTGGACGGCGACGATCACCGAGTCGTACCGCCTGCTGGTGCCGTCCTCGGCGGTGATCTCGACACCGCCGCTGTCGCGGCGCACGGCCCGCACGGGGGTCGCGGTGTGCACGGCGGTGAGCTGCTTGGCTATCCGTTCGACATACTCGCGCGAGCCGCCGGTGACGGTGCGCCAGACCGGTGAGCCGCCGACCGAGAGCATCCCGTGGTGCTCCAGGAACCGGAACAGGTGCCTGGCGGGGTAGCGCATCGCCGTCGCGGCGTCGCACGACCAGACGGCGGAGACGACCGGGGTCATGAAGTGCGCGGTGAAATACGTGGAGTAGCGGCCCCGTTCGAGGAACTCCCCCAGTGTCAGCGTCTCGTCGCCGCCGTGCGCGAGCAGCCGCCGGGCCGCCCGGTGGAAGGCCGGGACCTCGGTGAGCATGCGCAGATAGCCGGCACGGAAGGCGTTGCGGGGGCGGGCCAGCAGGCCGGTCGGGCCGCGGGCGCCGGCGTACTCGAGTCCGCAGCCCTCGCAGCGCACGGACATGCTCATCTCGGACTCCTGGGTGGCCACGCCGAGTTCGGCGAAGAGCCGCAGCAGGTTCGGGTAGGTGCGCGCGTTGTGGACGATGAACCCGGAGTCCACGCGGTGCACCCGTCCGTCCGAGGAGGGCACCTCGTGGGTGTGCGCGTGGCCGCCGAGGCGGTCGTCGGCCTCGTAGAGCGACACGTCGTGCGCGCGTTGCAGTACGTACGCGGCGGTCAGCCCGGCCACTCCGCCGCCCACCACCGCCGTCCGCCGGCGTTCCCCACTCATACCGCTCCCTCCGGTCCGCTTCCGCTCGGGGCAACAGCCCTTCGCCGGCTATTCGGGGCCGCGCGGCGCGTGGATTGGTCGGCGGGACGATCATTCGCCTGCCGGCGTGCCGAACCGGCGGGGGAGGGGGCGGGTGAGGACTTCGGCGCCGGGCGGACATGGACGCGTCACGCCGCTGAAACCAGGACTCGTACGCTGGGCGGTGATGAGACGCAGACCGAAGGTGCCACCGCCGCCCCTACCCCAGCGGTACGGAATCGACCCGGTCCGGCTGAGGCTTCCCCTCGCCGGACCGTGGGCCACAGTGCGCGATCATCTCGTCGAGCGGCTGCCCAAGGGCGCCGCGGTGATCGACGCGATGCTGCGCGAGGGAGCGGTGGTCGGGGTGGACGGGCCCGTCCTGCCCGGTGCGCCCTTCGCGCCCGGGGCCTACGTGTGGTTCCACCGGGAGCTGCCGGACGAGGTGCCGGTGCCGTTCGGCATCGACGTCCTGTACCGCGACGAGCATCTGGTGGTCGCCGACAAGCCGCACTTCCTGGCCACCACCCCGCGCGGCAGCCATGTGGCCGAGACCGCCCTGGCGCGGCTGCGCCGCGATCTGGCGCTGCCCGAGCTCAGCCCCGCGCACCGGCTGGACCGGCTCACCGCCGGGCTGGTCATGTTCGCCGTACGGCCGGAGGACCGCGGGGCGTACCAGTCGCTCTTCCAGGACAGGCGGGTACGCAAGGAGTACGAGGCGGTCGCGCCGTACGATCCGGACCTCGCCCTCCCGCAGACGGTGCGCAGCCGGATCGAGAAGGTGCGCGGGGTCATCGCCGCGCGTGAGATCCCCGGCGAGCCGAACAGCGAGAGCCGCATCGAGCGGGCCGGGCAGCGCGGCGGGCTCGGCCGCTACCGGCTCACGCCCGCCACCGGCCGTACGCACCAGCTGCGGGTGCATATGAACGCGCTGGGCGTTCCCATCCTTGGCGACCCCGTCTATCCGGTGGTCACCGACCCCGCCCCGGACGACTTCCGGCGGCCGCTGCAACTCCTCTCCCGGGTACTGGAGTTCACCGACCCGGTCACCGGCCGTGCGCACCGGTTCGAGAGCGCCCGCACGCTGCGTGCGTGGACCTCGTACGAGGAGTGGTCAGCCGGCTGACGGGTCCGGGCCGGCACCCGCGATGCGCAGTGCCGCGTCCGCGGTCGCTTCGGCGAAGGCGGCGACGGGGCGGTCCGGGTCGGAGCGGTGGATGAGGATGACGCCCTCGATGAGCCCGAAGACCAGGTCGGTGCGGAGCGCGAGCCCGTCCTTGTCCAGTTCGGCACCGGGCGCGGTGCCGGCCAGCAACTGCCCGTACGCCTCCTTGAGTTCCGTGCGGACGCGATGGAACCCGGCGAACCGTTCCGCGCGCACCTCGGGCAGGAGGTACAGGCCGCCCAGGTTGTGCGGGCCGCAGAGCAGCTCGACGTCCGAACGGCACAGCTCCCACAGGCGGGACTCCGCGGAGGCGTCCTGGGCGGCGAGCAGCCGGCGGGCGAGGGCGAGCGAAGGCGTGACGGTGGATTCGAGTAGCTGGGCGAGGAGTTCCTCCTTGCCGGTGAAGTAGTGGTACATCGTCGCCTGCCGCATGCCGGCGCGTTCGGCGACGGCCCGGGTCGTCGTGGCGGCGTACCCGCGGGTCGTGAACAACTCGGCGGCGGCCGCGAGGAGTTCGTCGCGGACCGCCAGCCCGCTGTCCGGCCGCTGATCGGCGCGCGGCCGCCCGACGCGTCTTCCTGTGGTGCCCACGGTTCCGATCGTCGCACAGCGGCGGCGTCCGCGGATCTTGCCGGCCCCCAGGCACCCGCCAGGCACGACCCGGGGCCCAGCACCCGTCCGGGCGCCCGGGCCGACGTCCTCCGGCCGCGTGAGCGTCCGGTAACTCGCCCGCAACGGCCGGGCAACGGGCCCGACCCGCCCGCCTCCTAATTTCTGTCGGCGACAGAAATTACCGCCGAGCAGGGCACGGGACCACGCCCGCGCCCAGGAGGCCCAGCAGCGCACCCGCACCGGGCCGCAGCCCGTGGTGCCCGCGAGCGAGTGGCCCGCGCCGCCCGCCGGAACCGCCGCTCAGCAGCTCGTCTGGGCGGAGACCGTGGCGGGCGGCAACTGCACCCACCGCGGACACGGTCAAGGCGCAGTGGAACGCCTACCTGGGCGAGGGACGGCTGATCCTCTCCGACCAGGGCCGGGTGCTCGCCTCGGTCATCGCGGACACCTCCGGCGGCCGCGACACGCTCTGCGGCACCTCGACGCTCGTACGGAACACCCAGCGGTACGGCGACGGCACCCCGCAGTCCGCCTCGCCGCCGCGAGCTGCTTAAGCTCGCCGCGCTCAAGAACGGCCTGGCGCCCCGCGACCTGCCGCCCTCCCTCTCCTTCTTCCAGGGCGTGGAGGTACGGGAGGACGGCGCCCCGGACCTCACCGGTACCGCCGGGCCGGGCGCCTCGGTGGTCCTGCGCGCCGAGCAGGACCTGGCCGTACTGATCGCGAACGTCCCGCACCCCTTGGACCCCCGGCCCGACTACACCTCGACCCCGCTGGAGGTGCTGGCCTGGCGCGCCCGGCCCACCGCGCCCCGGTGACCCGCTGTGGGAGGCGATCCCAGCGATGCCCGGGACATCCCGGCGCACCGGCTACGGTGGGGTCCAGGTCGGCGGCTCCGGCGTGCCCACCACGCCCGGCCACCCCACCATCGCCGAGGTCGCGGCCGATCCGGTCGGGGCGTGATGCTGGTCGGCCTCGCCGGCACGGACGAGCGCCTGGCCCGGATCGCCGCCCTGCTCACACCGCCGGTCCGCCTCGCCGTGGTCGGAGCGCAGCTGTCCGGCAGCCCGCTCAACCCCCAACTCCTCGCGCACGGCGCCACCCTGGTCACCACCACCACGACCGCCCCGGTCTACCGGCCGTACGCGCTGCGCACCGACCCGCCCAAGCCGGGCCTGGTGTACGTGGGCGAAGGGCGGCGCCGCGATCGAGGCGGAGGTGTGGGCACTACCCCCGGAGGGCCTGGGCGCGCCCACCGCCGCCCTCCCCCGCCCCATGGCGATCGGCCGCGTCGAGCTGTCCGACGGAACCTCGGTCCCCGGTTTCCTCTGCGAGCCGGCCGCCGTCGAAGGCGCGCGGGACATCACGGAGTTCGGCGGCCGGCACGCGTACACCGCGCAGCCGCGCCAGTAGCGGCGATGCGGCGGAACAACGCCACTGGCCGGCACCCTCAGGGGATGCCGGCCAGTGCCCGAACCGCCTCGCCGAGGAGCGCGCCCGGTCAGCCGACCGAGCTGTACGCCACCACGCCGCGCAGCAGCGCGTCGACCGCCCTGCGGGCGTTCTTCGCGACCGTGCTGCCCTCGCCGGAGCCCGGCGCCGCCGCCGCGATCTGGCCCAGCACATCGATGACCTGCTTGCACCAGCGGACGAAGTCGCCGGCCGGCATCTCAGCCTCACGCAGCACCTCGTCGAGGCCCTTGTCGGAGGCCCACTGGTACGCCGCCCAGGCGAAGCCGAGGTCGGGCTCGCGCTGACCGACGCCCTCCGCCTGGTTGATCCTGTGGTCCTCCTCCAGCGTGTCGAGGCGGCCCCAGATGCGGACCATCTCGCCGAGCGCCACCTGTGCCTTGCCGCCAGGCGTCTTGGGCACCACCGCGTCGTCGGACTGCCGCGCCTCGTACACCAACGCCGATACACAGGCCGCCAGTTCGGCCGGGCTCAGGCCCTCCCAGACGCCGGCCCGCAGGCACTCGCTGGCCAGCAGGTCCAGTTCGCCGTACAGGCGGGCCAGCCGCCTGCCGTGCTCGGTGACCTCGTCGCCACGGAGATAGTCCAGCTCGGTCAGGAGCGCGTGAATCCGGTCGAAGGTGCGGGCGATGGTGTTCGTCCGGCCCTCGATGCGCCGCTCCAGCTGCTTGGTGTCGCGCTGCAGCCTGTGGTAACGCTCGGCCCACCGGGCGTGGTCCTCGCGCTCGTCGCAGCCGTGGCACGGGTGCGCGCGGATCTCCGTACGCAGCCGGGCGATCTCCCGGTCGTCCGCGGCGGCGGCGCGCTGCTTGCGGTGCCGATCCGGCTCGATGTGACCGGCCTTGGTCCGCAGCGCGGAGGCCAGGTCCCGGCGGGACTGCGGGCTGCGCGCGTTGAAGGACTTGGGGATCCGCATCCGCTCCAGCGGCTCCACCGGCACCGGGAAGTCCATCGACGCGAGCCGCTTGACCTGCCGCTCGGAGGTGAGCACCAACGGGCGCGGCCCGTCGAGGTGTTCGTAGCCGCGGTGGCCGTTGGTCCGCCCGGCGGGCAGCCCCGGGTCCAGTACCAGCGCCAGCCCGACGAACTTGCCGGCCGGCACATGGATGACGTCACCGGGCTTGAGCCTCTCCAGGGAGGTCGCGGCGGCGGCCCGCCGCTGCGCCACGCCCTGCTTGGCCAGTTCGGTCTCGCGGTCCTTCAGCTCGCGGCGCAGCCGCGCGTACTCCTCGAAGTTCCCCAAGTGGCAGGTCATGCCCTCGCGGTAGCCCTCGAGGCCCTCTTCGTTCCTCTGGACCTGCCGGGAGATCCCGACGACCGACTTGTCGGCCTGGAACTGCGCGAACGACGTCTCCAGCAGCTCACGCGAGCGGTGCCGGCCGAACTGCTGCACCAGGTTCACGGCCATGTTGTACGAGGGCCTGAAGCTGGACCGCAGCGGATACGTACGCGTACCGGCGAGGCCCGCGAGCGCGCCCGGGTCCATGCCGCGCTGCCAGAGCACCACGGCGTGGCCCTCGACGTCGATGCCGCGCCGGCCGGCCCGTCCGGTGAGCTGGGTGTACTCGCCGGGGGTGATGTCGGCGTGCTGCTCGCCGTTCCACTTGACTAGCTTCTCCAACACCACCGACCGTGCGGGCATGTTGATGCCGAGTGCGAGGGTCTCGGTCGCGAAGACGGCCTTGACGAGGCCGCGCACGAACAGCTCCTCGACGACCTCCTTGAACGTCGGCAGCATGCCGGCGTGGTGCGCGGCGATGCCCCGCTCCAGGCCCTCCAGCCACTCGTAGTACCCGAGTACGTTCAGGTCCTCGCCGGGGATGGAGGCCGTCCGCTCCTCGACGATCTCGCGCACCCGCTGGCGCGCGTCGTCGTCGTTGAGCCGGAGTCCGGCGTACAGGCACTGCTGTACGGCGGCCTCGCAGGCGGCCCGGCTGAAGATGAAGGTGATCGCGGGCAGCAGGTCGGCGGCGTCCAGCCGCTCGATGACCTCGGGGCGGGCCGGCGTCCAGATCCGGCTGCGCTGTCTGCGCTCGCGCTCCCGGTCCGCCTCGCGCACCATCTTGCCGCGGCGCCGGTCGCGCGGGTTGTACGTCCGCTGGTTCTCCATCCGGGCCATGCGGACGAGGTCGGGGTTGACCTCGCGGCGCCCGACGCCGCGGCCGCCGTGGTCGGTCTCCTCCTCGAAGAGGTCGTACATCCGGCGGCCGGCGAGCACATGCTGCCAGAGCGGTACTGGGCGGTCCTCGGAGACGATCACTTCGGTGTCGCCACGGACCGTGTCCAGCCAGTCACCGAACTCCTCGGCGTTGGAGACGGTCGCCGACAGTGATACCAGTGTCACGGAGTCGGGGAGGTGAATGATCACCTCTTCCCATACGGCCCCGCGGAAGCGGTCGGACAGGTAGTGCACCTCGTCCATCACGACATATCCGAGACCGCGCAACGACTGGGAGCCCGCGTACAGCATGTTGCGGAGCACCTCGGTGGTCATCACGACCACCGGTGCCTCGGAGTTGACGCTGTTGTCACCGGTGAGCAGGCCGACCTTCTCCGCGCCGTAGCGCCTGACGAGGTCGGTGTACTTCTGGTTGGACAGGGCCTTGATGGGCGTGGTGTAGAAGCACTTGCGGCCCTGTGCGAGGGCGAGGTGGACGGCGAACTCGCCGACGATGGTCTTGCCGGAGCCGGTCGGGGCGGCGACGAGCACGCCCTTGCCCGCCTCCAGCGCCTGGCAGGCCTCGATCTGGAAGGGGTCCAGATCGAATGCGTACAGCTCGCGGAAGGGGGCCAGGGCAGTGGCCTCCTCGGCGGCGCGGATCCGGGCGGCGGCGTAGCGCTCAGCAGGTGAGAGGTCCTCGGTCATCTTGTTCATGAGCCTACCCGTCACGTCTGACAGTCAGCCCGATCTTTATATGACCGCAGGCGAACCCGCTCAGGTGACGTCGTCGTAACCGTTCAGCCGCTGCGCCCGACTGCCGTCGGCCTGCTCCGGCAGCGCCGGCGCCATGGCGACGGGCTCGATGGCGCCGACCGCCTCGGGGGTGAGGTCGAGCTCGGAGGCCTCGTCGTCGGCGGGACCGGTGGCGTCGCGCGCCGCCCGGCGCCGGTCGTTGATCAGCGAGATGCCGGTGGCGGCGAAGTAGAGCACCCAGATGGGAACGGCCAGCGCGAGCATGGTCAGCGGGTCCGTGCTGGGTGTGGCGATCGCCGCGAAGAGGGTGATGCCCATGATCATGGCGCGCCACCAGCCGAGCATCCGCTTGCCGGTGATCACGCCGCCGAAGTTCAGCAGCACAAGGAGCAGTGGCAGCTCGAAGGAGAGGCCGAAGACGATGACCATGCGCGTGACGAGGTCGAGCAGATCGTCGAGCGGCAGGAGGTTGTCGACGCCGAAGGGTGTGAACTCGATCAGGACCTTCGCGGTGGTCGGAAGCACCGAGTACGCGAAGTAGCCGCCGAGCAGGAAGAGGGGGAAACCGGCGCCGACGAACGCCAGCGCGTACTTCTTCTCGCTGTTGTGCAGGCCGGGGGCGAGGAAGGCCCACAGCTGGTAGAGCCAGATCGGCGAGGCGAGGACGACACCCGCCATGAGGGAGACCTTGAGCGCCAGGGTGAAGGGCGTGAGCAGACCGTTGATGGTGATCTGCGCGCAGGTGGTGTCCTTCGGCTGCTTGGCGAGCTCGGTGAACGTGGAGGGACAGCCCACCGAGTCCAGGACCGGCTTGGTGAAGAGGTTGATGATGTCGTTGTAGAAGAAGGCGGCCACGACCGTGACGGCGACAATCGCCAGCAGCCCCTTCGCAAGCCGGTTGCGCAGCTCACGCAGATGCTCCGCGAGCGGCATCCGCCCCTCGGGATCCTTCTCCTGCTTGCGGGCAGACTTCAGCAACCCACGTCCTCATCTCGTGCGGCAGGCCGTCACCGGTCTCGGCGCCTGCATCGGCCCAGGTGTCAGCGCTTGGTCGAGTCGGTCGGCTCGGTGACCGGACGCGAGCTGGTCACATCGCCGGGCGCGGCCTGGATCGTGCGCGGTACTGCCTGGTCCTGGGAGGCACCGGGCGCCGGGGGGTCGGCGGGAGCCGGCTGCTGGCCGCCCTCGGACTTCATCGCCTTGGCTTCGCTCTTGAGGATGCGTGCGGACTTGCCCAGCGAACGAGCCATGTCCGGAAGCTTCTTCGCGCCGAACAGCAGGATGATGACGACGAGGATAAGAATGATCTCGGGAGCGCCGAGCCTTCCGAACATAAGCGTGTACCTTCTCACCGAGGGCGGCTGGGGGGCTGTCGTGCCGCTAGGACAGTTGTCCTACCGTCGTTCTGGCAGCGATCGTAACCCGCGGGCGCAAACAGGGGGCAATCCCCGCGTGTACTCCCGGCTACGGCCTGCGCCTCGCTTACAGGGCCGCGATCTTCAGCGTACAACCCGGAGTCCCGCCGCAGGAGTCCCCCGTCGACTATCGCAACGCTTCGCCAGTACGCGCCATGTCCGTAGCCGCACGTTCCAGGTCCTCCGCCGCGCGGTTGATCTTTCCCGCCGTCTCGGAGACTTGGCGGCCGAGCCGCCGGACCTCGAAGAAGACCCTGATGGCCAGGGTGCCGAGTACGGCGATTCCGAGGAATCCCAGAGCGATTGCGAGCATCGGCCAGAGCATGCTGCAGAGCCTAGTGCCTCGACGAGACGGTCAGACGGTGGAGTGGAGGCGCAGCGTCCGCACGCCGCCTCCGGTGAGCAGCTCGATGATCCGCTCGCCGGCCGGCTTGCGCACCGCCGATCCGCACTCGGGGCAGGTGAAGGAGTAGAAGGTGGTGCGGCGGCTGGCGCCGATCGCCAGCCGGAGCGCCCCCGCGGAGAGTTCGAAGCGCGCACGGCAGTCCGGGCAGGCGGCCTTGAAGAGGAGCGGCCCCACCTGGGCGGACAATCCCGAGATTCCAGGCATCATGCGCAAATCCCCTCACTACTCCTGACCGTCGTACGCCGCGAGCGCCTCGCGGGCCGCCTGCTGTGCACTGTCCGCCAGGTCCTGCGGAGACACGATCCGGCCGTCCCTGCCGAGCCGCAGCGCCAGCCGGCGCAGCGAAGCCGGGTCGGGGGTGCGCAGCGCGATCCGCAGCCCCCCGTCGGGCAGTTCCTCCGCGCTGTCGTGCGGGTAGTACTCCGCGACCCAGCGGCCACCGGGGGCCACCACGACGACGACCTCGGGGTCCTCCGCCGCGGGCTGCACCAGGCCCTCCGAGAGGTCGCGCGGCTCGATGGCCGGCGGCTCGGAGCGTTCGTCGAGCAGCCTGATCTCCGCCACCCGGTCCAGCCGGAAGGTGCGCCGCGCCTCGGAGAGCCGGCACCACGCCTCCATATACGTGTGGCCCACCGCGAACAGCCGGATCGGGTCGACCTCCCGCTCGGTGAGCTCGTCCCGGGCGGGCGAGTAGTAGCGCAGCCACAGCCGGCGCCCCTCGGAGATCGCCCGGTCCACCTCGGCGAAGACCCCGCCCTCGGACTCAAAGGTCACCGAGAGCCTGGAACTGGCGCCCGCCGCCTCACCCGCCGCGGCCTCCAGCTTGGCAGTGGCGCGCAGCAGCGCGTCGCGGTCGCTCGCACGCAGGCCGGGGAGGGTGGCCACCGCCCGGGCGGCCACCAGCAGAGCGGTGGCCTCGTCGGCGGCGAGCCGCAGCGGTTCCGCGACATCGTCCGGGTTGTGCCACCAGATGCGTTCGCCGTCGGTGTCGATGTCGAGGAGGTCGCCGCCGCGGAAGCTCGTCCCGCACATCGGCAGGACGTCGAGGTCGGAGATCAGCTCGTCCTCGGTGATCCCGAAGGCACGGGCGACGTCTCCCACGCGCGCGCCGGGGCGCTCCCGCAGGTACGTCACCAGAGAGAGCATCCGGCGGGTCTGGTCAATCGCGTTCGCAGCCATGCTTGTGCCCGTCCCCTCAGCCCTTGGCCACGGCGCGCAGCCGGTCCACGACATCTGCCCGCAGATCCGCGGGCTCCAGTACGACCACGTCCGGCCCGAACTCGACGAGCCAGGCGTCCAGCCCGTGGCCGTACGGAATCTCCAACTCCTCCCACCCGTCACCGAGTTCCCGGCCGGCGGTCGCCCTCGCGCGCAGCGGGTAGCCGGCGCCCGAGCGCAGCCGGATCACCGCGGTGCGGGTGGCGGTCTCGCCCGCCCAGCTCTCGACGGTCTCGCGGACGGTGGAGACGTCCGGAACGGGCGCGGTGAAAGCCCCGGCCCGCGAGCGGACCCGGCCGCTGATCCGGGACAGCCGGAACACCCGCTCGGCGCCCCGTTCCCGGTCCCAGCCGGCCAGATACCAGTGGCCGCGCCAGCACTCCAGCGTCCAGGGCTCGACGTGCCGCTGCTCGGGACGTGCGGCATTGGCCTTGCGGTAGTCGAAGACGACCGGCCGGCGGTCGCGGCAGGCCAGCATCAGCGGCTCAAAGGCGGCTTCGTGCACGGGGATCCGCGGCTCGATGGCGCTGTGCTGTCCCTCGTAAGGATCTCCGGCCTCGGGCATCCCGGCCGCACGCAACTTCTGCAGCGCGCCGCTGGCCGCGCCGGCGAGCCTCGCCTGCTGCCACACCTTGGCCGCGAGGCCGAGGGCCGCGGCCTCCTCGGCGTCCAGGGCGACGGGCGGCAGCCGGTTGCTGTCACGGCGGGCGAGGTATCCGATCTCGCCGTCGAGGTTCTCCACCGTCTCGATGACCAGGCCGAGTTCGCGGAGATCGTCCTTGTCCCGCTCGAACATCCGGTTGAAGGAGTCGTCGGAGCCGGCCTCCAGGTAGGCCTCGATGGACCCCCTCAGCTCGCGCTTGCTGAGCGGGCGCCGCGTCCCGAGCAGGCACAGCGCCAGATTCATCAGCCGCTCGGCCTTGGCAATGGCCATCGACGCCCTACACCTCTTCTGTTCGTATCAGTACTGCCCGTTGACCGTACCGCTCCGGAGTGTCGCGGCAAAGCGGAGTCCGGCGGCCCGAGGGCCCATGCCTTCCCGGCATGGGCCCTCGGTGTGCTGCGGCACGGCTACGGCGTGTGGATCAGACGCCGACCAGGTCGCAGACGAAGATCAGCGTCTCGCCCGGCTTGATCCGGTCGCCCGCGCCACGGTCTCCGTACGCGAGGTGCGCGGGGATGATCAGCTGGCGGCGCCCGCCGACCTTCATGCCCTGCACGCCCTTGTCCCAGCCCTGGATGACCTGGCCGACACCGAGCTGGAACTTCAGCGGGGTGCCGCGGTTCCAGCTGGAGTCGAACTCCTCGCCGGTGGAGAAGGCCACACCCACGTAGTGGACGGAGACGGTGTCGCCGGCCTTGGCCTCCGGGCCGTCACCCTCCCAGATGTCCTTGATCTCCAGGTCGGCCGGCGGCTCGCCGCCCGGGAAGTCGATCTCGGGCTTCTCGATGCTCACGGAAATTGCTCCTTGTTCACTGACGTACGGGCAACCCGGACAGTCTTACAGAACAGCAAGGATGTCGAGCGAGAAGACCAGCGTCGAGTTGGCCGGAATGCCCTCCGAGGCCTTGTCGCCGTAGCCCAGCTCCGGCGGCACCACGAGCATGACGCGGCTGCCGACCTTCTTGCCCGCAAGCCCCTGCTGCCAGCCCTTGATCAGCTGCTGCAGCGGGAACTCGGCCAGCTCCTCGCGCTTGTAGGTGGAGTCGAACTCCTTGCCGCCGTCCCAGAGGACGCCCTTGTACTGCAGGAGCAGCGTGTCCGTGGCCTTGACCTCCGCGCCGTCGCCCTCCAGGACATAGCTGGAGACGAGCTTCTTGGGCGCGTCCTTCTTCGGGACGTCGATCGAGGGCGCGTTGCCGTCCGTGTTGGTGCCGACCTTGGGAAGATCGATGTTGTCCTGCGCGACCTCCTTGCCGTCGGCCGAGCTCTTGCCGCTGAAGGTGCCCACGACGTCGACCACGAAGACGAGCGTGTCGGTGCCCTTGATCCCGCCCTGCGGGTTGCCCTGGCTGCCGTAACCGAGCGCCGGCGGCACCGCCAGCTCCACGCGGCTGCCGACCTTCTTGCCCACCAGTGCCTGGTCCCAGCCGGGGATGAGCTGGCCGACGCCGATCGGGTAGAGGGCCGCCTTGCCGCGGTCGAAGGAGTTGTCGAAGACCTTCGCGGTGTCCCAGATCTGGCCCAGGTAGTTGAACTGCAGCTTGTCACCCTTGGCAACCGTGGCGCCCTTGCCCTCGATCAGCGTCTTGACCGCGAGATCCGTGGACGGCTTTCCGGACCCCTTGGCGATGGTCGGCTTCTCACCGAACTTCGTACCGGCCGTGACCGCAGGCAGCGGGCCGTCGACGATCTTCCCCGTGGGGGCCGCCGAGGGCGTCGGGCTGGAGTCGGTCTTGGCCTTGTCGGACTTGTCGTCGCCGCAGCCCGCGAGCGTGAGCAGCCCGGCGGGCACGGCGAGGAGGAGGGAGCGACGGCGCACGGAAAGCCTCTATCTGGTTGGGGGGTAGATCTTGCTGTTGGCGTGCGCGCCACTCTACGACGTGCGCGAGGCGCCGTACGTGAAACGTACGGCGCCTCGCGTTCCGTTCCGCCCCGGCTGTCACATGCCGGCGATCAGCTTCTCCACCCGGTCGTCGACCGACCGGAAGGGGTCCTTGCACAGCACGGTGCGCTGCGCCTGGTCGTTGAGCTTGAGGTGCACCCAGTCGACGGTGAAGTCCCGGCGCTGCTCCTGGGCCCGCCGGATGAAGTCACCCCGCAGTCGCGCCCGAGTGGTCTGCGGCGGCACCGACTTGCCTTCGAAGATCTTCAAGTCGTTGCAGATCCGGGCGGCTTGGCCCTTCCTCTCCAGCAGGTAGTAGAGCCCGCGGCGGCGGTGGATGTCGTGGTACGCGAGGTCTATCTGGGCGACCCGCGGATGCGACATCGTCATGTTGTGCTTGGCCCGGTACCGCTCGATGAGCTTGTATTTCATCACCCAGTCGATCTCGGTGCCGATCCGGTCGAGATCCTCTGCCTCGATCGCGTCCAGGGTGCGGCCCCAGAGTTCGAGGACCTGCTCGACCGTACCCGTACGGATGCCCCGGCGGTCGACGAAGTCCACCGCCTTCTCGTAGTACTCCCGCTGGACCTCGAGAGCGGATGCCTCGCGTCCGCTGGCCAGGCGCACCTTGCGCTGTCCGGTGAGGTCGTGGCTGACCTCGCGGATCGCCCGGATCGGGTTCTCCAGGGTCAGGTCGCGCATCACCGTGCCCGCCTCGATCATGCGCAGCACCAGGTCGGTGGCGCCGACCTTGAGGAGCATGGTGGTCTCGGACATGTTGGAGTCGCCGACGATGACGTGGAGCCGGCGGTAGCGCTCGGCGTCCGCGTGCGGCTCGTCCCGGGTGTTGATGATCGGCCGGGAGCGGGTGGTGGCGGAGCTGACCCCCTCCCAGATGTGCTCGGCACGCTGGCTGACGCAGTAGACCGCGCCCCGGGGGGTCTGCAGTACCTTGCCCGCGCCGCACAGCAGCTGCCGGGTGACCAGGAAGGGGATCAGGATGTCCGCGAGCCGGGAGAACTCTCCGTGCCGGGCGACCAGATAGTTCTCGTGGCAGCCGTAGGAGTTTCCCGCCGAGTCGGTGTTGTTCTTGAAGAGATAGACGTCGCCTGCGATTCCCTCCTCGTGCAGGCGGCGTTCGGCGTCGACGAGCAGGCCCTCGAGGATGCGCTCGCCGGCCTTGTCGTGGGTGACCAGTTCGGTCACGTTGTCGCATTCGGGAGTTGCGTATTCCGGATGCGATCCCACGTCGAGGTACAGGCGGGCGCCGTTCCGCAGGAAGACGTTGCTGCTGCGGCCCCATGACACAACACGGCGGAAGAGGTAGCGCGCCACTTCGTCAGGAGACAGTCGGCGCTGTCCCCTGAACGTGCACGTGACGCCGTACTCGTTCTCCAGCCCGAAAATGCGGCGGTCCATGACTGAACATTACGCCTGATGCCCTGCTCTGAAACCGGGTTCGACGGCACCGTTTCGATCATTTTCCGATGAGTTCTTTTCACCGCCGCGATGCGCGGGAGCTGCGAGGACCGGCTGAGTGGCCATCAGAACCAGTAGCGCGCTGACTCCTCCGGCACCCGCCACGGCGAAGCTCACGGCGGTCCCGCCGAGTTCCACGGCCGGGCCCGCGGCGGCCGTACCGAGGGCGGCGCCCACCCCGAAGGTGGTCACCAGCCAGGAGAACGCCTCGGTCACCGTACCGCTCGGGGCGTGCCGGTCGACCACGATGAAGGCGCACGCGATGGCCGGCGCGAGGAACACACCGGCGACGGCCGCGAGCAAGGTCATGACGACCACGTCCGGAGTCAGCATCAGCGGCAGATAGCCCAGCGCGAGCAGCGCCACGATGGCCGTCAGCCGCCGCTCGGGGGCGCCTGCCCACTGCCGGGCGCCGTACACCACGCCGCCGATCAGCGCACCGAGCCCGAGGGCCGCCATCAGCCAGCCGTACACCGACTCGTTGCCGTGGTCGTCGGCGTACGCGACGCCGGCGACGGTGATCGAGCCGAGGGCGACGCCCACGAAGAAGAACGAGCCCAGCAGGGCGAGGAGGCCCGGCGAGCGCAGGGCCCCCAGCCAGTGCGCCTCACGAGGCGCGGAGCGCCAGGCGCGGGACGGCTCCGAAACGACCACGGACAGCGCGCCGAGTACCCCGATCGCATTGATGACCAGCAGCGCGGCGCCCGGCGACCACAGTGAGACGAGCAGCGTGACCAGCAGTGGACCGACCGTGAACATGATCTCCTGGGCGACCGCGTCCAGCGCGTACGCGGCGTGCACCCGGTCCTCGCGCTTCAGCACGCTGGGCCAGAGGGCCCGTAGACCGCCCTCCAGGGGCGGTGTGAAGAGGCCCGCGACGGCAACGGCCCCGAAGGCCACCGGGAGGGAATCGGTGCCGATGAGGGCGAGCAGCGCCATTCCCAGGGCCGAGACGACGGCGGCCGGCAGCTGGACACGCGGCTGGCCGAAGAGGTCCACGGTCCGGCCGAGCAGCGGCTGGCCGACGGCGGTGGCCAGCCCGTACACGGCGGCGAGGGCTCCGGCGAGGGTGTAGCTGCCGCCCTCGGCCCGGGTGAAGAGCACGATCGCGATATGGGCGGTGGCGTTCGGCAGCCGGCCCACGAGGGTGCCGGCGAGCAGCCGCGCCGCATGCCGGGTCCTGAGGAGCTCCGCGTATCCCGCGGCCATGTGCCGTCCCTTCCGCCCCGACTCCAGCCGAGGTTTTACGTATAACGTACTGGTCCATACGTACCATGTGCGCTGTCCGCAGGTCTACCCCGGAGGCACCAGTGACGAGGCCCACCAGCCGTGATGTGGCACAGGCCGCCGGGGTCTCGCAGGCGACCGTCTCGCTGGTCCTCGGCGACAAGTGGCGGGGGCGCGTCTCGCAGCGCACGGCAGGCCTGGTGCGGGACGCCGCCCAGGAGCTGGGCTACCGGCCCAACCTCGCGGCCCGCAACCTCCGGCTGGGCCGCACACGCACCGCGCTGCTGGTCGTACCGGCGCTCACCAACGAGTTCTTCGCCCGCGTCTACACCGGCGCGGCGCGGGTCGCCGCCGAACACGACTTCGGCGTGGTGCTCTACCTCTGGCCCGAGGGCGTGGGGCCCGCCCGCGACCCCTTCGCCTCGGCGCGGGCCGCCCTGGACGGCGTCATCGCCTCGTCAATGGCGGCCGGCGCGCTCGGCGCGATCCGGGGCGCCGATCTGCCCCTGGTGATGCTCGACAGCGACCCTGCCGGCACGGAGGCCGCGGCGCTGGTGAACCTCGACATGGCCGACGGGATGCGGCAGGTGACGGACCATCTGCTCGGCCTCGGCCACCGGCGCTTCGTCCATCTCGCCTCGGCCGTGGAGTCCTGGACCTTCGAGGTACGGGCCCGGGCCCTGGCCGGGGCGCTGGGCAAGGCATCCGGCACCGTCGTACGCACCGCCCCCGCACCGCTCACCGTCGACGGCGGCCGGACGGCCGCCGAGGCGGCCCTGTCCGCACCCGGTCCCCGGCCCACGGCGGTCATCTGTGACGACGACATCCTGGCCGCGGGCGCGTGCAAGGCGGCCCGGCGGCTCGGCCTGCGGATCCCGGACGACCTCTCGGTGACCGGCTTCGACGATCTGGCCCTCGCCACGGCGGTGGAGCCGGAGCTGACCACGGTCCGGCTGCCCGCGGAAGAGGTCGGCGAGCGCGGTATGAGCGCACTGCTCGCCGTCCTGGACGGCCGCCCCCCACAAACGGGCGACCTACCGGTCGAACTGATCCCCCGAGCCTCCACGGCACCACCCCCGCGGGCGCACTGAGCGGTTCTTGAGCGGCTCCGCCGCGTGGCAGGGCAAGGCCCGCCCCCGGCGAGGTACGGCAGCTTCGCGCCGCAGCGCAGACCGGGCCCGGGACGCCCGGACGCACACCGCCGTTTGAGCGCGGCGCCGGGGTGCAGCGGCTGCGCGGCACGCAGCGGCCGGCCGCACACCGATCGGGCACGCGAGCCCGGGCGCCGGACATGGCTGTGCCCCGGTCGCGCGGGGCGGCCGGGGCACGGCAAGGGGCCGGGGGCTATTCCTCCTCGGTGTCCGAGGGGGCCTCGGTCGGTTCCGTTGTCGCGCCTTCCGTCTCCAGCAGACGGGTCAGCTGACGTCCGACGATGCGCTTGAACTTCCGCTGCTGCGGCCGCGTCCGGTCCAGGACCGCGACCTCCAGCCGCTCCGCGGGGATCTCCCGCTCGCTGCCGTTGCTCTGGTTGGACAGGGCCTGGACGGCCAGCCGCAGCGCTTCCGCCAGCGTCATCCCGTCGCGGTGGCGCTGGTCGAGGAACGTGCTGATCTGTTCGGCGTTGCCGCCGACCGCGACCGAGCCGTGCTCGTCGACGATCGATCCGTCGTGCGGCAACCGGTAGATCTGGTCACCCTCGGGCGCGCTGCCCACCTCGGCGACAACCAGCTCCACCTCGTACGGCTTCTCGGCGGCGCTGGAGAAGATGGTGCCCAGCGTCTGCGCGTAGACGTTGGCCAGTCCACGCGCCGTCACATCGTCACGGTCGTACGTGTAGCCGCGCAGATCCGCGTAACGGACGCCGCCGATACGGAGGTTCTCGTACTCGTTGTACTTGCCGGCCGCGGCGAAGCCGATCCGGTCATAGATCTCGCTGAACTTGTGCAGCGCACGGGACGGGTTCTCGCCGACGAACACAATGCCGTCGGCGTACTGCATCACAACAAGGCTCCGCCCGCGGGCGATGCCCTTCCGGGCGTACTCCGCCCGGTCGGCCATGGCCTGCTGGGGTGAGACATAGAACGGCGTCGACACCGGCTATCCGTCCCTTTCTGTCAGTGGCGAGTGCATGTCCCGGTCCGCGTCAGAGCAACGCGGCACGCGGGCCGTCGGGCTGTTCGAGGCGCCGCTCGGTGATCGCGCGGGCGAGTTCGGAGGATTCCGCCTCGGTCAGCTTCCGGAAGCCCTCGTCGGTGATGACGGTGACGATCGGGTAGATACGGCGGGCCATGTCGGGACCGCCGGTCGCCGAATCGTCGTCTGCGGCGTCGTACAGCGCCTGTACGACCAGAGTGGTGGCCTGCTGCTCCGTCAGGTCCTCGCGGTACAGCTTCTTCATCGAGCCGCGCGCGAAGATCGAGCCGGACCCGGTGGCCGCGAAGCCGTGCTCCTCCGACCGGCCGCCCGTGACGTCGTACGAGAAAATCCGGCCCTTCTCACGGTCCACGTCCCAGCCCGCGAAGAGCGGAACGACGGCCAGGCCCTGCATCGCCATGCCGAGATTGCCGCGGATCATCGTGGAGAGCCGGTTGGCCTTGCCCTCCAGGGAGAGGGTGGCGCCCTCCACCTTCTCGAAGTGCTCCAGCTCCAGCTGGAAGAGTTTGACCATCTCGACGGCGAGGCCGGCCGTGCCCGCGATGCCCACCGCGGAGTACTCGTCGGCCGGGAACACCTTCTCGATGTCGCGCTGCGCGATCATATTGCCCATGGTGGCCCGGCGGTCACCGGCCAGCACCACTCCGCCGGGGAACGTCGCGGCGACGATGGTGGTGCCGTGCGGCGCCTCGATCACGCCCTTGGTGGGCGGCAGCACCCGCTTGCCCGGAAGCATCTCGGGCGAGTGGTCGGACAGAAAGTCCATGAACGAGGCCGAGCCCGGCGTCAGGAAGGCAGCTGGTAGACGCCCGGTGCTACGAGTGTTGGCTTCCACGCGATTCCTTCCAGATAAGTGATGGCCCGACGCAGAGTGTCGGGATCATCTCCCAACTTGCCGATGGCCGAATTGCAGTTGAAGCACAGTACGCCACGGACCTTACCCGTCTCATGGCAGTGATCCACATGTACTGCCGGGGCAGATAAGCAGATCAAGCAGATGCCCATCTGGGACGAGATCATCTCGTCCCTCTGGGCCTCGGTGATGCCGTATGTGCGCATGAAGTAGCCCGCGCGATTATTCTGCGCCCGGCAGACACGGCAGTAGCTGCACCAGCCGTCGGAAGAAGTCTTGTTCCGCTCCCACTCCGAGTGCGGCTTGACCTCCCCGCATTGCGGGCACCGCT
Organism: Streptomyces sp. A3M-1-3; assembly: GCF_024213665.1. Taxonomy (GTDB): domain Bacteria; phylum Actinomycetota; class Actinomycetes; order Streptomycetales; family Streptomycetaceae; genus Streptomyces. Next base: position 297,347 of record NZ_JANAVP010000002.1, read on the forward strand.
TGTGTCCGCGCGGCACGGGCACCTTCACCCGCACCGCGCGCCCCTTCGCCTCCTGGCGCCGCTTGTAGTACTGCGCGGAGCAGTCTCTGCAGTACGCCTGCAATCCGTCCGGAGTTGAGCGGTTACTGGCGAAGGCTGCGCGCGGCATTTCAACCTTGCACCGCGAGCAGCGCTTCAGCGCCTCAGGCATGACACCCACCCCCCAGCCTTCGAATCTAAGGGAAACCGGCCCTACTGCCCACCCTTCTGAACGAAGCTTCGCACAAAGTCCTCTGCATTCTCTTCGAGGACATCGTCAATCTCGTCCAGTACCGAGTCGACGTCGTCCGACAGCTTCTCCTGCCGCTCCTTGAGGTCTTCAGCGGCCTGCGCCTCTGCCGCCTGCTCCTCGACCTCCTCGGTGGAGCGCTGTGCCTTCTGCTGTCCGCCGCCGGTGTCCTTGGTCGCCATCTCTACCTCACCCCGCTCGGTTCGCCCGCTCGATTCGAGATCGATCTCTCCAAGATCAGACCCTACCCACAGGGTCTGACATCGGCCCCGTACTTCGTACAGTCCGTACAACGTCCGGGAGCCATCTCCATGATTCCCTTCCGCGCCTCATTTCAGCCCCCGGAGAGGACCCGGACCAGGTCCTCGGCCGTCCGGCAGCGGTCCAGCAGCTCCTTCACGTGGTTACGCGTTCCGCGAAGCGGCTCCAGGGTGGGGACCCGCTGGAGCGAGTCGCGGCCGGGCAGGTCGAAGATGACCGAGTCCCAGGAGGCCGCCGCGACGTCGTCCGCGTACTGCTCGAGGCAGCGGCCGCGGAAGTACGCCCGGGTGTCTTCCGGGGGCTTCGTCTCGGCCCGTTCCACGGCCGGCTCGTCCAGCAGCCGCTTCACCTTGCCGCGGGCCGCCAGCCGGTTGTACAGGCCCTTGTCGGGCCGTACGTCGGCGTACTGGAGGTCGACCAGGTGGAGGCGGGCCGCGTCCCAGTCCAGGCTGTCGCGGCGCCGGTAGCCCTCCAGTAGCTCCCGCTTGGCGATCCAGTCCAGCTCGCCGGAGAGGCTCATGGGGTCGCTCTCCAGCCGCCCCAGCACGTCCTCCCAGCGGATCAGGACGTCCCTGGTCTGGTCGTCGGCGTCCGCCCCGAACCGCTCCTCGACGTACTTGCGGGCCAGCTCGAAGTACTCCATCTGCAGTTGTACTGCGGTGAGTGTCCGGCCGCTGCGCAGGGTGACCAGGTGCTTGAGCGTGGGGTCGTGCGAGACCTGGTGCAGGGTGCGCACCGGCTGGTCGACCGCGAGGTCCACGGCGATGAAGCCGTCCTCGATCATCGACAGGACCAGGGCGGTGGTGCCGAGTTTCAGGTACGTCGAGATCTCGGAGAGGTTCGCGTCGCCGATGATCACGTGCAGCCTGCGGTACTTCTCGGCGTCCGAGTGCGGCTCGTCCCGGGTGTTGATGATGGGCCGCTTCAGGGTGGTCTCCAGGCCCACCTCGACTTCGAAGTAGTCGGCCCGCTGGCTGATCTGGAAGCCGTGTTCGTGGCCGTCCTGGCCGATGCCGACCCGGCCCGCGCCGGTGACGACCTGCCGGGAGACGAAGAACGGCGTCAGGTGCCGCACGATGTCCGAGAAGGGGGTCTCCCGCTTCATCAGGTAGTTCTCGTGCGTGCCGTAGGAGGCGCCCTTGTTGTCGGTGTTGTTCTTGTAGAGGTGGATCGGCTGGGCGCCCGGCAGCTGCGCGGCGCGCTCGGCGGCCTCGGCCATGATCCGTTCGCCGGCCTTGTCCCACAGGACGGCATCGAGCGGGTTGGTCACCTCCGGCGAGCTGTATTCGGGGTGCGCGTGGTCCACGTACAGCCGCGCACCGTTGGTGAGGATGACATTGGCCAGGCCGATGTCCTCGTCGGTGAGCTGGCTGGAGTCGGCGGCCTCGCGGGCGAGGTCGAAGCCGCGGGCGTCCCGCAGCGGGTTCTCCTCCTCGAAGTCCCAGCGGGCGCGGCGCGCCCGGTGCATCGCCGCCGCGTAGGCGTTGACGATCTGGGATGAGGTGAGCATGGCATTGGCGTTCGGGTGGCCGGGGACGGAGATCCCGTACTCCGTCTCGATTCCCATTACTCGCCGTACGGTCATGCGGCCCTCCTTGCCCGGCGGCGCTCCCACCCGGGAGCGGCGCTCAAGTACCGCTGTTTCTCCGGTGCGTGTGCGGTGCCCGTCCCCGCACTGCGCGACTCGGCGGTACCGATGAGCCTAGAACGCCTCTGCGCTGGTGGGGAGATCATTTCATTCATTGCCCTAGCTCCTGCGGCCTCCTGAAAGCAGTTGGCTGCGGATGCCCTGAGAGGGCACCCGCAGCCGCCCTGACATTTACAGGTACTGACCGGTGTTTGCCACCGTGTCGATGGAGCGTCCGGTGTCCGCGCCCTGCTTTCCGGTGACGAGTGTGCGGATGAATACGATCCGCTCGCCCTTCTTTCCGGAGATCCTGGCCCAGTCGTCCGGGTTTGTCGTGTTGGGCAGGTCCTCGTTCTCCTTGAACTCGTCCACGCAAGCCTGGAGGAGGTGGGAGACGCGCAGACCCTTCTGGTTTTGGTCGAGGAAGGCCTTGATGGCCATCTTCTTGGCCCGGTCCACGATGTTCTGGATCATCGCGCCCGAGTTGAAGTCCTTGAAGTAAAGGACTTCCTTGTCGCCGTTGGCGTACGTGACCTCGAGGAAGCGGTTTTCCTCGGTCTCGGCGTACATCTGCTCCACGACGGACTGGATCATGCCGTGCACCGTGGCGGCGGAGTCTCCACTGTGCTCGGTCAGGTCGTCGCCGTGCAGGGGCAGCGAGGCCTTGAGGTACTTGGCGAAGATGTCCCTCGCCGCCTCGGCGTCCGGACGCTCGATCTTGATCTTGACGTCGAGCCGGCCGGGTCGCAGGATCGCCGGGTCGATCATGTCCTCGCGGTTCGAGGCACCGATGACGATGACGTTCTCCAGGCCCTCCACGCCGTCGATCTCGGCGAGCAGCTGCGGGACGATGGTGTTCTCCACGTCCGAGCTGACTCCGGATCCGCGGGTGCGGAAGAGCGACTCCATCTCGTCGAAGAAGACGATCACGGGGGTGCCCTCGCTCGCCTTCTCCCGGGCACGCTGGAAGACGAGGCGGATGTGCCGCTCGGTCTCACCGACGTACTTGTTGAGGAGCTCGGGGCCCTTGATGTTGAGGAAGTAGCTCTTCCCCGCGGGCTGTCCGGTCACCTCGGCGACCTTTTTGGCAAGGGAGTTGGCCACGGCTTTGGCGATCAGCGTCTTGCCGCAGCCGGGGGGGCCGTAGAGCAGCACGCCCTTGGGCGGCCGCAGTTCGTGCTCCTTGAAGAGGTCGGGGTAGAGGTAGGGCAGCTCGACCGCGTCGCGGATCATCTCGATCTGGTTGCCCAGACCGCCGATCTTGTCGTAGTCGATGTCCGGGACCTCTTCGAGGACGAGCTCCTCGACCTCGCTCTTGGGTACGACCTCGTAGACGTAGCCGGAGCGGGGCTCGAGCAGCAGGGCGTCGCCGGGGCGGATGATGACGTCCAGCAGGGGCTCGGCGAGCCTCACCACCCTTTCCTCGTCGGTGTGCCCGACCACCAGGGCGCGCTCGCCGTCCTCGAGGATCTCCTTGAGGGTGACGATGTCCCCGGCGCGCTCGTACTCCATGGCCTCGACCACATTGAGCGCTTCGTTGAGCATGACCTCCTGGCCGCGCCTGAGCTCGTCCGGCTCGACGCTGGGGCTGACGTTCACCCGGAGCTTGCGGCCCCCGGTGAAGATGTCGACGGTGCCGTCCTCGTTCGACTGCAGGAAGACACCGAAGCCGGCCGGCGGCTGTGCGAGCCGGTCGACCTCCTCCTTGAGGGCCACGATCTGGTCCCGGGCCTCACGGAGCGTATTGGCAAGTCGCTCGTTCTGAGCGGACACGCCGGCCAGGTTCGTCTGCAACTCGATGATCCGCTCTTCGAGAATCCTCGTGTGCCGCGGAGAGTCGGCGAGCTTTCGTCGCAGGACGGCGATTTCCTGCTCGAGATAGGCAACCTGGCCGGCTGGGTCCTCAGACCCCCGCCCGGGCCGGATGCCGCGGTTGATGTCGTCGTCGTGGGCTGCCACGGTCCTCACCTCCTCCAAGGGGAGCTGGACGCTTCCTGACCCTACCTGGGCAGGTGGCGATTGAAACCCCTAGATCACAAAGACGGTAGGGGTGTGTCCGATCTTCACCCTTGCGTACTCCCTCACGCCAGGGGAATACCCACCGTTCAACATCGGAAAGCGGCCGGTTGTATCGTCGAAGCGTTCAACACCCGTCAGGGCTGGCGCGACTTGCGTCAGGTTGGATCACGTAGCGCAGGGAACGGCAGGAGATATGACCGTGCAGGACGAGGCGCCCAGCGGCAGCGTCGGCGAGGGCCGGGATCTGCTCGAGGTCTGGATCGACCAGGATCTCTGCACCGGGGACGGAATCTGCGCCCAGTACGCGCCCGAGGTCTTCGAGCTGGACATCGACGGGCTGGCGTACGTGAAGGGCGCCGAGGACGAGCTGCTGCAGGATCCGGGGGCCACAACACCCGTGCCGCTGCCGCTTCTCCGGGATGTGGTGGACTCCGCCAAGGAGTGCCCGGGCGACTGCATCCATGTACGGCGAGTTTCGGACAGGGTCGAGGTCTACGGGCCTGACGCCGAGTGACGGATCACACACTGCCCGCTCAGGCGCGGGCTTGGTCGGCCCGTAGGAACTTGCCGTCCGCCCATCGCCACTTGACCTGTCGGCGCTCGTCCGGGCAGCAGCGCGGCACCGCCTGCGAGGAATAGCCGAAGAGCGTCGCGGTGACTGTGCCGTCACGGACCGCGAAGGCGCCCACACTCAACTTCTCCGCCGGGTCGACCAGGGTGGCCACAATCCTGGCGGCGGAGCTCTGTGCGGCCTGCCGCGCGAGTACGTAGACACCGCTCGGCGGGGTGCCCGAGCCGGCCTCGCAACGGACCACGACGACGCTCTCCGGCCGTCCGTCACCGTCGAGGTCGCCGGATCCCTGCTTGGTCACCAGCTCCTTCGCGCCACCGCAGTCGAGCGGGAAGTCCACCTTGGCGGGATCGGGCGCGGCGGCGGGATCGGGCGCGGGCAGCTCGGGCCCGGCTGTCGTGACCGTCCTCGGGCCGCCGGCCTGGGACGCGGTGGCGTCGTCGGGCTGGAGCAGGCCGGCGACCGCGACGACCGCGGCCATCGCCGTGGCAGTGGCGAGCCAGTGCGCCGGGCGGGTGCGGGTGTGCGCCAGGTCCGGGACGTCCGAGGTCTGCACGCGGAGTGTCTCCTGTGGTGCGGCGGTGCTGGGGGTGGCCAGCATCGTGCCACACGTCACACCGGGGCGGAACGACGGGGTCCGTAATTCCGCGAATCCGCTGGGCCAACGAATGGGCCAACGAAAAGGCGCCGCCGCCCAGTTCCCCTGTGAGGTGCGGGAACTGGGCGGCGGCGTTCGTACGTTGGAGACTTGCGGCGGGTGTCAGCCTCGCGAGGCGGACCCGCTCTCACTGCCGGGGCCGGTGTAGTCCTCGCCGTACGCGCCCTTGGCGGGCCGGCGGCGGCGCAGCGGGGGCTCCACGCCGTCGGCGAGGCGGCGGGCGGTGACGAGGAAGCCTGTGTGGCCGATCATCCGGTGGTCCGGGCGGACGGCCAGGCCTTCGACGTGCCAGTTGCGGATCATCGACTCCCACGGCTGCGGCTCGGCGAAGCAGCCGATCTCGCGGATCGCCTCCACGGTGCGGGCGAGCTGGGTGGTGGTCGCGACGTACGCGCAGAGGATGCCGCCCGGCACGAGCGCCTTGGAGACGGCATCGAGGCATTCCCAGGGGGCGAGCATATCCAGGATCACGCGGTCGACATCGGTGTCCGACAGGTTGTCCTGGAGGTCGCCGACCGTGAGCTGCCACGCGGGGTGGGGGCCGCCGAAGTAGCGCTCCACGTTCTGGGTGGCGATCTCGGCGAAGTCCTCCCGGCGCTCGTAGCTGTGCAGCATGCCCTGGTCGCCGATGGCCCGCAGCAGGAAGCTGCTGAGCGACCCGGAGCCGACCCCCGCCTCCACGACGCGGGCGCCGGGGAAGATGTCGGCGAAGGCCAGGATCTGGCCCGCGTCCTTGGGGTAGACCACGGCGGCGCCGCGGGGCATGGAGAGGACGTAGTCGGGGAGCAGGGGGCGCAGCGCGAGGTAGGCGACGTTTCCCGTGGTTCGGACAACACTGCCCTCGGGAGCACCGATCAGCTCGTCGTGCGGGAAGGAACCCTTGTGGGTGTGAAAATTCTTCCCGGCTTCGAGCGTGAACGTGTAGTGGCGTCCCTTGGGGTCGGTGAGCTGGACCTGGTCCCCGACCTTGAAGGGCCCGCGTCGGCGGGCGGCACCGGTCGGTTCGGACATGTGAACAGCCTACCGGCCCCGCAGGGTGCAGGTTCACGCTGCCCCCGGCGAGTGAGCCGAAGCGCCCCGGAGGCGAACCGAGCCCCTTATGAGGAGGGCCGCGCCATGGCTTGGACGAAGGCCCTTTCGACGTCGGCGGTGGAGAGGACGCCGTAGATCTCGCCCGTCTCCTCGACCACGAGGTACTCGGTGGCCGGGGTTGCGCGCAGGGTGTCGAGGAGTGCTTCGCCGGCCAGTTCGGCCGAGACCTTCATGCCGTCCTTGATGTCCTGGGCGAGGCCGCTCACCGCGACCCAGGGGCGGCGGTGTTCGGGGACTCCCGCGATGGCTGCCTCGCGTACCAGGCCGGTGGGGTCGCCGAGCCCGTCGACGACGACCAGGGCGCGGGCGCCGGCCTCGTTGGCGCGGCGCAGTGCCTCGGAGAGGGGGGTGTGGGACTCCACCGGGACGGCCCGCCGGGTGAGGGTGCGGGCGCGCAGCCCCGGGAGGTGCTCGCGCAGCCGGGCCATGCGCAGGCTGTTGCCCGCTCCGGTCCAGATGATCGCGGCGAGGATGGCGGCGAGGAGCGCGTCGGTGACGGTGTCCATGCCGCCGATCTCTTCGGTGGGGTTCCCGAGGAGGCCGGTGTGGGTGAGGAGCGGGAGGCCGAGGAGTACGGCGACGGCGAGGGCGCGGCCAACCCAGGCGGCGGCGACGGTGCCGGCCATCGGCTTGCCGGTGATCTTCCACACGACGGCCCGCAGCATCCGGCCGCCGTCGAGCGGCAGGCCCGGCAGCAGGTTGAACGCGGCAACGATGAGGTTGGAGATCATCAGGCCGGCGAGCAGCACGCCTGGCACGGTGCCCGGTTCGACGGCCTGCATTCCGGCGTAGAAGGCACCGGCCAGGAGGAGCGAGAGCAGCGGGCCGACGAAGGCCAGGACGAATTCACGGCCGGGTGTCTCGGACTCCTTCTCGATCTCGGAGACTCCGCCGAAGAACTGGAGCTGGATCCGGCGCACCGGCAGCTTGAAGCGCAGGGCGGCGACCGTGTGGGCCAGTTCGTGGACGAGTACGGAGGCGTAGAAGGCGACGGCGAAGAAGAGGGAGACCAGATAACGGGCGCTGCCGAGTTCGGGCAGGACGCGCTCGAGTTGGCCGCCGAAGACCCAGGTGATGAGCGCCGCCACGAGGAACCAGCTGGGGGCGACGTACACCGGCACGCCGAAGGGACGGCCCATGAGGAGGCCGCCACCGGATTCGCGTCGCGTGCGCTGCGGCTTGCTGTCTCCGGGCGGGGAGCCGGGACTGGCTCCCCCGCCGCCGGACCGCGGCCGTCCGCCGTCGCCGCTCTCGTCCACGGTGTCCCCTCTGTCGGAAGCGTCCCCCACTGTTGCATGGTGTGATCCCACGATCATGCAGTGCGAGGGGGTCTGTCGTCGATGGTATGCGGAGCACTGTCAGTGGCGGGTCGTAGGGTCTGAGTCATGAGTACGACCACCGGCACCGAACCGGCCGACGCCGCGCGGCCCACGTCGCTCTCTCCTTCCCGGGCGAGCGACTTCATGCAGTGCCCGCTGCTCTACCGGTTCCGGGTGATCGACAAGCTGCCCGAGAAGCCGAGTGCGGCGGCGACGCGGGGCACGTTGGTGCACGCGGTGCTGGAGCGGCTCTTCGACGACCCGGCGGTGGAGCGTACGGCGCCGCGGGCGCGGGCGATGGTGCCCGGCCAGTGGGACCGGCTGCTGGAGTCGCGGCCGGAGCTGACGGAGCTGTTCGCCGAGGATTCCGAGGGGGAGCGGCTCGGGCGGTGGCTCTCGGAGGCGGAGGAGCTCGTCGAGCGGTGGTTCTCGCTGGAGGATCCGACGAGGCTGGAGCCGGCGGAGCGGGAGCTGTTCGTCGAGACGGAGCTGGAGTCGGGGCTGCGGTTGCGCGGGATCATCGACCGGGTCGATGTGGCGCCCACCGGTGAGGTGCGGATCGTCGACTACAAGACGGGCAAGGCTCCGCGTCCGGAGTACGCGGAGGGTGCGCTGTTCCAGATGAAATTCTACGCGCTGGTGGTGTGGCGGCTGAAGGCGGTCGTCCCGCGCCGGCTGCAGCTGGTGTATCTCGGCAGCGGCGATGTCCTGACGTACGACCCGGTGGTGGCCGATCTGGAGCGGGTGGAGCGCAAGCTGCTCGCTCTGTGGGACGCGATCAAGGAGGCGACCGAGACGGGTGAGTGGCGGCCCCGGCCGACGAAACTCTGCGGCTGGTGCGACCACCAGGCCCACTGCCCGGAGTTCGGCGGCACGCCCCCGGTGTACCCGTTGACGATCACGCCGCGGAATCCGGCCCCCTGACGGCACAGCGCGGCCCCCGGCCGGGGGTCCGGGGGTTGCCCCCCGGGAAGACACAGCCCGTTGACGATCACGCCGCGGAATCCGGCCCCCTGACGGCACAGCGCGGCCCCCGGCCGGGGGTCCGGGGGTTGCCCCCCGGGAAGACACAGCCCGTTGACGATCACGCCGCGGAATCCGGCCCCCTGACGGCACAGCGCGGCCCCCGGCCGGGGTCCGGCGGCGGGCGGGGCGGGGGGTCAGGGCAGAATGGGGCCGGTCTAGCTAAGGAGTTCCCGTGGCCATCCGCGTCCTACTGGTCGACGACCAGCCTCTCCTGCGTACCGGTTTCCGGATGATCCTGGAGGCGGAGCAGGACCTCGCGGTCGTCGGCGAGGCCGGGGACGGCCTGCAGGCTCTCGACCAGGTGCGGGCCCTGCAGCCGGATGTCGTGCTGATGGACATCCGTATGCCGCGGATGGACGGGGTGGAGGCGACACGCCAGATCACCGGGCCCGGCCGGGACGGCCCGGCCAAGGTGCTGGTGCTGACGACTTTCGATCTCGACGAGTACGTCGTGGAGGCGCTGCGCGCCGGGGCCAGCGGGTTCCTGCTGAAGGACGCTCCGGCCAATGAGCTGGTGCAGGCGATCCGGGTGGTCGCCGCCGGCGAGGCGATGCTCGCGCCGAGCATCACCCGCCGGCTGCTCGACAAGTACGCGAGCCATCTGCCGTCCGGCGAGGACCCGGTGCCGGACACGCTGCACACGCTGACCGAGCGCGAGGTGGAGGTGCTCAAGCTGGTCGCGCGCGGCCTGTCGAACGCGGAGATCGCCGCCGATCTCTTCGTCAGCGAGACGACGGTCAAGACGCATGTCGGGCATGTGCTGACGAAGCTGGGGCTGCGCGACCGGGTGCAGGCGGCGGTTTACGCGTACGAGAGCGGACTGGTGCGCCCCGGCGCACAGTGACGCCGGGGCGCGGCCGTTGACGGCCGGTCAGCCCTTGCTGATGCCCTTGCTGATCTCCCAGAACCGGAAGACCGTCGAGGCGTCCAGCGACCACTGGAGGCCCGTGACGTTCTCGCGGGCCACCACGTACTGCTTGCCCTGCCACAGCGGCAGGATCGGCAGCTCCTCGGCGACCAGGTTCTGCAGCCTGCCGAAGTCCTCCTCGGTGGCGGCGCGGTCGGACATCGCGGAGGTGGCCGGGATGATGTCGTCGGTGATGGTGCCGTTCTCGTAGTTGTTGGACAGCACGTTGCCCTCGCCGAAGAACGGCTGGGTGAAGTTGTCCGGGTCCGGGTAGTCCGGGATCCAGCCCTTGAGGTACACGCCGTACTTGCCGTCGGCGATGTCCTTCTCGTACTGGTCGAACTCGACGGACTTCACATCGGCGTCGAAGAGCCCGCTGTCGTTCAGCTGCTTCGCGATGGCCTGGAACTCCTGGCCCGCCGCCGGCCCGTAGCGGGACGGGGTGGTCCACAGGGTGAGCTTCACCTTGTCCGTGAAGCCGGCCTTGCGCAGGGCCTGGCGGGCCTTTTCGGGCTGCGGGGTGCCACCGTACCGGTCGAAGAATGCCGTGTTGTGGGCGGCGATTCCGGCCGGGACGATGGAGTAGAGCGGCGACGCGGTGCCGTTGTAGACCTCGCTGACCAGGGCCTCGCGGTCGACGAGGTAGGCGATGGCCTTGCGTACGCCGAGTTCGCCGGCGACCGGGTCGTTCATGTTGAAGACGAGGTGCTGCACCTCGGCTCCGTTGCCCTCGACGACATCGAGGCCGGTCTTGCCGCTCTGGTCGCCGAGTCCGGCGATGTCCTGTGCGGCGAGACCGCGGTAGGCGATGTCCACATCGCCCTTCTGCAGCGCCTCCTTGAGGGCCGCCTGGTCGTCGTCGAAGAACCGCAGCGTCATGCCGGAGTTCTGGGCCTTGGCCGTGCCCTGGTAGTCGGGGTTGACCGAGAAGGTGGCCTTCTCGTCGTCGAAGGAGTCCAGCTTGTAGACGCCGGAGCCGACCGCCTTGCTGTCCGTGCGCAGCTTGTCGGCGCTGTACTCGCGGTGGTCGACGATGGATCCGGCACCGGACGCGATCTTGCTGGGGAAGGTCGCGTCGGGCACCTTGAGGCGGAAGACCACGGTCTTCTCGTCCGGCGTGTCGATCGTGCCGATCGAGGCGAGCATGACGGCCGGGCCGTTCTCGTCGTCGATCTTGAGTGTGCGCTCGAAGGAGAACTTGACGTCCTTCGAGGTGAGGCTGTTCCCGTTGCTGAACTTCTGCCCGTCCCGCAGGGTGCACCGGTAGACCTTGCTGCCGCTGCCCTCGAAGGTGCACTTCTCGGCCGCATCGGGCTGCGGCACCGTGCTCCCCTTGGGGAAGCTCAGCAGGGACTGGAAGACGTTGTTGAACAACAGCCAGGAGCCCGGGTCGTAGCCCGAGGCCGGATCCGTGGCCGCAACATCGTCGGACATTCCCATGACCACCGAATCACCGGTGCCCCCGGAAGCCCCCTCCTGCGCACCGCAACCGCTGAGCAAACCGGCTGCGAGTCCCGCTCCGAGCGGGGCCGCCAACCACTGGTTACGCCTTTTCACGCGAACGTGCCTCACTGTCTCACTGAGTTGCCTCCCGGCGCGTGGTGCCCGCTACCGGGTTCTGCGGAGATCAGCCGCTCACACCACGGCCGAGCTCCCACAGCTGAAGGTCCGCGGAGGAGTTGACCGACCACTCCACCCCGGTGATGTCGTCGCGCGCGCCGACGTACTGCTTGCCCTGCCACAGCGGCAGCACGGGCACGTCCTCGGCGACGATGTCCTGGATCTTTGCGAAGGTCTTTCCGGCCGCGCCCCGGTCGGCCTCGCGCCGCGAGGCCGGGATCAGCTTGTCGCGGACCTCGTTGCTCACGTACGGCGTGCCCAGGAAGTTGTCCTTGTCCAGGAAGGGCGCGACGTAGTTGTCGGGGTCCGGGAAGTCGGGGAACCAGCCGAGGCCGTAGACGGCGTACTGGCCGCGCTTCTGGGCGGGACGGAACTTCGACCACTCGGTGCCCTTGACGCTGATGTCGAAGAGCTTGGTGGAGTTCAGCTGCTTCGCGAGCGCCTCGAACTCCTTGGCCGTACCGGAGCCGTAGTGGTCCGTCGTGTAGTGCAGCGTCAGCTTCACCGGGGTCTTGATGTCGGCGGCGCGCAGGATGGAACGGGCGCCGGCGGTGTTGGCGTCGCCGTACTTGTTGAAGAACGAGTTCACATGGCCGGGGATGCTGGAGGGAACGAGCGAGTAGAGCGGCTCGGCCGTCGATCCGTAGACCCTGGAGGTGAGTTCGTTGCGGTTGACGGCGGCTGCCATGGCCTGCCGGACCGCCTTGTCCTTCACCGAGGGGTCCGCGGTGTTGAAGGCGAGGTAGCGGATCTCCAGACCCGGCATCTCGACGAGTTCGACGCCCTTGGCCGGGGACGCCGACAGTTGCTCGATCTGCTCGGGCGACATGGTGCGGGACATCATGTCGATGTCTCCGGCCTCCAGCGCCTTGCCCATCTCGTCGGAGTCCGGATAGGTGCGCAGCTCGACCTTGTCGTTCTGCAGCTTCAAGTCGCCCTTGTAGTACGGGTTCTTGGAGAAGACGGCCCTGACGAGCTGGTTGTCCTTGACCTCGGGCCTGACGGTGTAGGGACCGGAGCCGTCGACCTCGAATCCGTCGCGGAGCCTGTTCGCGTCGTACGTGGCGCTGTTGACGATGCCGGCGGCCGGCGTGGACAGCTTGTACGGGAAGGTGGCGTCCGGGGTCTTGAGGTGGAAGACGACCTCGTCGTCACCGTTGGTCTCCACGGTGTCGATGTTGGACAGCAGGGTGATCGGACCGTTGTCGTCGTCGATGGTCAGCACACGGTCGATCGAGAACTTCACGTCCTCGGCGGTGAGGTCGTCACCGTTGGCGAACTTCAGCCCGCTGCGCAGGGTGCAGCGGTAGCTCTCGTTGCCCTTGTCCGTGAAGAGGCATTCCTGGGCGGCCTCGGGCTTCGGCGCGCCGCCGCCGCGCGGGACGTGCATCAGCGTCTGGACGGTCTGGCGCAGTACGTTCCAGGCGCCGGCGTCGTACGCGTAGGCGGGGTCGAAGGGGGCGGGTGCGTCCTGCGCGGCCTCGAACCGGTCCGTGGTACCGACGACGATCCCGTCGCCGCCCTCTCCCCCGCTGGTCGTGCTGCCGCACGCGGCGAGCACGGGGGCGAGCAGGCCGGCCACAGCCGGCAGCACCAGAGTCTTGCGGTTCATCCTCGGAGTTCTCCCTCATCCGGCACTTGCGTACAGCGGTTGCTTCCACTCCGCGGCAGCCGCCCGGGGTAGGGGCGAAGCGATCGGGCCGGGTACAAAACGATCGGTCCAGTGACCTCAGTTACGGGGTGCGTGCTGAGGACACGAAGGTTGCGGCGGAGTTCTCGCGACGACATTAGTGGGCATGGCCAGGAAAGCTGGAACTGGCTGGACTTGACGCGTAATCCCTGGGTGGTCAATGGGAACAGCGCGCCGATGCGGGGCCGCGGCAGGATTCGTACACGGCTCCATCAATCCGGACACAAGGGAAGCGGACGCACCGCCTCAACCCGCCCACCAAGGGGCAGAGAGGTGACCAAGCTCACTCGCGAGATCCGCGCCGCGGGCAATGTATTCAGCCACCACGCACTCACGGAAAATGCACGCGCCGGAGCAGGGAGTTTCGGCCCCATTCCGTGTTGTACGCAGCGTGAAGAGGTCAGTTCAATCGCGTGATCAGAGTTCTCAGGAAAGGGAGATCCACGTCTTCGAGGGACCGGACGACCGTCCGGCCCGGCGCCGGCGCGATGGGCGCGACCGACGGCACCGCCACTACCCGGCAGCCGGCCGCCTCGGCGGCGGCCACGCCGGTGGCCGTGTCCTCGATGACCGCGCAGCGCGCGGGGTGGGCGCCCAGGCCCTCGGCGGCCAGCAGGTACGGGTCGGGGTGCGGCTTGGTACGCGCCACCTCGTCACCGGCGACGGTCAGCGCGAAGCGGTGGGTACCCAGCGATCCGAGGACCCGGTCGATGATCCGCCGGTGCGAGGCGGACACCAGGGCGGTGGGGATGTTGTGCGCGGCCAGCTCGGTGAGCAGCCGCTCGGCGCCGGGCATCATGGGCAGGCTGTGCCCGATGCGCTCCTCGAAGCGGTCGTTGAGCAGTACGGTCAGCTCGGTGAGGGTGATGTCGGCACCGGTCGCCTGGATGAGGTAGCCGGCGCTGCGGGTCATCGGGCCGCCCACCACGATGTCGCGCCAGGTCTCGTCGAGGGTGTGCCCGAGATCGGCGAAGACCTCCACTTCGGCGTCCCACCAGAAGCCCTCGGTGTCCACCAGGGTGCCGTCCATGTCGAGCAGCACGGCCTGGAGGGCGGAGCCGTCGGCCGTACGGGTTACGGGCGCGGGAACCGTACTGGTCATCCGGGCACACCTCCAAGAGGGACGAGAAGGCCGGTGGCCTTCCCAGGAGGGAAGGCCAACCGGCCTGCGCTGGACCGACCAGTGTACGACGTGTCCGCTCGACGTGCGCGACAGCAATGCCCGGGCGGCGCTACCGGGCGTTGAAGTACTTCGCCTCGGGGTGGTGAATGACGATCGCGTCGGTGGACTGCTCGGGGTGGAGCTGGAACTCCTCGGAGAGGTGGACGCCGATCCGCTCCGGCTGGAGCAGCTCGGCGATCTTCGCCCGGTCCTCCAGGTCGGGGCAGGCACCGTAGCCGAGTGAGAAGCGCGCACCGCGGTACTTGAGCGCGAACATGTCCTCGACGTCGGTCGGGTCCTCGCCGGCGAAGCCGAGCTCGGAGCGGACGCGGGCGTGCCAGTACTCGGCGAGGGCTTCGGCGAGCTGGACGGACAGGCCGTGGAGTTCCAGGTAGTCGCGGTAGGCGTTTGCCTCGAACAGCTCGGCGGTGGCCTCGCCGATCCGTGAGCCGACCGTGACGACCTGCAGGCCCACGACATCGGTCTCGCCGGACTCCTCCGGGCGGAAGAAGTCCGCCAGGCACAGGCGGCGGCCGCGGCGCTGGCGCGGGAAGGTGAACCGGGTGCGCTCCGAGCCGTCCTCGCCCAGGAGGATCAGGTCGTCGCCCTTGGACACGCAGGGGAAGTAGCCGTGGACGACCGCGGCTTCCAGCAGGTTGTCGGTGTGCAGCTTGTCGAGCCAGCCGCGCAGCCGGGGCCTGCCCTCGGTCTCCACCAGCTCCTCGTACGTGGGTCCGGTGCCGGTGCGGGCCTGCTTCAGGCCCCACTGGCCCTTGAACAGGGCGCCCTCGTCGAGCCAGGAGGCGTACTCCTTGAGGCCGATGCCCTTGACCACCCGGGTGCCCCAGAACGGCGGCGTCGGGACCGGATTGTCGACCGCCACGTCCGAGCGGGCGGCGCCTTCCTCGGGGCGCTCCTCCGCAACGGCGGTGGCGGTGGGCCGCACGCGGCGCTGCTTGAGCTCGGGGAGGGCGGCGCCGGGGACGCCGCGCTTGACCGCGATGAGGGCGTCCATCAGCCGCAGGCCCTCGAACGCGTCGCGGGCATAGCGGACCTCGCCCTCGTAGATCTCGTGCAGGTCCTGCTCGACATACGCACGGGTCAGCGCCGCACCGCCGAGGATCACCGGGTAGTCGGCCGCCAGCTTGCGCTGGTTGAGCTCCTCCAGGTTCTCCTTCATGATCACGGTCGACTTGACGAGCAGCCCGGACATGCCGATCACATCGGCGCGGTGCTCTTCGGCGGCTTCCAGGATCGCGGAGACCGGCTGCTTGATGCCGAGGTTGACGACGTTGTAGCCGTTGTTGGACAGGATGATGTCGACCAGGTTCTTGCCGATGTCATGCACGTCGCCGCGGACGGTGGCCAGCACGATCGTGCCCTTGCCCTCCGCGTCCGACTTCTCCATGTGCGGCTCCAGGTGCGCGACCGCGGTCTTCATGACTTCGGCGGACTGGAGCACGAACGGCAGCTGCATCTGGCCGGAGCCGAACAGCTCACCGACGACCTTCATGCCCTCCAGCAGCGTGTCGTTGACGATGTCGAGGGCGGGGCGGTCCTGGAGGGCCTCGTCGAGGTCTGTTTGGAGCCCGTTCTTCTCGCCGTCGATGATCCGGCGCTGCAGCCGCTCGTCCAGCGGCAGGGCGAGGAGTTCCTCTGCCCGGCCGGCCTTCATCGACTTGGTGTTGACCCCCTCGAACAGCTCCATGAGCTTCTGCAGCGGGTCGTAGCCCTCGCTGCGCCGGTCGTAGATCAGGTCCAGGGCGACCTTGACCTGCTCCTCCTCCAGGCGGGCGATCGGCAGGATCTTCGACGCGTGCACGATCGCCGAGTCCAGGCCGGCCTTGACGCACTCGTCCAGGAAGACGGAGTTCAGCACCAGCCGGGCGGCCGGGTTGAGGCCGAAGGAGATGTTGGACAGGCCGAGGGTGGTCTGCACGTCCGGGTGGGTGCGCTTGAGTTCGCGGATCGCCTCGATGGTGGCGATGCCGTCGCCCCGGGACTCTTCCTGGCCGGTGCAGATGGTGAAGGTCAGGCAGTCGATGAGGATGTCGGACTCGTGGACGCCCCAGTTGGTGGTGAGGTCCTCGATCAGCCGCTCGGCGATGGCGACCTTGTTCTCGACGGTGCGGGCCTGGCCCTCCTCGTCGATGGTCAGCGCGATCAGCGCGGCGCCGTGCTCCACGGCGAGCGCGGTGACCTTCGCGAAGCGGGACTCCGGCCCGTCGCCGTCCTCGTAGTTGACCGAGTTGATGACGGCGCGGCCGCCCAGCTTCTCCAGACCGGCGCGGATGACCTCCAGCTCGGTGGAGTCCAGCACGATCGGCAGGGTGGAGGCGGTGGCGAAGCGGCCGGCCAGCTCCTCCATGTCCGCGACGCCGTCGCGGCCGACGTAGTCGACACAGAGGTCGAGCATGTGGGCGCCCTCCCGGATCTGGTCGCGGGCCATCTCCACACAGTCGTCCCAGCGGCCCTCCAGCATGGCCTCGCGGAACTTCTTCGAGCCGTTGGCGTTGGTGCGCTCGCCGATCGCGAGGTACGAGGTGTCCTGCCGGAAGGGCACGGTCTGGTAGAGCGAGGCGGCGCCGGGCTCGGGGCGTGGGTCACGGACGGTGGGGGTCATGTCACGGACCCGCTCGACCACCTGCCGCAGGTGCTCGGGCGTCGTACCGCAGCAGCCGCCCACCAACGACAGTCCGTACTCGCGCACGAACGTCTCCTGCGCGTCGGCCAGCTCGGCCGCCGACAGCGGGTAGTGGGCGCCGTCCTTGCCCAGGACGGGGAGTCCGGCATTGGGCATGCAGGAGAGCGGGACGCGGGAGTTGCGGGCCAGATAGCGCAGGTGCTCGCTCATCTCGGCCGGGCCCGTCGCGCAGTTCAGGCCGATCATGTCGATGCCCAGCGGCTCCAGCGCGGTCAGCGCGGCGCCGATCTCCGAGCCGAGCAGCATGGTGCCCGTCGTCTCCACGGTCACCGAGCAGATCAACGGGAGGCTGATGCCGGTGGCGTCCAGGGCGCGGCGGGCGCCGAGGATCGCGGCCTTGGTCTGCAGCAGGTCCTGGGTGGTCTCCACGAGCAGCGCGTCGGCGCCACCGGCGATCATGCCTTCGGCGTTCTGCTGGTAGGCGTCGCGCAGCCTGACGTACGGGGCGTGGCCCAGCGTCGGCAGCTTGGTGCCGGGGCCCATGGAGCCCAGGACCCAGCGCTGCTGCCCGGTGGAGGCGGTGAACTCGTCGGCGACCTCGCGGGCGATCCGCGCACCGGACTCGGACAGCTCGAAAATCCGCTCGGGGACGTCGTACTCACCGAGGGCCGAGAGGTTCGCGCCGAACGTGTTCGTCTCGACACAGTCCACGCCGACCGCGAAATACTCCTCGTGCACCGTTCGCACGATGTCGGGGCGGGTGACGTTGAGGATCTCGTTGCAGCCCTCGAGCTGCTCGAAGTCGTCGAGCGTGGGGTCCTGCGCCTGGAGCATCGTCCCCATGGCTCCGTCGGCGACCACCACACGGGTGGCCAGCGCCTCCCGGAGGGCGTCGGCCCTGGTCTGGCTGTCAGCGGACGGGTTCGGCAACGAGGCCATGGATGAGCTCCCTGGAGTGCGACGGCTGTCGGCTTTGCACCTTCTGAGGAAGGCGCACGCGGCCAGCCTAACCGGCAGACTCCGGCCCGGTGAGGCTGTCCCACAGGCCGGACGGCATGCTGTCGGCGGGGGTGCCTCGCTACGACTTGTCTTGACAGACTCTGTGGACGGTGCACGAGGTCGGCATCGACCGATAGTGTTCAGCATTGTCGAACCGAGGTGGAGGAGGCTGCGCGATGGCACGGAACATCCAGTCGCTCGAGCGGGCGGCTGCGATGCTGCGGCTGCTCGCCGGCGGCGAGCGTCGGCTTGGACTGTCGGATGTGGCCTCCTCCCTGGGCCTGGCCAAGGGCACCGCGCACGGCATACTGCGCACCCTTCAGGCCGAGGGTTTCGTCGAGCAGGACCCGGCTTCCGGCCGCTACCAGCTGGGCGCGGAGCTGCTGCGCCTGGGCAACAGCTACCTGGATGTCCACGAGCTGCGGGCGCGCGCCCTGGTGTGGACCGACGACCTGGCCAGGTCCAGTGGTGAGAGCGTCTACGTCGGGGTGCTCCACCAGCAGGGCGTGCTGATCATGCACCACGTCTTCCGGCCGGACGACAGCCGTCAGGTGCTGGAGGTGGGGGCCATGCAGCCGCTGCACTCCACCGCCCTGGGCAAGGTGCTGTCCGCATACGATCCGGTGGCCCACGGCGAGGCCGTCGAGGGCGAGCGCACCGCGTTCACGCCCCGGACCGTGACCGGCCTGGATGACTTCGAGTCCGTACTCGACCTGACCCGGGCGCGCGGCTGGGCGGCCGATGTCGAGGAGACCTGGGACGGTGTGGCCTCGGTGGCCGCGCCCATCCATGACCGGCGCCGGATGCCGGTGGGCGCGATCGCCATCTCGGGCGCCGTCGAGCGGGTCTGCAACGGCGGTGGCGAACTGCGCTCCGAGCTGATCGCCGCTGTACGGGACTGCGCCCGCGCGGTTTCGCGGGACCTGGGCGCCGGGCGCTTCTGACGTACCCGCCGAGCGGACGGTAACGATCCGGCTTTCGGCCACCGAACTCTTGACGTGCTGTTAACCGTGGCGAAAAACTGCCGTTCACCGGTCGGCATTGCCGAACACCTAACGGCAATACACGCTAGGGTGTGGCAACGCCAAGGGCCGGTCAACGCACTCACCGAGTGCGCGGACCACCGGAGGGACCCGGGGTTCGCCTTCCCCTGGACGAAGGACAAAGGAGTCGCGCGTGTCCAGCTCCGACATCTTCATCGGCGAGATCATAGGTACCGCCGTACTCATCCTGCTCGGCGGTGGCGTGGTCGCCGCCGTCGTACTCAAGCGCTCGAAGGCGCAGAACGCCGGCTGGCTGGCGATCACCTTCGGGTGGGGCTTCGCGGTCATGACCGCCGTCTACATGACGGGCACGCTCTCCGGCGCCCACCTCAACCCGGCAGTCACCCTCGGTATCGCGATCAAGGACGGAGACTGGGGCAACGTCCCGGTCTACTTCGCCGGCCAGCTGCTCGGCGCCATGATCGGTGCCTCCCTGGTCTGGATCGCGTACTACGGCCAGTTCCACGCGCACCTCACGGACCCGGAGATCATCGCCGCGCCGCCGCACGAGGAAGGCCTGGTCGACCAGAAGGCCGCCCCGAAGGCCGGACCGGTGCTCGGTATCTTCTCCACCGGCCCCGAGATCCGGAACGTGGCCCAGAACCTGGCCACCGAGATCATCGGCACCGTCGTGCTCGTGCTCGCCGTCCTGACCATGGGCCTCAACGACAGCGGCAAGGGACTCGGCACCCTCGGCGCGCTGATCGTCGCGTTCGTCGTCGTCAGCATCGGCCTCTCCCTCGGCGGCCCGACCGGCTACGCCATCAACCCGGCCCGTGACCTGGGCCCGCGCATCGTGCACGCCCTGCTGCCGCTGCCCAACAAGGGCGGATCGGACTGGGGCTACGCCTGGATCCCTGTCGTCGGCCCGCTGATCGGCGGAGCCATCGCAGCGGGTATCTACAAGCTCGCGTTCGTCTAAGCCGTCCCTTCAAGACTTCGCAGGAGTACTTCGTGACCGACGCTCACACCCCAGGCACCCACTCCCACGGCGCAGGCCCGTTCATTGCCGCGATCGACCAGGGCACCACCTCCAGCCGCTGCATCGTCTTCGACCGCGACGGGCGCATCGTCGCCGTCGACCAGAAGGAGCACGAGCAGATCTTCCCCAAGCCGGGCTGGGTGGAGCACAACGGCGCCGAGATCTGGACCAACGTCCAGGAGGTCGTCGACGGCGCGATCGCCAAGGCCGGCCTCACGGCCGCCGATGTCAAGGCGATCGGCATCACCAACCAGCGTGAGACCACGGTCCTGTGGGACAAGAACACCGGCGAGCCGGTGCACAACGCCATCGTCTGGCAGGACACCCGCACCGACGCCCTGTGCAAGGAGCTCGGCCGCAACGTCGGCCAGGACCGCTTCCGCCGCGAGACCGGTCTGCCGCTCGCGTCCTACTTCGCCGGTCCGAAGATCCGCTGGATGCTCGACAACGTCGAAGGCCTGCGTGAGCGCGCCGAGCGTGGCGAGATCCTCTTCGGCACCATGGATTCCTGGGTCATCTGGAACCTGACCGGTGGAGTCGACGGCGGTGTGCACGTCACGGACGTCACCAACGCGTCGCGCACCATGCTGATGAACCTGCACACCATGGAGTGGGACGAGAAGATCCTCCAGTCGATGGGGGTACCGGCCGCGGTGCTGCCGGAGATCCGCTCCTCCGCCGAGGTGTACGGGAAAGCCAAGGGCGGCGCCCTCGCCGGCGTCCCGGTCGCATCGGCCCTCGGCGACCAGCAGGCGGCCCTCTTCGGCCAGACCTGTTTCTCGGAGGGCGAGGCCAAGTCCACCTACGGCACCGGCACGTTCATGCTGATGAACACCGGCAGCGAGCCCGTCAACTCGTACAACGGCCTGCTGACCACCGTCGGGTACCGGATCGGCGACGAGGCGCCCGTGTACGCCCTCGAAGGCTCGATCGCCGTCACCGGCTCGCTCGTCCAGTGGATGCGCGACCAGATGGGTCTGATCAACAGCGCCGCGGAGATCGAGACGCTGGCGTCCTCCGTCGAGGACAACGGCGGCGCGTACTTCGTGCCCGCCTTCTCCGGCCTCTTCGCCCCGTACTGGCGCTCCGACGCCCGCGGTGTGATCGCCGGCCTGACCCGGTACGTCACCAAGGCGCACATCGCCCGTGCCGTGCTCGAAGCCACCGCCTGGCAGACCCGTGAGATCACCGACGCCATGACGAAGGACTCCGGTGTCGAGCTGACCGCACTCAAGGTCGACGGCGGAATGACCTCCAACAACCTGCTGATGCAGACACTCTCGGACTTCCTGGACGCACCCGTGGTGCGCCCGATGGTCGCCGAGACCACCTGCCTCGGCGCCGCCTACGCCGCCGGCCTGGCCGTCGGCTTCTGGCCGGACACCGACGCGCTGCGCGCCAACTGGCGCCGGGCCGCCGAGTGGACCCCCCGCATGGACGCGGACCAGCGGGACCGCGAGTACAAGAGCTGGCTCAAGGCCGTGGAGCGGACCATGGGCTGGATCGAGGACGAGGAGTAAACATGAGCACCCTGCAGAGCGTCCCGGCCCTCGGGACGCACCCGACTGCCGGTTCACGTACGGCATCGCCTGTGGCGGGCCGTGCCGAGACCAGGGAGCGGCTGGCCAAGGCCACGTACGACCTCCTGGTGATAGGCGGCGGCATCCTGGGCACCTCGGTGGCCTGGCATGCGGCGCAGTCGGGGCTGCGGGTGGCGATGGTGGACGCCGGTGACTTCGCCGGCGCCACCTCCTCCGCCTCCTCCAAGCTGGTCCACGGCGGTCTTCGCTACCTGCAGACCGGCGCGGTCAGGCTGGTGGCGGAGAACCACCACGAGCGGCGTGTACTGGCCAAGGACGTGGCCCCGCACCTGGTCAACCCGCTCACCTTCTACCTGCCGGTCTACAAGGGCGGGCCGGTGGGCGCCGCCAAGCTGGGCGCCGGCGTCTTCGCCTACTCGGCGCTGTCCGCCTTCGGTGACGGAATCGGCAAGGTCATATCACCGGCCAAGGCGGTGGCTGGCAACCCCGGTCTGAAGACGGACAACCTCAAGGCCGTCGCGGTCTACTACGACCACCAGATGAACGACTCGCGGGTCGCCGTCATGACGGTCCGCGCGGCCGTCGAGTCCGGTGCGGTCGTGCTGAACCACGCCGAGGTCACCGGGCTGCGGATAACGCACGGCCGGGTCTCGGGCGCGGAACTCAGGGACCGGCTCGACGGCACCGAGTTCGGCGTGAACGCGCGCGTCGTGCTCAACGCGACGGGTCCGTGGGTCGACCACCTGCGGCGCATGGAGGACAAGCACTCCATGCCGTCCATCCGCCTCTCCAAGGGCGCGCACATCGTGATGAAGCGCAAGTCGCCGTGGAAGGCCGCCATGGCCACCCCGATCGACAAGTACCGCATCACGTTCGCCCTGCCGTGGGAGGACCAGCTGCTGCTCGGTACGACCGACGAGAAGTACGAGGGCGACCCGGCGGACGTGCGGGCCACCGAGTCCGACATCCAGCAGATCCTGGACGAGGCGGCCTTCTCCGTACAGGGCGCGGACCTGGACCGTTCCCTGATGACGTACGCCTTCGCCGGCCTGCGGGTGCTGCCCGGCGGGCCCGGCGGTGTGGAGAAGGCCAAGCGCGAGACGGTCGTCTCCGAGGGCCGCGGCGGCATGCTGTCCGTCGCGGGTGGCAAGTGGACGACGTACCGGCACATCGGCCGGGTGGTCATGGACAAGCTGGCGAAGCTGCCCGGCAGCCCGCTGAGCGAGGACATGGAACCGGTGTCGTCCCTGGTACGCCGGGTCCCGCTGCCCGGTGTCGCCAACCCCAACGCGGTCGCGCACCGGCTGCTGGTGGACCGCGAGCCGGGGAGCCGGATGGACCCGCTGACCGCGCGTCACCTGGCTTCGCACTACGGCTCGCTGTCGTTCGACATCGCGCGCCTGGTGAACGAGGACCCGGCGCTCGGCGAGCGGATCCACGAGGACGGTCCGGAGATCTGGGCGCAGGTCGTGTACGCCCGGGACCACGAGTGGGCCGAGACGGTGGACGATGTGCTGCGCCGCCGTACGACGCTGACGATCCGCGGCCTGGACACCGACGACGTCCGCGCGAAGGTCGAGGACATGCTGGGCCGCAGGGCCTGACACGGGGATACGGCTGAGCGGCGGTCCGCACCGGCGGGCCGCCCCTCAGCCGTGTTCCGGCGGTCGACGGCTCTGGGCAGCGTCTCCGGGCCGTCTCCAGGCGGTCTCGAGCCCGTAGACGCGGGCGGCGGTGTCACCGAACACCGCCGCCCGTTCCAGGACGGTGAGATGGGCGGTGGCCTGTTCCGCGAGGGCCAGCACTTCCCGGTAGTCGGCCGCCAGCGTGCACACCGGCCAGTCGGACCCGAAGAGCACCCGGTGCGGGCCGAACGCGTCGAGGACGTGGTGGGCGTACGGCAGCACCTCCTGCGGGCGCCATTTCTGCCAGTCGGCCTCGGTGACCAGCCCGGACAGCTTGCAGCTCACGTGCGGCTCACCGGCCAGCTCGGTGATGCCGTCCGCCCAGGGCTGCCACAGCCGCTCCGCGACCGCCGGCTTCCCGGCGTGGTCGAGTACGAAGGTGAGCTGCGGCACCTCCCGTACGGCCTCGATCGCGGCCGGCAGCTCGCGCGGGGTGACGAGCAGGTCGTACACCAGGCCGGCGTCCGCAACGGCGGCGAGGCCCCGGCGGACCTCGGGCCGTACCAGCCAGAGCGGGTCCGGCTCGTCCTGCACCTGGTGGCGAATGCCGCGCAGCCGGTCACCGCCGGGGGCGGACCGCAGCCCGGCCAGTACGGCGGGCAGCCCCGGGTCGGTGAGGTCGGCCCAGCCGACGACGGCGGCGATCCACCCGGATCCGCCGGCGGTGGCGAGGAGGTCGCGGGTCTCGTCGTAGGAGGTGCTCGTCTGGACGGCGACGCTCATGTCGACGCCGTGCGCGGTCAGTTCCGGCTCGAGATCGGCCGGAGCGAAGGTGCGCCGCAGCGGGTCCGCCCATGGACCGTCCATCCACGGCTGGGGGCGGCGGGAAAGGTCCCAGAGGTGGTGATGGGCGTCGATGCGCATGACTCACTCCCAGCGGCAGCCGGACACCATCCAGCCTCATCACACCGACGGCCAATTGCAAGGTGGCACAGGCGGATGTGGACATCGGACCTTCCGTCGTCATGCGATCAGGGTCGGCGCAAGCCGTAGGCTTGGCCCGTACGCAAGAGAACTTCGGAAGGAGGCACTGGGTGATCGAGCTCGAGGGGGTGCCCGAGCTGATCGACCCGGTCATGGTGGCCGCGTTCGAGGGCTGGAACGACGCAGGCGACGCCGCCTCCACCGCGGTCGCACATCTGGACCGGGAGTGGAAGGGCGAGGTGTTCGCCGCCCTCGACGCCGAGGACTACTACGACTTCCAGGTCAACCGGCCCACCGTGTGGCTGGACGACGGGGTGCGGAAGATCACCTGGCCCACCACCCGGCTGTCCGTGGTCCGCATCGGTGGAGCCAAGCCGCGCGACCTCGTCCTGGTGCGCGGTATCGAGCCGTCCATGAGATGGCGCTCGTTCTGCAATGAGATCCTCGGCTTCGCCCATGAACTGGGCGTCGAGATGGTGGTGATCCTGGGCGCCCTGCTCGGAGACACCCCGCACACCCGCCCGGTACCGGTCAGCGGAGTCACCTCCGACCCGGACCTCGCGCGGACCATGGATCTGGAGGAGACCCGGTACGAGGGGCCCACGGGCATCGTGGGAATCCTCCAGGAGGCGTGCACGCACGCCGGTGTGCCGGCGGTGAGTCTGTGGGCCGCGGTGCCGCACTACGTGTCGCAGCCGCCCAACCCGAAGGCCACGCTCGCCCTCCTCAACCGCCTGGAGGACCTGATCGATCTGCGTATCCCGCTGGGCGAACTGCCCGAGGACGCGCGGGCCTGGCAGCTGGGCGTGGACCAACTGGCCGCCGAGGACAGCGAGGTGGCCGAGTACGTCCAGACGCTGGAGGAGGCGCGGGACACCGCGGAGCTGCCGGAGGCGACCGGCGAGGCGATCGCCCGGGAGTTCGAGCGCTATCTGCGGCGGCGTGACGGCGGCCCCGGCCCCGGGCAGGCCCCCGGCGGCCACGCCACGGACGGCGGCGACGGTTCGTATCTCCGCGACACCTCCAGCGGGCGCACCCGTCCGCCCAGACCGCCGCGCGCGGAGAAGCCCGACAGCGCGGAGAGCGAGGACAGCGGTCCCGAGGACGCCGACGAGGAGTAACCACAGCAGAAGACAGTGGGGGCGGTGCCGGGCCGGCACCGCCCCCACTGCTGTCAGACCCGGGGTACGGACACCACGTCGTACTCGGCGTCCGGCGTCGGCTCCACGTCGAAGCGGGCGTTGGGCAGTTGAAGCTCTCTCCCGCCCGAGGGCGGGAGATTCCCGTCTGGATCGCTCCGAAGGGTTTGACGGCTCTTACGTCCGTCCGTACGACGATCCTCCCGACCGCCGGGCAGGTCGGCGACCTGCCGAGTTTCGCCAACTTGGTTGTCGCTGGCGGACGTTCGCACTCTATGAGGGAGCTGCGACGCTCCGCGTCGCAGCTCCGAGGGATGGCCTTCACCTCCCCCGTAAGCGGGGGAGCACTGGCCAAGATCGAGGTAGATCCGGTCACGCCACATCGGGCGACGCCCGTCCTTGGGTCGACCCGCATCAGCCCGCCGCCGCCGGCGACGGTGTTGACCACCAGCAGCGCACGGCCGTCCGGTGTCCGCTCGATCCGACTGTTGGTCCGACAGACGCTCCCACCTCATCACGGAACGAGCGGTGCCGGGCGGAGCAGCCCCCGCCCGGCACGTCAACTCATGCGCAGCTGAAGCGCGCTGCCGCCCAGTCCGCGTGGTCCCCGGACTTCGACCCGTTGGTGTCGGTGACCTTGAGACGCACATGCCTCGCACCGGTCAGACCGACGCTCACGGGCACGGTCGCGGACGCCCCGGTCAGCTTGGGCGAGGTCCACAGCACCTTGCCGTCCGCCTCGACCGAGAAGGCGACCTCGCCGTAGCCGTTGATCTCGTCGTCGATGCCGACGTCGGCGGCGAAGGCCGTGCAGCGGCCGCCGACGTAGATCTCGATGTCGGAGTCGGCGTGGGCTCCGATTCCCTTCTCGTACGTCTTCCCGGCGAGGGTGAGTGTGCGGCCGTCGTTCGCGCCCGACTCCCCGTTGCTGCGGTCGCGTTCGGGCGGGCCCCAGCCATTGGCCGACTTCAGCCACACCAGGTCGCTCGCCCAGGCGTCGGCGGCCGGCGGCTCGGGCATCACCCCGACCGCGAACCGGTCTACGGCGGTACGGTCCGTGCCGGCCGCCCGGTGGCGTGCGGTCGCGGTGAGCGTCGCCTCCCCCGGCTTGGCGTCCTTGGCCGGGGTGACGGACACCTCGACCCGCCGCGTGGTGCCCGCCGGGATCCGGTCCACGGGCGGGGCCGGGGTGACCTGCCAGCCCGCCGGGGCGGTCACGGAGACCTCGACACCGGTGGCGTCCCGGCTGCCCGCCGTGACGTCGACGGCCACCTTGCCCGGCGCGCCCGCACCGAGTTCCTGGCCGGCCGGGGCGGAGACGACGGCGCCGGCGCCCGGCACCGCGCCGCCGACCGCGCTGGTGTCCTCGAGCTCCAGCTCGAAGCCCCGGTCGGTGGGCAGCGCCGCGGTCTTGACCTTCACCACGCCGCCGCGGTCGTCCTGGTCGTACCACCAGCCCTGGGCGGCCTTGTCGTACGCCGCCTTGGAGGTGAGCCTCGGCAGCCTGCGGTCGTCGAGCTCCACCGAGCCCGGCGCATCCCCGGTGTGCACGCTGAACAGGTACGGGCGCTTGGTCTGCTTGCCGGTGAACTCGCCCTTGCTCGCACCGATCCGGACGCTCACATCGCCCGCGCCGCGCCGCGGTGCCTCGACGTCGGCGCGCTGGGTGGCGTACTTGCCCGCGCGGTGCTCGCGCGTGACGCCGTCGTCCTCGTACATCGTGAACGAGGACTTCCCCTGCGGGTAGATGTCCCAGGCCAGCGGGGATTCGGCGGTGCGGTCGGCGTACGAGCGGATGCCCGGCCACATCGGGACGGTGGCCCCGGCCTTCACGAAGAGCGGCAGGGTGTCGAGCGGCGCGCTGTAGCCGTCGACGGTGACCGGCCCTTCGTACGTCCGTCCGCTCCAGTAGTCGATCCACGTCCCCTTCGGGAGGTAGATGCCGTCGCGGCGGGTGGAGTCCTGGTAGACGGGCGCCACCAGGAAGTCCTCGCCGCTCAGGAACTCGTACTTGGCCGCGTCCGTGGCCGCCTTGGGGTCGTCCGGGTACTCCAGGACGAGCGGGCGGACCGGACCGACGCCGGTCTTCGTCGCCTCGTGCGCGTACGAGTACATGTAGGGCAGCAGCGACTCGTGCAGCTTCAGATAGTCGCGGTTGACGGAGGTGTAGGGCTCGCCGTACCGGAAGGGCTGCTTGTCCTTCGCGGCCCAGCCGTCCATGGTCATCGTGACCGGCAGGAACATCTTCCACTGGAGGTCGCGGGTGTACGTCTTGGCGCTGCCGCCGAAGATGCCGTCCACGTCGCCGGTGGTGTAGGCGAGGCCGGACATGCTCGCGCCCGCGTAGGTCGGGATCTGCCAGCGGATGTACTCCCAGGTGCCCGACTGGTCGCCGGACCACTGGACTCCGCAGCGCTGCGCGCCCGACCAGCTCTCCGGCGCCCAGGTGAAGCCGCGGGCGTCGCTGTGGTCCTCGATGCCCTTGTACGCGTCCTTGCAGCCGTCGAGGGCGAACTTGTAGCCCGCGCCGACCCAGGCGACGTCCAGCTTCGCGACCCGCTGTCCTGCCTTGACCTGGTCGGCGATCTTGTCGATGCCGTCCTCGGTCCACAGGCCCAGCTGCATCTTGCGGTCCTTAAGGCCCTTGGCGGTCTCGGCGAGGTTCTCGTAGCCGCAGCCGTAGCCGTCGTTGACCAGCATCCAGCCGTTCGGCATGTCGTTCTCGACGTACCCGTCGGCGACCTTCAGCGCGTCCAGGGTGTGCCGCTCGCCGCGGTTGGCGTTGTGCAGATAGCAGTCGGCGTCGCCGATCTCCAGCCCGTAGATGGGCGGCAGGAAGGGCCGGCCGGTCAGCTTGGTGTACTGCCCGATGACGTCCTTGGCGCTCGCGCCCGCGAAGTAGTAGGCGTCGAAGCGCTGTTCCTTGGCGGTGGTGGTCACCGGCTCACCGAAGACATAGGTGCCCGGCGCGTATGTGTTGCGGTAGACGCCGTAGCCGGCCGAAGAGAGGTAGAAGGGAACGGAGTTGGGGTGGCCGCCGTCGTTCCAGTTGTAGTCGACGCCGACCTCGACGGTCTTGCCGCGGTGTGAGGTGTTGCCGCGGCCGTTCTGCATGCCGGCGCCGTAGAACTGCTCGTCTCCGCCGCGCGCGAGGCTCTGTGTGGTGGTGTTCGCGGTCCAGGTCAGTCCCCTGCTCTCGGCCCAGACCTCGGTGCCGTCGGCGCGGTGCAGGGCGAACCGGAGCGGGGACTTGTAGGCCCGCAGCGTGACCTTGGCGGTGCTCAGTTCGTAGCGGTCTCCGCTGTCCTTCCAGCGGGTGGCGGGCGGCTTGCCCTGCGGCTGGACGATGTCGGCGCCGGTCGGGTCGGTGAACTCGCCGTTGGGGGCGAGTTCGAGACGGAAGGTATCCGGGGTGACGAAGCTGACGCGGGCCTCGGCCCGGCCGGCTGTCAGCCGGTAGACGGAGCCGTCGGCCGCGAAGCCGGTGACGTCCCCGACGGTCGTGACAGGCGGTTCGGCCTGAGCGCTTCCCGGTCCCGCGAACACCGCGAGCAGACCGAGCAGGGCTCCCATGACCGCCGCTCTCGTGCGCATTGGTGATTGCATGGAGCGTGTTTAGCGCAGAAACGAGCATTCAGCCATGGATAAAACGGAACCGCCCCCAGACTCCGAAGAGATCCGGGGGCGGCGGTGAGTGGGACGGCGCGAGGCCGGTGGTGATGAGGGGGCGGCCCTACAGGGCGACGCCCAGGAGTGCGTCGACGGCGCGCGAGACCACGCCGGGCGCCCCCTCGTCCGTACCGCCCTCGGACTGCTGAAGGGCGGCCCAGCGGTCGACCGCGGCCAGCGCGGCCGGGGCGTCCAGGTCGTTCGCAAGCGCCTCGCGGATGTCCTCGACGAGTGCGTCGGCGGACGGCCCGTCGGGACGCGACACGGCGGCGCGCCACCGGCCGAGCCGCTGGGCGGCCGTGTCGAGCACATCGTCCTTCCACTCCCAGTCGGCGCGGTAGTGGTGGGCGAGGAGCGTCAGGCGGATCGCCGCCGGGTCCACACCGTCGCGGCGCAGCTTGGAGACGAAGACCAGGTTGCCCTTGGACTTCGACATCTTCTCGCCGTTCAGCGCGACGATCCCGGCGTGCACGTACGCCTGGGCGAACGGGAATTCACCGGTCAGCACCTGCGCGTGCGAAGCGCCCATCTCGTGGTGCGGGAAGGCGAGGTCGGAGCCGCCGCCCTGTACGTCGAAGCCCATGCCGAGGTGGTCGAGGGCAATGGCCACACACTCGATGTGCCAGCCGGGCCGGCCGCGGCCCAGAGTCCCCCCGTCCCAGCTCGGCTCGCCCTCACGGGCGGCCATCCAGAGCATCGGGTCGAGCGGGTTCTTCTTGCCCGGACGGTCCGGGTCGCCGCCGCGCTCGGCGGACAGCAGCCGCATCGCCTCGGCGTCCAGGTTGGACACCGCGCCGAAGCGGGCGTCCGACTCGACGGAGAAGTACACGTCCCCGTCCAACTCATAGGCGGCACCCGTGTCCCGCAGCCGCTCGACGAGCGGCACGATCCCCGGTATCGCCTCCACGGCGCCGATGTAGTGCTGCGGCGGAAGCATCCGCAGGGCGGTCATGTCCTCGCGGAACAGCGCCGTCTCGCGTTCCGCGAGCTCGGTCCAGTCGTGTCCGTCGCGGATGGCCCGTTCCAGCAGGGGGTCGTCGACGTCCGTCACGTTCTGGACGTAGTGAACCTGCCGCTTGGTGTCGAGCCACACGCGCTGAACGAGGTCGAACGCGTTGTAGGTCGCCGCGTGACCGATGTGGGTCGCGTCGTACGGAGTGATGCCGCAGACGTAGATACGGGCGACGGGACCGGGGTCGAGGGTGATCGTCCCCTGGGTCGCGGTGTCGTGGATCTGGAGGTCGCGGCCCTTGCCGGGCAGGGCGGGAACCTCAGAAGCGGGCCAGGCATGCATGCCTATGAGCCTAACCGGGGGCATGTTCCGTACACGAACCGGATCTGCGCTCTTGGCGTGATCGGCGCTCTTGACTTTCCCGCCGCCGTGCGCTGGTGGCTACACCGGTGGCCAGGGGATCGCCGGCCACTGGCCGGAGGGCTCCCGGTGGCGCCCGCTGATACGCATCTCCGCCACTCGCTCGCGCACCGCGTCGAGTTCCGCCGCGGTGATCAGCTCGGCCAGTCGGGTGGCGAGAGGGCCGCCTTCGGCCAGTGCGGTGTCCAG
Organism: Streptomyces sp. A3M-1-3; assembly: GCF_024213665.1. GTDB lineage: Bacteria > Actinomycetota > Actinomycetes > Streptomycetales > Streptomycetaceae > Streptomyces. The sequence goes on from NZ_JANAVP010000002.1 coordinate 327,754, forward strand.
CCGGGCCAGCACCTCCACCGCCTCCGGCGTCAGCGGCTCGCCCGCCCAGCCCCACAGCAGCGTGCGCAGTCTGTCCTCGGCGTTGAACGAGACGCCGTGGTCGATGCCGTACAGCCGCCCCCCGGCGGCCGGCAGCAGATGCCCGCCCTTGCGGTCACCGTTGTTGATCACGGCGTCCAGGACGGCCAGCCGGCGCAGCCGCTCGTCGTCGGCGTGCACCAGGAGCGCCGTGCGCCCCTCGCCCACCTCGGCGAAGGCCACCGCCTTCCAGCCATTTCCTGGCTCGTCGGCCTCGACGAGGCTCAGCAGCGGGGCGGCCTCGGGGTCGGCCTCGATCCACAGCTGGCACATGCCCTCGCCGTAGGGACCGTCACGCAGCACGGTGGGTGGGATCAGCGCCCATCCGGTGGCCTCGGAGAGTTCGTATGCGGCCACCTCGCGCTGGGCGAGGTTGCCGTCGGGGAAGTCCCACAGCGGGCGCTCGCCGGCGATGGGTTTGTAGATGCAGGTGACCTGCCGGCCCTCGTACTCCGCCATGCAGTAGAGCGCCGCGTTCGACGCCTCGCGGATCCGTCCCCGCACGGTGAGCTCGCCCCTGTCGAGCACCTTGAGATCAGGGGGCGAGGGGGGCACAGCCGGCCCGGTGAGCACAGTGACCTCGTCCGCCGCGCTCATGCTCCGCGCCGGTATCCGTTCTGGCGCGGGCATACATGTCCCTCCGGATCGAGCGGCAGGCTGCACAGGGGGCACGGCGGGCGGCCGGCGTTCACGACGTCGAGGGCGCGCTTGGCGAAGGCGCGGGCCTGCACGCCGGTCAGCCGCACGCGCAGCATGGGCGGACCGTTCTCCTCGTCCTGGAGCAGCCGCTCCTCCGCCTCCGCGAGGTCTTCCTCGGTGTCGGCGTCCAGTTCCACCAGTGCCTGTGCCTCGACGATCATGCGCTGCTCGTCGCCGTCCCAGGCGAGCGCCATGGTGCCGACCCGGAACTCCTCGTCGACGGGCGCGTCGAGGGGGGCGGTGTCCGCGACCTCGGTGGGCGCGACGGCCGGTACCGGTGCGCTGCCGCCGGTGCGGCGCACCACCTCGTCGAGCAGCTCGTCGATGCGCTCGGCGAGCGCGGCGACCTGCGTCTTCTCCAGGGCGACGCTGGTGACGCGCGGCCCGGACGAGGCCTGCAGGAAGAACGTACGGCGCCCAGGCAGCCCGACCGTACCGGCCACGAAGCGGTCCGGCGGGTCGTAGAGGAACACCTGACGGGACACGTCCAGTCTCCAGAGGTTTCGGCGTTGGGGGTCTGCGTGGGGATCTGTACCGCGTGGGGATCTAAATCGACTGCATCAGCTGCCGGACCGTCACTGCACCGGCTTTCAGCCCGTCCACCCTACTGCGCCCGGCGATCACGCCGCGCCCGCGCCGCCCCCGACCACCGCTTCCCCGCTGTTGTCGGTCTCGCGCTGCGCCGGCGCCAGGGAGGCGAGGTCCCCGGTGTCCCCGAGCCGTACGACGAACGGGCGCAGCCGGGTGTAGCGGATCGCCGTGACGGAACAGGGTTCCACCGAGATCCGCTGGAATAGGTCGAGATGCATGCCGAGCGCGTCGGCGACCACGGACTTGATGATGTCGCCGTGCGAGCACATCAGATAGGCGGCGTCCTCGCCGTGCTGCTGCTCGATCCGCTCGTTCCAGTCCCGAACGGCCTCGACGGCGCGGGCCTGCATGGCGCGCATGGACTCGCCGCCGGGGAAGGCGGCCGCCGAGGGATGCTGCTGGACGACGGTCATCAGCGGCTCGTCGGCGAGTTCGGCGAGCTTGCGTCCGGACCAGTCGCCGTAGTGGCATTCGCCGATGCGCTCGTCGGTGTGCAGGGGCAGCTCGGGGCGTGCGTCGAGCAGCGGCCGCAGGGTTTCCCCGCAGCGCTGGAGGGGGCTGGTGACGGCCGCGGCCAGCGGCACCGCGGCGAGCCGGCCGGGCAGAGCGGCGGCCTGGGCGGCACCGCGCTCGTCCAGGGCGACACCCGGCGTCCAGCCGGCGAGCAGTCCCGCGGTGTTGGCGGTCGAACGTCCGTGCCGTACGAGGATCAGCGTTGCCATGGCCGCCAGCCTAGGCTGCCGGGGGCCGGAGGGGGGTGTCGGGCGGCAGAAGGTGCGTGCCGGGCGGTGGGCGGGGAAGAATGCGCGCGTGATTGTGGACTGCGCCATTTACCGGGAGGGGCGCCGGATCGAGGGCCCCTCCGACTTCTCGGACGCCCTGGACGAGGCACGGGCCACGGGCGACGCGTTTCTCTGGATCGGGGTGCACGAACCGACGGAGAAGGAATTCGACCTCGTACGCAGCGAGTTCGGCCTGCACCCGCTGGCGGTGGAGGACGCGCTGACGGCTCACCAGCGTCCGAAGCTCGAGGTGTACGACGACTCGCTCTTCGTGGTCCTCAAGCCGGTCATGTACGAGGAGAAGGAGGACACGGTCACCACGGGCGAGCTGATGCTGTTCATCGGCGACTCGTTCGTGGTCACGGTCCGGCACGGCGAGGGTGCCCCGCTGGCCGCCGTACGCCACCGGCTGGAGGCCGAGCCGGAGGTGCTCAGGCACGGTCCGACGTCGGTGCTGTACGCGGTGAGCGACGCGGTCGTCGACCACTACATCGACGTGGCCGCGGAGCTCCAGGTGGACCTGGAGGAGCTGGAGGCCGACGTCTTCGAGCCGAGTGGCGGCGACTCCAGGAACACCGCCGCGCGGATCTACAACTTCAAGCGCCAGGTGCTGGAGTTCCGGCGGGCGGCCGGGCCGCTGGCCGGGCCTATGGACCGGCTCGCGGGCGCGGGTGTGCCGTTCGTGGACGAGCACTCCCAGCCGTTCTTCCGCGATGTCGCCGACCACCTGACGCGCGCCAACGAATACGTCGAGGGACTCGACCGGCTGCTCTCGGACGCGCTGGCCGCCCATCTGGCGCAGATGGGTGTGCGGCAGAACAACGACATGCGGAAGATCTCGGCGTGGGCGGCCATGGCGGCGGTGCCGACGATGGTGGCGGGCATCTACGGCATGAACTTCGAGCACATGCCGGAACTGGCGACGGGCTGGGGCTATCCCATGGTGCTGCTCGTCATGGCCGGGGCGGTCTTCGGCCTGTACCGGCTGTTCAAACGCCGGGGCTGGCTCTGAGCGCCGGCCCCTGCACCTCTCCCCGCCGGGAGCTCAGGCGAACTCCGCCGCGGAGGTCGCCGGTCCGCCGAGGGCGTTGCGCCGTTCGGGCTGCTTCAGGCTGACCATCCGGTGCCAGCCGCCGAAGCGCTCGTACGCGTACATGGCGTGGATACCGGCCGCGAGGGCCGTGGACTTCGCCTTGGGCCAGTGCAGGAGACGGCCCATGTGCTCCATGACGGCGAGGCTCACGTCGCGGTAGATCCTGATCTCGGCGAGGGCGCTCTCCCGCAGGACGCGGTGGATCGTGCGGCCGTGCCCCTCCCGGGCCAGCCGCAGCAACTCCTCGTGGCAGTAGGCGAGGTGGTTGTCCTCGTCGTTGCAGATCAGCCTGATGGCCCTGCCGACCTCGGGGTGGTCCCCGAAGTTCTTCACCAGCATGTCCATCTGGTCGGCTGCCCGCTGCTCGGTGACCCGGCTGTGCGAGAGGTAGACGACGATGTCGTCCTCGGTCAGCGGTTCGTCCCGGCGCAGCTTGTCGTGGGCCAGTCCGATGCCCTGCCGTTCGAGCAGCATCGTGTAGTCGGTCTCCGGCGGGACCGGGACCGGCTCCAGGTTCCGCTTCTTCAGCAGGGCGTTGAAGATCCGCCCGTGCTTGTCCTCGTCGGCCCCGTGCCGGGTGATCTTCGGGGTGAGGACACTCATGCTCGCGGGTACGAGGGCCGCGATCCGGGCGTTCTCCCAGCCGCCCTGGGTTTCGCCGCTGGCCGCGATGGAGCAGAAGAGCTGGAAGGAGTCGTCGCTGTCGAGGATCTCCTGGAACAGGCTTCGGGCCGAGAGCATCACTGCCACCTCCATGCAGGCGTCCGCAAAGAACGAGTCAAATGCGGATACGGGCGGCAGGCAACAGCTGCGTCGGACTACTCCGCCGAACGAGGGACAACACGGCGCGTCCAGGTGCGTAACCGAGCGGGCTCCCGCGCGTTGTTCCCATGACGGCCGTGGCGGGGAAGACCCCCGAGCCCCCACCACGGCCGCGGACTTCAGCGGGGACTGCTACGCGATCCCGGCGCGCTCCAGGGCCTCGGTACCGGCGCGCAGGGCCGTGAGTCGCTCGTCGAGCGTGAAGCCGGCCGGGGCCAGCGTCAGGGTGGTGACCCCGGCCGCGGCGTACGCGTGCATCCGCTCGGCGATGCGGTCGACGGAGCCGAGCAGCGTCGTCGAGTCGATCAGCTGGTGCGGGATCGCGGCGGCCGCGCCGTCCTTGTCGCCCGAGAGGTACTTGTCCTGGATCTCGGCGGCTTCCTTCTCGTATCCCATGCGCTGCGCGAGCTGGTTGTAGAAGTTCTGCTTGCGGCTGCCCATGCCGCCGACGTACAGGGCGGTGTACGGACGGAACATGTCGGCCAGGGCGTTCACGTCGTCACCGACCGCGAGCGGCAGCGTCGGGCAGACGTCAAAGCCTTCCATCGTCTTGCCGGCCTTCTCGCGGCCCGCGCGGATGTGCCGGATCGCGGTGTCCTCGAGGTGGTCGGCGGAGGGGAAGATCAGCAGGGCGCCGTCGGCGATCTCGCCGGTCTGCTCGAGGTTCTTGGGGCCGATCGCGGCGATGTAGAGCGGAATGTGCTCGCGCTGGGGGTGGACGGTGAGCTTGAGTGGCTTGCCCGGCCCGCCGGGCAGCGGGAGGGTCCAGTGCTCGCCCTCGTACGAGAGCCGCTCGCGGGTCATCGCCTTGCGGACGATGTCGACGTACTCCCGGGTGCGGGCGAGGGGCTTGTCGAACTTGACGCCGTACCAGCCCTCGGAGACCTGCGGGCCGGAGACGCCAAGGCCCAGCCGGAAGCGGCCGCCGGAGAGGGAGTCGAGGGTGGCGGCGGTCATCGCGGTCATCGCCGGCTGGCGGGCCGGGATCTGGAGGATGGCGGAGCCGACGTCGATACGCTCGGTCTGGGCGGCCACCCAGGCGAGCACGGTGGGGGCGTCGGAGCCGTAGGCCTCGGCGGCCCAGCAGACCGAGTAGCCGAGCTTGTCCGCCTCCTTGGCGACCGCGAGATTGTCGCCGTCCATCCCCGCGCCCCAGTAGCCGAGGTTGATACCGAGCCGCATAGCGCTCCCCTTACCGATCAGTAACGTCCTTGTTGCGGGGGACTCTAGCGCGCGGGGCGCGATCCGTCAGGACAAGTACTTGTCCACAGGCTCCCACTGCGTGGACCCCTGGCCAGTAATCTCAGCGCTCATGGAGCAGAGGCACCTCGGCCGCACGGGCCTGCGCGTATCCCGGATCGGGCTCGGCACCCTCACCTGGGGCCGGGACACCGGCGAGCACGACGCCGCCGATCAGCTCAAGGCGTTCTGGGAGGCGGGCGGGACGCTGGTCGACACGGCAGACGTGTACGGCGACGGCGACGCCGAGTACCTGCTCGGGCAGCTCGTGGAGGGGCTCGTACCGCGGCGCGACCTGGTCATCGCGACCAAGGCGGGCAGCGTGCCGGACCCCGACCGGCGCTTCAACGGCTCGCGCGGGCACCTGCTGGCCGCGCTCGACGCGTCGCTGGAACGGCTCGGGACGGACTATGTCGACCTGTGGCAGGTGCACGCCTTCGACCCGACGACGCCGTTGGACGAGACCCTCCAGGCGCTGGACATCGCGGTCAGCAGCGGGCGGGCGCGGTACGCGGGCGTGTCGAACTTCTGCGGCTGGCAGCTGGCCAAGGCCGCTACCTGGCAGCTCGCCGCGCCCGGCGTGCGGACCCGGCTGGCCAGCACGCAGATGGAGTACTCGCTGCTCCAGCGCGGCGTGGAGCGGGAGGTGCTGCCGGCGGCCCTCGACCTGGGCATCGGGCTGCTGCCTTCTTCGCCGCTCGGCCGGGGCGTACTGACCGGCAAGTACCGGCATGCCACGCCTGCCGACTCGCGGGGCGCCTCGGAGCACCTGGCGCCGTTCGTCGCCCCGTACCTCGACGACGCGGCGAGCCGGATCGTGCACGCGGTGGCCACGGCGGCGGACGGACTGGCGGCGACACCGCTGCAGGTGGCGCTGGCGTGGATCCGCGACCGGCCGGGAGTCACCGCCCCGATCGTCGGCGCGCGCAACGCGCAGCAGCTCACGGCGGCGTTGTCAGTGGAGGCCCTTAGTCTTCCTGACGAGATCTGCCAGGCGCTCGACGACGTGTCGGCGCCCGTGCACCGCTATCCCGACCAGGACTGGAGCACGCTGTGAGTACGGAGCGCGAGGCCGAGGCGGCTGCCGCCGGGGAGCCGGAGAAGGCCACGCGGGCAGCCGCCGCCCAGGAGGAGCGCGCCACAGAGGAGCCCCCCACCGCCCAGGAGGAGAGCGCCGGCGAGGGCGCGGGCACCGGCGAGGGCGAGAGCGTCGGCGCGGGTTCGGGCACCGGTGAGCACGGGGGTGCCGCCGCGGAAGGCGGGGGAGCCGCCCGGGACGAGAGCACCTCCGTGGACGGCGGGAGCGCCGGGCGGGACGGCGCGGGTACCGGCGAGGGCGCGGGTACCGGCGAGGGCGGGGGTGGGGTGTCTGCTGCTGAGGCTGAGCTGGCTGCTCAGAAGGCGCTTCGTGAGCGCATCGAGCAGCGGAAGGCCGAGCGCGGGGGGCCCGTGGAGGCCGGTGCGAAGCTCAGCGGGACCGCCGCCGAGCTGCTCGCCGCCGTACGGGCCGTGGAGAGCGGGGAGAGGCCACCGGCGGTGGTACCGCGCCGGACCGCCCCGCCCGTGGCCCCACCCCGGCAGGCCCGTCCCGTTCCCGTGGCGACGGGCCCCGCGCCCGAGCTGGTCGAGGCGGTGCGGAGCGTACTGACCGAGGGCGGAGCGCCCGCCGCCCTCGCCCCCCAGGTCGCCGCCGCGCTCGGGGACGGCGCCGCGCAGGTGCTGCGCGAAGACCCGTGGCAGCTCCTCGGAGTGAGCGGCGTACGGCCTACGCAGGCCGACGGGTTCGCCCGGGCCCTGCTGGGCACGGAGTGCGGGCCCGGCGACCAGCAGCGGACGACGGCGCTGGTGGGCTGGCTGCTGGAGCAGGCGGCAGCCAAGGGGCACACCGCACTGGAGTCCTCGGTACTCACCGGCGCGCTCGCCCAGTACACCGTGCCGGACCCGGAAGAGGCACTGCACACCGCGATCGCCGACGGGAGTGTGCTGGTCTTCCAGGACGCGCTGGAGCAGGACTCCGGTGAAGAGGAGCAGCAGCCGGTCCGGGTGCTCGTCGGGCTGGAGCGGTACGCCTTGGCGGAGGAGAGCCTCGCGGACGGGCTGGTCCGCCTCGGTTCCGTACTCGGTGCCGGCGAGGCGGACGGTCCCACCGCGACGCAGTGGGAGGAGGCCGCAACCGCGGCGCCGTCTCCGTCCGCGGCCGAGCTGATCCGCACAGTCGCCGGCAGCGGACTCGTCACACACACCGGGGGCGAGGCCGCCCGCGCGGAACCAGCGGCGCTGGTCGCCGCGGCGCAGGCGCTCGGCCTGCGGGCGTACGCGGCGGCGCACACCAGGGACGGGCAGCGCCGACTGGCGGCGGGCATCGCGGGCCCGGCCGCCCGCCCGGAGCCGGTGGCCGTCACCGTCGCCGGACTGCTGGCCGGGACCGAAGGGCCGGGCCGGGACGCGGAAGGCGCCTTCGAGCTCGATCTGCTGGTCGTGCTGGACGCGCCCCAGCTGGATGTGGAGACGGCCGCGGCCCTGGTCGAATCCGTCCCGGACGGAGCCCGTCTGGTCCTCAGCGGTGACCCCGGTGTGCTGTGGTCGGCCGGTCCGGGGCGGGTGTTCGCCGATCTGCTGGCGGCCCGCGCCTGCCCGCAGGTGACCTCCCGCACCCCGGACCCGGGCCCGCTCGGTGAGCTGGTCTCGGGCGTCGGGATCGGTGAGCTGAACCAGGTGGAGGCGCCGGGCAAGGAGGTCGTGATCGTGCCGGTGCGCGACGCCGGGGAGGCGGTCCACCGCACCGTGCAGCTGGTGGCCGACTCGGTGCCCAGGGCGATCGGAGTACCGCCGGAAGGCACCCGGGTGATCACACCGGGCCATGGCGGCTCGGCGGGGACACACGCCCTGAACGCCGCACTCAAGGAGCGCCTCAATCCGGGCCCGGGCCGCTTCGGGGGCTTCGACCCGGGCGACCGCGTGGCCTACGCGCCGGGGCCCGGCCGGACGCTGCCGGGCACCGTGGTCACCGCGGACGCCGAGGGCCTGCACCTGGACTGCGAGGGCACCACGGTCGTCGTCCCGAAGGAGCGGGTGGAGCAGGCCGTGCGGCACGGCTGGGCGCTCACCGCACACCAGGCCGTCGGGACGCGCTGGCCCGCGGTGGTCGTCGTACTGCCGGGCGACGCGGCCCAGGCGCTGTCTCGGGACTGGGTCTACACGGCCTTCGGCCGCGGCGAGCGGCATCTGTCGGTGGTGCATGGCGTGGACCAGGCGCTGCCGAAGGCGGTGGCCGAGACCCTGCCCAGGGACCGCACCACCCGGCTGCGCACGCTGCTGCTCACCCAAGCCCAGGCACAAGCCCAGGCCCCTGCCTCGGCCCCGGCCCCGAATGGCGCCGTCGAGGAATGATCCTGCCGGGCCCGCGCCGCGCACCGCCGCCGCGGGCCCGGACCGGCCGGTTCAGCGGTCGGCGTCCAGGGCCTCCAGCTCCTCCTCGTCACCGTCGAGCTCGTCGTCGAAGACGGAGCTGACATCGAACCGGCACAGCACCCGCTGGGGGTCGGCCTCGTCGAACGGCGCGTTCAGCCACTCGCCCGGTTCCGAGGGCTCGTCGGCGGCGGACACCCAGAGGGTGGAGTCACCCTCCTCCAGCCCGAACTCCTTGTGGCGGGAGGCGATTTCATCCGCTTCGTACTCTCCGAAGAGCACCCCGAGGGCCGTGCCAGCCCCGGCCCCGTCGGCGGGCCACACATCCCGGTCGACCGCCGCGACCCGGTCCGCCTGGGCGATCAGCCGCTGGGGCTCCACGACCATGTAGTCCCGCCGGATCATCACGCTGATCGCGCCGGGTTCCGCGGGCCCCGTGTACGGCAGGGCGTCCTCGGTGCCGGGGATCTCGAAGGGGGTCACCTCGTCGTAACGGTCGTAGAGCACCTCGTCGTACTCCTCGGCCGCCGCGGCCAGTTCGTTGAACGCGGCGTACACGGCCGGATCATCGTCTCCCGACCGGTGCTCGACCGCCTCGAGGTGACGGTCGAGCGCGGCTTTGACCGCCTCGGCGGCGGCGCGTACCTCGGCAGCGGTGGGCTGAGCAGCATCAGACATAGTGCAGACGCTATCCGTACCGGGCCTCTGCCCGCACAATAGATGCGATGCCGGAATACGAATTTGTCGACGTGTACGTACCGCGCGGCGTGTCCCGCAAGGAAGCGACCCGTCTGCTGACCGACCATGCCGAGTACGGACACTGGGAGTTGGACCGACTGAGTCTGCACCGGGACGGCAGCCGCAGGGTGCGGCTGCGCCGGCGGATCATCCGCCAGGTGCGAGCCACCTGGTGACGCGTGGAAGGGAGCGGGCCTCGCGGCCGCGGGCCCCGCTCCCTTCCGGCTGCGCCGACGGCGGTGTTACGCGGCGGCGCGCGCCCGGCGGTAGATCACCGCACCGGCCAGCAGCAGCCCGGCACCCGCCGGGATGGCCAGGCCGAGCGAACCGGCGCCGGTCTCCGCGAGCGCGTCGATGCCGCGAGGTTCGGTGCCCGGTCGGCCGCCGTGCTCGGACGGCGTGCCGGGCTTCTGCGGAGTCCCCGGCTTCCCGTCACCCGGCTTCCCGTCACCCGGCTTTCCGTCACCCGGCTCACCGGGCTCCCCCGGCTTACCGGGCTCACCGGGCTTACCGGGTTCCCCCGGCTTTCCGGGCTCGCCCGGCTTACCCGGCTTACCCGGGCCCGGGTGCCCCGGGTTGCCCGGCGGGTAGCCGCCGGGCGGTGTGCCGACCCCGGAGTCGTTGGCGCAGCCGTTGCCGATGGCCGGGTTGAGGCCCCCGACCACGTTGACCGTGTTCCCGCAGGCGTTCACGGGGACGTGGACCGGCGCCTGGACGTTGTTGCCGGAGCCGACGCCGGGCGAGTTACTGGTCCCGCCCTCAGCCGTGGCACCGCCACCGTGGTTGCCGCCCTGCTTGCCGCCCGAGGTGTTGGCACAGCTGTTGCCGATGGCCGGGTTGAGCAGCCCGACCACGTTCACGGTGTTGCCGCATGCGTTGACGGGGACATGCACCGGGGCCTGGACCGAGTTTCCGGCCAGTACCCCCGGCGAATTCGAGGCGCCGCCGTTGGCCACGGAATCCGCTTGTGCGTATCCGCCGCCCATGGCGATAACGCCACCGGCGGCCGCCACGGTGATCAGGCCTTTACGCGTGACCTGTCGCATTGGTTCGTTCCCTGCCTTCTGCCGTCCGAAAGCGTGCGGGCTTTCTTGCCCGTACGCGGAAATGCCCAGCGGCCCCGGAGCGCATGGAACGCACTCCGGGGCAGCCCGGGATTCACACCCTCACGGGTTGTGGCAACGTCAGTGGTTGACGCAGTAGTTGCCGAAGGTGGGGTTCAGCAGCCCGATCACGGAGACCGTGTTGCCGCACACGTTCACCGGGATGTGAACAGGCACCTGGACCACGTTGCCCGAGAGGACGCCGGGGGACTTCACAGCCGCACCCTGAGCACCCGAGTCGGCGACGGCCATGCCCGCACCCGCGAGAATCAGGCCACCAGTGGCAGCCGCAGCAGCGACGACCTTCTTGATCATTATTCCTCCTAGTTGGCAATGCGGTCCCAGCCGCGGACCGCATCACCTGTAACGAGGAGGAGGGAGCGGAGCTACGAGCCTATGGTCCCATTCACCCTTCTCAGTCAAGTGCGCACAGGCTGCCGATTATTGGAGTGTCGTTTCAGCAGCTTGTACGTCAGCACTTGTCCAGGAATCGGTCGAGGACGCGAACGCCGAACTTCAGGCCGTCCACCGGCACCCGCTCGTCCACGCCGTGGAACATTCCGGCGAAGTCCAGCCCCGGCGGCAGCTTCAGCGGCGCGAATCCGAAGCAGCGGATCCCGAGGTCGTCGAACGACTTGGCGTCAGTGCCCCCGGAGAGCATGTACGGGACGGCGCGCGCGATGGGGTCCTCCGCCTTGAGGGCGTACTGCATGGCGTCGACCAGGTCGCCGTCGAAACTGGTCTCCAGGGCCTTGTCGCCGTGCACGTCCTCGCGCTTCACCCGTGGCCCGAGGATGCGGTCGAGATCGGCGAGGAACTCCTCCTCGTACCCGGGCAGGAAGCGCCCGTCGACGTGCGCGGTGGCCTGCCCCGGGATCACGTTGACCTTGTATCCGGCGCCGAGCATGGTCGGGGCGGCGGTATTGCGGAGCGTCGCGCCGATGAGCTTCGCGATGCCGCCGAGCCTGGCGAGCGTCGCGTCCATGTCCTCGGGGTCGAGCGGGGTGCCGAGCGCGTCCGAGAGCTCGTCCAGGAAGGACCGTACGGTCTTGGTGACCCTGACCGGGAACTTGTGCCGGCCGAGCCGCCCGACGGCCTCGCACAGCTCGGTGATCGCGTTGTCGTTGTTGGTCATCGAGCCGTGGCCGGCGGTGCCCTCGACGGTGAGCCGCATCCAATGCATGCCCTTCTGGGCGGTCTCGATCAGATAGAGCCGCAGGTTCTCGTTCACGGTGAAGGAGAAGCCGCCGACCTCGCCGATCGCCTCCGTGACGCCCTCGAACAGGCCGGGGTGCCGGTCGACGAGGTGCCGCGCGCCGTACGTGCCGCCCGCCTCCTCGTCCGCGAGGAACGCCAGCACGATGTCGCGCGGGGGCTTGCGGCCGCTGCGCAGCCGGTCCCGTACGACCGCGAGAGTCATGGCGTCCATGTCCTTCATGTCGACTGCGCCGCGGCCCCACACGCAGCCGTCCGCGATCTCGCCGGAGAAGGGGTGGTGCGTCCAGTCGTCGGCGTTGGCCGGGACGACGTCGGTGTGGCCGTGGATCAGCAGCGCGGGCCGGGACGGGTCCTCGCCCTCGATCCTGGCCACGGTGGAGGCCCGGCCCGGGTGGGACTCGAAGATCTGCGGCTCGAGCCCCACTTCGGCGAGCTTCTCCGCCACGTACTCGGCGGCGGCGCGTTCGCCGGGGCCCGAGTGGTCGCCGTAGTTGCTGGTGTCGATCCGGATCAGTTCGCGACAGAGGTCCACGACCTCGTCCTCGCCGGAGACGGTGTTGGCGGTGTTCGAGTCAGTCACGCTGCTTCCTCCCACTGGCACTCCTGGTGGTCCCGCCCCATCCTCCCGCGACCTGCACCCTCCCCCAAGGGGTGATCGAGGGGGTCCGAATGTTTGCTATGGTTTTCCACGTCGGAACGGCCCGCGGCCGCGAGACAGACACCTTGTCCGGGTGGCGGAATGGCAGACGCGCTAGCTTGAGGTGCTAGTGCCCTTTATCGGGCGTGGGGGTTCAAGTCCCCCCTCGGACACCAGCGAAGACCCCACAACATGTGGGGTCTTCTTGTTTTCCCTGTACTCACTTTCCGGTACTCACCTGCTCACGGCACCAGGACGTCCAGCTCGTGCAGCGCTCCGACGGCGATCTCTCTGGTCAGCATTTCGGCGCGGGCCGCGTCCCGTTCGCGTACCGCCTCGGCGACCTGGACATGGAGGGTGACCGCGGCCGGGTCCGGGTCGTCGAACATCACCCGGTGCCGGGTCCGGCCGGTCAGCACCTCGGCCACCACATCGCCCAGCCGTGCGAACATCTCGTTGCCCGAGGCCTGGAGCACCACGCGGTGGAACGCGACGTCGTGCACGAGGTACGCCTCAAGCTGGTGTCCGCGTGAGGTGGCGACCATGCCCAGCGCCTGTTCGGTGAGCTCCGCGCACTGGGCGGGCGTCGCGTGGTGGGCGGCGAGCCCGGCCGCGACCGGTTCGACGGCCGACCGCAGGACGGTCAGCGAGCGCAGCTGGCGCGCGCGGTCGGCGCCGGCCAGCCGCCAGCGGATGACCTGCGGGTCGTAGACGTTCCACGCCTCGGTGGGGCGTACGGTCACGCCCACCCGGCGCCTCGACTCGACCAGGTGCATGGACTCCAGGACCCGGACCGCCTCCCGGATGACGGTCCGTGAGACCTCGAAGCGCTGCGCGAGTTCGTCGGTGCGCAGGACGCTGCCCGGCGGGTACCCGCCGCCTGTGATGGCGGGCCCGAGAGACTCCAGCACCTTCTCGTGAAGCCCCTGCCCCCGGCCCTCTGTGGTCATGGGGTCAGCGTACGGGGCGCCGATCGGGAAGAAAAAGTACGACGTTTATGTCACAGACTCTTGAATACGTCGTACCTAATGGGTTTCCTTGGCGCGACGTACCGATGTCGGATGTCGATAAAGACAGCGAGGCACCCATGAACACCCCCCACGTCATCGTCGTGATGGGCGTGGCAGGAACCGGAAAGACCACGATCGGTCCCCTGCTCGCCCAGGCGCTGGGCGTCCCGTACGCCGAGGGCGACGACTTCCACTCCCCGGCGAACATCTCCAAGATGTCCGCCGGGACTCCGCTGGACGACGAGGACCGGGGCCCTTGGCTGGACGCCATCGGGGCATGGGCCCACAGCCGCGCCGGACGGGGCGGCGTGGTGAGCAGCTCCGCGCTCAAGCGGACATACCGCGACCGGCTGCGGGCGGCCGCGCCCGAGGCGGTCTTCCTGCACCTCACCGGCGACCGCGAGCTGATCGAACAGCGGATGGCCGAACGCAAGGGGCACTTCATGCCCGCCGCGCTGCTCGACTCGCAGTACGCCGCACTCCAGCCGCTCCAGGACGACGAGGCCGGCGTCGCCGTCGATGTCTCCGGCACCCCTGAAGCCATCACCGACCGAGCCGTCGCCGCGCTGCGCCGGCCCGACCAGTAAAGGAAGCACCGTGACTCGTCTCAGCGTCGAGATGCTGGCAGCGGATCCCGTGGAACCGATCACGTCGGCGGGCAACGCCCAGCTCGGGATCGCCGTCCTGGCGGGCATCGCCGTCATCGTCCTGCTCATCACGAAGTTCAAGCTCCACGCGTTTCTGGCGCTGACCATCGGGTCGCTGGCGCTCGGCGCGTTCGCCGGGGCCCCGCTCGGCAAGACGATCGCCAGCTTCTCGACCGGCCTCGGCAACACGGTCGCGAGCGTCGGTGTGCTCATCGCGCTCGGTGCGATCCTCGGCAAGCTGCTCGCCGACTCGGGCGGGGCGGACCAGATCGTCGACACCATCCTCGCGAAGGCGAGCGGGCGTGCCATGCCCTGGGCGATGGTGCTGATCGCGAGCATCATCGGCCTGCCGCTGTTCTTCGAGGTCGGCATTGTGCTGCTGATCCCGGTGGTGCTGCTGGTCGCCAAGCGCGGCAACTACTCGCTGATGCGCATCGGCATCCCGGCCCTCGCGGGGCTCTCTGTCATGCACGGCCTGATCCCGCCGCACCCCGGCCCGCTGGCGGCGATCGACGCGATAGGCGCCAACATGGGCGTCACGCTGGCGCTCGGTGTGCTCGTCGCCATCCCGACGGTGATCATCGCGGGTCCGGTGTTCTCGACGTACGCGGCCCGCTGGGTCGACATCCCCGCCCCCGAGCGGATGCTCCCCACCCGCGCGTCCGAAAATCTGGACCGCCGGCCGAGCTTCGTCGCCACGGTCAGCACCGTGCTGCTGCCCGTCGTCCTGATGCTCGTCAAGGCCCTGGTCGACATCGTCGTCGACGACCCCGAGCACCCGGTCCAGCGGGTCACCGACGTCATAGGCTCGCCGCTGATCGCGCTGCTCGCCGCCGTGCTGGTCGGCATCTTCACCCTGGGCCGCGCTGCCGGTTTCACCAAGGAGCGCCTCTCGTCCACCGTCGAGAAGTCGCTCGCACCGATCGCGGGCGTGCTGCTGATCGTCGGCGCGGGTGGCGGCTTCAAGCAGACGCTGATCGACGTCGGTGTGGGCCAGATGATTCTGGAGTTCTCCGAGAGCTGGGCCATTCCCACACTGCTGCTGGCCTGGCTGATCGCTGTGGCGATCCGGCTCGCGACCGGCTCGGCGACCGTCGCCACCATCTCCGCCGCCGGTCTGGTCGCGCCGCTGGCGGCCGACATGTCGACCACGCACGCGGCGCTGCTGGTGCTGGCGATCGGCTCGGGCTCGCTCTTCTTCAGCCATGTCAACGACGCCGGGTTCTGGCTGGTCAAGGAGTACTTCGCAATGACCGTCGGTCAGACCGTCAAGACGTGGTCGGTGATGGAGACGATCATCTCGGTGGTCGGCATCGTCTTCGTCCTGCTGCTGTCCCTCGTTATCTAGCGGTCACCGCTTGCGCCAGAGCGGGTGCTCGCGCTCGGCCCACTCCCGGTCGACGGTGCCGGTGCGCATGCCGCGCCGTGCCTCCGGGTCGGCCAGTGCCATGCCCACGTGCCCGGCGATCACAATGCCGAGCGCGAGTGCCAGCCAGTCGTGGACGAAGGTCGCCGCGGTCCGCCAGACCAGCGGGGCGAAGCCGGTGAACCACATCAGCAGCCCGGTACCGAGCATCACCAGCACCGCTCCGGCGAGCCAGCCCGCGTACGTCTTCTGTCCGGCGTTGAACTTGCCGGCGGGGCGGGACGCCGGCCTGCGGTCGCGGCGCAGCGCGGCCAGCAGCCACACCCGGTCGTGGCGGCCGAAGCGGTTGAGGCGGCGCAGGTCCGCGCGGAACGCCGGGGAGGCGAGCCCCAGCAGGAACGGAACCGGCAGCAGCAGTCCGGACCATTCGTGCACGGTGACCAGGAGGTGGCGGCGGCCGACGAGTTCGGCGAGTTCCGGTACGTACAGACAGGCCGCGGTCGCCACGCACAGGCCCATCAGGGCGGCCGTGGCCCGGTGGATCCAGCGCTCGGCGCGGCTGAACCGCTTGACCCGCGGCGGTTCGGACGGCGGTTCGGACCGCGGCTCAGACGGTGGGGGCATCGTCGCGTCCGTTCGACTTGCCGACCCATGCGTCGACGTCATATCCGCGCTCCTCCCAGTAGCCGGGCTCGACGTCACGGGTGAGGGTGATGCCCGAGAGCCATTTCGCGGATTTGTAGAAGTACATGGGCGCGATGTAGAGACGCGCCGGGCCGCCGTGCGCATGGGTCAGCGGTTTGTCCTGCATACGCAGGGCCACCAGGACGTCGGCGCGGAGGGCCTGCGGGAGGGTGAGGCTCTCGCTGTACGTGCCGTCGAAGCAGGTGAACCGGATCGCCCGGGCTTCCGGGCGCACCCGGGCCGCGTCGAGGAGGCGGGAGAGGGTGACGCCCTCGAACGGGGTGTCGGGGACCCGCCAGCCGGTGACGCACTGCACGTCGCGCACGATCCGGGTCTGCGGGAGCCGCCGCAGCGCGTCGAGGGTGTATGTGGCGGGGCGGGCGACCAGTCCGTCGACCGTGAGCCGGTAGTTCTCCGGGCCGCGGTGCGGGACGGAGGTGGCCACCGAGTAGTAGCGGAAGCCGCCGCCGTTGGGCAGCAGTCCGGTGAGTCCGGT
This sequence comes from Streptomyces sp. A3M-1-3, assembly GCF_024213665.1. Lineage (GTDB taxonomy): Bacteria > Actinomycetota > Actinomycetes > Streptomycetales > Streptomycetaceae > Streptomyces. Next base: position 344,365 of record NZ_JANAVP010000002.1, read on the forward strand.
GGGGTCCTTGTCGGCGGCCGCGCCGAGGGCGGCTTCGAGTCCGCGTTGCAGGTAGGGCCCGGCGGCCAGACCCGCGGCGCCGAGGCCGAGCATCGACAGGACGAGGCGCCGCCCCACCGGGGTGCCCCGGCCGTCGGCGTCCGGGGGTTCGCCCGGGGGCCCGTCCGGGGGCTGTTCTGTGGTCACATGATGATTCGAGCACCCGCGGCGGCCGATGGCCAAGGCTCCGCGGGTGCTCGTCAGACTTCCGTCAGAATTGGGCAGCTCAGAGAGACTCGGCGGCCTTCTCCAGCCGGAACGCCTCGTTGCCCAGTCCGATGCGGGCGTGCACGTCCGGCTTCACGGACCGCAGCACCGCGCCGTACACCAGACCGACGACGACGGCCGCGCCGATGATGCCGGGCAGGATCCAGCTGAGCGCGGAGCCGGGACCGGCCCCCACCAGGACCTCGAAGTCCCGGACCGTGTAGACGGCGATGCCGATGAGCGCCAGGCCGGCCAGCGCCGAGGCGACCAGCCGTGCGGCCTGTGCGCGGGCGGTTCCGCGGCGTACGAAGAAGGCGATGACGGCGAAGGAGGCGGCGGCCATCAGCACGATGATGCCGAGGGCGCCGACGTTGCCCATCCAGGTGAACAGCTGGAGCACCGGTGCGGTCGGGTCGCCGACGGGCTTGTCGTCGCCGAGCGCGAAGGCCAGGACGACGACCACGGAGACGGCGGACTGCAGGAGCGAGCCGGTCGCCGGGGCGCCGCTGGTGCGGCTGGTCCGGCCGAAGGAGGCGGGCAGCAGGCCCTCGCGGCCCATGGCGAAGGCGTACCGGGCGACGACGTTGTGGAAGCTGAGCAGCGCCGCGAACATGCCGGTGACGAAGAGGACGTGCAGGACGTCGGTGAAGGCGCCGCCGAGGCGGCTCTCGGTGAGGGCGAAGAGGAGGCCGGGTCCGGCCTCCCGGGACGCCTCGACCACGGCGCCGGGTCCGGTGGCGACCGTGAGCGCCCAGGAGCTGAGCGCGAAGAAGAGCGCGACGAAGCCGACCGCGAGGAACATCACGCGGGAGACGACGATGTGTGGGCGGCTGGTCTCCTCGGCGTAGACCGGGGACTGCTCGAAGCCGACGAAGGCGGCGATGCAGAAGCACAGGGCGGTGCCGAGTCCGGCGCCGGTGAGGGTGTCCGGGTTGAAGGCGTGCAGGGACAGGCCCTCCTTGCCCGGGTCGGCCACGGCGGCGATGTCGAAGATGACGACCAGGGCGCATTCGATGAGGAGCAGGACGCCGAGCACCTTGGCGTTGAGGTCGATCTTCAGGAAACCGAGCGCGCCGATGATCACTACAGTGGCCATGGCCGGTATCCACCAGGCGAGTTCGATCTCGAGGTAGGCGGCGAAGAGGCCGGATATCTCGAAGCCGAGGATTCCGTAGACGCCGACCTGCATCGCGCTGTACGCGACGAGCGCCACCAGGGAGGCCCCGGCGCCGGCCGTGGGGCCGAGGCCCCGGGCGATGTACGCGTAGAAGGCGCCGGCGTTGTGGACGTGCCGGCTCATCTCGGCGTATCCGACGCTGAACAGGATCAGGACGATGCCCAGGATCACGAAGAGCAGCGGCTGCCCCACGATCCCCATCACCCCGAATGTGGTGGGCATGACACCTGCGACCACCATCAGGGGGGCGCTCGCGGCGAGGACGGACAGCAGCAGACCCGCCGTGCCGAGGCGGTCGGCGCGCAGCGCCCGGTCCTGACCCTTGTAGGTGCTGATGCCACTCGCATCCGCGCTCGTGCTCGTACTCGTGCTCGTGCTCGAACTGCCCGTCGCCATGGCGGGGTTGTCCTTTCCGGATATGCGGATCATGCGGAGCCGAGCGCGGCGTTGCGCGCGGCGAGGAACGCCTTGTGGGGGTCCAGGTCGGGATAGGACCAGGGCGCACGGGTGGCGTGCCGCCCGATGCGGTGGAAGAGGGCGGCCGCCTCGGCGGGCCGGCCCTCGCGGAGTTTGGCGTGGGCCAGGAAGTTGAGGTCGATCCGGTTGCGCGGATGGTCCTCCCGCTCCCATTCGAGCCACCAGTCGAAGGCGGACTTCAGCACCTGGCGGGCGCGCCGTCCGGACCAGTGCTCCGAGACCCCCGGGGTCCCCGGCTCGGTGCCGGCGGCGAGGACGCGGTACCGCTCGGCGTGCGCGATCACCGGCAGCACGGCGAGCGGCGAGTCCGCCGGTGCCTGCTCCGCGGCCCAGGCGGCGAAGTCGTAAACCTCGTGCAGCGGGTCCTGGCCGGCGCCGGACCGGCGTTCTGCCAGGCGCGCGACCATGAGGTGGTGGGCGTGGTGGTGCTCGCGGTGGCGGGCGCGGACCTGGTCGAAGAGCCGCCCGAACTCCTCCTCCGTACCGAAGGAGCGCGAGAGCATCAGCAGGCCGAGCCACGGCGTGGGGTCGCCGGGGGCCAGCTCTGCGGCGCTCCGGCAGGCCTCGGCGGCAGGCTCGGGCGACTCCTTGCCACGCAGCGCGCGGAAGACGGTGGCCAGGGCGAGCAGCGCCGAGGCGTCGGCGCTCTCCGGCTCGGCGAGCAGCCACTCGTCGGCCCATGCGGCGGATGCGTTGCCCTCGGCGAGGACGACGAGGCGGTGGCCGCGGCGGTCCCAGTCGTCGCCGGTCTCGGCGAGCAGGGAACGGGCCCTGGACCAGCGGCCCTGGGCGAACTGCCCTCGTACGGTCACGAGTTCGGTGTCGCCGAGGGCCGGGTCGAAGAGCTGGGCGTCCCTCTTGCGGGGGCGGCCGAGGGGTGGCGGAGGCGGGGACATCCGCGGAATTCCTCTACGACGTGGTGTGCAAGCGAATGATCACGCACAGCAAACCGGTAGGCACTGCTCCGAGTCAAGGCCGACCTGGATCCGGTCAACCTTCAACTACCTTCACGATGCGTCCACTTGCCTCTCACCTGCGCCGATGCGGCAGGTCGGCCGTACAGTGTCCGTATGCCGGAACACGAATCGCTCCCCCCTTATCTGCTCGCGTTCCCGGGGCCGCTCCGCGACCAGTTGGTCGCCGCGGTGCTCAGCGGGGACAAGGTGTCGACCACCGGACTGCTCGCCGAGTACGACGCCGAGCAGGAGGAACTCCCGCCGGTCGGTGAGCGGTCGGCCCTGATCGACTCTGACGGGCATGAGGTCGCCGTGATCGAGCTGACCGAGGTACGGGTGCTGCGGCTGGGCGACGTGGACCTGCGGCACGCGGTGGACGAGGGAGAGGGCTACACGTCGGTCGCCGCATGGCGGGCCGGGCACGAGAAGTTCTGGCACAGCGCGGAGGTACGCGAGGCGCTCGGCGACCCGGAGTTCGAGGTCGACGACGACACCCTGGTCGTCGCCGAACGGTTCCGCGTCGTCGAACGCCTCACCCGCTAGCCGACCGCCTTGGCGGCGGCGCGGCCCGCCGCGCGGCCCGAGAAGATGCAGCCGCCCAGGAACGTGCCTTCCAGGGAGCGGTAGCCGTGCACCCCGCCGCCGCCGAAGCCGGCCGCTTCCCCCGCCGCGTACAGTCCCGGCAGCGGCGCCTGTCCGTCGTCGGCCAGCACCCGCGAGGACAGGTCCGTCTCCAGGCCGCCGAGCGACTTGCGGGTGAGGATGTTCAGCCGTACGGCGATCAGCGGACCGGCCTTGGGGTCGAGGATGCGGTGCGGGGCGACGGTCCGGATCAGCTTGTCGCCCAGGTAGTTGCGGGCTCCGCGGATCGACATCACCTGAAGGTCCTTGGTGAACGGGTTGGCGACTTCGCGGTCGCGTGCGGTGATTTCCCTGCGCAGCTCGGCCTCGTCGATGAGCGGCTCCTTTGTGAGCGCGTTCATTCCGCGCACCAGCGCGCTGAGGTCCTTCTCCACGACGAAGTCCACGCCGTTGTCCATGAACGCCTTCACCGGGCCCGGCACGTCGACGCGGGCGCGGCCGATCACGTCGCGGACGGACTTGCCGGTCAGGTCCGGGTTCTGCTCGGAGCCGGAGAGCGCGAACTCCTTGCCGATGATGCGCTGATCGAGGACGAACCAGGTGTAGTCGTAGCCCGACCTGGTGATGTGCTCCAGCGTTCCGAGCGTGTCGAAACCGGGGAACAGCGGTACCGGCAGCCGCTTGCCGCGCGCGTCCAGCCAGAGCGAGGACGGCCCCGGCAGGATGCGGATGCCGTGCCTGGCCCAGATCGGGTTCCAGTTCTCGATGCCCTCGGTGTAGTGCCACATCCGGTCCTTGTTGATGTTGCGGGCACCGGCCGCCTCCGCGATGCCGAGCATCAGCCCGTCGACGTGCGCGGGCACCCCGGACAGCATCTTCTCGGGCGGGCTGCCGAGCCGGTCGGGCCACTGGGCGCGTACGAGATCGTGGTTGCCGCCGATGCCGCCCGAAGTGACGATCACCGCCTGCGCCCGGAACTCGAAGGCCCCGGCGACCTCCCGGCTGCTCGCGGTGCCGCGCTCGGCCGTCGACGGCTCCAGGACTTCGCCGCTCACCGTGTCGAGGGTGCCCGCGCTACGGGAGAGCCCGGTGACCCGGTGCCGGAACTTCAGCTGCACCAGCCCCTTGGCCACGCCCTCGCGCACCCGGCGCTCGAACGGCGCGACGAGACCGGGGCCGGTGCCCCAGGTGATGTGGAAGCGGGGTACGGAGTTGCCGTGGCCGTTGGCGTCGTACCCGCCGCGCTCGGCCCAGCCCACGACCGGGAAGAACCTCACCCCCTGGCGGTGCAGCCAGGACCGCTTCTCGCCCGCCGCGAAGTCGACGTACGCCTCGGCCCACTTGCGCGGCCAGTGGTCCTCGGCGCGGTCGAATCCGGCCGTGCCCAGCCAGTCCTGCATGGCCAGGTCCCGGCTGTCCTTGATCCGCAGCCGCCGCTGCTCGGGCGAGCCGACGAAGAACAGCCCGCCGAAGGACCAGTGCGCCTGGCCGCCGATCGACTGCTCGGGCTCCTGGTCGAGCAGGATCACCTTGCGCCCGGCGTCGACGAGCTCGGCGGTGGCCACCAGGCCCGCGAGCCCGGCCCCGATCACGATCACATCAGCGTCGTACGCCATGGGTTCCATCCTTGCCGGGCGGGAGGTGAGTGCGGTGGGTCGATCTTCCGTACGCGGCAGTAACTAGTCAACCGTTCCGCACCCTCCTGACTGCCTGCTTGGATGGTCGTATGGCTGCTGACGAGATCCTGGACATCGTCGACGAACAGGACCGCGTCGTCGGGCAGGCGCCGCGTGGCGAGGCGACGGAGAAGGGGCTGCGCCACCGGTGTGCGTTCGTGCTCGCGCGGGACGCCGGGGGGCGGATCTTCGTCCATCGGCGTACCGCGACCAAGCTGGTCTTCCCCTCGCTGTACGACATGTTCGTCGGCGGGGTCGTCGGGGCGGGTGAGTCGTACGACGAGGCGGCCCTGCGCGAGGCGGAGGAGGAGCTGGGGGTCTCGGGGCTTCCTCGGCCGGTCCCCCTGTTCAAGTTCCTGTACGAGAGCCCTGAGCACAGCTGGTGGTCGTACGTCTACGAGGTCCGCTGCGACCTGCCGGTGAACCCCCAGGTGGAGGAGGTCGCCTGGCACGGCTTCCTCACCGAGGACGAGGTGGAGCGCCGTCTGGAGGAATGGGAGTGGGTGCCCGACGGGCTCGCGGCGTACCGCCGCCTGCGCGCGCACCGTACGCGCTGAGCCGCGAGTAGGGTGCGGCCGTGATCGACTTTGTGCGGAGCCTGCGGCTCTGGTTCGCGCCCCAGCGCATCCGCGAGGAGGGCGAGACCCCCGACTACCGCTTCTCGCTCGCCAACGAGCGCACCTTCCTGGCCTGGGTCCGGACCGCGCTCGCGCTGGTGGGCGGCGGCTTCGCGGTGGACCAGTTCCTGCCCGACCTGCGCTGGGGCGTCCGGGTCGGCATGGCGCTCGCGCTGCTCGCCGCGGGAGCGCTGTGCGCGCTGCGGGCGGTCAATCACTGGGTGCGCTGCGAGCGGGCGATGCGGCGCGGCGAGGATCTGCCGGTGTCGCGCTTCCCGACGCTGTTGAGCCTCGCGGTCGGCGTGGTCGCGGTGGCGATGGTCGTGGTTGTGCTCTTCGGCAGGTCCGGCCGGTGACCGGCCGGGTACGGGATCCGGGGCTGCAGCCGGAGCGGACTCGGCTCGCCTGGCGGCGTACGACCCTGACCTGCACGGTCGTTGCCGTACTGGCGGGCAAGCAGGCCCTGCAGCGCGGGGTCACCCCGCAGGGCGTGGTCGCGGCCGGCCTGAGCGCGCTGGTCTGGCTGGGCTTTCTCGTGGTGGCGCACCGCCGCATCCTCGCCCTGTCGACGGCGCGGCCGGCGCCGCTGTCGCTGCGGGGCGCGGCGACCGTGGCGGTCTGCACGATCGCCCTGGCCGCGTTCGCGGTGGCGGCGGTCGGCTGACGGGCCGTACGACATACCGGAGTCAGGGGCGGCACGCGGCGTCAACTGACAGGAGGCGCTGTCTGCGGTTCGTCGCCGAGCTGGCCGAGGCCGGGCGCGCCAAGGGGCTGAGCCCGCTGGAAACGGCGCGGCAGGCCGGCCTCGGCGCGTTCGCCGAACTGCGGGAGACGGGCGACCTCGAAGCCGGAGACGACGGACAGCCGGAGCTTGTCCGCGGTCTGCGCTCCGCGCAGTCCGCCGGCGGCCACCCGGTCGTCGGTGGCACGTGACGCGCCGCACACCTCGGCGGCGAGGGGAAGGAGCCCGTTCAGATCGGTGACCGGGCGTCCGGGCAGCGCTTCGGCGAGGGGCCGGGCGGTCTCCAGGTACTTCGTGTCCCCGTAGGTCTCCCCCAGGCCGGTCACCCCGCCGCGTGTGACGACCTCCACGATGAGGCGGGGGGTGTACGGCTGATGGACCCCCCGGGTGTTGAGCAGGGGCGGATCGGACATCAGGATCGGAGTGAGCCGGACCTCGTCAATGATCAGCGCTGCATCCATACGTGAACCCTATTCAGGGACACAGATGAAACTCCAGGGCCGGGACGGGAGTTCCGTCGCCCCTCTGGACGCGCATACCGACTGGTCGGCATGATGCTCCGTATCGATTCATCACCAGAGATCCATCACCGATCGTCCCACCCCGCACGGAGGTGCCCATCATGAGCTCAGTCCACCCACCAGGCCTCGATCTGGACCGGCTGCGCGGCCACCTGGACCGCGAGCGGCCCGGCCTGGTGAGCGGACCGCTGAGCGGCCGGCTGATCGAGGGCGGGCGGTCGAACCTCACGTACTCCGTCACCGACGGCGCCTCCCGCTGGGTGGTCCGCCGTCCGCCGCTCGGGCATGTCCTGGCCACCGCGCACGACATGAAGCGCGAGCACCGGGTGATCGACGCCCTGTACGGGACCGCGGTTCCGGTGCCCGCACCGGTGCTGCTCTGCGAGGACGACTCGGCCATCGGATCGCCCTTCTACGTCATGGAGTTCGTGGACGGCACTCCGTACCGTACGGCCGACGAGCTCGCCTCGCTCGGGCCGCAGCGCACCCGTGACGCGGTGCTCGCCCTCGTCGACACCCTCGTCGACCTGCACGCCGTCGACCCCGCCGCGGCCGGGCTCGCCGACTTCGGGCGGCCCGAGGGCTTCCTCGACCGCCAGCTGCGGCGCTGGGGCAAGCAGCTCGACGCCTCCCGCAACCGCGAGCTGGCCGGCATCGACGAGCTGCACGCCGGGCTGGGCCGCCCGCTGCCCGCCTCCCCCGCGCCGACCGTCGTCCACGGCGACTACCGGCTCGACAACGTACTGATCGGTTCCGACGACTCGATCAAGGCCGTCCTGGACTGGGAGATGTCCACGCTCGGCGACCCGCTCACCGACCTCGGCCTGCTGGTGATGTACAGCGCCGAGCTGGACCTGCCCGACTCGCCGGTCAGCACCACCGCCGGGGCCCCCGGCCACCCGACCCCGCAGGAGCTGATCGAGCGCTACGCCGCCCGCTCCGGCCGGGACACCTCCGCGATCTCCTGGTACACCGCCTTCGCCTGGTTCAAGCTCGCGGTGATCCTCGAGGGCATCCACTACCGCTACACGCTGGGCCAGACGGTCGGCGCCGGCTTCGACCGGATCGGCGACGTCGTCCCCGTCTTCATCGAGCACGGCCTCACCACCCTCAAGGAAGGCTGAGACACCTCATGGACTTCGCATTCGACGCGCGAACCGAAGAGCTGCGCGCCAAGCTGCTGGCCTTCATGGACGAGCACGTATACCCGGCCGAGGCGGTCGCCGAGGAGCAGCGCGCGCTGCTCGCCTCGCCGTGGGACACCCCGGCGGTGGTCGGGGACCTCAAGGCCGAGGCCCGCCGACAGGGCCTGTGGAACCTCTTCTTTGTGGACCAGCACAGCCTGCCCGACGCCGAGTACGGGGCGGGACTGACCAATCTGCAGTACGCCCCGCTCGCCGAGATCACCGGCCGCAGCCCGCACCTGGCGCCGACCGCACTGAACTGCGCGGCCCCCGACACCGGGAACATGGAGGTGCTCGCCCAGTTCGCCACCGAGCAGCAGAAGAAGCAGTGGCTGGAGCCACTGCTCGCGGGCGAGATCCGGTCGGCGTTCGCGATGACCGAGCCCGAGGTGGCCTCCTCGGACGCCACGAACATCGAGACGCGCATCGAGCGAGCCGCGGACGGCGCGGACGAGTACGTCATCACCGGCCGCAAGTGGTACATCTCCGGCGCGATGAACCCCGACTGCAAGATCTTCATCGTGATGGGCAAGACCGACCCGGACAGCGCCGACCAGCGCCGCCAGCAGTCGATGATCCTCGTCCCCCGGGACACCCCCGGTCTCGAAGTCCGGCGCGCGATGCAGGTGTACGGGTACGAGGACCACTCCCACGGCGGGCACGCGGAGGTCGTCTTCGACCGGGTCCGGGTGCCGGCGTCGAACCTGATCGGCGAGGAGGGCGGCGGCTTCGCCATCGCCCAGGCCCGCCTCGGCCCCGGCCGGATCCACCACTGCATGCGGCTCATCGGCATGGCCGAGCGGGCCATCGAGCTGATGTGCCGCCGGGCCGTGACCCGTACGGCCTTCGGCAAGCCGCTGGCCCAGCAGGGCGTCGTACAGAACTGGATCGCGGACGCGCGCGTCACGGTCGAGCAGCTGCGTCTGCTGGTGCTGAAGACCGCCTGGCTGATGGACACGGTGGGCAACCGCGGGGCGCACACCGAGATCCAGGCCATCAAGATCGCCACGCCGCGCGCGGTCGTCGACATCCTCGACAAGGCGGTCCAGGTGCACGGCGCGGGCGGCGTCAGCCAGGATTTCCCGCTCGCCGAGCTGTGGGCGGCGGCGCGGACGCTGAAGCTCGCGGACGGGCCCGACGAGGTGCACCAGCGCTCGCTGGCCCGCCGCGAACTGAAGAAGTACCTCTGAGGTACTTCTAGGGCCGCAGCGCGCGCAGCAGCAGGTCGGCGAGGTGATCGGCGACCTGCTGCGGCGTGAGCGGCCCGTCCGTCCGGTACCAGGTGGACAGGTGGTGGACGGAGCCGAAGTGGTAGTCCACCACCAGGTCGGCGGGGGTCGCCTTCGAGAACACCCCGGTGCGCTGGCCCTCCTCGACCAGCGCGCGGAACCGCTCGTGATAGCGCCGGCGCTCCGCCCGCACCTGCTTGTCCTTCTCCGGGCTCAGGTGGTGCATCGAGCGGAAGAAGATCATGGCGTCGTCGAGGTTCTCGATGGTCGTGACCACCACGTCGGCGGCGGCGCCGCGCAGCCTCTCCTCCACGGGCGCGTCGGCGTCAGCGAAGGCGTCCAGCCGCTCCTGCTGGAGGCGCAGCATGCGTGCGTACACCTCGTGCAGGAGGTCGTCCTTGCTGCCGAAGTAGTGGTAGAGCGCGCCCTTGGTGACGCCCGCCGCTTCGACGATCTCCTGAACCGATGTCCTGTCGTACCCGCGCTCCGCGAAGAGCCGGGTGGCGGCGGCCAGCAGCCGCTGCGGGACGGGAGTAGCGTCTCCGTCCGTCGTCCTGGCCATGTCCGCCACCTGCCCTTTCGTTCGCCTGACTGTGCTATGCGCGGGAACGCAGTTCCCGCCTGAGGATCTTCCCACTCGTGGTCTTGGGAAGCTCCGGCAGGATCTCCACCTCGCGCGGGTACTTGTACGCGGCCAGCCGCTCCTCGCAGTACGCGGAGAGGTCGGCGGGCCGCACGTCGGCGCCCGGGCGGAGGCTGACGTACGCCTTGACCGTCTCCCCGCGGTACGCGTCGGGGACGCCCACGACGGCCGCCTCGCGTACCGCTTCGTGCGTGTACAGCACGTCCTCGACCTCGCGCGGCCAGACCTTGAAGCCGGAGGCGTTGATCATGTCCTTCTTGCGGTCGACGACGTAGAGCCAGCCGTCCGGGTCCATGAAACCGATGTCGCCGGTACGCAGTTCGCCGCCGGGGAACGCCTGCGCGGTGGCGTCCGGGCGGCCCCAGTAGCCCGAGACGACCTGCGGGCCGCTCACCGCGATCTCGCCCTGCTCGCCGAACGGGACGTCCTCGCCCTTCTCGTCGACGATCCGTACGACCGTGTCGGGGCCGGGGACGCCGACGGAGAGGGTGCCGGAGGCGCGATCCACCGGGGCCTCCTTCTCCGGCGGGACGGCGGCGCAGGGCGCGGTGCACTCGGTGAGGCCGTAGCCGTTGCGGATGTACGGGCCGAAGCCCGCCCGGAACCTCTCCACCAGGGCGGGCGGCACAGGCGCCCCGCCCGAGGAGATGACCTGGAAGGAGCTGAAGTGGTCGCGGGTGACTGCGGGGTGGGCGGCCAGCGCCATGAACGCGGTGGAGGGGCCCACGGTGTACGCGGGGCGGTGCTCGGCGAAGGCGTCGAGGACCACGCCGGTCTCGAAGCGGTACGCGAGGGCGAGCGTGCCGGCGTTGGCGAAGCAGGCGGCCAGTTCGCAGACCATGCCGGTGATGTGGAACAGGGGCGCGAGCGCGAAGTAGCAGGCGCCCTCGGGGACCGGATGGCCGGTGCGCTGGCGTTCGGCGTTGTAGGTGATCGCCCCGTGGTGGTTCAGGGCTCCCTTGGGGGCGCCGCTGGTGCCCGAGGTGTAGCTGATCAGCGCCACGTCGGCGGAGGTGAGGACGCGGTCGGCGGGGGCCGGGAACGCGCGGCGAGCGACGTCGATGAGGTCCTCGGCGTCCGCCGCCCGGGGCAGGCGCTCGAAGCCGAGGACGCGGGTGTCGTTCCTGGTCTGGAGGTCCAGTTCGCAGGCGGTGAGGGTGATCCGTACCGGCGACTCTGCGGCCGCCTCCCGCAGGTACGACTCCCAGGCGCGGTCGGCGCAGACCAGTGCGGTCACCTCCGCGTCCCGCAGGACGTGCCCGACCTCGCCGGCCTTGTACATCGGGTTGACCGGCACGACCGTGGCCCCGGCCTTCCAGGCGCCGAGCAGGGCGAGTACGAAGTGCGGGGTGTTCTGCAGCATGATCGCGACCCGGTCGCCGCGCCGCACGCCACGGGCGGCGAGATACCCGGCCACCGAGTCGGAGAGCTCGTCGGTCTCGCGGTAGCTCAGCCGCCCGTCGAAGTAGGCGAGGGCGGTGTGCTCGGGAGCCCGGCCGACCGCCGCACGGAAGGAGTGCACGACACTCTCGGGCGGCGTGACCGGCGCGCGCTGGGCCTCGCTCAGCTGCGCAAGCCAGGGCTTTTGTGCGTATATCGACTGCTGCGACTGGTTCATACACCCTCCCACTTCTGTTGCAGGTGGTTCATATTGCCCAGCCAGCGGTCGGGGTCGGTAGCCCGGGCCGCGTAGTAACCGGCCACCTCGGGGTGAGGGAGGATCAGGAAGCGGTCCGCCTCGATGCCCTCGAAGAGGGCGTCGGCCACGTCCTCGGGCTCGATCGCGGTGGGCGCGAGGACGAGTTCGCCGGCGGTTCCGGCGGCGGTCAGCATGTCCGTCCGTACGCCCTGCGGGCAGATCGCGTGCACCTTCAGCCCGCGGTGCCGGTAGGTGAGCGAGAGCCATTCGGCGAAGGCGAGCGCTCCGTGCTTGGTCACGCTGTACGGCGCCGCGCCGACCATGGTCAGCAGACCGGCGGCGGAGACGGTCGAGACGAAGCGGCCGCTGCCGCGCTCCAGCCAGTCGGGCAGCAGCTCGCGCGCCGCCCTGATATGCGCCATCACATTGACGTCCCAGGCCGACGCCCAGACCTGTTCGTCGGCGAACGCGTCGCCGGGCGAGGCCAGGCCCGCGTTGGCGCAGTACACGTCGACCCGCCCGCCGAGGGCCTCGCGGGCGGCGGTCACGACGGCCGAGGCGTCGCCGGGCAAGGCGGTGGCGCCGATCTCGTCGGCGATCAACTTGGTCTTCTCCGCGTCCAGATCGTTGACCACGACACGCGCGCCCTCGGCCACGAACCTGCGCGCCAGTGCGGCGCCGATACCGCCTCCGGCGCCCGTGACGACCACTCCCGCACCCTGCATCGCGCTCACGCTGGCTCCTGCCTCTCGCTTGCCGGTTGCTGGGCAGACTAACCAGTCGGTATGTATCGGCGGAAGGGGTGGACACCGACGGACCCGCGCGCATCGTTCCCCGGGGCCGTCATGAGCGCTAGCGTGCGTGGCCATGACAGCCGAGGCGATCGCGGAGGTAACCGTATGAGCGTGTCCAGACGGGGGTTGCTGACCGCCACCGGCGCGGCGGGAGCCGCCGGTGTCCTCGCGGCGGCAGCGCCGGCCGCCGCCGCGGGCGCCGGGCACGGGCGAGTGCGTACCGGCTTCGACCGGCTGGCCGCCGACGGGTATGCCCTGCTGGACGGACAGCGGGTCGGCGTCGTCACCAACCCGACCGGCATCACCGCGGAGGCACGCCACCTCGTGGACGTCATGCACGCCGACGAGCGGGTGGACCTGGTCGCCGTCTTCGGCCCCGAGCACGGCTTCCGGGGGACCGCCCAGGCGGGCGGCTCGGAGGGCCGCCACGACGATCCGGCCACCGGCCTTCCCGTCTACGACACCTATCTCAAGAGCGGGCAGCCGCTCGCCGACATCTTCACCGCGTCGGGTGTGGACACCGTCGTGTTCGACATCCAGGACGTCGGTGCCCGCTTCTACACGTATATCTGGACGCTGTACGACTGCATGGTCGCCGCATCGCTCGCGGGCAGGCGGTTCGTCGTACTGGACCGGCCGAATCCGGTGACGGGCCGGCAGGCGTCCGGGCCGGTGCTCGACAAGGCCTTCGCGACCTTCGTCGGCCGCGAGCCGATCCCGCAGGCGCACGGCATGACGGTCGGTGAGCTGGCCCGGCTCTTCAACGGCGAGTTCCTCGCCCCGCCGGTGCGGCTGGAGACGGTGCGGATGTCGGGCTGGAAGCGCACCGACTTCTTCGACGCGACGGGCCTGCCGTGGGTGCCGCCGAGCCCCAACATGCCGACGCCCGACACCGCGCTGGTCTACTCGGGCACCTGCCTCTTCGAGGGGACGAACCTCTCCGAGGGCCGCGGTACGACCCGGCCGTTCGAACTGCTCGGCGCGGAGGGCATCGACCGGCGGTGGGCCCAGGCGGCGAATGCGGAACGGCTCCCGGGCGTGCACTTCCGCGAGGCGTACTTCGCCCCGACGTTCTCCAAGTTCCAGGGCAAGACGGTCGGCGGGGTCCAGGTGCACGTCCACGAACGGCGGTCGTACGACCCGGTTCGGACCGGAATCGCCCTGCTGGTGACGGCGAAGCGGAGCTGGAGCGGCTTCGCCTGGCGGCCGGACAACTGGATCGACAAGCTGACGGGTTCCAGCCGGGTCCGCACGATGATCGACGCGGGCGCGGGAACGGACGACGTGGTGGCAGCATGGCAGGGCGAGCTGACCACATTCCGCCGGGTACGCGGGGAATACCTGCTCTACCGCTGAGCACAGCCGAAGCCGGCGCCGGCGATCCGGCCGAGGGCGCACCGCCGGCCTCGGCGCCGTCTGGCTGGGGCGCGGGCAGGGCAGGGTTGTGCGCCAGCGCGGAAATCAGCATGTCCGGATCGCCGCTCACCCCTGTTGATGGCCGCCATTCGATTTTGGATGGAGCCAAACCGGGAAGTCGTACGTCCATTCCTCGACGCCGAAGTACCAGCGACGGAGGTGGCAGTGCGATGGCCGGGTTCCGGAGTCTTGCGAGACAGGTGCGTGACGCGCGCAATGACCTGGCGCTGAGGCGCTATTCATTGCGTAAGTGCCTGGAAAGGTTCGCCCCTTATGGGCACAGGGCGACCTGGCACCATCTGTGTGCCAGGCATGGGATCGAGCCCGAGGACCGGGCGGCTGATCCGGCGCGGCTGGTGGCCGCGCTCGAGGAGCTGGAAGAGGCACGGTCCGTCTGGCTCGCGTACGAGACGGAGTTCGCGGAGCGGCGCAAGCGCGAGAAGCACGACGGGCTGAGGCAGCCCGGATCGATCGACGACTGGCACCGGTGCACCTGGGGAGGCAACGGGGTGGCACGGTGCGACAATCCGGCCGTCCGTCCTCCCGAACCACTCGGCGAGGTGCTGCGTCGGCTGATCTCCGCTCTGGAGGCGGCGCCCGGCACGGCGTGCCCGGTGTGCGAAGGGACGGGAATCGTCTGGCGTCAGGATCTGGCTCACGAGCCCTGGTACGGACCGGTCTGCACGGGCTGCGGCATTGTGGTGCCACAGCCCGTTCTGACGTCCGAGGCGATGGCTGCCGCCAAGGGGCCCGCGCGACGCAGGCAGCTGGCCTCGGTCGCGTGACGATGCGGGGTGCGGGGTGCGGGGTGCGGGCCACCAGAGCGCGCACCCGCGTTGTCAGTGCCGTGCGGCACCATCGGATGCATGCTCATTCAGGTGTGTCTGAACGGTCCGCGCGGCGCGGCCGACAGTGCGGCGGTACCGCTCTCGCCGGGGGCGATGGCGGAGTCGGCGGCGGCAGCCGTCGCGGCCGGGGCCGGTGAGGTGCATGTGCACCCCAAGTCCCCGTGCGGCGAGGACACGTTGTCGCCGCGCGCGGTCGCGGCCGCGCTGACGGCGATACGGGCTGCGGTGTCCGTACCGGTGGGGGTTACCACGGGCGCCTGGGCCGAGCCGGATCCGGAGCGCCGGGTGGAGCGCGTCCGGTCCTGGACGGTGCTGCCCGACCATGCCTCGGTGAACTGGCACGAGCCGGGGGCGGAGGCGGTGGCGGCGGCGCTGCTGGAGCGGGGCGTGGGTGTCGAGGCGGGCATCTGGTCCGGCACGGACGGCGTTGGCCGCTTCCTCGCCTCGCCGCTCGCGCCGCGCGTCCTGCGGGTACTGGCCGAGGTGACCGACCCGGATCCGGCGACCGCGCAGGACACCGGCCGGGAGCTGCTGGCCGCACTGGGCGCGGCGCACGGCCGGCCGGTGCTGCTGCACGGCGAGGACGGCGCGGCATGGCCGGTGCTGCGGCTGGCCCTGCGGCTGGGACTGGACACCCGGATCGGCCTGGAGGATGTACTCGTGCTCCCGGACGGCAGACGGGCGTCGTCCAACGCTCAGCTGGTACTGGGCGCGTTGGCCCACACGTCCTCGGACCATCGGCCGTCATAGGGCAGGGCGAGCAGGCCGATCTTGAAGTGGAGCAGGGGGTCGGCGTTCCGGGCCCACAGACGAGCGGGAGCGTGGGCGAGGACCCATGCCTGGATCTCAGCGAGTGGCTCCTCGCGGTCGAACCAGTACCACGAGGAAGTCACCCTCTGAAGGCAGTCGTTGATCAAGTCGTCGATCCAGTGGTCGATGGTCTCGACGAGGTGGGCGTCGGCCAGACTTCCCACCGGTTGTGCCGCCCAGCGGTCGAGCATCGGAGTCACCGTCCCGCGCAGGTCCGCACAAGCAGCGAAGACAGCGTCCACCGAGTTGGCGGGAGACGCGGTGGCGAGCGTGTCGAGCCACCAGACGTTCAGGAACTGGTCGACAGCAGTGGCCTGTTGCTCCGGCCAGGAGTGCCAGCCGGTGCGTCCGTGGCCGATCGACCCGTAACCGAGCGCCTCGAAGCGGCCCGACGCGAGGTAGGCGGTGAACTGCGGCAGCAGCCGTCTGAACGCAGCGGGATGATCGGTGAAGTGGTCCGGTGTCTTGTGCACGAACGAGATCATCAGATCCTCGGGCAGCGGCTCGTCCGGCGTGCGCAGCAGCGCGATCTCTTCCTCGCCGTAACAGTGCGTGCAACCGGTCTCGTTCGGGCTGGTCATGCCGGCAAAGACCGTTCGTACCCGGTCGACCGCGGCGGCGAGTGCAGTGGATGCCATGTCGGCCCGTCCTGTCAGGACTCCGGGCGCGGCTTCCGCCGACCGAAGAGCGCGACGCTACCAGAGAGCTATTCGGTGACCGGAACAGGGCGGCACCGAGTACGAGTGATCAGCCGTCCCGCCGCGACGCGGGGGCCGAGCCCTAGGGCCTGTTGCGAAAGTGGATCTCGCCTGTGAAATGATCTTGTGTTGTGGCGCGTGCAGATCTGACGGACGAAC
>NZ_JANAVP010000030.1:0-58836 GCF_024213665.1 Streptomyces sp. A3M-1-3
ACCCGACGGCCCTCCACGGCCACCGGGCACCCAGCCCTGCCCACACCCACCCTGACCAGGTTCTATTTACGCGTCAGTGCCTTGTGAACCTGGCTCCGTGAGGTGAGGGGTGTGCGTTATGGGCGCTGCGTGCGGAAGCGCGACGCTCGTGGGTCGGCTGCGGCGCCCTGATCGGCATGGAACGCCAGTGGCGCGCCCGCATGGCGAGTCTGCGCACCAATGCCCTGGTCGCCACTGGCGCTACCGGCATACGCGACCTGCACCGGTACATCGCTGCCACTACCCCCAGGACCACACCGCACACGGCACGCTCGTGTGACTGCGTCCATTTCCTGGACCCGAGCGGCCGACCTGACCGCAGGCCATTGCCGGCGAGGAATCCACCGAGGCCGAGCGCCGCGGCCACCGGCGCCCGGGAGCGTCTCCCTGGTGCTGACGACAAGATCTACTTCATCCGGGACCGCGAACCCCTGACCGTCCTCCGCGACAAGTTCCGGTCGCCGCCCTGGCTGACCTTCATGGCCTGATGCGCGCCTGATGCGCGCCGGAGGCCGACGTCGCAGCCGAGGAGCGGGCTCAGCTGATGTCGAACAGCGGGCCGGTGATTGTGAGGCCAAGGCAGTCGCCGACGTACGAGAAGAACGCGATCAACATCGGGGCGGCGCCGCCCAGGGCGATGTCACGGCCGTCTTCGTCGTAGGCGGCGTCATTCAGGTCAACGTGAAGGCGGAGTCTGCGTGAGGCCGTCCGTTGACCTGGATGTGTACGTGGTGTACGCCCGGGTAGTAGCGGCGCGTGCTGATCGGCTTGAAGGAGTGCCGGCGGGTGCCGGTCCACCGCTCGCCAGGCGCCAGTGAACGGGTGGTGAGCTTGAAGACCTTCGGACTACGATCGCCGTTGGCCTTCACATGGTGGATCACATAGTCGATCACGACGTGCACCGTCCGGTCTCCGTTGTTGGCGACCTCGTAGTCGAAGAGCAGATGGTCCCCCACCTGGATCTCGGGTGTACGGACGTGGGGTGCGGCAACCGTGACGGGGGCGTCCGGATCGTGGCCGAGGAGGGTGAGCGCCTCCGCGTGGCCGGCTTTGACCAGGGTTCGCAGGCCGTGCCGGACCAGGCTCGCCGTCGTGGGTGCCGGGGCCTCCAGCCACCGCGCGGCGGCCTGGACGGCCACCTCGGGGTGGTCCCTGCTGATGTCGTTGAGGTGATTGGCCACGGAGCGGCGGACGTAATCGGATCCGTCGCGGTACAGCGCGTCCAGAACCGACAGGACCGGGGCAGGGTCAGCGATCAGTTCGGGGAGCCGTGACGCCCAGGGCAGTCGGGGCCGCGTCCCTTCGCTTGCGAGCCGGCGTACGTGCGGGTCGGCATGGCCGGTCCAGCCCTGGACGGTCCGCAGCGTGCGAGGGAGATCGCGGCGGAGGAAGGGTCGGACAGCGGTCTCCGCCGTCAGGCGCGGGGTGAGCTCCGCCAGAAGATGGAGGGCGGGTTCGAAGAGTTCGAGGCCGCGCTCCGCGACGGCCTCGGCGACGGGGAAGGTCATCCACCCGGTGAAGCCGGGATCCCGCAGGGCGGCCCGCACGACCTCCTCGAAGGCCGGATACTCGTCCGGCAGATCGGAGAGCACCGCCGCCTTGACGGCGGCGACCCGCTCACTGAACGACCGGCCGTCCAGGAGGGCGCCGCACCGCCGGAGCTGATCGGCGCCCGCCCCGCCGTTCACCCCTGCCAGCAGGGCGGCCAGGGCGCGGACGGTGTCCTCGCCGAGCAATTCGTCTGCCGTCGGCACGACGCTCCTCCTTTGCTGGTGGTGGCGGTTACGGCTGGGTGCTGTGCAGCACCTGCGCGTGGCGCATCTCGTGGACCGTTCCGATCCGGCTGAAGAACCCTGCCGCGGCGGGATCGCCCGGCATCTCCTCAGCCGCCCGTGCGGCGGCTTCGGGCGAGGACCACACGACGAAGTCGAGCATGGAGCCGTCCTCGAAGCGGGCGAGGTGCGCGCCCAGGAAGTCGGACCCGTACCGCTCGCGCAGCTGGGACACGAGCTGTTCGCGGTGGGCCACGAGCTCCGCGGGATCAGTGGTCTCGAACCGTACGTACTCGATGGTCGCGCTCATCGCGATTCCCCTCCAGTCATGACTCACGGATTTGGCAGCATAAATACGTGAGTCCAAGCTATCACGGCTTCGAGCAGGCGAATCCAGTAGTCCGGTAGGTTGGGGGTATGACGATCCGGAACCTCCACGAGATGCCGTGGATAGGCGAGGATCCGGTCCTCGACCTCGCCAACACGGTGCTCTGCGATGCGGGGCCGGCACGCGGTGACATCGACCTGCTGGCCGATGCTCGGCTTCTGGCCTCCTGGAGAAGCCGGACGCTGGACCGACGGCTGGCCGACCTGCCCCTGGAGGACCTCACGGCGTTGCGCGACCTGGTCCGGTGCGCGCTGGACGCGGCGGCCGGGCAGGCAGCCCTGCCCGAGAGCGTGCGGACGCGGCTGAACGACCTCGCCTCCGCGGCCCCGGTGACTCTCTTCGTCAGCGCCGACGGCCGACTCGGCCAACGCGAGACCGGCGGGGCGGCCGATGCGTCGGTCGCCCGTCAGGCTCTCGCCCTCGCCGCCGGACCGGATCAGGCAAGGCTCCGGCGCTGCTACGCCCCCAGCTGCGGCATGTTCTTCCTCGCCCGCAGGCGGGACCAGGCATGGTGCTCACTCGGCTGCGGCAACCGGGCCCGCTCGGCACGGCGGCAATCACAGCCACCCGCATGACCCCTGCGCACCCCCGCCCGACGAGGCGGCGACCGGGCCGAGCCAGCCCACCGACCCGCGCTGTCTTCGCACTCCTGCCGACCGGAACCGCGACGGCCGGTCCGGCGGCCGCAAATGGCAGCGACAGCAGCAAGGACCAGACCGTGAAGGCCGTCCTGCAGAACAAGCCGCCCGTCTTCGGGAACATGGCCGATCCGCAGCCTGGCGACGTGCTGCTCTTCGAGGAACCCGCGGTGGATCCGGACTCGGGCAAGGCGATCGGTGACTCGTTGACGCGCGTCCATGTACTGAAGGACGGCAGTTTCCTGCTGGACTGCACCGTGCGGCTGACCGACAAGGGCAATCTCGTGTTCGCCGGGGGCGAGGAGTTCTCGAACGTCGTGAAGAAGGCCACGTTCACCGTTGTGGATGTGCGCGGCATCCCCTGCTAGCAGCACGCGACCGCTGCGGTAGGTGCCGGCCGGGCGCCGGTGGACCCGAAGCGCGAGGCCCAGTCGACGTGACGGATCACGGCGGCGGGGACCCCGGCCAGGGCCTCCAGGGCGCAGGCCGCGGCGCCGGGGACGTCACCCTCCGGGGTGTCCTCTTCGGCGGGCGTCATGGCCTCCACCGGCCCTCCCCGGGCAGCGGGAACGCTCCGAGCACGCGGTCGCCGCTGAGCCAGACGGACACCGCGTCACGCGACAGTGCCAGCTCGGCCCGCCTACCGACTGACGGCCGAGGCCTCGGCCCGCACGTTCCCCTGCGCTTGAGCCGATGAGCCTATTTATCTTACGGGTCGACCCGTAAGATAAATGCCATGAGTTCCTCTCCGCCCTCCAGGGGGCGTCCCAGGGATCCCCGTTCGCACCAGGCGATCATTCGCGCGACCGTAGAGCTGGTGGCTGAGTCCGGTTACGCCGCAACATCGATCGGGGCCGTGGCGGCGCGGGCCGGCGTCGGCAAGGACACGATCTACCGGCGATGGCCGGGCAAGCCGGAGCTGGTCTTCGAGGCCGTGTTCACCACCACTGACCACGCCCCGATACCGGACACCGGAACACTGATCGGGGACCTGACCGTACTGCTCCAGGGCCTGGTCGAGGAGTTCCGGTCGCCTGCCGCCGCAGCGGCGCTCCCCGGACTGCTCGCCGACTTCGCCGCCGATCCGGCTCTGAAGGCGTGCATCCGCGGCGAGTTCCTGGCCCCGTCGAAGGAGCGACTGCTGATCGTCTTCGAACGCGCCGCGCTGCGCGGGCAGATCGCGGCCAGCACACCAGTCGACCTGGTCCTCGACACCCTCGCAGGAGCGGTGTTCTTCCACATCGGACTGGTCGGAGAACATCCCACCCCGCAGCTGGCCGGTCGGCTGGCTGCCGTCGTAGCCCAAGGAATCGAAATCCGATGAACGGATGGCTCCTCGCAGCAGGCATCACCGCACTCGGCGTCGCTGCAGTGCACATCGCCGGCGGGCACCGCGACACAGTGCGACCGCTGCTCTCCAGCGGGCTCGCAGACGAGCCCAAGCGCGCGCTCCACGCCGTGTGGCACATGGTCACCACGGACCTGTTGCTCTCCGGAGGCGCTCTGGTCTACCTGTCGCTGGCGAACGACACAGCGGGGACCGACCTGGTCGCATGGTTCGTGGCCGCGCACTTCCTCGCCTACGGGGCGGTCTTCCTGGCCATCACACTGACGGTCGGCTGGCCCAGGCCACTGCTCCGGCTGCCGCAGTGGATCCTGCTCCTGCCGGTCGCACTCATGACCATGGCCGGCGCCACGTAGCTAGAACCCGGGCAGGAGCGTCGTCCGGTTCACTCCGGCCGTCGCCTGCATGTACGGCGGCGACCGTGGGTCGGTTTCGGGGTCCGCCAGCCGGGGCAGCCAGCGCCAGTTCTGGGTGACGGTTCAGGCGCTGTGGCGGGGCGGGGGCGGGGTGTCGGGGCTCGGTTCTGGCGGGTGGCGGACTCTGCGTCGACGCCTGCTCAGGTATCCGGCGAGGAGCAGGGTAGCGAAGAGGGCCGGGCCGACGGCGTCCAGAGTGTCGGCGATCACGCGCTGTACGGCGCCGGCGGCGTCGATGACCGGATCCTGGGTGGCGGGGTCGCGCTGGACCCGGATCTCGTACCAGCCGTAGTACGCGACGTACGCGCCGACGAGGAGCAGGAGTCCGCCGCCGATCCGGGGTGCGAGCGCGCCGGCGCGGCGCAGGTGGGTGACGGCGGTGGTGCGGGTCAGTGGGGCACCAGGGCGCCCAGAACCACAGCACGGTGGGCCTGCCCGCGAGGGTCTTCGCGTCGAAGGGATTGCCGGTCCACAGTGGTGGCGGAGAAGTCCAGTACGGCGGGGGCCTGGGCGCCGGCGGCGCCGGTCGAGCCCGGGTCCGACGGGGCGGGCGCGGACGCCGTCGCTGGGGCGGCGCCCGCGCCGGTGGCGGGCCCCGAACCCTCGTCCGCTTCGCACCCGGTGAGGGTGAGAAGGGCAGCGGCCAAGGCGGCTGGGACGAGGGTACGGGTTCTCGCCGAAGATCGTGCCCGGCGTGATGACGGCGGTGGTCAGGGCGCGGCCGTCGGCGGAGACGCGGAAGACGCGGACGCGGCCCTTCTTGCGGATGAACAGCACCTCGCTGGGCTGGGTCGGTTCGTACAGGATTTCGCCCGAGCTGTAGGACTTCATGGGGGCCGCGGTGGCGATGGATTCCATCTCCTGTTCGGAGATGTCGCAGAAGATGTCGACCTCGGCCACGCACCAGGGCTGGTCCGTGTCGTCTGCGGTCATGGCGTGTGTCCCCTCGCGTCGTCCCGGTGCCCAGGGCGGGGGCGCGGCGCCCCACGCCGGGCTGCCCAGCGCGTCCGCGCTGTCGGCCAGACAGTGGGGCACGGCGTCACCGCCGCCCCGGATGCGACGCGTATCGGGCGGTGCGGGTTTCATCCTCCGGCCGTACCACTCCGCGGCCAGCCGTCGCGCGGGCGATCGTGGCGAACGTCAGACCGGCGAGGAGCCCGAAGACCAGGTGGGCGCCGAGGCTGGAGGCGCTGAATTCGTTCCAGTCGAAGACCGGCATGCCCATGTTGGCCGACATGATCCACAGGGCGCCGAAGGTCCACCACGCCGCACCGTAGACGAGACCGAGGACGGCGGCGGGCAAGGGGCTCCGGGCGAAGGGGCCGAGCAGCGCGCCGAACCTGACGCCCGCGAACAGCGCGATGGACAGGTGGATCAGCCAACCGGCGAAGGCGTTGGTCGTACCGAGCAGCCCGGCCACCATCGTGATCATCGCGGTGTCCATCACGGGACGGGACACCGACATCCAGATGCCCATCCCCACGCCGCCGACCAGACCCGCCGCGGCCCCCCAGACCGTGTGGTCCGGGATGACGGCTGTGCTCGCGTAGGCCCGCAACGCGCTGGTCATTGCATATCGCCGATTTCTGGCTTCGGATTCCCTCGTCCTCAGGACGACGTTAGGAGGCGGGGTGGGCGCCGCTATAAAAAAGCGCTTACGTACCCGCTGGTAGATCGCCCGGCGCCGTGCGGGTCATCGGTCACACCCAGTGTAGGGGTCGGGGTCACCGCCTTCCGCCCATACCACCAGGCGCCGGACGCAGTGCATCCAGCCTTCCGCGTGGGCGGTGCACGCCTCGGAGGGCAGGATGCGGTGGGCCAGGCGCGGCAGGGTGCCTTTCGCCGACCGGTTCGAGTGTCAATGACACTCAACACCCCCGAACTACCAAGAGGTCCTGCCCTCATGCACTCATCACTCGAGATCATCCGATCCGGAACCCTGCTCGACCCCCAAGGTCGGCGATCGGTATGAATACGGATTAATCGTTCAACGGGGCCGTTCGTGTTTGACAGGCCCTGGCCCGGCTCCGCAGGCCGTGCCGCTGGTATCGCTGCTGTGATCGCTGACCGGGCACCGGCAGCCATGCGCGAGGTCGCGACCAGAACTACGCTCTTCCCGCGGATGTTGACCTCTCGCAGTACACGAGTGTGAGCATCTGGTGCGACCGCTTCAATGTCTCCTTCCGTGCCGCGGCCCTCGCGAAGGCCTGACAGCCTGGCGACAAGCGGCCCGCCGACCCGGGGTCGGCGGGCCGCTTTGACAATCCCCTCGTTTCGTGGAGACCTGCTCGATGGAGCCCGTCCCATGGTGAGGCCGGCCCGGTACTCGTGTTCGTAGTCGATCGGCCGACGCGAAGGAAGGGTTGCTGGGAACGAGCCGACAGTGCCGTCGGTCCCCCCCTCGCGCGCGATGCTCGCGCCGGATCGCCGCGTACAGCTCGACCTTCGACAAGACGAACCTCAGGCCCGTAGCGCGCGTCGCAGTCGGCGTCCGAGGACCTCGACGGTGAGGCTGAGGGCCAGCGACGCCAGCAGGATGCCGGCGACGACGGGGAAGTCGAAGGCTGCAAGGCGTTCGCTGAGGAGTCGGCCCAGGCCTGCGACGCCGACGACGCCGACGATGGCGGTGTCACGCACGCAGATCTCGAACCGGTACAGCGTGTAGGTGACAAGGTGATGGGCGGACGGGGGCCCGACGGCGAGCATGGCAGAGACTGTCCGGGGCAGGCCGGCGTTGCGCAGGGAATCCCGTGGCTGGAGGTCCATGGTCTCCCAGGCTTCGGCGACCAGCCTGCCGAGGATGCCGCCGGTGTAGACCCCCAGCGCCAACGCCCCGGGCAGTACGCCTGGGAAGAGGGTCAGGAGTGCGACGACGGCCCACACCGTCGGGGGCACCGACCGCAGAGCCAGGAGCAGCAGCCGGGCCGCCCCCCAGACGCCTGTCCGGGCCACGGCCGCGGGGGCGCGGCGGTCGGCGCGTGGGCGGCTTGCCCAGGGGCCCACGACCAGGGTGATCGCGATCGCCACGAGCATGGCGAGGACGGCCATGCTCACCGTGTCGAGGGCGGCGTCCGCCAGCACCCGCCCACCGCCTGCGGGGAATGCGGGCGGCCAGAGGTCTGTGAGCAGCCGGCTGCCGAGATCCCGGGTGCGAGCCGAGACGAGGCCGGCAGGCGAAAGGCCCACCCACCACCACGCGGCCGCGACCGCCGGCAGCATCAAGGCCAGGGACCAGCGGGTCGGGCGGGACAGGCCGCGCGGCGTCCGGCTCTCGTCGCGGGTGCGCTCGCGCCCGACCGACCAGTCGGCGCAGGTCACCACCGCGACGTCGCGGCGAACGCGGTTGCTCCACAGCTCGACGGCCGCCGCCAGCAGGAGCAGTGCTGCGACAAGCGTCCAGACTTCGCTCCAGTTGCGGGACTGCAGACTCACGATCAGTTCGAATCCCAGGCCGCCCACGCCCGCGATGCCCAGCACGACCGCCGACCGCAGTGCGCACTCCAGACGGTAGAAGGAGTAGGACAGCAGCAACGGCGCTGTGCGGGGAAGAAGGGCGTAGGCCAGCGCGGAACCACGGCGGGCGCCGAGGGCGCGCAGCGCACGCAGCGCCGTGTCGGGCACGGCGTCGAAGGTCTCCCCGAAGACCTGGGCGCTCTGTGCGCCGAAGGGCAGGGCGAGGGCCAGGACGGCGACGAGCGGGTCGAGGCCGAAGACGCTGACGAAGAACAGCGCCCACACCAGCTCGTGGACCGAGCGAACCGTCACCAGCAGGCCGCAGAGCAGAAGTCGGCCCGCACGAATCGGCCAAGGCGGCGAACTGCCCCACGCCACGTCGCTGAGGACCAGCCCGCCGATCAGTCCGATGACCAGTGCTCCGGCCGTCCCGAGCAGGGCGAAGGCCAGCGTGGTGGCGGTCGCTTCGAGGACCACGCCGAGGAACTCGGCCTCGAGGGAGGGGTGGAGTGCGGTCGCCGCCAGGTCGTCGAGGAGATGCAGACCGCCTCGGTTGACCAGTGCGCCGCCTGACGGCGTGGCGCGGTTGACGGCCCAGACCAGCAGACCGGTGAACGCGGCCAGCCCTGCCAGCCTGCGCAACGTCACCCGCCGCCCGCTGACGCCCTTCCGCTCAGCGGCGGCGGCCGGCGGTGACGGCGAGCGGACGGGTTGGAGCGTCATGCGAGTGCGTAGAGATC
Organism: Streptomyces sp. A3M-1-3; assembly: GCF_024213665.1. Taxonomy (GTDB): domain Bacteria; phylum Actinomycetota; class Actinomycetes; order Streptomycetales; family Streptomycetaceae; genus Streptomyces. The sequence goes on from NZ_JANAVP010000030.1 coordinate 8,792, forward strand.
GTGCAGTGCGGCATCACTCACGTCGGCCACGGGATCGTCGAGAACGATCCGGCCGTCGCGCAGACCCACCACGCGGGCACAGTGCTCTCGGGCGAGTGACGGCTGGTGCAGGCTCACCACCAGCGTGCGCACGTGCGACGAGGTGCCGAGCAGGCCGAGGGTGCGTGCCGCGCGGACGGGATCGAGGCTGGAGACGGGCTCGTCGGCTACCACCAGTTCCGGCTCCTGCACCAGAAGCCGGGCGATCGCCACCCGTTGCCGCTCGCCGCCGGAGAGGCGTTCGGTGCGCTCGTGGAGCGCCCAGCTCAGGTCGACGCGGGCGAGTGCGTCCCGCACGACGTCGAGTGACCGGGGCCAGACCAGCGAGGCCAGGGCGCGGGGCGTACTCCACTGACCGAGCCTGCCCGCGTTGACGTTGTGCAGCACCCGGACCTGTTCGATCAGAGCGAAGTGTTGGCTCACCGTGCCGATGCGCTGCTGGAGCAGTCGAAGCCGTGAGGCCGACAGGAGCGCCGGGTTCTCGCCGAAGACCTCCACGGTGCCCGTGGTCGGCGTCAGGGACCCGTTGAGCAAGGCCAGCAGCGTGCTCTTCCCGGCGCCGCTGGTGCCGAGAACCGCCACGCGTTCCCCGGCGTGGACGGTGAGGTCGAGATCGCGCAGCGCCTCGTGCGAGCCGTAGCTGTGCCCGACCCCGCACAGCCGGAGCACGGGCGAGGCGTTCACCGCAGCAGCCCCAGGTCGCGGGCCACATCCTCGATGCGGTCGTAGGCGGAGTTCTCGGTCCGGACGAACGACTGCGCTCCGAAGAGCTTGAGAATCTCCGCATCCTCGGAATCCCCGGCGTCGAGATCCAGGAGCAGGTCGAGCACCTTCCGCCGGGTGCCGGACCCGAAGGTCTCGTCGAGATCCGGACGTGCCAGCCATTGGTAGTCGGCGTAGCCGGGGGTGCGCCACAGCTCCCTCACCCCGCTCAGGTCGATCTCGCCGGCCGCGGCACTCGCCTTCCACACCTGCTCGTTGACGGCCCCGACCTCGAAGCTGCCGGTGGCGACCGCCTCGATGGTGGCGTCGTGCGAACCGGAGAAGCCCGGTGCCCCTCGTAGGTCGCTCAGCTCGAGTCCCGCCTTCCGCATGAAGAACTGCGGCATGAGCCGGCCCGAAGTGGACGTCTCGCTGCCGAAGGTGAGGGTGTGTCCGGCGAGAGAGCGCAGACCGTCGATCGTGTCGAACGGCCGCAGACCGGAGTCGGCGCCGGCGATGAAGACACTGTGGAAGTCAGCATCGATGTCACGCTGCGCGAGAGCGGTGGCACCAGGCACGCGTACCCGCGCCTGGACGCCGGTGAGCCCGCCCATCCAGGCCAGGTGGATGTCGCCGATCTCGAAAGCACGCACCACCGCGGAGTAGTCGGTGACGGGCCGGTAGGCCACCGGGACGCCGGTGGCGTCGGCGAACCGTTCGGCGACCGCCGGGTAGAGCCGGTTGAGGAGTTCGGGGTCCTGGTCGGGGATGGCGGAGATTCCGAGCTGTCGGGCATCCGAACCGCCCCCGCCCCCGCTGCCACAGGCGCTCAGCACCAGCATCGCACCGGTGCCGAGGAGGAAGGTGCGACGGGTCAACGGGTTCTGGGGCATTGCTCTCCCTTACCGCCGGGCGGATGGTGATCGCGCTTTCGAGATCAGTCGCGGGGTGAGGATCGGTCCCGAGCGCCGACGACCGCCAGGGCGACCACCGCAATGGACAACAGGAAGGCCGCCGACGTCGCGGTGCCGCCCAGGAACGGATCGGTGAAGCCGATCTGGGCGTAGAGGGAAAGGGCTGCCACGAGGCCGACGACTGCTGCCGCACGTCCGAGGAGGGCCGTGCCGCTGCGGGCGGCCGCCAGCAGCAGTCCGCCGACCAGCACCAGCACCACACCGCCGGCCAGGTTGTATTCGCCGAGGCTGAGCGACAGGTCGGTCGAAACCAGCCCGGGACCACGCGGGTCGAGGGGATCCCCAGCGGAGCGCACCACGCTGTACGCGCCGACGACGACGGCGACCGCACCCCAGATCTCTCCGAGGCGCCGGGCGGGGAGTCCGGACCGTACCGCGTCGACGGCGAACATCCGCCCGGCCGAGGAGAACAGGACGCATGGGCGCCGATCATCAGCCAGTAGGACCACGGCCATTCGTGGGGGGCGAAGGCGACCGAGAGGCCGATGGCCAGTGACTGGGCCACGCCGAGTGCGGCGGCCACCCGTACCCAGGCACCGGTCAGGAGCATCACCGCGAGAGCGGTCTCGACGATCAGCACTGCCCAGCCGAAACCTCGATATGGGGCAGCACGAGATGCTCCACGACCCAGCTGAACGGTGGGAGGACCGGATGGCTCACCGCGAAGGAGGCGAAGTGGGTGAGCCCGCTGAAGCCTGGGGGACGCTTCCACTCGACGTTGTACAGCCACATCAGGCCGAGCAGGAGGACGCGGAGGAACACCGCGGCGGCGGCGTGTCCGCGGGGGACGTCCTCGGCCGCGGGAGCAAAGAGCCAGCGGACGAGATTCTTCCCCCTGAGCGCAGTCGCCATCGGTGTCTCCTTCATCTCGGGTGGACCGGTGAGTCCTGCTCAGGCACAGCGGAAGACCTCACGTCCCGACCGGGCGGCGGCGTCCTGTACGGCGAGGGTGTCGCGCACCACGCCGAAGACCTCGGACAGCGGCAGCGGGGCGTCGGCGATCCGCAGGTGCGGGTTGGTCACGGCCACCGGGTGCCACCAGGCGCCGTCCGCGGTGAGAGTCGGCTCCGGCTCAAGACTCTCGAGGGAGACGTGCACTCCCTCGGTCGCGAAACCTTCCTGGGCCACGGGGCGGATGACACGGTCCTCGGGAGCGATCCCGACATCGTCGAGGCGCCGGTGCAGCGCGTCGACGCCCTGCGGGTCCTCGTCGTACAACGTGGCGGCCACCCGCACCCGGAATCCGAGCGAGCGGGCCAGCGCGATGCCGTCCATGGCCTTCGACCACGAGCCGGCACCCCGCTGTCGGTCGTGCAGCTCGGGCGTGGCCGAGTCGAGGCTGATCTGCAGCACCACGTCACGGTCCAGGTTCTCCAGGGTGTCGCGGCGGCTGCCCCTTGCGAAGATCATGCCGTTTGTCAGGACGGTGCGGTCCAGGCCGGCGCCGGCGGCCACCAGGGCACCGAGCTCGGGGTGCATCAGGGGCTCGCCGCCGGTGAAGAACACCTCGCGGCCACCCTGGGGGAGGAACTCGGCGAAGGCCGCGGTGGCGACAGCGGGATCGAAACGCCGGGCGGCGGCCTTCGGAGAGGATTCGGCGCAGCAGTAGCGGCAGGCGAGATTGCAGTTGAAATTGGTGTAGACCCACAGTCGTCGGCCCACCGGTGTCCGCTCGCCCCGGCTGAAGACCGTGTCCGGACCGGTGGACGCGCCCGTCTTGCTCACCGCGAACCACCATGGGCCTTCGGACGACTCGGCGAACTCGGTCACCACATCGTGCCCGACCAGGTCCGCCCAGGCCGGCAGGTCGGTGACCACGCTGACCTCCGCGCTGCGCACACCGAGTAGCTGCCCGGGCTCCAGACGCCTCATCGCGCGGGTGATCAGCAGCAGCAGACCGCTGCCGCAGTCCATGTCACCGCCGTCGACGAGGGCAGCGACCTCACCAAGGGGATTCGGTGCCCGATCGGGATCAGCCGGCTGAGACATGTCTCCCACGGTAGCGGCGACAATGCCCGGCGTAGAGCTGATCAGTGATGACGAAACGGTGATGTCGTCGTCCGCCTCTGCGAACCGAGTCCCTGGGGTCTACTGTCGGAGCCATGACCGACGGCATGACGCGCCCCGACAACGCAGCGTCCCGCGCGACGTTCTGGGAAGAGGTCCATCACGGCAAGAACGTCGACGGAGTCTCCTGGTGGCAGTCGGTCCCAGGACTCTCCCTCGGCCTCGTCGACCAGACCGGGCTCGGCCCCGACGAGCCGATCATCGATGTAGGGGCCGGATGGTCAACGCTGGTAGACCACCTGGTGGAACGCGGTTACCGCGACCTGTCGGCGGTCGACCTGTCGGTCACCGCCCTGCAGACCGTCAGGGACCGGCTCGGCCCGGCGGGCGCGGACGTCGTTCTGACCGTCGCCGACGTGCTCGACCTGCGCATGGGCCGCACCTACGCGCTGTGGCACGACCGAGCCGTCTACCACTTCCTCACCGAACCGGAAGAGCGCGCCGACTACCTGGCGTCGCTGCAACGCTCTGTGCGACCGGGCGGATGGCTCGTCGCGGCGACGTTCGGCCCGGACGGCCCGACCACGTGCAGCGGCCTGCCGATCGTTCGCTACACCCACGCCGAACTCGCCGACCAGTTCCCCGGCTTTCAGCTCGTCGACACGGCAGGGGAGGACCACCGCACCCCATGGGGAACCTCCCAGCAATTCACCGCGGTCCTGCTGCGACGCGCAACCGACACGACCACCCCTGCGGGGGTAACGGCGCGCCAAAACGCGCACCAGGTGGGGCGCGACGTCTAACCGGCAGCCGTGCTGGAGATGTAACATTCCGCCGACAAAGAGGAACGTACCGGGCCCCACCTGATGAAGTCCGGACAACACGTCGCCGAGCAGGTCGGTCCCCCGCAGAGTCCTGACGGTCTTCGACGTCTTCCACGAGGCGTTCCAGGACCCCGGCTTCCGGGGTTGCCCGTTCACCAACGCAGCCGCCGAGTACCCCCACCACGAGGGAATCCGGGACGCCATCGCCGACGACCGCGCCTGGCTGCCCGCCCTGTCCGCCCGCCTGCTGGAACCGCTCGGCGGCGACTCCGACAGCGGCCTGATCGCCGCCCTCGTGCAACTCTGCGACGGGGCCATCACCGCGGCCCACCTCGACCGCTCCCCCGCCAGCGCCCTGACCGCGCGGTCAACCGCCGAGCTCCTGCTGGCCGCACACCTGCCCGCGGGAAACGCCGTGGAGGCGGCGACCATGACCGGGGCGGGTCAGAGCTTCGCGTCGAACAGGGCCAAGGCAGCGCGGACCACACGGTCGAAGGGGGGCCGTACTGCCTGCCGCGCGGCTGAGCACCTGAGCTCCCTTCGAGCAGACTGATCAACAGGCTCGCCCTGCCCTGGGCATCCTCGGGCGAGAGACCGGCGTCGGGGGAAGGGTCAGCAGCCAGCTGGCCCTTCCCCCGGGGAAGTGGTGATAGATCGCCCCGCGGGCGGCTCGTGGCTGCGATCAGCCAGGGTTAGACGCTCTGCCCGCAGGATCAGTGCGGGCTGTACTCCCGAGCCGACCAGGGTCGCGCATGTCAGGCGGCCTTGAGGGCGGCCGCGCCGAAGGAGAGTGAGCAGGATGTTGTAGGCGGTGCGGCCGATGACTCGCTCCTCCTCGTCCGGGCTCTCCACCCAGCCCGCGTACTTCTCCGCGTGGATGTACGGTCGCGGAGGTCATCTTGCCCTTCCACTTGAGCTGGTACGAGCTCTCGGCGTCGTAGATGGCCCCGTTCATCATGGCCGCGGCCCGCGCCATCGGGACGGGACCGCCGCCCACCCTCTTGAAGACGTTCTGACAGGACGTCGTTCCAGCAGTGCACCGGGTCGGCGATCGACTGCGCCGGCAGCGCCGTTTGCGCGGGCTGCGGAGCCACCGTGAGGATGCTTCCGGTCGCCGCCAGGACGGCTCCACAAGCCGACCCTGCGGGCCCTCGCCTACGCGCGTGCCGTCCGCCCGGACCGGCTGGAGGCCCTGACCGTCTCGGTGGACCGGGAGAGCGCCGCCGAACTCCAGTGGCAGTGGGCGGAGTACGACATCCAGACCCCGCTTAAGGTCATCGACTCCCCGTTCCGCGAGATCACCCGTCCGGTGGTGGAGTACGTGCGGTCCATCCGGCGCGACAGCACGCGCGATGTGGTCAGCGTCTTCATCCCCGAGCACGTGGTCGGCCGCTGGTGGGAGAACCTCCTGCACAACCAGTCGGCCCTGTGGCTGAAGCCCGCGTAGTACATGCCCGCGAACAGCCCGATCAGCCGGCGGCCACGGGCCCGCCGGTATCCGCCGACGTAGGAGATGGCGGTCAGCAGATCGCGCGCCTGGTACGGGTTGGCCACGACGCGCGGATCCACCGAGACGGCCGGCTTGGGCACCCGCCAGCGGACCCGCGCCAGCGGGTTGCTGCCCAGCTCGCCCCGCTCCATGGCGTAGTGCAAGGCGTGCACCAGCACCTTGCGCTTGCGCCGCATCGTCTCGACGGCCGCCTCACCACCGTCGAGCTTGCGACGCAGCGACTCCAGCACGTCACGCGCCAGAATCGGATCGTGCAGGTCGACCAGCGGCCGGGACGCCTTCGCCACCCACTGCAGCACCAGCCGGTCCTCCGCCGGCGACCCGTCTGCCCCGGCCCGGGTACGACGAAAGCCCAGTGCCGAAGGGCTCGGCGCAGCAGCAGCACGTTCGGCCGGCCGGGAAGGTCCCAGCACATCGCCAGAGTGACGGCTGTCAGCCCGTCGCTGACCTCGTCACGGGTCTTCGCCGCCCGGCCGGGCCAGTGGGCCCGCGCGTACTCGGTCGCGAAGGCGTACCAGCTCAGCTGAGACGGCCCCCGGGGCGTGTGAGCAGCCGTGTTGCCCTGGGCCAGGCCCACGCGAATGGCCCGCACCAGCTCCGCGCCGAATTCGCCCGCCAAGTCCGCGACAGCGCTGCCGCGCTCCTGGCACCCGTCACCATCCGACCGCGCCGCGAAGTCCGTTGCAGCACCGCTGTATCGCCCGTTCGAGTCCATGCCCGCCTCCTTCAGATCGGCGGGGGCATGACTGCCCGGCACATCCACTCGAACATCCCCCGGCAAGAGGGCACTCGGGTATCGCCCGGTTGACGAGTGCGGATTGTCGGACGTTCGACAGGGCTCCGCCGCAGTCATATCCGGCTCCGGTGTGGCCGGTTCCGCACCGCGCTTCCCCATGCGCACTTGCATGCGCCCCCGCACCCCGCACTACCGTTCCCGGCCGGCCGGGGCACGCGGACACCGCGGGGGGGATGCATGGCAAGAACAGCGCGACAGATCCTGAACACCCTCGACCGCCACCGGAGCGTTCGCATCCGGTCTTCAGCGGAACTCGTTGCCCATGTCGACTCCGCAGCGGCGGCCATCGACCGGCAACGCCGGGAAAACCGCCAGGAAGCGGTACGCAGGAAACCCGGCCTGCGGCCCGTCGCACAGGCCGAGTGCGGCCGTTCCCTCGAGCTGACGCCGTGGCAGGTGCTGCACGCCGTGGCGCGCGGCTACATGCTGGCCGGCCAGGGAATGGGCCGGGGGCTCGCGGAACACTGGCTGAGCCTGAAGTACTGCGGCGCTTCACGGCAATCGCGCCGGATCGATGGACCTCACCGACAAGGGCCGCACTCCCGAGCGCTGGTACAAGGCCATGCAGGCCCGGGAGCTGGCCGTGGGCTTCGGCCTCGCGGCGGCAGAACACATCGTGCAGCAGCGCTACCCGGACCACATCGTCTCGGCCGTGGACACGAGCACAATTCTGCGGGCCGGCTGGGCCCTGGGCGGCTCACAACGGGACAAGGGGTCTCGGCCCCGGCCTGACTACGTCATCGAAGCGTGGAAGCCCGGCGAACCGTCGAAGGTCATGTTCGTGGTCTGTCGGGGAAACCATCCCAAGCCGAGCAAGCGCACCGGCCGGACCCGCAGCACCACGATCCGGCAACTGGTCAAGGGAGCCGAACTGGCCGAGGGCATGCAGATCGGCCCGTGGAAGACGACACCGTGCCTTCTCCTCTCCACCGAGCTCATGGGCCAGGGCGGAATCGTGGTCAATGCCCTGCAATCCCCCGGCGAATCCCTGCTCCCTCTCCGTCTACTGGGTACCCCCGGAAACGCGGATGAGGAGATCAAGGACAAGGCCGGCATCCCCTACCCCAACGCCATGCGTATACCCGCCCGCGACGGGAACCGGTTGCGGAATGCCGACGGCTTCCAGGTGGGCGAGGAAACCTCGGCTGGTTCGGCCAGCTCCTGGCCCGCACCGGCACCGCCGGCCTGACCGCATTCGCCGGCGGCGGACAAAATACGGCCCAGTACCTCACCACGCGCCAAGGCCGAGAGCACTACGACGTCCCCACCTTCGCCGCCACCTCCAGCTACCACGACGCGGAAATCACGGTCGGCGGCACGAAATTCGTCGGCACCGACCACGTCTTCCGCATGGAGACGGTACGAATCGAGGCGTTCTCCGGTATGGCGTCGGGCCTGTTCAACCTGGTCAAAGACGGCCGTGTGGAGGAGTACCGGCAGGCAGCCTACGAACTGCGTTCCACACGCCCCGGCACCCATGAAACCGAGAAATGGAACGGCCCGATCTCATTCCACCCCGACGGCACCGTCATGGCCCTGAACACCCTGCCCGTCCGCAGAAGGCGCCCGCTCTGATCCGAACCCCCAGGACCACCCCATAGAGCGCAGGATCCCCGGTTGGCCTAACCGGGGATCCTGCGCATCATGGAAGACCCACCGCCACTCCCTGACCACCACGTCGAAAGGCCGCACCCAAACCGAACCCGCAATTACATAGACAGCCGCCCCCCATTCGCGACGCGGCACGGACCCCGTCACTCAGGCCAGGCGACGGGCCTTCTGCCCTCGGCCACAAGCCGGCGCCTCCGCACCGACACTCGGAAGCCTCCCGGCTATCCACGGGAGGCCATGACGCACGCCCTCCACCCGCCGCACCCCCGGGGCATCGCGGGAAATCCGCTGAACCCAGGCACGCCCGGCCCACTCGGCTGCCCGCACGCTTCCAGCCGCCCGCTCGTTCGATTGAAACCGGGATGCACGCCCCATACCCTTGCAGGAGCTTCGTGACCTCCGTCACGTCGCGCGAGCCAATCAACGCAGCACGGCAATCGCGCCAAGGCCACCAGATCGGACATTTCATTTTCGCGGGACATACGTGGGACGGCGGGCCTGATAACCCGTCAGGCAGCTCGCTGACCTGCTGAAACATGTGAAAATCCGACCTCCGGAGCCGTGTGCGCAGGTTCGAATCCTGCCGGGGGCACACTGAGAGACTGCGTTTTCGCAGGTCAGCATGCCTTAAGCCCGCTCCCTCCAGGGAGCGGGCTTTTTTGCGATATATATCGCGATACGCGACTCCCGGCCGCCACCTCACCGAAACCCACAGGTCACCCGGGCCTTTGGGAGAGTCGGCAGGCATGGCGGTGTTTGCGCGGGTGTGAACCCCCAGGGGGACCCAGAACATGGGAACTCGGGTCAGCGGTTGTCTGGTTGGAGGCGCGGGCCTTCGTCACCTCCCACGCACCCGCCTTGTTGCGTATGGAGGTACCGCAGCACTTCGAGGATCGCCGCGGCTTGGTGATGGGCTTCGACGAGGCCGTCGCCCGCGCCGACGCCTCCCGACTGCTGGAACAGCTGCTGGACGACGCTGTGCTGCTGCCCGGCTCCCGTGGCTACGCCGCCGCACGCCTCACGCACCTCGACCGCTGGCTCACCACCCCGCACCCCGCGCACGAAGGCCGTACCCCATTGGACGCGATCCACATCGAGCGCCGCCGAACATGGGCGGAAGCCCCGCCCGCCGCCCGGCGCCGACTGCGCGGCCCCGTGGCAGACCTGCTGGCCGTGGCGCCCGAGGTGCCCGACGCCACGGCCGAACCCCTGCGCTGGCTGCTGGAGTCGGTCGGCGACGGCGTGACGCTGACCCAGGCCGGCTACCTGCCACGCGCCCTCGTCATCCAGGCCGCCGAGCGCTACGACTGGTACCTGCCCGGCATGGTGCCGCGCACCGAACACGATGTCGCCCGCCTCGTCGAACTGCACGACCGACGGCCCCGACGAAGGCTGGGCATGGTCGGACAGCGCAGATCTGGGCGACAGGACCCGCCCCGAACGGTCATGTCCCTCGCCAAGGCCGCCGGTCTCGACGTGCCCGACGTGCGGCTCGTGCACCGAGACGAGCTTGATGAAAGACTCCCCGACCGCATGTGGCCGAGTACGGAGGAGTGGGCGTACGCCGTCCGCCGCTTCGACCGATCACCGGATCCGGCCCGCACACCCGTCCACATCGAGGACTTCGCGCAGGTTCGCGACAAGTACCCGCAGGACAAGTTCCAGTCTTCCTTCGAGACGGTGGCCGCCATCGCCTACCGCGGCCACGACCTCTCCTCCCTGCGGGAGGCAGTCCGGCGCATCATCTTCTCTGTGGCCGTCGGCAACGGAGACGCTCACCTCAAGAACTGGTCGCTCATCTACCGCGACCATCGCACCCCCGCTCTCTCTCCCGTCTACGACTTGGTATCCACCGTCCCCTATGCGCCCAGCGACGCACCCGAGGACCTGGGACTTAAGTTCGGAGGCAGCAAGGTCTTCGAACGAGTGCGGCTCGCAACCTTCGACCGCCTCGAGTCTGCCCTCGACAACCGTTTCGGACCGTCTGGAGCGCACCTCCGCGACATCTCGGCCGAAATCGTTCAGCGAGTACGAGCTGAATGGCCGTCGTACGAGCACCACTTGGCTGACAGCCCGCGCCTCCGCGCAGGGATCGAAGACTGGATCAACGCCTCGTCGAAGCGGCTCCTGAATGACGTCTGACACCCACCGCAACGGCTCACAGTGCCGCGAGGAACTTCGGCGCGAGCGTCAGCTCCGCCCCGCCTGTAAGACGTGCTTGGAGTCGCGCACTTGAACGGCCGCAGCGGTCACAGCAAGGTCGACGCATTCGCCGCCGGAGCCTGTGCCGTAGCTGCTCGTGCCGCCAGGGCGGGTTCGACTCTGGGGGAGCGCCATGCCTGGCATCCCCCATACATGCTTCGCACCACGCCGCTTGACAGCCACGCCGCAATACCGCGAGCAGGCACGGCATTCAGAGCCGGTGCTGGTCAAGGATCTTCAGCAGGTTCCTCTTGCGCTTCTGGTCGGCGCGCAGGGCGGAGAGATACGCCCCGAACTCTTCTGATGTGCCCAGCTCCTGGTGGCAGGTTCGGGCACTCAGCAGCAGCCGGGCCATGTGCTGGTAGTTGCCGTCGCCGGTGACTTTCCTCAGCGGTTCGACCTGGCGCAGGTATACTCGGAGCGCGTCGGCGGGCCGCTCGTCCTTCACGAGGTCGGCCAAGGTCAGCCACTGCCGCTCGTCAGCGTGACCGTCAGCGGCCTGCCATGCGGCTTCAAGGTCGCCGTCGTCGATCAGGACGTCAATCAGCACAGACCCGCCGTACCAGCCGCCGCGCCGCTTCTCGGCGTCGGCACGCAGCCGCTCCAGCGCGGACTCGCGTTCCGCATCCCAGCACCCGGCCTCACCGGCGACCTTGCGCAGCGCCCGGTACGCGGCGAGCGAGCGGTGAGCATGGAAGTAGTTCCGGCGGACCGCGACTGCCTCGGGCAGGCGACCTGCCTGCGCGTACCGGGCACAGAGATGTCCACCAAGCGGCTGTCGGCGCCCGTGTGGCCCATGGCTTCCCGCAGGCCTCGCTCGGCCCACTCCAGGGCCTCGGACCCACGCCCTGCCGCTTCAAGCTCCTGGGCGATCTGCAGGTGGGTGGATCCTGTGGGGGACAAGTCCGAGGCACGTACGGCGATCAGCGCGTCCACATTGCCTTCGGCCTTGGCCAGGCGTTCCATCAGGTACTTCTCAGCCCAGCCGGAGGGCCTGCGCCGCCATGCCTCAGTCGCCAGTTGGCGGACCCGGGCCAGGCCCGCCTCGCCGAGGACCTCGCAGTAGTCGAGGAGGTCGATGTCCGTCGCGTCGTTCAGGTCGTCGAGGAGATGTCCGACCAGCCACTCGGCCGTCTCAGCAGGGTCGGGCCGAGCTTCACGGCACGCCCCCATGTGGACCTCTGCGAGATCGGCCGCGACCGAGCCGACGTAGCCGGAGGAGTCGTCGATCTCTCCGTACGCCTGGCCGATCGCCCGGATCGCCTCCCGCGCCAGGGCAGCCGCCTCGGCGGCCCGGCCGTCTGCGGTGAGCGTACGGAGCGCGGTCACCGCCTCCGCTGCCTGCTCGCCATAGCCACGGGCATCCGCGTATTCGATGTACCCGTACCGGGCGAATGGGCGGGTGTCCAGCAAACTCGCGATCCGGTCCCGGATCACAGCGATGTCGGAACGGGCGGCTGCGGCGCGCAGTTCCAGGCGCCGACGCAGCTCCCGGTCACCGGTGAGCTGTTCCCGCACCAGTGCGAGCAGCTCGTCGCGGGACAGGGCTTCCAGCCAGGACTCCAGATTCCCGGCCCTGGCGACGGCAGCGGCTCGCTGCTGCGGGATCGAGTTCATCTGCCTCAGCACTGTCAGGCCCACCGCGACGCAGTGCTTGCAGAAGTTGCCCTCCCGTACGGGCAGTCGCACGCGCCGAAGAGCCCCTCTTCCTCGGAGAGCTCGACCATGTAGGCGTCCGAGCCATGAACGGTGGCGGTGATCTGCCCGTCCCCGACCTCCAGGCCGGTCACCGCGTCGAGATATCCCAGGCGCCGGTCGAGTGAGCGCGTCCCGGCCATCCCCCGCAGATCGTCCTCGCCGAAACCAACCTCGCGTGTCACACCGCCCATTCAAACAGAAGCGCAGTGGTGTCGGCAGCCATCACTGCGATCGTGTGTCCCGCATACCCCGGGCCGGGGGACTCCGTGGCTTCTGTGGTTCTCTCGCGCCGTCCCCGTCCGTACGTCAAGAGGGTCAATCCGAGTGGCATGGCGGTCACACGCGGTCAAGACTCCTTGCACAGGCGGTCGCCATGTGGCGACTGCTCTTCGACGCCAAATCATGAGAGGTGGAGACATGGCCTGTTCAGCGCGCAGGGCGCTGCATTTTCCCCGTTCGGGTGTAGCTGCGCTCACCGCCGCCGCCGCTTTGCTGGCTGTCCCCATATTCCAGGTGCCCTCAGCAGCGGCGATACCGGCTGCCGCGGGCCGGCGACGGGGGCGCTCCTTCCGACATCGGTGCGCTCTCCACGAACATGAACGTGCCCTGGGGCATTTCCTTCCTTCCGGACGGAAAGTCGGCGGTGGTGACCGACCGCAACACCTTCGTGGTCTGGCGGATCCAACTGGACGGATCCAAGAAGCAGATCGGTACGGTCCCCTACACCGTGCGGGACGCCGAGAAGGAGGAGAAGGGCGGGCTGCTGGGTGCCGCTGTCTCGCCGGGCTGGAACGGCACGACGGACAAGGCCGTGTTCTTCATGCAGACCACCGCCATGGACAACCGGGTCGTGAAGATGTCCTTCGACGGCACCTCCTTCAGCGGCTACACCCCCGTTCTCACCGGAATCCAAAGGGACGCTCAGCACAACGGCGGCAAGATCGCCTTTGGCCCCGACGGATTCCTCCACGTCGCCACGGGTGACCCCTCGCAGGGGAAGCTGGCGCAGAACAAGAGCTCGCTCAACGGCAAGATCCTGCGGGTCACCAAGACCGGCGCCGCTGCCCCCGGCAACCCGTTCGGCACTCACGTCTACAGCTACGGCCACCGCAATCCCCAGGGCCTGGCCTGGGATCGCAACGGGCGTCTCCGGTCGGCCGAAATCGGCCACACAACGGCTGATGAACTCAACCTGATCAAGCCGGGCGCGAACTACGGCTGGCCGACCTGCGAAGGCGTCTGCAGCGTCGCGGGCATGACCAACCCGAAGAAGTCCTGGACCCCGCAGGAGGGCGTGCCCAGCCAGATCGCGATCGAGCGCAATGTCATCTACGTGTCAACGCTGCGCAGCCAGCGGCTGTGGCGCGTCCCCATCGACGGGAACAGCGAACGCGTCGGCACCGCAACGGCGTACTACACCAAGGCGTACGGCCGGCTGCGGGCCATCGCCAAGGTCCCGGGTACGGACCAGCTGTGGCTGGGCACCAGCGACCCCGGGCGCGACAAGGACCAAATCCTCAAAGTGACCATCAAGTGACCCTCATCGAAAGGCTGGTACACCCCATGAACGAAGCCATGAAGCAGCAGGAGCAGGTCACTCAGACCTCTGCCGAGGACATGGAGGCCGGCTGGCAGACGCCCCAGTACGTAGTCGTCGAGACCGCGCTCGAGGTCACCGCCTACTCCCTCGCCACCCGTTAGGCCGTCGCAACACCGAAGAGCCGGACCCGGACTGACCGGTTCCGGCTCTTGCCGCGAGACCAACGCCCCCTCGCGTGAAGCAGATTTCACACAGCCGAGACAGCAGACCTCTGGTCAGGGGGGTTGCGTGGCGCTTAACGTGCCTCAACCTCACCACCCCCCGCAGCGCTTTCTTCCGACTGACGTGAAAGGACTTCCATGCCCTCACGCCGTATAGCCGCGGCCACCGCCACCCTGGCGGCCGCAGCACTGGTCTCTCCGCTCCTCTTCGCCGGGTCGGCCACCGCCGGCAGTGCGACGGGATCCGCCCCCCACAAGGGTGATGCGCTGGCCCGCAAGCTGGTCAAGGAGTCCACGGCCAAGGACGCCTACCGGCACCTTCAGGTGCTGCAGAAGATCGCCGACCACAACGGTGACAACCGCGTCGCCGGTTCCAAGGGGCACAAGCAGTCCGCCCAGTACGTCGAAGCCCTGATGCGACTGGCCGGTTACCAGGTCTCCAGACACGAGTTCGACTTCGTGTACACCGAGACGATCGAGGAGAGCCTCAAGGTCGTCTCGCCCGCGCCGCGCGATGTGCCGGTCAAGCTCATGACGTACACGGCGAGTTCGCCCGCCGGCGGTGTCACCGCGCCGCTCGCCGTCGCTCCCGTCGACGCCGACGGTACGAACGGCTGCGAGGCCGCTGACTTCGCCGCCGGCGCCTTCACCGGGAAGATCGCCCTGATCAAACGCGGCGGGTGCACCTTCGCCACCAAGCAGGCCAACGCCGCGGACGCCGGCGCGGTCGGCGCGGTGATCTACAACAACACCGCGGGCGCCCTCAACGGCACCATCGGCGACCCGACGCTCGGCAAGGTCCCGACCGGCGGTGTCACTCAGGCGGACGGCGAGGCGCTCGCCGCGGACGCGGCCAAGGGGCCGGTCAGCGTCACGCTGGACATCCGGGAGCTGCGCGAGAACCGCAAGACGTACAACGTCGTCGCGGAGACCCGCGGCGGGGACGCGGACAACACCGTCTTCCTCGGCGCCCACCTCGACTCGGTCGCGGCCGGCCCCGGCATCAACGACAACGGCTCCGGCTCGGCCGGCATCCTCCAGGTCGCCCTGGAACTCGCCAAGTCCCACGCCAAGCCCAAGAACAAGGTGAAGTTCGCCTGGTGGTCGGCCGAGGAGTTCGGCCTGCTCGGGTCCGAGGCGTACGTCGCCTCACTCACCGAGGAGCAGAAGAAGCAGATCAAGCTCTACCTGAACTTCGACATGATCGCGTCTCCGAACGCCGGCTACTTCGTGTACGACGGCGACGACTCCGACGGCGTCGGGGCGGGTCCGGGCCCCGAGGGCTCCGCCCAGCTCGAGAAGGGCATCAACAACTTCCTCGACTCCAAGAAGATCCCGCACGAGGGCACCGACTTCACCGGCCGCTCCGACTACGGACCCTTCATCGAGGTCGGCATACCCTCCGGCGGCACCTTCACCGGCGCCGAGGGCATCAAGACCGCTGCCCAGGCGGTCAAGTTCGGAGGCACGGCGGGGGTGGCGTACGACCCGAACTACCACGCCGCCGGTGACACCATCGAGAACATCGACATGAAGGCGTTCGACATCAACATCGACATCATCGCCGACGCCGTGGGCCACTACGCCCACGACCTCAGCCCGCTGTCCGTCCCGGTCGAGTCGGTCCCGACCGACGGCGACGCGGGCAGCGGCGGCGGTCTGCACGACGGCCACGGGCACGATGTGACCGAGTAGCGGCCCTGGCTCCAGCGGAGCACGACAGTGCCCCGGTCGCAGGCGGTGTCCGTACCTGCGACCGGGGCCGGTCCGTCCTTGTCAGCCCGGGCTGCGTCGTTTCGTGTTCGTGGCGGTTTTCTTCGCCGTCGCCGTCTTCGCCGTCGCCGTCTTCTTGGCCGCCGTCTGCTTCGCGGTGGTCTTCCTGCCGCCCACCGACTTCGGCACCGCCGCCGCCGACTTCTTCGCCGTCCTGCGGATCGGGGTGACCTCCGCCGACCCGCCCTCGCCCTCACCCTCGCCGCGAGCCCCCTGGGCCGCGCGGACACTCTTCTCCAGCGCTGCCATCAGGTCGAGGACCTTGCCCTCGCCCTCCTCCGCCGGGGCGGGCGCGGTGATCTCGCCGGACGCCTTCGCGGCGATCAGTTCCTCGACCGCTGCACGGTATTCGTCGTGCAGGGAGTCCATGTCGACCTTGCCGAGGGTGTCCATCAGGGCGTCCGCGAGGTCGAGTTCGGCGTCCCGTACGGAGACGTTGGACTCGGGCGCGACGCCCTCGGGCGTACGGATCTCGTCGGGCCAGAGCAGTCCGTGCATCGTGATCACGTCGTCGACGACGCGCAGCATGCCGAGGCGTTCCCGGCCGCGCAGCGCGAACTTGGCGATGGCGACCTTCTTGCTGCGCTTGAGGGCTTCGCGCAGCAGCGTGTACGGCTTGGCGGCCGGCGCACCGTTGGCCGCCAGGTAGTAGGCCGTGTCCATCTGGAGCGGGTCGATCTCGGCGGCGGGGACGAAGGAGACGATCTCGATCGTCTTGGCCGTCGGGAGCGGCAGTGCGGCGAGGTCCTCGTCGGTGATCGGGATGATCGTCCCGTCCGCGTCCTCGTACCCCTTGCCGATCTCGGCGCTGGTGACTTCGTGCTCGTCCAGTTCGCACACCTTGCGGTAGCGGATCCGGCTGCCGTCCGTGGTGTGGACCTGGCGGAAGGAGATCGAGTGGTTCTCGGTGGCGTTCACGAGCTTGATCGGGATGCTGACCAGGCCGAACGAGATGGACCCGTTCCAGATGGATCGCACGGTTCACCCCTTACATGGTGATTCCTCATACTTTGTTGCGATACGTGGGATTCTCATCGTATGACGCCGATCACAGACGTGGAGGGGCGGCGCCTGGCGCTCAGCAATCTGGACAAGATCCTCTATCCGGAGAGCGGGTTCACCAAGGGCGAGGTGCTGCACTACTACGCGACGGTCGCCGGGGCGCTGCTCGCGCATCTCCACAACCGGCCGGTGTCCTTCCTGCGCTATCCCGACGGCGTGACGGGCCAGCAGTTCTTCACCAAGAATCCGCCCCCGGGCACACCCTCCTGGGTGAAGGTCGCGAGCGTGCCGCGTTCCGACGCGCCGGGTGCCGAGCAGGTCATGGTGCAGGACATGGCGTCGCTGGTCTGGGCGTCGAACCTGGTGGTGGAGTTCCATACGCCCCAGTGGCAGGCGGACGACCCCGGCATCGCGGACCGCCTGATCCTCGACCTCGACCCCGGCCCGCCGGCCACGGTCGTGGAGTGCTGCGCGGTCGCCGGGTGGCTGCGCGAACGGATGGCGGCGGACGGACTCCACGCGTACGCGAAGACCTCCGGGTCCAAGGGGCTGCATCTGGTGGTGCCGGTGGAGCCGACGCCGTCCGAGCAGGTGTCCGCGTACGCCAAGAGGCTCGCACAGGAGGCCGAGCGCGAGCTGTCCGGACTGGTCGTGCACAAGATGGCCCGCGCGCTGCGGCCGGGCCGGGTCTTCGTCGACTTCAGCCAGAACGCCGCCGCCAAGACCACCGCCACGCCGTACACCCTGCGGGCCCGTACCGAGCCGACCGTCTCCACCCCGGTCACCTGGGAGGAGGTCGCGGGCTGCCAGGAGCCCGGGCAGCTGGTCTTCCATGCCGGTGACATCAGTGGCCGGCTGGAGCGGTACGGGGATCTGCTCGGCCCGCTCACCGACCCCGGCCAGGCCCGCCCGCTGCCATGAGCGCGCTCGAACCCCCGCTGAGGGTGGCACTCGCCCAGACGGTGCACGAGATGCCGCGGGGAGCCGGCTGGGCGTACGAGCCGAAGTTCGACGGGCACCGGGTCGTCGTCTTCGTCTACGCGGAGCGGGTGGTGCTCCAGGCCCGCTCGGGGCGGATCGTCACCCCCGCCTTTCCCGATCTGGCGGAGGCCGCGCGGCAGCTGCCGGCGGGCACGGTGCTCGACGGGGAGGTGGTGGTGTGGAACGAGGGCCGTACGGACTTCGCGGCGGTGCAGAAGCGGGCGGCAGCCGCGTCGGCAGGGCGGGCGGCGGCTCTGGCGCGCTCGCTGCCGGCCTCGTACGCGGCGTTCGACCTGCTGGCCGCGGACGGGACGGATGTGCGCAGGGCGCCGTACGAGAAGCGCCGCGGGCGGCTGGTCGAAGTGCTCGACCCGCTCGGGCCGCCGCTCCAGGCGGTGCCGATGACGACCGATCCCGCGCTCGCCGCCACGTGGTACGAGACCCTGCCCGCCATCGGGGTCGAGGGCCTGGTGATCAAGCGCCTCGCCCAGGGGTACCCGGCCGGACGCCGCGGCTGGCGGAAGCTGCGGCACACCGACACCCGCGACGCGGTCGTGGTCGGCTTCACCGGCCCCGCGTCCCGGCCGTCCGCGCTGGTGCTCGTCCTGCCGGGCGACGACACCCCGGTGGTCTCCAGCCCGCTGGCCCCGGCACTGCGCAACGAGGCGGGCGCGGCGCTCGCCGGCCGGCCCACAGGCGAGGCGGCGACCGCGATGGCGCTGGGCTGGGGCGAGGTCGAGTACCGGTCGGTGGCTCCGGAGATCACCGTGGAGGTGCGGTACGGAACGACGGCCCGGCACGCGACGGTGGCGGTACTGAGGCTGAGGTCCGATCTGTGAGCCCGAGGGGGTGCCGTCAATGCAGCGCCGTCCGCCAGAAGAGCCGGGGGCCGCGACTCCCCCAGGGAGCCTCGGGCCAGGTGGGGCCTGACGACGCCCCTACGCCCTCAGCCAGGTGCGGCGGTCGCGGGCCGTTGCGTACAGCGACTCTACGTCCGCCGGTTTCAGTTCACCGCCCAGCGTGCCCAGGGTGCGTACCTCGACGTCCCGCAGCACCCGTACGTCGTGCAGCGACGGCACGACCTCCAGCCGGGCCGCCGCCACCACTGCGAGCACCGGCCGTACCGAGGCGACGAGGGCGTGTGCCGCTCGGGCGGCCTCGCGGCGGGCCCAGCGGGTCTGCGGGAGCGGCTCGGCGCGGCCGATGGCGACCGCCTGCTCGCCGACCAGGGCGCGCCGCTTGCGCGCGTCCACCGTACGTACGGTCATCGCCCCGGCCGGGCCGATCAGCAGGTGGTCGATGCGACCCCCGCCGGGCAGCGGGACCGAGTGCAGCACGCGCCACCCGGCGCCCTCCAGGCGGTCCAGCTCGTCGCCGATCAGCTGCTGGGCGGCGAGGGCCCGGCGGCGGCCGCTCTCGCTGCGGCGCCCCCAGGCCCCGCCGTACAGTGCCCCGCCGTACAGTGCCCCGCCGTACAGTGCCCCGCCCCACAGCGCCTCCCCGTACAGCCCCTCGCCGGGGCGGTTCGGGGCCAGGTCGTCGTCGGGGTGCAGGGCGAGGCGGGCCAGGTCGGCGGCGGTCGGGACAGGCGGCGGCCCCACCGTGCAGGGGCCGGAGAGATAGGGGGCGAGAGCGGCCAGCGCGGCGTCGCGGTGGTCGGCGGAGAGCACGCTGACGCGGGCGGTCTCCCGGTCGTACCAGGCGACGGTCAGGCCGTCCGGCAGGCTGACATAGAGCCGGTCCTGCCCGTACCGCCGCGCGGGTGTGACCCGGAGTCCTCGCATCGCCCATCACCCCACCGACCATGGGAGCAGGAGAAGGCGCGGAGGGGCAATAACCCGGTCCGGGAAGTCATGACACGCTGGAGGGGTAGCCACTGGTCCAGCGCCGTCGCGCCGGCCCGCCACCGACCCGGGAGGGACCGGAGCATGATCGTACTTTTCGGCACCAAGACGTACCTGCACCAGCTGGCGATACTGACGCTGGTCTGCGGCAGCTGCGGCAATCCGGCCGCGCACACGCTCAGGAAGCGCGTCACCAAGTTCACCCTGTTCTTCGTGCCCCTGTTTCCCGTCTCCACCAAGTACCGGACGCAGTGCACCTTCTGCGGTCTGGAGCAGCAGGTGACGCAGGAGCAGGCGGAGCAGCTCGTGGCGCAGAGCGACGGCAGCGGCGGGCACGGCGGGACGCACTCCCCGCAGCAGGGTGGCGTACAGCAGCAGAATCCGTACCAGCGCTGACGTAACGCAGACATAAACGGACATAAGCTTCGGCTGCTTGCTACGTTGCGGGAATGACCGCAACGACGGCGGATGCTCCCCCGCCCGGCGTACGCCTCCCGAAGCGTCGAGGCGTGGAACTCTCGCTCCTCGTGGGCGCCGTTCTCATCTCCGTCTACGGCTACATCGACGTCGGCCTCACCAGGGAGGGCCACGTTCCGGCGGACGCCCTCCGCTACGGAGCGGGCCTCGGCGCGCTCGCGCTCGTCGCCCATCTCGCCGTACGCCTGCGCGCCCCCTGGGCGGACCCGCTGCTGCTCCCCATCGCCGTCCTGCTCAACGGCCTCGGCCTGGTGCTCATCTTCCGGCTCGACCTGGAGACCCCGCTCGACCGGGCGGCCCCGGCGCAGCTGATCTGGTCGACCCTGGGGGTCGCGCTCTTCATCGCGTGCGTGGTGATGCTGCGCGACCACCGGATCCTTCAGCGGTACGCCTACGTGTCGGTCGCCGCCGCGCTCGCGCTGATGCTGCTGCCGATCCTCTTCCCGGCCGTGAACGGCGCCAGAATCTGGGTCCGGATCGGCGGACTCTCCTTCCAGCCCGGGGAGTTCGCGAAGATGCTGCTCGCCGTCTTCTTCGCCGCATACCTCGCGGCCAACCGCGAGGCCCTCGCGTACACCGGCCGCAGGATCTGGAAGCTTCGGCTCCCCACCGGCCGGATCCTCGGCCCGATCGTGGCGATCTGGCTGATCAGCGTGGTCGTCCTGGTGCTGGAACGGGACCTCGGCACCTCGCTGCTCTTCTTCGGACTCTTCGTCATCATGCTGTACGTGGCCACCGGCCGCACCGGCTGGATCGCCGTCGGCCTGCTGCTCGCCGCCCTGGGGGCCTTCGCCGTCGGCTCACTCGAACCCCATGTCAACGAGCGGGTCGATGACTGGCTGCACCCCTTCGCCTCCATCGACGCGGGCGAGGGCCCCGAGCAGCTCGCCCAGTCCCTCTTCGCCTTCGCCGAGGGCGAGATGCTCGGCACCGGCCTCGGCGCCGGCCACTCCATCCTCATCGGCTTCGCCACCAAGTCCGACTTCATCCTGGCCACCGCGGGCGAGGAACTCGGGCTCGTCGGGCTGAGCGCGATCTTCCTGCTGTACGCGCTGCTGGTGGGCCGGGGCTACCGGGCCGGCCTCCTGCTGCGCGACGCCTTCGGGCGGCTGCTCGCCGTCGGCTTCGCCTCGATCCTGGCCCTCCAGGTCTTTGTGATCGCGGGCGGAGTGATGGGGCTGATCCCGCTCACCGGCATGGCGATGCCGTTCCTGGCCCAGGGCGGCTCGTCCGTCGTCACCAACTGGATCATCGTGGCGCTGCTGATCCGGGTGAGCGACTCGGCGCGGCGGCCGGCGACCGAGCCGGTCGAGGCCGGCGTCCTCGCCGCGCCCGCAGCGGCCGGGCGGCGCGCCCGGTGACCCGCTGCATCCGGCGCGCGGCGTTGTTCTGCGTGGTGCTGCTGGTCGCCCTGCTGGCCAACACCGCCCGGGTACAGCTCGTCCAGGCCGAGAAGCTTGCCGACAACCACGCCAACCGCCGCCACAGCATCGCCCGATACGGGCAGTCGCGGGGCAACATCCTGGTGGACGGCAGACCGGTCACCGGGTCCCGGGACAGCGGGGAACAGCTTCGGTACGAGCGGACGTACCTCGAGGGACCGCTGTACGCGCCCGTCACCGGGTACGCCTCGCAGACGTACGGCACAAGCTTCGTCGAGCACGCCGCGGACGACATCCTCTCCGGCGGGCATCCGGCGCTCGCGTTCCCCCTGTGGAACGACCTCACCCGTGCCCTGCCGCGCGGCGGCCATGCCGCGACCACCATCAGGGCATCGATGCAGCGGGCCGCTTACACCGGGCTGGCCGGGCGACGGGGCGCGGTCGCCGCCGTGGAGCCCGCCACCGGCCGCATCCTGGCGCTGGTCAGCAGCCCCTCGTACGATCCGCAGCTGCTCTCCGGCAACAGCTCGGCGGTCACCGAGGCGTGGCAGCGGCTCAACGCCGATCCCAGCCGGCCGATGCTGAGCCGGGCCATCCGGGAGACGTACCCGCCGGGCTCCACCTTCAAGATCATCACAGCGGCGGCAGCACTGGACGCGGGCGTGGTCCGCGATATCGACGCGCCCACCCGGACGCCCGACCCCTTTGTACTGCCCGGTACCAGCACGGTCCTCCCCAACGAGGCGGTGGGCTGCGAGAACGCGTCCCTCGCGTACGCGGTCCAGTGGTCCTGCAACACCGTGATGGCCGGCCTCGGGGTGAAGGTCGGGCTCCAGGGAATGGTCGACGCGGCGCGGAAGTTCGGCTTCAACGACAGCGGGCTGCGGATGCCGTTCGTCGTCTCCCGGAGCAACTTCGACACCGACATGAGCCTGGACCAGCTGGCGCTGTCCTCCATCGGTCAGTTCAACACCAGGGCCACGCCGTTGCAGATGGCGATGGTGGCGGCGGCGGTCGCCGGCGGCGGCGACATCAAGCTTCCCCACCTGCTGGAGCGGACGACCGACGCGGCCGGCAATCCCGTGACCCGCACCGGGACGAAATCGCTGTCCCGGGCGATCAACCGGTCCACCGCCCTGAAACTCCGGCGGATGATGGTCAAGGTCGTCAAGGAGGGCTCGGGACACAAGGCGGCGATCCCGGGCGCGGAGGTCGGCGGCAAGACAGGTACCGCGCAGCACGGGCTCGGCAACACCGGTGCCCCGTACGCCTGGTTCATCTCGTGGGCGAAGGCACACGGCTCCCCGCAGCCGGCGGTGGCGCTCGCGGTGGTGGTCGAGGACGCGTCCGCGCACCGCGAGGACATCAGCGGAGGCGGCAGCGCCGCGCCGATCGCTCGGGCCGTGATGGAGGCGGCGCTGCTGGACAAGGGCGAGGGGTGAGGGGTGAGGGGACGTTGAGGTTATGGTGCCGCCATGACCGATTCAGCTGTGTACGAACTTGCCCAGGTGAACATAGCCCGCCTCAGATTCCCGCTGGATTCCCCCGAGTTGAAGGACTTCGTCGAAGGACTGGACCCGGTCAACGCGGTGGCGGACCGGGCCGAGGGGTTCATCTGGCGGCTCAAGAGCGACGCGGGCAACGCGACCGATGTGCCGGTGTTCGGGGATTCCTGGATGATCGTGAACATGTCGGTCTGGCGCGATACGAACGCGCTGACGGCGTTCATGTACCAGGGTCAGCACCGGGAGCTCATGGCCCGCCGCCATGAGTGGTTCGAGCGGGTGAAGGAGGCCATGACCGCGCTGTGGTGGGTCGAGGCCGGCCACCGCCCGACGGTGGAGGAGGCCGAGAAGCGCCTGCTGCACCTGCGCGAACACGGCCCGACGCCCCACGCGTTCACCCTGCGGACGTCGTTCTCGCCGGGGGCAGAGTGATCAGTGGTGCTCGGGTCCCGCACCCTCGGCAGGGGCTGCCCTGCGCCGAGGCCGGTTGACGGCGGTGAGGTCGACGTCGACGGGGAACGGGAGGTCCAGCTTGAGCTGCTTGTGGTGGACACCGGCGTCGGCGTACGTGTGGGTGGCGGGGTCGAGCTCATAGACGTACACGACAGGGAGTCCGTCTTTCTCCTCCACACGCCAGAAGTGCCGGATGCCTGCCCTGGCGTACTTGCGGGGCTTTACCTCGCGGTCACGTTCGACGGAGTCGGTGGAGACGATCTCGACGGCCAGCAGGATGTCGTCGGGGTCGTACCAGGTCTGGCGCGGGCCGGTACGGGCACTGTGCGGCACCACCATCAGATCAGGCTCCGGCCGGTCCCGCCTGCCCAGCTTGGTGGTCATCTCGCGGACGACGTAGAGGTCCTCCGGCGCTTGGTCCAGCAAGGCGTTTTCCAGCAGGCGCAGGGTGGCCATGTGGAAGTGGGTCTGCGGACTCGTGAAAACGAGGCTCCCGTCGATCAGCTCCGTGTGCGGAGGCAGGTTCGGAAGCCTGTCGAGGTCGTCCGCCGTCCAGCCGTCGGCCGGCGGGCGGGCCCACTCGTACTGGTCGTCCAGCCCGTACTCGCGTGCGGCGCTCATGATCGCTCCCCATGCGACGGAGTCTGCCTGGCACAGCCAGCGTACCCACCGAGAACGCCGAATCAGCCCTCCGTCGAGTGAACCGCGCTCCAGTGTTGACCAGTACGGCGGGCGCCTCTGGGGCCGGCGGCGCCTCGAGCCCGGACCTCGTCGTCGGAGGTCAGCCGGAGAGCTGAGCGCCATCCGCGATCGCGGCCTCGACCTCCGCGACCCGCGCCTGCTCCTCCGCCGCGAAGCGCTCCCTGTCCAGCTGTTCCGCGATCTCCTCGTCCTGTGTCATCAGCAGGTCGAGGTTGGAGTTCCCCATCTCGAACACGCCCATGTCCAGATAGGCCTTCTGCAGCCGCTCACCCCACAGCCCGATGTCCTTCACGCACGGCACGATGCGGCTGAAGAGCAGTCTGCGGAAGAGGTGCAGGAATTCCGACTGCTCGGAGAGTTCCTCGGCCTCCTTCCTGCCGATACCGAAGTTCTCCAGGACCTCCACCCCGCGCAGCCGGTCACGCATCAGGTAGCAGCCCTCGATGACGAACTCCTCGCGCTCGCGCAGCTCGGCGTCCGTGAGCTGCTGGTAGTAGTCGCGCAGCGCCATCCGCCCGAAGGCGACGTGCCGGGCCTCGTCCTGCATGACGTACGCCAGGATCTGCTTGGGCAGCGGCTTGTCCGTGGTGTCGCGGATCATGCCGAAGGCGGCGAGCGCGAGGCCCTCGATGAGGACCTGCATGCCCAGGTACGGCATGTCCCAGCGGGAGTCGCGCAGGGTGTCGCCCAGCAGCCCCTGGAGGTTGTCGTTGATCGGGTAGAGCATCCCGACCTTCTCGTGCAGGAAGCGGCCGTAGATCTCGGCGTGCCGGGCCTCGTCCATGGTCTGGGTGGCCGAGTAGAACTTCGCGTCCAGATCCGGTACTGATTCGACGATCCGCGCCGCGCACACCATCGCGCCCTGCTCGCCGTGCAGGAACTGGCTGAACTGCCAGGAGGTGTAGTGCCTGCGCAGCTCGCCCTTGTCCTTCTCGGTCATCTTGGCCCAGTGGCGGGTGCCGTAGAGGTTGAGCGCCTCGTCGGGGGTGCCGAGCGGGTCGTAGGGGTCGACCTCCAGGTCCCAGTCGATGCGCGTGGCGCCGTCCCACTGCTTGTCCTTGCCCTTCTGGTACAGGGCGAGGAGACGGTCGCGCCCGTCGTCGTACTCCCAGCTGAAACGGGCCGCGCCGGAGGCGGGGACCTCCCACAACGGGTCTCCCGGGTTGTTCACGTAGAGCTCGTGCGTCGACACTGACGCCCCCTTCGCCTCGCGGACTGCCGTACAGGACTGGACGGTTGGCAGATATTTGGCAGGTTCACACGTTGGTAGATGCGGCGTCAACAAGTCGCGCACAAGGGATTGACGGCCTTGCTGACAAGCAGTCTCATAAGACGCAACCCCCGGAAACGAATGCGCGAGGTGCCCGCACACATGACGACCGTCATCGAACTCGAAGTGCTCAGGGACGCACTCGGCCTGCTCAAGGACCGTGAGCAGGTCGCCGAGCGGCTGCTCGAGTCCTCCGCCAAGCACTCCTTCGACCCGGACACCGAACTCGACTGGGAAGCCCCGGTGGAGGAGGGCAAGTGGTTCTGGCCGCCGGAACTCGTGTCCCTCTACGACACCCCGCTGTGGCGGAAGATGTCCGAGGAACAGCGGATGGACCTGGCGCGGCACGAAGCGGCCTCGCTCGCCTCGCTCGGCATCTGGTTCGAGATCATCCTGATGCAGTTGCTGGTCCGCCACATCTACGACAAGTCGCTCACCAGCAACCACGTCCGCTACGCGCTCACCGAGATCGCCGACGAGTGCCGGCACTCGATGATGTTCGCCCGCATGATCCAGAAGGGCGGTGCCCCCGCGTACCCGGTCTCGAAGCTCAACCACAACCTCGCCCGCGTCCTGAAGACCGTCTCGACCACCCCCGGCTCCTTCGCCTGCACCCTGCTCGGCGAGGAGATCCTCGACTGGATGCAGCGGCTCACCTTCCCGGACGAGCGGGTCCAGACCCTGGTGCGCGGAGTGACCCGCATCCACGTGATCGAGGAAGCACGCCATGTCCGGTACGCACGCGAGGAGTTGCGGCGCCAGATGGTCACCGCGCCGCGCTGGGAGCAGGAGCTGACCCGGATCAGCTCGGGCGAGGCGGCCCGCGTGTTCTCCATCGCCTTCGTCAACCCGCAGGTCTACACGAACGTCGGACTCGACCGGCGTGAGGCGGTCGCCCAGGTCAAGGAGAGCGGCCACCGCCGGGAGATCATGCAGTCGGGCGCGAAGCGGCTGACCGACTTCCTCGACGACATCGGGGTCATGCGGGGTGTGGGCCGGCGGCTCTGGAAGTCCTCCGGACTGCTGGCGTAATCGGTGAAGTGTGCGGTTACGCTGCGGAGCATGACCCCGACGACTCCGGCGGCCACCCGCGCGTACCGACGGCTCAGTGTCGAGGAGCGTCGCGTCCAGCTCCTCGACGCCGCTCTCTCGCTGTTCGCGCACCGCGCCCCGGAGGAGGTCTCCTTCGACGACGTCGCCGAGGCGGCGGGGGTGTCGCGGCCGCTCGTCTACCGCTACTTCCCCGGCGGCAAGCAGCAGCTGTACGAGGCCGCCCTGCGGTCCGCCGCCGACGAGCTGGAGCTGTGCTTCGCCGAACCGCAGACGGGTCCGCTCACCCGCCGGCTGTGCCGCGTACTGGACCGCTATCTCGCGTTCGTCGACCAGCACGACGCCGGGTTCAGCGCGCTGTTGCAGGGCGGCAGCGTCGCCGAGACCTCCCGTACGACCGCCATCGTCGACGAGGTACGGCGGGCCGCCGCCGAGCAGATCCTGGTACATCTCGCGGTCCCCGAGCCCGGGGTCAGGCTGCGGATGATGGTCCGCACCTGGATCACGGCGGTCGAGGCCGCCTCGCTCATCTGGCTGGACGAGGAGAAGCAGCCGCCGGTCCGTGAGCTGCGGGACTGGCTGGTCGACCACTTCGTCGCGCTGCTGACGGCGACCGCCGCCACCGACCCCCAGACCGCGGCGGCGGCGAAGGCCGCGCTGGCACTGGAGACCGCCGACGGCCCGGTGGGAATCCTGGCCCGCCGGGTGATCCCCATCGTGAGCGAGGCCGCCCACCTGCTGTGAGACTGGTGGGGTGAGAAGCGAGAACACGCCCTTCGTGGGCGGCCCCCTGGACGGCCAGGTACTGCCGGTGCTGGTCGGTCCGACCGGGCACCCGCCGAAGGTGTACGAGGTACCGGTGCCGGACGCCGACGGCGGCCCGCCCACCGTGCTCGTCTACCACCGGGTGCCTGCCGGGCAGACGAAGCGGCTGGGCCTGCAGACCGGCTGGAAGTACGAGTACGACCCGGCCGGCAGGCGGCGCGGTGGCCTCAAGTGGCCCTGGTCGAAACCTGATCGCGGCGCGTAACATCCGCAGCCGTGACGGACCTGGTCCACGACACCCGTCGCGCCGCGCTCCGGCTCGCCGGCGAGCGGCTGTAAAGCCCCCACGCCGGGGTGGCGCTGGACGAGTGAGCGATTTGCCCCGGTTCGCTCGCTACGGGAGCCGACCGGCCCTGACCGTGCCACGATCCCTCCCACGGAGGTGATCACGTGTCAGGACGGTTCCTGCGCTCGGTGTGTACGGCGGGTACGGCGGCCCTGGCGGCCGCGGTCGTGGCGGGCGGGCCGGCGGCGTCCGCCGTTGCCCATGCGGTCGGCCCTCCCCCGGCTCCCACGGCCGGAAGCGCGGTGCCGGAGCGGCCCGTGGCCGAGTTGCTGACGGAGCTTCAGAAGTTGTACCGGAAGGCCGAGGAGGCCACCGAGGCGTACAACGGGACCGACGAGACCCTCAAGCAGCGTCAGGCCGAGACCCGGAAGCTGAGCGCCGCGCTCTCCCGGGCGCGCCTGGCCCTGAACGGCAGCCGCGGGGACGCCGGCCGGCTGGCACGTGAGCAGTACCAGGGCCGCACCGGCTTCTCGCCGTACCTGCGGCTGCTGCTCGCCCAGGACCCGCAGCACGCCCTCGACGAGCGCCACCTCATCCGGCGCGAGTCGGCCGACCGGGCGGCGACACTGGCCCGGCTGACCGGCAACGAGAAACGCGCCGACGAACTGGCCACCCGGGCCCGTAAGGCGCTGGACGCCCAGCAGGTCCTGGCCGCGCGGCAGAAGAAGCAGCGCGACGAGGTGCGGGCGCGCCTGAAGGAAGTTGAGGAGCTGCTCGCCTCGCTGACCGCCGAGCAGCTGGCCGAGCTGGCCAGGCTGGAGCTGGAGGGCACCGACCGGGCCCAGGACGAGCTGCTCGGCACGGGCGAACTGGCCGGTGTCCGGGCGCCGTCGGCGAGCGGCGGCGAGGCGCTCGATTACGCCGTCCGCCAGATCGGCAAGCCGTACGTGTGGGGCGCTGAGGGGCCCGGCTCGTTCGACTGCTCCGGACTGACCTCGCAGGCGTGGGCCTACGCGGGCCGGTCCATCCCGCGGACCAGCCAGGAGCAGTGGAGGCAGCTCCCGAAGGTACCGCTGCGCTCGCTGCGCCCGGGCGACCTGGTGATCTACTTCCCCAGGGCTACGCATGTGGCGATCTACTTGGGCCACGGCCTGGTGGTCCAGGCCCCGCGCCCCGGCGCCCGGGTCAAGGTCTCCCCGATCGCCGCCAATCCGCTGCTGGGCGCGGTCCGCCCGGACCCCGGCGCGAGCGCGCTGGCGTCGTACACCCCGCCGCAGCTGCCCGAGGACGCGACGGCGGGGTCGGACACGGGTTACTCCGCGGCCGCGGCTCCGGACACCTCGGCCAGGTAGGCGTTCGTGAGCGAGGGGTCGTAGAAGAAGTTCTCGAAGTCCGCCGGGTCGTTGAAGCCGTTGGCGAAGC
Organism: Streptomyces sp. A3M-1-3; assembly: GCF_024213665.1. Taxonomy (GTDB): domain Bacteria; phylum Actinomycetota; class Actinomycetes; order Streptomycetales; family Streptomycetaceae; genus Streptomyces. The sequence goes on from NZ_JANAVP010000030.1 coordinate 37,828, forward strand.
GGTTCGCGACGGGCTGCAGCCGGCCGGCCGCGCCGATCAGGTTCAGCACGTGCTCCGGCGGGACGCCGAGCATCGCGTTGGTCCACTTGGTGACGTGCTGCGCCGTCGCCCAGTACCGGTCGAACGTGGACTGCATCCACGTCTCGTCGAAGGGCTCCTCGCCCCGCTCGACGATGGAGGCGAGGTACGAGGCCGCGCACTTGGACGCCGAGTTGGAGCCCTGCCCGGTGATCGGGTCGTTGGCGACGACGACGTCCGCGACGCCCAGCACCAGGCCGCCGCCGGGCAGCCGGCCGATGGGGTTGCGTACGGTAGGCGCGTAGCGGCCGGCCAGCGTCCCGCCCGCGTCGGTCAGTTCGACCTTGGTGGCGCGCGCGTACTCCCAGGGCGTGAACCTCTCCATCAGCTCCAGGGTGAGGGAGAGGTGCTCGGCCGGGTCCTTGACGCCGCGGAAGACGTCGAGCGGGCCGTCCGGGATGCCCTCCCAGAAGAGGATGTCCGCGCGGCCGGACGTGGTGAGCGTCGGCATCACGAACAGCTCGCCGACACCCGGCACCAGGTTGCAGCGGACCGCGTCGTAGTCGGGGTGCTCGGGGCGCGGGCCGAGGCCGTGGACGTAAGCGACGGCCAGCGCGCGCTGCGGGGCGTCGTACGGCGAGCGGGACGCGTCGCGGCCGAACATCGAGACCAGCTCGCCCTTGCCGGCCGAGACCATGACGAGGTCGTAGGTGCGGGAGAAGAAGTCGAGGTCGGAGACGGCCGCGCCGTGGATGACCAGCTGACCGCCGCGCTGTGCGAAGGTCTCCATCCAGCCAGCCATCTTCACCCGCTGGTCGACGGACTGCGCGTATCCGTCCAGCTTGCCGACCCAGTCGATGGCCCTTGAGGAGTCGGGAGCGGCGACGGAGACGCCGAGGCCCTCGATACGCGGGGCCTGGCCCTCCCAGAAGTTGATCTTCTGGTCACGCTCGTGCTGGAGCGCGGTGCGGAACATGCACTGGGTGGACATGACCCGGCCGGTCCGGATCTCGTCCGCCGTACGGTTGGACATCAAGGTGACCTCGTACCCCTGCGACTGGAGTCCGAGGGCGAGCTGGAGACCGGACTGGCCGGCTCCGACGATGAGTATCTTCCGCATGGCGAGGTCTTCTCTCTACGGGTGTCTGAGTACGTACGGGCGGGGGCGGGCACAGCGCCCCCGGGTGGCCATGGGTGGCTACTCCGGGGTGGCGTCCAGCGCGTGGCCGACGAGCGCGAGCAGCGATTCGATGACCGTGACCCGGCGGCGCGCGTCCATGATCACAACAGGCACGTGCGGCGGGATCGTCAGGGCCTCCCGGACGTCCTCGGCCTCGTAGACCGGCGTCCCCTCGAACTGGTTGACCGCGACGACGTACGGCAGGCCGCAGCTCTCGAAGTAGTCGAGCGCGGGGAAGCAGTCGGCCAGCCGGCGGGTGTCGGCCATCACCACGGCGCCGATCGCGCCGCGCACCAGGTCGTCCCACATGAACCAGAAGCGCTGCTGACCCGGTGTGCCGAAGACGTAGAGCACGAGGTCGTCGTCGAGCGTGACCCGGCCGAAGTCCATCGCGACCGTGGTCGTGACCTTGTCCGGGGTCGCGGTCAGATCGTCGGTGTCCTCGCCGGCCTCGGTCATCACCGCTTCGGTCTGCAGCGGCGTGATCTCCGAAACGGAGCCGACGAAGGTCGTCTTGCCCACGCCGAAGCCGCCCGCGACGACGACCTTGGTGGCGATCGGGGCCCGCGTGCGGTCCGTCTGCCAGGCCTGTGCACCTTGTTCGGTATCGGTGTCGTTTTTCGTGTCGGTGTCCGTGTCGGCGACGGGCCTCTCAGAGACGACGGAGTCCACTCAGCACCCTTTCGAGCAGTGCGCGCTCGGGCCGGCCTGCGCCGTGTCCTGTCCCGTACACGCGGATCTTTCCCTGGTCGGCTAGGTCGCTGAGCAGTACGCGCACCACGCCGAGCGGCATCTTCAGCAGCGCCGAGATCTCGGCCACCGTACGCATCCGGCGGCAGATCTCGACGATGGCCTGCATCTCCGGCATGACGCCGCGCGGGCCGGGGCCGCCGTTCGTCAGCTCCCGCCGCTCCTCGGGCGCTTCGAGCGCGGCCACGAACGTCTCGACGAGCAGGACATGTCCGAAGCGGGTGCGGCCGCCGGTGAGCGAGTACGGGCGGACGCGGGCGGTACGCCTTTCACCGCCGCGGACGGGTAGCTGGGGGGCGGTCTTGCCGGGCGTCACTGGGCGCTCTCCATCGATTTGCGCAGTTCACTGCGGAGTTCGGGGGTGAGGACGTGGCCGGCGCGGCCGACGAACAGCGCCATGTGGTACGCCACGACGCTCATGTCGCAGTCCGGGGTGGCATGCACGCCGAGCAGGGAGCCGTCGCTGATCGACATGACGAAGACGCTGCCGTGCTCCATCGCGATCATCGTCTGCTTGACGCCGCCGGCGTCCATCAGCTTCGCCGCGCCGGCGGTGAGGCTGCCGAGGCCGGAGACGATCGTGGCGAGATCCGCACTCGCCCCCTTGGGGCCGTCCCTGCCGTCCTGCCGGGCTCCGGTCTGTCCCGGGTCGGAGGACAGCAGCAGAAGTCCGTCGGACGACACGACCGCCACGGAGAGCAGGCCTGGCACCTCCTCGACGAGATCGGTCAGCAGCCATTGCAGATTGCGGGCCTGGCTGCTCAGTCCGTACGTACTGGGCGCGGTCACGTGCGTGCCTCCTCGACGGTGTTCCCCTCGTCCTCGGTCTCGTCCTCGGTCCGTTCGGCGATCTCGGTCTCGACGTCGCGCCGACCGTCCTTGGCGCCCTGGTGGAAGCCGCCGAGGCGGCGGCGCAGTTCGTCCGCGTCGACCTTGCCGCTGCGCTCCGGGGCGGGTGCGGCGCCGGGCGAGACGACCTTGGGGGTGCGCTTGGGCAGCCCCTTGTCGGTGATGCGCTCCCGCGTGGGCGGCTGGTCGTCGTCGTGCGCGTCGGCCTGGGGGGCGTCGGTGGGTACGGGTTCGGGCTCGGCGGCCGGCGGCTTCGGTTCCGGTTCCGCCGTCGTCTCGGGGGCCCGCTCGTGAGCGGGCTCGGCGTCCGCCTCCCGGACCGTACGCTCCGCCAGGGCCACCAGCGGGTCCTGGCCGGACAGCAGCGCGGAACGGCCGGGCAGCGCATTGGAGTTGGCCTCCGCGACCGACCCCGGCAGGTGGAGCGCGGGCGCACCGGGCACGGCGGGGGTGTGCTCCGGCTCGGCCGGCGGCGTGGCCGGCAGCAGGGAGGTCGGTACGACCACGACCGCCGCTGTGCCGCCGCCCTGCTTCTGGGCGCGCAGTTCGGCGCGTACACCGTGGCGGGCGGCCAGCCGCGCCACGACGTACAGACCGAGCCCCATGATGCTCTCGGCGCCGCTTTCGGTCTCGTACGCCTGCGGGTCCGCGAGGCGCTCGTTGAGCTCCTCGATACGGCCGACGGTCACGCCGATGCCCTCGTCCTGGACGGAGAGCATGACCTCGCCGCTCTCCAGCAGCCAGCCGGAGAGCTGCACCCTGGCGTCGGGCGGGGAGAACATTGTGGCGTTCTCCAGCAGTTCGGCGACCAGGTGGCTGATGTCGTCGGCCGCGTGGCCGGCTATCCGGGCGTGCGGCGGCAGGGACTGGATGTCGATCCGCTCGTACCGCTCGATCTCGCTGACGGCGGCGCGCATGACGTCGACGAGCGGCACCGGACCGGGGTGGCCCTGGCCGTGTTCCGCGCCCGCGAGGACCAGCAGGTTCTCGCTGTGGCGGCGCATGACCGTGGCGAAGTGGTCGATCTTGAAGAGCGTGGCGAGCTGGTCCGGGTCCTGTTCGCGGGCTTCGAGCTGCTCGATGACGGTGAGCTGGCGCTCGACCAGTCCGAGGGTGCGCAGCGAGAGGCTGACGGAGGTGGTGGTCAGCGTGCGGCGCTGCTGTTCGAGGCCGGTCCGCAGCTCGGCCAGCTGCTCGGTCAGCGCGGTGCGCTCGGTGGCCAGCTTCTCGTTGCGGCCGATCAGTTTCGTACGGTCCGCGTCGAGCCGTGTGGCGCGTTCGTGCAGCTGCGCGGTGTGCTCGTGGAGCGCGTTGAGCGACCGTACGACCTCGGCGAACTCGTCGTTGCGGCCGGTGAACCGGATCGGTCCCTCGGTGACGGGCGAGGCCGAGGACGCGGCCGTGGCCGAGGCCGAGGACGCGAGGCGGGCCGCGCCGAGCCGCAGGACGGCCAGCGGGCGGGTCAGCGTACGGGCGACGGCCATGCTGACACCCAGGGCGATCAGCAGGCAGACCCCGAGGAACCCGATGCGTACCTCCAGGGAGGTGACGTCGTCGTCGCGCAGCTGCGCGAGGGCGTCGGCCCGGTCGGAGGCGAGGGCCGACTCGACGCTGCGCATACGGTCGATCCGGGCGGAGAGCGCGGAGTCCACGCGCTCCCGGTCGAGCCTGCGGTCGGCCTTGGAGAGGGTCGGCTGGTCGGTGAGGCGGTCGAGGTAGCCCTCGGCGGTCTTCACCTCGGGGCCGGTGACGGTGGAGGCGAGCGAGTCGCGGGCGTCGGGCCGCGCCGTCCGCCGGAAGTCGGCCAGGGCCGCCTGTTCGCGTACACGCGACTGCTGGGCGGCGGCGCTGAGTGCGTCCCGCTCGCCGTCCTCGGCGGAGGACTTCTCGGCGGTCTCCCAGAGTCCGGTGGCCGGGTTGTACTGCGGTACCGGGTCCTCGGCGCGGGGCACGGCCAACGCGCCGAGGGCCAGGCCCCGGGAGGCGGAGGCCTGTTCGACGGCCTGACCGAGGGGGACCAGCGCACGCGTGGCGCCGAGGGCGCCGGTGGCGCGCGGCGGCGTCTGCTCGGCCAGCTGCCCGGCGAGGGCGAGGAGTTCGCCGATCACCTCCGAGTACGCCTGGTGGGCGTCGGAGGCCGAGCCCTTGCCGGTGAGGGCCGCCGCGCGGACGGTGTCGATCCGCTCCAGGTCGCGGCGGAGGTCGCCGGGGGCGTCCGGGGTGATCTCGGCGATCTGGCGGTCCACGCGGGCCGTGCGCTCCTCGGAGACCTTCGGCCGCTTGGCGTCCGACTCGGCCCCTTCGGTGCCCTCGGCCCTGCTCCCCCGGCCTGCGGCGATGAACACGGCAACCTCGTCCCGCTCGTCGGCGAGGGAGTGCGCGAGGGTGACGGTCTGGCGGCTCTGCTGGGCGAGAGTGACCAGCCGCTGCGACTCGTTGAGTTCCGCGGAGGCGGTGACGATGGAGGGGGCGCCTGCCGCGAGGACGGTGATGCCGACGACAGCTACGGCGAGGATCAGCCGGCTGCGCACCCGTACGGTGCGATCGGCTCCCGCCACGCCATGGCCGTTACCCCGAGACCGCTTGTTCTGCACCGGTGCTCGCAATCTTGAGTCGTCATACTCGTGAGGCCGAGGTGACGGCCGGTCAACAAGTAAGCGCCCCCACCCCTCGTACATCCTCGGTACGGCTTCCGACCATTCCAGTGTGTTTGGGAGGGGGGCGAGCATCGCCCGCCTGGCCACCCGAACGAGTGAACATCACTCAGGAGTTGGCAGACAACTCGGCCCCTGTCGCATCGAGGGGCCGATTCGGCGCGCCGGTTGAAACTTCGCGGCGGGCTTTGGCAGGATGCGCGCCCACAGCTTCCCGGAGCGGTCGATTCCGTCCGAATGCGGGCCTGACCTGCTGGTATGGGCCAATTGACCTTGGTTCGGCCGAGGTCGTGAAGAGCTCGTGCAGACTTACCGTATGCGCATCGAACTCGCCTCGGTCCCCGGCGACCCCGCACGCCCCAACGAGGACTGGATCTCAGCGGCCCTACCAGCCTCGGGCCGGGGTGGAGTGCTGGTGGCGCTGGACGGTGTCACGCCTCCACGGAACGACGACGGCTGTGTACACGATGTGCCCTGGTTCACCGCGCGGCTCGGTGGCGCACTGGTCGAACTGTCCGGTTCACGGCGGGATATGACCTTGCGGGAGATCCTCGCGGAAGCAATCAGGCGCACCGCCGAAGCACACCGCGGCACCTGTGACCTTTCTCACGTACGTACGCCTCAGGCAACGGTCGTCGTGGCGCGCTGGGACGACGAGCAGGTCGAGCATCTCGTCCTCTGCGACTCCGTACTGCTGCTGGAGGCGCCGGACGGCCGGGTGACCGCGGTCGCGGACGACCGGCTGAGCCGCGTTCCGCGGGAGACCCGCCGCTCTCTGGCGGCGATCGACGCCCTGCGCAACGCCGAGGGCGGCTTCTTCACGGCGGCCGCGGACCCCGCGGTGGCGGAGCGCGCGGTGACCGGTGTGTCGCCGCGCGCGGAGGTACGTACGGTCGCGGCGCTGACCGACGGGGCCAGCTGCTGGGCGGACGTCTTCGGGGAGGGCGACTGGGCGGACTGCCTGGCCGTCCTGCGCAAGGAGGGGCCGGCCGGGCTGATCGGCCGGGTGCGGGCGCTGGAGGAGGCGGACGCGGAGCTGAATTCGTTCGAGCGCTGGAAGCTCCACGACGACGCGTCGGTGGTGTACGCGGAGCTGTAACCAGGCGCGGCCTGGCTCGGTCATGCCTCGGCGCGCTTGTTGAGCTGATGCAACAGCCGGGCCAGTTCCGCGACCTCGCCGCGGTCCCAGCCGGCCAGCTTGCGCATGTACCGGCTGCGCCGCGCGTCCCGTACCCGAAGGAAGCGCGCACGGCCCTCGTCGGTCAGCCGGACGAGGAAGGCCCGCCCGTCGGCCGGGTCCTGCTCGCGCGTCACCAGGCCGAGGCCCTCCAGCGCCCGCAGCTGCCTGCTCATGGTCGCCTTGCCGACACCGAAGTAGGCGGCGAGTTCGGTGGCCCGCTGCCGGCCGGTCTCCTCCAGGCGTACGAGCAGGCCGTACGCGGCGGGCTCCAGCTCGGGATGGACCTCACGGGCCATCTCGCCCGAGGAGGCGCGGGCGCGCCGGAGGAAGACAGACAGCTCCCGCTCCAGAGCGAGGAACTCCTGGTCTCCGGTCCCTTGCACAGCTGCTCCCATTTCCTTGCGTTTGCCCGACGGCACAGTATTTCGCAGGCGCGGGCGGGGTGCTGCGGCGTGGCGCCGCGCCGCCCGGCGCTGAGCCCGGCCCGGCTCGGCGGCCGACAGGCCGGTGAGGGGCGGGGGGCGCGGTCACCTGGGGATGGGCGCCGGCCCGGCTCGGCGGCCGACAGGCCGGTGGGTGAGGGCGGGTTGAGCTGATCGGGGGAGCGCATGCTTCGGGAAGGGGGCGGGGCCCGTGGACCCTTCATCCCGCGACGGTCCGCGCCCGGCCGCAGGCCGGTGAGCGGCTCGGGGGCGCGGCCACTGCGGGACGAGCCCGGCCCCGGCTCAGCGGCCACCGGGTGGTCGGTGGCCGGGGGCGCGGCCACTGCGGGACGAGCCCGGCCCCGGCTCAGCGGCCACCAGCCGGCGGCCACTGAGCCCAAGCCCGGCCGCCCGGGCAGCTGATGTGCCCGGCCCCGCTCCCCGGGGCCGCCCGACGTACATCCGCAGTAGCGGGACGCGGCTGCCTGTCAGGGTGGAGCGAAGCGGAATCGCGCAGCGACGCGACGTAGGAGCGCCCTAATGGGCAGTGAAGCGGGGGCATCGCCAGACTCTCAAGCCGGGCGGCACCGGGTTACCCCGAACCACGCCCCCCTCACGCCGCCGCCGCGACCTCCACCTCCGATGGGGACAGGGCCAGGTCCAGGACCTGGCGGACGTCCGTTACCGGGTGGACCTCCAGGCGGTCCAGGATCTCGGCCGGCACATCGTCCAAGTCCGGCTCGTTCCGCTTCGGGATCACGACCGTCGTGATCCCCGCCCGGTGCGCGGCCAGCAGCTTCTGCTTCAGGCCGCCGATCGGCAGGACCCGGCCCGTCAGCGACACCTCACCGGTCATCGCCACATCCGTCCGCACCTGGCGGCCGGACAGCAGCGACGCCAACGCCGTCGTCATCGTGATGCCCGCGCTCGGCCCGTCCTTCGGGACCGCACCCGCCGGGAAGTGGATGTGCACGCCCCGGTCCTTGAGGTCGGCGACCGGCAGTTCCAGCTCCGCTCCCCGCGAGCGCAGGAACGACAGCGCGATCTGCGCCGACTCCTTCATCACGTCACCGAGCTGACCGGTGAGCGTCAGACCGGCGGCGCCCGTCTCCGGGTCCGCCAGCGACGCCTCGACGAAGAGGACGTCCCCGCCCGCGCCGGTCACGGCGAGTCCGGTGGCCACGCCGGGCACCGCCGTGCGGCGCTCCGCCGGGTCCTGCGCCGACTCCGGCACATGGTGCGGACGGCCGATCAGCTTGCGCAACTGCTCCGCACCGATCGTGAACGGCAGCTCCCGCTCACCCAGTTCGTGCTGGGCCGCCACCTTCCGCAGCAGCCTGGCAACGGCGCGCTCCAGGTTCCGTACACCCGCCTCCCGGGTGTACTCGCCGGCCAGCTTCCGCAGGGCGGAGTCCTCCAGCACGATCTCGCCCGGCTCCAGACCCGCGCGCTCCAGCTGCCTCGGCAGCAGGTGGTCGCGGGCGATGACGACCTTCTCGTCCTCCGTGTAGCCGTCCAGCCGGACCAGTTCCATCCGGTCGAGCAGCGCCTCCGGAATCGCCTCCAGGACGTTCGCCGTGGCCAGGAAGACGACATCGCTCAGGTCGAGTTCGACCTCCAGGTAGTGGTCCCGGAAGGTGTGGTTCTGCGCCGGGTCCAGGACCTCCAGCAGCGCCGCCGCCGGATCGCCGCGGAAGTCCGAGCCGACCTTGTCGATCTCGTCGAGCAGGACGACCGGGTTCATCGAACCGGCCTCCTTGATGGCGCGGACGATACGACCGGGCAGCGCACCGACGTACGTACGCCGGTGACCGCGGATCTCCGCCTCGTCGCGGACTCCGCCCAGCGCCACCCGTACGAACTTGCGCCCCATCGCGTGCGCCACCGACTCACCCAGCGACGTCTTGCCGACGCCCGGCGGGCCCACGAGCGCGAGCACCGCGCCGCCGCGCCGGCCGCCGACCACGCCCAGCCCGCGGTCGGCACGCCGCTTGCGCACCGCCAGGTACTCGGTGATCCGCTCCTTCACGTCCTGCAGGCCCGCGTGCTCGGCGTCCAGGATCGCCTTGGCGCTCTGAATGTCGTACTCGTCCTCCGTCCGCTCGTTCCAGGGGAGTTCGAGGACGGTGTCGAGCCATGTGCGGATCCAGCTGCCCTCCGGGCTCTGGTCGCTGGACCGCTCCAGCTTCTCGACCTCCTTGAGCGCGGCCTCGCGGACCTTCTCGGGCAGGTCCGCGGCCTCGACGCGAGCCCGGTAGTCGTCGGTCTCGTCCTCCGGGTCGCCGTTCAGCTCGGCGAGTTCCTTGCGTACGGCCTCCAGCTGCCTGCGCAGCAGGAACTCACGCTGCTGCTTGTCCACGCCGTCCTGCACGTCCTTGGCGATGGACTCCGCGACGTCCTGCTCGGCGAGGTGCTCGCCGAGCCACTTGACCGCGACCTTGAGCCGGGCCACCGGGTCGGCGGTCTCCAGCAGTTCGACCTTCTGGTCCAACGTCAGGAAGGGCGAGTAGCCGGAGTTGTCGGCGAGGGCGGAGACCCCGTCGATCTGCTGGACGCGGTCCACGACCTGCCACGCGCCACGCTTCTTCAGCCAGCTGGTGGCGAGTGCCTTGTACTCCTTGACGAGTTCTGCGACCGAGCCGGGCAGCGGATCGGGGACGGTCTCGTCCACCGGGGCGCCCTCGACCCACAGGGCCGCGCCGGGACCGGTCGTTCCCGCCCCGATCTTCACCCGGCTGCGGCCCCGGATGAGGGCCCCGGGGTCGCCGTCGGAGAGCCGGCCGACCTGCTCGACGGTGCCGAGCACACCGGTCGCGGCGTACGTCCCGTCGACGCGCGGCACGAGCAGCACCTTGGGTTTGCCGCCCGCGCGGGCCGCGGCTTGCGCGGCCTCGACCGCGGCCCGTACGTCGTTGTCGGAGAGGTCGAGGGGCACCACCATGCCGGGCAGCACGACCTCGTCGTCGAGCGGCAGCACGGGGAGAGTGAGTGATGCGGACGTCGAAGCCATGATCTTCCCTTCGGCAGCGAAGTTGAGCTGTACGGACTCAATGCTTCGGCGCTCCGGGATGTTCCCCCACCGGCGTTCGCTCTGAGCGATCGCTCTGCGCGCCCGCTCTCTCCCGTACGAACGCGCGATCCGGCATGCTCGGCAGGCATGAGACCGACCGGGTGGACGACGAGCGGGCTGCCGGCGGCCGCCCTGCTGCTGGCGGGCTGCACCGCGGGCGGCGGCGCGGAGCCGAGCCATGCGCCGGACCGGAGGACGGCCTCGTCCCCCGCACCGGAGTCGACGCCCCCGGCAACCGCCACCCCGTCCGCCACCCCGTCCGACCCCGCGCCCACCGGCCGGGACGAGCGACTGGTCACGGTGACGGTAACCGGCGGCATCGCCGGACGGCACGACAGCGGCTGGTCAACGGCGACGGCACGTACACCACACGGACCGGAAGCAAGACCGGCGCACCGGGCAGGCTGACGCCCCCCGAACTCGCCTGGCTCCGTAAGGCCCTGGAGGAGGCGGACTTTCCGCACCTGCCGCGCGTCTCGATGGGCGAGCCGGTGCCCGCCGCCTTCATCTACGCCATCCGGCTCGCGTACGCAGCCCGCCGCCGGGCCACCGCGCTGCTGCCCCTGGCGGTCGCCACCGCCGCGGCCATCGCCATCGCGCAGACGGGCGACGGCATGTGGCGCATGGACCCGGCGCTGAACCGACAGGTCTGCGACGACTCCACCCCGCAGGTCTGCGTCAACAGCACCAACGCCAAGTTGCTGCCCCAGGTCTCCCGGGCTCTGTCCGGCGTCACCGGCCGACTGAAGGGGGTGGAGGGCGTTCCGGTCCGGTTCGAGGACGTTGCCGGCGAACCGCGCGCGGACGAGGTCCAGTTGCCCATGCTGGAGCCCCTCGGGCAGTCCGTGCTGCGCGGGCGGCTGACCGACCTCCAGCAGTACGCCTGGGAAGCCGCCGCCGCACTGACCTGGCGGGACTGCGACGGGGCCGGAGCCGAGCGGCTGAGAGAACTCGACACGGCAGTACAGGACTGGCTCGCACCGCCGCCGCACGGGTACTTCGAACCGTTCGGCCCACCCAAGCAGCTGCCACGCCTCAAGGCCATGGGCGACGAGGAACGCCGCGCCTGGCTCAGCCGCTACTTCGCCACCCGTGGCGACTGCGACCCGCGGAAGGTGCCGTCTCTGTGAGCGTCAACCCGCTGATGCTGTACGCCCGTTCGCGCCGGCTCCCGCTGACCCTCGGCGCCCTCGCCGCCATCTCGGCGTCCGCCGCCTGGGCCGCGTACGGGTTCCAGGACGGGCTGCACTTCGACCACGCCGCTCGCTTCCTGGTCCTCACGCCGGCCCCGCTGCTCGCCTCCGCCGCCGTCGGCGTCAGCCTCTACACGCACGCCGAGGAGCTGGACCCCACGGCAGGCCGCCCCTGGTGGCCCCGGCGGCTGGTGCACCTGCTGGCGCTGACCGCCCTGGCGGTCGGGCTCCTCGCCCTCGCGGTCGGACTCCTCGCCCACGCCGCCCCCGGACACCCGGAGCAGTTCGGGGCACCGGCCGTCGCGCGCAATGTGCTGGGCGCCTGTGGAGTCACAGCGGGCGCTGCGGCGGTGCTGGGGGCGCGGCTGAGCTGGCTGCCCATGGCGGTCTACGCGGGCGCGGTCCATCTGGCGGCGCCGCGTACCCCGGGCGGGTTCGCCGCCGTATGGGCCTGGTGGACGCAACCGGGGCCCCAGGCCGCGGCCTGGGGCGTTGCTGCCGCCGCGTTCCTGTGCGGCGGGGCGCTCTACGTGTGGCGCGGGGCGCGCGCCGAGGGGTCGTGGACCTGACCCGTGGGGTCGTTTTCGCGTGGCTTCGCCGGACGGCTTTTGCGAGGATGTGCGGACATCCGCAGGCCGAACCGTCACCTGGAGGAACCGCCGTGCTCTCGCCGCACCCCGCCGACACCGACGCACAAGTACCGGTCGTCCTCGACCGGCGTGACGGACCGCACGGCGAGGTCGTCCTGCGGCAGCGCGGGGCGCGGTACGAGATCATCGCCAACGGGTGCTTCCTGATGGACACTTCCGACGGCCGCTCCGAACGGCTGCTGGTCGACGCCGCGTTCGAGACACTGGATGGAGCAGCGCTGTACGGCGGTGCCTCCGTACTCATCGGCGGGCTCGGGGTCGGCTTCTCGCTCGCCCGAGCCGCGGCGAATCCCGGCTGGGGCCGGATCGCGGTCGTCGAGCGCGAGCGGGCGATCATCGACTGGCACCGCGAGGGCCCGCTCGGCGCCATCTCGCGCGAGGCGCTGAGCGATCCGCGGACCGTGATTCTGCACACGGATCTCGTTGCGTACGCTCGTACCGCTTCGGACACATATGACGCGCTCTGCCTCGACATCGACAACGGCCCCGACTGGACGGTCACCGAGGACAACAGCAGCCTCTACTCACCGGCCGGACTGGCCGCCTGCCAGGCGCGGTTGAACCCCGGCGGAGTCCTCGCCGTCTGGTCCGCGCAACCGTCGGCCAGCTTCGAAGAGTCATTGCGGAATGCCGGATTCAGCGGGGTACGGACCAAAGAGGTCCAGGTTGCCCGAGGCGTCCCCGACGTCGTCCACCTCGCACATCGCCCTGCGTAGCCGGGAGCGTCCGACTGCCTTTACGCTGCTCCCCTGTACGCGGATCTTTGGAAGCGCACTCCCAGGGGCGGGGCGATGGATCAGACACACACCACGCACAACGGCGTACCCGCCACCCCCGGCGCCCAGCGCCGGGTGCTGGTCGTCGAGGACGACCCGACGATCGTCGACGCCATCGCCGCGCGCCTGCGCGCCGAGGGGTTCCAGGTGCAGACGGCCACCGACGGCCCTGCCGCCGTGGAAGCGGCGGAGGCATGGCTGCCCGACCTGCTCGTACTGGACATCATGCTGCCGGGCTTCGACGGCCTGGAGGTCTGCCGCCGCGTCCAGGCGCAGCGGCCGGTTCCGGTACTGATGCTCACGGCGCGTGACGACGAGACCGACATGCTGGTAGGACTCGGTGTCGGCGCGGACGACTACATGACCAAGCCGTTCTCGATGCGCGAGCTCGCGGCCCGGGTGCATGTCCTGCTGCGGCGCGTGGAGCGCGCGACGCAGGCCGCGCACACCCCGCGCAGCGGCATACTGCGCCTCGGTGAGCTGGAGATCGACCACGCCCAGCGGCGGGTGCGGGTCCGTACCGAGGACGTACACCTGACCCCCACCGAGTTCGACCTGCTGGTCTGCCTGGCGAACACACCCCGCGCGGTGCTCTCGCGCGAGCAGCTGCTGGCCGAGGTGTGGGACTGGGCGGACGCCTCGGGGACCAGGACCGTCGACAGCCACATCAAGGCGCTGCGGCGCAAGATCGGCGCCGAGCGGATCCGTACCGTCCACGGAGTCGGATACGCCCTGGAGACACCGGCGCCATGAGCCGCCGGCCCGGGACGGGGCTGCGCCCGTTCTCGATCAAGACCAAGCTGGGCACGCTCGTCGTCGTCTCGGTCTTCATCACGACGGGCCTGCTGCTGGTGGCCCTGCGCACCGAGACCGAGCTGCGCTTCATCACGGTCTTCTCGGTGATCGCCTCGATGCTGATCACCCAGTTCGTGGCGCACAGCCTGACCGCACCGCTGGACGAGATGACGACCGTGGCGCGGGCCATATCGCACGGCGACTACACGCGGCGGGTGCGCGGCGCCGGCCGGCGCGACGAGCTGGGCGACCTGGCCGACACGATCAACCGCATGGCGGACGACCTGGAGGCGGTGGACCGGCACCGCAAGGAGCTGGTCGCCAATGTCTCGCACGAGCTGCGCACTCCCATCGCGGGGCTGCGGGCCGTACTGGAGAACGTCGTCGACGGCGTCTCCGCCGCCGACCCGGAGACGATGCGGACCGCGCTGAAGCAGACCGAGCGCCTCGGCCGGCTGGTGGAGACGCTGCTCGACCTGTCACGGCTCGACAACGGGGTGGTACCGCTGAAGGCGCGCCGCTTCGAGGTGTGGCCCTATCTGTCGGGCGTCCTGAAGGAAGCCAATCTGGTGGCCGCGCAGCGCGGTCTCACCTCCGGCTCCGGCAGCCACACCCGCAAGGACGTCCATCTCCACCTCGACGTCTCGCCGCCCGAGCTGACCGCTCACGCCGACGCGGAGCGGCTGCACCAGGTGGTGGCCAACCTGATCGACAACGCGGTCAAGCACAGCCCGCCACACGGCCGGGTCACCGTCCGCGCCCGGCGCGGCGCCCAGCCGGAGAGCCTGGACCTGGAGGTGCTGGACGAGGGCCCGGGCATTCCGAAGTCGGAGTGGCACCGGGTCTTCGAGCGCTTCAACCGCGGCAGCGCGTCCGGCGGCGACGGCGGTACGGGGCTGGGGCTCGCCATCGCCCGCTGGGCCGTCGATCTGCACGGCGGACGCATAGGAGTGGCCGAATCATCCCGTGGCTGCCGGATACAGGTCACTCTTCCGGGAATCGTCCCGTCGCAGCGTTGACGTAGGGTTCGAGGAGATCAGGCAGGGGTGCGGGCCGTGGGGCCGCACCCACGGTGGCGCGTACCCGCTATGCACCGGAACCCCGCTTGTTTCCCGCCATTTCAAGCGGCGAAACACGGGTTTCGATGTGACTTGCACGACGGATCGCCCGCCCGGCCTGCATCTCCGGGCCAGGGAGGCGTAGCCTTTATTCCCGCTGTCCATCACCTTGTGAAGCGGAAGAGGGCGGTTACCGCCGTGTCGCCACAGTCCCCCAGTAACCCGAGCATCTCGACCGACCAAGACGGGCAGGGAAAGAACCCTGCTGCCGCGTTCGGTCCCAATGAGTGGCTCGTCGACGAGATCTACCAGCAGTACCTCCAGGACCCGAATTCGGTCGACCGCGCCTGGTGGGACTTCTTCGCCGACTACAAGCCGGGCGCGGCCGGCGCTCCGGCCGCGGTGAAGCCCACGGACGAGGCCGCAGCCGCGGGGGCTGCGTCCCCCGCGCCCCAGGCCGCCCCGGCCCAGGCCCCGGCTCCTGCCCCGGCGACGCCCCCCGGTGCAAGCACCGGCTCCACTGGAGCGGCTGCCGCCGCGCCCCCAGTCGCCGCCGCGCCCGCCGCTCAGGCCGCTGCCCCGGCTCCCGCCCCGGCCCCGGCCTCTCCGGCAGCCGCGAAGCCCGCCTCTGCCCCCGCTCCGGCCGCCGCACAGCCGGCCGGCCTCAAGCCCGGTGCAAGCACCGGCTCCACTGGAGCGGCTGCCGCCGCGCCCCCTGCCGGGTCGCCGGCCAAGGAGGCCAAGGAGGCGAAGGAAGCCCCCGAGGGCCCGGAGCTCGTGACGCTGCGCGGCCCGTCCGCGGCCGTGGCGAAGAACATGAACGCCTCGCTGGGGCTGCCGACGGCCACGTCCGTCCGCGCGGTCCCGGTGAAGCTGCTCTTCGACAACCGCATCGTCATCAACAACCACCTCAAGCGCGCCCGGGGCGGGAAGGTCTCCTTCACCCACCTCATCGGCTTCGCGATGGTGCAGGCCCTCAAGGCCATGCCGTCGATGAACTACTCCTTCGCGGAGAAGGACGGCAAGCCGACGCTGGTCAAGCCGGCGCACGTCAACCTCGGCCTCGCCATCGACCTGGTGAAGCCGAACGGTGACCGCCAGCTGGTCGTCGCGGCGATCAAGAAGGCCGAGACGCTCAACTTCTTCGAGTTCTGGCAGGCGTACGAGGACATCGTCCGCCGCGCCCGCACCGGCAAGCTCGGCATGGACGACTTCACCGGAGTCACCGCGTCGCTGACGAACCCCGGCGGCATCGGCACCGTCCACTCCGTGCCCCGCCTGATGCCCGGACAGGGCCTCATCATGGGCGTCGGCGCGATGGACTACCCGGCCGAGTTCCAGGGCACCTCCCAGGACACCCTGAACAAGCTGGGCATCTCCAAGGTCATGACGCTGACCTCGACGTACGACCACCGGGTCATCCAGGGCGCCGCCTCCGGCGAGTTCCTGCGCGTCGTGAACCAGCTCCTCCTCGGCGAGAACGGCTTCTTCGACGAGATCTTCGAGTCGCTGCGCATCCCGTACGAGCCGGTCCGCTGGCTCCGCGACATCGACGTCTCGCACGACGACGACGTGGCCAAGGCCTCGCGCGTCTTCGAGCTGATCCACTCCTACCGGGTCCGCGGCCATGTCATGGCCGACACCGACCCGCTCGAGTACAAGCAGCGCAAGCACCCCGACCTCGACATCATCGAGCACGGCCTCACCCTGTGGGACCTGGAGCGCGAGTTCGCGGTCGGCGGCTTCGCCGGCAAGCAGCTGATGAAGCTGCGCGACATCCTGGGTGTGCTGCGCGACTCGTACTGCCGCACCACCGGCATCGAGTTCATGCACATCCAGGACCCGAAGCAGCGCAAGTGGCTCCAGGACCGCGTCGAGCGCCAGCACTCCAAGCCGGAGCGCGAGGAGCAGCTGCGGATCCTGCGCCGCCTCAACGCTGCCGAGGCGTTCGAGACCTTCCTGCAGACCAAGTACGTCGGCCAGAAGCGGTTCTCCCTGGAGGGCGGCGAGTCCGTCATCCCGCTGCTCGACGCCGTCATCGACTCGGCCGCCGAGGCCCGCCTCGACGAGGTGGTCATCGGCATGGCCCACCGCGGCCGCCTGAACGTCCTGGCGAACATCGTCGGCAAGTCGTACGCGCAGATCTTCCGGGAGTTCGAGGGCAACCTCGACCCGAAGTCGATGCACGGCTCCGGCGACGTCAAGTACCACCTGGGCGCCGAGGGCACCTTCACCGGCCTGGACGGCGAGCAGATCAAGGTCTCGCTCGTCGCCAACCCCTCCCACCTGGAGGCGGTCGACCCGGTCCTGGAGGGTGTCGCCCGCGCCAAGCAGGACATCATCAACAAGGGCGGTACGGACTTCACCGTCCTGCCCGTCGCGCTGCACGGTGACGCGGCCTTCGCCGGCCAGGGTGTCGTGGCCGAGACGCTCAACATGTCGCAGCTGCGCGGCTACCGCACCGGCGGCACGGTACACATCGTCATCAACAACCAGGTCGGCTTCACCGCCGCCCCGGAGTCCTCGCGTTCTTCCATGTACGCGACCGACGTGGCGCGCATGATCGAGGCGCCGATCATCCACGTCAACGGTGACGACCCGGAGGCCGTGGTCCGCGTCGCGCGGCTCGCCTTCGAGTTCCGGCAGACGTTCAACAAGGACGTCGTGATCGACCTCATCTGCTACCGCCGCCGCGGTCACAACGAGGGCGACAACCCGCAGTTCACCAACCCGCAGATGTACAACCTGATCGACAAGAAGCGTTCGGTGCGCAAGCTCTACACCGAGTCGCTCATCGGTCGCGGTGACATCACGCTGGAAGAGGCCGAGCAGGCGCTGCAGGACTTCCAGGGTCAGCTGGAGAAGGTGTTCGCGGAGGTCCGCGAGGCCACCTCGCACCCGGCCACGGCCCACGTCCCGGAGGCTCTGCCCGAGTTCCCGGTCGCCGTGACCACCGCGATCTCCCAGGAGAACGTCAAGCGGATCGCGGAGTCCCAGGTCAACATCCCCGACGGGGTCACCGTGCACCCGCGTCTGATGCCGCAGATGCAGCGCCGCGCGGCCTCGGTCGAGGACGGCACGATCGACTGGGGCATGGGCGAGACGCTCGCCATCGGCTCGCTGCTGATGGAGGGCACCCCGGTCCGGCTGTCCGGCCAGGACACCCGTCGCGGTACGTTCGGCCAGCGGCACGCCGTCCTGGTCGACCAGGAGACCGGCGAGGACTACACGCCGCTGCTCTACCTCTCCGATGACCAGGCCCGCTACAACGTCTACGACTCGCTGCTCAGCGAGTACGCGGCGATGGGCTTCGAGTACGGCTACTCCCTCGCCCGGCCCGAGACGCTGGTCATGTGGGAGGCGCAGTTCGGTGACTTCGTCAACGGCGCGCAGACCGTCGTGGACGAGTTCATCTCCTCGGCCGAGCAGAAGTGGGGCCAGACCTCCGGCGTCACGCTGCTCCTGCCGCACGGTTACGAGGGCCAGGGCCCGGACCACTCCTCCGCCCGCCCGGAGCGCTTCCTGCAGATGTGCGCGCAGGACAACATGACGGTCGCCATGCCGACTCTGCCGTCGAACTACTTCCACCTGCTGCGCTGGCAGGTCCACAACCCGCACCACAAGCCGCTGATCGTCTTCACCCCGAAGTCGATGCTGCGTCTGAAGGCGGCGGCGTCGAAGGCGGAGGAGTTCACCACCGGCGGGTTCCGCCCGGTGATCGGTGACGATTCGGTCGACCCGGCCGCCGTCCGCAAGGTCGTCTTCTGCGCCGGCAAGGTCTACTACGACCTGGACGCCGGGCGTCAGAAGCGCGGCATCAAGGACACCGCGATCATCCGGCTCGAGCGCCTGTACCCGCTGCCGGGTGCAGAGCTCCAGGCCGAGATCGCGAAGTACCCGAACGCCGCGAAGTACCTCTGGGCGCAGGAGGAGCCGGCGAACCAGGGTGCGTGGCCGTTCATCGCGCTCAACCTGATCGACCACCTGGACCTGGCGGTCGGCGCCGACATCCCGCACGGCGAGCGCCTGCGCCGCATCTCGCGGCCGCACGGCTCATCCCCGGCGGTCGGCTCGGCCAAGCGCCACCAGGCGGAGCAGCAGCAGCTGGTCAACGAGGTCTTCGAGGCCTGACCCGCTGCCTCGGCAGTACGTACGGAAGGCCCGGTTCCGCAGCACGCGGGGCTGGGCCTTCCGGCGTACTGGTCGGCATATCCTGGCCGGTAACGTCCCCACACCCTGCACGGAGTGAGCCTTGTACTTCACCGATCGCGGCATCGAGGAGCTGGAGAAGCGGCGCGGCGAGGAGGAGGTCACCTTCGAGTGGCTCGCCGAACAGCTGCGGACGTTCGTCGACCTCAACCCGGACTTCGAGGTCCCGGTCGAGCGCCTGGCGACGTGGCTGGCGCGGCTGGACGACGAGGACGACGAGGAGTGACCCCCTGGCGAGGGCACCCTTGACTTCCCCACACCGCGATATATCGTGTCTATCGAGAGACGCGATATGTTGCGTTACCCCGAGGGAGGTCAGCACCATGCCTGAATCGACGTGGGCGGTCGCCGAACCGAAGAAGCTCACTTTCGACGACCCGGTGACGGCGCTCAACGTGCGCATCGTCAACGGAACCGTCAACGTCGTCGGAACCGAGGAAGGTTCCGCCCGCCTGGAGGTGTCCGAGCTCGACGGCCCGCCGCTGACCGTGACCCAGCACGGCGGCACGCTGACGGTCGCGTACGAGGATCTGCCCTGGAAGGGCTTCCTCAAGTGGCTCGACCCCAAGGGCTGGCAGCGCAGCGCGGTGGTCTCCCTCGCCGTGCCCAGCGGCACCCGGGTCGAGGTCGGCGTGGTCGGCGCCGGGGCGGTCGTCTCGGGCATCCAGGGCCGTACGGACGTACGCGGCGTCACCGGCGACACCACCCTGGTCGGAGTCTCGGGCGATGTCCGGGCCGAAACCGTCTCCGGCAGCCTGGAGGCGCAGTCCGTCACCGGAGACCTGCGCTTCAAGTCGGTCTCGGGAGACCTGACCGTCATCGACGGGGCGGGCCCTTCCGTACGGGCCGACTCGGTCAGCGGCGACATGGTCGTCGACGTGAACCCGTCCGGCGCCCCCACCAACATCAGCCTCACGTCAGTCTCCGGCGAGGTCGCCATCCGGCTGCCGCACCCGGCGGACGCCAAGGTCGAGGCGAACACCGCGAGCGGAGAGGTGTCCAACGCCTTCGACGACCTGCGCGTCAGCGGCCAGTGGGGTGCCAAGAAGATCACCGGCACCCTTGGGGCGGGCAACGGCAAGCTCAGGGCCACCACAGTCTCGGGTTCCATCGCCCTCCTCCGCCGTCCGCTCGCCGACGAGAAGGTGCTCTGACATGCCCCCCGTCTTCGCCCACGGCCGCCTCCGCCTGTACCTGCTGGGACTGCTCGACGAGGCACCGCGCCACGGCTACGAAGTGATCCGCCTGCTGGAGGAGCGCTTCCAGGGCCTGTACGCCCCGTCCGCCGGCACCGTCTACCCGCGCCTCGCCAAGTTGGAGGCCGAGGGCCTGGTCACCCACGCCACCGAGGGCGGCCGCAAGGTGTACTCGATCACCGACGCGGGCCGGGAGGAACTGGCGGGCCGCAGCGGTGAACTGGCCGACCTGGAACTGGAGATCCGCGAGTCGGTCTCCGAACTGGCCGCCGAGATCCGGGCCGACGTACGCGGCGCGGCTGGCGACCTGCGCCGCGAGATGCGGGCCGCCGCGTCCGAGACGCGCCGCGAGTCCGCTTCCGCGGGGGGTGACTGGAAGGAGCAGGCCCGCCGGGCGAAGGACGAGAGCCGCAGGGCCCGCGAGGACGCGCAGCAGGCGCGGCGCCAGGCGCAGGAGGCGCATGAGCAGGCGCGGCAGGAGATGCAGCGCCTCGCCAAGCGGGTGCAGGACCGCTTCGCGCGGGGCGACTGGCCGACCAGCGTACGGGAGGGTCTGGCCGACATCACGAAGGAGTTCGGCCGCTTCGGCCGGCCGGCGCCCGAGCCCGGACCCGAGCCGGAGTGGGCGCACGAGGACTCCTCGGGCAACCCGGCGCGCGACCTGGACCGGCTGCTGGACCGGTTCCGCGACGACATCCGCGACGCGGCGCGGGACCATGGCGTGACGGACGCTCAGCTGCAGGAGGCCCGCCGCCACCTGTCGGCGGCGGCAGCCCACATCAGCGCGGCCCTCCGCGGTGCTCCCTAGCGGTCGCGGTACCGGGACCTTTACACACCCCGGCGCCCAGGCGCCGGAGGCGAGCCGCTCCGGGGCGCGAGGCTCCCTGACGGTCGCGGTACCGGGACCTTTACACACCCCGGCGCCCAGGCGCCGGAGGCGAGCCGCTCCGGGGCGCGAGGCTCCCTGACGGTCGCGGTACCGGGACCTTTACACACCCCGGCGCCCAGG
>NZ_JANAVP010000030.1:58933-84754 GCF_024213665.1 Streptomyces sp. A3M-1-3
AGGTGCCGGAGGCGAGCCGCTCCGGGGCGCCGTCCTGGACTGTACGATTTACGGCGCGTTCGGCAACGCCGAGCAGTTCACCAGCACTCCGCGCCACAAATCGCACTTCTACGTCCAGGACAGCACCCCTGCGCGTCCCACCCCCTCCCGCAGGGGCAGGGGCGAGACGGCGCGAGGGTGTCGGGGTCGGAGGGAGTGACGTTCGGGACGTAGAAGTGCGATTTGTGGCGCAGGGCCCGGGGTACCCAGGGCGACCCGGCTGAACGCGCCGTAAATCGTACAGTCCCGAATGGCACTCCCGGAGGCCCCGGCGCCCGGCACCACACCCCCGCACCCCGCGCCGGAGGCGAGGCGCGCCGATCAGGATGCCGCTGCCTCGCCGAACAGCGCCCGCTGCACCGTCGCGTGGGCCGCCCCGTGCTCCGCCAGTACCTCCGCGACCACCCCCGGCATGACCGTGAGCGCCAGCAGGATGTGCTCGTCGCCGATGGACCGGTCCCCGCGGCCCGGCGCGATCCGCAGCGACTTCTCCAGGACGCTCTTCGCCCCCGGAGTGAACGACCGGCGCCCCGACCACCACCGCTTCGACCTGCAGTCCGCCTGCAACGCGCCCTCGCCGTGCGCCTCTTCGAACCGCGAGACGATCTCCGCGACATCGATCCCGAGCCCGGTGAGCGCGTCCGTGTCGGACTGCGACAGCCCGCCGCGCCGCCGCGCCTCCGCCAGCGCCGCCTCCAGCGACGCACGCCGGCCGTCGATCCCGAGCGAGGCGAAGGCGAACGACGACCGGGTTCCCTCCAGGTCGAGCAGCGCGAGCAGCAGATGCTCCTCGGTGACGGAGTCGGCATTCGCCCGCTCCGCGTGCCCGACCGCGCAGGTCACCGCTTCGCGGGCGCTCTTGGTGAACCTCTCGAACATCAATGCCTCCCGTACTTCTTGTGTACGGCCTGCCTGCTGACGCCGAGCTCAGCCGCGATCTCCTGCCACGACCAGCCCTGCACGCGGGCACTGCGGACTTGTACGGCCTCCAACTGCTCCAGCAGCCGCCGCAGCGCGGCGACGGCACGCAGCCCGACCCTCGGATCGCGATCACCCGCCCGCTCGGCGAGATCGGTTGCTTCGGTCATGACGTCAACCTACGTTGACAGACGAGGCCGTGTCAATCCTGGTTGACAAGTCGGCGGCCAGTACGGCGCCCCCGTCACACCGTCAGGACGATCTTGCCGAAGAGGTCGCCGCCCGCCATCTTCTCGAAGCCCTCGCGGGCCCGGTCCAGCGGCAGGACCTCGTCGATGACCGGTCGTACGCCCGTCGCGGCGCAGAAGGACAGCAGGTCCTCCAGCTCGTCCTTGGAGCCCATCGTCGAACCGACGACCTTCAGTTCCAGGAAGAAGATCCGGGTGAGCTCGGCGTGCGAGGGGCGGTCGCCACTGGTCGCGCCCGAGATCACCAGTGTGCCGCCGGGGCGCAGCGACTTGACCGAGTGCGACCAGGTGGCCGCGCCGACCGTCTCGATCACCGCGTCCACGCGCCGCGGCAGCCGCGCGCCCGGCTCGAACGCGTCCACCGCGCCCAGTTCCAGGGCCCGCTTGCGCTTCGCCTCGTCGCGGCTCGTGGCGTACACCCGCAAGCCCGCCGCCTTGCCGAGGACGATCGCGGCGGTCGCGACGCCGCCGCCCGCACCCTGGACCAGTACCGAATCACCGGGCCGTACACCGGCGTTGGTGAACAGCATCCGGTACGCGGTGAGCCAGGCGGTCGGCAGGCACGCGGCCTGCTCGAAGGAGAGCTCGGCCGGCTTGGGCAGCACGTTCCAGGTGGGTACGGTGACCTGCTCGGCGAACGTGCCCTGGTAGCGCTCGGTGAGGATCGAGCGGGGCTCGTCCGGGCCGACGCCGTGGCCGCTCTGGCCGATCACGGAGTGGATGACGACCTCGTTGCCGTCGGCGTCGACGCCCGCGGCGTCGCAGCCGAGGATCATCGGCAGCTTGTCCTCGGCGAGGCCCACCCCGCGCAGCGACCACAGGTCGTGGTGGTTGAGGGAGGCGGCCCTGACATTCACGGTCGTCCAGCCGGGGCGTGCCTCGGGGGCCGGGCGCTCGCCCAGCTCAAGGCCGTTCAGCGGCTGGTCACGGTCGATGCGTGCGGCGTAGGCGGCGAACATGACCCTGACGATAGGACGCGGACGGGACGCGGCGGAACCACACACGGGTGTGACACGCGCCGCGTCCCGCGCCCGCTCAGTCGCGCCGGTACTGGGCCGGCGAGTTCTTCGTCGCCGGGTCCTCGTACGAGCCGGCCTTCCCCCGGTCCACATGGAACGTGGTCAGGGTGGTGACGGGCGAAGCAGGGTCACGCCGGTCGGCTATCACCCGCATATGGGCGCTGAAGCGCTGCGGGGTGACCTCGTAGACGTCGTACCCGTAGCGGTTGCCCTCGAAGTACTTCAGGTGCGGGTTGGCCGCGCCCATGACCGGGCCGTTGGTCTTGTTCCAGTCCGCCGAGTACGCGCCCGAGGTCACGGAGTGCGCGGTGAACTCCGTGCCGACGACCGGCGAGGAGGTGTTGTCGAAGTCGGGCCGGATGTCGTCGACGAACGCGGAGTGCCAGTCGCCGGTGACGACGACGAGGTCCTCCATCCCGCTGGTGTGGACGTGGTTCAGCACCTCCTTGCGCTCGGCGAGGAAGCCGTCCCACTGGTCGGTGAACATGTACGAGCCGCCGGGCCGGCCGCGCAGCTGGCTGAGCATGATCGAGTTGGCCCAGACATGCCAGGCCTCGGGGCCCTGCGCGATGCCCTGCTTGAGCCATGCCTTCTGCTCGGCGCCGAGGATCGTGCCGTTGCTCAGGTTCTGCGCCGAGCGGTACGAGCGCAGGTCCAGGACGGTCAGTTCCAGCAGGTCGCCCCAGCGCCGGACCCGGTGGATCTCGGGGTCGGGCAGCGCGGAACTGCCGCTGTCGCGGTGCGGCATGTTCTCGTACCAGGCCTGGTACGCGGCCGCGCGCCGCTGCATGAACGGCGCGCCGCCGCCCGTACCGCTGTAGTCGTTGACGACCTCGTGGTCGTCCCAGGTGAGGAACCAGGGGTGCGCGGCGTGCGCCTCCCGCAGCGAGGCGTCGCCCTTGTAGAGGGCGTGCCGGCGGCGGTAGTCGGCGAGGGTGAGGATGGCCGGGGTGTCGTGGTCGCGGACGTGGTCGCCGCCGACGGGGCCGTGCTCGTAGATGTAGTCGCCGAGGTGGACGACGAAGTCGACGTCCTCGCGTGCGATGCCCCGGTGCGCGGCGTAGTAGCCGTCGTGGAAGGCCTGGCAGTTGGCCGCGGCGAACCGGGCCCTGGCGATGCTGCCGACCGGGGCGGTCTTCGTACGGCCGACCCGGCTGGTCTTGCCCAGCGCCTTGAAGGCGTACCAGTAGCGGGTGTTGGCACTGAGTCCGCCGACCGGTACGTGCACGCTGTGCCCGAGGGTGGCGGAGGCGGGCGCCTTGCCGCGGGCGACGACCCGGGTGAGGGCGGCGTCCTGGGCGACGACCCACTCGACCTCGACGACCTCGGGCAGCTGCTGTACGGCGGCGAACGGTTCGGGCGCAAGTCTCGTCCACAGCACGACGCTCGACGGCTGCGGATCGCCGGAGGCGACGCCGAGGGTGAAGGGCGCCGGGTCGTAGTCGGCACCCAGTGCCTCGGCGGCTTCGCGTGCCTGGGCGGGCGAGAGGCCGGCGCTCAGCGGCCAGGCCACGTTGAGCGCGCCCGCGGCTCCGGCCGCCTTGAGCAGATCACGGCGGTTGAGCTTCACGGCTGGCCTCCTGCGGCTGCTGCGGCACTGAGGGTGAGCGATATCGCGTCGGCGTATCCGTCGTTCGAAGTCCCGCCGCCGGTAAGGGTGAAGACCAGCAGCAGCCGGGCGGTCCGGGCCCCGGGTGGCACAGCCGCCTGTGCCTTGCGCTCCACGAGCGCGGTACGCGAGCCCCGTTCGCCCGCGGTCACCGGTCCCAGCACGGAGAGCGCCACCGGCGTCCCCTTGGCGTCCCGGAACTCCACGGACAGCCGTACGCCGTCCTCCTGCGCCGCGTATCCGCCGAGCCAGGCGGACACGGCGTACCGCACCCGTCCCGCGTCGACGGCTGCCTGCCCGGTCGTACCGGTGGCGGGCAGGGCGATGTCCTGTACGAGGGCGGTACGGGGGCTGTTGCCGCCGCTGAAGAACCGGCTGCCGCGCTGGGCGGGCCCGGAGTCGGCCGGGGTCGGGTACCCGCCGCCCAGGCTGTAGTTGATGAGCGCGGGCGCCCCCTGCTTGATGACCCAGCCGGTCACTGTCCCTACGGGCTCGGCGGTACCGCCGGGTCCGCTCTCGGCGTCACCGTTGACGACCAGATTCACAACGCGCCTCCTGTGATGGGTTGGCGCGGAGCATCACAGCAGTCACACATGAATGGCCGGAAGCTCTTCGGCGAACTCTGCGGCGCATGTCCAAGTGGCCGTACGGAAAGTACAAGCCGCCACCCGAGGCCGCCCCGGCACGGCCACGGGCCGCGCCGTACCCGGTGAAGGGTGCGACGCGGCCCGTAGGCCTGTCCCGGCGCGCTACTGACGCGACGTCAGCGGCGGGCGACGCCTTCGGCGCGGGCTGCGGCCGCCACGGCGGCGGTGACGGCCGGGGCGACCCGCTCGTCGAACGGCGAGGGGATCACGTAGTCCGCGGCCAGCGCGTCGCCGACGACGTCGGCCAGGGCGTTGGCGGCCGCGATCTTCATGCCCTCGGTGATACGGGAGGCCCGCACCTGGAGGGCGCCCGCGAAGATCCCGGGGAACGCCAGCACGTTGTTGATCTGGTTGGGGTAGTCGCTGCGGCCGGTGGCCACGACCGCCGCGTACTTGTGCGCGACGTCCGGGTGGACCTCCGGGTTCGGGTTGGCCATGGCGAACACGAACGCGCCGGGCGCCATCGACGCGACGGCCGGCTCCGGGACTGTACCGCCGGAGACGCCGATGAAGACGTCGGCGCCGGCCAGCGCGGTCTCGAGCGAGCCGCTGAGCCCGGCCTTGTTGGTGAGCTCGGCCAGCTCGCGCTTGACGTCCGTCAGGTCCTCGCGGTCCCTGGAGACGATGCCCTTGCGGTCCGCCACGGCGACGTCACCGAGGCCGGCCTCCAGCAGGAACTTGGCGATCGCGACACCGGCCGCGCCGGCGCCGGAGATGACGGCGCGCAGGTCGCCGAGCGTGCGCCCGGTGAGCTTGGCCGCGTTCCGCAGGGCCGCGAGGGTGACGACGGCCGTGCCGTGCTGGTCGTCGTGGAAGACCGGGATGTCCAGCCGCTCCTGGAGCCGGCGCTCGATCTCGAAGCAGCGCGGGGCCGAGATGTCCTCGAGGTTCACTCCGCCGAAGGACGGGGCGAGCCGCACGACCGTCTCGATGATCTCGTCCGTGTCGGTCGTGGCGAGCGCGATCGGGACCGCGTCCACGCCACCGAACTGCTTGAAGAGGATGGCCTTGCCCTCCATGACCGGGAGGGATGCCTCGGGTCCGATGTCACCGAGTCCGAGCACGGCCGTACCGTCCGTCACGACGGCGACCACGTTCGACTTCCAGGTGTAGTCGTGGACCAGCTCCGGCTGCTCGGCGATGGCGCTGCAGACCTTGGCGACGCCCGGCGTGTAGGCGAGGGACAGGTCGTCCTTGTCGCGCACCGGCACGGTCGCCCGGACGGCCATCTTGCCGCCCCGGTGAAGCGCGAAGGCCGGATCGAAGGGCTCCTCGTGAGCGTTCTCCGTACCGCTGTCGCTGCGAGGATTGACGATCTCCGCTGCCACTTGTTTTACCCCTTAAGTCTTAAATCTGGTTGAGGGTGGCCACTCCTGGTTGAGGGGTGGGCGGGCACCGCGTCCGTGCCCCGATGTCGGCGGTTGGCCCGCCTCCGCGGAGGGAGGTACGTACGCGCGGGCGCGCCGCACACGCGCCCTGAGCCCCGGATGAGGGGTGTAAGGATCCGTTCTACCGGAAGATTGGCCGCCCGGACGAGTCGATTCCGACACATCCGGCCGTGCAGTGTCCGAATACGCCGAAAAGTCCATGCCCTTGGTCCAGCCAGCGAGACAAACAGCAAAAGCTGCTGCCTGAAGCAACAAAATCGGGAGAAGGTCCGGCCCCGGACCCCAGCGCCCGCAGGGCTGTCGGACTACGGGAGCGCCCGTTATCCGATTTTGACCTGGCTGGCCCCCCGAATTGTCCAATCCGAATGGCAAGATGCCGTAATCACACGAGGTCGCGACACTCGATGCTGCGTGCCCCGACCGTTTCGGCATCCCCTCACCCGCCGGAGGAACCAGCTCATGACCGCAAGCACCACCCGCCGTACGACCGCCGCCAGGCCCCGGATCGCCGCGGTCGGCGCGATCGCGGTCGCCGGCGCACTCCTGCTCACCGGCTGCGGTGACCAGACGAAGGACTCCGGAAGCGGCGCCGTCAAGTCGAACAGCGAGGCCCCGCTGTTCAGCAAGCTGCCGAAGAAGTACCAGGACTCCGGCGTCATCAAGGTCGGCACGGACGCCGCGTACGCTCCGATGGAGTTCACCGAGGGCGGCAAGATCGTCGGCATCGACCCGGACATCGCCGAGGCCCTCGGCAAGCAGTTCGGCGTGAAGTTCGAGTTCACGTCCGGCACCTTCGACGGTCTGCTCACGTCGGTCTACACGGGCCGCCAGGACATCATCATGTCCGCGATGAGCGACACCAAGAAGCGCCAGGAAGGCCTGGACGACAAGGGCAAGAAGATCGGTAAGGGCGTCGACTTCGTCGACTACTTCAACTCCGGTGTGTCGCTGCTGGTCAAGAAGGGCAACCCGGAGAAGATCCAGTCCCTCGATGACCTCTGTGGCAAGTCCGTGGCCGTCCAGCGCGGCACGATCTACGAGGACACCTTCAAGGCTCAGGCCACGAAGTGCGGTGACAAGAAGCTCACCATCCAGGCCTTCGACACCGATGCCGAGGCGCAGACCCGAGTGAAGTCCGGCGGCGCTGTCGCCGACCTGAACGACTACCCAGTCGCGGCGTACATCGCCAAGACTGCGGGCGGCGGCAAGGACTTCGAGGTCGCCGGTGGTCAGACGGACGCAGGCCCCTTCGGCATCGGTGTCGGCAAGGAGAACACGCAGTTGCGTGACGCCATCAAGGAAGCACTGGACGCCATCATCAAGGATGGCTCCTACGCGAAGGTGCTGGAGAAGTGGGACGTCAAGAACAGTGCCGTCACCGAGGCGACTATCAACGCCGGCAAGTGACCTCCACGGCGTATCTCGTCTCAAGCGTTCCACTGAAGGGCAGTCACTGTGACTGACAAGATCCACAAGGGACCGGCCGACACCTCGCCGTCCGGTCCCGGCGCCTCGAGCACACCATTCGAGGCCATCAAGGCCATTCCGGTGCGGCACTACGGACGCTGGATCAGCGCCGTTGTCGTGGTAGTCGCGCTCGGCTGGCTCGTCTTCGCGTTCTCCCAGGGCGACGTCATCTGGGGGACCGTCGGAGACAAGCTCTTCGACCCCGAGGTCCTCAAGGGGCTGTGGCGCACCGTCCTGATCAGCGTCCTCTCGATGCTGCTGGGTCTGGTGCTGGGTGTCCTCTTCGCCGTAATGCGGTTGTCCAAGAACCCGGTGACAGGCGGCGTGGCCTGGCTGTACATCTGGTTCTTCCGCGGAACACCGGTCTATGTGCAGCTCCTGATGTGGTTCAGCCTCTCGCTGATCTTCCCGGTCATCGACCTGGGCCCCATCTACAAGGAGAACACTGTTGAGCTGATGACCCCGTTCGTCGTGGCCCTGCTGGGCTTGGGACTGAACGAGGGTGCCTACATGGCGGAAATCGTCCGGGCCGGCATCCAGTCGGTCGACGAAGGCCAGACCGAGGCGTCGCACGCACTGGGCATGACCAGCACACAGACGATGCGCCGGGTGGTGCTGCCGCAGGCCATGCGGGTGATCATCCCGCCCACCGGCAACGAGTTCATCAACCTGCTCAAGACCTCGTCGCTGGTTTCTGCCGTGCAGTACGTGGATCTGCTGCGTGCCACCTCCAACATCGGCACCACGGCCGGCGCCATCATGGAGATGTACTTCGTCGCCTCCATCTGGTACCTGGCTCTCACCAGCGTTTTCAGCGTCGGCCAGTACTACCTGGAGCGCCGTTACGCCCGCGGGTCGCTGCGGAGCCTGCCGCCCACCCCGCTGCAGCGCCTGCGAGCCAACCTCAATCTGTTCCGCCGTACGGAGGTGGCCCGATGACCGTCCAGCCCATGGTCAAGGCCGAAGCCGTCCACAAGGCGTACGGCCCGGCGCACATCCTCAAGGGCATCGACCTCGAGGTCGCCCCGCGTGAGGTGTTCTGCCTGGTCGGTCCGTCCGGCTCCGGCAAGTCCACCTTCCTCCGGTGCATCAATCACCTGGAGCAGATCAACGCCGGACGGCTCTGGGTCGACGGGGAGCTCGTGGGGTATCGCCAGAAGGGCGACAAGATCCACGAGCTCAAGGACCGCGAGGTGGCGGCGAAGCGCCGGGACATCGGCATGGTCTTCCAGCGGTTCAACCTGTTCCCGCACATGACCGCGCTGGCGAATGTCATGGAAGCCCCGATCCAGGTCAAGGGCGAGACCAAGGCCGTCGCCCGCGAGCGGGCCGAGCGGCTGCTGGACCGGGTGGGCCTGGGCGACAAGGCCCGGAACTACCCGTCCCAGCTCTCCGGCGGCCAGCAGCAGCGCGTCGCCATCGCCCGTGCGCTGGCGATGGAGCCGAAGCTGATGCTGTTCGACGAGCCCACGTCGGCGCTCGACCCGGAGCTGGTCGGTGACGTCCTGGACGTCATGCGCGGCCTTGCCGAGGACGGTATGACGATGATCGTCGTCACCCACGAGATGGGCTTCGCCCGCGAGGTCGGCGACGCCCTCGTCTTCATGGACGACGGCGTGGTGGTCGAGTCGGGCAACCCCCGCGACGTCCTGACCAACCCGCAGCACGACCGAACGAAGGCTTTCCTCTCCAAGGTGCTGTAGCAGCTGTAGCAGCGAACACACGAAGAGGCGGTACGGGCCGAGGGCCCGTACCGCCTCTTCGTGCTCTTGGTGTGTGACTACTTCACGGCCAGCACCAGCGCGTCCGACGGCGACGCCCAGACCGTCCGCGCCTCCCCGAAGCCGGACGCGCGCAGGGTCCGGGCGTGCCAGTCCGCCGAGGGCATGTCCCCGTCGGCATGCTCGCCGTAGATGACGAAACGTTCGGCGGTCGGGGCGGCGAGGTCCGGGTCCTGGGCCGCGAGCGCCCACCACTCGGCCCAGTCGAGCGCGCCGGCCGCCTTGGCGGCGTCCATCCCGGCGTGCCGGGCGGCCCGCTCCGCCGCGTTGATCCGGGGCGTCGACTCGTCGATCATGTGGTCGGCGTTCATGAACACACCGCCGTCGCGCACCAGGCCGCCGATCTGCCCGTAGAGGGCCGCGAGCGGCTCGAGGTGCAGCCAGTGCAGCGCGGTCGCGGTGAGCACGGCGTCGTAGGACTCGTACGGCAGCTTCCGCGTCCACTGCGGGTCCTTCAGGTCCGCGGTGACGAAGGTGACCCGCTCGTCGCCCGCGAAGTACCGCTGCGCGATGGTCAACAGCGCTGGGTCCAGGTCGACCCCCGTACTGACGGCCTTCGGGAACCGCTTGAGCAGCCGGCCCGTAATACTTCCCGTACCGCAAGCGAGATCCAGTACCCCGGGCTCCGGCCCCACCAGTGCCCCGACCATGTCCAGCATCACCCTGAACCGCTCTTCACGGTCGGGCATGTACCACTCCTGCTGCCGGTCCCAGCTGTCCTGCCACGCCTGCCAGTCGGTCCCGGCCGCCGTCTTCGTCATCTCCGAATCCCTCCGCCGCGTAATACCCTCGAAGCAGTCTCAGCCGTTACTGAAACTCTAGACCGCCGCCGTAAGGACTACAAGTGGAACTGGCCTATTACTCGGACTACGCCGTGCGCCTGGTCAACAGCGAGGAGCCGGCCCGCAACAAGGACGCCCTGACCTCGGTCGAAGCGGTCCGTGACCTGTTCGGCGCCAGCTCCCAGGCGGCCCGGCGGGCCACCGACGCGGACGTCACCCGCTTCCGGTCCGTACGGGCCCGCCTGCGCGCGGTCTTCGAGGCGGCCGACACGGGCGACGAGGTCCTCGCCGTCGACCTGCTCAATTCGCTCCTGCTGGAGTTCCCGGTCAGCCCGCAGATCTCCGGACACGACTACAAGGACGAGGACGGCCGCCCCAAGTGGCACATGCACCTCGCCGACCACCCCTCCAACGCGACCGCCGGCTACGCCGCCATCGCCTCCATGGGGCTCGCGTTCCACCTCACGGAGCACGGCGCGGACCGGCTGGGCCTGTGCCAGGCAGCACCGTGCAGCAACGCCTACCTCGACACCTCGACCAACCGCTCCCGGCGCTACTGCTCGGACCGCTGCGCGACCCGTGCGAACGTCGCCGCCTACCGGGCGCGCAAACGCCTGGAGACGGAGCGGTCGCAGAGCACCGGTCGTACGGCCGAGACCAGCCAGGACAGCACGACCCCCACCGAGCGCCGGCGTCCGGGCGTGACCGGCCGGTAGCGGGCCCGTACCCGCCCGAGCACCAGCTCGGCCGGCACCGTGCCGAACACCCGGCTGTCCCCCTCGGCGTCCGGATTGTCCCCGAGGACCCACCAGCCGCCCTCGCGTCGCTCGACCAGCCGCTTGACGATGAGCAGGTCCTGTTGCAGCGGGTGACGCAGTACGGCCACGTCGCCGGCCCTGAGGTCCGTCCCGTAATGGACGAGCAGCTGGTCACCTTGCAACAGGGTCGGCACCATGGAGAGCCCCATCACCTCGGCGACCCCGAACGGCCTCATCGGCTCCCGCCCCTGATCCGTCATCCGGCACCTCCGGTCCGTTCCGTGTGTTCGGCCACCAGTCCCATACTGACCCTGGACTTTTGTCCTAAGGCCATGGGGGCACTCGCGAAAACAGGTCTCGCACGGAGTAATGTCCCACCTGAGAAGACGATCACGAGGAAGGACAGCTCAATGCTTTCCCGCCTGTTTGCCCCCAAGGTGAAGGTCAGCGCCCACTGCGACCTTCCCTGCGGCGTGTACGACCCGGCCCAGGCCCGGATCGAGGCCGAGTCGGTCAAGGCCGTCCAGGAGAAGTTCCAGGCCAACGAGGACCCGCACTTCCGGGCCCGCGCGACGGTCATCAAGGAGCAGCGCGCCGAGCTTGCCAAGCACCACGTCTCGGTGCTGTGGAGCGACTACTTCAAGCCCCCGCACTTCGAGAAGTACCCGGAGCTGCACCAGCTGGTCAACGACGCCCTGAAGGCGCTCAGCGCCGCCAAGGCCTCGACGGACCCGGCCACGGGCCAGAAGGCACTGGACTACATCGCCCAGATCGACAAGATTTTCTGGGAGACCAAGAAGGCCTGACCCTCCCGGTCACGTCACGTCGTCCGACAACGACAGCACTCGGCATCCGCGCGGAGCCGGGTGCTGTCTGCGTTCCCGGCTGCGGTGTTCTTCTGCCGGCCACGAGTCCCAGGACGACCGGCCCTCGTGCCCGGCTCCCTCGTTCTCCTCCCACTGCGGCACCCTGCGGACGCTGTTCCATTCACCCCTCCAGCGACGGTAGTTGAAGGGCTTGTCCCTCCTCCACCGTGAACGGCCAGTCCTTCACAACGAAGCGGACGAATTCTCGTCGAAGTGACATGCTGGAAGTCTGACCGGCGAAAGGGAGTTGGCTCATGCGGTGGACCATCCATGGCGAGCGGCAGATCTACACCAACCCGTGGGTCAACGTGTGGCTCGTTGACGTCCAGCAGCCCGACGGACGGCGCTGGGAGCACCACGTCGTACGGATGCGGCACCTGGCGGTTGCCGCAGTGGTCGACGAGCAGAAGCGCGTGCTGATGATGTGGCGGCACCGGTTCATCACCGACGCCTGGGGCTGGGAACTTCCCATGGGCCTGATCGAGGCGGATGAGACGCCGGAGCAGGCCGCCGTCCGCGAGGTCGAGGAGGAGACAGGGTGGCGGGTGCAGGCGATGAAGCCTCTGGTGTACGCACAGCCTGCGAACGGCATCACCGACTCTGAGCACCATGTCTTCCGCGCCGATGGTGCCACGTACGCAGGCCCGCCCACCGAGCTGAACGAGTCAGACCGGATCGAGTGGATCCCGCTGTCGGAGATCCGCGGCATGATCGACCGCCGGGAGATCGTCAGCAGCGGCAGCCTGGTAGGCCTTTTGTACTTGCTCCTGGACGAGGCCACCCGGAGCGCCGGCTAACCGAGAACCTCACGCATCTGCTGCTCGAACGCGATTACCGGCGCCTCCCGCGCGTACGGCATCATGCGCCGGCGAAGCTCATCGACATGACCAGCCATCCTCGGGGAGTCGATGGCGGCCGTCAGGTCCAGTGCCAGCCCGGCGCTCTGGCACGCCTGGTCGAGCTTGCCCTGCTGAAGCTGCGTACTGGCGAGCCAGAAGGCGTGGAGGGCCCGGCCGCGTTGTTGCCCTGCCTTCTCGCGCCGCAATCCCTCGGCGATGAGCGGTTCAGCGCGAGCCGCCTCGCCGAGGCCGGCAAGTGCGATACCCGTGTCGACGACGAGCTTGGTCTCGTCGAAGTAGCGCACCCACAAGGGGGCTTCCTGTTCGTTCCCTCGCGCGCGTTCGTACTGGTCGCGGGAGCGACCGACGGCCTCGTGGCAGGCGCGGGAGTCACGGAGGGTCGCGTGGGCGAAGGCCTCCCGCATGTGCAGCATCGACATTACGAGCGGATGGCCGCCTGCCGCCGCTCGCGCGGCGTCCTGGGCCTTGCAGGCGAGTGCCACGGCGTCGTTGGGATGGCCGTCGTAGGTGGCCTGCAAGCTCATGCAGGACAGGATGTTGGCCATGAAGAGTCGGTCGCCCTGGCTGTGTGAGAGCTTGAGCGCTTGGGCGAAGTAGGTGCGCGCGGTGCTGTACTGGCAGGCGTCGAAGTACGCCCACCCTGCGAGGCGGGCCAGCTCGGCCGCCAGCGATTGCAGATCCTGCCGTAAGCCTCCACCCGCGCCCTCGAACAGCTGGCTGACGTAGCGCAGATGCCCCACCACCGCCGGACGCAGCGCCGCACCACCGTGCTCGTCATCGCGCCGCCAGTAGTCCTCCACCGAGGAACGCAGTGCGGTCAGCGTGGAGCGTGTGACCTGTCCGTCGGCCAAGGCGAGCAGGTCGTCCAAGCCGCCGCTCTCGTCCGGCGGGAGCTCCGGCTCCGACGGTACGGCCGTGACAGGTTCCGGCTGGCGCTCTTGCGTACGGGCGGGGGACGGGATCTCCCAGGGCCGGTGGGCGAGCCCGAGCATGGCTCCGGGGATGCGCAGGCCGTCCGCAACCCGCTCGATCACGTCGATGTGGGCCAGACTCCGGCGCCCGGCCATAATCTCGCCGACGCGGCTTGGCGTCATACCGCACAGGGCCGCGATCCGTGAGGGATAGATGCCGGCCTTGAGCTTGACCAGGCGGAAGATGCGGGCGAAGTCGCGGTGCCGACACGCTTCCCACCACTCCGGACTGTCCAGCAGCGTCGGCGGTAACGCGTGGTGAGGCTGCGGTCGTGCCACTCGTCCCCCTTGCTCGCCCCCGATGGGAAGGCCGTCGTGGGAGTTAAACGCCAGGAATATTACCCACGTTGGGTAACCAGCGTGGCCTGATTCTGTGATCGCGACTGTGGTGGACTCCAATTGCCTGAACCACCCGCGACGAGGGGACGCGATGCTGCCGATGACCACGCACAACCAGCCGACGACTGCCCAGTTGTGGAGGATGCAGTTCACATCGACGCCGAAGTGCGTCCCCCTCGTTCGTAAGCAGGTCGGCAAACAGCTCGTCGGCTGGGGCTACAGCACCGACGACACCGACCGCGTACTCCTGGTGTGTAGCGAACTGGCCACCAACGCCGTCCAGCACGGCCACAGTCCTGGCCACCTCTTCGAAGTGTTCGTCTCTGCCAGGGGCTCGCACTGTCTCATCGAAGTCTCCGACGCCAGCCGCCGCCCGCCCCAGCCGGTAGAGGCCGCTGTTAGCGACGAGCACGGCCGCGGCCTGTTGCTCGTCGCCACGCTCGCCGAGGAGACCGGCCATCGTGCCCGCAGTCCGATCGGCAAGACGGTCTGGGCCCGCCTGCTGCTCAACCCTCCCAAGGAGGAATCCGATACGTGAACTGGTCGCCGCTCCGTTTCTCGATCACAGCCGCTGCCGGACACCGTTAGCGGCACGACTCGGCAGCCCTCGGCCGCACCATGGACGCGATCCGGCGGCCGGGGACGAGGTGGACACCGCCCTGTGGGCGGGCCCGAATGACGAGCTCGAAGCTCAGGAGGAGGCCGAACGGCAGCGCGCGGCGGCCGAAGCCGGGCACACCCTGGCCGTCGACACCGACGGGTCCGACCACCGGTACGCCGACCGCCAGGACCCGCGTCTCCGACCTGCGCGAGCGGTACACCGAATATGCCTCCCGCCCCGCCCCGGGCCGGTCGCCGAGCCGGAGCCGGTGGAGGTCACCGACTGGCACGAGCGCCCCTACGGGCACGGTGCCACGGCCAATCTGGAGCAGTACGCCGAGGAGGTCGGCAAGGAGGTGGCCGCCGCAGCGAACAAGGCCCGCCACTACAAGCAGCAGTTCGCCGGCCTCGGCGCGCTTCTCGGCACCGACCAGGCCCGGCCGGTACGCGGGCATCGAAGCCAAGCCCGATCTCGCCGAGGACCAGCTGCGGCGCGCACGCGAGGCCGACGCCCGGGACCGCCCAGTGCTACGAGATCTACGGCGAGCATGCCGACGGTGACATGCCGTCCGCGCGGTGGCACGCACGCATGCTGCGCGAGGCCTGACTCGTGAGGCGCGGGCCGTCTGGGCGTCCCCCCGGACGCCCTTAGCCCTCGCGGTGAAGTAGGTGAAGCAGTCGGAGGAATAAGTGGTGCCGCCCGGGGGCGGCACCACGTCAATTCCGTTGCTTTACGGAAGCTTCAGCCACGGGCTGCGATACGGCGGAGTGCCCTCCTGGTCGGCCGTCCACATGATCTGTGTGAAGGTGGCGTACGCCTCGCCCGTCTCGTGCCTGCTGTCGTAGAAGTCGGGAGCGGTGTACCGCTTCTCGCGGATGGCGCCCGACGGGCAGTTGTGCACCTTCTTCGACATCACCTTCTGGTTGCCCGTCCGGACCGCCTGGATGACGATCTTGCAGGCCGGGTGGCCGGAGCGAAGGGTGATGTAGGCGTCCGGCCGGCCGGTGCCGCGCTTCGGCGCGCTGATACAGGTCTTGATGTCGACATATTTGGCCCGGGAGACGCCATCGGAATAAGAATGGCAGCCGCCCCCGCTCGCGGCCTGGGCGCTCGGGCTCGTCATGACCGACGCCGCCACAACTCCGGCAACACCGACCACCCGGACGGTCGTCTGAATGAAGCGATTCAACGAAACCCCCCAAAAAAAGTGCCTAGCCGCAGAGGCGGCAAGACGGTCACCACGAACGATAGGGCGGCCTTCACCCGTAGATCAAAGATCTTGCGAGTTCTGAGGGTTCTCTGAGCTTCCCGTCCGGGTTGGTCCCCAACTGGCACCCACAAGGGGCCGGGGCTCACGGCTATGGGTCATAGGGCCTCGGATCAGAGGACCTTGGCATGCGAAGCCGTGGCCAGGGGATGCCGCGTTGCGCAGCTTGGCTGCACTCCTGTGAAGGACTGAGCCTCGGGGGCCCCGGTCGGCGCACGTCGCGCCACGGTCTTCTCCCGGCCGGAGGCGGTCGGTGTGGCCCGCACAGCCGTGAGGACCCCCGGAGAAGGCGGAGGTCCTCACGGCAGGCAGGGACTACTGGGCGGCGGGACCCGTCCGGCCGCCCCCTGTCTGGCCGCCGGATGCGGGCTTGAGCTGGACCCAGCCGGCGGTGCTGGGCACGCCCTCCTCGTTGAGCAGGAAGAGCATGTAGTAGCCGGGCGGGGCGGCATTGGCCGACGGGGGCGCCTGCAGTTCGAGGAAGTTGCCGCTGCGGCTCTTGATCCGCAGGTCGAGATGGCGCTGACTGGTGTTGACCGAGTGAGTCGCGGTGGTTGGCGCCAGCAGGACCGCGCGGGTGACGTCGGCGGCGGTGCCACTGCTCACCGTGATCTTCTCGTTGTAGCCGACGGACGGGTTGAACACGATGCCGAGGTTCGGGCGGCTGCCCTGCTGGAGGTAGCCCGGCTCGTAGATCTCGATGCTGCCGTTCATGTCATCGGTGATGTCGGGGTCATTGGCGAGCTGCTGGAGCTCGTCGCCAGTGACCATGACCCGGCCGTCCGGAAGCACCACGGCGTTGGAGTGGTAGCCGCGCGGCAGCCGCTGTGCCGGGCCGAGCCTCCAGTTGCCGTTCTCGTCGCGCAGTTCGGTCTGGCGATACTTCAGATCCGCGTTGGGGTTGTACGGGCCGTTGCCGTAGTCGCGGATGTCGAACGCGCCGTTGACGGTCAGCAGGGTGGCGTCCGGCATGAGCATGGTGTTGTCCTGGGTGCGGCCGAAAGCTCTCGGCTTCTCCTTGCTCCACTGGCCGCCGATAAGCTGATAGGTGTTCGGGTCCTTGCGATCACCGCCAAGCACCAGCACGGAGTCCGGGCCCTTGAAGCCGGCGGGGAGCGCCACAGCGGACCCGTAGTTGCGCGGCATGCCGTCCGGACGGGCAGCAAGGTCCGTCCGGGTCTCGCCGGCGAGGTCGAACTTCCACTGCTGGTCGGGGTTCCGGCCCAAGCCGTAGATCTTGCCGTCACGCAGCGAGAAGAGATGCGGGTAGTCACGCTGGAACGGCGCGTCGGCCTTGAACCGGTCCACAGCCCAGCCCACCGGCTTGTCCGTCTTGGCCGTGGGCACGGGCGTGTTCAGGGCGGGGAACCGCTCGACGATCGAGGTGGGGGTGCCCCAGCCGAGCTCCGACTGGCCGGACATGATCAACTGCCGCCCGTCCGCTCCGGTCACCACCGACGGGTACCACCGGCCGACCACCATGTCCTTGTTCTGGTACCACTTCTCCTCCCAGGGGTCGAAGACGAGGGAGAGCTTGGCGCCGGTACCGCCGTTGCCGCCGAGGTTGCCGCCGAAGACACCGAGCATCCCGTTGGGCAGGAAGGAATGGCCGGCGCAGAAGAACGGCGCGGGGCGGGGCTGGTTGAGTCCGTCCGGCATGTTGACGTCCGGCGGCGTCACCTTGGTGAATGCGCCCGAGCCCGTGCCCTTGGCCGGATCCCACAGGTACGCGCGGCCGGCGTTCTCCTTGCCGATGGTGTCGGTCGGTGCGGGCTCCTTCTGCGGGTTGCTCTCGATCCGCTCGAAGGAGAAGAGCAGTACCTTTCCGGTGGGAAGCATGGCGACGTGGGCGGCGAAGTCGGGGGACGGGAAGTACTCCCGGAACCGGCCGAACTCCGTCGCGTCGAAGCCTGCGTTGACCATGGCCTGGGAGGCACCCAGCGCCTTGAGGCGCTCGGTGCGGGTGGACTGCGGGTACTCGCCGACGGCCTGGATGGCCCTCCTGGTACTGGCGTGCTCCTCGGCGTGCTCCTTGCCGATGGCCGCCGCCTCGTCCGGGTCGACGTGCGTCCCGGCGACTGATGGGGCGTCACTGTGGCGCTTGTGGCCCTCGTGGGCGGCGGCGGGGCCGGCGGAGAGCACCGTGGCCGTGAGCGCGGAGACGGCGCACGCGGAGATCGCCGCGGACAGCATCCTCCTGGACGCCGACCCGGGCAGGTTGCCGTGAGACATGGAACTCCTTGCGGGAGAGGGGACAGGGTGCGCGGCAGGTGCGGGCGGGAACACTGGGTGCCGCGCCGGGTCACCGGCTTCCATGTGGACGAGTTGCGTACGCCGGTGACTACACTCAGTGTTCGCATCCCGGCCGCCCGCTGTCGCGCAGTAACGGGCAGGAGGGTGAGCCGCCGACGGCCGATCGGGGCAGAACCCAGGCGGGGCAAGGCCTCTCCGCGGCGGCATATGACGAAGCCAAGTTGACCTGCGGCCCGCCTCCACCCAAAGGCGATCACATAAAGTAGCGTTACGACTACTCTCCGCATTTGCGCAAAGTGATCGTTAGGGAGAATGTATGGCAAGCGAGCTGAAACTACGCGAGAGCGACGACATCCAGGGCGATGTGATCGCGGGTTTCAAGAAGGACCGGATGACGCTGCTCTTCCTCAAGTTCGAGGACCCGGCGCGGGCGCGGACCTGGGTGAAGCGTCTCGCATCCCAGATCTCCACCACCAGGCAGGTGGCCACCTTCAACGCGGCGTTCCGCAAGGCCAGAGAGGCTTCCGGTGGCGACGACCCGCAGAAGCTGAAGGCCACCTGGACCAACGTCAGCTTCACCTACGAGGGCCTGAAAGTCCTCATCGGCGGCAAGGACCCGCTGCCCTCGGTGAGGGAAGGCGGCACCCTGGAGGCGTTCAAGCAGGGATCGGACAAGCGCTCGCTGGGCGACACCGGCGACAGCTCACCGGAGAACTGGCTGTTCGGGGACGGCAAGGGCCAGACCGTGCACGCCGTGGTCACCGTCGCCTCCGATACCGCCCAGGGGCTCGAGGAGGCGCTGATCGACCAGCGCGAGGCAGCCGCGCAGGCCAAGATCGTGATCGTCTTCCAGCAGAACGGCGCAACACTGCCGGGCACCCGCCGCGGCAAGGAGCACTTCGGCTTCAAGGACGGGGTCAGCGAGCCGGGCGTGATCGGCTTCGACGAGCCCGACCCGGTGAAGCCTGAGCACGCCAAGGGCCACTCCGGCACCCGGCTGATCCCGGCAGGCGAGTTCGTCATCGGGCACGACAGGGTCGGCGGGATCCCGTACGACCAGATGCCGGAGTGGGCCAACAACGGCAGTTTCCAGGTGGTGCGCCGACTCGCTCAGGACGTCCCGAGCTGGTGGGCCCAGGTCGCCGTCCAGCTGAAGGTCCTGAGAAAGGCCAAGGTGGTACCGGACGAGGCCACCGTCGAGTGGCTGGCCGCCCGGCTGGTCGGCCGCTGGCGTTCGGGCACGTCCGTCGCCAAGTGCCCGAACGCCGACATGCCGTCCAACGCCCTCGCGGGCGAGGACAACGACTTCGGCTACCGCAACGACCCGGAGGGGTTCATCACCCCGCTCTTCTCTCACCTGCGCAAGACCAATCCTCGGGACGGCCTGCAGGAGACGCCCGGCGGGGAACCGTTCCCCGAGAATCCGGTCATGGACCGCCGCCGGATCATCCGCCGCGGCGCCCCGTACGGTGCGCCTTTCGACCCCGCCTCTGATGGCCCGGGCGGCCCCGACCACCCGCGTGGGCTCCTCTTTGTCTGCTACCAGTCCGACCTCGTCGAGCAGTTCGAGTTCATCCAGAAGCGCTGGATCAACAACGTGGACTTCCCGCCGAACCGCCCGAAGAAGCCCGGCCCAGACCCGATGGTCGGCCCCAGCGGCAAGGTCAGCTTCGAGAGTCCCGATGCCACGACCGAGCTGAGCTTCAATCAGTTCGTCACCACCGAGGGGTCGGTCTACGCCTTTGTCCCGTCGCTCACCACGCTGCGACTGCTCGGCGACGGCCGGCTCACCGACAAGCCCCCGAGCGCCGTCCGGCTGACCGACGCCTTCCTCCCGATCCCCGACCGGCAGCGGGACAACGGCAAGAGCTGGTACTGGGCCTACGGGACCGGCAGCGGCGGAGCCATCTGCCGCACCATCTCGATCGCCGACGGCGACGAGCACAAGGACGTCGTCGAGCGCCCCGACCGGCCCTTGACCACCTGGCCGTGCTACGACGGTGTGTCAAAAGTGGACGCGGTTTTGCCGGTGCCGGACGAGCAGCGCATCAACGGCCGTAGCCGCTACTGGCTGTTCCATACCGTCGAGGGCCGGCAGGTCTACCGGCTGATCTCGATCGCGGACCGTGCGGAGTCCGGGCTCGCCCCCGAGGCGGCGGGCGCCGTCGACCGGCCCGACCGGCCGATCTCGGCCTGGGCCTCGTTCAGCGGAATCCAGCAGGTGGACGCCTTCCTGCCAGTGCCGGACATGCAGCGCCAGAACGGGAAGAGCCACTACTGGCTCTTCCACTCCTCCCTGGGGCAACAGGTCTACCGACTGATCTCGATCGCCGACGGCAGCGCGCACAATGACGTCATCGAGCGCGGCGACCGTTCGCTGGGCCTCTGGCAGTCGCTGGCCGGCATCTCCGACGTGGACGAGTTCCTCGCTGTGCCGGACATGCAGCGCATCAACGGGCTGAGCCTGTTCTGGGTTTTCCACCAGCAGAAGTACCGGATCATCTCGATCGCCGACGGCCGCGCGCACAACGACCAGGTAGCGGTCGAGGACCGTCCGATCACGCTGTGGAAGTCTCTGACCGGCTGAGGCCGGCCGGCGGTGCGGGCGGCCTCCGGGGTGATCGGGGCCGCCCGCACCGGCATGTACCAGCATCCGGGCCTACTGCAACGCCCGCAACGCGCCCAGTTTCCGCACCCAGATCGCCCGCAGAACCCAAATATGGAACAGCTCCGTCGCCAACCAGCAGGAGCGGGCCCGGGTCGCCTACCTGTGGCGCAACGGAATCGCCGCGGCCACTTCCTGAGGCCCCGTAATACGCAAGCGGCGTCGGGTCGTGGCTCAGGCCGTCGCGCGCCGTCGCAGTGCCTCCAGGGCGCGGTCCGCGTGGACGCTCATCCGCAGCTCGCTCTTGACGACCTCCAGCACGCGCCGGTCGGTGTCGATCACGAAGGTGACGCGCTTGGTGGGGGCCAGGCTGAAGCCGCGCTTGACGCCGAACTGTTCGCGCACCGCCCCGTCCGGGTCCGCCAGCAGCGGGTAGCCGAGGGAGTGCTTGTCCGCGAACTCGGCCTGCGTCTGGACCGAGTCGCCGCTGATGCCGACCGGCTGGGCTCCCTGGACCTTCAACTCGTCGGCGACATCGCGGAAGTGGCAGGCCTCGGCCGTGCATCCCGGTGTCATCGCGGCCGGGTAGAAGAACAGCACGACCGGTCCGTCGGCGAGCAGCTCGCTCAGCCGGCGGGGCGTGCCCGTTTCGTCCGGAAGCTCGAAGTCCGCTGCCACAGCGCCCACGTTCATCGGTACCTGCCTTGTGGAGAGGGTCGGGTGGGTCGGAAAGGCTGCGCGCCACTGTACGGACGTACGACCGTACGGAGAACAGCGGCCCAGCACCCGCCCACGCAGCCTCAGGCCAGCCGCGCCGCCCGCCCCTGCAGATAGCGCCGCTCCGGAACGCTCAGCGTCCGCCCCGCGGCCCTCGCGTAGGCGGCGCGGGCCGCGGCGGGGTCGCCCGCCATCTCCAGCAGGTGGGCGCGTACCGCGTCGAGCCGGTGGTGCCCGGCCAGCCGGTCGTCCTCGTCCAGCGCCCCCAGCAGGGCGAGACCCGCCTCCGGCCCGTGCACCATCGCTACCGCCACCGCGTGATTCAGGCTCTCCATCGGCCCGGGCGCGAGCCGGACCAGCAGTTCGTACAGGGCGAGGATCTCCGCCCAGTCGGTGTCCTCGGCCCGCTCCGACTCGTCGTGCACGGCGGCGATCGCGGCCCGCAGCTGGTACGGGCCGAGCCGGGTGTGCGTGAGCGCGTCGCTGACCAGGGCAACCCCCTCGTCGATGGCGGCCCGGTTCCACAGCGCCCGGTCCTGCTCGGCCAGCGGGATGAGCGAGCCGTCGGGGCCGGTCCGGGCCGGGCGGCGGGCGTCGGTCAGCAGCATCAGGGCGAGCAGTCCGGCCACCTCCCCGTCGGCGGGCAGCAGTTGGCGTACTGCGCGGGTGAGCCGGATCGCCTCGGTGGCAAGGTCGCTGCGGAGCAGTTCCTGGCCCGAGGTGGCGGTGTAACCCTCGTTGAATATCAGGTAGAGCACCTGCAGTACGGCCGCCAGCCGCTCCGCGCGTTCGTCCTGCGGGG
This sequence comes from Streptomyces sp. A3M-1-3, assembly GCF_024213665.1. Classification (GTDB taxonomy): domain Bacteria; phylum Actinomycetota; class Actinomycetes; order Streptomycetales; family Streptomycetaceae; genus Streptomyces. The sequence continues at coordinate 80,871 of NZ_JANAVP010000030.1, forward strand.
GCATGCCGAAGGGCACCCCGGAGGACTTGATGCGCTTCTTCGCCCGACTGATCCTCTGTGCCATCGTCGCCTCGGGCACCAGATGGGCGCGGGCGATCTCGGCCGTGGTCAGACCTCCGACGGCCCGGAGGGTGAGCGCGATCTGTGCGGGCGCCGGCAGTTCGGCGTGGCAGCAGAGGAAAAGCAGCGCCAGCGTGTCGTCCTCGGAGGGCGCGCGGCCCTCGCCGGGCGGCGGCGTCTCGAACTCGTCGCGAGGGGTCATCGCCGCGGCCGTCTCCTCCCGCCGTCTGCGCGCCTCCTCGCTGCGCAGCTGGTCCATGAGCCGCCGCGAGGCGACCCTGATCAGCCAGCCGCGAGGGTTCTGCGGCCTGCCCCCCTCCGGCCACTGCTGCGCGGCGGCGAACAGTGCCTCCTGTACGGCGTCCTCAGCGGAGGCGAAGTGACCGTACCGCCGCACCAGCGCGCCGAGGACCTGCGGCGCAAGCCGGCGCAGGAGGTCCTCGGTCGGCGAGAAGGGATCGCTCCTCACATCTCGTTACCGCCGGCTTCTCCGACGGGATGTACTACGACCGGGTAGTTCGGGGCGCCCTTCGGGAGGGGGCACTGGTAGGCGCGGGCGGCGATCTCGGCGGCCCGGGCGAAGTCCTGCACGTCGATGATCCAGTAGCCGGCGAGGACTTCCTTGGACTCCCCGTACGGGCCGTCGGTCACCACCGGTGTGCCGTCACCGGCGGCGGTGACGAGGCGGGCCTGCTTGGGCTCGGCCAGACCCTGCCCGTCGACCAGCTCGCCGGATTCGGCGAGATCGTTGTTCAGCGAGCCCATGTGCTCGAACATCGCCTTGAGGTCCTGCTCGGTCCATGCGGGGCTGCCCTCGCTGGGCGCGCCGCCCATGGCGTCGTAGTCGGCCTGCTTGCCGAGAACCATCAGCATGAACTTCATGGCCTGTCACTCCTTCTGCTCGTTGCCCGGTGGGCCTCTCGCATGGGACGTCGGAGCCGTCGGTCCATTCTCGACAGGGCAGGCCGATTTTTCTCAGGAAGGCGTCGCGGGGCGCGGCGGCGGCCGGGAGGGACAGATTCGGCGCCACCTCACCTGCGGGGCTCGGGCTCCGTCCGGTCCGGTTCCTCCGTGTGGGCGGGGCAGTCGGGATTCTTGCAGGGTCCCGGACCCCAGACGGGCACGAAGGCCCCGAGGATCTTCCGCCGCTTGATCACCGTCTCGACCGGCTGCTTGCAGGCGGGACAGACGTGTCCGGCCTGCTGCCCGGTCTCACGCTCATTGCTGACCATGCCTCCACGGTAGGCCCGTACCGGAGAGTCGGACAGCCCAGCGGTCACGGCTTCCTGGTGTACTGCGTGAAGATCAGGCCGTTGTCGAAGACGCGGCTCGACCGGATCTCGAAGCCGCTGACGGAGAAGCCGGTCCTGAGCATCGGGATGCCCGAGCCGAGGACGATCGGGTAGGTCTTGACGTGCAGCTCATCGATCTCGTCGAAGAGCTGTCCCGCGAGATCCGCGCCGCCGGCGAGGTAGATGCCGAGCCCCTCCTCCTGCTTGAGCTCGCGGACCTTGGCGACCAGATCGCCGGAGATGATCTCCACGGCCGGGTCGGGGGACTTCTCCAGGCTGCGCGAGGCGACATACGTACGGATGTGTGCGTACGGGTTGGTGATGCCGATCGCCAGGGCGGGATCGTAGGTGCCGCGACCCATCACCAGAGTGTCGAACCGGACGTTCTCCGGGTAGTCCGTCCGGGTGTACTGCGTGTACTCCTCACTCTGGGGGAAGCCGTCGACCTCGCCCTCCGGGCCGGCGATGAAGCCGTCTATGGAGATGGCGATGTAGTACGTGAGCTTTCGCAAGCTGAGTCCTCCTGTCGGTGAAGGTGGTGGCGGTCTCGGGGGCCGGGAGACTCCGAACCACTGCGTTTATAGTGCTTCATGTGGAGTGGTTATCGCAAGGTCGATTCCAGGCCACTCAGGAGCGGGGCTTGCGCCACATCGGCCACATGGGCGGTCCGTCCGGCAGGTCCACGGTCGTGCCGGTGAACTCGAACCCGAGCCGCTCGTACAGCCTGCGGCTGCGCGCGCTGCTCGCCTCCAGGTACGCGGGCACGCCGTCGCGGTCGCACCGCTCCAGTACGGGTGTGATCAGGGCCGTACCCAGTCCCTCGCCCTGCCGGTCCGGGGACACGGCGATCATCAGCAGGTACTCGTGCGCCTCGGCCGTCGGATGCACCGCGCCGGTCAGCCGGCCGACCAATTCGGCCCGCTCGTTGTCCGGATCGGCCGTCTCGCGCATCCGGGCCGGAGTGTCGTCCTCCTCATGCGGCTCGCCCGCCGGGATGTGCAGCCAGAGCGCGGCGGCGGACCCGTCCACCGCGTAGTCCACCCGCCCCTCGCTCAGCGCCACATCGACGAACACCCCGAGGAAGAGGCCGTGCACCCGGCGGCGGTGCGCCTCGTGTGGGAAGACCCAGCCGCTCACCGGGTCGTCCATGAACGCCTCGTTGAGCAGCCGGGTCAGCGCCTCCCGGTCGCTCTCCCCCGCCTGGCGTATCTCCAGCCCCATGGTCAGTCCCCTCATCACGCATCCGGGATTCAACTGGCGTACGTGATCCTAGAGTTGACTGGGCCTTCAGCGGGTGCGGCGGGTCACGAACTCCGCCAGGGCGAGCAGTCCGCCCGCGGCCCCGAGATCCGGCACCGCCCGGGAGAGCTGGTGGACGGCGCGTGCCATCCGGTCGGCGGCGTGGATCTGGGCCCAGTCCCGGCCACCGGCCCGGTCGACGGCGTCGGCGGCGCGGTGAATGTCCGCGGCGCCCATCGGGACGGCGTACAGCGCGGCCAACTCCGCTCCGGCCGGGGTGCCCGAGGTCAGCGCGGCCACCACCGGCAGCGACTTCTTCCGTGCGGCCAGGTCGGCGCCGGCGGGCTTGCCGGTGTGGTCGGGGTCGCCCCAGATGCCGATCAGGTCGTCGATGAGCTGGAAGGCGAGACCAGCCTCCCGCCCGAAGGCATCCATCGCCTCGACCTCCTCCCGGCCGGCGCCCGCGTAGAGCGCGCCGAGAGCGCAGGCACAGCCCAGCAGGGCACCGGTCTTGGCCATCGCCATGCTGAGGCACTCGTCGAGGGTGACCTCGGCCCGCTCCTCGAAGGCGCAGTCCGCCTGCTGGCCGGCGCACAGCTCGATCACGCAGGCCGCGAGCCGTGCCGATGCCTCCGGTGCCGCCGGATGCGGGTCCTCGGCGAGAAGCCGGAGTGCGAGGGCGAGCATCGCGTCCCCGGCGATGATCGCGTCCGGCGTGCCGAAGACCGTCCACGCGGTCGGGCGGTTCCGGCGCATCGAGTCCTCGTCGATGACGTCGTCGTGGAGCAGGGTGAAGTTGTGCGCGAGCTCTACGGCGGCCGCGGCCCGTACGGCCTGCCGGGACTGGCCGCCGAGTGCCTGCGCGGCGGCGAGCACGAGCGCGGGCCGGATCGCCTTGCCGGCCTGCCCCGCCGCCGGAGTCCCGTCGGGGTGCTCCCAGCCGAAGTGGTACATGGCGACACGGCGTATCGATCCGGGCAAGGTCTCGATGATGCCCCGCAGTTCGGGGTTGACGGTGATCCTGGTGCGCTCCAGCAGCGCCGCGGCCTCATGCCCTTCGGTGGTGGCTTCCGTCATGGCCAACGTGCGGTCCCTCCCCTTAGTGAACACTTCCGCTGTCGTACGAGATGTCCTGCGAACCTGCCCGGCGGGAGCGGGCAGGGGCCCCCGGTCGGCCTCCCGCCCGCCCCGCACCTTTGTCCGATCCCGGACAGGACCTAGGGTCTGTTGCGAAAGTGCTGGTCGCAGAAGTGCGTTGTCGGTCGTGTTGTGCTTGCATACCCCGGTGAATCG
>NZ_JANAVP010000031.1 GCF_024213665.1 Streptomyces sp. A3M-1-3
ATAAGCGAGATCATACGCTACTCATGACATGCAATAGACACTCATGGACACTCAATCAGCAGCAGCTTCCTACCCCTGGACGGTGAACGCTCCGGCCGCGACGAGCAGCGCGCCGTACAGCACCGGACGGGCGGGCCGGCGGCCGTCGGAAAGGGGGACGAGTGCGGCCACGAGTACGGGTGCGCAGCCGACGGACACGGCCGGGGACGGCGGGCTCCGCGGTCCGCTCGGCAGCGAGGACGGCCAGGTTGAAGCCGACCACCCGATCGCGGCCAGCAGCCCGAGCCGGCCCCATTGACGGGGGTTCAGGTTGCGCAGCGGCGCGAGTCCGCCCCGGCCGGGCAGGGGGATCAGCAGCAGGCAGGCGAGCCAGTAGCGCAGGGCCTGGCCGCCCGCGGAGGCTTGGCGTTCATGAGACCGACGCCAGGGAGCACACCGGTCCGGCTTAAGGTCCATTCTCATGCAGGTATCGGGGACCAATCCGGCGCGGGGCGGCGAGAGAGGGACAGCCGCGTGGGAGCTGCTGCTGCCCGCCGCGGCCGCGCCGGCGCGCCGGCGCGGGCGGCAGCTGCAGTCGGCGCTGCGCGAGGCGGTGCGGTCGGGGCTGCTCGCGGCGGGGACCCGACTGCCGTCGAGCCGGGAGCTGGCGGCCGACCTGGGCGTTTCCCGCGGGCTGATCACCGAGGCGTACGAGCAGCTGACCGCGGAGGGATATCTGCGCAGCGGCCGGGCCTCGGGGACCTGGGTGGGCGACGCGACGCGGTCGGCGGCCCGTGGGGCGCACGACCGGGCGCCGCGCGTCCCGTGCGGCGCCCGCGCCGACTTCCGGCCGGGCACACCCGACCTCTCGCTCTTCCCGCGCGCGGCCTGGGCGGCCGCCCACCGGGGCGTACTGGCGAAACTGCCGCATCACGCGCTCGGCTACCCCGATCCACGCGGGCTGCCCGAACTGCGCACCGCGCTGGCCGGGTTCGCGCGGCGCCGTGGTGTGGTGGCCGATCCGGAACGGCTCGTGGTGTGTTCCGGCGTGGCCCAGGCGATGACGCTGATCGGCTTGCCCTGCGCGGGCGGGGCGCGGTCGGCGTCGAGGACCCGGGCAGTCCCGAGCACGCCGCGCTGTTCGGCGCGGCGGGGGTCGGCCACCGTACCGCTGCCCCTCGACGACGAGGGGCCGGCACTCGGCCCGCTCGAAGCCTCGCGCGCCCGCCGCGGTGTGCGCGTGCGCCGGCGGCACACTGGTCCGACCCGTCACTGGAGGCGCACCGATGCCGCATCGTTCACCGCTTTCGTTCCCCGGCCGCCGGGCCGTCCTGCGTGGGTCCCTCGCCGCTTCCGCGGCGCTGACCGTGCCCGTGGCCCTCGGCGGCGCCCCGGCGCCGGCTCTCTCGGGCCGCCCGAGTGCCCAGTGGGGCGTACAGACCGGTGATGTGACCTCGACGTCCGGTCTGGTGTGGGTACGGTCGGACCGGCCGGCCCGGATGATCGTGCAGACATCAGCGACCGAGTCCTTCCGCAGGCCCCGCCGCTGGTACGGCCCGCTGCTCGGGCCAGGGACGGACTTCACCGGGACGACGGCGCTGCGCGGCCTGCCGCCCGGCGAGCAGGTGCACTACCGGGTGATCCTGGCCGACCCGGACGACCCGCGACGCACCGGACAGCCGGTGCACGGCAGCTTCCGTACCGCACCGGTCAGGCGGCGCGACGGCGTCCGGTTCCTGTGGTCGGGCGATGTCGCCGGTCAGGGCTGGGGCATCAACCCGGACCTCGGCGGCTTTCGCGTGTTCGAGGAGATGCGCCGCCGGAATCCGGACTTCTTCCTGTGCAGCGGGGACACCGTGTACGCGGACGGCCCGATCCTGCCGACCGTCACGCTGCCGGACGGCCGGGTCTGGCGGAACATCACCACCGAGGAGAAATCGAAGGTCGCCGAGACGCTGGCGGAGTTCCGCGGCAACTTCCGGTACAACCTGCTCGACGAGAATCTGCGCCGGTTCAACGCCCAGGTGCCGACGATCGCGCAGTGGGACGACCACGAGGTGAAGAACAACTGGTACCCGGGCCAGATCCTCGACGACGCGCGCTACACGGTGAAGGACGTGGACGTCCTGGCGGCCCGCTCGCGTCAGGCGTTCAGCGAGTACTTTCCCGTCTCGACCCTGCCCGCGCGCGGCGCGGAGGGCCGGATCCACCGGGTGGTGCGGCACGGTCCGCTCCTCGACGTCTTCGTCCTCGACATGCGTACGTACCGCAACGCCAACTCGCCCGGCCGGCAGACCGACGACCCGACCGGCATCCTCGGCGCGGAGCAGCTGGCGTGGCTGAAGCGCGAGCTGTCCCGGTCGCGCGCGGTGTGGAAGGTGATCGCCTCGGACATGCCGCTGGGGATCGTCGTGGCGGACGGTACCGCGAACTTCGAGGCGGTCGCGCAGGGTGATCCCGGCGCCCCGCTGGGCCGTGAGCTGCAGATCGCCGAGCTGTTGCGGCACATCAAGCGCCGGCGGATCACGGGCACGCTGTGGCTGACGGCCGATGTGCACTACACCTCGGCGCAGCACTACGACCCGTCGCGGGCCGCCTTCAAGGACTTCGCGCCGTTCTGGGAGTTCGTGTCGGGACCGCTCGCCGCGGGCGGGTTCCCCGCGGTGAGGCTGGACCCCACGTTCGGTCCGGAGCAGTCCTTCGTCAAGGCGCCGACCAGGGCGAACCTGTCTCCGGCCGAGTCTCCCCAGTACTTCGGCGAGGTCGACATCGACGGTGACAGCGGTGAACTGGCGGTGAGGTTGCGGGAGGAGGGCGGGGGGGTGCTGTTCACCAAGGTGCTGCAGCCCGGGCGCGTCGGCCAGTAGCCCACGACAGGGCGATCACTCTCAGCCGGAGTCGATAAGAAAAGCTACCTAATCGACCAGAAGCACGCTTAACCCGTCAGTCACAAAGCGTTCGTGATCACGCAACACCGCTCGTTCACAGTGGTGCCATGACTGAAGTGAATTCCTCCGCGAAGACTGCCCGCCACCACCACTGGCGACGGGACCTCGTCGAACTCGCCGCCCTGTTCACCGCCGTAGCCGTCGCGGACGCCATCGCGAAGATGGTCGTGAAGGGTCCGAAGGGCCCGGTTCTGCTGGTCGTCTCGGCCGTCGCACTGCTGATCACGGCCGGCTTCCACACATGGTGGGCCCGAAGGCACAGCCATGCGCCGCCGCCGTCCACGGATGCCCGCCGGGCTGATCACCGGGGCCCGCACTCCGGGCGACCCGGCGCGAGCACCGCCCTGTGGCGGATGCGGACGACCGTACGGGACGAGCCCGGTCGGCTGGCCGCGCTGTGCGGCGCGCTCGCCCGGCATGGCGCGGACATCGTGACCCTGCAGACGCATCCGCTGGCCGAGGGTACGGTCGACGATTTCCTGCTGCGCGCGCCCGACGGCCTCTCCGCCGCTCAGCTGACTCGGGCGATCTCGCTCGCGGGCGGTGAGGACACCTGGATCGAGCGGGCCGACGCCCACGATCTCGTGGACGCCCCCACCCGGGTACTGGGCCTGGCCACCCGCACCGCGCTGGACGCCGCCGAACTGCCGCTGGCTCTACGCCAGTTGCTCGGTCGCTGCACAATCCACTCGCTGCCCGCCACTTCGCTGACCGGCCGCCCGACCGGGGCCGACGCGCCGGTGGAGGGCGTCCTGGAGTCCACGGTCATGCGGCTGCGCGACCCGTCCGGCGGTGCGATCACCATCGAGCGGCCTTATCTGCCGTTCACGCCGACCGAGTTCGCGCGCGCCCGCGCCCTGGTCGAGCTGGACGCCCGGCTCGGCCCGCGCATCCCGCGCAGCCAGGATGTGCTGACCCTGCCCGAGGGCAACGAGATCACGATGCGCCGGGCGGACGTCAGTGACCTCGCCGCCGCCCGGGCGATGCACGACCGCTGCTCGGAGCGCACGCTCGGCCTGCGCTACCACGGCCCGGTGGCGGACGCCGACCGCTACCTGTCGCACCTGCTCAGCCCGCGCTTCGGCCGCACGCTCGCCGTCCAGACCGCTTCCGGCCGGCTGGTCGCCCTCGGCCATCTGCTCTGGGACGGGGACGAGACCGAGGTCGCGCTGCTGATCGAGGACGACTGGCAGCGCCGTGGCATCGGCTCCGAACTGCTGCGCCGCCTCGTGGCGCTCGCCGTCGAGGCGGGCTGCGAGAGCGTCTACGCCGTCACCCAGTCGTCCAACACCGGGACGGTCGCCGCCATGCGCGGCCTTGCCCTCCCCCTCGACTACCAGATCGAGGAGGGGACGCTCGTCATCACGGCCCGGCTGGACGCTACGCCGGTACGGTCTCGTCCTCCGTACGAGGAGACTCCGCACGAGGAGACGGAGCAGAGTCCGCGCTCGGGGCAGACTCGGCACGCCGGGCGCTGAGCGCGCAGTCCAGGTCGCGCCACAGGTCCTCGACGTCCTCGAGACCGACGGACATGCGCAGCAGCTTGTCGCTGACTCCGGACGACCGCCGGTCTCCCTCGGCCACGATGCGGTGGCTGATGGAGGCCGGGTGCTGGATCAGGGAGTCGACGCTGCCGAGGCTGACCGCCGGGGTGATCAGCCGTACTCCGGCGATCACCTCGTGCGGGTCGCCCGCCACCTCGAAGGCGATCATCGCACCGCCGAGCTTCGGGTAGTGCACCCGGGCGATGCGCGGGTCCTCGGACAGCCGCCGGGCCAGTTCGGCCGCCGTGGCCGAGGCGGCCCGGACCCGTACCGGCAGCGTGGACAGTCCGCGCAGCAGGAGGTATCCGGCCAGCGGATGAAGTACGCCGCCGGTCGCGAAGCGCACCTGCCGCAGCTTGCGCGCGAAGTCCTCGTCGCAGGCGACCACGCCGCCCATGACGTCGCCGTGCCCGCCGAGGTACTTGGTGGCGCTGTGCAGGACCAGGCGTGCGCCGCTCTCGGCCGGCCGCTGGAGCACGGGCGTGGCGAAGGTGTTGTCCGCGAGCAGGGGCACCGATCCGCAGGCGTGGGCGATCGCCCGCAGGTCGAGTTCGGCGAGCGTCGGGTTGGCGGGTGACTCGACCATGACCAGGCCCGTGTCGGGCCGGATCGCGTCCGCGATGCCCGCGGGGTCCACCCAGGTCACCTCGGAGCCGAGGAGGCCCGCGGTGAGCAGGTGGTCACTGCAGCCGTAGAGCGGGCGTACCGCCACCACGTGGTGCAGCCCCATGCCGATCCGCACCATCAGGGTCGCGGTGAGCGCCGCCATCCCGCTGGCGAACGCGACCGCGCTCTCGGTGCCCTCGAGCCGCGCCAGCGCGGTCTCGAAGCGGGCGGTGGTGGGATTGTCCAGCCGGGCGTAGACGGGCGGCCCGTCCGGCCGGGCGCCGGTGGTGGCGAACTCGTCGATCCGGGCCGCTTCGGCCCGGCTGTCGTACGAGGGGTACGTCGTCGACAGGTCGAGCGGCGGCGCGTGCACGCCGAGATCCGCGAGGTCTTCGCGGCCGGCGTGCACGGCTTCGGTGGCCAGGGCCCGGGGTGTGGTCGAGGCGTTCGTCGTCATGGCCGAACTCTGAACAGTTACCGGGAAGTAGCGTCGAACGTCCGTGCTACGTTCGGCGTATGGCCGAAACTGTCGCACTGGACCCGGTCGATCTGGACATTCTGCGCCTCCTGCAGAACGACGCACGGATGACGTACCGGGATCTCGCCGCCGAGGTGGGAGTGGCCCCGTCGACCTGCCTGGACCGGGTGGCGCGGCTGCGCCGCTCGGGGGTGATCCTCGGCCATCAGCTGCGGCTGGATCCGGCGAAACTCGGCCGCGGCCTGGAGGCCCTGCTCCTGGTGCAGGTGCGGCCGCACCGGCGGGAGCTGATCGGCCCCTTCGTCGAGCGCATCCGGGCCCTGCCCGAAACACGTGCCCTCTTCCATCTCACCGGCCCGGACGACTACCTGGTGCAGGTGGCGGTGGCGGACACCGCAGATCTGCAGCGGCTCGTCTTGGACGAGTTCACCTCGCGGCGCGAAGTCGCCCGGGTGGAGACCCGGTTGATCTTCCAGCAGTGGGAGTGCGGACCGCTGCTGCCGCCCGAGGCGGGTGGCTGACACATGGCTGAGACAGGTGGCTGAGACTGAACGGTAGTGACGCGGGCCCCTCTCCCGTACAAGGATGTCCGCATGTCCGACACCTTCAGCGGCAGCCCGCTGCCCCGCCAGGTCGCCGACGCGTACGTCGACGACCTCATCGCCCTCGACCCGATCACCGGCACCTTCCTGGGAGTGGCCGAGAGCTCCCGCAGACTGCCGGACTTCTCCCCCGCCGGCCGGCAGGCACTGGCCGGCCTCACCCGTACGACACTGCGCAGGCTCGACGAGGCGGAGCAGCGGCCGGGCGCCGGCAGCGACGCCGAGCGGCGCTGCGGCCGGCTGCTGCGGGAACGGCTCACCGCCGAACTCGCCGTCCACGAGGCCGAGGAGGAGCTGCGGGCCGTCAGCAACATCCACTCGCCGGTGCATTCGGTACGCGAGGTGTTCACGGTCACCGCGGCGGAGACCGACGAGGACTGGGCCGCGATCGCCGAGCGGCTGCGCGCCGTGCCCGACGCGCTGGAGGGCTACCGGGCCTCGCTGGCCCTCGGACTGGAACGCAAGCTGTACGGCGGGCCGCGGCCCACGGCCACCTTCATCGGCCAGCTGACCCAGTGGGCGGGTGACGGCCGCGGCTGGTTCGACGAGTTCGCGGCGGCCGGACCCGAGTCGCTGCGCGCCGAGCTGGACACCGCCGCGGCGGGCGCGACCGAGGCCGTTGTCGCGCTGCGCGACTGGATGCGCGACGTGTACGCGCCGGCGATCGAAGGCGCACCGGACACCGTGGGCCGTGAGCGCTACGCCCGCTGGTCCCGTTACTTCAACGGCACCGACCTCGACCTCGACGAGGCCTACGCGTACGGCTGGTCCGAGTACCACCGGCTGCTCAGCGAGATGAAGACCGAGGCCGAGAAGATCCTGCCGGGCGCCGGCCCCTGGGAGGCACTGTCCCACCTCGACGCGCACGGCACACACATCGAGGGGGAGGAGGAGGTCCGGGCCTGGCTCCAGGGCCTGATGGACGAGGCGATCGAGGCCCTGGACGGCACGCACTTCGAACTCGCCGAGCGGGTACGGAAGGTGGAGTCCCGGATCGCCCCGCCCGGCGGCGCCGCCGCCCCGTACTACACGGGCCCGTCCGAGGACTTCTCCCGGCCCGGCCGCACCTGGCTGCCGACCATGGGCGAGACCCGCTTCCCAGTGTACGACCTGGTGTCCACCTGGTACCACGAGGGCGTCCCCGGCCACCATCTGCAGCTCGCTCAGTGGGCGCACGTCGCCGACCAGCTCTCCCGCTACCAGGCCACCGTCGGCATCGTCAGCGCCAACGCCGAGGGGTGGGCGCTGTACGCGGAGCGGCTGATGGACGAACTGGGCTTCCTCACCGACGCGGAGCGCCGACTGGGGTATCTGGACGCGCAGATGATGCGTTCCACCCGGGTGATCGTGGACATCGGCATGCACCTGGGCCTGGAGATCCCGGCCGACTCGCCGTTCCACCCGGGCGAGCGCTGGACGCCGGAGCTGGCGCAGGAGTTCTTCGGCATGCACAGCGGCCGGCCCGCGGACTTCGTGGAGAGCGAGCTGACGCGCTACCTCTCGATGCCGGGCCAGGCGATCGGCTACAAGCTGGGCGAACGTGCGTGGCTGCTGGGCCGCGAGAACGCCCGCAAGGCGCATGGTGACGCGTTCGACGCGAAGGCATGGCACATGGCGGCGCTGTCGCAGGGCTCGCTGGGTCTGGACGACCTCGTGGACGAGCTGTCCCGGCTCTGACATCCGGGCCCATTCGGACATCGGGCGGCGGGGCCCAGCTCAGCGGTGCGAAGCCCGGCCGCCGTTCGGCCAACACTTCAGTTCCGAGAGGAGGTTTCACGGTGGGGACCGGGTTTCTCTTCTGTTCCGACCCGCTCAGAGCCGTCCGCCCCGATCCGCAGTTCGGCGGCGAGGCGGCCGCGGTGCGTGCCGGGGGCGGGACCGTCGCGTTGCTCGACCATGACGCGCTGACCGCCGGGGACACCGCCGCGGCCGTCGCACGGATCCCGCGCGACTCCGGTCCGTACTGGTACCGGGGCTGGATGATCCCGGCTGCGCGTTACGCCGAGCTGGAGCGGGCGCTGCTCGCCCGCGGCTGCGCCCTGCGCACCGGGGCGGCCGACTACCGGCGGGCTCATGAACTGCCGGGCTGGTACGGGACGTTCGCCGAGCTCACCCCGCGCAGCGTGTGGCGCGAGCAGGCGCCCGGCCGGCCCCCGACGGCCGGCGAACTGGCCGCGCTCGCCGCGCCGCTCGGCGGCGGACCCGGCGTGGTCAAGGACTACGTCAAGTCGCGCAAGCACGAGTGGGCGGCTGCCTGCTTCGTACCGCGCCCTCGGAGTCGATGGCCTGGCCGGTGCCCCACGCCGCCGCTGTCCACACCGGGCCGGGATTCACCGGTCCTGCGCGCAGGAGCTGTCATGCGGTTCGGGTCAGCAGCCGCAGTTCTCGGCGCCGATGGAGGCGGTCAGCGGGTCGGCGTCGCGCTTCTGCCGGCCCTCCCAGGTCTCGACCTCGAAGCCCTCCCGGAGCCAGTACTCGATGCCGCCGAGCATCTCCTTGACCTGGTAGCCGAGTTCGGCGAGGGCGAGGGCTGCGCGGGTGGCGCCGTTGCAGCCGGGGCCCCAGCAGTAGGTGACGACCGGCACGGACTTGTCGAGCAGGCCCTCCGCCTGCTCGGGGATCAGCGCGGTCGGCAGGTGTATCGCGCCGGGCACGTGGCCCTGGTCCCAGGCCTCGGTGGAGCGGGAGTCGAGGACGACGAAGCCCGCCTCGCCGCCGGCCTGCAGGACCGCCGCCACGTCGGAGACATCGGCGTGAAAGGCGAGAGAGGCGCCGAAGTACGCGGCGGCCGCGGCCGGGGAAGCGGGCGGGACACGGAGGACGGGGTTGGTGGAGGAAGGAGCCTGAGGGGTGAGCTGCGGTGTCGTCATGACCGCAAATCTACGACCGTTGATCATCTTCAGGAAGAGAGCTTCCCCGGCACTTGACTTGATCCGCCGGGGAATTCCCTGCTATCTCTGCCGCATGACCGGCTATTCCCCTGACGCCACCGACTGGCGCATCCTCGATGTCCTCCAGCGCGAGGGCCGGGCCAGTTTCGCCGAACTCGCCCGGGCCGTCTCGATGTCCGCGAGCGCGGTCACCGAGCGGGTGCGGCGGCTCGAAGAGGCGGGTGTGATCTCCGGCTACGCGGCCGTCGTCGAGTACGAGAAGCTCGGGCTGCCGATACTCGCGTTCGTACGGCTGCGCTATCCGCACGGCAACTACAAGCCGTTCCACGACCTGGTGGACGCCACTCCAGAGGTGCTGGAGGCGCACCACGTCACGGGCGACGACTGCTTCGTCATCAAGGTGGCCGCGCGGTCGATGCGACACCTGGAGGAGATCTCGGGCCGCATCGCGTCACTCGGTTCGGTCACCACGAGCGTGGTGTACTCCTCGCCCCTCCCACGGCGCCCGCTCAGCCGCTGACACCTGCGCCGCGGTGCCGGACCGCGGAGCCGCCGCGCTCCTTCACCACTTCGAGCTGTGCGGGGATGCGGCGCCGCAGATCGGCGACGTGGCTGACGATGCCGACGCTGCGGTCCCGCTCGCGCAGGGAGTCCAGTACGTCGAGCACCTCGTCCAGCGTCTGATCGTCCAGGCTGCCGAAGCCCTCGTCGATGAAGAGGGTGTCCAGCCGCATGCCGCCGGCCTCGTCGGTGACGACGTCGGCGAGCCCGAGGGCGAGGGCGAGCGAGGCGAAGAAGGTCTCCCCGCCGGAGAGGGTCGCGGTGTCGCGCTCGCTGCCCGTCCAGGCGTCGACGACATGCAGGCCCAGTCCGGAACGGCCGCGGCCGCCGGCCCGGGCGTCGGAGTGAACGAGGGTGTAGCGGCCCGCGGACATCCGCTGGAGCCGCAGGGTGGCCGCCGCCGCGACCTGTTCCAGGCGCGCCGCGAGGACGTAGGACTCCAGGCGCATCTTGCGTTCGTTGTCCGCGGAGGTGCCGGCGGTGAGCGCGGCCAGCCGCGCCACCCGGTCGTACTGCTCCCGCAGCGGACCGAGCCAACGCATCTCCTCCTCGGCGAGCCGCGACAGCCGCACGAGTTCCGCGCAGCGTGTACGGGCCGCGTCGGTGGCGGAGACCGCCTCGCGCTGCTGGCGGCCGGCCAGTTCGGCGGCCGACCGGGCGCCCTCGGGGCGGGCCGGCGGACGGGCTCCCGCCGCGGCGGTGTCGGGCTCGGCCAGCCGGTCCGCGACGAGCGCCTGCTCCGCCTGCCACGCGTCGAGCCGGTGCTGAAGGTCGCGCTGTGCCGCGTCACCGATCACCGCGGCGGCCGCGGCTCCGGGCGTGTCGAACCCCGCCTTGAACGCGGCGTCGGCGAGTCGGTCGTCCGCCGACTTCAGCCGCTGGGCGGTCGCGTCCACGGCCCGGAAGGCCTCGGCGGCCTCCGCGACCTGCCGTACCTGGTGTTCCAGGGCCCGCGCCTGCTCGGCGACGCTGCGCGCGCCGCCTCGGGCCCGCTCCAAATCGGCCTCCAGGGCGGCCTGTTCGGCGTCGAGCATCTCCCGCCGGGTGGTACGCGCCGCGGTGTGGCGTTCGGCGCGCTGCTGGGCGGCGAGCCGCTCGGCGTGTTCCCGGTCGGCGCGGGCCAGCGTCTCGCGCGCCGCGTGCAGGGTGGCGGCCTCGGTGTGGGCGGCCGCGTGCTCGCGGCTCAACTGCACGGTGAGGGCCAGGAGTTCAGCCTCGGTGGAGCCGCCGGCCGCGGCCCGCGCCTCCGCGCATGCCACCTGGGCCCGGCCGAGGCGCTGCTCCGCCTCGGTACGGGCCTCCTCGGCCAGCCCGTGCCGACGGCGGGCCTCCTCCTCGGCCGCGCGGTCGACGTGTCCGGCTTCGAGACGGGCGGGGGCGGGGTGTTCCCGGGACCCGCACACCGCGCACGGCCGGCCGTCAATGAGCGCTGCGGCGAGTTCGGCCGCGATGCCCTGCAGGCGCAGCTCCTTCAGCTCCAGCCAGCGCTCCCGTGCCTGCCCGGCCCGCTCCCGGGCGGTCAGCAGCGCCTCCTCGGCGGCCGCCGACTCACGCTCCAGTCTGTCCCGTCGGCGGGCCGCTTCCAGCCGCTCCCGGGCCGGTTCGAGGCGGCCCGCGAGCTGTTCGGCAAGGGGGGCGGCGGCCTGGGCCCGTTCGATGCGGTGCTGGAGGGTCCGACGGGTCGCGTCCCAGCCGGAGAGCCAGGCCGCCGCCTCCTGGGCGACCTCCTCGTCCGCCCGCGCCTCGCGTTCGAGGTTCCAGCGCTCCTCGGTGATGTCCGCGCTGCGCCGCTCGGCCCTGCGCGCCGCGTCCAGTGCGCCGAGGTCCTGCCGCAACTGCTGCTCTGCGTCGGCGAGTTGGTCGGCCCCCGCTTCCGCGAGGCGGGGCGGCAGCTGCGTCCGGCAGCGGTTCCGGCCGGCGCTCGCGGCGCGGTGCTCCCGCTCGGCGGACTCACGCAGCCCCAGCGCGGGTGCGACCAGGTCGGCCTTACGGGCCCGGTCGAGCCGGGCCCGTACCCGCTCGCGCTCCTCGCGGAGTGCCGCGAGTGCTTCGGCCCGCTGCCGTGCATCGGCGTGGCGGCGCTGGAGGCGGTCGAGTTCGCGCGTGTCCTCCAGCGCGCGGTGGGCGGCGGCGGCCCTGCTGTCGGCGGCCGCGAGGGCGTACTCGGCGATGTCGAGCCGCTCGAGCGCACTGCTGCGGGCCACGGCGGCCCACTCCCGTACCGCGTCGGCAAGGCCCGCCTCCCCGGGCGCGAGCTGCGGAAACGGCCAGTCCCGCAGATCTGCCGCGTCACCCGCGGCCTGGGCGATGCGCTGGGCGGTGGCCAGGACCCGCTCGTCCCCGGCGCGCACCTGCTGCTCGGCGGCGCGCCGCCGTTCGGCGAGCCGCTCCTCGACGGCGGCGAAGCGGCGCGTGTCGAAGAGCCTGCCGAGGAGCTTGCCGCGTGCCTCGGCATCGGCGCGCAGGAAGCGTGCGAAGTCGCCCTGCGGCAGCAGCACGACCTGGCAGAACTGTTCCTTGCTCATGCCGATGAGCAGGCTGATCTCTTCGCCGATCTCCTGGTGGGAGCGGCTGAGCGCCTTCCAGCCCGTGCCCGCGTCGTACTCGCGCAGCCAGCTCTGCGCCTTGTCGCGGGTGAAGCCGGTGCCGCGCTTCTTGGGGCGGCTCTGCTCGGGGCGGCGGGTGATCTCCAGCCGCCGCCCGCCGACGGTGAGTTCAAGACACATTTCTGTCGGCGTGTCGGCCTCGGCGTGGTCGCTGCGCAGCGTGGCGCCGGGCGACTGGCGGGCGCCGGGGACCGAGCCGTACAGCGCGTAGCAGACGGCGTCGAGGACGGAGGTCTTGCCGGCGCCGGTGGGTCCGTGCAGCAGGAAGATCCCGGCGGCGGAGAGTACGTCGAAGTCGACTTCCTGGGTGGAGGCGAAGGGGCCGAAGGCGGTGACGGCCAGCCGGTGCAGCCTCATCGGGCCACCTCGCGCACGGTCTCGTCCGTCCGTACGTCGTCGAAGGCGTCCCGCAGCACGGCGCGTTCCCGGTCGTCGGGCGCGCCGCCGCCGCGCACGTGCACCACGAAGTCCTCCGCGATCTGCTGGTCGCTTCGCCCCTTGAGCCGCTGCGCGTAGGAGGCGAGCGGATCCGACTCGGTCCGCTCCGGATCGAAGGCGAGGCTCAGGGTGTGCGGGAAGCGCGCGGTGAGCCTGGCCATCGGCTCGGCCGGACGGACCGGGTCGGTGAGCGTGGCCTCGACCCACGCGTCTTCGTACCGCTCCAGCGCCGGATCCTCCAGCAGCTCCGCGAGGTGCCCGCGGATCCGGGCGAGGGGGCGGGGGACGGGGCAGGGCAGGCGCTCCGCCGTGACCGTGCCCGCCGGGCCGAGGTCGACCAGCCACATGCTCTTGCGGTGGTCGGTCTCGGAGAACGAGTACGCGAGGGGGGAGCCGGAGTAGCGGACCCGCTCCGTGATGGTCTGGCAGCCGTGCAGGTGGCCGAGCGCGGCGTAGTCGACGCCGTCGAAGACCCCGGCCGGTACGGCGGCGACTCCGCCCACCGTGATGTCGCGTTCACTGTCGCTGGCTTCGCCGCCAGTGACGAAGGCGTGCGCCAGGACGACGGACCGGCTCCCGGCGGGCCGGCCGGCGAGATCGGCCCGCACGCGTCGCATGGCGGCCGCGAGGACCGCCTCGTGTCCGGCCTCCGCCCCGAACTCGTCCTTCACCAGGGCAGGTTCGAGGTACGGCAGGCCGTACAGCGCGACGTCCCCGTACGTATCGGTGAGCACGACGGGCGTGGCGCACTCGGCGGGGTCGGTCCGCAGGTGGATTCCGGCCCGGCCGATCAGCCCGGCGCCGACGCCGAGCCGGCGGGCGGAGTCGTGGTTGCCGGAGATCATCACCGTGGGTACATCGAGGGCGGCGA
This sequence comes from Streptomyces sp. A3M-1-3, assembly GCF_024213665.1. Lineage (GTDB taxonomy): Bacteria > Actinomycetota > Actinomycetes > Streptomycetales > Streptomycetaceae > Streptomyces. Next base: position 13,525 of record NZ_JANAVP010000031.1, read on the forward strand.
GCCGGTGCAGGGCCCGGTCGAAGAGCTCGACGGCGGCGAGCGGCGGCACGGCGCGGTCGTAGACGTCCCCGGCCACCAGCACCGCGTCCACCCGCTGTTCGCGCACGGTCGCCACCAGGTGGTCGACAAACGCGGCCTGGGCGTCGAGGAGGCTCACCCGGTGGAAGGATCGGCCCAGATGCCAGTCGGAGGTGTGCAGGAATCTCACTCGACTACTCCGACCTGCACGTTTGCCCTTTCTCCCACCCGCAACCAGCACTCCAGCGGCACGAGATCCGCTCCGCGCAGCCACCACGCTAGCGTCGCCCGGCCTCCGGTCCCCCACAGACCAGGAGTTTCGCACCCGCCTCGTATGCTCGGTCCGCCGCCTCCCCCCGGCTCCGCCGGCTCCCCCGCCTCCCCGCATGGAAGGGAACCCCGCGATGGTCCTCGCTGCCGCCGATGACGCCGATGACGCCGTACTGCTCAGCAAGCAGGGCAGATCGGGGCGGATCACCCTCAATCGTCCGCGAGCCATCAACGCTCTGACTCACCCCATGGTGCTGCGGATCGACGCCGCGCTCAGCGCGTGGGAGTACGACGACGAGGTGGCCGTGGTCGTGCTCGACGGCGCCGGCGGGCGGGGCCTGTGCGCGGGCGGCGACATCCGGGCCATCCGCGACTCCGCGCTGGCGGACGGCGCGGCGGCGCGGGCCTTCTGGCGGGACGAGTACCGGCTGAACGCCCGGATCGCCCGGTTCCGCAAGCCTTTCGTCGCGGCTATGGACGGCATCGTGATGGGTGGCGGCGTCGGCCTGTCGGCACATGCGGGCACCCGGATCGTCACGGAACGCTCCAGGGTGGCCATGCCGGAGGTCGGCATCGGCTTCGTCCCCGATGTCGGCGGCACGTATCTGCTGAGCCGGGCTCCGGGCGAGACCGGCACCCATCTCGCGCTGACGGCCGACGCGATGGCGGCGGCCGACGCGATCCTGTGCGGATTCGCGGATCACTTCATACCGTCGGCTCGGTTGGCGGCCTTTCTGGACTCCCTCGCCGGCACCGGACTGCCCGACGCGGTACGGGCGTTCGCCGAGCCTGCTCCGCCGGGCGGCTTCGGCGACACACGGGAGTGGATCGACGCCTGCTACAGCGCCGATACGGTCGAGGAGATCGTCGAGCGGCTGTCGCGGCTGGCCGACACCGGCGAACTGGCAGCCAAGGAAGCCGCCCGCCGGATCCTCGGCCACTCCCCCACCGCCCTGAAGGTGACGCTGCGCGCCCTGCGCCGGGCCCGCGCGCTGGCTTCGCTGGAGGACGTCCTCGACCAGGAGTACCGGGTCTCGTCCGTCGCGGCCACCGGTCCGGACCTGCCGGAGGGCGTACGCGCCCAGGTCGTCGACAAGGACCGCTCACCCCGCTGGACGCCGGACACGCTGGCGGCGGTCACGGACGCGGAGGTCGAGCGCCACTTCGCGTGACGTCACGCGCAAGTCGGGCGCCGGGACGCCTAGGGGGTGTCCGGCCGATCATGCCGGGCTCCCGTCGCTCCCCCAGCTACCGCTCGGGGTGCCCCCAGAGGCGCCCCCAGCCACCCACATCTGCCGCGTTGGCCAAATCCACCCATAGCTCCGCTATGGCCGAATCCGGCCGCCTTGCAGCTGCGCTCGGCATCCGGAGGATGAATCAAAGAGCCGAGACGGAGCGAGCGGAGCGAGTGCAGTGCACCAGCCGCCGCGCGCTGATCCGGCCTGATCGACCGGACACCCCCTAGCGGCGCGCTGCGTCGCCGACCTTCTTCGCCCAGAGAACGAGCGGTACTTGGAGCGGCAGGCGCCCGTACGCGAGCGCCCGCAGCGGCGCGGGGCGGGTCCGCCAGTCGTAGGCCATCTTCACATTGGCGGGGAAGACGGCCGCGAAGAATCCCGCCGCCGCGAGGGCGCTGACCCGCCGGGTGCGGGGCGCAGCGATGCCGGCGGCCAGGACGAGTTCCGCCACTCCGCTTGCCTGCGTCCAGGCGCGCGGACTGCCTGGCAGGCTCTCGGGCACCACGGCGTCGAACTGCTTCGGTATCAGGAAGTGCGCGGCGCCGGCCCCGGCCAGGAGAGCGACGAGCAGCCGGGCGGAGCGGTCGGTGGTGGCGGACAAGACGGCCTCCAGGGCGGTCGGACGACGACGTGGCGAGCAGCTTATTACTGACGGGTTCAGGACAGCTTGAGGGCGTGAGGGCGGCCACTCGGAGACGGGACACGCAGTAATCCCTGCGGTTTCACCGGGCTTTCGCCACAGAATCTTCACTTCACGTGCCGATCAGCCGCCCACGCCACAAGATCATTTTTGTTCAACTCTGCACTTCGGATCGGGACATGTCCGGATGGCGGCCAACCCGTCCGACCGGACTAACGGCCACCGCCCACGCGCCTGTAGGCATTTCCCCAGGACGACCTCGACCAGGTCGGCCGGGAAATCACCACAGGGGGTTCTCCACATGTCCGGATCCGGACTCACCCGCCGCCGCGCGCTGGGCGCCGCGGCGATCACACTCTCCGCCACTGCCCTTGCCACCGTCGCCAGTGCGGCGTCACGGCCCGACCGGGGCGAACACGACGCCGCGCGGCACGGCGGAGGGCCGCAGCAGTTCGACGAGATCTTCAAGGGTCGCCGCATCAAGGGGAAGCCCCACGGGGGTTCGCACCACCACGGGGTCGGCTACGCCGTGTTCGTCGACGGCAAGGAGCTGCATGTCATGCAGAACGCCGACGGCAGCTGGATCAGCGTGGTCAACCACTACGAGACGTTCTCCACGCCGCGCGCAGTGGCCCGGGCCGCGGTGCTGGAACTGCAGGGCGCCGCGCTCGTTCCGCTCGCCAGAGCCTGACGTCCGACCCGTCCCGTAGAGCTGAGAGACACCGCAAATGACCGTACGCAAGAACCAGGCGAATCTGTCCGCGACCGAGAAGCGGCGCTTCGTCGACGCGCTGCTGGAGCTGAAGCGCAGCGGCCGCTACGACACCTTCGTCACCACCCACAACGGCTTCATCATGAGCGACACCGACAGCGGCAGCCGCGTGGGGCACCGCTCACCGTCGTTCCTGCCCTGGCATCGCAGATTCCTGATCGAGTTCGAACAGGCACTCCAGTCGGTCGACCCGTCCGTCGCCCTCCCGTACTGGGACTGGACGGCCGACCGCACCACCGCCTCGTCCCTATGGGCTGCCGACTTCATGGGCGGTACGGGCCGCGCGAGGGACGGCCAGGTGCTGGACGGCCCGTTCGCCTTCGGCGCCGGCAACTGGCCGGTCAACATACGCGTCGACGGGCGTACGTATCTGCGCCGGGCGCTCGGCAGCGGCGGCCGCCCGCTGCCGACGCGGGCCGAGACCGACTCGGTGCTGGCGATGGCGACGTACGACATGCCCCCGTGGAACAGCGCCTCGGACGGCTTCCGCAACCACCTCGAGGGCTGGCGCGGGGTGAACCTGCACAACCGGATACACATCTGGGTCGGCGGCCAGATGGCCACCGGGGTCTCCCCCAACGACCCGGTGTTCTGGCTGCACCACGCCTTCGTCGACAAGCTCTGGTCCGACTGGCAGGCGCGGCACCCCGGTGCGGCGTACCTGCCCGCGGCGGGGACCCCGAACGTCGTGGATCTCCGCGGCACCATGCGGCCGTGGAACGACGTCACGCCGGCCGACCTGCTGGACCACACCGCGCACTACACGTTCGACAGCGCGGCCTGACCGCCCGGTGACGGGTGAGGCGTACGGGACCGCTCAGGCGTCCCCGTACGCCTCGCCGCCGAGCTCCAGCACGGCCGTTCCGGCAGTGGTGTCCGCGAGCCACGCCCGGAACGGCTCGACGTCCGACTCCGGCAGCCCGATCTCGATGGCGACCGCCTCGCCGTACCGCACGTCGCGCACCGCGCGCCCGGTCGACCGCAGGTCGTTCTGTATCTTCCCGGCGCGCTGGTGGTCGACGGTGACGGTGGCCAGCCGGAACCGCAGCCGGGTGAGGGTGCCGAGTTCGTCCAGGGCCTCGCCGACCACTCTGCCGTACGCCCGGATGAGCCCGCCGGCGCCGAGCTTGACTCCGCCGTAGTAGCGGGTGACGACGGCGACGGCGTAACGGATCTCGCGGCGCATGAGCATCTGCAGCATCGGCACGCCGGCGGTCCCACCGGGCTCACCGTCGTCGCTGGCCTTCTGTACGGAGGCGTCGGCGCCGATGACATACGCGAAGCAGTTGTGGGTGGCGGCCGGGTGCTCCTTGCGGATGCGTGCGACGAACTCCTGCGCCTCCTGCTCCGTGGCGGCGGGCGCGAGCGCGCAGATGAAGCGCGACCGGTTGATCTCGGTCTCGTGCACGCCCTCGCGGGCGACCGTGCGGTACTGCTCCTGCATCACCCCACCCTATGCGGGGCCCGGGGAATGGCCGGGGCGGGCCGCCGGTTGTGGCGGTACATGTATGCAGACGCGGAGACGGTCCACAGAATCCTGACCTCAAAGGGCGACACCTGGGCGGTGGTCGGCCTGTCCAACAGCCGTGCGCGGGCGGCCTACGGCGTCGCCGCTGTGCTGCAGCGCTTCGGCAAGCGCGTCGTGCCCGTACACCCCAAGGCGGAGTCGGTCCACGGTGAGCAGGGGTACGCCTCGCTCGCGGAGATCCCGTTCCCGGTGGACGTGGTGGACGTCTTCGTCAACAGCCATCTGGCCGGGCCGGTGGCGGACGAGGCGGTGGCCGCGGGCGCCAAGGCCGTCTGGTTCCAGCTCGGGGTGATCGACGAGGTCGCGTACGAGCGGACCCGCGCGGCCGGTCTCGACATGGTCATGGACCGCTGCCCGGCGATCGAGATCCCGCGGCTGGGCTGAGGGCGCAAACTGGGCTGAGCGCACAACAGTCCCCGGTAGTCCTCATCGACGCCATGAGTCTCAGTCGTCGCTGATGACTCCGGTATCGAGAAGAGCTGCCGGGGGCCTGGCCAGAGCCGAGAACAGGGTCACGCAGGTCGGCGGACGTCTCCGACGACGGGTGCGGCTCTTTCCGGTTGTCCGGTGTATTGACCAGTTTCCTCCCTATTTGCCCCCAGTCAAGACGTACGGGCAAGACAGACGGGGAAGATGTACTGGCGGGTTCGCCTCAGACCGCGAGACCGTCGAGCACCACGGCACCCGGGAGTTCCGCGAAGAGCTTGCCGGGCACGATGATCTTGCCCCGGCGCCGGCCGCTGCCGATCAGGACGTACGGAATGTCGATGACGGCGGAGTCCACGAGCAGCGGCCAGTCCGCCGGCAGGCCGATCGGCGTGATCCCTCCGTACTCCATGCCGGTCCGCTCCACGGCGGTGTCCATCGGGGCGAACGATGCCTTGCGCGCGCCGAGTTGGCGGCGGACCACGCCGTTCACGTCGACCCGGCCGGCGGAGCGGACCACGCAGGCGGCGAGCGTCGACTCGCCGCCGCGCTTCGCGGCGACGACGACGCAGTTCGCCGACCGGTCGAGCAGCTCCCGGCCGTAGTGCTCGACGAACGCCGCGGTGTCGGCGATGGCCGGGTCGGTGTCGACGTAGATGATCTGCTCGGCCGGGACGCTTCCGCGCCAGGCGCGGACCGCGTCGGCCACGGGCGGGGTCAGCAGATCGAGGCAGTCGGGAGCGGGCGTGGCATCGTCGAAGTGTCCGAGGGGAGCGCGCATGCCCGCACGCTAACAGGGCGAACGGCGGACCCGGTTGGGCGTCTCAGCCGACGGGCGGGATGGAGACCGCCATGGTCATCTCCACCACCTCCGGCCCGTCGTTGCGGTAGGTGTGCGGAACGTTCGCCTCGAAGGTCGCGGAGGTTCCGGCCGGCACGGCGTACGGCTCACCGTCGACGAGCAGGGTGAGTTCGCCTGCGGTGACGTGCAGCAGTTCCACCGTCCCGGAGGGGTGCGGATCGGAGGCGCTCGCGTCCCCCGGCATCAGCCGCCACGCCCAGAGTTCGAGCGGCCCGCGCTTCTCGGTGCCCACGAGGAGGGTGGTGTGACTCCCGGCGTCGGTGGACCACATCCGCACGGCCTGGTCCGGCGGTACGAGCCGGACCTGCGGGCCCTGTTCGTAGTCGAGGAGTGTGGTGATGCTGACCCCAAGGGCGTCGGCGAGCTTCACGGTGGTGCCGACGCTCGGGTTCGTACGGGCCTGCTCGATCTGGATGATCATTCCGCGGCTGACCCCGGCCCGTGCGGCGAGGGCGTCCAGGGTGAAGCCGCGCTCACCGCGCCAGCGCTTGAGGTTCCGGGCGAGCGACTGCGTGAGCTGGTCGAGGTCCGACACGTTCCGTCCAATATTCTGGATGACAGGGTGCAATAGATTGAACTACGGTGTGGTGCACCTGATCGTTCACTGCACTGTACTGCGAGGTCCGCCATGACAGCACTCTTCGCCCTGGCCACCAGCCTGCTGTGGGGACTGGCCGACTTCGGCGGCGGCCTGCTGACGCGGCGCATCCCCGCGCTGACCGTGGTCGTCGTCTCCCAGGGGATCGCGGTCGTCGTGCTCGGGGTGATCGTGGTGGCCACCGGCGCCTGGAGCGAAACCGGTCCGCAGCTGTGGTTCGCGGTGGCGGCGGGCATCGTCGGACCGGTCGCGATGCTCTCCTTCTACAAGGCGCTGGCCCTCGGCCCGATGGGGGTCGTCTCCCCGCTCGGCTCGCTGGGCGTCGCGGTGCCGGTCGGCGTAGGGCTGGTGCTGGGCGAGCGTCCCGGGCTGCTGCAGTTCGCCGGTATCGCGGTGGCCGTGGCGGGCATCGTCCTGGCGGGCGGGCCGGAGCTGCGCGGTGCGCCGGTGCGGCGGCAGGCGCTCCTGCTCACCCTGGTGGCCGCCTTCGGCTTCGGCGCGGTCATGGCCCTGATCGCCGAGGCGTCGAGCACCCTGACGGGCCTCTTCCTCGCCCTCTTCGTGCAGCGGGTGACCAACGTGGCGGCGGGCGGCGCCGCGCTGTACATCTCCGTCCGGCGCGGCGGGCGCGCCCTGCCCGAGGACGGCGGGTGGAGCGTCATCCGCGCCTCGCTCCCGGCACTGGCCTTCGTGGGCCTCGCGGACGTCGCGGCGAACGGTACGTACTCCATCGCCGCCCAGCACGGCCCGGTCACCGTCGCCGCCGTGCTCGCCTCGCTCTACCCGGTGGTGACGGCGCTTGCCGCCCGCGGGGTGCTCAAGGAGCGGCTGCGGGGGGTGCAGGCGGCGGGAGCCGGCCTCGCGCTGGTCGGCACGGTGCTGCTGGCCACCGGCTGAGCGGGCCTCAGGCCGCGCCGCCGCCGGACGCCTGCTCCGCGTCCAGTTCCGCGAGTGCGAGCAGCTGCTCCGAGGTGACGCCCTCCGGTATCGGTACGGGAGGCGGGGTACGCAGCGGTGGCTGCCAGCCCGCCTCCGGGTCCCAGCTCCGTACGATCCGCGCGGGCGACCCGGCCACCACGGCGTGGTCGGGCACCTCGCCCCGGACGACCGCGCCGGCGGCCACCACGACGTTGCGGCCCAGCCGTGCTCCGGGCAGCACCACGGCGCCGGTGCCGAGCCAGCAGCCCGGGCCGATCTCCACCGGCTCCATGCGCGGCCACTGCTTGCCGACGGGCTCGTGCGGATCGTCGTAACTGTGGTTCGTGGACGTGATGTAGACGTACGGGCCGCAGTACGTGTCGTCGCCTATGGCCACCCGGGTGTCCGCGATGACATGGCTGCCGCGGCCGAGTACGACCCCGTTACCGAGCAGCAGTATCGGTTCCGCGCCGAGATCCAGACCGGGCATCATGCCGGCGGTCAGAGTGACCTGTTCACCGATGATGCAGTGGTCACCGAGGTGGATCCACGGCTCACCGAACACCGTCCCCTGCGGGAACGCCAGCCGGGTGCCGGTGCCGATCCGCCCGAAGCGCAGCCGTCCCGGGGTGTCGGCGGTCACCGCTCCGGTCCGCTGCATCCACTGCCAGCCGCGGTGGACGGCACGGGACACGGCGCGGCGCCGCCAGGCGGCGAGCGATGAGAACGTGCTGCGGTTCTTCGGCACCCTTACACGGTACCCGCCGGTAGGCCGGGCGCTCCGCGCCACCTGACCGTCCGGCCTCGGCCGGCGCGCCTCGGTCGTCAGCCGCCGTGCGCCTCGCGGTGGCCCTTTGCCAGCTCCAGGTACATCATCGCGTTGAGCTTGATGCCCTCGCGCTCCTCCTCGGTCAGCTCCCGCCTGACCTTCGCGGGCACACCGGCGACCAGCGAGCCCGGCGGTACCCGCATGCCCTGGGGCACCAGGGCCTGAGCGGCGATCAGCGAACCGGCACCGATGTGCGCGCCGTTGAGCACGGTGGCTCCCATGCCGACCAGGACGTCGTCCTCGACCGTGCAGCCGTGCAGGACGGCGTTGTGCCCGACGGACACCCGCTTCCCGACCGTGACGGGGAAGCCGGGGTCGACGTGCACCGTGCAGTTGTCCTGGATGTTGCTGTCGGTGCCGAGGACGATCGGGCCGCAGTCGGCGCGCAGCACGGCGTGGTACCAGACGCTCGAACCCGCCGCCATCGTCACGTCGCCGATCACGACGGACGTCGGGGCGGCGAACGCCTCGGGGGCGATGTCGGGCTCCTTGCCGCCCACACCCGAAATCAACGCCTGTTCCGCCATCGCCTGCTCCTCGCTCTTCCTCCGTCGCACCTACCGGCACGGTAAGCGATGCCGCGAGGTCACCGGCTGCCGGGTCAGTCCGCTGCCGGGGCGAGTTCGCGTTCCGGGGTCGGTTGGGGCGGCTGCGGCTTCGCCGCCGCCTTCTTCGCGCGGCTCTTGATGACGAGCATCGAGGTGACGCCGATCACCACGGCCAGCACCAGGCCGAGCCACGAGAACCGCTTCAGCCAGGCTTCAGCCACAACGCCGACGTAGTAGACGACCGCGGTAGTGCCGCCCGCCCAGAGGATGCCTCCGAGCACGTTGGCGATGGCGAACTTCCAGTACGGCATGCGCAGCACACCCGCCAGCGGGCCGGCGAAGATCCGCAGCAGGGCCACGAAGCGGCCGAAGAAGACGGCCCACATGCCCCACTTCTCGAAGGACCGCTCGGCCATGGCGATGTTCTGCTCGCCGAAGTGCTTGGGGAACCTGCGGCCGAGCCGCTCCAGCAGCGGTTTGCCGCCCTTGCGCCCGATCGCGTAACCGATCGAGTCACCGATGATCGCGCCGGCGACGGCGCACGCGCCGAGGATCACCGGATCGACGTCCCCGTGCTGGGAGGCGAGCAGTGCCGAGCTGACCAGGATGATCTCGCCCGGCAGCGGGATGCCCAGACTCTCCAGTCCGATGACCACACCCACCAGGATGTAGATGCTGACCGCGGGGACGGTCTCGAGCCACTCCTGGATATGCAACGCCGGTTCCTCCCGCTCGATGGGCCACTGCCCGGTCGCGCGCCGCGGCGGCGCACGGCGGGCAGCCTACCCGGTCGCGCGAGGGCAGGCCGCTTCCGGAACGCGGCAGGGCGCCCCCGACGGGACGCCCTGCGGTGCGGCGGTGCGGACGAGATCAGGAGTGGGGGCGCAGGGTCCACACGACAGTCATCTCACCCGTCACGGCTTCGTCCTCGCGCCGGATCGCGATGGCCACGGGGAACTCGGGGCGGCCGCCGGCGTCGAGTTCGGCGACCACCTCGGCCACCGGACGACCGAGCGTCGCGGTGGCGGTGACGACGCCCATGGCGAGCTTCTTGTAGCCGATCTCCGCCTTGACGGCGAGCGGCACGGCCCGCGACAGCTGGTCGCCGAAAGCGGCCAGGACGATCGCGCCGCTGGCGGACTCCGCCAGCGTGAACATCGCACCGGCGTGCGGGCCGCCGACGTGGTTGTGGAAGTCGGGCTGGTCCGGCATCCGCACGACCGCCCGCTCCGGGGTGGTCTCGAGGAACTCCAGGTTCAGCGTGCGGGCCATCGGCACCGTGGCGGCGAGCATCTCGCCGATCGACATCTGGTCTGCGCTCATGACCCAGGATGTTACCCACCGGTAAGGCCGTTGGCCATCCCGGAAGAGGGGCGGCCGTAGCCCGGGTGGCGCGGCACCTCTATCGTTACTCGCCATGTGGCCAGGACAGCAGCCGCCCGGGGGCGAGCAAAACCCGCAGGACCAGAACCCGAATCCGTACCAGCAGCCGGGTTACCAGCAGCCGGGTCCGGGTTACCAGCAGCCGAATCCGTACCAGCAGCCCGGCTATCAGCAACAGCCGCCGGGCTACCCGCAGCAGCCCAACCCGTACCAGCAGCCGACGGCCCCGCAGTGGAACGTCCCGCCGGCTCCGCTGGGTGCCCCTCAGCCGCCCCAGGGCGGCGGTGGCAAGAAGACCGCCACGGTGGCGATCGTCGCGGCGGCCGTCGTCGTGGTGGCCGCGGCGGTGACCGGCGTCCTGGTCTTCAAGGGCGACGACGCGAAGCCCACCGCCGAAGGCGACGGCAAGCAGTCGGCGTCGCCGTCCGAGCCGGCCGGTGAAGCGCCTTCGTCCCCGGCCGCCAACCCGCGTGACGGCAGCACCGGATCGGAGAAGCCGCTCATCGCGGGCTGGAAGGTCGTGGTGAACCCCAAGTACGGAACGGCCTTCGAGGTTCCGCCGGAGTGGGTCGTCAAGACACCGGACACCTACTCGGGCTTCGCGGACGCCAAGAAGGACGACGGCGCACCCATGATCACTATGTCGGCGCCCGCCTTCCTGAAGGAGGAGTGGTGCACCGACGATTCCGACAAGGACGGCAATACGGAGGAGACCAGCCTCGCCGGCACCGGCACCAAGGGCGGGCAGGGCGCCAAGAACACCGCCGAGGCCGCCCGTAACGAGGCCGGCACCTGGGTCTGGGGCGCATACGCCCAGGAGATGCCCAAGAGCACGGTCAAGATGACCCCTGCAAAGGCCTTTACCAGCACGTCCGGGCTCAAGGGCCACGTCGTGACGGCCACCGCCGTCGGCGTCACGAAGAAGACCAAGTGCGACTCCGACGGCAAGTCGGTCGCCTTCACCTTCAAGACCGCCAAGGGCGACTTCTCGACCTGGGTGCTCTACGCCGCCAAGGGCGTCAAGGACGAGGTGCCGGACGCGACCATCCAGAAGATCCTGGGCACGGTCCGGCTGACCTCGGGCTGACCTCGGCCGACCGGCAACCGCCCGCCCGGAAAAACCGGTTGGGAATCCGGGGCGGCGGCGGGGACAGTCCCCGGGTGCCCCCGCCCGCCGACCCCGTATGGTGCTGCTTGCCACCGCGCCGGCAGGCCCGGCGGTGCTCCTGGTGCCCGGGGTGCGGCAGTTGACCCGCCGTACGAAGCATGTGGCCGCGGCGGTCGCGGCCTCAGCCGATGCTGAAGGCCCCGTCGGGCGGCTCGGGTGACGGCACGGCTTCTTCGTCCCGTACGGGGACCGCGTCCCCGATGAGGCGGGTCAGCGCCGCACTGTGCTCGACCCGCGCCGGGAAGGCGTCCGACGCGGTGCGACGGGCCAGCAGCGCGATGTCGAGCTCCGCGTGCGAGGCCAGCAGTACGGCGTTGCCGAAGCGCCGCCCGCGCAGGACGGCAGGCTCGGCGATCAGCGCCAGCTCCGCGAAGACGGCCGCGAAGGTGGCCAGTTGGGAGCGGAGGAAGGCGAAGGGCGCGCCGTCGGCGAGATTCGCGGCGTACACGCCGTCCGGCCGGAGCACCCGTTCCGCGGCGCGCGCGTACTCGATCGACGTCAGGTGCGCGGGCACCCGTGAGCCGCCGAAGACATCGGCGATCAGCATGTCCGCGGAGCGCGCCGGCGCGCTCTCCAGCCACGCCCGCGCGTCCGTGCCGTGCACGGCGATCCCTGCGCCGTCCGGTACGGGCAGATGCTCGGCGACGAGCGCCAGCAGCCCGTGGTCGGCCTCCACGACCTCCTGCCGTGAACCGGGCCGGGTCGCGGCCACGTACCGGGGCAGAGTGAGCGCCCCGCCGCCGAGGTGAACGAGGTCCAGGGGGGCGCCCTCGTCCGCCGCGCAGTCCACGACGTGCGCGAGCCGCTGCGCGTACTCGAACTCCAGGTGGGTCGGCTCGTCGAGGTCCACGTACGACTGCGGCGCCCCGTCCACCGTGAGCAACCAGGCCCGCGGCAGGTCCACGTCGGGCATCAGCTTGGCGGTGCCCCCGTCCACGTCCCGGGTCACGGGTATCGGCTCGTTCACCGCACCATTGTGCGCGCGGCGCAGCGCCAAGAGCCGCTCAGCCCGTCCAGACGGCCGCGACCTCCTCCGCGTGCGCGGCGGCCTGCGCCAGACCCGCCCTCGCGGCGGGCGCCCGGCGGGCGGGGTCCAGCACATTGCGGCCGAAGGCGTCACGGGCCGCGCGGTCCGGGGTGATCAGCAGGACGCGCGCGCCGTCGGCGGCGAGCCGGGCGGCCTGGGTGCGGGCGGAGGCGATGGGTCCGCCGCCTGCCGTGATGGGGGCGAGGATCACCACGCGGTCGTATCCGGCGGCCAGGTCCGCGTTGGCCGAGGAGCGCATGCCGCCGTCGATCCAGCGGCGGTCGCCGACGGTCATGGGCGGATAGACACCGGGCACCGCGCAGCTGGCCGAGACGGCGTCGACGAGCCCGGCCCCGCTGTCCCGGTCGAACGCCTTGAACTCGCCCGTCAGGGCGTCGACGGAGGTGACCACCAGCCTCCGGTCCGGCCACTCGTGGGAGACGAGCCGCGCGGCGATGACCGCCCGCCGCTCGGACTCCTCCGGGGTACGGGCGGCGAGCGCCATGGCGCCCATGCGCACCCCGTAGCCCTCGGCGTCCCGGGAGCGCAGGACACCCCAGGCGTACCGGGCCATCAGGCCGGTGCCCAGCCGGGCCACGCGCTCGCCGGTGGCGTCGGCGAGCTGACGCTCGTACAGCTCGACGGTGGTCAGCAGGCCGCAGATGAGCTGCGCGCCGACGATCGATCCCGCGGACGTGCCGACGACCAGTTCGGCGGTACTCAGGTCCACACCCGCCTCGGTCAGGCCGTGCAGAATGCCGCACTCCCAGCCGATGCCGGTGAGGCCGCCCCCGCCGAGCACAAGTGCCGTGCCGCCCATCGCCGCCGCCCTCCGTCGTCCGTGTTACTGGCAGCAGTGTGACGGACGGCGCCTGCCCCTCCCACCCCCGGGGGAGGACAAGCGCCGTCCTCAGCAGAATTCAGGACTCAGACAAGGCCGGTCACCGTGCCGGCGCCGACCGTGCGGCCGCCCTCACGGATCGCGAAGCCGAGGCCCGGCTCGAGCGGCGTGTCCCGGCCCAGTTCCACGGTCATCGTGACCGTGTCCCCCGGCCGCGCGACCGCCGTCCCACCGAGGTCGACGTCCCCGACGACGTCGGCGGTACGGATGTAGAACTGCGGCCGGTAGCCGGTGGACACCGGTGTCGTCCGGCCGCCCTCCCGGGCGGAGAGGACGTACACCTGCGCGGTGAACCGGCGGCTGGGCACCACGCTGCCGGGCGCCGCCACCACATGCCCGCGGCGTACGGCGTCGCGGGGCACCCCGCGCAGCAGCAGCGCGACGTTGTCGCCGGCTTCGGCGGAGTCCATCGGCTTGCCGAAGGTCTCCAGCCCGGTGACCACCGTCTCAGTATCCGCGCCCAGCACCTCCACCCGGTCGCCGACCCGTACCGTCCCGCGCTCGATGGCTCCGGTGACGACCGTGCCCCGCCCGGTGATGGTGAGCACGTTCTCGACGGGCATCAGGAACGGCGCGTCGGTGTACCGCACCGGCATCGGTACGTACGTGTCGACGGCGTCCAGCAGCGCCTCGACGGCGGCCGTCCAGCGCGGGTCGCCCTCCAGCGCTCTGAGGCCGGACACCCGTACGACGGGCACCGCGTCGCCGCCGTAGCCGTGGGCGGAGAGCAGCTCGCGGACCTCCAGCTCGACCAGGTCGGTCAGCTCGCCGTCGCCCGCGTCCGCCTTGTTGAGCGCCACGACGATGTGGTCGACGCCGACCTGGCGGGCGAGCAGGACGTGTTCGGCGGTCTGCGGCATGATCCCGTCGAGCGCGGAGACGACGAGGATCGCCCCGTCGAGCTGCGCCGCGCCGGTGACCATGTTCTTCACGTAGTCGGCATGGCCCGGCATGTCGACGTGGGCGTAGTGCCGGGTGTCCGTCTCGTACTCGACGTGCGCGATGTTGATGGTGATACCGCGCTGCGCCTCCTCGGGCGCCCGGTCGATGCGGTCGAACGGGACGAAGGAGGCCCCGCCGCGGTCGGCGAGGACCTTGGTGATGGCGGCGGTCAGGGTGGTCTTGCCGTGGTCGACGTGGCCCATGGTGCCGATGTTCAGGTGCGGCTTGGTGCGCACGTATGCCGTCTTGGGCATGGTTCCTTCCTCGGAACTCGAAGCGGTGTGAGACCCCTGGGCCTTGCCGACCCTCCCCCTGCGGGGTCCGCCGGACGATCCGGGAAGGGTCAGCTTCGGGCGCCGTCGAAGGGCGCTGCGGCAGCGAATGCTGCGGGGAACGCCGCGGGGAACGCGGCGACTGCGGAGGCGGTGACCACTGAAAGCGCGGCAGCCTTCGGCGCATCCGCGACTGCGGACGGCGCTGCGGGGAAGGCGTACCGGGACATGCGCTGATCATGGCTCAGCCGCGGCGGCCCGTCGACCGAATTTCCGCGCGGTGGGCGGTCCTTGTCCGTACGCGGCGGCCCCTCGGGGCGTACTGGATCGGCAGCGGCCGGATAACACGGCGGTCGAGCCGCCCGAGGACGGTGTCGGCGATGTCACTGGACGGAACCGGCCGTGCTGTCGCGGCCGACGGTCCCATGAGGCCCGCATTACGGCGATCACACCCGATTTTCGGTTAGTCTCCCCGGATGCTCGACCCCGCCATCCGGCCCGCCGGCCTCACTGTGCGCTGCGCGCGGGCGCTGCTGTCCCCCTGGTCCCGGCTCTCGCTGCTCCTGGTGCTCCTCGCGTCGGCCGCCGTGACGGTGCTGCTGTTCGAGCCGCAGCGGCTGCTCGCCGACGGCTGGCCGCCGCAGGTCGCCGGCTCGACCGCCGTGGTGCTGTTCGGCGCCGCGTACGGGCTGTGCACCGCCGCCTTCGTACCGCGCCCGCTGCTGAACCTCGCCGCGGGCGCCGTCTTCGGGTCGCAGTTCGGCCTGGTGTCCGCGCTCGCCGGCACGGTACTCGGAGCGGGCATCGCCTTCGGGCTCGGCCGGATGCTCGGGCAGGACGCCCTGCGTCCCCTGCTGCGGGCCCGCTGGCTGAAAGCCGCCGACGGGCAGCTGAGCCGGCACGGTTTCCGCTCGATGCTGGCGGTCCGGCTCTTCCCTGGTGTGCCGTTCGCCGCCGCCAACTACTGCGCCGCGGTCTCGCGGATGGGCTGGCTGCCGTTTCTGCTGGCCACCGGCCTCGGATCGATCCCGAACACCGCCGCGTACGTGGTGGCGGGCAGCCGCGCCTCGACCCCGACCTCGCCCGTGTTCCTGGTCTCGATGGGCTTCATCGCGCTGACCGGCCTCGCCGCGCTGGTCGTGGCGTGGCGCAAAAGGCATCGCCTGCGTTCGCGGTAGCGCGCTCCAGGGGGACCCTACGGTCATTCAGTCTTCGTACGGGCCATAGCATCTGGGTCGAACTGCCCGACGATCACAAGGACGAGCGCACCCCGACATGAGCTGGTTCGAATCATTCATCCTCGGCCTCGTCCAGGGTCTCACCGAATTCCTGCCGATCTCCTCCAGCGCCCATCTGCGGCTGACCGCGGCCTTCGCGGGCTGGGAGGACCCGGGCGCGGCGTTCACCGCCATTACCCAGATCGGCACCGAGACGGCCGTCCTGATCTATTTCCGTAAGGACATCGTCCGGATCGTCTCGGCCTGGTGCCGCTCGCTCACGAACAAGGCGATGCGCGGCGACCACGACGCCCAGATGGGCTGGCTCGTCATCGTCGGCTCGATCCCGATCGGTGTGCTCGGCGTCACACTCAAGGACCAGATCGAGGGTCCGTTCCGTGACCTCCGGCTGATCGCCACCACCCTGATCGTGATGGGCATCGTGCTCGGCATCGCCGACCGGCTGGCCGCCCGCGACGAGGCCGGCGGCAGGCACCGTGCCATCAGGGACCGCAAGACCCTCAAGGACCTGGGTGTCAGGGACGGTCTGATCTACGGTGTGTGCCAGGCGATGGCGCTGATCCCGGGTGTCTCCCGGTCCGGTGCCACGATCAGTGGCGGCCTGCTGATGGGCTACACCCGTGAGGCGGCGGCCCGGTACTCCTTCCTGCTGGCCATTCCCGCGGTGCTGGCCTCCGGGGCGTTCGAGCTCAAGGACGCCAGCGAGGGCGGCCATGTGTCGTGGGGCCCGACGGTCTTCGCGACGATCATCGCGTTCGGTGTCGGGTACGCGGTCATCGCGTGGTTCATGAAGTTCATCACCACCAAGAGCTTCATGCCCTTCGTGATCTACCGGATCCTGCTCGGCATCCTGCTGTTCATCCTGGTCGGCACGGACACGCTGAGCCCGCACGCGGGCGAGTCGGCGGGCTGACGGGCCGCCCGTCGCGCACCGTTGTGTCATGGGCGGGCCACAACTCGGCTCCGGTGCGGTCCCGTCCGCATCGTTCCCCACCGGGCGGAACGTCGTTGTCCCTGTGTGTGGCGGCTCGCACCTGAGCCGCCCGAGAAGAGTGGCTGGGGGTGCCGGATGACCGGCCGAGTGGTGTTGGAGCGGTTCCCCGCGGGGAGCCCGCGGGGAAGTTGGCCGGCCGAGGAGTACGCCGCGGACCGGCTCCGCGAGGGCGTGCCCGCGGAGGTGGTCATGGACCTCGAGTCGGACGCGTTCCTGGTGGTCGTACGGCAGCGCGCGGCGTCGGCGGCACACTGAAGGGCGACGCACCCGAACCGAACAGGAGTGGTCACTCATGTCCTACACCGCCTCCTACGCCGCCGCCGCGGACCGCTACAGCGCGATGCGGTACGGGCGTTGCGGGCGCAGCGGTGTGCTGCTCCCCCGGATCTCGCTCGGGCTCTGGCACAACTTCGGCGACGGCGACCCGCGCGAGACCCAACGTGCCGTGCTGCGCCGGGCCTTCGATCTGGGCGTCACCCACTTCGACCTGGCGAACAACTACGGAACGCCGTTCGGCTCGGCCGAGAGCAATTTCGGCGCCCACTTCCGTACCGATTTCCGCCCGTACCGGGACGAGCTGTTCATCGCCACGAAGGCCGGCAACGAGATGTGGGCGGGACCCTACGGCGAGTGGGGATCACGCAAGCATCTGCTCGCCAGCCTCGACCGGTCACTCGCGCGGCTCGGTCTGGAGTACGTCGACGTCTACTACTCGCACCGCCCGGACCCGGACACTCCGCTCGAGGAGACGATGGGGGCGCTCGACACCGCCGTACGCCAGGGGAAGGCGCTCTACGCCGGCCTGTCGAACTACAGCCCGGAGCAGACCGCCCGGGCCGCCGGGATCCTGCGGGAGCTCGGTACGCCGCTGCTGATCAACCAGCATCCGTACTCGATGCTGGAGCGCGGTGTGGAGGGCGGACTGCTGGCCGCCTCCGACGCGGCCGGGGCCGGTCTGATCGCCTTCTCCCCGCTGGCGCAGGGACAGCTCACCGACCGCTATCTGCGGGGCGTGCCGGCCGGTTCTCGGATGGCCGCCGGGCACTTCCTCAAGCGCGAGACCCTGACCGAGCGCCGGCTGACGCTGCTGCGGGCCCTCGACGCCCTCGCCCGGCAGGGCGGCCGGACGCTGGCCCAGTTGGCACTGGTCTGGCTGCTGCGGGACCCGCGCGTCACCTCCGTACTGGTCGGCGCAAGCAGCGTCCGGCAGCTGGAGCAGAATCTCGGGGCGCTGGACGCGCCGGATCCGGGCGCGGACGAACTGCACGAGCTAGACCGGCTCTGCGCCACGGGAGGGGTGAAGATCCCCTCCGGGGAGTGAGCGTGCCGCGCGGCCCTTGGCGCCGGGCTCCGTCTGTCCCACACTGAGCCGATGACGCAGCGTGTGGAACTCGCGACCGTGATGGACCGGCTGGCCATCGATGCGGTGATCACCGGTTACGCGGTGGCCGTGGACGACGCCGACTGGACCGCCTACCAGGCCCTCTTCGCACCGGACGGACGCGCGGACTACCGCTCGGCGGGTGGCATCGAGGGGCCCGCCGGCGAAGTGGCGGGCTGGCTGGCGGAGACGATGCTGCTCTTCCCGGTGCGCCAGCACCTGATCGTGAACCGGCGGCTGCACCTGGAAGACCTCAACGGCTACACCGGGGACAGCGCCGAGCTCCAGGCCGACTATGTGAACCCGATGCGGCTGGACGGCGGAACGGGCGACGGGGCGGCCGGGTCCACCGCGCCCAACTTCGTCTCGGGCGGCCGGTACGCGTTCAGCCTGTTGCGCACGGCCGACGGCTGGCGGCTGCGCGCGGTCGTCGTCCACGAGAAGTGGCGCCGTCCGGAGGGGGCGCTCGGCGGGGTCTGACGCGCCGCGGCGCATGCGCCGGTACGGCTGCCCTCTGTCGGTGATCGCCGCACTCCCCCACACTGGAAGTCCACACTGGAAGACATACTGCTCGCGGGGTGGACGAGGAGGCGCACGATGCGGGTTCCGGCCGGGCGGCGGCAGCAGCAGCGGCGCCTGACGAACCGGTGGTGGCGCGCGGCGGCCGCGGTACTGGCCGGTGCGCTGCCCGCGCTCGCCTTCCCCGCCCCGTCGCTCTGGTGGTTCGCGTACGTCGCCCTGGTGCCGTGGATGCTGCTGGCCCGCTCGGCCGGCTCGGGCCGGCGCGCGGCGCTGGACGGCTGGCTCGGCGGCGCCGGGTTCATGCTCGCCGTACACCACTGGCTGGTGCCGAATCTGCATGTGTTCATCCTGGTGCTGGCGGCGCTGCTGGGGCTGTTGTGGGCGCCCTGGGGCTGGCTGGTGCGGCACATGCTGGGCGGGGCGCCCTCCCCCGTCCGCGTGGCGGCGGCTCTGGTCGTGCTGCCGTCCGGCTGGCTGGTGGTCGAACTGGTCAGGTCCTGGGAGGGCTTGGGCGGGCCGTGGGGCCTGCTCGGTTCCAGCCAGTGGGAGGTCACGCCCGCTCTGCGGGTGGCCTCGGTCGGCGGGGTATGGCTGGTGAGCCTGCTCGTGGTCGCGCTGAACACGGCGGTCACGGCGCTGGTGGCGGTGGAGTCGGCGCGTACCGCGGCGGTGTCGGGGGTGGTGGTGTGTGCGGTCGGGGTGGGCTCGGTCTGGGTGTGGGCTCCGCGCCCCGAGCCGTCCGGCCTCACCCGTGTCGCGGTGGTCCAGCCGGGCATCATCGACGGCGTGGGCGGCGCGGACCGCCGGTTCGCGCGCAGTGAGGAGCTGACCCGCGCGCTGGACGGGCGTGACCTCGACCTCGTGGTGTGGGGCGAGAGCAGTGTGGGGGCGGATCTGGCCGACCGGCCCGATCTCGCCCAACGCGTCGCCGCCCTGTCCGCCGAGGTCGAGGCTCCGTTGCTGGTGAATGTCGACGCCCGGCGCTCCGACCGGCCCGGCATCTTCAAGAGTTCGGTGCTCGTCGCTCCCGGCGGTCCGACCGGAGACCGGTACGACAAGATGCGCCTGGTTCCGTTCGGCGAGTACATCCCGGCCCGTTCGCTGCTGGGCTGGGTGACCTCGGTGGGAAAGGCGGCCGCCGAGGACCGCAGGCGCGGCACGGAGCCGGTGGTGATGCGGCTGCCCGGCGAGGAGGGCCTGCGGATCGGCCCGCTGGTCTGCTTCGAGTCCGCGTTCCCCGACATGAGCCGTCACCTCACCCGGGACGGCGCGCGGCTGCTGGTCGCCCAGTCGGCGACCTCGACCTTCCAGAGCAGCTGGGCGCCCGAGCAGCATGCCTCCCTCGCAGCCCTGCGGGCCGCCGAGACAGGCCGCCCGATGGTCCATGCCACGCTCACCGGGGTCAGTGCCGTCTACGGGCCGCGCGGCGAGCGCGCGGGTGTGCTCCTGGGCACGGACCGCAGTGCCGCCGCCGTGTACGAGATCCCGCTGGCTCGCGGCACCACGCCCTACGTCAGCCTTGGCGACTGGGCGGTCTACGGGGCGCTGGCCGTCCTGGCCGTGCTGTGCGCGGTCGAGGGCGTACGCTCGCTCAGGCGGCCTGCTCGAGGGCTGCCCGTACCACCCGCTCGCAGAGCTCATGGGTCTGCAGCGCGTCCTGGGCGCTGAGTACCTTTCCGGCCCGCACTGAGTCAAGGAAGGCGAGCACGGCCTGCTCGATTCCGCGCTGGCGGGCGACGCTCACCCAGTCGCCGCGCCGGCGGACGGTCGGCTGGCCCCGGTGGTCGATGACTTCGGCGAGATTGACGACCTGGCGCTTGGTGTCCTGGCCCGAGACCTCCAGGATCTCCTCGGTGGAGCCGCTCATCCGGTTCATCGTCCCGATTGCGGTGAAACCGTCGCCGGAGAGCTGGAGCACGACGTGGTGCATGAGCCCGTCGCGGATCCGGGCACGTACGTCGACATGGTCGACGGTGCCGGGCAGCAGGAAGCGGAGGGTGTCGACGACATGGATGAAGTCGTCGAGGACGAGCGTGCGCGGGTCCTCGGGCAGGCCGACCCGGTTCTTCTGCATCAGGATCAGCTCGCGGGGGTGCTCGATGCACTGCGCGTAGCCGGGTGCGTAGCGGCGGTTGAAGCCGACGGCGAGGCCGGTGCCGCGCTGCTCGGCCAGCTCCACCAGTCGACGTGAGTCGTCGATTTCGTACGCGAGCGGCTTGTCGACGTACGTCGCGACGCCCGCCTGGAGGAGCCGGGTGACGATCTCGGGGTGCACGGCCGTCGGCGCGTGGACGAACGCGGCGTCCAGGCCCTCGGCGAGCAGGGACTCCAAGGTGGTGTGGCAGTGCTCCGCGGGGATGCGGTGGCTGTCCGCGACCCTGGAGAGCGTGGCGGGGGTCCGGGTCTGCAGGTGCAGTTCGACGCCCGGCCGAGTGGTGAGTACGGGCAGGTATGCCTTCTGCGCGATATCACCGAGTCCGATGCAGCCGACCTTCACCTGTGCCTCCCTGTCGCGTCGCCGTTCGAGCGTTTGCCGTTCGAGCGCTCCCTGTCCCGGCAGCATACGGACCGGACCGCCGGAAGCTTAATCCGTGGCGCTGAGCTGGGCGTTCATCCAGGATGGCGGCCATGACGACACCTGGGCGCGACGAGCCCCTCCCCTCCGCCGACGAGCGCGCGATGCTCGACGGGTGGCTCGACTACCACCGGGCCACCCTGGCCCTGAAGTGTGCGGGGCTCAGCGACGAGCAGCTGCGGCGGACGCCCCTCGCCCCGTCCGCCCTCTCCCTGATGGGCCTCGTCCGGCATCTGTCGGAGGTGGAGCGGCACTGGTTCGCCGTGGTGACGGCAGGCGAGGAGCCCGCGCCGATCTACTACAGCGAGGAGGACCCGGACGGCGAGTTCCATCTCTCCGAGGCCGACACCTGGGCGGAGGCAGAGGCGACCTGGCAGGCCGAGATCGCCCGCTCCCGCGCGGTAGCCGCGGCCCGCAAGCTCGACGAGCTCACCGTCCGCAAGGACGGCCGCACCGGGGAACTGTTCAACCTGCGCTGGGTGTACACGCACATGATCGAGGAGTACGCGCGCCACAACGGCCACGCGGACCTCATACGCGAGCAGGTCGACGGGGCGACGGGCGAGTAGGCCCTGTTCGGCCGTCGTCACCCTTGCGGGGGCATTTCCGCTCGCCGGGCCTCCACGGACGCCCGCGACCAGCAGAGTTGCGCGGGTGCACCGAACCCGAACCACGACGACGCTCCTGCTGGGAGTGGCCGTCTCGGCCGTCTCCGGCTGTGTGAGCGTGGACCCGGCCACCCCCTCCCCCGTACCGGCCCGCCACGAGCCTCGGCTCACCCGGGAGGCCGAGCCGAAGTTCGTACAGGCCCCCGCCCGTGAGGCGCTGGATGCCGCCGGAAGGACGCCGGTCCCGGAGCCGGCGTCCACCCGCCCGGTCCAGCCGCCGCCCGAACGGCCGTCCGCTGCCGTGCCCCCGAGTCCGCCGCGCGTCGAACCCCGGCAGCCGGCCGACGAGACCCGTACCCCGCGGCGCGTGCTGCCGTCCACGCCGGTGGAGACCGTTGACGTCTGCGCCCTCGGCCGGGAGTACGGCGGCTGGCGGGCGGACAGTCCCGAGAGCCGTATCTGCCGGGACACCTACGGGAATTGACCCGGGAGCGGGCCGGAACCGCGCTCGCCGGCCATCCGCGCCTCCAGACGCTCGACGGCGGCGCGGATGCCGTTGCCGTATCCGTCGTCCGCGAGGGTGCCGGTCGCGGCCCGCGCCCGGTCGAGGTGGACCCGCGCGGCGTCCGGGCGCTGGAGCTTGACATAGTCGGCGGCGAGATTGAGATGGAGCGAGGGGTAGAAGGCGCGCACCGCGAGCGTGGCATGGTGTTGTGCCAACCGCTCCTCGCTCAGCCCGTCGGCCGCCGACAGCGCCCGCAGATCCCAGGCGAGCTCGTCGGCGGGATCGTCCTGGGTGTCGGCCATGTAGTGAGCGAGCGTGCAGCGGTGCAGTGGATCGCCGTTCTCGCCGATCTCCGACCAGAGCGCACCGAACCGGTTGCGCGCCTCCTCGCGGTCCCCGCCGTGGAGAAGCATGAGCGCCTGCCCGATCCGGGTCATGACGACGTCTTCCGACGACTCCTGCTGCTCCGTCACTGCTGCCTCCCGGGGCCGTACGCCGAGTCCGATGATCCAGACGCTAGCCGGACGCACTGACAATCCGGTTCAGGCTCGGGGACGGCCCCGGCGGCACTGCGCCGGTCAGCCCAGGTTCGGGATGCGCCAGTCGACCGGCTCGTGGCCCTGGGCGGCGACGGCCTCGTTGATCGCGGTGAACGGGCGGGATCCGAAGAACTTCCGCGCGCTCAGCGGGGAGGGGTGGGCTCCCTTGACCACCGTGTGCCGCTCCTGGTCGATCAGCGGCAGCTTCTTCTGGGCGTAGGCCCCCCAGAGGACGAAGACGGCCGGGTCGGGCCGGGAGGCCACCGCGCGGATCACCGCGTCCGTGAACTTCTCCCAGCCCATCCCCTTGTGCGAGTTGGGCTCGCCGGCCCGCACCGTGAGCACGGCGTTGAGCAGGAGGACTCCCTGCTCGGCCCACGGCATCAGATAGCCGTTGTCCGGGACGGGGTGCCCCAGCTCCTCGTGCATCTCCTTGTAGATGTTCCGCAGGGACGGCGGCGTCCGCACGCCGGGCCGCACGGAGAAGCAGAGCCCGTGGCCCTGCCCCTCTCCGTGGTACGGGTCCTGGCCCAGCACCAGAACCTTGACCCGGTCGTACGGCGTCGCATCGAGGGCCGCGAAGACCTCCCCGCGAGGCGGGTAGACGGGACCGTTCGCCCGCTCCTTCTCCACGAACTCGGTGAGCTCCTTGAAGTAGGGCTTGTCCAGTTCCTCACCGAGGACGCCGAGCCAGGACTCGGGCAGCTTGTCGGTCACGTCAACAACCTCCGGTATGCGATCACTTCTTGTCCTGAAGAACCTACCGGCGACCACTGACAGCCGGTCCTACCAGCTGGTCTTGCGGTACAGCTCCCACATCTGCATGACCGTCTGCGGGTCGAGCGCCCGCTCCCCGCCTGCGATGTCCTCCTGCGCGGCGATGTACAGCTTGCCCTGCCAGAGCGGGAGCAACCGGACGTCCTCGACGAGGATCTCCTGCGCCC
This sequence comes from Streptomyces sp. A3M-1-3, assembly GCF_024213665.1. Lineage (GTDB taxonomy): Bacteria > Actinomycetota > Actinomycetes > Streptomycetales > Streptomycetaceae > Streptomyces. The sequence goes on from NZ_JANAVP010000031.1 coordinate 37,171, forward strand.
GCTCGAACTCCTTGCTCACGGCTCCACGGTCGCTCTCCCGGCGCGACTTGGGCAGCAGCGTCGAGGTGATCTCGGGCACGTCGTACGGCGTACCGAGCGCGTTGTCCGCGCCGCCTACGAACGGGGCGATGAAGTTGTCCGGGTCCGGGAAGTCCGGGAACCAGCCGCGGCCGAACACCGGGTACTCGCCGTCCTGGTAGCCGTCCTGGAAGTCCTTCCACGGGCGGCTGTGCAGGGTGATCTTGAACAGCCCGCCGGCTTCGAGCTGGCGCTTGAGCTCGGCGAACTCCGCCGCGGTGGAGGATCCGTAGCGGTCCGTCGTGAACCACAGGGTGAGCTCCACGGGCTCGGTGATGCCCGCGTCGCGAAGGGTCTTCTTCGCCTTGGCGGCGTCCGGCTCGCCGAAGGTGTCGAAGAACGGCGTGGTGTGGCCGGCCACGCCCTTGGGGACCATCGAGTAGAGCGGTTCGGCCGTGCCCTGGTAGACCCTCGAGATCAGCGCGTTGCGGTCGACGACCTGGGCGACGGCCTTGCGGACGGCCGGGTTCTTGGCCGCGGGGTCCTTGGGGTTGAAGACCAGGAAACGGATCTCGGCGCCGACCGTCTCGATCAGCTGGATACCGCTGTCCTTGGACTGCGGCCCCTCCATGTCCTCGATCGCTTCGGCCGTGATTCCGCGGTAGGTGGCGTCGATCTCCTTCTTCTTCAGTGCCGAGATCATCCCCTCGGACTCCTCGAAGTAGCGGATCGTGACGGCGTCGTTCTTCCGCTCGGCGAAGCCCTCATACGCGGGGTTCTTCACCAGCTCGGCCTTGGCGCCCTCCTCGTACGACTCCAGAACGTACGGGCCGGACCCGGTGATCTTCCCGTCCTCGCGGAGCTTGTCCGCCGGGTAGTCCTTGGGACTGACGAGGGAGGCGCCGGGCGTGGCGAGGACAAAGGGGAAGGTGGCGTCGGGCGTGTTCAGATGGAAGACGACGGTCAGGTCCCCGCTCGTCTCCACCCGCTCCAGGCTGCCCAGGAGGGCCTTCGGGCCGGTCTTCGAGTCGATCTTCATGATCCGGTCGATCGAGTGCTTGACCGCTGCGGCGTCGAGCGGCTCGCCGTTGGAGAACTTCAGGCCCTTCCGGAGCTCGCAGCGGTAGGACTCGTTGGCCGCGTCGGTGAACTTGCAGCTTTCGGCCGCGTCCGGCTGCGGCTTGGTGGATCCAGTGGGGAAACTCAGGAGAGTCTGGTAGATATTCCGGTACAACTCCCACGAATCGTCCCATGCCGCGGCAGGATCGAGCGTGCTGGGCGCACTCGTCGTACCGACGGTGATCTTCTGCTCATCTTCACCGCCGCTGTCGGACAGCAGGCCGCACCCGGTGAGCAGGGATATGGACGCAAGGGCCGCAGCGGTCTGCAGACGTCTGGTCCGGTTGAACACGTGCACGCTCCTCGATCAGCCATGGGTCGGCCGACCATACCGCAGTGCCCCGCCGAATCAACGGGCAGGATCGACGGGGCACTTGCCTCAATACGTACCTAAACCGGTCAGTGGACTCCGGCGTTAAGGAAGATGCCACCATCCACGACCAGCGTCTGTCCAGTAATCCAGTCGGACTGGTCCGAAGTGAGGAACGCGGCCGCGCCCCCGATGTCCTGCGGAACGCCGAGCCGGCCCAGCGGATAGGCGGCCGCCGCCTCCGCCTCGCGGCCCTCGTACAGGGCCTCGGCGAACTTGGTCTTCACCACGGCGGGGGCGATCGCGTTGACCCGTACCAGGGGCGCCATCTCGTGGGCCAGCTGGAGGGTCAGGTTGACCATCGCCGCCTTGCTCATGCCGTACGCGCCGATGAACGGCGAGGCGGAGATGGCGGCGACGGAGGCGATATTGACGATCGCGCCGCCGTTCTCCTTCTGCCAGGCCTTCCAGGTCTGCTGCGCGAACCCGAGTGCCGAGATCACGTTGGTCTCGTAGACCTTGCGCGCCACATCGAGGTCGAGCTCGGCGATCGGGCCGAAGACCGGATTCGTGCCGGCGTTGTTCACCAGGAAGTCCACCCGGCCGAACGCCTCCATGGTGCGCTCCACCGCGACGGCCTGGTGCGCCACGTCGTGCGCCTTGCCGGCCACGCCGATGACGCGGTCGGGGCCGAGCCGCTCGACGGCCTCCTTCAGCGCGTCCTCGTTGCGGCCGGTGATGCAGACGCGGTCGCCGCGGGCGACCAGCGCCTCGGCGACGCCGTAACCGATGCCGCGGCTGGCGCCCGTGACGAGGGCGACCTTCCCGCTGTCCGGTACCTGGCCCTGTGCCTGTCCAGTCATGATCGTGTCCCTAGTCCCTAGTCCCTTGATTCGCGTCAGTTGAGCGGGCCGCCGGCGACGTACAGGACCTGGCCGGAGACGAAGCCGGCCTCCTCGCCCGTGAAGAAGGCGATCGCGTTCGCGATGTCCTCGGGCTTTCCGACGCGCTGGACGGGGATCTGGGTGGCGGCGGCGGCCTGGAAGTCCTCGAATCCCATGCCGACGCGCGCGGCGGTCTGGGCGGTCATCTCGGTGACGATGAAGCCGGGCGCCACGGCGTTCGCGGTGATGCCGAACTTGCCGAGCTCCTTGGCGAGCGTCTTGGTGAAGCCCTGGAGCCCCGCCTTGGCCGCAGCGTAGTTCGCCTGTCCCCGGTTGCCCAGGGCGGAGCTGCTGGACAGGTTGACGACCCGGCCGAAGTTCGCGTCCACCATGTGCTTCTGGCAGGCGCGCGACATCAGGAACGCTCCCCGCAGGTGCACGTTCATCACGGTGTCCCAGTCGGTGTCGCTCATCTTGAACAGCAGGTTGTCGCGGAGCACGCCCGCGTTGTTCACGAGGATGGTGGGAGCTCCGAGCTCGGCGGCGACCCGCGCGACGGCGGCCTCCACCTGGGCACTGTCGGAGACGTCGCAGCCGACGGCGATGGCCTTGCCACCCGCCGCGCCGATCTTCTCGACGGTGTCCTTGCAGGCCGCCTCGTCAAGGTCGAGTACGGCTACGGCGCGGCCTTCCGCGGCCAGCCGTACGGCGGTGGCGGCGCCAATGCCGCGCGCCGCCCCGGTCACGATCGCGACGCGCTGCTCGGTGGTGGACATGCTGGTTCTCCTCGCCCTTGGGTGCGGCTCCTGCCGATGCGCTCCGATGCGGCTCGATCGGTGAGCAACCGCTTAGTCTCTCAGCAGACGAGACGCTAGAAGCCCTGGCACTCGGTGTCAACGGCCCACGGGTCCTGTGACACCCCTCAGCGCACCAGCAGCTCGAGCAACCGCTCGACCTCGGCCTCGGGGTCGGTCGTCAGCCCGGTGTGGACCGGCCCCGGCTGGACGACCGTACTGCGCGGCGCGATCAGCCACCGGAACCGCCGTCCGGCGTCGTCGCCCGCGGCCTGACCGGCCTCCGCGCCGCCGCAGCAGACGCCCTCAACCGCACGCAGAGCGGCCCGGACCCCCGCCACGTCCGCCTCCGGATCCAGCGCCCGCAGCTTGCCCTCGTCGAGGTGGGTGCGGGCGGCGACGAAGGACTTGGCGCGGCAGTACACCAGTACGCCCGCGTTGAACTGCTCGCCGCGCTCGACGCGCGGCACCACGCGCAGCAGCGCGTACTCAAAGACGTCCCGCTCGCTCACCTGGCGCCGCCGCTCTTGTCGCTCTTGTCGCTCTTGCCGCGTCCGGTCAGCCAGCCAGGGGCCTGCGACGGCCTGTCCTCGCGCGGGGCCCCGAGCGTGATGCGGGTGTGGATCGTTGCCGCGCGCGGCAGCAGCGCCTCGACGTAGGCGCGGCGCAGCGCGTCGGTGCTGTCGAAGCCCGGCTCGTCGACCAGCCATTCGTCGGGGACGTCGGCCGCGACCTCGGTCAGCAGCTCCTCGCTCACGCGCGGCGCGAGCTCGGCGGCGGCCGCGGCGACGTCGGGCCCGACGGGTGCGAGTACATGGTCGGAGGCGTTGTACGGCTTCGCAGCGGCCGCCTGCGCCGTGGGCCAGTTGTGGTGCCAGATCATCGTCGCGCCGTGGTCGATGAGCCACACATCGCCGTGCCAGACCAGCATGTTGGGGTTCCGCCAGGAGCGGTCCACATTGTTGACCAGCGCGTCGAACCAGACCACCCGGCCCGCCTCCAGCGGGTCCATCGCGTAGGCCAGCGGATCGAAGCCGATCGACCCGGGCAGATAGTCCATCCCGAGGTTGAGGCCGCCGCTGGCCTTGAGGAGCTCCTGCACTTCCTGGTCCGGTTCACCGAGTCCGATGACCGGGTCCAGCTGCATCTGCACCAGGTCGGGCACCCGCAGCCCGAGCCGGCGGGCGAGCCGGCCGCAGATGACCTCGGCCACGAGGGTCTTGCGGCCCTGCCCCGCCCCGGTGAACTTCATGACGTACGTACCGAGATCGTCGGCCTCGACAATGCCGGGGAGCGACCCGCCTTCGCGCAGTGGTGTGACGTAGCGGGTCGCGGTGACCTCATTCAGCATATTCCCAGGCCACCCATCTCTTCAGCCTTGCAATCCACGGTCAACCCTAGAGGGGCGTAACAGCGGGAATCACCCGTCAACGGGCCTGGGGAGAATCTGGGGAGTTTCGGCTGGCCTCCCGATCTCCCCGCTCCCCGAGCAGTCCGTCGATGGCGATGCGCCCCTTGCTTCCGGCCTCCGGCATGAAGTGAGCATAGTAACCGAGGGTGATCGCGGGCGAGGAGTGCCCGAGCCACCGCGCCAAGGTCACGACGGACTCTCCAGCCTCCAGCATGAGCGAGGCATAGGTGTGCCGCAGCACATGGAAGCCGTCCTTCGGGGCCGCCGCCCACTGCCAGGGTTTCGCTCTCTCGGCGCGCGGTGGGATGATGCCGGCCTCTGCCAGCGCGGGCTTCCAGGTGTAGGTGTTCCACGTGTTCACCGCGATGGCGTTGCCGAATCGTGTGGTGAGCAGCAGCGAGAACTTCCTCGCCTGACCCTCCGGCTTCCCCCACGGAAGCTCCACTTCCACCGGTGGGAACGCTTCGACATGACGCTTCAGCTCCTCGGCCACTGAGGAGGGCATGTCGACGGTACGTGTCTTCTTCCCTTTCGGCAGTGCGAAGTACAGCCTTCCACGGATCACCTGGATTTGGCGGCGGACGTGCAGGACGCCTCGCGCGTAGTCGATGTCCTCCGGGCTCAGCCCAAACACCTCGCCCTGACGGAGCCCGCATCCCAGGCCGACTACGACGGCTATCCGGTTTCGTGGGCTGATGACGTCGCGAACTCGCAGCGCCGTCTCCAATCGCCACGCGTCGCGTCGCTCTTGCGGCGCCTTCGGCCACCGCACGGACTTCGCGTGCATGGGGTTCCTGGCCAGCCGCTTGTCGTCAACAGCCGCTTCCAGAATGGAGGAGAGCTCGGACAGAATGCCGCGCTGGTAGTCGACCGAGGAGACGGTTGACTGCAACTTGGCTATGTAAGCGCGCAGATCCGCCGCCGTGATGTTCCTGAGGGGGAGTTGACCCAGGTGCGGAATGATGTGAAGGCGCGCTCTCCGCTCCTGGTTGTCTTGGGTCTTCGGAACTCCGCCCCTGCCCGGCGCCCAGTGCATCGCGATGTAGTCGGCAAGTGTGATGGATCCGTCGCGCGGGTCCACAAACTCGCCCCGCTCTTCGTCCGTGGCTGCTCGACGAAGCCACGCCTTGGCGTCCTCCAACGTGTCGAAGGAGCGATCCCGGACTCCGGGGATACCGGCGACCTTGTACCGCTTCCCCTTGCCGTAGCGAGCGGTTCTTTCCCTCTGCCCGGTTATCGGGTCCTTCTTCTTCTTGATCCAACGATCTTCGATGTAGCCGGCCAGGTGATACTCCTTGTCGAGGGGAAACGGCGCTCTGAGGCGTGGGAGCGTTAGGCGTTGGGGATTCGGCTGGGCCGTTGCTGAGGAGTGGCGCTCAGCGGGCTCAGGACGGCGTTGGAGCGGGAGTCGGCCTGCTCCTGTTCACGGATCCAGGCGTCGACGGCTTCTCGGCGGTACATGACGCGACCGCGAGGACCCATGCGGAAGCTCGGCGGCCCCTGCCGCCGGTGCCGCCAGACGTAGAGCGTGTGCGGTGAAAGGCCGAGATACTCGGCGGCCTCCTTGACGTTGAGGAATGCGGCGCGTATGGCGCCAGCAGGAGCGGGTGCGGCAGATGGAAGGAGCAGCGATCGTGCAGGCATGGAAGTAATGGTCACCACGATCACCGGTTTGGCTAACCGGCGATCGTGGCCTATGTTGCGCTCGCGCTCCGCCAGAGGCTTGTCCCGCGCTGTCAGTCACGCCCCCGAGTTTCCGCACCACGAAACGCTCAGGAACCCCGATGGCACGGGGCCACATGCCGAGTTGCAGCTCCGGGTGCACCGCAGCATGTGCGAGGACGGCCCTATCGCGTCGGTAGCCGCATTGCAGCAAGTCCTCGCCGAAGAGGCCGGCAGCGCGTACGCACAGCCCGGTGGAGACGGCGCCATAGTCGCCCGCCGCCTGGCCGTGCCAGGCGTTCAGTGCGCCGAGGGCAAAGAGAGCGGGTGAAGTGAAGCGAGCCGTCGAATAGCGGGGGCAGACAGGCGAACCTCCCAAGTAGGGGCCATGCCAGCAAGGCAGTCACACGCGGTGCAGGATTCCGAGATATTTCGCAACCCGGGCCGCAGCGGAGTATCTGCGCATCCTGGCCTGGTGTTTTCCGGGACGTTGTACGTTGACATGGCCCCGGCGGAGGTATCCAGTCCTGTCGTCCTATTTCTCGTCTGCCGTGAGCGAATGCCCGTCGGCGGCCTGCATGAAGTCCTCTTGTCGTGGACTTATGGAGGTGCAAGGGATGCGCCGGCGCCTGCATCATGCAGCCGCACAACCTCATTGATGAGTGGACCTGCCACCGCAGTGCCGAAGCGACGCGCAACCCCGAATGACACGCTGCCGACTGACTGATCCACGTCGTGGTCGAGCCCCACTCACCTTCACGGTTGGCGACCGGCTTTCGGTGTGCCCTGGACGGCTGGGTAGGGTCGCGGTACCCGAGCTGGAGAGGTAGTTGCATGGCCAACGAGATTGTGATCGCGCAGACGACCAGTGACGACGAGGATCAGGCGAAGGCGCTGGCCCGGGGCGCGGTCGAGAGCAAGCTGGCAGCGGGCGTTCACATCGATGCGCCGATCACCGCCTTCTACTGGTGGAAGGGGAAGGTCGAGACGGCGCAGGAGTGGCGGATCTCGTACATGACTACGACGGACCGTCTCCCGGCACTGCAGGCGTGGCTGCACGAGAAGCACCCGTATGACATCCCCCAGTGGATCACGCTGCCCGTGACCGGAGGGTCGGAGGCGTACCTGTCCTGGGTGGTCGAGGAGACAGCACAGGGCTGAGGAGCGACGGGCCGGCCGAACGACGGCGTTCCGCGTCCTGGGCTTGCCCGCGTACCGCGCGAGGGGACTCAGGATGCGAACTGCCGGAGGTGCACGGCGAGTTCCCGCTCGCTGTCGGGGAGCGACGCTGCGATGGTCACTGCGCGCTCCTTGCCCATCGTGTTGGGCTTGGCCTGTGCTGCTGCGGCAAACTGGCGTGACACGTAGACCCCTTGGTCAACGTCACCTCCACGCAGCACGGCCGAAGCGAGATCACCGAGAACCACGACGCCTCCGTCCGGGAGTTCGTCTCCGAGGCGGTCGACTGCTGTGTCTGCTGTAGCGGTGAGTTCGGGACTCCCCAACTGACCGTAGACGGAGAGGGCCAACGAGTCCATGCGGTACGGGGTCACAAACCGGACCCACGCCTGCTCACTGGTGTGATCCGCGAAGTCGTAGGCGAAGCGCGCTCGCTCCAAGGCCCGGAGCGCCCCCGTCTCGTCGCCGGCCGCCGCAGCTTCCTCCGCGTGCCTGCCGAGGACCCAGGCGGCAGCAGTAGCGTTGCCGTGACCTCGCACGTCGCTGGCCGCTTGGGAAAGGGACTCCAACTTCGCCTTCGGCGTCGAGGCGCCGTAGCTGCTATAGGTCAGAGCCAGGGCTCGGAGTGGAGGGTGCCCGGCAGTCGCCGCGCACTGCGACGTGACCTTGTAGTAGGCGTCGGCTTTGTCGTGCTCACCCAGGTCCCAGGCCACCCAACCGGCCAGAGCGGCGGTTTCTCCGGCAGCGATAGTGAGAGCCCGCTCGTGCTCGCCGGCACGGGGCAGGGCCGAGGTGATCGCGTCAAGATGCGACTCGACCGTGCCTTGTAGTCGCCGGGCGCTGAGATTGAGTTCCTGGACGTGCAGTTCAGCAGCCCGGTCGATGAGCGCGACGGCGGAGGGCGAATCGATCTTGGACCCCTTACTGAGGGCGAAGGCGAGGCGCCCCCAGGGCTCGGCAGCCGCGCTCACGCCGATGGCGGCACCACCCAGCAGCGTGCGACGCTTCACGGCGTCCTGATCCTCCCCTGCATTGGCATGCCCCTTTCTCTTCCGAGCGCGGGCAGCCTTAGCCTCCCGCTGTAGTTCCTCGAAGGGGACACCGCAGGCCGCCGCGATATGGCCGATTGTGTGATTGGTGGGAATGTTCTCAAAGTTCTCATAGCGGCTGATCTCTCGGCGGGTCATGGTGTCCCGGCCGGAGACAGCGTTGATCGCGTCTGCCTGCTCCTCCTGCGTCCGGCCCGCATCCTGCCGAAGCCGGAGGAGCAGGTCGGCGAACGGATCTGGCATGAGTGTGACCTCTGTTGGTGGGCGGAATCCAATCATGGCCTCAATTCCCCCTTCGGTTTCCCCCCTTGACAGATTTTTCCCCCTCTGGATTCCCCTGGTCGACGGCGTCGCCGCGCGGTGCGATAGCCCCCATGACCAGGTTCGAAGAGGCGACCCCGCCCGGCGGGGGCATCCGTAGTTCTGCGGCCACAGCAGGCATGTCGTGTGTGAGGCCGGCCCAGGAGGACCGACGCAGCACATCGGCCTGGGCCGACATACCGGCGGCACCCCATGCCTGTCAGGCGGCCTTTCTTCCGGATCCCACGAAAGCTGGGGAGATGCGGCAGACAACCAGGGCGTTCCTGCGACGGTGCCGCGTTTCGCCGCCGGTGGCGGGGTTCGTCGTGCTGGCCGTTTCGGAGCTGGTCACCAACGCCATGGTTCACGGTGAGGGCGAAGTCGTGCTCCGGGTCACGGTGACCGTCGAGGTGGTGCGTGTCTCGGTAACCGACCGCAACCCGGCCCCCGCTGTACTCAAGGAAGCCGGACCCGACGGTGAATCCGGTCGCGGAATCCGGCTTGTCAATGCGATCTCAGACGCGTGGGAGAGCAGCGGCGAGGAAACTTGGTGTGAGTTCCGGTACGCGAGGGCTGCGGCTTGAGTCAGACCTCCAGCTGGTCCCCGACCAGCCAAACGACGAGCAGCACAGCTCGGTCACTCCCGTTACGCAGGGCGCTCCGAGGGCCGTTCGCTTGCCTTCGCCCAGTAATTCGGTTCGAGCATCTCGCCAGGCCACGCGGGCTGATGGATCGGGCCCCGAGGTCCCATCTGTTCGAAGTACGGTGCCAGGTCGATCACGGGCGTTCCGTCTACGGCGTCGAGATCGGTGACCAGCAGGTCCCGGCCTTCGACCTTGAGCAACCGCGGGTAGCTGATGGCCAGTTGGTTGGGGCGTCGGTGGTTGCGGTGGACGAACGTACCTGTCGGCGGCCAGTTCTGGTTTCCCCGTGGGCTGCGCGCGTGGAGCTCGACGTCTTCGGGTCGCGCCAGGTGAAAGCGCCACGTCACCGTCAGGTGGGAGAACTCTTCGATTCCCTGCAGCGTTTCGAGAGGGTACGCGTCGTCGAGCCGGATGATCGATTCGACCCCGCCCTGGTAGTCGTCCTGAACGCGGGTGTGGCCCCCGACGACTGTTGCGATCGACTCGGCCTCGTACGTCGCCATCGGCGCTCGTTCCTCTCCCTCGGCGTAGCGTGCACGCCGGCCCCCGGCCAGCGCGGCGAACCTGCTCTGTGGTCAGCCTATGGTGCGCAGCATGCCCCGTGCCCGGTGGTCCAGTTCGGCGACATGGCGACCGCCGCGTTGCCGGACGGGCGAGAGGTCGCTCTGCATGCGGACGATGACGTCGCGGGCGCGGCCGGAATGGACACCGGCCATGGCGTCGAGGGCCTGGTTCCAGGTGGCGCACGCCTCGTCGAGGCGTCCCTGCTGAACCTGGACGGCGCCGAGGTAGCCGAGGGTCACGCTGTGGGTGCGGGCGTACTGCTGGCGGCGGCGCGTGGCCACGCTGCGCTGGAAGTGGATTTCCGCGTCCACCGGCTGGCCCATGTCGCGCAGGGCGCAGGCTGTCTCGTGGGCCAGGGAGGCTTCCTGGAAGAAGCTCATGCGGCCCGGAGCGTCGTTGCTGTCGGCGCGGGAGAGGTCCCGCTCTGCACGGCTGATGGCGGCGAGAGTGCCGGCGCGGTCGCCGTCGGCCGCGAGGGCTCGTGCGTGAACGATCGCGAGCAGTGCTTTCTCGCGGTGGCTAGCTTGGCCGTAGCGGTCGCGGTTCATGGAGGCGTCGGCCAGGACGAGGGCACGGCGGGGGTGTCCAAGGTCCACGGCTTGGTGCGCGAGGGCGCGCAGGATGTGGCCGCCGAGCGGCCCGTCGCCCGCTTCGGCCGCTATGCGGGCGGCGAGAGTGAGGTAGCGCTGGGCGGTGCGGTGCTCGGAGGCGTCGAACGCCATCCACCCCGACAAATAGGTCATCTCCGCCACGGCCGAGTAGGTGTCGCGACGAAGCTGCTCCGTGCGGAACCTGCTGCCGAGCAGGGGCACCGCTTCGTCGCGAAGATGGCCGGCGAGGGCCGAGCGTCCCGAGGCTCCACCGCGCTGCTGGTCACGCGCGGAGTAGAAGGTCGTCAGATCGCGGACATCGTCGATGTCGGCCTGTGTCACCAGTCGGGGCGAGACTGCTGGGCGCTTCGCCGCCGCGGCAGGAGCGGCTGCCCACCACGAGGCGGTGGGCAAGGCGAGGCCGGCGGCCGAGTACGCGGCGGTCGCCAGCAGCTTGCGTCGGTGCATATCGAGGTCGTCGCTTCCCAGCTCGGCCAGCACGGTCAGAGGCTCGACGCTCCAGTCGGAACCGCTGTCGGTCTTGCCTGTCGCTTCACCTTCCAGCCCGAGGTCGGCCAGGGTGAGGCGGCGGCCAAGCCTGCGGGACAGCGTCTCGCGAAGGATATGAGGTGCCTGACCGCTCGGCTGCGTGCCCTGCACCCACATGGCGATGTGCGAGCGGGAGATGGCCTCCAGCTCACGCATCCCGCTCTCCGCGGCTACCCGGGCGACCGCTGCGGCTGCTTGCGGCTGAGACCAGCCCGCTTCGCGCAGAAGTGCGGCGAGGGCGACGTTTCGCACACGGGCCATGGGCTGCCCCTCGGTTCCGAAATGATCTTTGACGCCTTTGACGGCCTCGTCGGTCGCGCAGGCATACCCCCCAACGGGGATTCACGGTTCGCTCAACGTAGCGACCGGATCACTCACTTTGCACGACGACCGTCACCCCCGCACGGCGAACCCCGATCAACTTGGCTTGATCCGAACAGGAGTTGTGTCATGCGTCTCTCGCTGGCTCCCCGCCAGGACGCCTGTCAACGCGTCGCGTCCAACAGGAAGGGCCGCATTGCTGTCGAGCCGGTTTCACAGCGCAATCAAGCGGTGGCCGCGGCGGAGACAGTGGCGCTCGTGCTGGACGAGGGTTCGCCGCTGCCGGAGACCGCCGCCGATGTTGTAGACCTCGCGAGGCGTCTCCAGGAGCGGGAGCTGCGGTGGCTGCCCGGCTACGAGAACTCCGGCCCGGTCCGGATCGGCAACGGGGCTGTAGACCAGCTGCAGCTCGACGTGTACGGCTACGTGATCAAGACCCTGTACCTCGCCCACCAATGCGGGGTAGCCCGCTGCGGGGACGCCGCGGTCCTGCACCAACGACTGGTCGAGCACCTCGCCGAGCGGTGGCAGACGCCCGACGAGGGAATCTGGGAGATCCGAGGTGAGCGCCGCCACTTCGTGCACTCCAAGGTCATGGCCTGGGCCGCGATCGACCGGACCATCCGCCTGGTCGAATCCGGCGCCCTGGACGCCGACCTGTTCGCCCTGATTGAACTGCGCGCGGCCATCCACCAGGAGGTGTGCACGCTCGGATTCGACCCGGTCCGCAACACCTTCACCCAGTCCTACGGATCACATGAGATCGACGCCGCCCTCCTGCTGATCCCCCGGGTGGGATTCCTGCCTCCCGACGACCCCCGAGTGCTCGGGACGGTGGAGGCAGTACGCCAGCAACTGTCCACCCCGGAGGGCCTCGTACGGCGATACCCGACCGCATCGGGCTCGACGGCCTGAACGGTGACGAGGGGACCTTCCTGCTCTGCTCGTTCTGGATGGTCGACGCGCTCGCCCTGACCGGCCGCCCGGACGAAGCCCACGCTCTCTTCGACCGGCTCCTCGCCCTGCGCACCGACCTCGGTCTGCTCGCCGAGGAGTACGACCCAGCCACCGGGCGACAACTGGGCAACTTCCCGCAGGCGTACAGCCACATCGGGGTGATCGGGTCCGCACTGCTGCTGCAGCAGCTCGACTCGGGGGCGTTCGCAGCCGAGGCCGACGTGCTCTTGGCGGCGGGTGTCTGATGAACACGACCGCCACCACCATGGTCATCGTGCTCGCCGCCGCGGCCATCGTCGCCGTGGCAGCGGCCTGGGTTACCCACCACCGCTGGCAGATGACGCGGCGGCAGGCACACCTCCTGGCCCGCGAACAACAGGCCACCGAGGGTGCCCTGCACAAGCTGGTCCACGAGACGCTGCCCCAGATCCACCAGTCGGGCGGTCGGATCACGGTGCCGGCCCCCGCACCGGAACTGGCCGGCACCGCAGTCGGTGAGCAACTGACCAACGTGGTCAAGGGCACCGCCGGCGTCGTCCAGGCCGTGATCCGCGACATCCAGTACGCGGCGCACCAGGAGATCGAGCAGGCGAAGACGCTCGGGGCGGAGGAGTTGCGGCGTTCGCACACCGCCGCCCAGGAAGAGATCGCTCGGGTAAGTTCCACTGCCGTGCGGTCGACCGAGGCCGCAGTGCGCAGTGTGTCGTCGGCGCTCGTGGGCATGGCCGCCAAGACCAGCCGCAAGGTCAGCGAGGGCGTGCGCGAGCACGAGGACGACGCCGCGTTCGAGACGCTGACCGATATCGACCACACCGTGCAGCAGATGCTGCTGGTCGCTCAGGGCTGGACCATCTTGGCCGGCGGCAAGCTGACCCGGCACTGGCCCACGACGACGCTCACCGATGTGGTGCGGGCCGCGATGGGCTACGTCGAGGACTACCAGCGCGTACAGCCCCAGGAACTCACCGTCGCGGTGAAGACCCGCGTGGTCGGGCCCGTGGTGCACGCCCTCGCGCTCCTGCTGGACAACGCGCTGCGCTTCTCGCCACCACAGTCGAGAGTGCACGTGTCCTTCGAACAGGGCCACCACGGAGTCACCGTCTTCGTGGACGACAGCGGCCTGCAGATGATGCCGGAGCAGCTCGACAGCGCCCGGGACATCCTCACCGGGCAGCGCACGGACGACATCACGCAGCTCGGCGCCCGCCCGCAGACCGGGTTCCGAGTCGCCGCCGCCCTCGCGCGCGCCTACGGATTCCGGGTCGATGTCCAGGCGCCCAACTCCCTTCTGGGCACCCGCGCGCTCCTCACCCTCCCCCAGGACCTCCTCACCACGGCGCCCCAGGCGCCGCCGGCATCCTCGCAGGCGGCGCAGGAGGGCCCGTCAGCTCCTCTCGCCTCCGCCCCGTCCGGCCGGCTCCCTGCTCTCGCCCCGGTTCCGGTAGCCACGCAACCCGCGCTCACCCCCGTCCCGCCGACGGCCGGGGAGTCCGACCAGGAGGGTTCCGCTGTCCGCACGACCGCCAGCGGACTGACGGTGCGCAGCCGCCGCGCCGCACCCGCCTCCGCTCCCGTTCTCCGCCCTGCTAACGCCGAGCCGGGGCGGGCGAGCGTGATCGCCGCCTGGGCCCGTGGCACTCAGCGCGCCCGCGCCGAGCAGGGCACCCACGTCCCCACTGCCGACAACGACCAAGGACACGACGCATGACCGACAAGGACCTCGGCTGGCTCCTCGAAAGCCTGGAGGAGACCGCCGGCGTGGAATACGCCGTGCTGGTCGCCGCGGACGGCATGAGCCCGGCCTACACCGACCGGCTGCCGCGCGAGCGCGCCGAGAAGATCTCGGCCATCGCCTCCACGCTGTGGGGAGCATCGCGGGCCTACGACCGGGAGACGAACGGCGGGGGCGTCCGCCAGTTCGTCATGGAGTCGGTCGACCACATCTCCCTGCTCATCCCGGCTGGCGAGAACACCATGCTCGCCGTCCGCACCGACAGCCCTCACGCGGACATCGGGGTGATCAGCGAGGCCGCCCTGCGCTTGGCCGCGAGCGTGGGCGAACAGCTGGGTGTCCAGACACGCATCGCCGGGGGCACGGAAGCACCGCTGGCATGAGCAGGCCGCGGCAGGACCCGGATCTGGTCAGGCCCTACGTCCGCACGGGCGGACGTACCCGCCCCAGCAAGGACGTGCGCCTGGAGAGCCTGGTCTTCGCCGCGACCGGCACCCGTCCCGGCCTCAACCCGGACGCACGGCGCGTGCTCGCCCTGTTCGCACCCGCGCAAGGCGGAGGGCTGGCCGTCGCCGAGATCGCCTCCGCACTCACCCTCCCGCCCTCGACCGCCCGGATTCTCGTCGCCGACCTCATCGGACACGGACTCATGACCCTCGCCCAGGGCCAGGACGACGACCGGCCCCCGGCCTCACTCATCGAAAGGGTTCTCCATGGACTCCGCGCTCACGCCTGACCGGTTCGTCGCGCGCACGGTGACGGCTACCGCGAAGATCGTGGTCGCCGGAGCCTTCGGCGTGGGCAAGACCACCTTCGTCGGCAGCGTCTCCGAGGTGCCTCCGGTCCACATGGAGGAAACCATCACCCGGGCGAGCGCCCTGGTCGACGACCTGGCCCGCACGCCTGCCAAGTCCACCACCACCGTCGGCGTGGACTTCGGACGCAAGCACCTCAGCGACGACCTCGTGCTCTACCTGTTCGGTACCCCCGGCCAGGCCCGATTCAGCTTCCTGTGGCAGGAGTTGATCATCGGCGCCCTCGGCGCCCTGGTCCTCGTCGACCCCCGCGACCTGGACGCCTCCCACGAAATCCTCGGCCTCCTCGAAGAGAACGGCGTCCCCTACGCGGTCGCGGTCAACCAGTTCGACGGCGCGCCCCGCCACCCGCTCGAAGAAGTCCACGAGGCCCTCGCCCTGGAGGGACACACGCCGCTGACCGTGTGCGATGCCCGCGAGCGAGCGTCCTGCATGCAGGCCCTGATCCAGCTCACCGAATACCTCGCCCGTCTCGCGCACCGTCTGGAGCCCCGACCGTGAGCACCGCGACCCACCGCATCCCCCTGTACGAAGCGGACTTCGCCCAGAATCCGCACGCCGCCTACCAGCGCATGCGCGAGCAGTTCGGCCCTCTGGTCCCCGTGGACCTGGCCCCTGGCGTGCCCGCCACGCTGGTCGTCGGCTATGAGGAGGCTCGCCGCATCCTCGGCGACCCGCAACGTTTCCCCGCCGACCCGCGCCAGTGGCAGACCTCTGTCCCCGACACCTGCCCCATCCGGCCGATGATGGAGTGGCGCCCCAACGCCCTGCGCTCGGCCGGTGCCGAGCACGCCCGCTACCGGGCCGCGAACACGGAAGCCCTCGTGGCTGTCGACCAGCACGCGCTGCGAGCCCACGTCGAACTGGTTGCCGAGCAGACCATCAACGCCTTCAAGGGCAGCGGCAAGGCGGACCTGTTGTCCCAGTACGCCTGGCCTCTCGCGTTCCAGACGCTCAGCCACCTTCTCGGCTGCCCCGACGAGGTCGGCCACCGGATCGCGGACGGAATGGCGAAGATCTTCGACGGGGTCAACGCCTCCATCGGCAACCAGATCATGGCCCAGGCCGTGGCGGACCTCGTCGCCCTGCGCCGCCGAGAGCCGGGCGACGACGTGACCAGCAGGCTCCTCGTCCATGTCGCCCGGCTGGACGACACCGAGATGGGCCAGCAGCTCATCACCCTGTACGGGGCGGGCATCGAGCCCCTGACCAACCTGATCACGAACACCCTCCTGGAGATGCTCACCAACAGTGAGTTCTCCGGTGACCTGCACGCTGGCGACGCCTCCGTCCGCGAGGCCCTGGACAGCGTCCTCTATCGCGACCCGCCGCTCGCGAACTTCGCGATGTCCTACCCGCCCCGCCCGGCCGACATCGGCGGGTACCTGCTGCCCGCCGACCAGCCGGTGGTCGTCAGCTATGCCGCCTGCAACAACGACCCTGCTCTGGGAGCCCACCGGCCACTGGGCAACCGGGCCCACCTCGCCTGGGGCGCCGGCCCGCACGGCTGCCCGGCCAGCACGCACGCCTACCTCATCGCCGAAACCGCCATCCTCCACGTCCTCGACGCCCTGCCCGAGATGGACCTCGACGGCCACCGCGACGACCTCGTCTGGCGCCCCGGCCCCTTCCACCGCTCGCTGGTCGCCCTCCCCGTCACCTTCCCCTCAAGCTGAAAGAGGCCCCAACGTGTCCGAACGGCAGATACTCGTCCTTGACCCCACCGGATCCGACCCGGACGCCGAACACCAGGCCCTGCGCGAGCGCGGCTCCGCCACTCTCGTGGACATCCTCGGCGTGCGCGCCTGGTCCGTCTCCGACCCGGCCCTCCTTAAGCAGCTTCTGACCAGCAAGGACGTCTCCAAGGACGGCCGCGCCCACTGGCCGGCCTTCGCCGAGACGGTCCCCACCTGGCCGCTGGCCCTGTGGGTGGCGGTGGAGAACATGTTCACCGCCTACGGCGGCAACCACAGCCGCCTGCGGCGCATGGTCGCCCCCGCCCTCTCGGCCCGCCGTACCGCCGCCCTCCAGGCGGACATCGAGATCCTCGTGAACGGCATCCTCGACGACCTCGACGACCTCCCGGCCGATGAGGTGGCCGACCTGCGCGAGCACCTCGCCTACCCGCTCCCGATCGCCGTCATCGGCAAGCTCATGGGCGTCCCCGCCGGCCGGCGCACCGAGTTCCGCACCGTGGTGGACAACGTATTCGCCACCCACCTCTCCGCCGAGGAACAAGCCGCGAACACCGCCACCCTGTACGGCCTGCTGGACGCCCTGATCGAGATCAAGCGCACCGAGCCCGGCGAGGACATGACCTCGCTGCTGATCGCCGCCCACGACGAGGAGGGCGACGGCTCCGCCCTCAGCGACGCCGAGCTGCGCGACACGCTCCTGCTGATGATCAGCGCCGGGTACGAGACCACCGTCAACGTCATCGACCAGGCCATCACCACCCTGCTCTCCGAGCCAGAGCAGCTGGCGCACGTCCGGGACGGCCGTTGCACCTGGGAGGGCGTAGTCGAGGAGACCCTGCGCCACCAGCCCGCGGTCAAGCACCTTCCCCTGCGCTATGCCCGCACCGACATCGCCCTCCCGGACGGGCAGACGATCAAGACCGGCGAGGCGATCCTCGCCTCCTACGCCGCCGCCAACCGGCACCCCGACTGGCACGAGGACGCCGACCGCTTCGACGCCACCCGCCCCAGCAAGGAACACCTCGCCTTCGGACACGGCGTCCACTTCTGCCTCGGCGCCCCACTCGCCCGCCTCGAAGTCGCCACCGCCCTGCGCCTGCTCTTCGAACGCTTCCCCGACGCCCAACTCGCCATGGACAGGCCCGATCTGAAGAGGCTGCCGAGCCTGATCAGCAACGGACACACCGCCGTCCCCGTGCGCCTGCGACCGACGTCGAGCCGCTGACCGATACCGACGAGGAAGACCACCATGACCGCCCCCGCCCCGACCACACCGCTCACCCCGGCCGAACGGCGCATCGCCCAGCATGTGGTGAACGGCCTGCCAACAGGCCAGATCGCCGACACCGAGACCCTGTCGCACCACACGGTCCGCGCCCACATGGTCTCCCTGCGCAGGAAGCTGCACTGCCCCGAACGCTGCTCCCTCGCCGTCATCACCCATCGTCTGCTCAGCGCAAACGAGGCCACGGCCCCGGCGCCGGACACGCCGGCCCCCGACTTGAACACCGAGCAGACGAACCTGCTGAAGGCCGTCGCCGAGCACACCAAGCCGCTCGACATCGCGCGCGGCGCCAATATGGCGCCGGCGGACCTCCGCGCGGCGCTCGTCCAGCTGCTCGCCGATACAGGGGCACCGGACACCACCCGGCTGGTCGCCTGGGCCCACGGCTGGAACCTGCTGAACGCCCAGCAGACCAGCACGGTGCGGAGCGGAGCGAGCAAGTGACCATGTCACCCGTTCCCACGACCGCCGAGCAGACGACCAACGCACCGACCGCACCCTTGACGCCGACCTTGCAGCGTGTCGCCCAGCACTCCGTGGACGGCCTCACCCCCGCGGCCGGAGTGCCTTCGCCCAAACCGTCGGCACTCCAGCCTCCCGATGCTGAACGGGCGCTTCTTCTTGACCTGGACGGTGTCCTACTGGACACGCGGCCGGTGATGCGCGAGGCGTGGAGGAAGGTCCAGGAAGACCACCACCTCGATATCCCGTTCGCCGCGTACGAAGCCCACCTGGGGCGGGAGTTCAGCGACATCATGGAGCGGCTCGGTGTCGTCGACGCCGACGGCGTCCACCGAACCTACGGAGCCGCCTCGACCGCCGCAGCGCATTTGGCCCAGGAGTTCATCGGGATCACGGACGTCCTGCACGCGTTCGTGGCGGCTGGCTGGCGGCTTGGAGTCGTGACCTCCAAGCACGTCGACCGGGCCGGGCCCCTCCTGGCGCAGCTTGGTTGCCCCTTCGGCACCGTGCGGACACCCACGGGTTCCGGGCGGTCAAAGCCGGCACCGGACCCTCTCCTCCTCGCGTTGGTGGAACTCGGAGTCGATCCTGCATCGGCCGTATACATCGGGGACATGCCGGTGGACCGGGAGGCAGCAACTCGTGCCGGCGTCCCCTACATTCATGCCGCCTGGGGGTACGGCGAGCCCGGCTCTCCTGCTGTAGCGGTCGCCCAGTCCCCAACCGACCTGCTCGCCCTCCTCCACCAGGCCACGGCGTGCACTCCCTTTGTCGAAGGGAGCCTGGTGTGACCACCTCGGCATTCGGAGACTTGGGCCTTGTCCGAGGAGAAGACGGCAACCGGCCCGCCTGGGTCCTCGTCGGCGCCGGCCGCTTCGACCTCGCCAACTCCCCCCGCATCAGAACACGCGACCTGGAGGAGCTACCGCTCAACCAGCAGGACCTCCGCTCGTTGACCGAACACGTCATGGCCGCCCTGCACGAGTACAGCGGCGGCCGAGCCCACACGCCAGGCGGAGCTGACTGGCTCCACGTCCAGCACGTACCGGTCCGCCGACTGGTCACGCAGGTCCTGCGGAAACTGCTGGCACTGAGCCTCTGGGAGCCATTCGTCACCGCACCCGGACCCATCACCCCGGTGCCGTACGAAGGTCTCGTCGGTGTGCGGCCGAGCAGCTCTCAGGAGTACCGCACCTACACGGTCACCTGGTCGGGCATTGCCTATCTGCTCGGCGGCACAGCGGCACACAATCCGCCGCACACTGCTGAGTTGAGCACGCTCTTACCCGCCGACGTGGCTATCACCGAGCCGCCCCCGCTCCCCACGGGCCTGCAACGGGGCGGAGTCGTGGCCCTTTCTTGGTCGTCCCGTCACGCCGAGACCCTGATGCCGGTTCTTCGGGAGTTGGCGCGCAAGGGGCACGACAGCGTGCTCATCGACCTCGCCACTGATCCCGGTCAGCGCTGCTTGGCCGAGGGCAGCGAGAGCGTGCGGGTGTGTCCTGCACCGGTTGGGCTCTTCCGGCGGTCAGGCGAGGCGGACGGACTGCGTCCCGCGGATGACGACCGGACCGTCGAGGTCGGTCCGCACGCGATCCGCCTGTCCCGCCTCGTCCGGTTGTTGTCCACGCTGCTGGCGATGAGCGGCGGCTGCACGCAGCCATCCTGGCCTGCTCTGGTCCAGGCGGAGAACTGGCTGGGCCACGTTCTGAGCGCCGTTCGTCCGCACTCCGTCGTCCTCAGCAACGACACAAGTCCGCTCGGGGCGTTGGCGATTCACCTTGCTGATCGGCACGACTCCAACACGGTGCACGTCCAGCACGGCGCCTGGACGGAAGAGTCCGTCGCGTGGCCCGCCCTCCACAGCCGGGACGTGGTCGTGATGGGCGAGCGCGACCATCCGCTCGCCCTCGCCTGGGCCAAGCACCCGAAGAGTGAGGTGCACGTCCTGGGGCAGCCCCGCTTCGATGCCCTGGCCGCTTTGGGCCGTGGGGCACAGCGCCGGTACCTGGAAAAGCTGTTGTCGGTCGGCACACGGCGTGCCCCGTCAAAGATCGCCCTATGGGCCTGCCAGCCCTTCCGGCCCGAGCATCTCGCCCGCCAGGCCGAACTCCTCCTCGGCGGGCTGCGGTCGGCCGGCCCGGACTGGGGACTGGTCATCGCTCCGCATCCGGCGCAGCGCGACAGCGTGTTCGCCCCGCTTCTTGAGCAGGCGACCGGTCTTCCGGCGGCCGTCGCCGACACTCGGGTTGGAGCACGCGGGTGCCTGGCCGGCGCGGATGTGGTCGCGAGCGCCTACTCGACATGCGGCATCGAAGCCGCGCTGCTGGGCGTGCCCGTCCTTGAACTTGCCGCCCCGGGCGAACGGACCCTCGGCCTGGCCGACCACGGCATCGCGCAACGGTGTGGCTCCGCAAACGAAGTCGGCATCGCCCTCGCGGAGCTGCCCCGCTCTCGCCAGCCGGCCGGAGCCGCCGATTCGGTGTGCCGGTGGCGCGGCGACAGCGCCGCCCAGGTCGCCCGCCTCATCGATCACCGCGCCACGCACCCCGAGCTGCCCTTTGACCCCCTTCACGACGATGCCCGCAGCACGCCGCCCGTGCCTGAGCAGGGCGAAGGAGTCCCAGCCTCATGACCCATCTGACCACCGACAACATCGGCGAGTTGTTCTCCGGAGCCGTCACGCTGACGAAGTCGGGCGATAAGGTCAGCCCGCGCGGCATGCCCACGCGGGAAGTCCGCGACGTCCATTTGCTGCTCACGCAGCCGCGGGCCCGCCTGCTGTACGCGCCGCCGGCCAGGATCCTGAACCCGGCGTTCGCCGTGGCCGAGAGCGTCTGGCACCTGTCCGGCTCGGACGATCCGTGGATCTTCGACTACAACACGCGGCTCCGGCAGTACGCCGATGACGGGGTGCTGCTCGGCGCGTACGGCCCCAGGATGCGGAACTGGGCCGGCAAGGTCGATCAGCTCAGCCGTGTCGTGGAGATCCTCAAGGAGGACCCCGACTCCCGCCGTGCCCTGATCCAGCTCTACGACCCGGTTCAGGACGCCGCCGGGCACAAGGACGTGCCCTGCACCCTCGGCTTCCGCTTCCATCTGCGTGCTGGCCGGCTGCACATGGCAACCATGATGCGGGGCCAGGACGTGTGGATCGGCATGCCGTACGACGTCTTCTTCTACACCGTCCTGCACGAGCTGGTCGCCGGATGGCTCGACGCGGAGCTGGGCGAGTTCCACCTGTACGTGGGGTCGCTGCACATCTACGAGGAGCACCTCGACCAGTCCGAGCAGCTGGCCTCGCTCACGGCGAGCCCCGTCATGCCCGACCTGCGGACACGGTGGAACGGCTTCGCCGGTCTGCTCGATCAGGTCGCGGCCCGGGACGTGACCGGCCACCCCGGCTGGGACACGATGGCCGGGACGCTGCGCAGCTACCGGCTGTGGAAGGACGGACAGCACCAGCAGGCGTGGCGCGTGGCCGACGGCATCGACGGCCCCCTCGGCCAGGCCCTCACCGCCTGGTACGGCGAGCTGAAACGACGCTCCCGCCAGCCCGCGGCTGCGACGACGGCCGGGGCGAGGTGACGGCCGCCGTGAAGCGCACTCCCTCGGTCATCCTCGGCCTGTGCTCCTACACCCACGACTCGTCGGCAGCTCTCCTGGTCGACGGCGAACTCATCGGCTTCGTCGAGGAGGAGCGCCTCTCCGAGCAGAAGCACACCAAGCTCTACCCCGCTCATGCTGCGGACTGGCTGCTCGGCCGGGCCAAGCTCACCTCAGCCGACGTGGACACCGTCGCCTACAACTTCCAGCCCGCCCGCTACCTCGCCGAATCGCCCGCCGCCCTGCGCATGGCGCTCTCCCCGACAACTCGTGACCGGGCGTTCGCCCGAGCGCACGGGTTCGCCAAGGTGGCCGTGCGCACCCAGCGGCGCCTGCGGCTGATCGGCCGGCAGTTCCCCGCCGCCCGTGTCACCCCCGTGCTGCATCACCGCGCCCACCAGCTCACGGCCTTCGCCGCCTCGGGCTGGGACGAAGCCGCCGTGCTCGTGGTCGACAGCCTCGGCGAGCGGCAGACCACCACCATCGCCCGCTGCCACGACACGCTCCGTCCCCGCGCGCAGACCCTGGAGGCGATCAACGACCCAGCCTCCCTGGGGTACGTGTACGGCGCCGTCACCGAGCACCTGGGCTGGCGCCGAGGCGACGAGGAGGGCACCGTGATGGCGCTGGCCGCCCTCGGCGACCCCGCCCGCTTCCGCTCCCTCTTCACCCAGGCCGTCCACACGACCGCAGCCGGCTTCCGCATCAACCCCGCCTACTTCCCCACGCGCACCCTCACGTCGGGATACGAGCGGACGTCCCGCCGCTTCGTCACCGAGACCTGCCCCGAACGGCACCCGGGCGAGCCCCTGGCCGACGTCCACCGGGACCTGGCGGCGGCTCTCCAGGAGCGGACCGAGCAGGTCATGGTGCACCTGGCCCGCCGCGCTCGCGTGCTCACCGGCTCCCGACGCCTGTGCGTGGGAGGCGGTGTCGCCACGAACTGCGTGAGCATCGGCCGGATCATCGAGGCCGGCATCTTCGACGAGGTCTTCGTGCCTCCTGCGCCTGGTGACGCCGGTACCGCGATCGGCGCCGCCCTCGCCGTGCATGTCGGCGGACGCAGCCCGCGACCGGTGGCCGGCGTCGCCCGCACCTGCTACCTCGGCCCGTCCTACGAGGACCAGGCCCTCGACCTCACACCCTGGCCCGGCCTTCACCAGAAGACCCTGGGCGTCGAAACCGCAGAGTTCCTCGCCGACCAGCTGGCCCACGGCACGATCGTCGCCTGTTCCAGGGGGCCGTCGAAGCCGGGCCGCGCGCCCTGGGCAACCGTTCGATCCTCGCCTCCCCGCTGGAGCCCGGCGTCGTCGAGCGGCTGAACGCCACCGTGAAGTTCCGCGAGCCGTTCCGGCCCTTCGCCCCCATGGTCCTGGCCGAGCGCGCCGGCGAGTTCTTCACCCTCGGCCAGCAGGCGCCGTACATGTCCATGGCCTCCGGCGTGACGGACAAAACGCGCGAGCGTGTGCCGGCCATCGTCCACGCCAACGGCACCTCCCGTCTCCAGACCGTCACCAAGGCGCAGAACCCGTTCATGCACGAGGTGCTGACTGCCTTCGCCCGCCGTACCGGCGTGCCCGTACTGATCAACACCTCCCTCAACGTCAAGGGCAAGCCGATCTGCGGGACACCGGAAATGGCCCTCGACTGCCTGGCCGACTCCGGTCTCGACGCCCTGCTGCTCGAAGGGCGGTGGATCACCAAGTGAAGATCGGATACAGCTTCTGGGGCTTTCTCGGCAGCGGCATCACCGACACCCCGGACGGCGGGCGCAGCCATCGTCGCCCCTTCATTGATGCGCTCCTCGACCGCGGGCACGACATCGTGTTCCTGCAAGCCGACCGGGATCGCCTCGAAGCCGGCGACGACCTCGGCAGCAAGTACATCTTCGATGGCGGATTCCCCGACATCGGCGCCCTGTTCCTGGAGTGGCGCTGGGCGATCCCCGGCCGCAACACGACCGCGTGCGGCACGGAGGGCCACACCTGCGACCTTCACCGCCAGGCCCAGCTCATCAACCACTACACCGTGCGGCACCAGACACCCACGGTGATCTGGGACAAGGACCGCACCCTGCGAGCGGAGAGCGTGTGGCGGCGCACGGCACACGCCGTGGTCTGCGAGGCCGCTCTCGCCCCGACCCCGGGAGCACGCTCCCTGCTCTTCCCTGTTGCCGAGGATCTTCTCGATCACTCGGACCCCGCCGCGCTCGCCGCCCGTCCCCGGGATCTCGTGCTCGGCTACGTCGGCAATCAGTACGACCGCGACGAGCCCTTCGACCGCTTCTTCGCGCCGGCCGCCGCCCGCTTCGAGCACGTGGTCGCCGGGAAGTGGACGAAGACCGACCGCTGGCCGCACGTGCACTTCCTTGGGCGCGTCCCGTTCGAAGCCGCGACCGCCGTGTACAGCCGTTCACTGGCCACGGTTCTCATGCTGCCGGAGCGGTACGCCGCCGCCGGACAGATGACGCAGCGCATCTTCGAGGCGGTGCTGGCCGGATGCCTGCCCCTGGCCCCGGCCGACATCCTCTACGTCGAGCGTTTCGTGCCGGCCGAGCTGATCGTGCGCTCTGGTAGCGAGGTGACCGAGCGGCTCTCCCACCTGCGCTCGATCGCAGGCACTCAGCAGCATGCGGACCTGATCACCGCGTGCGTGGACCGTCTGCGCCTGTTCGGCCTGAGCAGACAGGTCGACACCCTGGAGTCCGTCTTGCACCAGCTCGTCCAGCCCGCCGCGACCGAGCGGGGTGCGGCCTGATGCAGACCTCCCGACAGGCCGAGGCGCCTGGATCATCCGAACGTGTTCCGGGGGCACGCCCCCTCGGACACCCGAACCTCTCTACGCTGGAGCACCATGAAGAAGGTCGCCATCGTCGGCTGCGGAGGCAGCGGCAAATCCCACGTGGCCCGCGAACTGGGCAGGATCCTCGACGCCCCGGTGACGCATCTGGACGCCGCGTTCTACGACGACGAGTGGAACCAGCTGCCCATGGACAAGTTCACCGAGTTGCAGCGGGAGCTGGTCTCGCAGCCTCGGTGGGTGATCGACGGCAACTACAACTCGACGCTGCAGGTCCGGTTGGAAGCCTGCGACGCGGTCGTCCTGATGGACGTGTCGACGGTGGCCGCGCTCTACGGGATCTTTTCTCGGCAGATTCGTCATGGGGCCGGGCACAAGGGCAATGGAGTGCACAACCGCATCCACTGGGGTGTGATCAAGTACGTCGCGACGTACCGCCGCAAGATGCGCCCCCGCGTGATGGCCAAGATCGAGGAGTTCGCCGCCGGCCGGGCCGAGGTGGTGCTGCTGGGCAACCGGCGGCAGACGCGCCGCTGGCTGAGGAAGGTCGCGGGCGAGCAGTCCTGAGCGTCCCGCGCTCCCGGAAGCGGAGCGCGGCATGAGCGAGGTCAACCCGTTCCTGGATCCTGCCCGGCAGGAAGAGTTGTACGGCGACGCGACGCGGCTGGCCGGTCGAACCGGCGCCTTGATGCGGGCGAAGACGTCGGGGTGGCCCGTCCCAGAAACGGTCGCCGGTCTGCTGAAGGCTCACCACGAGCGCCCCGACCGGCTGGGCCTCGTGCTCGATATCGGATGTGGTCGCGGCACGAGCACACTGGTGCTCGGAGAATGCCTGAGAGCCCGACGCATCGTCGGACTGGACGCTTCCGCCTCCCTGCTCTCGCAGGCGCGTGCGCGCATCCAGGACCCGTCCGATACCCGAGTTGATTTCGTCGAAGGGGACTTCCACGATCTTCCGCTGGGCGCCGGTGCGTGCGACGCAGCCGTCGCGGCATTCTGCCTGTACCACTCGCTACGCCCGCAGGACGTTGTTGCACAGATCGCTCGGGTCCTGGCACCGAGCGGCGTGGCCGTGCTCGTCACGAAGGGGCTCGGCAGCTACCGCGAGATGGACCAGCTGGTCGCCGAAGCCGGGTTGGACATCCACGCGACTCGGCACGAAAGCCTTTATACCGCCGCCCACAGCGGCAACCTCGCGGACCTGGCCGTCACGTCGCTTGACGTGATCGCCGTCCAGGAGGAGGAGCACACCTTCACCTTCGACGGCCATGATCACGTGGCGCAGTACCTGGCGACCAACCCCAAATACGAGTTCGGGCCCGGCCTGTACGGCAACCCCGAGGCCATCGCCGCCACGCTGCACGAGCTTCTGCCCGACCGCCCGCTCTCCACGCGCTCGCTCATCACTTTCGTCGTTGCGCGGCAAAAGAAGAGGGGGAGCGCGTGAGCGACCAGTTCACGAAGCACTACGCCGAGCCGGAACGCACTGCAGCCGCCGTCCGCCATTACAGGTGGTTAGCCCAGCATGCAGAGCCGCTTAGGCAGCCAGCGCTTAATGTCATCGGCCCTCTGAGCCTGACCTTCGAACACATCGATGGCCGGCCGGTCCGCCCGGACGACCTTCCGCGTGTCGCGGCGATGATGGGGGACGCGCACGGAGCCGCCTGTACGACAGACCTGGCCACCGCGACGCTGAACACCCCGCACAGTTTTCAGGACGGCACCGTCTTCGCCGACTACCTCACCCCCCGGCAGACGGCACTTCAACGCCGTCTAGAGCAGGGCTACTTGCCCAACACAACCGCCCTGCGCGCGATGCTGGATCTCCTGGAGAAAACCGCCTCGGGCCCCTGTGCCTTTTACAAGGACAGCAACCCGCGGAACTTCATCATCACCGCGGCCGGTGACATCTTCACCGTCGACACCGACGACCTCAGTCTCGCGCCCATGGGCTACGACCTCGCGAAGCTGATCGCCACGCTTCTGCTCACCTACGGGCCTCTCACGAGCAACGCGATCGACGCCGGGTGCGACGCCTACAACCAGGCGCTCCGCCAGCGCGACCCACGGCTGGACACCACAGACCGGGAACGCCTCGACGACTTCCTGGCGCTGCACGCCGTCCTCACCGCGCCCTACCTCGGCCGGAACGGCTACAGCTGGCCCTCCCACATCCGTCTCCGCCTTCAAGGAGCATCGTGATCACCACCGAACTCGTCTTCGTGCGGCACGGTGAAGCCCAGTGCAACGTCGACGGCCTCGTCGGAGGCCCTCGTACCTGCACGGGACTGACCAACCTCGGGTACGCCCAGGCCGAACAGGCCGCGCGCCGCCTGGCCACCGAGCATCTGAAGAAGTCCTTCGACATGGTCTACGCCGGCCCGCGTGTTCGCCTCGTCCAGACCGGCGAGATCATCGCCCAGACGCTCCAGATTCCGCTGCACATCGACGACCGACTCGACGGCCCCCTCCACGGTGATGCCGATGGCAAGCCCTGGGACGTGGTGAAGACCACCGCCGATGGCGGCCCGCACGCGCACCCCGACGCTCCCTGGGCCCACGGCTCCGACACCTGGAACGGCTACCTGAAGCGCGCCAGCGAGAACCTGAGCCAGCTCATCGAGGAAAACGAGGGGAAGCGGATCGTGTTCGCCGCCCACGGGGAGACGGTGATCACCGCGCACACTCTGCTGCTCGACATCCCGATCGGCTCGCCGGCGGGATTCACGCACAACCACGCCTCCATCACCCGCTGGCAGCACCACCGCAACCGCCTGGGCCAGATCCGCTGGATGCTCGATCGGCACAACGACACCGAGCACCTCACCCTTCTCACGCCGGAGCCGACCCCGTGATCGCCACGTCACGCGACCCCCGGATCCAACTGGCGTGCCAGGTCCTCGGTGAGGTTCAGTCCGTGCCGGACCCGCAACTTCCGCCGCGCGTCGTGCAAGTGATCGACGCGGACGGACGGCACTACTTCGTCAAGCGACACACCGATCGCGATCGATACGCCCGTGAACTCCACGCCTACCGAACGTGGGGTGAGCATCTGCGGGGACACGCGCCTCACCTGATCGGCCGACAGGACTCGAGCTGCACCATCCTGCTCACCGCGCTCGCAGGCAGGCGGGGGGACAGCACACCACCGGACTCACCAGACGAGGAGTTGGCCCACTACGAGGCCGGCCGCGTCCTCGGGGCGCTCCATCGAGCCACCACGATGCCGAGGGGCGGCGCCGTCGGCGCAAGCCTGGCGCAGAAGCTGCGCGGGTGGACCGAGCTGGCGTTCCAGGCCGGACTGATCACCAGGTCCGAGCACAGCGCGCTCAGCCGGCACGCCGACATCCTGGACGGCAGCCGTATGGACAGTGCGACCTGCCACCTTGACTACCAGCCGCGCAACTGGATGGTCGGCGACGTCTTCGGTGTCTGCGACTTCGAGCACATGCGCCGAGACGCCCGAATCCGTGACTTCGCCCGGCTCGAGTTCCGGCGCTGGCAGGCGGCTCCTCGATTACGGACGGCCTTCTTCGCCGGATACGGGCAGCGCCTCAATGAAACCGAGGAGCGCCTCATGGACTCCTTCGGCGCCATCGAGGCCGCCACGGCCCTGGTCAAGGGCCACAACGAGAACGACCCCACACTCCTTGCGCACGGTCGGGCCGTCCTGGCCCGGCTTGCCTGAGCGCACCCTCTCATTCTCTGGAGAATCACGTGTCCCAGCACACGGCTGAACGCCCCGCCCCTGCACTGCGCAGGGTGGTCGTCACAGGGTCCGCGGGCTTTATCGGATCCCATCTTTCCCACGCGCTCATCCGGAGCGGTGCCAAGGTCGTCGGTGTCGACCGGCGAGACCCCGGCACTGACGCCACGGCCGGCGCCAACCTCGCTCGACTGCGTGACCGGCCCGAATACGTGCACATCACCGCCGACCTGCGTGACTGCTCGATCGAGCCCATGTTGATCGACGCAGACGTGATCTTCCATCTCGCCGGAATCCCGGGGGTGCGGCCTTCCTGGGGGCCCCGATTCGGGGACTACCTCTCCTCCAACGTCCTTGCTACGCACCGGGTCCTGGAAGCCTGCTCTCGCATCGGCGTCCCGCGAGTGGTCGTGGCCTCGTCCTCCAGTGTGTACGGGCCCACCGATGGAGGTGCCAGCGCCGAGACCGACCGACCGGCGCCGGCGTCGCCCTACGCGGTCACCAAACTGGCCGAGGAACAGTTGTGCCTCGCACATTCCGGGAAGCTCGGAGGGCCCAGCGTCGTTGCGCTGAGGTACTTCACCGTCTACGGTCCGCGGCAGCGATCCGACATGTTTATCCACCGCGCCATTCAGGCCGCGCTGACCGGGCAGCCACTGCGACTGTACGGAGACGGTCACCAACGCCGGGACTTCACCTACATCGACGACGCGGTCACCGCCACGATCGCCGCCGGGGTCATACCCACCGCTCACGGCCCGATCAACGTGGGCGGCGGCGCAACCGCCTCACTGCTGGAGATCATCAACATCGCCAACGGCCTGGTCGGCCGCGAAATCCAACTCGAACACGACCACGCTCGCAGCGGAGACGTCATCACCACCCGAGCCGATCTCGGCCGAGCCCACGAGGTCCTCGGGTGGCAGCCTCGCGTCGACCTCCACAGCGGAATGCGCGCCCACCTGGATGACCTGGCCTCTCAGCACCCGCCACTCAGCCGGGCCGCATAGCCGCCTGCCCGAATTCCGACAGGAGTAGACGATGGAGAGCCCCGAACGAGCACGCCTGGACGCGTTCTTCCGAAGCATCGTCCAGCAGTTCCCCGCTGGCGGCATGGCCACCACTCTGGTCATCACACACCTGCTCTCCGAGCGGCCGGCATTTCTTCACGCCATGGCCAAGGTGTCCACCGTCGGTGCCGTGCTGCCGAAGCCGCGGTCCATCCACCAGCCCACCCTCGACGAGGTCCGGGGCACGTTCACGGTTCACGACCTGACCCGGGAGCTGTTCGCCGACACCAGTAGCGCGCTGGACTACTTGGAGGACGCCGCCGGCGGAAAGGACGTCGTCCTGCTCGATATCGGCGGCTACTTCGCGCCGAGCCTCGACACGCTCGTAGGAAAGTTCTCCGGCAGGATCCTCGGTGTCGTCGAGGACACCGAGAACGGCCACCAGCGGTACGCAGCGCTCGAAGACCCGCCGTGCCCGGTCGTTTCCGTGGCGCGTTCCCCGCTCAAGGACTGCGAGGACCACCTCGTAGGTCGCTCGATCGTCTTCTCCACCGAGGCTCTTGTGCGCGGGCGCGGAGATATTCTGACCGGCCGCAACGCCTGCGTCATCGGCTTCGGGAAGGTCGGGCGCGCTATCGCGCAGACGCTGCGCGCGCTCGACCTGCGCGTCACGGTGTACGACAAGGACCCGGTCAGGCAGGTGCAGGCGCACTCGCTGGGCTTCCGTACCTGCGCGTCCGCCGCGGACGCGGTCCGCGAGGCGGAACTCGTCCTGTGCGCGACCGGCAACCTCGCCCTGCAACAGAGCGACTTCGCTGCCCTACGCAACGGCGCGTATCTCGGATCGGTCACCTCCTCGGAGGACGAACTCGAGCTTGGAAGCCTCCACAGCCTCTACCAACGCACGTCTATCAGCCCGCAGTTGACTCGGTACGAAATCACCGGCCACTACTTCTTCGTGCTCGCCGACGGCGGCGCGGTCAACTTCGTGCACGGCGCCGCCGTCGGCTCGTACATCCATCTCGTCCAGGCCGAAATACTCGCCGCCACAGCAGCTCTTAGCCACGACCAGTTCGAGCCCGGCATGCACGAGATGGCGGCATCCGACCGTCACGCCATCGCCAAGACCTGGCTCGACCACTTCGAAAGGTAATTCCGTGCCCCCTTCCGCACAGCACATCCGGGCCGTCACCGAAATGTACCTCTCCCGCTACCCGCACGAACGCGACGGGCTGGCTCCACTCTTCACCGCACTCGCCGGCGACGACGACCCCACGAGCCGCACGACGTTCCCGGCCCATGTGACATGCAGCGCCATCCTCCTCGACCGCGACAAGAGGATCCTTCATATCCACCACAAGGTTTCCGGGAAGGTTCTCGCTCCCGGGGGCCACAACGAGGCAGACGACCCCGACCTCCCCAGTGCGGCATTGCGCGAACTCCACGAGGAAGCCGGCATCCCGCCGAGCGCCGTTGTCGCCCTTCCTGAATTCGCAGACATCCCTTTCGACATCGACGTGCACTCGATCGATGCAAACCCGTCCAAGGGCGAGCCGGATCACCAGCACATCGATTTCCGCTGGATCTTCCGCCTCCGTTCGGAGCACGAAGTGACATTGCAGGCCGCGGAAGTGGGCGGCTACGAATGGCGTCCCTTCACCGAGGCCGCCGCGCCCACGGTCCGCGCCAAACTCGCCCTTCTCTCCTGACCTCCGACACCCAGCCGACCGCTAGGAGACTCTCGTGGCCGCCACCACAGCCTCACCACCGAAAGCACCGAGGCGCCGGCACATAGCCGTCATCCCCTGCCGGTGGGGGGCTTCACGATTCCCCGGCAAACCCCTGGCCCGTCTGGGCGACAAACCGCTGCTCTGGCACGTTCACCAGCGCTGCCTGGAAGCCACATGCCTGGACAGTGCCGTAGTGGCGACGGACGACGAGCGCATCGAGGCAGCGTGCCACGAGCTGGGCATCGGCTGCGTACGGACCGGCGAGCACGCCACCGGCACCGACCGCGTCGCAGAGTGCGCCGAGCGTCTCCGCGCGGACGCGTATATCAACGTCCAGGGCGACGAACCCTTCATCGAGCCGTCAGCCATCGACGCCTTATCCAAGGCGCTCGCCAACCTGGACAGCAAGGCCCTGGCCGTCAACGCGTACGCCGAGCTGCGCGACACCGCCGCCGTCCTCGACCACAACGTCGTCAAGGTTGTCGTCGGAACCGACAGCCAGGCGCTGATGTTCTCGCGGCAGCCCATCCCCTACCCACGCAGCAGCCGGCCTTCCTTTCTGCGACAGCTCGGCCTTTACGGCTTCACACGCGAGGCTCTCGAACGCTTCCGGCAGCTCCCGCAGGGCCCTCTCGAACAGGCCGAGGGCGTCGAGATGCTGCGGTTCATCGAGCACGGCCACCGAGTCCAGATGCTGCCCGTGTCCGACAGCGGCATCGCAGTCGACACCCCAGAGGATCTCGCCCGCGCCGCCGCGATGCTCTCCCGCCGCACCGCATCACACCTACGGCTTCGGTCACCTACGCCTCCTCGGCTCGCCACGGCCGCAGCGCCCTCGCGACCCACCTGACGGCCCATCACCACTCACGGCCGCAACCTCCGACACGGCGACGAAGCCGCGTCGCCCCCCACACGCGTGACGAACTTGCGGCCCGCCTCCCGGAGGACACGGGAGCACCTGGCCAAACCCCCAGAACAGCACATGCGTTCCAAGAAATACCCCTTATGTGCCCCGAACGACTGGCCCAACGGGCCGTTATTCCGAGCACCTGTCCGAGAGCACGCACACCGAGGAGGCCGTATGCCCCGCCAGATGATCGCCATTGGCGCGCACACCACGCTCGAATTCCCCGTGCCCGTGCGCCTCGGATCTCCGCCTGGAGCCTGTCCCCCTCATCCCTGCGCTCCCGCCGGCGCTACGGAGCGCCTCGGCGTGGCAACCGGGGAGGCGTCCGCGTGAGGGACCGCTACACCAGCATCGTCGATGTGCTCATGCTCCCGTACCGCCAGGACGGACGGATGCCGCTACTGCGACGTGCGCAAGACCAGTACGCGCCGGGCCAACTCACAGTGGTGGGAGGCCACTTGGGGGAGGGCGAATCCCCTCTGGAAGGGGCGATCCGGGAGGCCGAGGAGGAGCTGGGGATCCGGATCGACCCTGCTGACGCCGAGTTCTGCGGGCTCTTCCAGTTCGTCGCCGCAGGCGGGGCCCGGCGACTTGGTGCCGCCTGGGTAACCCGCTCCTGGGAAGGGACCCCGACCAACAAAGAGCCCGACAAGCACTCGGAGTTGCTGTGGGCCGAGCCAGGCGACCCACCCCAGGACTGCCACCCCTACACCCAGGGCGTGCTTCGCCACTTCGTCGAAGGGACCATGTACGCCGTCATCCAGGTCACTCCCTCTGCAGCGGGTGATGCTGCATGAGGGTTCTGCGCCGTCCGCAGGTGGAGGACCCCAAGGTCTCCACCTCTGAGCAGGAGCTGTTCGGAGGGCCGCTGCGCTACGACATGGGGTGGACTGAACACGAACATGCTCGACTGGAATTGACGCTGTGGACCGCCCTTCGCTCCACGCCTCATCAGGTATGGGGCACCCTGCGACGAGCCTGGCGGGCCGACCGGGGCGCCCTGCTGAGCGTCGGTGCCTGCGAGATCGGACAGGGGATCGTCACCGCGGTGAACCTGCTCGTCCTCAATGCCGTCATGCATGCGCTGCTGGGCACTGGAACTCCGGCGGACCGCGTCAGCACGGCTCTGCCGGCGCTACTCGTCGGCGCGGGCGCTGCCGTGGTCAACTCGGGTCTGGCCAGCTGGTCGACATCGCGCGCAGGCCGTCTGGAGCCGCTTGTCGAGCGAATCGCCACCACGGAGTACCTGGACGCGGCGCAGGCGGTCGAACTGGAGGCGATCGAGGACCCGGCCTTTCGGCGGCTGCTTGACGTGGCCTACTACGGCCCCACCTACGCACGTCGCATGATCTCCACTTGCGTCGCCGGCCTGAACAGCACGATCGGGCTCGTCTCCACCGCTGGCATCCTGTTGGTGCTCCACTGGGCCCTCATCCCGATGCTGCTGCTGATCGTGGCCCCTCGGGGCTGGGGTGCGATGCGGGTCGCGCAGCGGCGCTACGTGTCGGTACTGAACTGGGTCGAGCACCTGCGGGCCAGTCGTCTCATCGGCAACCTCCTGACCGAGCGGAGCGCGGCCCAGGAGGTGCGGCTGCATGGAGTGGGGCCGTATCTCCTTGCCCGCTACCGGGACATGGCCGAGAACGCGGAGGAGGAGCAGCAGCGGCTGGCCAACGGGAAAGCGGCGACCGAGCTGCTGGCGACCGCGATGTCCGGCCTCGCCACGGCGGCGACCTACACGGTGATGTTCTGGTTGATCACGGGTGGGCGGATGAGCCTGGCCGTCGCCGGCACCGCAGTGTTCGCCATTCGCTCCGGCTCGGCCAGCCTCGGCTCTCTGGTGATGAACGTCAACGACCTGCATGAAGAGTCGTTGTACGTCCAGGACCACGAGCGCTTTCTGGTCGAGGCGGCTCGGCGCGCCATCCCCAGGGGCGGCGCGGAGCTGCCAGCGCGCATCGACGCGATCGTTCTGGACCAGGTCGGTTACCAATATCCCGACCGGGACGAACCGGCCTTGGACGAGGTGTCGTTGTCCCTGCCCATGGGCAGCGTGACCGCTGTGGTCGGTGACAACGGCGCGGGCAAGTCCACTCTTGTGAAGATCATCAGCGGCCTCCTCGTCCCCACCACCGGCTCGGTCTCCTGGGGCGGTTCCCCGGTTGCCAGGCTGGACCGCTTCCAGCTCTTCGAGCGGGTGGGACAGCTGACCCAGGATTTTCAACGATGGCCAATGACCGCCGCAATGAACATCCGGATCGGCCGCCCCAACCGCCCCGCCACCGAAGCCGAATTGGACCAGTCCGTGCAGTTCGCGGGGGCCGCACCGGTGCTCGACAAACTGCCGGACGGGCTCAACACCCTGCTAGCACGCATGTTCCGAGGCGCGACCGAGTTGTCAGGCGGCGAGTGGCAGAAGGTGGGCCTGGCGCGGTCGCACTGGCGCACCGAAACTTCCATCGCGGACAGTGTCCTGATCGTCGATGAGCCGACCTCTGCGCTGGACCCCGAAGCCGAAATCCGCGCCTTCGACCGCATCCGCGAACTGGCTGCGCCCCATCGCGCCGTGGTGCTGGTCACGCACCGCATGTCCGGCGTGCGGTGGGCGGACCAGATCTACGTCCTGAACAAGGGCCGCGTCGTCGAGCACGGCACCCACGACGAACTCATCGCGGCCAACAACCAGTACGCGTCCATGTTCCGCGTCCAGGCCGCTCAGTACGCCACCACCCTTCCCCGCCCCGCCCGGCCCACGGCCGCCGAATCCGCCTGACCAGCCTCCTGAAGGAGCACTGTGTCCCTTCCCCCTACCGACACCGCGACCGCTCCCTTTCACGCGAACGTACGCCCTAGGAACGGTACCGCCGCACTGCTCGTCAACGACGCCGGTGAGTACCTGCTGCACCTGCGCGTGGCCAACAAACCGATCTGGCGGGCCGGCCACTGGTGCCTGCTCGGCGGCAGGCTCGAAAGCGGAGAAGGCAGCGACGACTGCATCAGGCGCGAACTACAGGAGGAGATCGGCCTTGTCGTAGAGGACCTCCTCCCGTTCCGGACCCGGGACACCCTCGATACGAACGGTGTGCTGATCAACCGTGTCCATGTCTACCTCGGCACGCTCAACCGGGCTGTCCACGAGATCGAACTCTGCGAAGGCATCCAGCTGCGCTGGACGCACATCGAGGAGACCGCTGAGATGACGATGGACCCCAGCACCATGTCGATCCTCGACGAGCACCAACGTCATCCACAGCCCCTATTCGACGACGCTGGTCTGCCCGCCGTCGTACAGGTGACAGAGCCGGCCGAGCACCGGGATAGCAGCATCGTCGGCGCGCACCTCGTCCTCGTACGCGACGCTGCGGTGCTGCTCGGACAACGCCACCCCAACAGCGCGTTCGCGCCCGGCGCCTGGCACCTGCCGGCCGGGCACCGCGAGCCCGGCGAATCGGCCCTCTCCTGCATGGTCCGCGAGTCCGCCGAGGAGGCCGGGCTCACCATCGCCGCCACCGACCTCCAGCTGGCCCACACCCTGGACCTCCTCGACCCAGACAGCCCCATCCCGCGCGTCCAGATGTTCTTCACCGCCTCCCGGTGGAGCGGGGAACCACGCGTGCTCGAGCCCGAGCGGTGCACGCAATGGCGATGGTGGCCGCTGGACGCCCTGCCCGAGCGACTCGTCGAGTACACGCGCGTCGCGCTCCGCGCCATCGCCGACAACGAGCCCTACTCGGCGATGGGCTGGAACTGATCCACCGGCCCCCGGCCGCCTGACGCGCACCGCCGTGGTAGTTCCGGCTCACCCGGCCCGCCGTCCCGATCGCCTCGACCGGGCCAACCTCAGACCGCCCACTCGACCAAGGAAGTGCCACTCGTTGTTCACCTCGCAAGATGACTGGAACAGCGGCTACGCCCAGGGGCGCGGCTACCGGCCGCTCGACGCCGGCGAGCGCGAGCTGCTCGCCCAGCACGCGCCCGCTCCCGAGAGCGGACGCGCCCTCGACGTGGGATGCGGCACCGGCGAACTCGCCCTGCATCTGGCGTCCATGGGCTACACCGTCGACGCCCTCGACTGGGCCGATTCCGCCCTCGCCGCCGCCGAGACACCCCCTGAAGCCTCCGTCCGCTGGCTGCACCTGAACATCGAGCGTGACAACCTCAAACCGCTGGAGCCTGGCGGCTACGACCTGATCACGCTGCGGATGGTGTACGTGTTCATGCGCGACCGCACCCGGCTGGCCCGCACGCTGGGCCGACGGCTACGCAAGAACGGCGCCCTCGTCGTCATCACTCCACTCGCCGCGACCACCCCCGCCGAGCGACGGGGCATCGCCCTCGACGAGGACGAGATCGCCCACCTGATGAGCATGTGGGACCAGGCACAGCGCTTCGCCGCGAACGGCATGGCCGTACTGGTACTGCGCGGCCTCAAGAAGGCCGCCGTACAGATCACGCACACGCCGTGCCCAGAGCCGAGTTCGGTGACCGGCGTACACGCCGTTGTCACGGACGCCGATGGCCGGGTACTGCTGAGCCGGTCGGCACAACAGGTGTGGGACTTGCCCGGCGAGCCGACCGCGCCCGGAGAAGGGTTCGAGCAGACGGCGGTGCGGGCCCTCGCCGAGCAAACCGGTGTGGCGGCCGATCCCGTCGACGCACACGTCCTCGGACTGCTCCTCGATGCACCGGACAGCCTCCCCCGGACGAGCGTGGTGGTCCGCATCACTGCTCATGCTGGGCAGGGCCAGCCGCTAAAACCGGACGAGTTCGGGCACGTGGACTGGCATCCGCTGCACGCCCTGCGCCGTCTGGACCGGCTGTCCTCCACCTCTGCGCAGGCCCTGGACATGGTCTGGCCCGGCGTCCTGCCGTACGTACCGTCCGCACACGCGTATCCGGTCGACAACGCCTACCCGCCGGTGCCCGGCGAATCGCCAGAGGCGGTCGAGCGGCGCGAGAGGATGGCTGACCGGGTCATTGCTGACGGCTGGGCCTCCTCGCTCCCGGTCCAGCAGGCGCTGCGTGCGGTGCCGCGGCACCGCTACACCCCCGAGAGCCCTCTGCTGACCGCATACCACAGCAACCTGGCCGTGGTCACCGAGCACAACGACCTTGCCCAGGCGACCAGTTCAGTGTCCGCGGCCTGGCTCCAGGCCGACATGGCCGAGCACCTGCGTCTGGCTGAGGGGATGACGGTTTTCGAGGGCGGCTCGGGGGGCTACAACGCCGAACTGATCGCCTACATCGTCGGCCCGACCGGCCGCGTGATCACCGTCGACCTCGCCCCGTACGTCGTGCGCCGCACACAGCGGCTGACCGCCGAGGCCGGTAGCGGTCGCGTCACAGCGGTGCTCGGCTCTGCCAGCGATGGCGCCCCCGAGCACATGCCCCGCGGCGGCTTCGACGCCTCGGTGATCACTTACAACTGCTGGGACATCGCCCCCGCTTGGCGCGACCAGCTCGCCGACGGCCGCTATCTCGTGCTCCCACTGGAAGTCCATGACTACACCCGCGCCATCGCCTTCCAGAAGCACGACCAGGTGCTGCGTGCTACGGACTTCACGTTCTGCGGGTTTATCCGTGACCGCGGGCCCGCGGCCCGCGCCGTCCCCGCCTTCGACCTCGCCGACGGCGAACTGCAACTCCGTTTCCCCGACTGCGTACCCGCCGACACCACCGGTCTGAACGATGCCCTCGCGGGCCCGCGCCACGAAGTGGCCACCGGCGTGACCGTGGCCGGCAACGAGTCGTTCGAGACCCTGCAGCTCTTCCTCGCCACCACGCTGCCCGGCTTCTGCCGCCTCGCCCGCAACCATGGCCAGGACAGTGGCCTCACTGCGCTGCCCAAGCGCTCGGACGCCGCCGCGATCACAGCGGACGGCTCCCTCGCCTACCTGACCCACGTCCTGGTCCAGGACGGCTCCACGGCCGAACAGCGCCGCTCGGAGTTTCTGGCTCACGGGTTCGGGCCATCCGGGCCCGCTCTTGCCGAACAGCTCGCCTTCGCCGTGCGCCGCTGGGACGTCCACGAACGAGCGCACAGATACCCCGAGTTGGAGGTTCATCCCGCCGGAACCCCTGACGCCGAGCTGCCCGCAGGCCACGTGCTGGACAAGACCCACAGTCGGCTCGTGTGGACGTGGCGCTCCGACGTCGCCGACGCCCCGGCCGTGCAGCCCAAGAAGGTGAGCGCCCATGACTGATCCGGTACCCGACCGGGTCGAGCCGCAGCACCGGCTGGGCCTGTACGAGCGTTACTACGCCCAGGTGGAATCCGGCCGCAAGACCATCGAAGTCCGGGTGCGCACGCCCCGGATGACGGACGTCGCGGTCGGCGACGTGCTCGTGTTCTACGGCGAGGACTCTGGACGCGAACTCGACGTAAGGGTCGCGCGGATCACGCCGTACGCCTCGTTCGCCGAGCTGCTCGCCGCGGAGGACACCTCCCGCATCGACCCTGCCGCCACATGCGCCGAGCAGCTCGCCAACCTGCGCCGCATCTACCCGCCGGAGAAGGAGGTTCTGGGACCGCTCGCGATCGAGTTCGACCACCGGTCGGCACTCGCCCACGCCGTGTCAGTCCATCGCTCCGGCCTCACACCCACTGGGCTCCCAGCGGCACATCAGCGCGAGGAATCTCAAAGCGCTAGAGAATTTGACGCGCGGGAAATTCCCATGATTGACTCTGTGTCACCTATCCACTACCAAAGGGGGATACGTGGCACGCACCGCCGAGAAGACCGCCGTCCCGGCACAGGCCGGACCGACGAAGACCGTCCGGAAGCGCTACGAGGAGATCCGCGTCGGGGACCTGCACGTCGATCAGACCCTCGACTCTGCCCGGCTGTTCGGCACCAACACCGCCGAGGAGGCCGGCCCGGCCACGCAGCGGAAGAAGGACGCCGCGTGGACCGCGCGGCTCACGAAGATGTGGGATCCCTTCGCGCTGCTCCCGGCGATCGTCTCCCTCCGAGAGGACGGCCGGTACTACCTTCTCGACGGCCAGCACTCCACGGAGGTGGCGGTCGAGAAGGAGGGCCCGGACTTCCTCCGCGACTGCATGGTCTACGAGGGGCTCTCCGACGAGCAGGAGGCGAAGTTGTTCCTCGCGGCGAACCGCGACCGCAAGGCCGTGAAGCCGTTCGACATCTTCCGCGTCTCGATCACCGCCGGCGACCCGCGCAACACCCGGATCCTCGCCGAGGTCGAGAGCCGTGATCTCGGCATCTCGGGCAGCACCTCTGCGAACAAGATCGGCGCAGTGCAGGCACTCACCGCCCTCGCGGTGATGGACGAGAAGCACGCCGCCCGGGACGAGAGCGGGAGCCTGATCTACCCCCTCGTCCTCCCCGAGGGGCGCTCCCCGCTGATCCCGCAGGTGTTGCAGGTCGTCGAGGACGCGTGGGGCCGCAACCCCGCAACGTGGGAAGGGATCATGTTGCGCGCCATCGCGATGGTCCTCGACCGCAACCCCGGCGCCCAACTCGACCGCCTGAGTAGGAAGCTTGCCGGCCACGGCACGCGCAAGCCGCTCACGGTCGCGCAGTGGAAGGAGTCCTCCATCGCGAACACGGTCGGCGGCGGCGGCTCCTCCTCCCGCTCCGCCCCCCTCGCAAAGCTCATCGTCAACGAGTACAACACCGGGCTGACCGAGCAATTCCTGATCC
The DNA here is from genome assembly GCF_024213665.1 of Streptomyces sp. A3M-1-3. Classification (GTDB taxonomy): domain Bacteria; phylum Actinomycetota; class Actinomycetes; order Streptomycetales; family Streptomycetaceae; genus Streptomyces. Next base: position 76,938 of record NZ_JANAVP010000031.1, read on the forward strand.
ATCCCGGCCGGCCCGACAAGGACTGAACCACCTTCACCGGGCCCCCGCGCACGCAGCGTGGGGGCCCTTCGCTCCAACTGTGTCAGGCAGCTGTTGAGGCGGACTGTTCCCGGCGGCTTCGCGAGCGACAGAGCTTCCCAGGCCCAGCACCTGGCTCGTGATCAGCGTGGTGAGCGCAGCTGAACTTGGTTGGGCGATGTCGGCCGATTACCTGACAGTTGAGGACTGGGTCCGGTAAGTCTGTGCAGGTGAATGAATCCACTCCGCCCGAGGACGGCGAGCCCACCTCCTTCGCCGAGAAGACGAAGACCTGGTATGAGAGGCACAAGCCGAAGATCCGCGTCGCCCTCGGCGTGACTCTAGCCGTGGGCCTGGGCCTGATTGTGGTCGCCCATCGCCACGAGAGGCAGGCCGGCGAGAGGTACGATGCCGAGGGCATCGGGGATTGGGAGCCGGTCTCCGGCAGTGACGCCACGGACGAGCCTCGTCGGTCCTTCCTTGACCCTGACCGTGATCCCTTCCTGCGGAGGCTCCCCGCTGGTCAGCAAGCCAGCGAGGAGGCCAACGCGAGGTATAGGGAACTGAGGGGCTGCGACCTCCCTCCTGGTTACACCTGCGTTCGCCCGTGGTCCATTGAGACCGCAGCCTGAGCACCTGAGCGAAGGTCACCGTGGCCTCTCATTCCTGTGCGGTGCCGACGGAGTCGCTGCAGGACGCTCGTACTGCCTCTGACCTGCGCATTCGCCCGTCACTGGCGAGCGCCGTCGAGGGCCTCGTCGATCCTGGAACCGTGGCAGAATCCGAGCTGCAAAATAGGACCATGCCTGTGATGTTGACCGATATGCCGCCCGACCGGCTGGACGCGCTGGTGAAGCATCCGTTTCACCGGGAGACTGGTGAGCGGCTGGTCAGTTTTATCAGCGACTTGCGTCAGTGTCATGGCCCCGAGGACTTCGTGGCCTTCCAGGAGCGACTGCTTGTTGCCACTCTCGCAGCCAGTGAGGCACGGGCGCAGCGGTCCCGGGTGATCAAGCGGCTGAGGAGGGGCGCCCGGCTTCCGGCCGATGCTCCCGAGCTCGCCGTCGGTGATCCGTACGACATCGAGGATTGGCGCCTGGAGTCAGATGTCCTTGAGCGCGTCGGCCGGCAGCTGCGGTCCATCGGCGACGCCATGGCCTGGCGCGCGTTTGGCTACGACCGCCGCTACATTCTCGCGCTGCGCCGCAACGAGTCGCCGGGCCCGATGACCCTCAGCAAGGAGGGAACGGTCCACGAGATTCAGTTCGCGCAGGAGCAGTGGAGCGAGCACCGCCGTTTCGCGATGCTCCACGATCTCACCAACTGCCTGCGCATCGGCGACGTGACCGTGTTCGACAACCCCCGGGAAGACGGCGAGCAAGAGATCTTGCTGCACGAACTCAAGACGAACCCGCGGCGGCGGGAGAGCGCGCAGCTCATCCGCACGCGGATGGCGGCTGATGCCCTCCACACGAATGGGCCTCTGTCTGGGCACGAGAAGGCCCACTTCTTTGCCACCGGTGTTCCCTACAAGGCTCACCTGGACACCCTCCGCGATGCCTTCGCATTCGCCCACCAGGACGGCCTGAAGACGATGCGGGTGCCCGGGCAGCGCGGCCTAGGGGCCTCCCCCTGAGTGGTGGACACGCTGATACTGGATCTGCTTGATCCGGAGGAAGCGAGAAGACCGCCGATGGCGATGAAGGATTACTCGGACGAGTTCAAGGCCGATGCCGTGGCCCTGTACGAGTCCACACCCGGGGCGATCTACAAGAGCATCGCTGCCGACCTGGGCGTCAACCGGGCGACCCTGCGTGAGTGGGTGCTGCGGGACCGCGAGCGCCGTGGCATCACCGCCGCGGCTGCGAGGCCGGGCGCCCAGCCTCGGGAGGCGGTGCCGTCCGCTGATCCGGACGAGCGGGTGCGGCAGTTGGAGGCCCGGGTGGCCGAGCTCGAGGCGAGTGAGCGCAAGCTCGCCACCGAGCGGGACATCCTCCGCAAGGCGGCCAAGTATTTCGCCGGAGAGACGAACTGGTGAGGAGCCGCTTCCAGTTCGTTGACGACCATCGGAACACCTACGAGGTGAAGCGGCTCTGCCAAGTCCTGGACGTGAACCGGTCCAGCTACTACAAGTGGCTCGCCGGCGCCGAGGCCCGGGCCGCCCGGCAGTGGGAGGACCGGATCCTGGCCGAGGAGATCCGCGAGGTCCACGGCGAGTCCGGCGGCGCCTACGGCTCCCCCCGAGTGACGGCCGAGCTCCGCGAGAAAGGGCGGCGGGTCAACGAGAAGCGGATCGCCCGGATCATGCGGACGTTCTCCATCACCGGCATCCGCCTGCGCAGACGCGTGCGCACCACCGTCCCGGACCCGGCAGCCCCACCGGTCCCGGACCTGTTCCAGCGGGACTTCACCGCCATCGAGCCGGGGCGGAAGTACATGGGCGACATCACGTATCTCCCGCTCGCAGGCGGGGAGTTCCTCTATCTCGCGACCGTGCTGGACTGCTTCAGCCGCAAGGTCGTCGGCTGGTCCATCGCCGACCACATGCGCACCGGCCTGGTCGCCGACGCACTGCGGATGGCAGCCTCGACCCGTGGCCGCCTGGACGGCGCCGTGTTCCACTCCGACCACGGGAGCCAATACGGCTCCCGGGCCTTCGCCGGCCTCTGCGACCAGCTCGGGGTCACCCGGTCGATGGGCGCGGTCGGCACCAGCGCCGACAACGCGGCCTGCGAAAGTTTCCACGCCTCCCTGAAACGCGAGACCCTCCGGGGCGCCCACGACTACGGCGACGCCGAGACCTGCCGCAGGACCGTCTTCGCCTGGCTGACCCGCTACAACACCCGCCGCCGGCACTCCGCCAACGGCCACCTCAGCCCCAACGAATACGAACACCGACACCACACCGCTAAACTCACGCTCGCCGCGTGATCAATAACCGCGTGCCCACCTTCGCGGGGGAAGGCCCCTAGTCGCAATGGACATTTCCGCCGTGGGCAACAGGTGGGGGATGCCCGAAGCAACCCGGCAGTTCGAATCGGCCTACGCGGCGTTGCTCCGCCGTACCAGGCTGACTGGGCAGCGTGTCTGCTTCGGCAGCGGGGACCAAGCTGCCCGCAACACGTTGCTGCCGCCATGGGGCATCTATCCGCTCCAACCAGCAGAGTGTGCCGGCCTCATCGCCGATGTCCTGGTCTTTACCGTCACGACATCCTCCGACGGCTTCGTCGAAGAGGTACGCAAGGCTGGAATCGACGCGCGCTGGGTCCTGCCGGAAAACACTGAGATGGGCCCGAACTAAGTTGTCGTGGAAGTCGAGGGTTACGGGCACCGCGTCACGATGACGAGATGGGAGATCGAACGGTTGCTACTGGAGCTGACCGACCTGCCGACCTGGGCAGAAGGGATCAAACGGCTTCTCCGCCGAGGCCCGGCTGGCTGGCAGCCATGGCCGCACTTCCTCAACGAGCACCTGATATGGGACTGACCTGAATTGCTGCGCCACGCGACCGCTCGTGAGGAAAACTGCCAGGCCAGCGCAAGTGCGCTGTGGCTACGCTCCCGGTCATGAGGACTTCCGCCGCCGACTACGGCTGGCTACCGGACCACCAACTGCATGTGGTGCCCACCTTGGCCCATGTGGACCAGCTGATCGACCACGTCACGCGGATCGTCCATAACTACTCCGATCAGGACCCGCTGACCCTCGCGGAGGTCGTGGACGGCGACCGGGTCCACATCAAGGTGACCGCTATCGCACCGATACCCGAGTTGATGCCTCGGCTTGTAGCGGACGCCCTCACCCAGCTCCGCGCCGCCCTGGAACACACCTTGTACGCCGAGGTCGAGCACCTCCTGCAGCGCCGGCTGACTGACCAGGAGGCGCGAAGCATTGAGATGCCCGCCTGCACCGAGCCAGCCCGCTTCGATACCTGGCTCGCACACGGACGCCGGAGCCGACTGGCCCCACTTGCCGTCGGCGCTGTGCTCGCGGAGCGCATCCGAGCGTTGCAGCCCTTTCAGCGCCGCGACTTCGACGACCACCCACTCCGGCTCCTGGCCGAGCACACCAACCTGGCCAAGCACCGCACCCCGGCCGTCGCCGCCACCCGCCTCGGCGCCGTCTATCCCGACCGCCAACACCCCGATCTCACCGTCGCTCTCCCCTTGAAGCGCAACCCCCAGCCTGGCCATAGCCTTCGTCTCCAGCCCGGAGACATTCTGGCCAGCAGTCCCCGCAACACCAGAACCGAGCTTTCGATCGTCCCGCCCGTCTGCCTGCAGCGTCCGCATACCGGAGTGTGGAACATCGCGGTAAAGGAACTCGGCTGCCTCGAAGACTGGATCCGGACCACAGCCATCCCGATCCTCATCACCGGGTCCCGCCAGAGCACCCCGATCCCGCCCCAGCTCGACATCACGACCGGACACAGCGATCTCCGGCGCGCGCTCCTGTCGGCAGGTGCCATGCCCGCAGCAGAACGGGGCGCCCTGAGCATTCAGGCCACACAGGCTCGCCGTGATCTTCCCGGAATTCTCTCCATGCCGCCAGTGAGCGCTGACCGAGAAACAATCAAGGCATGGGTGTCGTCCCTGGATGACGCGAGGGTCGTGGGCACGGTCGCCCGTATCGCACTGGTGAACCCCGACCCGAGGGCCCTGCTGCACTATCTAGGCGAACTGTGCGCTGAGGCTCACGCCTACAAGAGCCGGGTGTGGGACGAGTCAGGAGAACAAACAGGGTCCGCATAGCCTGAGTCCGGGACCCGGGAGCGGATCCCGGGGCTTCGGCCCGGGCCGCGCACCTTGACTAGCACCCAGCTTGAAGGCCGGCGCTCTCCGAGCACCTCGCGGACCACCAACGATACGAACCCCTGGTCAATCACCCAACAGGTGAAAGGCCATATGTCTCATGAGACATGCTGAACGTGAAGAACGTAGGTTCGGCACCCACCTCGGCCACGGCCTGACCGTCGAAGAGGCCACCGCCGCCACCCGCCAGACCACCGAGGGTGTCAAGAGCGCCGAGGCGATCCTCGCCCTGGCCCACGCCCACGACGTCGAGATGCCGATTACCGAAGTCATCTCCGCCCTGCTGCACGAGAAGGTCACCCTCGACCAGGCCGCGGCCGCGTTGATGCAGCGGCCCCCCAAGCCCGAGCGCTGACCCCCGCGGAGACCCGCGTTGCGCGACACCGCCAACCACCTTCACCCTCCCGACACGGAGGTCCTCACCCCTGCACGGATCCGTGCTCTCCGCTCTCCAGCGTCCAGAGCGCCGTCGCCCTCGCACTTGTGGAGTGGATGATCAGCGGGCAACGGCGGCTCGGCGGCCGAGGCCCTTCACTGGAGCTCCGAACTGGTCGGCCGCTTGCCTGCCAAGCGGGCTGCCCGCGATCGCCCTGCACGCCGGCTCCTCCCAGTTACCGCCATCACCAACGACTACGGCGCGAAGGAGGTCTTTGCCCGGCAGGTCCGCGTGCACGGCCGGCCGGGCGACGTCCTGCTGCTGCTCTCCACGTGCGGCGCCAGCCCCAACGTGCTCGTCGCCTCGAAGGCGCATCGGGAGCTCGGGCTCACCATGTGGGCCCTGACCAGCCCGGCCCCGAACCCGCTCGCTGAGGCCGCGGACCAAGCTGTATGCAGTGGATGCCTGTTCGGGGGCAGCTCGCCTCCGCAAAAGCTCACAACGGGTGCGCACGTGAATGCTGCCCATCAGAAATCGATATGAGCAAATCACTAATTGACCGGCAGTCACGTCCTTGGCGACAAGCTGCAAGACAGTGAGAGCAGGACCCGGAGAAACCCGACACCATACGGGCTCGCTGACACGCGCACGCATCGCGACCCATTAACGCCGAGACCGGGCGACTTCGCCATCAGAGACCCGTCCCCTATTTCACGGGCGTGATGGCCATCAGACGACAGGACGGCAACTCCATGGGGGTAAACGGTAGAAGCCGTATGGCGAACTCCTTGCCGCCCTGTCGAGGCAAGTAGAGTCGCCGCGGCTGGTGCGATGCCGGGTGCGTAATGGCTGGCAGGTTGGGCGCGTTCCACAGCTTGCCTGCGATTGGGTCAGCCATGACGGTGCCGATAACTGCCTGGAGTCGCGCATCTTGGGGCCATTGTTCGGCGTGCAGACGGAGTTGGGCGATCATCGGCAGCGCCCATTCATCCTGCCAGTCGATGAGCTGGGCACGGGCTTCGGGCCAGGTGAGGGCCCACTCCATCACATTGAGGCCATGCCGAATCCAGGGGAAGTATTCGCGGGTCTTGGCGTTGTAGGCGAGCACGTCCCAGCGGTGGTCGTTGACATAGAGCGCCCACGTGGGGCTCTGCTCGACGAGATCACGGATCGCATCCGGCAGCAGGCCACTGAGAGGGCTGACGGGCGCCGAGTTGGGGACTCGGCCGCGGGTGATGCGGTACACGATGTCCCACTCCTCAGTACTCAGGTCAAGGATCCGCCGGACAGCCTGCAGAAAGTTGTCGCTGTAGTTCTTCGGCCGGCCGGATTCCAGGGCGTTGTACCAACGACGGCTGACGCCGGCCAGTTGCGCTGTCTGGGCTTGGGTGATTCCGACAGAAGACCGGTCACCGAACGACGCCACAAAACCCGGTATGTCCGAAGTGTTACGCCGCGCACGGGCTTGCCTCAGAATGCGGGTAACGATCAACTGCATCTCACTCTTATTCATAACGTTCACATAACGACGGGAGGGTGGGGCTCAGGTCACATTGCCGTCGCATTCACGGTCGCCCCACTCACGCGGCCACCGGTATCTCGGCGTGCCTTTAGGGGAGTTGACCCCGAACACCTCACCTACTACTTGAAGCGTGAAGGTTCTTGCGGGGCAGTGTGAACTGGGAGTTCTCATCAGAAGGATAAGCGCAGGGTTTGCGTTGCTGTGACGCACGGGCTGTCGCCTAATCTCGCTGAGACCGCTGAGGCACTCAATTCCCAGAGGCAGTAAGACCGTCGACCCGCAAAAAGGATCTTCATGACGCGCTCCAATCCGATCACCGGGGAAGCAGCGGTATTGGCTACACCCGCCCCAATGACCGGCCCGGCTTGAGCAGATCAGGCAGCGATATGTTTTGGGCAAGCCTGCGCGGAGGCTGGCGCCGACCCTTGAGCGAACGTGGCCGGCGGAACCCGCCCAAGGCCGCGGAGCGGCGTCGTGCCGTGCGCGAGGAGTGTCGGGTGCTGCTGGAGCAGATGCCGATCCCGCGACCGTTCACGCTGGACGGGCTGATCGCCGGCATCGAGGCGGCGCGCGGCCGAAAGATCAAACTCGTGGCCATTCCCGACTACCTGCTGGCCAACACTGACGTGTGCGGCCTATGGCTGCACCTCGATGACGCACCCGTCGACATGATCTTGTACGTGGAGGGCACCACCACCTTCCACCGCATGCGGATCATCCTCCACGAGCTGGCCCACATGTGGTGCGACGACGAGACCGAAGTCAGCTACGAGGAACTGGCCAGACTCCTGCCGGACTTTCCACCCAACGTCCTGCACCGCCTGACCCGGCGCGGCCGGATCATGGCCCGGCATCGGTACGACTCCCACACCGAGATGCGCGCCGAGATGCTGGCCGACCTCCTCCACAACGAGGCGTACGCCATCGACTACATCGAGGACACGACGCTCCGTCACCTCGATGAAGACCTGTCCCATCCCCTCCTAGGGCCTGTTGCGAAAGTGGATCTCGCCTGTGAAATGATCTTGTGTTGTGGCGCGTGCAGATCTGACGGACGAA
>NZ_JANAVP010000032.1:0-57373 GCF_024213665.1 Streptomyces sp. A3M-1-3
TCACCGGGGTATGCAAGCACAACACGACCGACAACGCACTTCTGCGACCAGCACTTTCGCAACAGACCCTAGGCGGGGAAGCGGCGGTCCACCAGGCGCCAGGCCAGCTCCAGGACCGCCGCTGCGGCCGCCGCGATGGCCACCGCTGCCCAGGGCATGGTCGTGCCCACCAGCTTCAGGGCGAAGAAGTCCTGCAGCCAGGGCACGATCAGCACGATCAGGAAGCCCGCACCCATCGTCGCGACCAGGCAGATCCGCCACCAGGTGTACGGGCGGGCGATGATCGCCAGGACCCACATGGAGACCAGGAACAGCGTGAGGGTGGCGGCGCTGGTCTCGGCGTCGAGCGCGCCCGGACCGCTGTAGTGGGAGCGGGACAGCAGATACGTGCCGAAGGTGGCCGTCGCCGCGATGGTGCCGGCCGGGATGGCGTACCGCATGACCCGGCGTACGAAGTTGGGCTTGGCGCGCTCCTTGTTGGGGGCCAGCGCGAGGAAGAAGGCCGGCACGCCGATGGTGAGGGTGGAGAGCAGGGTGAGGTGGCGGGGGAGGAAGGGGTACTCCACCTGGGAGCAGACCACCAGGATGGCGAGGAGGACGGAGTAGACCGTCTTCGTCAGGAAGAGGGTGGCCACCCGGGTGATGTTGCCGATGACCCGGCGGCCCTCCGCGACGACCGAAGGCAGCGTCGCGAAGCTGTTGTTGAGCAGGACGATCTGGGCGACGGCCTTCGTCGCCTCCGAGCCGGAGCCCATCGAGACGCCGATGTCGGCGTCCTTGAGCGCGAGGACGTCGTTGACGCCGTCGCCGGTCATCGCGACCGTGTGGCCGTGTGACTGAAGCGCGCCGACCATGTCCCGTTTCTGCTGCGGGGTGACCCGGCCGAAGACGGCGTTGGTGGCGAGGGCCTGGGCCATGTCGGCCTGCTCGGAGGGGAGGTGGCGGGCGTCGACCGTGTTTGCGGCGCCGGGCAGACCGAGTTTTCCGGCCACCGCGCTGACTGACACCGCGTTGTCGCCGGAGATGACCTTGGCGTGGACGTTCTGCTCGTCGAAGTAGCGCAGGGTGTCGGCCGCGTCGGGCCGCAGCCGCTGTTCGAGGACGACCAGGGCGGTGGCCCGCGCGCCGGTCACGACCTGCGGATCGTCGAGTTCACGGACGGTGCGGGCGAGGAGCAGTACGCGCAGGCCCTGCTCGTTGAGGTGGTCGATCTCGGTGAGGGTGGGGTCGTCCGCCGGCAGGAGTACGTCGGGGGCGCCGAGCAGCCAGGTGGAATTCTCGCCGTTGCCCTCGCTGAAGCTGGCGCCGCTGTACTTGCGGGCGGAGGAGAAGGGCAGCGACTCGGTGCACCGCCAGGTCTCGCTGTCGGGGTAGGCGTCGATGATCGCCTGGAGGCTGGCGTTGGGGCGCGGGTCGGACTCGCCGAGGGCGCCCAGCACCTGACGTACGTATGACTCGTCCGAGCCATTGCGCTGTGCGGCGGGGGCGGCCGCTCTGGCCTGGTCCGTGGCCGGCTCCGTGGCCGCGTCCGTGGCCTGCTGATGCTGGTCGGTGGCCTGGTCCGTGGCCTGGTCCCGGCCTTCGGCCGTGAGTGTGAGCACCCGCAGCTCGGTGACGTCCATACCGCCCTCGGTGAGCGTGCCGGTCTTGTCCAGGCAGACCACGTCCACCCGGGCCAGGCCCTCGATCGCGGGCAGCTCCTGCACGAGGCACTGCTTGCGGCCCAGCCGGATGACGCCGATCGCGAAGGCGACCGAGGTGAGGAGGACCAGGCCCTCGGGGATCATCGGGACGATGCCGCCGACGGTCCGCGCGACGGACTCCTTGAAGTGGGTGTCCTTCACCACGAGCTGGCTGATGATCAGGCCGATCGCGGTCGGGACCATCATCCACGTCACGTACTTGAGGATGGTGCTGATACCGCTGCGCAGCTCGGAGCTGACGAGCGTGAAGCGGGACGCCTCCTCGGCCAGCTGGGCGGCGTACGCCTCGCGGCCGACCTTGGTGGCGGTGAACCCGCCGCCCCCCGCCACGACGAAACTGCCCGACATGACCTGGTCGCCGCGTTGTTTCAGCACCGGGTCGGCCTCGCCGGTGAGGAGTGACTCGTCGATCTCCAGGCCGTCGGCCTCGGCGATCTCGCCGTCCACGACGACCTTGTCACCGGGCCCGAGTTCGACGAGGTCACCGAGCACGATCTCGGAGGTGGAGACCTCGGCGGCCACCCCGTCGCGGCGGACGGTGGGTCTGGCCTCGCCGATGAGGGCGAGACTGTCCAGGGTCTTCTTGGCGCGCAGCTCCTGGATGATGCCGATGCCCGTGTTGGCGATGATGACGAAGCCGAAGAGGCTGTCCTGGATCGGCGCGACGATCAGCATGATTACCCAGAGGACGCCGATGATCGCGTTGAAGCGGGTGAAGACGTTGCCGCGGATGATGTCGGCCGTGGAGCGGGAGGAGCGGACGGGGACGTCGTTGACCTCGCCGCGGGCGACTCGTTCGGCGACCTCCGCGGCGGTGAGCCCGGCGGGCCGGTGCCGTACCGGTAGCCGGACGGGATGCACCGGGTCCAGCTCGGATCCGGCGTCGATGGCCGGGCCGCCCGACTGCGGGCCGCCCGACTTGGATCCGCCAGGCTCCGGTCCGTCCGTGTCGATCTTCGCCCGCTGCGTCATGACTTCGACGGTACGGCGGGAGGCCGTGCTTCACCCGCCGAGTGCGACAGGAGGTCTGGCCGAGGTCTAGGCCGAGTTGGCGGCTTCCGTCGCCTTTGCGCGCTTGATCGCGGCGTCGCGCTTGCGGACGTACCAGATGCCGATCAGGCCAAGACCGCCGCCGGCCGCGCAGGTCCACACCCACCACAGCAGATCGCGGTCCTCGAACCAGCCGTAGAAGGGGAGCTGGACGACGAAGAGGACGAACCAGAGGATCGTGCCGCCGGTGATCGTGCCGACGACGGGCCCTTCCAGGGGCTCCGGCGCCTCGTGCTTGGGGGTCCACTTCGCCATGCGGACAGTGTAGGCGGCGGGCCTGCCGGCTCTCCGTGGTCCTTCCGTGGTCCTTCCGTGGGCCCTCCGTGGGCCTTCAGCCGCCGGTCTACGCGCGGAGATACCGATCTTCCCCTTTATATGTTCATACTGAAACGGTTTGCGTCCGACCGGTTTTGTTCGTATGAACACCCAAGAAATACCGACGAGGTTTCGCATGACCCCCACGGCCACCGCTCCTGTGGACGTCCAGCAGCCGCAGCGGCCCGACGGTCCCGGCGGCCTCGACCGCTTCTTCAAGATCTCCGAGCGCGGCTCCACCATCGCCCGTGAGGTCCGCGGCGGTTTCGCCACCTTCTTCGCGATGGCCTACATCATCGTGCTGAACCCGATCATCCTCGGCAGCGCGAAGGACATGTACGGCCACCAGCTCGACGGCGACCAGCTGGTCACCGCCACCGTGCTCACCGCGGCCTTCTCCACCCTCCTGATGGGCGTCATCGGCAATGTGCCGATCGCCCTGGCTGCGGGCCTCGGTGTGAACACGGTCGTCGCTCTGCAACTCGCGCCCCGGATGAGCTGGGCGGATGCCATGGGCATGGTGGTCCTCGCCGGATTCGTGGTGATCCTGCTGGTCGCCACCGGTCTGCGGGAGCGCGTGATGAACGCGGTACCGCTCGGGCTGCGCAAGGGCATCGCCATCGGTATCGGCCTCTTCATCATGCTGATCGGCCTGGTGGACTCCGGCTTCGTCTCCCGTATCCCGGACGCCGCCCACACCACCGTGCCGCTGCAACTCGGCGCGTCCGGGCATCTGGGCGGCTGGCCGGTGCTGGTCTTCGTCCTCGGCGCGCTGCTGACTCTGGCGCTGATCATCCGCAAGGGGCCGGGCGCGATCCTGATCTCCATCGTCGTGATGACACTGGTCGCCGTCCTGATCCAGCTGGTGGCCGGTCTGCCGGGCGAGGCCTGGGGCCTGACCGTGCCGGAGTGGCCGGGCAACCCGGTCGCCGCCCCCGACTTCGGGCTGGTCGGTGAGGTCAGCCTGTTCGGCGGCTTCGCGAAGGTCGGCTATCTGACCGGCGCGCTGTTCGTCTTCACCGTGCTGCTGTCCTGCTTCTTCGACGCGATGGGCACGATCCTCGGCGTCGGCGACGAGGCCAAGCTGATGCGCAAGGACGGCAGCTTCCCCGGCATCAACAAGGTCCTGATCGTGGACGGCATCGCGGTCGCGGCCGGTGGCGCCACCTCGTCCTCCGCCAACACCTGCTTCGTGGAGTCCACGGCGGGCGTGGGCGAAGGGGCCCGTACGGGTCTCTCAAGCGTCGTGACGGGCGGTCTCTTCGCGGCGGCGCTGTTCCTCACGCCGCTGGCCACGATGGTCCCGTCCCAGGCGGCGACCCCCGCCCTGCTGGCCGTGGGCTTCCTGATCCTGGCCGGTTCGGTCCGTGACATCGACTGGAGCGACTTCACGATCGCCGTGCCGGCCTTCCTGGCGATGGTGATGATGCCGTTCACGTACTCGATCACCAACGGCATCGGCATCGGCTTCATCAGCTTCTGCGTGCTGAGGCTCGCGGCGGGGCGCGGGCGCGAGGTGCCGACGGCGATGTACGCGGTGTCGGCGGTGTTCGTCTTCTTCTACGCGATGCCTGCGCTCGGCCTCACGTAGGTTTCGCGCATGCCTCGCGCAAGCCTCGGGCATGCCTCGCGCAAGCCATCAGGTGCGCCCGTAGAACTTCTCCGTCTCGTCGACGGCCGTCTTGAAACGTTCGTCGAAGTCATCGCGAATGAGCGTCCGGAGCACATAGTCCTGGACGCTCATTCCGCGTTTCGCGGCATGCTGCCGGAGGCGGTCGAGCAGGTCACCGTCTATCCGCAGGCTGAGCACGTCTGTCCCCATGCCCACAGGGTCGGGGGAGCGACGCGGCCGGTGCGTCACTTTCCGGCGCCGTCTCACTCATACGGGTGACACGTGCCGCATCACGGTTTGAGTGGTGGTATTTAGCATGGGTAATGAGTTACGCTAAGGAACATGCGTGACCTCTCCCATGGCGACGACGCTGCCGCCGTGAACTCCCTGCGCTCCGCCGTCATGCGGCTGGGGCGCCGCCTCAAGCACCAGCGCGTCGACGAATCGCTGAGCCCGACCGAGATGTCGGTGCTCGGCACCCTCGCTCGCTGCGGCTCGGCCACCCCCGGTGAGCTGGCCCGCAAGGAGCATGTCCAGCCGCCGTCGATGACCCGCATCGTGGCGCTGCTCGAGGCCAAGGGGCTGGTCCGGCTGGAGCCGCACCCCGACGACCGCCGGCAGAAGGTGGTCACCCAGACCGAGACGGCCGAGGCGATGCTCGAACAGAGCCGCCGCAAGCGCAACGCCTGGCTGGCGGGGCTCGCGGCCGAGCTCGATGACGAGGAATGGGCCAAGCTGCGCGCGGCCGCCCCCGTGCTGGAGAAGCTCGCACACCTGTAATCAACCTGATCGCCCGATCGTCCGATCACGTGATCTTCTGATCCCCTGATCACTCCATCACCGAACGCCTGCAAGGAGGCGAACGCTCTTGCGTACGGGACACGGAGCAGACTCCGCACCCGCACCCGCCCCTACCACCATGTTCAGCTCGCTGAAGATCCGTAACTACCGGCTCTTCGCCACCGGCCAGGTCGTCTCCAACACCGGCACCTGGATGCAGCGCATCGCGCAGGACTGGCTCGTGCTGAGCCTGACCGGATCCGCGTCCGCCGTCGGTATCACCATCGCGCTGCAGTTCCTGCCGATGCTGCTCTTCGGGCTGTACGGCGGAGTCCTCGCCGACCGCCTGCCCAAGCGGCGGCTGCTGCTGGCCACCCAGTCCGCGATGGGCCTGACCGGCCTCGCGCTGGCCGTCCTCACCCTCAGTGGACACGTCCAGGTCTGGCACGTCTATCTCACCGCCTTCGTCCTCGGCCTGGTCACGGTCGTCGACAACCCGGCCCGCCAGTCCTTCGTCTCCGAGATGGTCGGACCGGCCCAGCTCGCCAACGCGGTCAGCCTCAATTCGGCCAACTTCCAGTCCGCCCGGCTGGTCGGGCCCGCCGTCGCCGGTGTGCTCATCACGGCCGTCGGCAGCGGCTACGCCTTCCTGCTCAACGGACTCTCCTTCCTCGCGCCCCTCGCGGGCCTGCTGATGATGCGTACGTCCGAGCTGCACAAGGTGGAGCGCGCGCCGCGCGGCAAGGGCCAGCTGCGGGAAGGGCTGCGCTATGTCGCCGGCCGTCCCGAACTGATCTGGCCGATCGTCCTGGTCGGCTTCGTCGGCACCTTCGGCTTCAACTTCCCGATCTGGCTGTCCGCGTTCGTCGACGACGTCTTCCACGGCGACGCCGGCACATACGGCCTGCTCAACACCCTGATGGCGGCCGGCTCCCTGGCCGGAGCCCTGCTCGCCGCCCGGCGCGGCACCTCCCGGCTGCGGCTGCTCGTCGGCGCGGCCGTGCTCTTCGGCGTGCTGGAGATGGTGACGGCCGTCGCGCCGTCCTTCTGGCTGTTCGCGGCGCTGCTGGTGCCGATCGGGATGTTCGGCCTGACGGTCAACGTCACGGCCAACTCCAGCGTCCAGATGGCGACCGATCCCGCGATGCGGGGCCGGGTGATGAGCCTGTTCATGATGGTCTTCACCGGCGGCACGCCGCTGGGCGCCCCGCTCGTCGGCTGGATCACGGACACGTACGGGGCGCGGACCGGATTCGCCGCGGGCGGCGCGGTCTCCGCGCTGGCCGCGATCGGCGTCGGCGTGATGCTCTGCCGCGTGGGCGGCCTACGACTGCGGATCGACCTGCGCCGCGGGCGCCGGCACGTGGCGTTCGTACCGAGGGAGCAGCTGGCGACGGCGGCCTGACCGCGCCGACGGTTCCGCCGCCCGTGCCGGGCGGCGGGACGCGCGCGCACACTCGCGCGCATACTCGCGCCATGAGACTCTTCGCTGCCGTACTGCCGCCGGATGCGGCGCTGGCTGAACTCGGAGCGGCCGTCGCGCCACTGCACGCTCTTCCCGGCGCGGACCGGCTGCGCTGGACGGGGCGGGGAGGCGGACCCGGGGGCGGAGCCACTCACTGGCACTGCACCCTGGCCTTCATGGGCGAGGTCGAGGACCGGCTGCTGCCCGAGCTGCGGGAGCGGCTCGGCCGGGCCGCCCACCGGACCGATCCGTTCACGCTGCGCATCCACGGCGGCGGACGCTTCGACGGCAAGGTGCTCTGGGCCGGGACAGCGGGCAACCTCGACATGCTCCGACTGCTGGCGGAGCGCGCGGACGCGGCGGCGCGCCGCTCCGGGGTGCCGATGAGCGAGCACCGGAAATACTCCGCCCACCTGACCCTCGCGCGCAGCCGGGTGACGGCGGACCTGCGGCCGTTCGCCGAGGCGCTGGGCGCCTTCGAGGGGACGCCGTGGGAGGTGGCCGAGCTCAGTCTCGTACGCAGCAACCTGCCGGTGAGCGGGATGCGGGGCGAGCAGCCGCGGTACGAGGTGGTGGAGGCGTGGCCGCTGGGCGGCTGAGGTTACGCTCAATGGATGGACCCGAAGACCAGGAACCGGATCATGGCCGGTGTGCTTGTGCTGATGTTCGCCGTGATCGCCGTGGCGGCCGCGGTCGGGTAGCCGGGTCGGTTGCCGGTTGCTGATTGCCGGTACGCCCCCGCCGCGGCCGCGCCGGTGTGTCCGGCTGTCACGTCACCAGGCGAATGCCTCCGGGGACGGGCCCGGGCCCGGGAAGATCTCGTCCAGCGACGACAGCACCTCGTCCGACAGCTCCAGCTCCGCCGCGCGCAGCGCCGACGCCAGCTGGTCCGTCGTGCGCGGCCCGACGATCGGGCCCGTCACTCCGGGACGCGTGAGCAGCCAGGCCAGGGCGACCTCGCCGGGCGCCAGGCCGTGCTTGTCGAGCAGGTCCTCGTACGACTGGATCTGCGCGCGCACCGAGGTGTTCGCCAGCGCGTCCGCCGAGCGGCCGGTCGTACGGCGGGACCCCTCACTCTCCTTCTTGATCACACCGCCCAGCAGCCCGCCGTGCAGCGGCGACCACGGGATGACCCCGAGGCCGTATTCCTGCGCGGCCGGGATGACCTCCATCTCGGCGCGCCGCTCGGCGAGGTTGTACAGGCACTGCTCGCTGACCAGGCCGACCATGCCGCGCCGGGCGGCGGTCTCGTTGGCCTGGGCGATCTTGTAGCCGGGGAAGTTCGAGGAGCCGGCGTAGAGGATCTTGCCCTGCTGGATCAGTACGTGGACGGCCTGCCAGATCTCCTCGAACGGGGTCCGGCGGTCGATGTGGTGGAACTGGTAGACGTCGATGTAGTCGGTCTGGAGGCGGCGCAGGCTGGCCTCGACCGCCCGGCGGATGTTCAGCGCAGAGAGGCGGTCGTAGTTGGGCCAGGTCTCGCTCTCGCGGGACATGGAGCCGTAGACCTTGGTGGCGAGGACCGTCTTCTCGCGCCGGCCGCCGCCCTGGGCGAACCAGGTGCCGATGATCTCCTCGGTGCGGCCCTTGTTGTCGCCCCAGCCGTAGACGTTGGCGGTGTCGAAGACGTTGATGCCCGCGCCGAGCGCGGCGTCCATGATCGTGTGACTTGCGGCCTCGTCTGTCTGCGGCCCGAAGTTCATCGTCCCGAGGACGAGCCGGCTGACCTTGAGTCCTGTGCGTCCGAGCTGCGTGTACTTCATGAGTACACAGCCAACTTGTTGGAGCGCGCTCTAGGCAAGAGCGCCAGGCCCGGCCCGGTCAGCCGCGCGGGAATTCGTCGGTCTTCAGGGTGATGTCGACGATCGTGCCGGTGAGGTCGAGCTCGCCGCCGAAGGCAATGGCCAGGTCGCTCTTGTAGTCGCCGTCCTTGGGCTGGGTGTAGACGTGGCACTTGCCGACGTACGGGTCGGCGATCAGGTAGACGGGGACCCCGGCTGTGGCGTACGCGGTCTTCTTCGGCCCGTAGTCGTTGGGACCGGTGCCTCTGGAGATCACCTCGGCGACAAACTCCACGTCCTCGTAACGCCACAGGCCCTTGGGCGTCTTGGTGGCGTTCTCCGCGAACGCCGCCACGTCGGCGGCGAAGCCGTTGAGATGGCCGGGGAAGTCGATGCGGACGTCCGACGCGATGCGCTTCCGGGGATACCGGGCTCGCAGCTGCTCGACGATGTCCAGGATGATCTCCCAGTGGGTTTGCCTTTGCGGCGACATGTATACGGTCCCCTCGACGATCTCGACCTTGTATCCCTCGGGGACGGGCATGCGCTCGAGCGCCTCGAACATCTCGTCCAGGGTCAGCTCGTCGCTCGTGTCGCTCGTGTCGGCCATGTCGGTCCTGTCGTCGTCAAGTGCGATGGTCACCGTGCCGCTCCTCCCCGCTGCCGCTCAGTCGCATGCAGCCGCCAGTACAACGATACGCACGGTCAACCAGGACACGCCGTGGTGTTCGGGGTTGTTCAGGGGGCGCGAAGCTAGGAGGCGGCGGCGCGGTACGGCCCGCCCACGCCCCACGCCTGGTGCAGCGCGTCGGCGAAGGCGCCCGCGAGGCGGTGTTCGCCGGAGGCGTTGGGGTGGGTGCCGTCGTAGGTGTCGCGGTGGATGTCGTACGCCTCGGGTCGCGACGCCAGCAGCAGGGGCGCGGAGGGGCTGTCGAGGTCGGCGACCGCCTTCGCGAGCAGCACATTGAAGCGGTCGCACTCGGCGGCGAAGGGCGCGTCCGACTCGGCCCGTACGTTCGGTATCACCGGCAGGAGTACGGCGCGGATGTGCGGGTTCGCCTCGCGGGCCGCGGTGATGAAACGGCGGGCGTTGGCGGCGGTCTCGGTGCTGTCCGTGTAGAAGCCGAGGTCGATCAGGCCGAGGGAGACGAGGAGGATGTCGGCCCTGTGGGTTGCCACCGTCTCGCCGATGACCGGGGCCATGTGCTGCCAGCCTTCGCCCCAGCCGGCCAGATGTCTGCGGGCGTCCGGCGGGAAGCCGGGGTCCGCGTAGTCGTGCGAGACGGGTGCGTCGGGTGCCTCGGGTGCCTCGGCGAAGGTGTCGTACACCGCCGTGCGCGGCCCGACGATCTCGAACGGGCCGCCGAAGGACGCGCACAGGTGCTGCCACATCCGGTAGCGCCAGGTGTAGTCGCCGGCGCGTCCGATGGTCATGGAATCGCCGACGAACATGAAACGCATCCGGTCATCATCGCTGATCGTCTGTGCGGCCCGCCCTGTGACGCTGAACACGCGGGCGGGGTGGCAGGCTTGGGGCATGCGTTCGCTTCTGGGTGTGTCAGGTGCTGTTGCCGTGGCTGCTGCCGCGTCGGCCGTCGTGCTCGTGACGGCTGGTCCGGTGGCCGCGGCCGACGACTCCTTCACGATCAAGGATCCGCGGGTCACCGAGTCCAGCGGCCTGGCCGCCAGCCGCGCCCATCCCGGCGTCTACTGGACGCACAACGACAGCGACGATGGCCCGTACATCTACGCGGTCGACTCGAAGACGGGTCAGACGGTCGCGAGGATCACGATGACGGGCGTGGGCACGCCGCGCGATGTCGAGGGGATCTCCGTGGGCCCCGACGGCCAGGTGTACGTCGGCGACATAGGGGACAACCTCGACGGGTCCTGGGACCATGTGTGGATCTACCGTTTCCCGGAGCCGGAGGCGTTGGGCGACGCCACCGTGCGGGCGACCCAGTTCACCGTCCGGTACGCCGACGGGGCACGTAACGCCGAAGCGCTGATGGTCCACCCGAAGACGGGCCGGGTCTACATCGCCAGCAAGAACGAGGACAAGGGCGGCCTGTACGAAGGGCCGGCTCAGCTGACTGCCTCGGGCTCCAACACCTTCCGGCGGGTCGCGGACGTGCCGTGGGTGACCGACGGGGCCTTCTCCCCGGACGGAAAGCGGCTCGTGCTGCGGAGTTACTTCAGCGCCCGTACGTACGCGTGGCAGGGCGACGGCACGCTCGACGGCGGCGAGCGGGTGGACGCCCCGTTGCAGGGCCAGTCGGAGTCCGTCTCGTACACGGCGGACGGAACGGCCCTGATGTTCGGCTCGGAGGGCGCGAACAGCCGGGTGGTGCGGGTCGCGGTGGAGGGGGCGGGGGCGGCGGCGGGGGCAGACGGTGGCAAGGCGCCCTCGAAGGACGGCGGTTCGTCCTCGGCCGGGGGTGGCGGGGGTGCCGGGGGTGGCGCCGCGGCCGACGGGGACGGCCAGAACCTCACCGTCGGTGCGATTGCCCTGGGGGTCGCCACGGCGCTCGTACTCGGACTGAAGCGGCTGCTACGGCGAAGGTGAGGCCGACGCCGGCGCCCGCCGCGACCCGGCTACGGCCGGTCGATGCCGAACTCGTGGGCGACTTCCCACTGACTGCGCGATCCGGACGCGGGTGACATGGCAACGGGCGCCGGCCCACCAAGTCGGCCGCGCGCTGCTCGACGCCCGCGGCGGCAGTCGGAGAGACCTACGGCCATGTGCTCTGCATCACTACGGTGGGATCGAGTGGGCGCGATGATTTTGGGGCGGCGCGACAGTCTCTATTGCCGTACACCCGACGTGAGGAAGAGGAGCGAGTCCCATGCGCATCGTGATCAGTGAGTTCATGAGCTTGGACGGCGTCGTGCAGGCGCCGGGCGGACCCGAGGAGGACACCGACGGTGGCTTTGCCAACGGCGGCTGGACGCACCCGTTCTTCGATCCGGAGGTGGTGGGTGGTGCCTTCGACGACGCGCTGAGCAAGGCCGAGGCGCTGCTGTTCGGGCGCCGCACGTGGAAGGCGATGGCCGGGGCGTGGCCCGAGCGAGCCGGCGACCCGTTCGCCGACCGGATGAACGCCATCCCGAAGTACGTCGTGTCCCAGACGCTGCGCGACGACGAGCTGACGTGGAACAACACCACGCGCATTCCCGGCGACAAGGCCGTCGCCCGTGTCCGGGAGCTGCACGAGACCGACGGCGGCGACCTGTTGGTCATGGGGAGTCCCACGCTCGTGCGCACCCTCCTGAGCGAGGGCCTGGTCGACGAGCTCCGGCTCATGGTCATGCCGGTGCTCCTCGGCGGCGGCAAGACGATCTTCCCCGACGACGGTGCGCTGCGCACGCTCGAGCTGGTCTCGACCGTCATCAGCGGCACCGGCGTGCACGTGTGCACCTACCGGCCGGTCGCCAAGGGGTAGGAGCACGTGGCAGTCCCTGGACGACGAGTGAAGGGGACACCTCGAAAATCGGCGGGCGCTGGAAATGTCTTCCGCAGTACGGTCTGGCGATGGACGACGAGGACGGCTACTTCGGAGACCGTGTTGCCGCGACGTACGACGAGTCGTCTGCGGACATGTTCGAGCCGAGCGTCGTAGACGCGGCGGTCGACGTTCTGGCACGGCTCGCCGGCGGTGGCCGGGCCCTTGAGCTCGGCATCGGGACGGGGCGCATCGCGTTGCCGCTGGCACGCCGCGGTGTCCCGGTCCACGGCATCGATTTGTCACAGGCGATGGTTGCCCGGCTGCGTGCCAAGCCGGGCGGCGAGGCGATTGGCGTGACGATCGGCGACTTCGCGACGACGGGGGTGGACGGGCCGTTCTCCGTCGCGTATTTGGTCTTCAACACGATTATGAATCTGACGACGCAGGCGACGCAGGTGGCGTGCTTCCGCAACGTCGCGGCCCACCTCGAACCCGGAGGCTGTTTCGTCATCGAGGTCATGGTCCCCGAACTGAGAAAACTCCCTGCTGGGCAGAACGTCGTGCCGTTCCACGTGAGCCCGACGCGGTGGGCGTTTGACGCCTACGACGTCGCCACCCAGGCGATGAGTTCGAACTACGTCGAGGTCAGCGACGGTCGCGCTGAGTACAGATCAATCCCGTTCCGGTACGTGTGGCCGGCGGAACTCGACCTGATGGCCCAGATCGCCGGGCTGCGGCTGCGTGAGCGGTGGGACGGATGGGCGCGGGAACCTTTCACGAGCGAGAGCCGCCGGCATGTCTCGATCTGGGAGAAACCCGCCGACCTACCACCGATCAGCGCCGCGCTGCCCCCTGACGCAGTCGCTCGTAGACTTCTCGTGAGCCGAACCGGCATTGCCCGAGGAGGAGAGACTCATGACCACACCGAGTCCGGGAGCGGTGCCGGTCTTCCGCCGCCGGCCCGATCCGGCCGACAGCGTGATCTGGGAGCTCAGCGAGCGCTGGGTGCGCGGGACGAAGGGTGATGTCACGGTCGTCGACAGCCGTCGGCCGGTTCTGGTGTGGGAGCCGGGCCGTCCGGTACCCCTGTACGGCTTTCCCGCCGACGACGTCCGCACGGACCTGTTGCGAAAGACCGAGCGGGGCGCCACCCGGCGTCACGCGGGAGCGACGGTCTTCTACGACCTCGAGGCCGGCGATCAGACCGTCCCTGCGGCGGCATGGACCTATCCGGGCGAGGAGCTGGCCGGATACATCTGCTTCGAGTGGTTCGGGCGGGACGTGCTCGACCACTGGTACGAAGAGGACGAGGAGATTTTCGTCCACCCGCGTGATCCGCACAAGCGGGTGGACGCGCTGCCCAGCACCCGGCACGTCCAGGTCGAGATCCAGGGCACGGTCGTGGCGGACACGCACACACCCGTGCTGCTGTTCGAGACCCATCTGCCGGTCCGGTACTACATCCCGCGCGAGGACGTCCGCCTCGACCTGTTCACCCCCACCGATGCGCGGACGCGCTGCCCGTACAAGGGCGTGGCGACCGAGTACTGGTCGTGGGCGGGCGGCGGTGACGTGCGGCCCGATATCGCCTGGAGCTACCCCGACCCGCTGCCGGCCGTGAGTGTCATCAAGGACCGGGTGGCCTTCTACAACGAGTCCGTCGACATCATCGTCGACGGCGAGCCGCAGCGGCGGCCGGCCACCGTCTTCAGTATCCCGACGCGGTAGGCCCCCGCCAGGGCGGCCCCCTTCCCGAACCATCCGGCCCCGGCCCAGTCCGCCCCCCCTCCCGCCCAACTACCCCTCGTACGGGTACGGGTTCCTCAGGCGCAGCGGCCGGCGGGCCGGTTCGAGAACCTCTTCCGGAAAGCGTGGCCCGGGTACGTAGTAACGCGCCTTGGTGTTGCCCACCGGCTTGAGCAGGTCCGCCTCAACGAGGAAGCGGATGTCGCGTACAGCCTGCTGATTGCTCAGATTCTCGGCTCGCTGGTAGCGCGCCCTCCGCACGCGGCCCGCCAGCGCGGCGTCATGCAGCGCAGTCACCTGGCGTTCGTCGACGCCGCTGCGCTCCGCGTACGCGGCCAACTCGACCCAGCAGCGGGTGGAGCGGTCGATCCGGTGCTGCACCGACTGGGTCTGCTGGTGGTAGGCGAGCAGGTTGAAGCTGATCCACGCGGCGGTATCGCGGTCCGGGGACCAGACGGGTCCGCCGACCTGCTTGAGGACCTTGTAGTACTCCCACGTGTTGCCCGGCTTGCCGAGCCACGCCTCGATGGACGAGAACTCGGGAGCCAGGACACCACCGCGGGCGATCATCAGCGTCTGCAGGGAGCGGGACATGCGGCCGTTTCCGTCCGACCACGGATGGATCTTCACCAGGTTCAGATGTGCCATCGCCGCGCGGATCAGAACATGCGCATCCAGATCCCCTTCGTTGAGCCAGGCGACCAGTTCCGCGGTCAGCTCAGGGAGTACATCTGCGTCGGGCGCGACGTGGGCGGCAGAAGACGGATCCCCCGGTTCATTGATCCAGACGCCGCGCCGCCTCCACTGACCGGCGAGCCGGTCGGGATGGTGGTGGCCCTGGAGCATCCAGTGGAGCCCGTTGAGCAGCGACTTCTCGTAGACGAAGTCCTTGGCGTCGTGGATCGACTGGATATACGTCATGGCGTGCTGGTAGGCGAGCGTCTCCGCCTTGTTCTCGTCGGAGGCCGCGACCTCCTGCTCGCCGTCGATGAGATCCTCGACGTCGACAGGGTCGACGGTGTAACCCTCGATGGTGTTCGATCCCGCGATCGCCTGCGCGGTCAGCGTCTTCCGCAGGTCGGCTGTCCACTTGGCGGGGGTCCGCTGGACCTGGTGCCGCAGGGCCTCACGCATCGCGTCCACGTCGGCGAGGACTTCGTGATCCTCGGGCGTGAGCGCCGGGGTCTGATAGAGCATGACTCGATGATACCCACTGGGTGTCGTCTCGCGTCGCCCACGCGCCC
Source organism: Streptomyces sp. A3M-1-3 (assembly GCF_024213665.1). Lineage (GTDB taxonomy): Bacteria > Actinomycetota > Actinomycetes > Streptomycetales > Streptomycetaceae > Streptomyces. Next base: position 15,143 of record NZ_JANAVP010000032.1, read on the forward strand.
GAGGCCCGAACGAAGCGGGCCCCTGGGTGGTCTCTCGTGGTCTCTCGCTGGGGGCCAGACTCGTTTACGTATCTACAGCTTCTCGATCACGTAGTCGACGCAGGCCGTCAGCGCCTGTACGTCCGACGGGTCGATCGCCGGGAACATCGCGACGCGCAGCTGGTTGCGGCCCAGCTTGCGGTACGGCTCCGTGTCCACGATCCCGTTCGCGCGCAGCACCTTCGCCACCGCCGAAGCGTCGATCTCGTCCGCGAAGTCGATCGTGCCGATGACCTGCGAGCGCTTGGCCGGGTCCGTCACGAACGGGGTCGCGTACTTCGACTCCTCCGCCCAGGTGTAGAGGCGGGACGAGGAGTCACCCGTGCGGCGCACCGCCCAGTCCAGGCCGCCCTGGCTGTTGATCCACTCGAGCTGCTCGTTGAGCAGGAAGAGGGTGGCCAGCGCCGGGGTGTTGTACGTCTGGTTCTTCAGGGAGTTGTCGATCGCCGTCGGCAGCGAGAAGAACTCCGGGATGTGCCGGCCGGACGCGTGGATCCGTGCCGCGCGCTCCAGGGCCGCGGGCGAGAACGCCGCGAGCCACAGGCCGCCGTCCGCCGCGAAGGACTTCTGCGGGGCGAAGTAGTAGACGTCCGACTCGGTGATGTCGACCGGCAGGCCGCCGGCGCCCGAGGTGGCGTCCACCAGGACGAGGGAGCCGGCGTCGGCGCCCTGCACCCGCTTGACCGGGGCGGCGACGCCCGTCGAGGTCTCGTTGTGGGTGTACGCGTAGACGTCCACGCCCGCCTCGGCCCGCGGGTCCGGGTGCGTACCCGGGTCGGAGGAGATCACGGTCGGCTCGGACAGCCAGGGCGCGAGCTTCGCCGCCTTGGCGAACTTGGAGGAGAACTCACCGAACGCAAGGTGCTGCGACTTCCGCTCGATGAGCCCGTGGGTCGCGATGTCCCAGAAAGCGGTGGAGCCGCCGTTGCCCAGGATCACTTCGTAGCCCTCGGGGAGGGAGAAGAGGTCGCGTACGCCTTCGCGTACCTTGCCGACCAGGTTCTTGACCGGAGCCTGGCGGTGAGAGGTGCCGAGGAGGGAGGAGCCGGTTGCGGCCAGGGCGTCCAGCGCCTCCGTACGCACCTTGGAGGGGCCCGCGCCGAAACGGCCGTCGGCGGGCTTGATGTCAGCGGGAATCTGGATCTCAGCCACGTCCGCAGCCTAGTCCGTCCCCAGGGGGCCTTCCGCCCGGCGTCCACCGGATGAGACGCGGGGCGGCGGTGTCCTGCGCGCCTGGCAGTCACGACGGTGTCGTGCGTGCCTGGCAGTCCGGACGCCGGAGTGGGCAGGCTGGGGCCATGGCGACTACGGCGTTGACTACGGCGGACGTACGGGACCTGGCGGCCGGCCTGCGGGCGGCCGTCCGGGGCGATGTGGACTTCGGGGCCGGCGCGCGGGCCCTGGTGACCATGGACGCCTCCAACTACCGGCGCGTGCCGCTCGGCGTGGTCGCGCCGCGCGAAGCGGAGGATGTGGCGCAGGCGCTGCGGGTGTGCCGGGAGGCCGGGGTGCCGGTGGTGCCGCGCGGCGGCGGGACCAGCATCGCCGGGCAGGCGACGGGCACGGGTGTCGTCCTCGACTTCACCCGCCATATGAGGGGTGTGGTGTCCGTGGATCCGGCCGCCCGTACGGCTGTGGTCCAGCCCGGGGTGGTGCTGGATGTGCTGCGGGACGCCGTACGCCCGTACGGGCTGACCTTCGGGCCCGATCCGTCCACCCACGGCCGCTGCACGCTCGGCGGGATGATCGCGAACAACTCGTGCGGCCCGCATTCCGTGGCCTGGGGGACGACGGCCGACAACGTGCGGGAGCTGTCCGTCGTCACCTACGGCGGCGCCTCGCTGCGGCTCGGGCAGGGGTGGGCAGGAGCGCCCGAAGGACTGCGGGAGCTGGTGGATGAGAATCTGGCGCTGCTGCGGACCGGCTTTCCCACCGGGCTGCCGCGCCGGATCTCCGGGTACGCGCTGGACGCGCTGCTGCCGGAGCGGGGGGTGGACCTGGCCCGCGCGTTCTGCGGCAGCGAGGGAACGCTCGGGGTGGTGAACGAGGCAGTCGTACGCCTGGTGGAAGCGCCGCGTGCGCGGGCGCTCGCCGTACTCGGGTACGCCGACGAGAGCGCGGCGGCGGACGCGGCCGCAGGGCTGCTGCCGTACGGGCCGCTGACCGTGGAGGGCATGGCCCAGGACCTGGTGCCGGACCCGGGCGGACTGCCGCGCGGGGGCGCCTGGCTGTTCGTCGAGATGGGCGGCCGGAGCGCGGACGAAGCGCGGGCGCGCGCCGAAGAGCTGGTGCGGGCGGCCGATGCGTTGGACGGGACGGTGGTCACGGATACGGCGGCGCAGCGGGTGCTGTGGCGCGTACGGGAGGACGCGGCCGGCACCGCGACCCGCATGGCCGACGGCAGCGAGGCCTGGCCGGGGTGGGAGGACTGCGCCGTGCCGCCGGCCCGGCTCGGCGCGTATCTGCGGGAGTTCCGGGGGCTGCTGGCGGCCCATGGGCTGCGCGGCACGCCGTACGGGCACTTCGGTGACGGCTGTATCCATGTGCGGATCGACTTCGATCTGCTGAGCGCGGCGGGGGTGGGCCGCTTCCGCCGGTTCTCGGAGGAGGTGGCGGAGCTGGTCGTGGCGCACGGCGGGTCGCTGTCGGGCGAGCACGGCGACGGGCAGGCGCGCGCCGAGCTGCTGCCGAAGATGTACGGCGAGGATGTGGTGCGGCTCTTCGGGCGGTTCAAGGACGTGTGGGACCCGGCCGGCGGGATGAATCCGGGGATGCTCGCCCGGCCCGCGCGGCTGGACGAGAACCTGCGCTTCGAGGTGCTCCCGAAACGGAAGGTGGACGTCGAGTTCGGCTATCCGCAGGACGGCGGCGACTTCACGGCGGCGGTGCGGCGGTGCGTCGGCGTCGCCAAGTGCCGTAATACGGACGCCGGGGCGGGGGTGATGTGCCCGTCCTTCCGGGCCACGGGGGAGGAGCAGCACTCGACGCGCGGGCGCGCACGGCTGCTGCACGAGATGCTCGCGGGCGAGGTCGTCACGGACGGCTGGCGCTCGACGGAGGTGCGGGACGCGCTGGATCTGTGCCTGTCCTGCAAGGGGTGCCGCAGCGACTGCCCGGTGGGCGTGGACATGGCGACGTACAAGGCGGAGTTCCTGCATCACCACTACGCGGGCCGGCTACGGCCCGCCGCCCATTACGCGATGGGCCGGCTGCCGCAGTGGCTGCGGGCGGCTTCCGCGTTGCGGCTCGCGCGTGTGCTGAACGCGGCGGGGCGGGTGGGGCCGCTGGCCGCCCTCGCGAAGCGGGTGGGCGGGATCGCGCCGGAGCGGCGGATTCCGGAGCTGGCGCGGGTGCCGTTCAGCCGTTGGTGGCGGCGCGGTGCGGCGGGGCGGCGCGGCACGGCGGGGGAGGGGCGGCCGGTGGTGCTCTGGCCGGACACGTTCACCAACTACCTGAGCCCCGCCGTGGGCCGCGCGGCGGTGGCGGTGCTGGACGATGCCGGGCTGCGTGCGGAGCTGCCGGCGGGGCGGGTCTGCTGTGGGCTGACGTACGTGTCCACCGGGCAGCTGGACCTGGCCCGTACGGTCATGCGCCGCACACTCGATGCGCTGGAGCCGGCCCTGGCCTCGGACGATCCCGTCGTCGTACTGGAGCCGAGCTGTGCGGCCGCGCTGCGGACCGACCTGCCGGAGCTCCTCGCCGATGACCCGCGCGCGGGGCGGCTGGCGGACCGGGTGCGGACCTTCGCGCAGGTACTGGAGGAGTACGCGCCCGAGTGGCAGCCGCCGGTCATCGGCCGGGCGGTGGCCGGCCAGACCCACTGCCACCAGCACGCCGTGCTGGGCGAGGCGGCCGAGCGCAGGCTGCGCGGCAAGGCCGGGCTCACGGGCGAGCTGAGCGGCGGCTGCTGCGGACTCGCGGGGAACTTCGGCTTCGAGCGAGGCGGCGGCCACTACGAGGTGTCCGTGGCCTGCGCGGAGGAACAACTGCTGCCGGCGGTACGGGCCGCGGGCGAGGAAGCGGAGCTCCTGGCGGACGGCTTCTCCTGCCGCACACAACTGGACGAGCTGGCGGGCCGCCCAGCCAGGCACCTGGCGGAGGTACTGGCGGAAGGCTTGGGGGAGGGGCCGTCGGAAAGGCCGCCGGAGGGCCTGGGCCTGGGGCGGGGGTGAGTCGTGGGGACTGGGGGCCCCAGCCGTGGGGCGGAAGGGCGAGCCCCGCCGCCGCAGCTCGCCGGTCGCGTCGAGTTCGGCGTAGAGCGCGAGGCTCGCCGTTGGCGTCCATGGCGTGCCCGCCGGTCCTGCACACGGGCTCGGCGCGGCGCGCGGGCGTGGGCCGCCGGGTGGCGGCGGCTGTGGCTTGGACGCCTTGTAAGGGAGAGCGGGCGTTCGGACCCCTTACTGTGGAGAGATGAGCAAGCCCACCCCTTCCGCCTCCCCCACCGCTCCCACCGGCTCCGTCCGCCCCGCTCCCGGCGGCACCGGCGGCACCGGCGACACCGGCGGGACAGGCGACACCGACGGCCACCCCGCCGCCTCGCGTGCGACGCGCCTCGGGCCGGTCGCGCTGGTGGTCGCGGCCGGGGTGTCCGTGCAGTTCGGCGCGGCCATCGCGGTGCTGCTCATGCCCCGCGCCGGGGCGGCCGGTGTGGTGGCGCTGCGGCTCGCCGCCGCCGCGCTGGTGCTGCTCGTACTGTGCCGGCCCAAGCTGCGCGGGCACTCGCGGTCCGACTGGGGCACCGTATGCGCCTTCGGCGTCGCGATGGCCGGCATGAACGGCCTCTTCTACCAGGCCGTCGACCGGATTCCGCTGGGCGCGGCCGTCACCCTGGAGGTACTGGGCCCGCTCGTCCTGTCGGTGATCGTGTCGCGGCGGCTGGTGAACCTGCTCTGGGCCGGGCTGGCACTCGCGGGTGTGGCCCTGCTGGGCTGGGGCGGCTTCGGCGGACTGGACCCCGTGGGTGCGGCGTTCGCGCTGGGGGCGGGTGCCATGTGGGCGGCGTACATCGTGTTCAGCGCCAGGACCGGACGGCGCTTCCCACAGGCCGACGGGCTCGCGCTCGCGATGGCGGTCGCGGCGGTGCTCAGCCTGCCGCTGGGTATCGCGGAGGCGGGCGGCAAGCTGCTGGTGCCGGGCACGCTCGCGCTGGGGGTCGCGGTCGCGGTGCTGTCGTCCGTCCTTCCGTACACGCTGGAACTGCTCGCGCTGCGCCGGCTTCCGGCCTCCACCTTCGCCGTCATGATGAGCCTGGAACCGGCGATCGCGGCGACCGCCGGATTCCTGGTGCTGCACCAAGCCCTCTCGCTGACCGACGCGTTGGCGATCGCGCTGGTCATCGCGGCCAGCATGGGCGCGGTCCGGTCGCAGACGTCGCAGACGAGGAAGCTCGCGCCGGAATCTCTCCTCAACGAATAATGCAAGCACGCTTGCTTGTTTCTCTTGGCGGTGCCACGCTTCGGTCCACGCCGTGGTACCCCGAGGGGAGCGCACCGTGTCCGATCCGTCCGCCGTGCTCGACGATCTGCGCAGCGAAGGGGATGAACTCGACCGCCTCGTAGGCGAGTTGAGTTCCGACGACTGGGCGCGGGGCACACCCGCCGCGGGCTGGACCATCGCCCACCAGATCGCCCACCTCGCCTGGACGGACACGGCCGCGCTGCTCGCCGTCACCGATGCCGACCGGTTCGCGGGCATGGTCGAGCAGGCCCTCGCCAACCCCGACTCCTTCGTCGACGAGGGTGCCGAGGCGGGCGCGGTGCTGCCGCCCGTCGAGCTGCTGGTCCGCTGGCGGACCGGGCGCGAGGAGCTGCAGCGCGCGCTGCGCGCCGCCCCGGAGGGCGCGCGATTCCCCTGGTACGGGCCGCCGATGAGTACCGCCTCCATGGCGACCGGGCGGCTGATGGAGACCTGGGCGCACGGTCAGGATGTCGCGGACGCGCTCGGTGTGCGCCGCACACCCACCGACCGGCTCCGGCATGTCGTGCGCATCGGGGTCCGGGCGCGTGACTACGCGTACTTCGTACGGGGCGAGGTCCCGCCCGCCGAGGAGTTCCGGGTGGAGCTCACCGGACCCGGTGGGGACCTCTGGACGTACGGGCCGCAGGACGCCGCACAACGGGTGACCGGGACCGCGCTGGACTTCTGCCTGCTGGTGACCCAGCGGGCGCACCGCGACGACGTGGCCGTACGGGCGAAGGGCCTGGACGCGGACCACTGGCTGGACATCGCGCAGGCCTTCGCCGGGCCGGCGGGTACGGGCCGCCCGCCCAAGGGAGACGCGTGACGGCCGGTACGGACGGCGGCGCGCGCGCGGGCGTGCTGCGGATCGGGAACGCCTCCGGCTTCTACGGCGACCGTTTCGAGGCCGTACGGGAGATGCTCACCGGCGGCCCCCTCGACGTCCTCACCGGGGACTATCTCGCCGAACTGACCATGCTCATCCTCGGCCGGGACCGGCTGAAGGACCCCCGCCTCGGCTACGCCAAGACGTTCCTGCGCCAGCTCGAGGAGGGGCTCGGGCTCGCACACGACCGCGGGGTGAAGATCGTCGCCAACGCGGGCGGGCTGAACCCGGCGGGACTCGCCGACGCGGTACGGGAGCTTGCCGACCGGGTCGGCGTACCGGTGGCCGTCGCCCATGTGGAGGGCGACGCCGTGCCCGTACCGGAGGGTGCGCTGACGGCCAACGCGTATCTCGGCGGAGCCGGGATCGCCGGGTGCCTGCGGGCCGGCGCGGATGTGGTCGTGACCGGACGGGTGACGGACGCCGCCCTGGTCACCGGGCCGGCGAGCGCGCGCTTCGGCTGGGGCGCGGACGACTTCGACCAGTTCGCCGGGGCAGTCGTCGCCGGGCACGTGCTGGAGTGCGGGACCCAGGCGACGGGCGGCAACTACGCGTTCTTCGCCGACCTTGGCCACGGGCACGACGTTCGCCGTCCCGGCTTCCCGATCGCCGAAATCCACGCCGACGGGTCGTCGGTCATCACCAAGCACGACGGGACGGGCGGCGTCGTCGACGTCGGAACGGTCACCGCGCAGCTCCTGTACGAGACGGGCGGCGCCCGGTACGCCGGGCCCGATGTCACGGCGCGGCTCGACTCCGTACGGCTGGATCAGGCCGGGCCCGACCGGGTGCGGATCAGCGGAGTGCGGGGCGAGGCCCCGCCGCCCACCCTCAAGACCGGGGTCACCAGGATCGGCGGCTGGCGCAACGAGGTCGTGTTCGTACTGACCGGGCTGGACATCGAGGCCAAGGCGGCACTGGTCCGCGGTCAGCTGGAGGACGCGCTGGGGCGTGCGAAGCGGCGCCCGGCGGAGGTCCGCTGGGAGCTCGCCCGCACCGACCGGCCCGACGCGGACACGGAGGAGACGGCGAGCGCGTTGCTGCGGCTGGTGGTACGCGACAGCGACCCGGACGCGGTCGGGCGCGCGCTCAGCGGGGCCGCCGTCGAGCTGGCGCTGGGCAGCTACCCCGGCTTCCATGTGACGGCCCCGCCCGGGAAGGGCGCGCCGTACGGGGTTTTCGAGGCGGCGTACGTGGACGCGTCGGAGGTCGCGCACACGGCGGTGCTTCCGGACGGGCGGCGGGAGGCGGTACCGGCTCCGGCCCGTACGCGCGTACTGGAGCCCGTCCCGCAGCCGCAGTTGCCCGAGCCGCTGCCGCCGGGGCCGGTGCGGCGGGTGCCGCTGGGGCGGGTGGCCGGCGCGCGCAGTGGCGACAAGGGCGGCAGCGCGAACGTCGGCGTGTGGGCGCGCACGGACGACGCGTGGCGCTGGCTCGCCCACGCGCTGACCACCGACCGGCTGCGCGAACTGCTGCCGGAGACGCGGGGCCTGGCGGTCACGCGCGAGGTTCTGCCGAACCTGCGGGCGCTCAACTTCGTCGTGGAGGGACTGCTGGGAGAAGGGGTCGCGGCGCAGCACCGGTTCGACCCACAGGCGAAGGGCCTGGGGGAGTGGCTGCGCTCCCGCCACATCGACGTCCCGGAAAGCGTGCTGGACGGCCGGCCGTCGGGCGGTGACCCGTTGGGCCCTGGACCGGCTGACGGGCGGTGACCGGAATGGCGGCCCACCCGAAGCGATCGCCGCGCGATGAACAACAGCCCAGGAAGGAACGCACCGTGCGACAAGAACGCCCCCCAGGCGCCGACCCCGGCGGCAACCCCGGACACGCGCGACACACCGCCCCCGGCGGCGACACCGGAGTACGACCCGCCGGCACCGGCGTCGGCAGCGGCAGCGGCAGCGGAACGTGCCTCGTCAGCGCCACCGGCGCGGGCGTGCGGCACACCGGGAGCGGCACCCGCGGCGCCACCGCCGGCGCCCGCACAGGCACCCGCCCCGGTGTACGCCACACCGGCGCCCGCGCGAGCAGCGGGACCTGCACCCGCACCGTCAGCGGCATCGGCGCGGGCGGGTGGCACACCGGCACCGGCACCTGCGTCGGCAGCGGCACCTGCACCCGCGTCGGCAGCGGCATCGGCGCGGGCGGGTGGCACACCGGCACCGGCACCCGCAGTGCCACCCGCACGTGCACGGGCACCGGCACCAGCACCGGGGTGCGACACACCGGCGCCCGCGCGGGCGCGCACGCGTGCACCGCCACCAGCACCGGGGAGGCGTTGTGACCGTCGTCGCCACGGCCGTTGATTCGCAGAGCCCCGAGTACGTCTCCCACCGCGAGGCGATGCTCGCCAGGCTCGCCGACCTCTCCGCCGAGCACGCCAAGGCGCTCGCCGGCGGAGGCGAGAAGTACACCGCCCGGCACCGCGCACGCGGCAAGCTGCTCGCCCGCGAGCGGGTCGAGCTGCTGCTCGACCCCGACACCCCGTTCCTCGAACTGTCGCCGCTCGCCGCCTGGGGCAGCGACTACCGGGTCGGCGCCTCGATGGTCACCGGCATCGGCACCGTCGAGGGCGTCGAGTGCCTGATCACCGCCAACGACCCGACCGTGCGCGGCGGCGCCAGCAACCCGTGGACGCTGAAGAAGGCGCTGCGCGCCAACGAGATCGCGTACGCCAACCGCCTGCCCTGCATCAGCCTGGTCGAGTCCGGCGGCGCCGATCTCCCCTCCCAGAAGGAGATCTTCATCCCCGGCGGGGCGATCTTCCGCGACATCACCCGCCTCTCGGCGGCCGGCATCCCGACCATCGCCGTGGTCTTCGGCAACTCCACGGCGGGCGGGGCGTACGTACCCGGCATGTCCGACCACACCATCATGATCAAGGAGCGTTCGAAGGTCTTCCTCGGCGGCCCGCCGCTCGTGAAGATGGCCACGGGCGAGGAGAGCGACGACGAGTCCCTCGGCGGAGCCGAGATGCACGCCCGCACCTCCGGCCTCGCCGACTACTTCGCCCTCGACGAGGAGGACGCCCTGCGCCAGGCGCGTCGCGTCGTCGCCCGCCTCAACTGGCGCAAGGCGCACACGCAGGCGCACGCGCACGCGCACGCGCACGCCGATCCCGGCCCCGCCGAACCGCCCAAGTACGACGAGGAGGAACTCCTCGGCATCGTCCCCGGCGACCTGAAGACCCCCTTCGACCCCCGCGAGGTCATCGCCCGGATCGTCGACGGCTCCGACTTCGACGAGTTCAAGCCGCTCTACGGGACGAGCCTCGCCACCGGATGGGCGCGGCTGCACGGCTACCCGGTGGGCATCCTCGCCAACGCGCAGGGCGTCCTCTTCTCCCCCGAGTCCCAGAAGGCCGCCCAGTTCATCCAGTTGGCCAACCAGCGCGACATCCCGCTGCTCTTCCTCCACAACACCACCGGCTACATGGTCGGCAAGGAGTACGAGCAGGGCGGGATCATCAAGCACGGCGCGATGATGATCAACGCCGTCTCGAACTCGAAGGTCCCGCACCTGTCGGTCCTGATGGGCGCGTCGTACGGCGCCGGCCACTACGGCATGTGCGGCCGCGCCTTCGACCCGCGCTTCCTCTTCGCCTGGCCCAGCGCCAAGTCCGCGGTGATGGGCCCGCAGCAGCTCGCCGGCGTGCTCTCGATCGTGGCCCGCGCCTCGGCGACGGCCAAGGGACAGCCGTACGACGACGAGGCCGACGCGGCGCTGCGCGCCATGGTCGAGCAGCAGATCGAGTCCGAGTCCCTGCCGATGTTCCTGTCCGGGCGGCTGTACGACGACGGGGTCATCGACCCCCGCGACACCCGCACCGTGCTCGGCCTGTGCCTGTCGGCCCTCCACAACGCGCCCGTCGAGGGCGCGCGTGGCGGCTTCGGCGTCTTCCGGATGTGAGGCGGAAATGACCACGGAATTGACTCCGGACATGACCCCGCACACGCCCCCGGAAATGATCGGCTCCGTTCTTGTCGCCAACCGGGGCGAGATCGCCTGCCGGGTCTTCCGCACCTGTCGCGAACTGGGCCTGGCCACCGTCGCCGTGTACTCCGACCCGGACGCGCGCGCCCTGCACGTACGGGAGGCGGACGCGGCGGTACGGCTGCCGGGAGCCGCGCCCGCGGACACGTACCTGCGTGGCGATCTGATCGTCAAGGCGGCCCTCGCGGCGGGCGCGGACGCCGTACACCCCGGCTACGGATTCCTCTCCGAGAACGCCGAGTTCGCGCGCGCGGTACAGGACGCGGGCCTGGTCTGGATCGGCCCTCCGCCGGAGGCGATCGAGGCCATGGCCTCGAAGACGCGCGCCAAGGAACTCATGGCGGCGGCCGGGGTCCCCCTGCTGGCCCCGGTGGATCCGGAGGGGGCCACCGAGGCCGACCTCCCGCTCCTCCTCAAGGCCGCCGCGGGCGGCGGCGGCCGCGGTATGCGGGTCGTCCGCGACCTCGCCGCGTTGCGCGCGGAACTGACCGCCGCCGCCGCCGAGGCGCGGTCCGCCTTCGGCGACGGCGAGGTCTTCGCGGAGCCGTACGTCGAACGCGGCCGCCATGTCGAGATCCAGATCCTCGCGGACGCGCACGGCACGGTGTGGGCCCTCGGCACCCGCGACTGCTCGCTCCAGCGCCGGCACCAGAAGGTCATCGAGGAGGCCCCGGCGCCCGGCCTGCCCGGTGAACTCCGGGCGGCTCTCCACGAGTCCGCCGTGGAGGCGGCGCGGGCCATCGGCTACCGGGGCGCGGGAACGGTCGAGTTCCTCGTCGCCGAGGACGGCCGCCCGTACTTCCTGGAGATGAACACCCGCCTCCAGGTCGAACACCCGGTGACGGAAGCGGTGTTCGGCCTCGATCTCGTCGCGCTCCAGATCCGGGTCGCCGAGGGCGTCCCGCTGCCGCCGCTGCCGCCCGACCCGGTGGGCCACGCGGTGGAGGCACGGCTGTACGCGGAAGACCCGGCCCGCGACTGGCAGCCCCAGACGGGCCCACTGCACCACTTGTCGGTGCCGGGCGCGTCGAACGCGGTCGCGGCCCCTCGCCCCCCGGCCTGGCGCTCGGCTCCGCCGCCGCCGGCGGGCCGGCCGGAGTCCGCTGGGCCGTGGCTGCGGCTCGACGCCGGGTACGGCGACGGGGACGTCATCGGCGTGCACTACGACTCCATGGTGGCCAAGGTCATCGCCTGGGCGCCCACCCGCGCCGAGGCCATCCGCAAGCTGGCCCACGCCCTGGAACGGGCCCGCGTCCACGGGCCGGTCACCAACCGCGACCTGCTGGTACGGTCCCTGCGCCACCCGGACTTCGTGGCCGGGCGCCTGGACACGGGCTTCTACGACCGGCACCTGCCGGCCCTCACGCAGGCAGACGCCACGCCGGCTCCCACCGACGGCCGGCCGCAGCCGGTGGCGCTCGCCGCGCTCGCCGCCGCTCTCGCGGACGCCGCCGCGCGGCGCGCCGGAGGTGACGCGCTGCCCGCCCGTATCGGCGGCTGGCGCAACGTCCCTTCCCAGCCCCAGGTCAAGCGCTACCGCGCCGAGCCCGACGGCACCGAGCACGAGGTCCGCTACCGCCTGACCCGCGACGGGCTGGACGCCGAGGGGTTCCCGGGCGTACGGCTCATCGAGGCGTGGCCCACCCGCGTGACGCTCGAAGTCGACGGCGTACTACGCCGGTTCGACGTGACGACGTACGCCAACCCGGCCGCCCACGGCGGTGGCCCGTACGCGGGCACCGCGCCCGCCACCAGCCCGTACGCGGGCACCGCGCCGGGCGTCGCGTCGCCCACCGTGTACGTCGACACCCTTACCGGCGCCAACGACACCCACCGCGCCGCCAACGACACCCACCGCGCCGCCAACGACACCCACCGCACCCGCCCCACCCACCCCGCGCACGCCACCCTCACCGCACTCCCCCGCTTCCCCGACCCGCAGGACCGCGCCGAACCCGGGTCCCTTCTCGCGCCCATGCCCGGCGTCGTCGTGCGGGTCGCCGACGGGCTTGTGCCCGGCGACCGCGTCACCGCCGGGCAGACCTTGCTGTGGCTGGAGGCCATGAAGATGGAGCACCGCATTTCCGCTCCCGCCTCCGGCACGCTCACCGCACTCCACGCCGCCCCCGGCCGCCAGGTCGAGGTCGGTGCCCTGCTCGCCGTCGTCAACGAAGTAATGGCGGAAGCCACACAGGAGGAACCGCAGTCATGAGCACCGTCCTCGAAACCGAAGAGCACCAGGCCCTGCGTGCCGCCGTCGCCGCCCTCGGCCGACGCTACGGACGCGACTACCTCACCCGCGTCGTACGCGACGGGGGCCACCCGGAGGAGCTGTGGGCCGAGGCCGCCAAGCTCGGCTACCTCGGCGTCAACCTCCCCGAGGAGTACGGCGGCGGAGGCGGCGGCATCGCCGAACTCTCCATCGTGCTGGAGGAGTTGGGCGCCGCCGGCTGCCCCCTCCTCATGATGGTCGTCTCGCCCGCGATCTGCGGCACGGTCATCGCCCGCTTCGGCACCGAGCAGCAGAAGCGGCAGTGGCTGCCGGGTCTCGCCGACGGCACCCTCACCATGGCCTTCGGTATCACCGAGCCCGACGCCGGCTCGAACTCCCACCGGATCACCACCACCGCCCGCCGCGACGGCGGCGACTGGCTGCTCACCGGCCGCAAGGTCTTCATCTCCGGCGTGGACATCGCGGACGCGACCCTGATCGTCGGACGCACGGAAGATGCCCGGACCGGACGCCTCAAGCCGTGCCTGTTCATCGTCCCGCGCGAGACCCCCGGCTTCAGCCGCTCGCAGATCGACATGGAACTCGCCGCCGCCGAGAAGCAGTTCGGGCTCCTTCTCGACGACGTACGCCTGCCCGCCGACGCGCTCGTCGGTGGGGGCACCTCCCACGCCGAAGGCTGTGGGGGAGAGGACGCCGGCCTGCTCCAGCTCTTCGCCGGCCTCAACCCCGAGCGCATCATGACCGCCGCGTTCGCCCTCGGCATGGGCCGGTACGCCGTCGGCAGGGCCGTCGAGTACGCCAAGACCCGCGAGGTGTGGAAGCAGCCCATCGGCGGGCACCAGGCCATCGCCCACCCCCTGGCCCAGGCGCACATCGAGCTCGAACTCGCCCGCCTGATGATGCAGAAGGCCGCGCACCTCTACGACGCGGGCGACGACCTCGGCGCGGGCGAGGCGGCCAACATGGCCAAGTACGCGGCCGCCGAGGCGTGCGTGAGGGCCGTCGACCAGTCCGTACACACCCTCGGCGGCAACGGCCTCACCCGCGAGTACGGCCTCGCCTCCCTCATCACCGCCGCCCGCGTCGCCAGGATCGCCCCGGTCAGCCGGGAAATGATCCTGAACTTCGTCTCACACCAGTCCCTGGGTCTCCCCAAGTCGTACTAGCAGGAGGGATTCTGGGCCGTCAGCACGTACGCCGTCGAAGGGATCGTGGTCATGGTGTTCCACAGCGAGTACCCGGCAGTGCCCGTCGTCGATCTGCCCATCCACGACGCCGTACTCGGCCGGGCCGCCGAGTACGGCGACGCCGTCGCCCTGGTGGACGGAGTCGACGGCGCCACCCTCACGTACGCACAACTGGACGGCTTCACCCGCAAGATCGCCGCCGCGCTCGCCGAGTCGGGGCTGCGCAAGGGGGACGTACTCGCCCTGCACAGCCCCAACACGATCGCCTACCCGGCCGTCTTCTACGGTGCGACGCGGGCCGGCGCGTCCGTCACCACCGTGCATCCGCTGTCCACGCCGGAGGAGTTCGCCAAGCAGCTGCGGGACTCCGCGTCCCGCTGGATCGTGACCGTCTCCCCGCTGCTCGAAGTGGCCCGCAGGGCGGCCGAACTGGCCGGCGGGGTGGACGAGATCTTCGTCTGCGACCAGGCCGACGGCCATCGGTCCGTCCTCGAGATGCTCGCGACGACCGCCACCGCACCGGACGTCGTGATCGACCCCGGCGAGGACGTCGCCGCCCTGCCCTACTCCTCGGGCACCACCGCAAGCCCCAAGGGCGTGATGCTCACCCACCGCAGCATCGCCACCAACCTCGACCAGCTCTACCCGCTCCTGCCGATGGGCCCCGGCGACCGGATCCTCGCCGTACTGCCCTTCTTCCACATCTACGGCCTCACGGCCCTGATGAACGCACCCCTGAAACGCGGGGCCACGGTCGTCGTCCTGCCCCGCTTCGACCTCGACCAGTTCCTGTCGGCGATCGAGAAGCACCGCATCACCGGCCTGTACGTCGCCCCGCCGATCGTCCTCGCGCTCGCCAAGCACCCGGCGGTCGCCGGACACGACCTGTCCTCGCTGCGGTACATCGTCAGCGCCGCCGCCCCGCTGGACGCCGCCCTCGCCCAGGCCTGCTCGCGCCGGCTGGGCCTGCCGCCGGTCATGCAGGCGTACGGGATGACCGAACTGTCCCCCGGTACGCATGTGACCCCGCTGGACGCGGCCGGCTCCCCGCCCGGAGCGGTCGGCAAGCTCCTGCCCAACACCGAGATGCGGATCCTCTCCCTCGCGGAGCCCGGCAAGGAGCTGGGTGTGGGGGAGGAGGGCGAGGTCGCGATCCGCGGACCGCAGGTGATGAAGGGCTACCTCGGCCGCCCGGACGAAACCGCCGCGATGATCGACAGGGACGGCTGGGTGCACACGGGCGACATCGGCCGGGTGGACGCCGACGGCTGGCTCTTCGTTGTCGACCGGGTGAAAGAACTGATCAAATACAAGGGGTACCAGGTCGCCCCGGCCGACCTCGAAGCGCTCCTCCTCACCCACGAGGGGATAGCGGACGCGGCGGTCGTCGGCGTGAACGACGCGGAGGGCAACGAGATACCGAAGGCGTACGTCGTCCGCCAGCCGGCGACGGACGGCCTGACGGAGGAGGACGTGATGGCGTACGTCGCCGAACGCGTCGCCCCGTACAAGAAGGTGCGTCGTGTCGAATTCACCTCCCAGGTGCCACGCGCGGCATCCGGCAAGATCCTCAGGCGCGAACTGCGCGCGAGGGAAAGGAACTCCGACAGCGCATGACGCCCGTACAACTGGTACAGACCGCGCACGAGCGCGGCATCACCACCCTCACGCTGAACTCGCCGGCGAACCGCAACGCGCTCTCGGCGGCCCTGGTCGCCGAGCTGACCGAGGCACTGTCCGCCTGCGCGGAGGACCCGGCGGTCAGGGCGGTGGTCCTGACCCACACGGGCGCGACGTTCTGCGCGGGAGCAGACCTGAAGGAAGCCACCGGCGTGCCGCCCGCTGCGGAGGGATCGGCACCCGGCCCGGCGGGCTCGGGCGTGGGGTCCGCTGCCGGGGCCGCTCAGGTGGCTTCCGGGACCGGCCCGGCGGGCGACTCCGCCGCCGCGGGCCGCGACGGTGCGGGCGCCTCCGGCGTGGGGTCCGCAGCTGCGGGCGCTCCCGGTTCCGTCGGCCCGGCGGGCTGGGGCGCGGGGTCCGCTGCCGAGGGGCAGCCTGCCGGGGCCGCCCACGCGGCCGCCGGTGGCACCGGCCCGGCGGGCGGCTTTGCCGCCGTGGGCCGCGACGGTGCGGGCGCCTCCGTGGGGTCCGCCGCTTACGTCCTCGTTCGGCTCATGCGTGCCATCGTTGAGCTGCCCAAGCCCGTCGTCGCCCGGGTGAGTGGGCATGTGCGGGCCGGGGGGCTCGGGTTGCTTGGGGCTTGCGACATATCCGTTGCCGGGCCCGGCGCGAGTTTCGCCCTTACCGAGGCCCGGCTCGGGCTCGCGCCCGCCGTGATCTCGCTGCCGCTCCTGCCCCGGCTGGACCCCCGCGCCGCCGCCCGCTACTACCTCACCGCCGAACGCTTCGACGCGC
This sequence comes from Streptomyces sp. A3M-1-3, assembly GCF_024213665.1. GTDB lineage: Bacteria > Actinomycetota > Actinomycetes > Streptomycetales > Streptomycetaceae > Streptomyces. The sequence goes on from NZ_JANAVP010000032.1 coordinate 31,353, forward strand.
CCGAAGCCGCCCGCATCGGGCTCATCACCCTCGCCGCGGACGACCCCGACGCCGCCCTCGCCCCCGTACTCGACGCGCTGCGCGCCGGATCCCCGCAGGGCCTCGCCGAGACCAAGCGGCTGCTCACCGCCGAGGTGCTGCGCGTCTTCGACCGCGACACCGACGACCTCGCCGCCCTCTCCGCCCGCCTCTTCGCTTCCGACGAGGCCCGCGAGGGCATGACCGCGTTCCTCCAGCGCCGGGACCCCGTATGGGCTCGGTGACTGCCCCCAAGCAGGACCGCAGCCGCGCCACCCGGCAGCGCCTCCTCGAAGCCGCCGTCTCCTGCCTCGCCGAACACGGCTGGGCCGGCTCCACCGTCTCCGTCGTCGCCGAACGCGCCGGCGTCTCGCGCGGCGCCGCCCAGCACCACTTCCCCACCCGCGAGGACCTGTTCACCGCCGCCGTCGAATACGTCGCCGAGGAGCGCTCCACCGCCCTGCGCGCCCTGCCCGTGCAGGACCGCACCGCCGTCGTCGGCGCCCTCGTCGACCTCTACACCGGCCCGCTGTTCCGGGCCGCACTCCAACTCTGGGTCGCCGCGTCCAACGAGGACCAACTACGCCCCCGCGTCACCGAACTCGAAACTCGCGTCGGACGCGAAACCCACCGCATCGCGGTCGCCCTCCTCCGCGCCGACGAATCCGCCACCGGCGTCCGCGAAACCGTCCAGGGCCTCCTCGACATGGCCCGCGGCCTCGGCCTCGCCAACGTCCTCACCGACGACACCGCCCGCCGCGCGCGCGTCGTCGCCCAGTGGGCCCGGCTGCTGGACGACGCCCTCGGGGTACCGGTGTGAGCCCCGTCACTTCCCTCGCGGCCCGGTCGGCGTAGCCTTGGCGCATGCTTGCGCTCGTACGACGCCGCCACGTGGACTACGTCCGCGTAACGAGCATGGGCTGTCGGCGCTCCGCCTGATCCCCGCCCCCGCCGCCCCCCTCTCCACCCCGCCCGGTCACCGGCGCGCACCGCCCCACCCAGGCTGCCGCCGCGGCGCACGTACCCCGGCCCACACCGGCGGTACGCGACCGGGCCCACACACCCGCGGATGCACCCATGTCGTACCTGCAGCTCCCCGTCATCGACCTCTCCGCCGCCGACCGCGGCCCCCAGGCACGGGCCCTTCTGCACGCCCAGCTCCACAGCGCCGCCCACGACGTCGGCTTCTTCCAGCTGACCGGCCACGGCATCACGGAGACCGAGACGGACACCCTGATGTCCGCCATGCGCGCCTTCTTCGCCCTCCCCGAGGCCGACCGGCTCGCCATCGGCAACATCAACTCCCCGCACTTCCGCGGCTACACCCGAACCGGTGACGAACACACCGGCGGCAGCCGCGACTGGCGCGACCAGCTCGACATCGGCGCCGAACGGCCCCCGCACGTCCCCGGACCGGGCGAGCCTGCCTACTGGTGGCTGGAAGGCCCCAACCAGTGGCCCGCCGGCCTCCCCGTCCTGCGCGCCGCCGCCCTCGGCTGGATCGACCGGCTCAGCGAGGTCGCCGCCCGGCTGCTGCACGAACTGCTCACCGCCATCGGCGCGCCGCCCGACTTCTACGACGACATCTTCGCCGACCACCCCCACCTGCACCTCAAGCTGGTCCGCTACCCCGGCAGCGCCCCGGACGCAGCGGCCGAAAGCCCCGGCCAGGGCGTCGGCGCGCACCAGGACTACGGCTTCCTCACCCTGCTCCTCCAGGACCAGGTGGGCGGCCTCCAGGTCCAGCGCGGCGACGGCGAGTTCCACGAGGTCCCGCCGATCCCCGGCGCGTTCGTCGTCAACCTCGGCGAACTCCTCGAAGTCGCCACCAACGGCTACCTCAAGGCCACCAACCACCGCGTCGTCAGCCCGCCCGGCGCGACCGAGCGCTACTCGGTGCCTTTCTTCTACAACCCGCGCCTCGACGCCCGCATCGAACCGCTGCCCTTCCCGTACGCGGCCCAGGCACCCGGTGTCACCAGCGACCCGGCCAACCCGCTCTTCGCCGAGTACGGCCGAAACGAACTCAAGGGCTGGCTGCGCGCCCACCCCAAGGCCGCCGCCCGGCACCACGCCGACCTGGTCGAGCAGCCACTCGTACCGGCCCGCTGACGCACCCGCCCCACCACACGACTGCGCGCGGCGCCGCACCCGGAAGAAAACGGGTGCGGCGCCGCGCGCAGTCGCGTCGCGTACGTCAGTCGTTACGTCAGCCGGCGATGTCGCCGTAACCCACGATGTCCTGCGGGCTCCGCGACCCCGGACCCACGTACCGCGCGGACGGCCGCACCAGGCGCCCCGTCCGCTTCTGCTCCAGGATGTGCGCCGACCAGCCGGCCGTACGCGCACAGGTGAACATCGACGTGAACATGTGCGCCGGCACCTCCGCGAAGTCCAGCATGATCGCCGCCCAGAACTCCACGTTCGTGGCCAGCACCCGGTCCGGACGGCGCGCGTGAAGCTCCTCCAGCGCCGCCTTCTCCAGTGCCTCCGCCACCTCGAAACGCGGCGCCCCCAGCTCCTTCGCGGTACGCCGCAGCACCCGCGCCCGCGGGTCCTCCGCCCGGTACACCCGGTGGCCGAAGCCCATCAGACGCTCGCCCTTGTCCAGCGCCTGCCTCACATACGCGGTCGCGTCACCCGTGCGCTCGATCTCCTCGATCATCCCGAGCACACGGGACGGCGCACCACCGTGCAGCGGCCCCGACATGGCACCCACGGCCCCGGACAGGGCGGCAGCCACATCGGCCCCCGTCGAAGCGATCACCCGCGCCGTGAAGGTGGAGGCGTTCATGCCGTGCTCGGCGGCCGACGTCCAGTACGCGTCGACGGCCTTGACGTGCTTCGGGTCCGGCTCCCCGCGCCAGCGGATCATGAACCGTTCGACCACCGACTGCGCCTTGTCGATCTCCCGCTGCGGCACCATCGGCAGCCCCTGCCCGCGCGCCGACTGGGCGACGTACGACAGCGCCATCACGGCGGCGCGCGCCAGGTCGTCACGCGCGGTCTGCTCATCGATGTCGAGCAGCGGTTTCAGGCCCCACACGGGCGCGAGCATCGCCAGCGCCGACTGCACGTCGACCCGGATGTCACCCGAGTGCACCGGGATCGGGAACGGCTCCGCGGGCGGCAGACCGGGGTTGAACGCCCCGTCGACGAGCAGGCCCCACACATTCCCGAAGGACACGTGCCCGACCAGGTCTTCGATATCGACACCCCGATAGCGGAGAGATCCGCCCTCCTTGTCGGGTTCGGCGATCTCCGTCTCGAACGCGACGACCCCTTCGAGGCCGGGTACGAAGTCGGACATCAGGCGGCTCCTCATGATGTGTGCGACAAGCGGCGTGAAAACCGGGTGTCAAAGCAGGTGGCGAAATCTCTCGGCGCCGGCACGGATCCGCGGTCGTATGCGCACGACTCGCGGTCCGGACCCGTCACCCCGTGGCTGCCCCGTACGGCCGGTGGTCACCCAACCGCCCGTGGAGCAGGCACGATATCCCGTCATGTACGGAGGCCACAGAGGCCCAGCCCAAGATTTTGGCGGGTTCGGCCGATGCGGGGAAGCGTGATGTCCGGCACACTGGCCCATTTCGTTCGGGAAGGATTAACGGCACTCCGTGCCGGGCAGACTGGGGCCTGCGGCAGGATGGGCCCTGTGGAGAACCAGGACCTCGACCTTGACCCCGCCGACTTCGATCCCGCCGTCATGCGCAAGCAGTACCGCGCCGAGATCGTCACGGAGGACTCTTTCGCCGCCGAGCCGATGGCACAGTTCGCCCGCTGGTTCCAGCAGGCGGTGAACAGCGGCCTCTTCGAACCGAACGCGATGGTGGTCGCCACCGCCACCCCCGACGGCCGGCCCAGCACCCGCACGGTGCTGCTGAAGGCGTTCGACGCCCGCGGCTTCGTCTTCTTCACCAACTACGGCTCCCGCAAGGGCCTCGAAATCGCCGCGAACCCGCACGTCTCGCTGCTCTTCCCCTGGCACCCGATCGCCCGCCAGATCATCGTCACGGGCACCGCGGCCCGTATCGGCCGCGACGAGACGGCGTCGTACTTCCGCTCCCGTCCGCACGGCTCCCAGCTCGGCGCCTGGGCGAGCGACCAGTCCGAGGTGATCGCCTCCCGCGAGGAACTCGACCGCCGCTACGCGGCCCTGGCGGCGCGCTACCCGGAAAACGAACAGGTCCCGGTCCCCCCGGAGTGGGGCGGCTACCGGATCGCACCCGAGGAGATGGAGTTCTGGCAGGGCCACGAAAACCGTCTGCACGACCGGCTGCGGTATGTGACGGAGGGCGCGGGCGACGGCGCCTGGCGCCTTGAGCGCCTGTGCCCGTAGGGCCCTGACGCGCAGACGACCCGCGGGCTCGGGTCCCTCCTGGCGGAGGGAGCCGGCCGGACGCACCGGCGAGCCCACGGGTCGGGTGACTGCTTGGGATTGGCCGGCGTTCCGCCGGCACCGCACTGGGTGCGACAACGGGCGCTAGCCCGCAGTCACCTCACGAGTCCGAAATGAAATCACTTCGGGAACACCTCCTTTCGCGTGTGCCCACACCCTAGGAATCGCCTCGGCGTCCCGACAAGCGATTTATTCTGGGGAAAGTGGTGTGTGCTGCGTCACGTTCCAGTTGAATGATCTGACGTGCAGCACACGCGAACACCTGCAGGGGGTGCCAGGTGAGTGCTTCCCGAAGTAGTGAGACCGCCGATGCCGTGGGGCCACAGGAACCGGAGCGGGAGGGTCCCGGGTCCGATCTGCTGGCCGCGCTTCTCGATGGGATGGATGCCGCGCTGTGCGCGTTCGACGCGGATGGTGTGGTCACTCATTGGAATCGTGAGGCCGAGCGGATTCTGGGCTGGTCCGCGGCCGAGGCCGTGGGGCGGAGCGGGTTTGCCGGGTGGGCCGTGCGGACCGCCGATGCCGAGGACGTGCAGCGGCGGCTGATGGCCGCCATGGACACGCCTGGCCGCCAGGTGCACGAGTTCGCGCTGGTGACGAAGGACGGCGGGCGGGTGCTCGTACGGACGCAGTCCGCCGGGGTGCGGGGTGCGGACGGGAAGCCGGCCGGGGTGTACTGCGCGTTCAGCGAGGTGCATGCGCAGATCGACCTCGAGCGGTCGATCGCGCTCAGCGAGGCGCTGCTGGAGGACGCCTCCTGGGGCGTGGTCCTGGTGGATGTCGATCTGCGCCCTGCGGTCGTCAACGCGCATGCGGCGCGCGCGCTCGGCTCGGGGCGTACGGCGTTGCTCGGGCGCCCGCTGGGTGAGCTGATCACGCAGGGAGTGGAGGAGCTGGAGGGTGCGCTGCAGCATGTGCTGGCGGAGGGTGCGCCGCCGGCGCCGGTCGAGCTGTGGGTGACGCTGCGGACGGGGGAGGGAGAGCGCAGGCGGTGCTGGCGCTGCGGTTTCCTGCGGCTTGCCTCGCCGCTTGCGGAGGAGCCGGTTCCGCTGGGGGTGGGCTGGCTGTTCCAGGACATCACGGAGGCGCGGCAGGCCGAGTCGGACACGGCCCAGCTGCGGTTCCGTACGAATCAGCTGCATCGGGCGGCCCGGGCGGCGGGGGAGTGCGACGACCCGCTCGAAGCGGCGACGGTCCATCTGGACTTCGCGCTGGCCGGTTTCGCCGACCATGCGCTGCTGGACCTCGCGATGGGTGATCCGCCCCATCTCGTACGGTCGGCCTCGACGCCGTCCGGGTCGCCCGGCCCGAGCCTGCCGGCGCCGGGGTCCATTCCGGTGCGGTACGTGGAGGGGCATCCGGCGCTGCAGTCGATGGACCGGATCGGCTCGGTCCGGGCGAGCGCGCCGTCCAGCGCGCAGGCCGGGGCGGCGGCGTCGTGGGCGGCGCCCCGCCAGTGGCCGGAGGGCACGGTGCACGCCCTGTGCACGGTGCTGCGCAGCCGCGGCCGCACGCTGGGGGTGGTGACGTTCCTGCGCGGCTCCAGCCGCCCCGCGTTCGAGCGCCCGGACGCGGTGTACGCGGAGGATGTGGCGGCCCGGGTGGCGGCGGCGCTGGACCTGGCCCTGGTGCTGGGCGGTCGGTGACCGAAAGCCCGCGACCGGAGTCAGTGGGCGACCGGAGTCAGTGGCGGAAGAAGATGCGGTCGCGGTATTCCGTCATCACGCGGCCGTTCCACTCGTGCCCGCCGTCGACGTTGCCGGACCGCAGCAGCGGCGGTTCGATGCCGCGCTGGGCGAGCTCGCCGGCTGCGGCTGCCATGACGGCCTGCATCACCGCGCTGGTGACGACGGTGGAGGCGGGGGCGAAGGGTGCCTCGATTCCGTCGGCGGTCAGCTCCGCGTCGCCGACCGCGATCTTGCTGTCGAGGACGACGTCGCAGTGGTCCTTGAGGAAGGTGCCGGAGGCGTGCCGCGGCTTGGTCTCGGTCGCGTAGGCCACCGAGGTCAACCCGATGACCTTCAGGCCGAGCGCGCGGGCGTTCATCGCCATCTCCACCGGCAGTGCGTTGCGCCCGGACAGCGAGATGATCACCAGCGTGTCGCCTTCGGTGGCGGGGCTGCTGTCGAGTACGGCGCCCGCGAGGCCGTCGACGCGTTCCAGGGCGCTGCCGAGGGTGGCGGGCATGACGTCGACGCCCACCGTGCCGGGGACCGCGAGCAGGTTCATCAGGGCGAGGCCGCCGGCCCGGTAGACGACGTCCTGGGCGGCGAGCGAGGAGTGGCCGGCGCCGAACGCGAAGAGCCGGCCGCCGGCGGCGACGGTGTCGGCGATCAGGGTGCCGGCCGCGGCGATGTTCCCGGACTCCTCGTCCCGTACGCGCTGCAGCAGTGCGATGGCGGCGTCGAAGAACTGACCGGCCAGCTTGCTCTCGCTCATCGCGGGGGCCCTTTCCAGTGGGGGGTGTGTCCGGGTTCCGCCGATCACGGTGCGGTCTGGACCACACGCCTGTCAATACGCGGCATCCCTGGTACGGCACGGTTGTCGGCGCTATGCGTCAGAATTGGGGTCAGGGCCAGCGCACGACAATCGAGGGGCACGTATGTCCGGACTGATCGACACCACGGAGATGTATCTCCGCACCATCCTCGAGCTGGAAGAGGAAGGCGTGGTCCCCATGCGCGCCCGGATCGCGGAGCGGCTCGATCAGAGCGGTCCGACGGTCAGCCAGACGGTGGCGCGGATGGAGCGTGACGGGCTGGTGACCGTCGCGGGCGACCGGCATCTCGAGCTGACCGAAGAGGGCCGCCGGCTGGCGACGCGCGTGATGCGCAAGCACCGGCTGGCCGAGTGTCTGCTGGTCGACGTGATCGGCCTGGAGTGGGAGCAGGTGCACGCGGAGGCCTGCCGCTGGGAGCACGTGATGAGCGAGGCGGTGGAGCGGCGGGTGCTGGAGCTGCTGCGCCACCCGACCGAGTCGCCGTACGGGAACCCGATTCCGGGCCTGGAGGAGCTGGGCGAGAAGGCCGAGGCGGACCCGTTCCTGGACGACAGCATGGTGAGCCTGGCCGATCTGCACGCGGGCGCGGAGGGCAAGACGGTGGTCGTCCGGCGGATCGGCGAGCCGATCCAGACGGATGCCCAGCTGATGTACACGCTGCGGCGCGCGGGTGTGCAGCCCGGTTCGGTGGTGAGTGTCACGGAGTCGCCGGGCGGCGTGCTGGTGGGCAGCAGCGGGGAGGCCGCGGAGCTGGACGCGGAGGTCGCTTCGCACGTCTTCGTCGCCAAGCGCTGACTTCCCGCGGAATGACAGCCTCCGCCCAGGGTCGCGTGCGAGGCTGTCGCTGAGGCATATGACCCGAGGGTCCGGCTGTGTGCGCACAGCGGGTCGGGGAGGGGCAGGGGAATGCGCCCGTCGCGCTGGTCTTTTCGTTCTGATCGTTCGGACGGTTCTGCCGGTACATGTTCCGCCGGTGCGGAGGGTCCCGGCGCCCTGGGGCGCCGGGACCTGTCCTCCCCTTCGCTGACCCGGAGCCCCGAGCTCCCAGGGTCAATCCCCTCGGACCGTCTTCCCCGAGCGGCCCGCCTCCCGTTGAAGATCTCCCCTCGGCTGCGGCCGTCAATCCTTGAGCGGCGTCACTCGAACGAGGGGTCTTGCCGGGGAGAACCCCGTTTTCGAATACGGGTTCGATAGTCTGGCCGAGCCCAACCGCTCGGGACGGATGGACGGACCGAAGACGACTGAAGGGGGTGCCAGGACATTGGTGCGGCGCATCGACGTGACACGGGCCGACGGAGTGCGGCTCGCCGCCTGGGAGTTCGCCGACCCGCCCAAGGGCGGGACGGACACCGAGGACGCCCCCGGCGTGCTCTTACTGCACGGGCTCATGGGCCGCGCCTCGCACTGGGCGCCCACGGCCCGCTGGCTCTCCGAGCGGCGCCGCGCGATCGGCCTCGACCAGCGGGGCCACGGCCGCAGCGAGAAGCCGGCCGACGGCCCGTACACGCGTGAGGCGTACGTGGCCGACGCCGAGGCCGCCGTCGAACAGCTCGGCCTCGCCCCCGTGACCCTCATCGGCCACTCCATGGGCGCCCTCACCGCCTGGCAGCTCGCGGCCCGCCGTCCCGACCTCGTCCAGGCCCTGGTCATCTGCGACATGCGCGCCTCGGCCCTCGGGGCCGCGTCGCAGCGCGAGTGGGACGACTGGTTCCGCGCCTGGCCCGTGCCCTTCGCGACGCTCGCCGACGTACGCAAGTGGTTCGGTGAGGACGACCCGTGGGTGGAGCGCCCCAGCCCGGCCCGCGGCGAGTTCTTCGCCGAGGTGATGGCCGAGCGCGCGGACGGCTGGCGTCCGGTCTTCTCGCGCCGCCAGATGCTCAAGTCCCGGGAGACCTGGGTCTTCGACGCGCACTGGGACGAGCTGGCCCAGGTCCAGTGCCCGGCCCTGGTGGTCCGCGGCCTGGACGGCGAACTGGGCCGCGCCGAGGCGCAGGAGATGGTCCGGGTCCTGCCCCGGGGCCGCTACGCGGAGGTCCCGGACGCGGGCCACCTGGTCCACTACGACCAGCCGGAGGGCTGGCGCACGGCGGTGGAGCCGTTCCTGGACGGTGTCCTCACGCCGTAAGACACCCGGGCGCAGACCGGCGCGCTCGGCCCTGCGGCGCCCTCCGGCGCGCTCGCGCGCTCACCCCTTGCTCACCGCCGTCAGGATCTCCGGGAGCCGGCTCGCCGTCGTCGGCGCCGCGACGCACAGGCCCGCCCAGGTGATCAGCGCGCCGTAGGCCGTGCCCGCCGGGAGAATCAGCCAGAGCCAGTGGTGGGCGCCGGTCACATGGAGCGAGATGGCCAGCGCCAGCAGCGGTGCGCACAGCAGGGCCGAGGCGATCATGCCGCCGAAGATGCTGATCCAGGCCAGGCCCGCCTGCCCCGGCGCCACGTTCTTGTACGCGCTGTCCTGCGGGATCGAGTACGGGAAGCGGGCCGAGGCCACCGCCCCCGTCGCCAGCATCGCGCCCAGCAGCGCGAACGAGAGGCCCAGCGCCTCTGGCAGGGCCCGCCAGTTGCCGACCATGGCCGCCGTGACCACGGTGACGAACACCGAGTACGGCAGGGTGATCACCAACAACGCCAGCGCCCGCGCCCGCAGTTCCAGGTAGGCGTCGCGCTTCGAGGACATCGTGAGGGCCACTGTCCAGAAGGCGGAGGTGTCCTGGCCGAACTGGTTGTACATCTGGATGCCCAGCATCCCGGCCGCGAAGCACGCGAAGTAGATCGTCCCGGTGCCCTGGAGCGCGTTGAACGCCGGCACGATCAGGCCGATGGCCAGCGAAGTGACCCATGCCGCCTTGGTCTTCGGATCCCGCCACACATACCGCAGGCTGCGCTGCATGACCGTGCCCGTGCGGCCCCCGGGGAGTAGGCGGGCCAGGCCCGTGGACGACGACTCCTTCCGCGCGGGCTCCGCCGCCTGGAGGGTCGAGCCGTCCGGCGTGGTCATCAGCTTCGTCAGGCTGCGCTGCCAGGACCACAGCAGGAGCACCAGGGCGACGGCGGTCAGCAGGAGTTGACCGGCGCCGCGCCCGTACGCGCCCTCGCTCACCGCGTCCACCGCGCCGATCGCCGAGGCCGGCGGCAGCCAGCGCACCACGTCCGCCGCCGGATCCAGCGCGGTCAGCCCGCCGGCTTCGCTGAGCCGCTGGCCGCCGAAGTTCACCACCTGGATGCCGACCGCGATCACCAGGCCGCTCAGTACGGCGAGATCGCGGCCCTTACGGCTGGTGAGCAGCCGGATGTTGGCGGCCGCGACGGCCCGCGCGAGCGCCACGCACACCAGCAGCGTCAGGGGTATGGCGAGCACCCCGACCGCCACGGCGGTCCCGCCGTGCGCCACCGCGACCACCGAACCGGCGGCCAGGCACAGCGTGAACAGCGGGCCGATGCCGACCAGGGAGGCGGTGAGCAGCGCCACGATCAGCGGCCGCGGCCGCAGCGGGAGCATCACCAGCCGGGTCGGGTCGAGGGTCTCGTCCCCGCCGGGGAAGAACAGCGGCATCACGGCCCAGCCGAGTGCCAGTACGCCCGTCAGCAGGACTACGACGGTCGCCGCGTGTCCGCTGCCGCGCAGCGCGATGAGCCCGACGAGCTGGAGTGCCGCGAAGAGCAGCGTGATCACGACGGAGGCGATGTAGGCGGCCCTGCGGCCGGACGACTGGCGCAGGCCGTTGCGCAGCAGGGACAGCTTGAGACGGACGAAGACCGGGGTGATCCCGGCAGCGGACGTGTTCCCGGCCGTACGGGTGGCCGTGCTCGTGCTCGTGGGCGCGCTCATCGGCCGGCCCCGCCGCCCAGCCAGTCCAGGGAGTCGCCGTGGTCCCGCCCGCCCGCGCCGACCAGTTCGAGGAAGGCGCTCTGCAAGGAGGGCGCGTCGCCCCGCACCTCGGCGAGAGTGCCGTGCGCACGGATCCGGCCCGCCGCCATGACCGCGACCCAGTCGCACAGCGACTCGACGAGCTCCATCACATGGCTGGAGAACACGACGGTCGCACCCGAGACGGTGTACCGCTCCAGCACCCCGCGGATCGTCTGCGCGGAGACCGGGTCGACGCCCTCGAACGGCTCGTCCAGGAAGAGGATTTCGGGATTGTGGAGGAGCGCGGACGCCAGGCCGATCTTCTTCCGCATGCCGGTGGAGTAGTCGACGACCAGCTTGTGCTGCGCGCCCGCCAGGTCCAGTACGTCCAGGAGCTGCGTCGCCCGCTTGTCGACCTCGTCGCCGGGCAGCCCCCGCAGCCGCCCGGTGTACGCGAGGAGTTCGCGCCCCGAGAGGCGCTCGAAGAGCCGTAGTCCCTCGGGCAGTACGCCGATCCGCGCCTTCACCTCCGCCGGGTCCCGCCAGACGTCCCGGCCGGTGACCTCGACCCGCCCATGGTCGGGGCGGAGCAGCCCGGTCACCATCGACAGCGTGGTCGTCTTGCCCGCGCCGTTCGGTCCGACCAGGCCGATGAACTTGCCCGCGGGCAGCTCCAGATCGATCCCCGCGACGGCGATCTGCTCCCCGAAGCGCTTCCACAGACCCTCTACCCGCACGGCGGCGGGCGGCGCCGTACGCGCTCCGCCCGCCTCATCAGCTGCCCGGTCCGGCATCTGCCCCGCCTCTCGGTGTCCCCGTGGCCGGTCAACAGACGCAGCCTGGGGACACCTTACGAGTCCTGGGCTCGCCGGGTCCGTGCGTCGGCGGCCTCCCGCCCGCACGCGTACGCCAGCGGGCTGATCAGTTCCTCGGCGTCCGGAAGCCAGCGGTTGGCCGGTGTGGGCCGCCGGGCCCACTGCACCGCGCCGTGGCTTCCGACGCGGGTCGGCGGCGCAGCGACGTAGTCTCCCTCGCCGCGGGCCGTCAGGTCGACCACGGCGGGTGACCACCCCAACTTCCGTACCAGATCGGGAACTTTGAGACCGGCGCCCGGCAGGACGAAGAACAGCATCCGGCGGTCCGGGGTGCAGGTGACCGGGCCGAGCGTCAGGTCCATGCGCTCCATCCGCGCCAGCGCCAGGAACCCGGCCGTCTCGGATACGTCGATCGCGTCGAACGTCCGGCCCGTCGGCAGCAGGATCGACGCCTTCGGCTGCGTCGACCAGAGCCGGCGCGCCTGCACCGCGCTGCCCGTCGCCTGCGACTCCCAGTCCTGGCGGACCGGGTGGGCGCCGGGCGCGGAGCAGGCGGTGTCGCCGCACGAGCACTGCTCCTTGCCGTCCTCGGCCTCCAGCCAGGTGCCGGGGAACACGTCCCAGTGGCGCTCTTCCGCGTACCGCACGGCGTGATCCAGCAGCTGGTCGGCTCGCTGCTGGGGGATGGGTGCGGCTTCCGTGACTCCGATGGTCTCTTCCACGGTGAACTCAACTCCCGCCGTCACCTCGGGTTACGGGCGGGGCCGGTGAGGTGCCGGGAGCATCGATCCTGCATGTCCGGCACGTGGGGCGCACCGGTGCACGGCCGGGGGCGCGCGGGGGGACGGGGAGTGGCCGGCGGGTAGTCACAAGCGTGGAACAACACCCGCATTCTTTGCATATCCGCCGGGCAGTGATCAATTCAGTGATCATTGCAGCCTCAGGGGGTAGTCATGGCAGCCAGGCCGCTCGTCGCCCGCCAGCCGAATGAACGGCTGCAGGCGCTCATCCAGGAAGCCGGGTGCTCCAATGCCGGGCTGGCTCGCCGCGTGAACATGTGCGGGGCGGAGCACGGTCTCGATCTCCGGTACGACAAGACGTCGGTGGCCCGCTGGCTGCGCGGGCAGCAGCCGCGCGGCCGGGCCCCCGGGATCATCGCCGAGGCGCTGGGCCGCAAGCTCGGCCGTACGGTCACGATCGAAGAGATCGGGATGGCGAACGGCAAGAACCTCGCATCGGGGGTCGGCCTGCAGTTCTCCCCCACTGTGGTGGGCGCCATCGAGCAGGTCTGTGAGCTGTGGCGCAGTGATGTCGGCCGGCGTGACTTCCTCGCCGGATCGAGCGTCGCCGCCTCCGCGCTGGTGGAGCCCAGCCGCGACTGGCTGATCACCGGAGCGGACGCGCAGGTGGCGCGGTCGGCGGGCGCGCGGGTCGGGGCCTCGGACGTCGACGCGGTTCGGGCGACGACCGAGGCGCTGATCGAGCTGGACCACCGGTTCGGCAGCGGCCATGTCCGCCCGATCGTCGTCCACTACCTCAACAGCGTGGTGTCCGGGCTGCTGGCCGGCTCGTACCGTGAATCGGTCGGCCGCGCGCTCTTCGCCACCGTGGCGCGGCTCACGGAGCTGGCCGGCTACATGGCCGTCGACACCGGTCAGCCCGGGCTCGCCCAGCGCTACTACATCCAGGCGCTGCGGCTGGCGCAGGCGGCGGGCGACCGGGGTTACGGCGCCTATGTGCTGGCCGCGTCGATGAGCCACCTCGCCGCGCAGCTCGGCAACCCGCGCGAGATCGCCCAGTTGGCGCGGGCGGCGCAGGAGGGCGCGCGCGGTCAGGTGCCGCCGCGTGCGGAGGCGATGTTCCTCGCGGCGGAGGCGCGGGGGCACGCGCTGATGGGCGACGCGCGTGCCACGCAGGTGGCGGCGGGCCGGGCGCTGGGTGCGCTGGAGCGTACGGACGCGGCCGCGGGGGACGATCCGGCGTGGATCGCCCACTTCGACGCGGCCTACCTCGCCGACGAGCTGGCGCACTGCCACCGCGACCTCGGCCAGGCGGAGGCGGCGGGCCGGCGGGCGGAGGAGGCGCTGGACGGGCTGCCGGAGACTAAGGCCCGGCGCCGCGCGATCGGCCTGGTGCTGCTGGCCACGTCCCAGGTCCAGCGCCGCGAGGTCGAGCAGGCCTGTCACACGGGGACGCGCGCGGTGGAACTGCTGGATACGCTGCGGTCCAACCGGGGCGCCGAGTACCTGGACGACTTCCAGCAGCGCCTGGAGCCGTTCCGGGACGAGCCGGCGGTATGTGAGTTCAGTGCGCGGCTGGAGATCAGCGCGGCGTAGCGGGCGCTCCTGGTGCCCCCTAACAGCGTCTTGAGGACCCTTCTTGTTACTGCTTTCGGGAGCGTGGCAGGGGGGCTCCGGGACCCGGTAGCGTGAACCGACGGTTCCGTAGGTATACACGTAGGAGTCCCGGTGACGCAGAGCGGACAGGGCGACGAGCCGCAGTATCCCGCGGCCCGGCCTGCGCACGAGGGTGTCGTGCTGCCCGCGGACGGTAGTGGCCCCTGGATACCGGGCGTCTCGGGGGAGCAGGTCGCCCCGGCGGGTGGACAGCCCTGGGGGCAGCCGTGGGGGCCGGGCCCGCAGCAGGCGCAGGCATCGCAGCCGGTGTCGCAGCCGCTGCCGCCGTATGCCGGAGCCGGGGCGGACGCCACCCAGTACCTGCCGCCGGTGGCCGCCGCGCCCGTCGGACTGCCGCCCGAACGTCCCGCCGAGTCCACCCAGTACCTGGGCACGGGCCACGGCCAGAGCCACGGCCAGTGGGCGCCGCAGGGCCCGGATGCGCAGGCGACGCAGTACATCGCGCCGGTACCGGCCGGGGACGCGCAGGCGACGCAGTACATCGCGCCGGTACCTGCCGGGCCCGCCGGGCCCGCCGGGCCGCACGGCCCGGATGCGCAGGCGACGCAGTACATCGCGCCCGTTCCGGCCGCGCCCGCCGGGGCTCCGTACGGCATCAGGCCCGGCACTCCGGAGGACCGTCAGCCGCCCGCCGAGTTCGACAGCCTCTTCCGTACCGACGCCGGGCCCGAACGCCCCGACTCCACCCAGCAGTTGCCCCGTTTCGACGGGCCGCAGCAGCGCCGGCCGCAGCGGCCGTACGCCCCCGCCGCCGCCGCACCGCACGCACAGCCCGAGTCGCCCCGCCGCCGGTCGTCCCCGGCCGCCCTCATCGCCGCGGGCGTGGTCGGCCTCGCCGTGGTGGGCCTCGGCGTGGGCGCCCTGCTGAGCGGCGGCGACGAGGACAACAAGGGCCAGGACGACAGGACGGTCGTCACGGCGGACTCGTCGCCCACCACCGGGACCTCGGCCGAACCGGCCGCCGATCCGGCCAAGGCGCAGGCCGAGGGGCTGGACAAGCTGCTCGCGGACAGCAACAACAGCCGGGCGTCGGTGATCCGTTCGGTCGAGAACATCAAGAAGTGCGACAACCTCGGCCAGGCGGCCGTCGATCTGCGGGCCGCCGCCGTACAGCGCGAGAACCTGGTGACCCGCCTGCAGGGGCTCCCCGTCGACAACCTGCCGGAGAACGCACGGCTGTCGGCCGCCCTCACCAAGGCGTGGAAGTCGTCCGCGTCCGCGGACAGCCACTACGCCGCGTGGGCCGACCAGGTGGCCGGCAAGAAGGGCTGCAAGGACGGCCGCGCCCGCCAGACCGCCCAGACGGGGGCGGCCAACCGCGCCAGCGGCGAAGCGACGCAGGCCAAGCAGGAGGCGGCGGCCCTGTGGAACACGATCGCCGGCCAACACGGCCTGACCAAGCGCGACAGAACCCACCTCTAGCCAGGCATCCGGCCCCCGAAGGCCGCCCGGCGTGTCGCCCAGCGGCCGCATGCCCCAGGCCGGTTCGCACGCGGCCGCGGCCGCCGGCCGCGAGGCTAGCTTGCTCGTGGAGCGCCTTCCAGGGTTGCTGTCATGTCTCGGGAGCCCTTTTCCAGGGCTACCAGGCGGCCTTCGCGGACCACCTGGAACGTCACCCGGCCGTTGACGATCCTCGGAAAGCCCCGGACCGCGCGCATGTCCTCGTACCGCCAGCTCAGCTTCGGCGTGAGGCCGCCCATGTCGATTCCGGGGGTGCGGTCGAGGGCCTGGGCCACCCGCGGTGCGCTGACGTTCTCACCCAGCGAGCGGACGATGTCGGTGAACACCGTGTACGCGATCCAGGTGGTCTGGATGCCGGTGTCGGCCGGGTCGATCCGGTCGTCGCCGAAGGCGTGCTCGCTGATCACCTTGCGCATCGGCTCCCACAGCGGGTCGCTCGCCACCGGGTACCAGCCGGTGACGTACGCGCCCTCGAAGGGGCCCTCCTTGCCGCCGGTGCGGTTCACCAGGCCCTGGCTGACGCTGCCGAGCACCGAGGAGATCCGGACCTTCTGGAGGTCCTTCTGGACCCGCCGGAAGGAGTCGAAGAACGTCTCCGTCCGCTCGCCGAGCACGGCGGTGACGCAGCCCTTCGACGCCCGTTCCGTCGCCGCGGCGGCACCGATGACCCCCGGCAGGGACGGGTCTGCGCCCGCCTCCTTCAGCGCCTCGCGCGCCTTCGCGCTGTAGTCGCCCGCGTCCTCGGCGGCGCGGACATCGGCGGCCTCGGCCCGCTTGCCCGCCACCAGGCCCGAATTGAGAAGTATCGGCATCGTGTCGCCCGCGACGGTGTCGGGACGGACCAGGGAGACGCGCTCGCAGTCCTGGGCGAGCTGGCGCCCGTTGCCCGCGAGAAGGACCGGCTGGCCGCCGTTCACCGGGTACGAGAGCGTGCTCTGGAACTCCTCGTCGGAGACGCCGTAGCCGCCGATGAACGGGATGCCCGCGGTCTCCAGCGGGGCCATGAAGGCCCGGCCGTGCTGGCTGTACGAGCCCACGACCGCGACGGCGTTCGCGGTGACCGCCTGCCGTGCGCAGTCGCCCGCGCCGACCGGGGTGTTGTGCTCGTTGCAGGTGATGACCTTCAGATCCCGGCCGTTGATGCCGCCGCGGCTGTTGATCCAGCGCGCGTAGGCGCTCGCCATGGCCGGCATGCCCGCCATGTTCGTGGCCTGGGTTCCGTCCGGCGCGAAGGTCATCACGGTGAGGGGCTCCCTGGAACCCCCCGAGTCTCCAGGGAGCACACCGCATCCCCCGATGAGTGACGCACAGACCGCCGTACACAGCGCGGTGATCAACGCGGTAGGGGTAGGGCGGAGGGAGGAGGTACGTCGCCGACCGGTCATGACTCTGCACAATTCCGCCCCACGGGTAACACCCGAGTGAGCTTTGCTCAACGTTCGGTGACGTAAAGATGAATTGCAGGGGTGCGTACGCATCCGCGAAACGGGAACGTACGATCGGCAACCGTGCAAGGTTCGGAGAACTCTTCCCGTCGCGGCCGTCGCTCCCCCACCATGGGCGGCATGCCGCTCAACGACATGCCGTGGTGGCGCTGGCGCAGCAATGTGCGCTCGGCGCTGCACATGCTTTCCGACCCCGCCTTCCAGCAGGAGTGCTGGCTGGCCGGCCTCGACGGCTACGGTGACGTCACCGACGCCGTGTACCGGCTGGTCGAGGACACCTGGCTGGACAACTGGTCCGCCGAGAAGTACGTCGGGACGGTCTTCCGTGACTTCCAGGAGGCCGCCCTCGTGGACACCGCCGTCCTGCGGGTGCTGCGCATCATGCACCAGGTCGGGGCGGACGCTCCCGTGTCCGCGTACATCGAGCACCACGCCTGGCCCGAGGCGGTACGGGCAGCCCGTGACGCCCACGTACGCCTCGCGACGAGCGACGGCGACGACCCGGACGCCGCTCCGCGCTCGCTGGATGTACTGCGGATCATGACGCGGTCGGCGTGAGCCCGCGCGGGTGTGGAATCCTTTGGGTTCATGAGCGCCCCGCAGCCTGAGCCGCAGCCTGAGCAGTACGTCCTGACGGTGACCTGCCCCGACAAGCAGGGCATTGTGCACGCCGTGTCGAGTTACCTGTTCATGACCGGCTGCAACATCGAGGACAGCCAGCAGTTCGGCGACCACGGCACCGGGCTCTTCTTCATGCGGGTGCACTTCTCCGCCGAGCCGCCCGTCACGCTGGAGAAGCTGCGCGCCAGTTTCGCCGCCATCGGGGACACGTTCCGGATGGACTGGCAGATCCACCGCGCGTCCGAGCGGATGCGGATCGTGCTGATGGTCTCGAAGTTCGGCCACTGCCTGAACGATCTGCTCTTCCGCTCGTCGATCGGCGCGCTGCCGGTCGAGATCGCCGCGGTCGTCTCCAACCACACGGACTTCGAAGAGCTCGTCGGCTCGTACGGCATCCCCTTCCACCACATTCCGGTCACCAAGGACACCAAGGCGGCGGCCGAGGCGCAGCTGTTGGAGCTGGTCCGGGCCGAGAGCGTGGAACTGGTCGTCCTCGCCCGCTATATGCAGGTGCTCTCCGACGATCTGTGCAAGCAGTTGAACGGCCGGATCATCAACATCCACCACTCCTTCCTGCCGAGCTTCAAGGGCGCGAAGCCGTACCACCAGGCGCACGAGCGCGGCGTGAAGCTGATCGGCGCGACGGCGCACTATGTGACCGCCGACCTCGACGAGGGCCCGATCATCGAGCAGGAGGTCGAGCGCGTGGGGCACGAGGTGACGCCGGAGCAGCTGGTGGCGGTCGGCCGCGATGTGGAGTGCCAGGCGCTGGCGCGCGCGGTGAAGTGGCACAGCGAACACCGCGTGCTGCTCAACGGCCGCCGTACGGTCGTCTTCGCCTAGCACCTCTAAACTCGGGCCAGCGTTGGGATGCCGGGGAGGATCGGCCGTAAATGGCCATGACCTGCGGAGACGTGCGTTTCATGGCGTTGCTGATGTTGCGCATTTGATGGGCCCCGCACTCCCCAGACTCCCCAGGAAACGCGGTGAAACGGCCTCCGTCCGGCCCCTCTGACCAGGGTGGGACGGCGGCCGTACGTTGGAACAAGTTCCCAGTGAATCTGGCGAATTTCCGGCTCCCATCGCAAGCGGAACAGAGAACCGCCCCGTACAGCTCAGATGGCTGCACGGGGCGGTGCTGAGCGAAGCGGCGGGCCGGCTGGTCAGGAGTGGTCGCCCTGTGCCGCCCGCCTCAGAATGTCTCGTTCCATTGCGGTTTGTCCTCGTGGCTCGTGGCTCGTGACGGGCATGTCGCCGTCAGGCTTTGCACGTTGTGCCGCGCCGTAACCGTCGCTTGCTCTGACCAGCACCCGCCGGTCCGGCAGGAGCAGGCCAACACTGGATCAGGTACCACTCCACGATCTCTTCCACTGCGACGTCGACGGCGGTGTCCCGGCCGCGGGCGTGGACGCGGAGCCGGTAGTCACCCGCCCCGCTCGCAGCCAACGTCGGCACGTCCGCCTCGTCGCCCATGAGCGCGTGGACGATGACTTTGCCGGAGGGAGAGTGCAGGGAGATCTCGGCGATCTCCTCCCAGTTCCCGGCTGCGGGCTCAGGCTCGTGTTCGCATCGGGCGACTGTGAGGTCGACCTCGCCGGTGTGAATGCCGGTCATGATCTCGATGCTGCCGTCGGTGGCCATGACGAGCCCGTTGTCGGTCCCATCCACGTCGTCGGCCACCACCGGCCCCGCCGGATCACTGATCCGGAAGAGGTGGTACTCCGCGAACACGGTCGCCCTCGCTGTCTCAACGTGATCACTCAACGCCTGTCCCTATCGGAGAGTGCCGACGAGCTCGGGAAGTTGGGCGCGGGGAAAGTGGAGGAGGGCGGTGGCGGCGAGGCCATCCGGTTCGAGAGGGACGTTCACGCGCCATGAGCCGGGTCGCCAGGGATGGCGTACTCGGTCGCCGAAGCCAGTGGTGTCTGCGAGCAGCGCGACCAGTCGCTGGGCATCGGCGACCGGCATCTTCAAGAGTGCGTAGCCGCGGTGGTAGGCGATGAAGCCGTCGCCGCCGTAGCCGAGCGGGGGCTCGCGCTGGGCGCGGACGTCGGCGGTGGCTTCGCCGACGTCCTGGCAACAGGTCACGGTGGTGAAGCCGAGGCGCCATAGTTCGCGGATGACGGGGACCATCTCCGTGTCGATGTCGGCCTGTTCCCCGTCGGGAGTGGTGAGCGTCTCGTACGGGTGGATGGGCGGGTCGGTGGCCATCATCGTTCCCTTCGTCCGCCGCGCCTATGGGCGGCCCATTGGGCGGCGGCGTCGGCGAGGTTACGCTTCCAGGGGACGTCGGGGGCGTCCACCGCGATGCCGTTCCACAGCCGTTGTTGGGCCGTGGCGAACACGTCGAGGGCGCGAGCGGGCGCGTCGGCCCAGCCCGGAGTCTTCGCGGCCCACTGTTCGGCGTCATGGGCGGTGTGGCCGGAGGCGATGAGCCAGACCGTCCAGCACGCGGCGTCGATCCAGGCGGCTCCCCGAGTCGGCCAGGCCCAGTCGACCACGCGGGCGGCGCCGTCGACGATCAGTACGTTGTCCGGGGTCCAGTCGGTGTGGAGCAGGGTGTTCCCGCGGAGGAGCCGGCCGTCGTCGGAGTTGTCGAGGTAGTCGGCGAAGCGCTGTTCGATCTGCTTGAGCTCGAAGTCCACTGGGGCGCGGACGGCGGCGAGCGCCGTGATCGCGTCAGCGATGAGAGCGAGATCGGCGGAGCCCGGGCTGTAGTCGGCAGGGCGGCCGTCGAGGTACTCGAAGCCGAGGAGGTTCCACTCGCCGTCGTCGATCTGCCAGAGCAGGCGCGAGGCGAGCGGGGCGACGTGCGGGTTGATGGTGGCCTCGCGTTGCTGGGTCCAGACGCGGGGGTGATCGCAGCGCAGCCCCTTGACGAAGACGCGTCCGGCGCCGGTTTCCAGGGTTGCGGCGATCTCGCTGTTGAGGCCCTTGTCCACGGTCGTCGCCGCGTGGATGGGACCGGTACGGGCGGCGACAGCGTCGCGGGTGGCGGTGGGGAGGTCGTTCCAGTGCAGTCTCATGTTCACCACGGCGAGAGTGTAGGAGCGGGAGCGAGCTGCGGGGCCGCCCGCACGCGGCGAGCGGCCCCGATGTGGATTCGGCTTAGTACGGGTTGTCGTTTCCGCAGCCGAGCATGACCTCGGTGCCGGAGATGGCGTCGAGGTCGTCGACGAACTCGATCTCCTCCTCTTCGGCCTGCGGCCGAGGGGAGATCTCTACTGCGACGAGTGACATAGCGGGTGTCACCTCCCTTCCCTGTCGGTGTGCTGGCAGTAGCGGCTCAGGGGCGCCTTGGCCTTGCGGTACAAGGCCGCGAGCGGCATGCAGGTGCTGCACGACTCGCTGAGGGTGCAGCCGGCGCAGCCGCCTTGGCGCCCCAGCGCCCGGTCGGCGATGTGCCCGAGCCGGGACAGTCCCGCGACCCCTTCGGTCACAAGGGGGATCGGGTTGTCGCGGGAAACCTTGCAGACGCTGGCCATGCCGTGGGAGTCCACGTGCAGGGAGGTGTGGCCGGCGTCGCAACCGGTGAAGGGTTTCCGCTTGCCCAGGTAGGTCGTCGCCTGGGAGGGCAGGGACTCCGCTCCGCCGTAGATGGTGGGTGACATTTGTGAGTACTCGCGCGTCACCGCGCCGTACCGCTCGCCGAGGGCGTGCATCGCGTCGACCTCGTGGACGTTGTCCTCGGTGACGATGACGGTCAGCTCCAGCGGCAGCCCGGCCTCATACGCCGCGTCCAGCCCGCGCGTGAACTGCTTCCAGGCGCCGCGTCGCTGGGTGAGACCGTCGTAGCTCTCCTCGGTGGCGCCATAGACGCTGAGCGTCAACCGGTAGGGACGGCGGGCCATGAGGAGATCGAGGATCAGCGGGTTGTGGAGACGGGAGCCGTTGGTCAGAACCTCGATCATCATGCCGAGGTCGTAGGCGAGCGAGTAGACCGCCGCGAAGAGCGGGTCGATGGTGGGCTCGCCGCCGGTGACCTGGAGCCAGACGACGCCCGCGTCCCGGAGCGCGTACAGGAGCCTCTCCCGCTCGGGCCAGTCGAGACCGGCGAACTCCTTCAGCCCCAGATAGCAGTGCTTGCAGGCCCAGTTGCATCCAAGATTCAGCTCGTACGAGGCCCGGCCGTGGCCGTGCGGAGACGGATCACGCACCAACAGGGCAGCGTCCGCCGTGGATCTGCTCAAGTCCAGACCCCATTGGCGCTTCACGGGGCGGTGCAACCACGTCGGGACC
Organism: Streptomyces sp. A3M-1-3; assembly: GCF_024213665.1. Classification (GTDB taxonomy): domain Bacteria; phylum Actinomycetota; class Actinomycetes; order Streptomycetales; family Streptomycetaceae; genus Streptomyces. The sequence continues at coordinate 53,118 of NZ_JANAVP010000032.1, forward strand.
TCGGCGTCGGCCGTGGCGGCCTGCTGGAGTTCGAGGTATCGATGCGCCGGGATCTTCATCCCCTTCGCACTTCCGGGGCGTAAAACGAGGTGGTCGCCCAGGAACGGGGCGACGATCAGGTCATGCACGGGATCCTCCCAGCCTTCGGGGCGTCGTAGTCGATGCCCATGGATGCGAGCGCGAGTGCGGTCCGACGCTCGCGCTGAAGACCTCGCGGTGGCCCTACACAGGCGGTGCCCCTGGCTTGATGGAATGCCGTGGACGATCGGCGCGGGTCTTACCGAGTAGGAGCCGCCCCTGCGTCGCGCGCTCGGTGATGTACGCGTCGACGACTTCAAGCGACGAGCTGACGGGGAGCGGGTCCAGACCGACCACGACAGTGACGGTTCCCCCGTCGCAGACGAAGCGCGCCCAGCCACCGCCGATGGGTACGTGGAGCAAGTAGTCGCAACCGTCGAGCCTGAGCAGCGCGTCCGACTCCCGGTGCATGAAGAGCCGCGGACCGATGTCGGGGAGGAGCGCGGCCGGCTCGGCCAGCGTGAGGGCGTCGGCGAGGCCCCGCATCCGCGCCTCGACCATCTGTGGCGACTCTCCCGGGCGGCGACCGGGCGGGTGCGCGATCAGCAGGAAGGCGACGTGACCGACCTTCGTGGGATCGATCCAGAACCATGCGGCCACCGAGGCGAGCAGTCCGGCGCTCGGCGTGATCGTGGCGGGCTGCGTCAGCATGGGATCACCCCCGCCGCTGGTTCCTGCCGGATTTCGATCTTGAACTCGGTCCATACGGTCTTGCCGCACGGAACGCGCGGCTCTACACCCCATCCGTCCGCGAGGGCGTCCACGAGCAATAAGCCACGTCCGGACACGTCGTCCGCCTCCGGGCACTTGACGCGCGGCAGCAGGCCGGACTGGTCATGGACCTCAATGCGCAGGCGGCCGTCGATGAGGGATGCCTTGACGAGGAAGTATCCGCCCTGCGGGACCCCGTGCCGAATCGCGTTCGTCGCGAGTTCCGAGAGGCAGAGCACAGCGTCGTCGAAGCGGTCGATGATGTCCCACTCGCTCAGCACATGGCGTAAGAATGAACGCGCCTCGGGCACCGCTGCATCGGCTCGGGAGAACCTTTGCGCCGCTGGTCTTGGCATGTGAGTGCAACTCCCTTGCCTGCACGGTTGGTTCGTTCATCCAGGCAACCTCGGGGGCGCGTCCGGGGGTACCGTCGGAAGGGGTGGCAAGGGGTGGCACTTGAACTACCGGCCGTGGCGAAGGGGTAGGAACTCAACATGACGTCACCGAACACGGATCTCGCACGGTGGCTTGAGCGGTCGGGTATGAGCAACAAGGAGTTGGCCCGCCGCGTCAAAGCCGCAGCTCAGGTGTGGGGTCAGCCGCATATTCAGACGGACGCCACGGCCGTGAGGCGCTGGCTGGCCGGCCTCCAGCCACGCCCTCCGGTGCCCGAGATCATGGCCGACGTGATCTCGGCGAGCGTCGGATTTCGGGTCACAACGTACGACCTTGGCTTCGCCGAGGGCGGCACCGCGGATCGTTCGCTCGCCTACAACTCGTCTTTCGCCGTTACGGTAGAAGCCGTCGCCGACTTGGGGAGAGCGGACGTGGATCGTCGAAAGTTCCTGGCAGCGGCACCTTTCGCCGCGGTCGCAGCCGTTGGGCCCTCGCGCGACTGGCTGCTCAACACCATTGATCAACGCCCGGATCCCGGCCCGCGCGTACGCCTTGAAGACGTCACCGCAGTGAAGAACATGTTCGGCGAGTTCCAGAGAATGGACGTACTGCAGGGCGGCGGCTCGGGACGTCTCATCCTCGCCGAGTACGTGAACCAGCACGTCTACCCGCTGCTCCGCCGAACGCATTCGGACGAGGTGCGACGGGCGCTGTGCGAAGCAGCGGCCGAGCAGACCTATCTCCTCGGATGGATGGCGTACGACACCGGAGAACATGGCACTGCCCAGCGGTATTTGATCCAGTCGCTGCGCCTGGCGGAGGAGTCGAAGAACGCGGCGCTCGGCGCGCACGTCCTCGCGGGAATGGCCGACCAGGCGACGCTGCTCGGCGACCCGGCGGAAGGCCGGCGGCTCGCGCAGGCCGGCCGCGCCGGGCTGGGCAAGAACACCTCCCCCGCGTGCCTCGCTGATCTGTGGGCCCTGGAGGCTCGTGCCCTGGCGAAGCTCGGTGACAAATCCGACGCGGCTCGTGCTGTGACGCAGTCCGAGACGGCTTACGGCCGCGTACGGCTGGAGGACGAGCAGGAGTGGGCGGCGTTCATCGACCCCGCGTACCTGCACGGCGAGCACGCGAACACCTTCCGGGACCTCGGCCAGGCCGAGACCGCCGAGCAGCACGCGCGCCAGTCCATCGACCACGCCCGCAAGCAGCGTCGCGCCCGCCGGGGTGCCATGTCGCATGCCGCGCTCGCTGTCTCCCACTTGCAGCGGCGTGACCTCGAGGCGGCGCTCTCAGCGGGACTGCGGACGCTCTCACTGTCGCGGCAGGTCAAGAGCTCGCGGTGCGTCGAGGCTGTGCAGGACTTGCAGCGACGCATGGAGCCGTTCGGGACGCATCGACTCGTCGCCGACTTCAACGAGCGGGCGCGCGAGCTGGTCGCCGCGGCGTAGCCACCGCGCTCAACGACAAAGGCGCCCCACCTCGGCATCAGCCGAGGTGGGGCGCGGTGCATCACGAGGGCCTGGGGCGAAGGTGCGGATGCCGCGCTCTGCGGTAGCGGCCCAGAATGGTGTGTTGGTGATGGTGGCCATACGGTATCTCCTTGATCAGTTGGTGACGGTGAAGCGGCGGCTGTACAGGAGGTTGCCGAGGTTGCCGATGCCGTTGGAGATCATCCCGGCAGGCTGCACGCCGCTGAGGCCCACGCCTTCCTCGGAGAGGGCCGTGAATGCGAGCGAGCTCTGGCGGGGGCGGAACGGCATCTGGAACAGGCCAACAGCTCTGACGCCGCCCATGTCCCCCACACACTTCGGACGACTGGCGGGCTCCTGTTACCTCACCCTCGGCGACTACCGCAAGGCCCAGCGGCTCCTTGAGAAGACTGCGATGGAGTTACAGGACCGACGCAAGTCCCGCGCGATCGTCCTCGGCAATCTCGCGCTGTCCTGGATCCGCGAGGGGGATCTCGACGCCGCGCTGGCGACGTTCAACGACGCCGTAAAGGAACTGCACGGCACGCGGGGAGGTGGTGGGATGAACATCGTCTTCCGTGCTGCCCGCGAGATGCGTCCCTGGCGGAGCGAACCGGCGGTGCAGGATGCGCAAGACCGGCTCATGGCTCTGATGGAAGCGGCGTGAAGGGGACCGACGTGGCGACACAGGTGGATCAGGAAAAGCAGCGGGTACGCGAGCGCGCCTGGGACCTGCTCGATGCAGCCGACGCCGTCCACGATGCGGTCCATGGCCGTATCCCAAACTTCAAGGGCGCCGAACGAGCTGCGGACCGGCTGGCGGACCTGTCGCAGTGGCGCGCCGCTCACGTCATCAAAGCGGTACCGGACAAGGCCCAGCTTCCGGTTCGCGCCCGTGCGCTTGTCGAAGGCAAGACGGTGTTCATGGCTGTACCGAAGCTCGCCGATGCCCGCCCGTTCTACCTCCTGGACCCAGCGGCGCTGACCATTCCGCCCGGCGAAGCGGCATCGAGCAAGGTCGCGGCCTCCGTGGCCCCGAAAGTCGGTGTCGAGGCCCTGCGTCCCGTCGACATGGTGGTGGTCGGAAGCGTCGCGGTGAACCGCGCGGGCGTACGCATTGGCAAGGGCGCCGGCTACTCGGATCTGGAATTCGCCTTCCTGATGGAAGCTGGTCTGATCAGCCCGGAGACGGTAGTGGTGACCACCGTCCACGCCTTGCAGGTACTGGACGAGGCACTGCCCGCGACGGGGCACGACTTCGGGGTGGACCTGATCGTCACACCCGACGAGGTCATCACCTGCCGCGATCCTCACCGCCCGACGGGACTGGTGTGGGAGCACTTGGACGCGAAAAAGATCGCGTCCATCCCAGCCCTGGCGGCCCGCGCCCCTGCCGCCGGTCGCTGAACGGGGACCAACGGCGAAGGCCCCCCTCGGCATAGCCGAGGCGGGGGGGGGGGGGGGGGGGGGGGGGGGGGGGGCGCGGGGGCGCGGGGGGGGGGGCGGGCCGGGGGGGGGGGGGGGGGGGGGGGCGGGGGGGGGGGGGGGGGGGGGGGGGGGGGGGGGGGGGAGAGATGGAGACGAGAGGGGGGAGCAAGG
>NZ_JANAVP010000032.1:57383-83815 GCF_024213665.1 Streptomyces sp. A3M-1-3
CCCCCCCCCGCGGGCGCCCCCCCCCCCCCCCCCGGGGGGGCCCCCCCCGCCCCCCCGCCGCCCCCCCCCCCGGCCCCCCCGGGGGGGGGGGGGGGGGGGGGGGGGGGCAGGTTGCCGCTGAGACGCGGTCGATGGCCCGGCAGACGGACGGTTCGAGCCTCCCCCTCACAACCTGGACAGCGAGGCCGCCGCGAACAGTACGTCGCGGATCGCCTCGCGGTCGCCGTGCTGGCCCGCCGCCGCGTCCTGTGGGGAGATGTGGCCGGCGGCGAGCCGGCAGAACTCGACACTGTCCAGCGCGATCTGGGCCACCGTGTGGTCCGGCGATGTGGTGGCCGCCGGGGAGTCCAGCGCGATGTACCAGTTGCCGCCGCCCGAGCCCTCCACCTCCAGGTGGAGGGTCCGGCCGGGGGAGCCCGCCGCCACGAGGTGCCGTGCGGGTGCGGCGAGCCCGGCGCGGCGGCGCTCCGCGAGTGCGCTCGGGAGCAGCCGGGCGGCGAGGTCGATCATGCGGTTGAGGTGGGCCCCGGCCGGCGGGTCGTACGGGTAGTCCACCGCGTCCGCGATGTCCCCCGCGTGCACCCAGCACTCGAAGGCGCGGTCCAGGAAGGAGTCCCGCAGGGGCAGTGCGGCGCTCCCGTACGGGACGGAGAGTTCGGCCACACCGCGGCCCGCGAAGGAGACCGTGCGGATCAGTGTGTGGCCCTGCTCGCGCCACGGCTCGCGGACTCTGCGGGTGAACGGGTAGTGGGACGACCGCCAGTACGCCTCGGTGCGCTCACCCGGTGTGCCGGGCGAGTCCGGTGCATCGGGGCCGAGCGGGTCGTCCAGGCCGAGGGCGGCGGCGACCAGGCCGTCGACGGTCATCAGGTGCCCGATGACACCCGCGACCGTCGTCTTGCGGCTGACCTGCCGCTCGCCCTCGAACCACTTGAGCCGTACCGGCGCGTGCCACTCGGAGTCGCCGATGTCCCGCAGCAGGGCGTCGAGCCGGGCCGTCTCCGCGTCGTACGGAGCGGCCCACACCGGTACCGGGATACGAGCGGGCCTGCCGGCGAGGCAGCCCTCCAGGACCCTCGACCGCAGCAGCGGATCGAGATCGAGGCTCTCCTCGGCGTGCAGGAGTCCCACCGCGTCGCGGAGCCGCAGCGCTTCGTCGGCGCACGGGGCGCATTCGGTCAGGTGGTTCTCTACGGCGACGGTCTCCTCCGCGGAGCAGGCGGACAGTGCCCAGGCACCGAGCAGCGACTTCAGCACCCGGTGGGTCAGTGGCGCCGGCGGCACCGCTCCCTGACGCCCCAGGGGCACCTGACGCCCCTGGGGCACCTGACGCCCCTGGGGCACCTGACGCCCCTGGGGCACCTGCGGCTCCTGGGGCAGGTGGAGGTTGTCGGCCGCCGGCCGCGGGCCCGGTATGCGCGGCTGCTTGTCGTCCATACCCTCGGGTTCCGGCTCTCCCTGCGCGGGCCCGTTCACAGCGCGCGTCCGTATCCGGACGGTGATGATCCTTCGACCGGCCGGGTGTTGGCGGTCGAGAGCAGTTGCAGTCCGAGGCGCAGGCGCCTGCGCGCCTCGTCCTCCGTGACGCCGAGGTCCGCCGCGGCCTGCCGGTAGTCCCGGCGCTGGAAGTACGCGAGTTCCAGCGCGGCCCGCAGCGGCGCGGGCATGGAGGTGACGATGTAGTCGGCGCGGGCGGCCGCGGAGGCGTTGCGTACCTTCTGCTCCAGCTCCTCGCGCGAACCGCCGCCGTCCGCGAGGGAGGCCGCCTCGGTCTGGCGCAGCCGGTTCACCGCCTGCCGGTGGGTGAGCCGGGCCACCCAGGAGCGCATGGAGCCCTGCTTGGGGTCGTACGCGTCCGGGTTCTCCCAGATGTAGCCGAAGACCTCGAGGGTGATGCGGTCGGCCGCCTTCTCGTCGCCGAGCACCCGGTGGGCGAGGCTGTGCACGAGCGAGGCGAACCGGTCGTACAACTCCCCGAGCGCCGCCGCCTCACCGCGTGCGAGCCGCTGCTGCATCCGGCGGTCCCAGCGGGGTGGTGCGTCCTTCGGCATACGGCCCCCAGCCTTGTGTCGCAGCCCTGTGTCGACCCTTCGAATGTAGTGGCCATGGGCCGCGGCGCACTCCCCTTTGCCGCAAAGTGCGCCCCTGGCGTGCGCGGCAACGGTAGGGATCCCGCCGCGTTTCAGGTGCGTACGGCGGGGCAGCCGCCAGGGAACGACTGATTCCGGATCCGACGGCGAGAGGTGTGGCACGTGTCGCTGCTGAACGTGAGCGAGGGGGACCGGGGAGGCTGGGCCGTGCTGTACATCTCCGGCGAACTGGACCTGGTCACCTCACCCGAAGTCCGCAGATGCGTGCACGACGCCGTGGCGGAGGGCCGCCGCGCGGTGGTGCTGGACCTTTCCGGCGTACTGTTCTGCGACTCCAGCGGTATCGGGGTGCTGATCGCCACGCGCCGCCTGATGCGCTCCTGCCAGGGCCGGCTGCGGCTGATACTGCCCGCCCAGGGCGCGGTCGAGGGCTCCCATGTGAACCGGGTACTTGCCGCGCTGGGCGTACGACGGCTCTTCGACGTCTATCCGGACATCGACTCGGCGGTGGACGAGGAGGCGCAGCCGCTCGCACTCGGGCGGCCGGCCGGCTGAGGTTGCGGTTGATCAACACCTTGCCCGCTTTCCTTAACTTCCCGGCCATGCAGGCCTTACGCTCCGTCTGACCGCAAGAGACTGCACCCCACCTGACACGTGAGGCGGAAGGCCGAAAATGGACAGCGCAGAGTACGAGCGCAAGATCGCCGCCCGATTCGCCAGCTTCGACCAGGATGGCAACGGCTACATCAACCGCGAGGACTTCAGCGCGGCGGCGAAGGCCGTGCTCGCCGAGTTCGGGACAGCGGCCCGCTCCGACAAGGGACAGGCGGTCTTCATCGGCGCCGAGGCCTTCTGGCAGGGCATGGCCGGCATCGCCGACGTGGACGGCGACCAGCGGGTGAACCGCCAGGAGTTCGTCACCGGAGCCGTGAAGCGGCTGCGCGACAACCCCCAGCGCTTCGCCGAGATCGCGCGCCCGTTCCTGCACGCCGTGATCGCAGTCGCGGACGAGGACGGCGGTGGCGCGACCCCGGAGAGCGCCGCCCGGGTGATCAGGGTGCTCGGAGTCGACCCCGAGGTGGCCCGGCGGGCCGCGGAGGCGCTCGACGCGGACGGGGACGGCAGGATCAGCGAGGACGAGATCATGGCCGCGTTCGCCGCGTACTACACCACCGCCGAGCCGGACGCCTGACGGGTCTCTCGGCCGTTCTCAGGTGTAACGCTCGCGCAGCTTGTACTTGAGGACCTTGCGCAGGGCGTCGTTACGGGGGAGGGCCTCGACCAGCTCCAGCTGCTCCGGCAGCTTGTGCACGGACAGGCCCTCGGCCCGCAGGTAGGACGTCATCGACTCCAGGGTCAGCTCCGGGGTCGGCTCCGCGGTCCGCGCGCCGGAACCCGCCGCCTGTTCGACGACCGCGCACACCCGCTCGCCACGGGCCTGGTCGGGCAGGCCGATCACCGCCACATCGCCGACAGCCGGGTGCCGGTGGAGCAGGTCCTCGATCTCCCTGGCCGAAATGTTCTCGCCCTTGCGAATGATGATGTCCTTCAGCCGCCCGGTGAGGACGAGATGGCCACTCGCGGTGAGATGGCCGACGTCCCCGGTGACGAGGAAGCCGTCGGCGTCGAAGACCTCGGCGTTCTGGTCCGGGTTCAGGTAGCCCCGGCAGACCGCCTCGCCGCGCAGCCGCACCTCGCCGTCCGTACCGGCGGGCAGCGGCTTTCCCTCCTCGTCCGTGATGCGTATCTCAATCCCCGGGGGCGGCCGGCCCTCGGTGGTCGCGAGGTTCTCCGCGCTGTCGTCCGGCGCGCCCATGGTGATCATGGGGACCTCGGTCATGCCGTAGCCGTGAGTGAGCTGGACGCCCATCTCCCGTACGACGGCGTGGTAGATCTCGGGCGGTTTGGCGGCGCCTCCGCCCGCCAGCAGCCGTAGGCTGGGGATGAGCTTCCGGCCGGGTGCCTTGCGCTGTTCGGCCAGGAACATCGAGTAGAAGGCGGTACTGCCGCCTGCCGTCGTCACCCCGTGCCTGCGGTAGCCGTCGAGCGCGTCCGGCAGGGCGAACTTCTCGAACAGGACCGCCGGGAAACCGTACAGCAGCAGCATCACCAGATAGTCCGGGCCGCCGATGTGCGCGAACGGGAACGCGATCGACCCGATGTCGTCCGGCCCGAGCCGCAGCGCGTGCGCCAGGCAGGAGCCTCCCGCGACCAGGCTGCGGTCGGTGTGCAGGACGCCTTTCGGGTCGGAGGTGGTGCCGGAGGTCCAGTAGATCCAGCGGACCGTGGTGCCTTCGGCGGGCGGTGGGGGGAGCGCGCTCGGGTCCGCGTCCGGCAGGTTCTCGTACGCCTCGATTACGACGAGGTGGTGCGGCAGCGCCGACGCGAGGCGGTGGGCCATCGCGGTGTGGTCGAAGCTGCGCCACTCGCCCGGTACGGCGAAGAACCCGGCCCTGGACTCCCGTAGCGCGAAGCCCACTTCGCGGTCCCGGTAGAAGGGGATGACCGGCGACTGCACCGCGCCGAGCCGGGCCAGCGCGACCGACAGCAGCACGGTCTCGATCCGGGTGGGCAGCTGCCAGGCGACGACACTGCCGGGGCGGACTCCGAGCTCGTACAGGCCGGCCGCCACCCGCTCGGCGCGGTCGCGCAGCTCGCCGAAGGTGAGGCGGCGGTCGTCGGCAGGCTCGTCGGCCGACTGGATCAGCACGGGCGCGTCGGGGGTGAGGGCGGCGCGGCGGGCGACGAGCCCCCACAGGGTCGCGGTGCCGTCCAGTTCCTGCGCGGTACTGCCGGTCATTTCCGGTCCCTCCCCAAAGTCCACAACTGACGGACAGTCAGATCGTGTCGAGAGCGTAGGGCTCACGCGCTTGTCGGTCCAGAGGGTGCGGGGCTAGCCTCTTTCTGACGACCCATCAGAAACAGTCGGGTGAGGGGACCCCCCAAATGGAACTGCCTCGGATCATCAGCGTCGACGACCATGTGATCGAGCCCGCCCACCTCTTCGAGACCTGGCTGCCCGCCAAGTACCGCGACCGCGGCCCTCAGCCGCTGACCGCAGGCATCGGCGAACTCGCCTACACCGGCGGCAAGTACGTGGTCACCATGGACCCGGACGGGCCGCCGACCGACTGGTGGATCTACGAGGACCTCAAGTTCCCGTACAAGCGCAACATCGCGGCCGTCGGCTTCGACCGCGACGACATGACGCTGGAGGGGATCACCCGCGCGGAGATGCGGCGCGGCTGCTGGGACCCGGCCGAGCGGCTGAAGGACATGGACCTCAACCATGTCGAGGCGTCCCTGTGCTTCCCGACCTTCCCGCGCTTCTGCGGCCAGACCTTCGCCGAGGCCAAGGACAAGGAGGTCGCCCTCGCCTGCGTCCGCGCGTACAACGACTGGATGGTGGAGGAGTGGTGCGGTGACAGCCGGGGCCGGCTGATCCCGCTCTGCATCATCCCGCTCTGGGACATCAACCTCGCCGTCGCGGAGACCAGGCGGAACGCCGCTCGTGGCGTGAAGGCCGTGACCTTCAGCGAGATCCCCACCTATCTGGGGCTGCCGTCCATCCACTCCGGCTACTGGGACCCCTTCTTCGCCGTCTGCCAGGAGACGGACACGGTCGTCAACATGCACATCGGGTCCTCGTCGCAGATGCCGGCGGCCTCGCCGGACGCCCCGCCCGCCGTGCAGGCGTCGCTGTCCTTCAACAACGCCATGGCCTCGATGACGGACTTCCTCTTCAGCGGGGTGCTGGTGAAGTTCCCGCGGCTCAAACTCGCCTACAGCGAGGGCCAGATGGGCTGGATTCCGTACGCCCTGGAACGCGCCGACGACGTGTGGGAGGAGCACCGGGCGTGGGGCGGGGTGCGCGACCTCATCCCCGAACCGCCGTCCACGTACTACTACCGGCAGATCTTCTGCTGCTTCTTCCGGGACAGGCACGGGATCGCCTCGCTCGATGTCGTCGGCCGCGACAACGCGACCTTCGAGACCGACTACCCGCACGTCGACTCGACCTTCCCGCACACCAAGGAGGTCGCCCTCGACCACGTCAAGGGGCTCGACGACGAGACCGTGTACAAGCTGATGCGGGGCAACGCCATCCGTATGCTCGGCCTGGACTTCGACAAAGCAGACAAGCCGGGCCACTGATGGACCTCACCTGCACCGATGCAGAGGAAGGCTTCCGGGCACAGCTGAGGGCCTGGCTCGCGGCCGTCCTGCCGACGCTGCCGCCGAAGCCCTCGCCCGACAACTGGCCGGGCCGGCGGGCCTACGACCTCGGCTGGCAGCGCAGGCTGTACGACGCCGGGTACGCGGGGCTGCACTGGCCCGTGGACGCGGGCGGCCGGGGCGCCACACCCACACAGCACCTGATCTTCCTGGAGGAGACCGAGCGGGCCGGCGCCCCGTACGTCGGCGCGAACTTCGTCGGCCTGCTGCACGCCGGGCCGACCATCGCCGCCGAGGGCACCCCCGAGCAGCGGGCGCGCTGGCTGCCGCCCGTGCTGCGCGGCGACGAGGTGTGGTGCCAGGGGTTCAGCGAGCCGGACGCCGGTTCCGATCTGGCCGCACTGCGCACGCGGGCCGTGCGGGACGGCGACTCGTACGTGGTCAGCGGCGCCAAGATCTGGACCTCACATGCCGAGGTGGCCGACTGGTGCGAGCTCCTGGTGCGTACGGACCCGACTGCCCCCAAGCACCGCGGGATCAGCTGGCTCGCGCTGCCGATGGGCGCGCCCGGGGTGACGATCCGGCCACTGCGCACGCTGGCGGGCTCCACGGAGTTCGCCGAGATGTTCCTCGACGAGGTACGGGTGCCGGTGGCCAACCGGGTCGGCGCGGAGAACGACGGCTGGCGCGTCACCATGGTCACGCTGTCCTTCGAGCGGGGCACGGCCTTCGTGGGCGAGGTGGTGGCCTGCCGCCGGACGCTCGGCCAACTCGCCGCTGCGGCAAAGGAGAACGGCCGCTGGGACGATACGGTGCTGCGCCGGAAGCTCGGCCGGCTGCACGCCGAGTTCGCGGCGCTCTGGCGGCTCACCCAGTGGAACGTCAGCGAGTCGGAGGCTACGGGCGGCGTACCCGGCGTCGGCGGCTCCGTCTTCAAGCTGCGGTACTCGCACGCCCGGCAGGAGCTGTACGACACGGCGGCGGAGGTGCTGGGCGCCTCCTCGCTCGATGCCGGCCACGAGTGGACCCTCGACCGGCTCTCCTCCCTCTCGTACACGATCGCGGCGGGCACCTCCCAGATCCAGCGGAACATCGTCGCCGAGCGCATCCTCGGCCTCCCGAAGGGCCGGTGACGCGCGTGCACTTCCAACTCACCGACGACCAGCGTGACCTGCGACGGGGCATACGGGAGCTGCTGGCCGCCCGCTTCGGCCGCGAGGCGCTGCGCGCGGCAGTGGACTCCCCGCCCGCCGGTCTTCGGTACATGTGGACCGTCCTCGCGGAGGCTGGGTTCTTCTCGCTGCGGCTGGCCGAGAGCGACGGCGGGGTCGGGCTGGGCATGGCCGAGGCCGTGCTCGTACACGAGGAGGCCGGGCGGGTGCTGCTGCCCGGGCCGCTCGTCGTCAGCCAGCTGGCGGCCGGGCTGGTGAAGGGCGCGGCGGAGGGTACGGCTGTCGTGACCGCCGTCGACCTGGCACGTGGCCCGGGGCAAGCCGGCCCGCTCGTCGCGCACGCGGACGCCGCCGACAGCGTCCTGGTCCTGTACGGGGACACCGTCCGCGTCCTGCCCGCCGCCTCCCTGGACGCCGAACCCCTCCGGTCCGTGGACCCGTTGACCCCGCTGCACCTGGTACGTCGTACACCGCTCCCGGCGGGCGGCCCGGTCGCCGCCGGGGCGGGCGCGGCCCGGCTGCGGCGCGAGGCCGCACTGCTCACCGCCGCCCAGCAAGTCGGCAGCGCCTCCGGGACGCTGGACATGGCGGTCCGGTACGCGCGGGAACGTGAGCAGTTCGGGCAGCCCATCGGCGGCTTCCAGGCCGTCAAGCACCTGTGCGCGCAGATGCTGGTACGGGCCGAGCCGGCCCGGACCGCCGTGTACGCGGCCGCGGTCACCGGGACGGCGACCGACATCGCCGTCGCGAAGCTGCTGGCCGACGAGGCGGCCGTACGCAACGCGCGCGACTGCCTGCAGGTCTACGGCGGCATGGGCTTCACCTGGGAGGCGGACGTCCATCTGCATCTGAAGCGGGCCTGGGTACGGGCGAGGGAGTGGCAGACGGCACAGGAGGCGGAGGAGCTGCTCGCCGAGGCCATCTGACGGGTTGCCCGGCCGCCCGGCGGCCACGGTCCGTCGATACCGGGTTGTGTCCTTACCGCGACTCGTCACGGCCAGGAGTCGGGGCGGTGCTCCGGTACGCTCCGTGGGGTGCGAGTGGTGGTGAGGCGCGACTGTCCCGGAGTTGCCTGTGCGGCGGCTCCGGCGCGGCGAATGCGCGCCGCTCGCCGTGCATGGACGCGCCGGGCGCGCCCCTGTTCGACTCCCCGCAGTGTGCGTCGCACAGTATGCACCACGCATACTCCTTCGCGCTGGAATATGCCCGAAGCGCTTGTTGTGGTGACTGTACGTCAACCATGCTGTCTCGTAAGGGGATCACGTTCCGTGACCCCGCGTAGGCGCGAGGCGATGTGTCCGCCGGTTCGGATGGTGTGAGCGGTGCAGGTGCTTCAGGTTCAGCTGGAGGTCGGAGCGGATCCCGCGGAGGTGGGGCGGGCCCGTAGATGGGCCCGCTCGCGTCTCGCCGGGTCCGGTATAGGAGACGACGAGCCCCTGGCCGAGACGCTGATCCTGCTCATCTCGGAACTGGTCACCAACGCCGTGGTGCACACCGGCTGTCCGGCGGTGCTGCGCATGCTCTTCGGCGCGGCGGACCCCGGAGCCGACGCCGCCGGCACGGTACGGGTCGAGGTCGCCGACATCAGCTCCTGCCCGCCCAAGCCGCGGCACGCGGAGGGCGACGACACGGGCGGCCGCGGCCTGGAGCTGGTCGACGGGCTCGCGGACCGCTGGGGTTGGCAGCCGGAAGGCGCGGGCAAGCGCATCTGGTGCGAGGTCGACCGCGGCGCGGCAACGGGGTCCGAGGGGGCGTACGGGCCCGGGGCGTATGAGCCGTCGTGCGCCGTCACCAATCGGGCGTGACTCGCATTCCACTAACGGGGTGTTGACGGAAGGTGGCCGGTTGATCACCCTTGGATGAGCGATTCGTCGCGAGGGGACGCCGAGGGAACCTTCGAACCATCCTCCTCGGCGAGTGCGGGTCGCGGTCGGTCGGATGGCGGCCCGCCGTGCCGTGCTCGGGGTGCGCATGAGCGCGCGCCGCCATCCGCAAGCCTCTCGCCCCGGCAGTGTTCAGAGCACGGCGACCGGTGCGACCGGAGTGCCCACCCCGCCCACGAACGGCTCGGGCATCGCCGAGAGCAGGAAGCTGTAGCGCCCAACTTCTGCACAGGCTGTGGACAACTTTTCGAGATTCCAGTTCTGGCCCTGCAGCATGCCCATCTCGACCAGGTCCAGCGCGTGTACCGGCAGCCACAGGTTCTCGATCTCCGGCGGGAAGATCTCGAAGGTGAGCGTGTCGTTGGCGACGGCCGCGACATCCCGCGCGTGGAACCACTCGGGGGTACGGATCGACAGCCCCGGTGACGGATACCCGTACGCGTGCTTGTCGCCCGCCAGGTACACCTGGATCTGCCCGGTGCGTACGAGCACGATGTCGCCCGCCCGTACGGTGGTGCCGGCCAGTTCCTCCGCCGCCGACAGGTCCTCCGGGGTCACCGCGTGGTCCCCGGCCAGCCGGGCCACTCCCCGGGCCCGCGCCACATCCAGCAGTACGCCGCGCGAGACGATGTGCCGTGCCTTGTCGATCCCGCTGAACTGCGCGCGGGTGTGCGGGGTGATGGTGTCGGCGGGGCGGCCGTTGTAGATCTTCCCCGAGTGCGAGACATGGGTCAGGGCGTCCCAGTGGGTGGCGGCCTGGAGCCCCATCGTCACGGCGTCGTCGCTGCACGCGACCGTGCCGGGGCCGAACAGCTCCTGGTTGATCTGGACCATGGAGTGCAGCGGGTTGACCCGGCCCGGGATCGCGCCCGTCTGGACGCCGTCCTGATGGAGGGGCAGCGCGAGCGGGATCCGGCGGCCGGTGCGTACGGTCGCGGCGGCCTCCCGGACCACGTCGTCCGTAATCAGATTCAGCGTGCCGATCTCGTCGTCGGCTCCCCAGCGGCCCCAGTTGTTGACGCGCTTGGCGATGTCGTGGAACTCGGCCGGTAGTGACATGGCGCCTCCTGGGGCTTGTGCTCGGACTCCTGATGGCCCATAAAATCTAACGGTCCGTCAGAAATCTCGGGAAGGGGCCGGGCGTGGGGAACTTCTTGGCAGGCAAGGTCATCGCCGTCACCGGCGCCGGCCGGGGCATCGGACGGGCGGTCGCGGTCGCCGCGGCAGCCGAGGGGGCCCGGGTCGTCGTGAACGACTACGGCGTCTCGATCGAGGGCGGCGAACCGACCAGCCAGATTTCCGAGTCGGTCGTCAAGGAGATCGAGGCGTCGGGCGGCGAGGCGGTCGCCGTCGCCGACGACATCTCCACGATGGCCGGCGGACAGCGCATCGTCGACACGGCCCTCGCGCGGTACGGGCGGATCGACGGCGTCGTCTGCGTGGCCGGCATCCTGCGCGAGCGCATGCTCTTCAACATGTCCGAGGAGGAGTGGGACCCGGTCGTCGCCACCCACCTGAAGGGCACCTTCACGGTCTTCCGCGCCGCCTCGGCCGTCATGCGCAAGCAGGGCACCGGCACCCTGATCGGCTTCACCAGCGGCAACCACCAGGGGAGCGTCGCCCAGGCCAACTACAGCGCCGCGAAGGGCGGGATCATCTCGCTGGTCCGCAGCGCGGCACTCGGCCTGCACAAGTACGGGGTGACGGCCAACGCGGTCGCGCCGGTGGCCCGTACCCGGATGTCCGCCAACGTGCCCATGGAGCTCAAGGAGATCGGTGAGCCGGAGGACGTGGCGGCGCTGGTCACCTACCTGCTGAGTGACCGGGCACGGGAGGAGGGGATCACCGGCCAGGTGTATACGATCGCCGGACCCAAGATCGCCGTATGGGCGCAGCCGCGTGAACTGCGTGCGGGATACGCGGAGGGGGCCTGGACGCCGGAGAAGATCGCCGACTTCCTGCCGGGCACGGTGGGCACCGACCCGATGCCCCTGCTGGCCCAGCTGGAGGCGATGGCCGCGGCGGCGGCGAAGAAGGACCGCCCCAACGCGTAGGCGGTGCGCGGTGCGGGGACGACATCCGGCGGGAGGCGGGGCCGCGTGGACTTCAGCTTCGGTGACGAGGACGAGGTGTTCCGGGGGGAGGCACGGGCCTGGCTCGCAGGGCACCTCACCGGCGAGTTCGCCGCCGCCGCCGGCCGCGGGGGCCCCGGAGGCGAGCACGAGGCGGTCGCCGCGCGCCGGGCGTGGGAGCGCGAACTCGGCGCGGGCGGCTGGATCGGGCTGGGCTGGGACGGGCTCGGCTGCGACGGCGGTGGCGGGCCCGGGCCGTATGGCGGCCACGGGCCGTACGGCAACCGGCGGGCCACGCTCACCCAGCAGGTCGTCTGGGCGGAGGAGTACACGCGCCTCCGCGCCCCGGGCCGCGTCGGCCACATCGGCGAGAACCTGCTCGCCCCCACCCTCATCGCCTACGGCGACGAGGCGCAGCGCCGCCGTTTCCTGCCCGGGATCGCACGCGGCGAGGAACTCTGGTGCCAGGGATACAGCGAGCCCGGCGCGGGCTCGGACCTCGCCGGGGTCCGCACTGCCGCGGTGCGCGAGGGCGGCACGTACCGGATCAGCGGGCAGAAGATCTGGACCTCCCTCGCCCAGGACGCCGACTGGTGCTTCGTGCTGGCCCGTACCGAACGCGGGTCCCTGCGCCACCGCGGGCTGTCCTTCCTCCTCGTCCCCATGGACCAGCCGGGGCGGATCGAGGTACGGCCCATCCGCCAGATGTCGGGGACGGCCGAGTTCAGCGAGGTCTTCTTCGACGGCGCGACGGCACGCGCGGAGCACGTCCTCGGCGGTGAGGGCAACGGCTGGATGGTCGCCATGGGGCTCCTCGCGCTGGAGCGCGGCGTATCGACACTCGCCCAGCAGATCGGCTTCGCCGAGGAGTTGAGCCGTGTGCTGCGGACGGCCCTCGACACGGGCGCGGCAGCCGATCCGGTGCTGCGGGACCGGCTCGTCCGCCAGTGGGCCGAGCTCCGTGTCATGCGATGGAACGCCCTGCGCACCCTGGGCGGTTCCGTGGATTCCGGCGCCCCGAGCGTGGCCAAGCTGCTGTGGGGCGGCTGGCACAGGCGACTGGGCGAGCTCGCTGTGCAGGTGCGCGGTGCGGCGGCCACCGCCGGACCGTACGACTGGGCCGAGGTGCGGCCGTACGAACTCGACGAAGAGCAGCGGCTGTTCCTCTTCACCCGCGCCGACACGATCTACGGCGGCTCGGACGAAATCCAACGCAACATCATCGCCGAGCGGGTGCTCGGCCTGCCCCGAGAGTCCAGGTGAGTGGTGATGAGGGGCGTCGTATTCGACGGCCAGCAGCCCCAGGTGGTCGACGACCTGGAGATACGGGACCCTGGCCCCGGCGAGGTGCTGGTCGCGGTGGCCGCGGCCGGGCTGTGCCACAGCGATCTCTCCGTCGTCGACGGGACGATTCCCTTCCCCGTGCCGGTCGTCCTCGGCCACGAGGGCGCGGGCGTCGTGGCGGCGGTCGGCCCAGGGGTCACCCATGTCGCGACCGGCGACCATGTGTCGCTGTCCACCCTGGCCAGCTGCGGGGCGTGCGCGGAGTGCGACCGGGGGCGGCCGACGATGTGCCGTAAGGCGATCGGGATGCCGGGTCAGCCGTTCTCGCGGGGCGGGGAGCCGCTGTTCCAGTTCGCGTCGAACTCCGCCTTCGCCGAGCGCACGCTCGTCAAGGCCGTCCAGGCGGTGAAGATCCCGCCCGACATTCCGCTGACGTCCGCGGCCCTGATCGGCTGCGGGGTACTGACCGGCGTGGGCGCCGTACTGAACCGGGCGCGGGTCGACCGCGGCGACACGGTCCTCGTCATCGGCACCGGAGGGATCGGCCTCAACGTCATCCAGGGCGCCCGGATCGCGGGCGCGCTGAAGATCGTCGCTGTCGACGCGAACCCGGCGAAGGAGGCGGTGGCCCGCCAGTTCGGCGCGACGCACTTCCTCGACTCGACCGAGGGCGTCAGGGAGATCCTGCCGTCCGGCGCCGACCACGCCTTCGAGTGCGTCGGGAACGTGCGGCTGATCCGGCAGGCGATCGACCTGCTGGACCGGCACGGCCAGGCGATCCTGCTCGGCGTCCCGGTCGCGACCGCGGAGGCGTCGTTCCTGGTCTCGTCGATGTATCTGGACAAGTCCATCCTGGGGTGCAGGTACGGATCCGCCCGGCCACAGCGGGACATCGCGCTGTACGCGGAGCTGTACCGGGAGGGCCGGCTGCTGCTCGACGAACTAGTCACGAAGACCTACCCGGTGGAGGACTTCGCCAAGGCGGCGGACGACGCACACCACGGGCGGGTGGCGCGGGGCGTACTGACGTTCTGAGGCCCGCGAGTGCTCCGGTCCGGTGTGCGGGTCCGCTTATGCGGCAGCGGGCAGCGGGCGGCAGGCAGCGGGCGGCGGTTACGCGGTGAGCGCGCTGCTGACCCGCGCTGCCCTGAGCGTGGCCGCGCCGTCCGCCGCGATCCTGGGGGCGCTGACGCTCGTACCGACCGGGATCAGCCGGCGGGGGGAGCCTCGGCGGCCCGCTCCGAAGGAGCCGTCCCCCTCAACTGCCGGACCCTGCCCGGAACGTGCGGCGGTAGACGGTCGGTGGGACCCCGAGCGCGGCCTGTAGGTGCTGGCGCATCGACTGGGCGGTGCCGAAGCCCGCGTCCCGCGCCACCCGGTCCACCGACAGGTCGCTGGACTCCAGCAGATGCCGGGCCCGTTCGACGCGCTGCCGCACCAGCCACTGGCCGGGGCTGACGCCGACCTCCTCGCGGAAGCGGCGCGTGAACGTCCGTACGCTCATCGACTCCTGCTCGGCCATGTCGCGCAGCTGGATCGGCTCGTGCAGCCGGCCCAGCGCCCAGGCCCGTGCCGATGTCGTGGTCGCGACCTGCGGTTCGGGGAGGGGCCGCTGGATGTACTGGGCCTGCCCGCCGTCCCGGTGGGGCGGTACGACCGTACGGCGCGCGACCTCGTTGGCGACGGCCGTGCCGTGGTCGCGCCGCACGATGTGCAGGCACAGGTCGATTCCGGCGGCCACTCCCGCCGAGGTGAGCACGTCTCCGTCGTCGATGAACAGGACGTCGGCATCGACCCGGACGGACGGGAAGAGCCGCTGGAAGTGCTCCGCGGAGGACCAGTGGGTGGTGGCGGGACGGCCGTCGAGGAAGCCCGCGGCGGCGAGGACGTACCCGCCGGTGCAGATGGAGACCATGCGGGTGCCGGGGCGTACGTACGAGAAGGCCGTGGCGAGTTCGTCGGTCAGCCGGCCCTCGGAGTAGACCGGGCCGAGCTCGTAGGAGGCGGGTACGACGACGGTGTCGGCGGTGGCCAGCACCTCGGGGCCGTGCTCGACGGTGATGGCGAAGTCGGCGTCCGTACGGACCTGCCCCGGCCGGACCGAGCACGTGACGATCTCGTACAGAGGCCGGCCGGCCGGGTCCTTGGCGCGGCCGAAGATCCGGTGCGGAATGCCGAGTTCGAAAGGAAGCAGCCCGTTCAGGGCCAGCACCACGACGCGATGCGGTTCTCCGGTTGTGCTGCCTTCTTCGGCCATGGCCCGATCCTATCGAACGCTGACTTCCGGGCCACTCGTCCGGGGCGATCTCCCGACCGGATGCTGTGTGACGTGACGCAGACAACCGGACTCCCCGCCCCCGAGCAGATCCCGCCGGCCCGGCGCCCCTTCCGTATCCACCGTGCGTGGTTCGTCGCGGCGGTCACCTTTGTGACGATCATCGGGGCCGCCGCCTTCGCCTCCCTGCCCGGCCTGCTGATCGAACCGCTGCACGAGGAGTTCGACTGGTCACGCGGCACGATCGGCTTCGCCGTCTCGGTCAACCTCGCGCTGTACGGACTCACCGCACCCTTCGCCGCGGCGCTGATGGACCGCTTCGGTATCCGTCGCGTCGTCGCCGTCGCCCTGACCGTCATCGCGGTCGGCTCCGGCCTGACCGTCTTCATGACCGAGTCCTGGCAGCTGATCCTCTTCTGGGGCATCCTCGTCGGCCTCGGCAGCGGCTCGATGGCGCTGGCCTTCGCGGCGACGGTCACCAACCGCTGGTTCGTGGCCCGGCGCGGCCTGGTGACCGGAATCCTGACGGCCGCCGGGGCCTCGGGTCAGCTGGTGTTCCTGCCGCTGCTCGCCTGGCTGGTCGAGAACCACGGCTGGCGGCCCGCCGCGATCACGGTCGCGCTCGCCGCGCTGGCCGTCGTTCCGTTCGTCTGGCTGCTGCTGCGCGACCACCCCGCGGACGTGGGGCTGCCCCCGTATGGAGCCGAGGAGGTCACGCCCAAGCCCGCCCCGGTGCCGGGTGCGGCGCGCCGGGCCGTCACGGTGCTGTTCTCGGCCGCTCGGACCGGCCCCTTCTGGCTGCTCGCCGGCACCTTCGCGATCTGCGGCGCCTCGACGAACGGCCTGGTCAAGACACACTTCGTGCCGGCCGCCCATGACCACGGCATGCCGATCACGGCCGCGGCGTCGCTGCTCGCGGTGATCGGCGTGGTCGATGTCGTCGGCACGATCGCCTCCGGCTGGTTCACCGACCGCTTCGAGGCGCGCCGGCTGCTCGCCGTCTACTACGCCCTGCGCGGCATCTCCCTGCTGTTCCTGCCGATGCTGCTGGCCCCGTCCGTCCACCCGCCGATGCTCTTCTTCATCGTCTTCTACGGCCTGGACTGGGTCGCCACGGTCCCGCCCACCATCGCGCTGTGCCGCGAGCACTACGGCGAGGACAGCGCCATCGTGTTCGGCTGGGTCCTCGCCTCCCACCAGGTGGGCGCGGCGGCGGTCGCCTTCGCGGGCGGCGTGGCCCGGGACGCCTTCGGCTCGTACGACGTGGTCTGGTACGCCTCGGGAGCCCTGTGCGCGGTGGCGGCGCTGATGGCCCTGATCATCCGCCGACGGCCGGCGGCCGCGTCACCGGCCTGATGGACGAACCACCCGTACAGGTGAACGGTCGCTCAGGCGATGAAGCGGCCGAACCTCCCCCGGTGGAAGAGCAACGGCTCGGACCCCTCCCTCGCGCCCAGCGCCGCGACCCGGCCGACCACGATCAGGTGGTCGCCTCCGGTGTGGACGGCGTGGATCGTGCAGTCGATCCATGCCGGTACGTCGTCGAGCCGGGGCGAGCCCGTGACCGGGGACGGCCGGTGGGCCACGCCCGCGAACTTGTCCGCGCCGCTCACCGCGAAGCCGCGGCACAGCTCGCCCTGGTCCGCGCCGAGGATGTTGACGCAGAAGACCCCGGCGCGGGCGATGCGGGGCCAGGTCGTCGACGTACGGGCGACCATGAACGTCACCAGGGGCGGGTCGAGGGAGAGGGAGGCGAAGGACTGGCAGGCGAAGCCGGCCGGTCCCGATGCCCCGTCCGTGTCGGCGTCGGTGTCGCCGTCGGAGTCGGAGTCGGTGTCGCCGTTGGCGGGCGGGGCCGTGATGACGGTGACGCCGCTGGCGAAGCTGCCCAGGACGCGGCGGAGCTCGGCGGGATCGACCGGCGATCGCTCGTCGTCGCCGACGGCCCGCAGGTCCGGGCGCGGCAGCGCTTCGACGGGCTCCGCGACGGTGGCGGCGCCCACGGACCTGAGGTATCGGACGACGGTGGCCGCCATCCCTGCGTGTCCCATCACACCATCCATTGAACCTGACGCATCGTCAGATTGGAAGCCCCGGTCCCTCTGCCTCGCTCCCACAGCCCGCGAAGACGCAAAATGGAGTGGAGCAGTGGATGCCGGGATGCCCAGGAACGGAGCGTCGAGCCGGTGCAGGCTTTGACCAGGCAAGTCTTTGCCTTTTGCGGGGCTGAGCTGGCCGCTGTCTATACGTTGGACGAAGCGGGCGAAAAGCTTCATCTGGCCGAGGTGGTCGGAGGCGGCCGCGGCGGCTCGTACGGGCTGCCGGCGGTCTTCGTCCTGGCCGGCCGCTCCCCTGTCGCCGACGCGTTCCGCACCGGCCGGCCCGTGTGGCTGGGCCCGGCAGAAGTCGCGGCCTACGGCGCGAGCGGCCCCCGTACCCTTTCGGACCCGGTCCTCCCCAACGGTTCCGGGACATGGCCGGCCAATGTCTCGCTGGGCGCGCTCCCGCTGGGAGGCGACGCCGGAAAGCTGGGCTGCCTGGTGGTCGTGGGTGCGTCCGCAGAAGGCTTCGACGCCGACCGCCGCAGTCTTCTGGAGCTCTACGCCGACCAGGTGACCGCGGGCCTCGAAGCGGTAGCGGTCCGCGCCACCGGGCGTACAGAACGGCGGACACGTCTGGCCCCCGGCCTGGTGCCTCTCCGGAGCGGCGCGTTCACCCTGCTGCTGGAGACCGGGGGCATGGAGGCGGACGCGCAGGTGCTGGAGCTGCTCGGCATCGCTCCGGAGCACTTCGACGGACAGGTGGAGACCCTGCTCGCGTGCGCCGTCCCGGACGACGTACCCGCGCTGATGTCCGTCGTGGAGCCGGGCCGGCTGTCCTCCGCCGACCAGCAGCTGGCGTTCCGTATCCGCCGGCCCAACGGCGAGCTGCGCTGGCTGGGACTGCGCTGCCGGGTGTTCGTCGGCGCCGACGGCCGACCGGAGCGCATGCTGGGCGTCGTCGCCGACGCCTCGTATCTGCGGCCCAGCGCCGACGAGGTCTCCATGGTGCAGCGCCTTTCCGCCACGCTGGCCGGCGCGACGACGATCCGGGATGTCAGCAGGGTGGTGGTCGCGGCCCTGCGCGCCCCGCTGCGTGCCAGTCGGGTGGCGGTCGCCGAGCTGGAGGCCGACCGGCTCGTGGTCACCGTCCTCGACCCGCCGGAACCCGATGCCTGGCCCGACCTGTGGCGGTCCGAATGGCGCTCCGAATGGCCTGACGTCTCGTGCCACGCCCTGCCCACCCTGGAGAACGCGCTGCGGGAGGGCCATGTGAGCCTGTGGCCCCCGGGCGCCGCCCTCGAACCCGGTCTCGCGGGCATCGGCCCCGGCGGGCTCGCCGTGCTGCCACTCCCTGCCGACGGCCGGATGGTGGGCGTATGCCTGGTGGGGTGGGACGGCGAGCACCGGTTCGGGCCGGAGGAGCGGTCGCTGCTGACCGCGGCCACGGGCCTGGTCGGGCAGGCCCTGATGCGCGCCCACGCCCTGGACGCCCGGCACGAGCTGGCCAGAACGCTGCAGCGCAGTCTGCTGCCGCGGAAGCTGCCGGTGCTGCCGGGCGGGGTGGCCGTCGCCCGCTATCTGCCCGCCACGGTGGGACTCGAAGTGGGCGGGGACTGGTACGACGTCATACCGCTGCCCGATCATCATGTGGCGCTCGTCATCGGGGACGTGCAGGGGCACAGCGCCGGAGCCGCCACCATCATGGGCCAGATGCGTACGGCAATCAGGGCCTACGCGGTGGAGGGCCACCCGCCCGACGTGGTGATCTCCCATGCCAACCGCCTGCTCGTCGGCATGGAGACCGATCTCTTCGCCACCTGCTGCTATGTGGACCTGGACATGGAGGAGGGCGTGGCCTGGTTCGTCCGGGCCGGGCATCCGCCGCCGCTGCTGCGCCACCCCGACGGCCGCACCGAGGAACTGGAGATCCAGGGCGGACCCCCGCTGGGGGTGGTCGCGGACGCCGAATTCCCCATGACCGAGGGCGGGTTGGTGCCAGGTTCCCTGCTCACCCTGCTGACGGACGGCCTGGTCGAGTCGGCGAACCTCGAACTGGAAGACGGCATGAGCCGCGTGTGCGAGGTGCTCGGAGCGGCCGACCCGGCCGATGTGGGGCGGGTGGCCGACGAACTGCTCTTCGGGAGCGCGAACCGGCGCGACGACGATGTGGCGGTGCTGCTCCTGCGCTACGACGGCACGCTCGAACGGCCGATACGAGTCAGCTGGTCGGTGTGGCGGCTCCCCGAAGCCGTGATGCACGCCCGCCGCTTCACCTCCCGCACCCTGCGCTCGTGGCGTGTGGCGGAGGAGCGGGACGTGGCCCTATTGGTGGTGTCCGAGCTGGTCACCAACGCCATTGCGCATACGCAAGGGGAGGTCCGGCTGGATCTGACACTGGCCGAGAACCGCCTGCGGATCGCCGTGCACGACGCGTCCCCTCGTACGCCCGTCAGGCCGGCGAGCGCGGTGGACTGGGAGGCGACCGGCGGCCGCGGGATCCTCATCGTCCAGGCCGTATCGGAGTCCTTCGGGTCGGTCCCGCTCGGTGGCGGCAAGCAGGTGTGGGCCGAGATCCCCCTGACACCGCCGCCACTGCCACCGCCGCCACCACTGCCACCGCCACCGCCAACATCTGCCTAGAGTCCTCGGTACTTGGGCGTCAGAGCCCCCGGTACTTGGGCGTCCGGCGCTCTACGAAGCTCGCCACGCCCTCGTTCGCGTCCGAGGTGGTCATGTTGATCTCCTGGGCGGTGGCCTCCGCCGCGAACGCCGTGGCCCGGTCGGACTCCAGCGAGGCGTTGACCAGCTGCTTGGTCAGGGCAAGCGCGCGCGTGGGGCCCTGGGCGAGGCGCTCGGCCCACGCGCGGGCCGTCGCCGTCAACTCCTCGGCCGGGACGACCCGGTTGACCAGTCCCAGGAGCACGGCCTCCGTCGCCGGGAGCGAGTCCCCGAAGAACATCAGCTCCTTGGCGCGCTGCGGCCCGATCAGACGGGGGAGCAGGTACGCCCCGCCGCCGTCCGGCACGAGTCCTCTGCGTACGAACACCTCGACGAACTTCGCGGACTCCGCGGCCAGTACGAGATCGCAGGCGAGCGCGAGATGCGCGCCGATGCCGGCGGCGGTGCCGTTGACGGCGGCGATCACCGGCTTCTCGCAGTCGAGTACGGCGCTGATGAGCCGCTGCGCCCCGAGCCGGATCATCCGGGCGACGTCCCCAGCCACCCGGTCCCCGGTGCTGGGGGCCCCGCGCAGGTCGGCGCCCGCGCAGAAGCCCTTGCCGGTGGCGGTGATGACGACGGCCCGGACGGCCGGATCGGCGGAGGCGTCGGAGAGCAGGGAGATGACGCGCTCACGCTGGTCCCAGGTGACGGCGTTCATCGCTTCGGGGCGGTTGAGGGTGATCCACGAGACGCCGTTGTCAGTGGCGTGCAGTACCAATGAGTCAGCGGATCCACGAGGGGGCTCACGGGGGGAGTCGGTCATGGGAATGCTCCATTTCCGGGGCGGGGAAGCGGGTCATGGCGGGTGGCGAGCCGCCGTATGGCGAGCCGCCGTGTCGACGCGGCGGCGGTGGCGCCGGCTCTCATCGGCATACGGCCAGCGCATCGAGCGCCACCGCGCCCTGGCCACGGGGCAGCACCATCAGCGGGTTGATGTCGAGCTCCGACAGGTCGTCGCCCAGTTCCAGTGCCATCCGCTGGACCCGGAGGACGACCTCGACCAGCGCGTCGACATCCGCGGGGGGCGCCCCCCTGACCCCTTCCAGCAGTGCGTGGCCGCGCAGTTCGCCAAGCATGGCGCGCGCCTGTTCCTCGCCGAACGGCGGGACGCGGACGGCGGCGTCGTGCAGGACCTCGACGAGGACACCGCCGACGCCGACCGTGACGGTGGGGCCGAAGAGGGAGTCCCGCGTCACGCCGACGACCATCTCGACGCCGCGCTCGACCATCTGGCAGACGAGGATCCCGTCCAGCGGGATGTTCTCGTACCGCGCGATGTCGGTCAGCTCGCGGTACGCGTCGCGGATCTGGCTGGCGGAGGTGAGGCCGATCTTGACCAGGCCGAGTTCGCTCTTGTGCCCGAGCTGCGGCCCGGACGCCTTCATGACGACCGGGTAGCCGACGAGCCCCGCCGCCCGGACGGCCGCCGCCGCGCTGGTCACCAGCTGCTCGCGGGGTACGCGGATGCCGTACGCCCGAAGGAGCTGCTTCGCCGCGTGCTCGCTCAGTTGCCGGCCCGGGTGCATCAGGGCCTGCGCCTTGCGGAAGGACGGCGAAGGGGTGCGCGGTGCGTCGTCGAACGGGGAGCGGTAGCCGGCGGTGAAGCGGTGGTGGTCGAAGTAGGCGCGTACGGCGGTGATGCAGTTGCCGAAGGTACGGAAGGTGGCGACCCGCGACGAGCCGAGCAGGGTGGTGCGGTAGGCGTCCTCCGTGCCGACGGGCGAGCCCCACACCACGCAGATCAGCTTGTCCGTGGCCTCCGCCGCATCCACCAGGTCCTGCGCGAGCTTGTCGCTCATCGGCGGGAAGGGCCCGGTGATCGGGCAGATCAGGGCGCCGACGGAAGGGTCGGCCAGGATGGCGTCGATGATCTTCCGGCCACGCCAGTCGCCGACCGGGTGGCCGCCGTTGTCGACGGGGTTGGCGACGTTCAGGTACTCGGGTATCCACTGGTGCAGCTCGGCCTGCTTGGCGTCCGACAGCGGGGGCAGTCGCAGGCCCGCCTCCGTCGCCAGGTCCGAGAAGTGCGCGCCCGTGCCGCCCGAGATCGAATACACGACGACCCCGTCGGCCCGCGGTTTCCGGGCCCGCGCCAACAGTGCGGCGGTGTCCTGGAGTTCGTCCAGGCCGTCGACCCGGATCACGCCGAACTGCCGCATGGCCGCGTCCACCACCTTGTCCGCGCCGGTGAGCTTGCCGGTGTGTGAGGCGGCCATCCGGGTGCCGGTCTCGGTGCGGCCGACCTTGACCGCGACCACCGGCACGCCGTTGCGCGCAGCGCGGTCCGCGGCGAGCAGGAAGGAGCGGCCGTCCTTCAGGCCCTCGACATACGCGGCGATGGCGCCGACCTCGGGCTGTTCAGCGAAGTACGAGATGAAGTCGGAGGTCTCCAGGTCGGCCTCGTTGCCGGTCGGTGCCCAGTGGGAGACCCGGATGCCCAGCTCCTGGAGGGTGTAGACGGGCCGGCCCTGGTGGCCGGACTGGGTGATGAGGGCGATGGCCGGGCCGTCGAGGTCGTCGCGGAACTTCTCGAACGCGTTGAGGTTGGTGTTGGGGCCCAGCAGCCGCATCCCCGACCGCTCCACAGCGGCGGTGAGCCGGGCCTGTGCGGCGGCGCCGGCCTCGCCGGTCTCGGCGAAGCCGGAGGCGAAGGCCACCGCGAACTTCACCTTGGTCTCGGCGAGTTCCTCGATGACGGGAAGGGGATCAGCGACCAGCAGTACGCCCAGATCGACCTGCTCCGGCAGGTCGGCCACCGAGGAGGAGCAGGGGAGGCCGAACACGGAGGTACGGGTGGGATGCACGGGGTGCAGCCGGGCGCCGACGCGTTCGGCCCAGGCGATGAGCTGCCGGGTGATCCCGGTATTCGGCCTGCCCTCGGCGTCGGAGGCGCCGATGACGGCCACCGACTCGGGCCGGAAGAACCGGTCGAGGTCCGGGACGGCGGCGTACAACGGCCGGCCGCTGACGTCCCGGCCACCGTCCGCCGACGCGTCGGACGGGGCGGCCGTGGAGTGGACGGCGACGCGGGGATGCTCCCCGCAGGCCTCGACACGTGCGCGGAAGTCGGTGGTGAGGGTGCCGTGAGTAGATCCAAGCATCGTTCCACCCGCTCCTGCTCGATGACTCTACATAACTGACGCATAGTCAGATTACTGAACTGGCGTCGCGTCAGGAACAGGGCTGCAGCGGAATCTGTCGTAGCCGGCGTGGGATCCACGTTCTCATGAGCCGGTCCGTCATGGGTTGAGCCTGAGGGCTACCTTCCGGCGCGCTCGTCGGTCTTGTTCACCGCCTTCGCGATCCGGACCGCGTCCAGGGCCATTTCGCGGAACATTCCGCTGATCGGGTTCGTGAATCCGGTGAAGTACAGGCCGGGCACCCCGGTGGGCGTTCGTGCTCCGTGGGTGACTGGGCGGCCGCGTTCGTCCAGTACGCCGAGGTGGCCGACCAGCCCCTCGAGCGCCCGCTCGTAACCGGTGGCCGCGATGACCACCTCGGGGGTGATGTGTGAGCCGTCTGCCAGGAGCACCTTGGCGCCGTCGAAGGAAGCGACGGTGGCGACCGGTTCGACGTGGCCTTTGCGTACCGCGTCGATCAGGCCGGCGTCCTGGACCGGGATCGCGCCGTCCTTCACGCGGGAGTAGAGCCCGGTGTCGGGCCGGGGCAGGCCGTGCGCGGAGAGGTCCGGAACCGAGATCCGGCCCAGCAGCTTCCCGGCCCGGTCCACCAGCGGGGTGGGCAGCCGGCGCACCAGGATGCCGGTCCGCTGGGCGGGCCAGCCGGCCGTGGAACGCCGCACGATGTGCGGGACGGTACGGACGGCCAGCCGTACCCGCGCCGCGCCGCCCTCGACCAGGTCGACGGCGATCTCCGCGCCCGTGTTGCCGACGCCTACGACGAGGACGTCCTTGCCGGCGTAGGGGGCGGCGTTGCGGTAGTCGCAGGCGTGCAGCAGTTCCCCGGCGTACGTGTCGCGGCCGGTCCACTCGGGCAGCCGCGGGGTGTGGTTGTAGCCGGTGGCGACGACGACCGCGCGCCCGGTGAGCTCGCGGCCGCCCGTCGCGCGCAGCAGCCAGCCGGCGCCATCGGGGGCGCGTTCGACGCGGGTCACCTCGACACCGGTGACGATTTCGAGTTCGTGGTGCTCGGCGTACTTCTCCAGGTAGCGGACGACATCGTCCCGGCCGACCCAGCGCCCGAACGACCGCGGCATGGCCAGGCCGGGAAGCGCGGAGAGGCGGCGCGTGGTGTGCAGACGCAGCCGGTCGTAGTGGCGCCGCCAGGAGGCGCCGACGCTGTCGGACTTCTCTAGTACGACCGCGCGCAGGCCGCGCTCGCGCAGCGCGGCAGCGGCGGCGAGACCACCGGGCCCGCCGCCGATGACGTACACGGGTCTGTCATGGGTGCTGTCGGCCATGATGCGTGAGCGTAATCGCACCCTCTGTTGATGGGTCTCGGTCAAGACCTGAATCGGTTGCGAATTGATCACGGACGGGAGGCGGTTCGCGGCGCGCGGCCATCTCGCCGCGTCCGTACCTCTTGCGCGACCGGCCGCGGTCCGCTGAACTGACGTACCGTCAAAAATGCGGGGAGGGTGCTTGATGCAGACCATCTGGCTCGGCGGCGCGGAGTGGCTCGCCGTGCTCCGGATCGGCCTCGGCCTGTGGTGGCTGGAAAGCTGGCGCCACAAGGACAAGAAGGGCTGGTTCGAGCGCGGTACGGGTATCGCCTGGGCGGCGGACGTCGCGGGCAAGCACCGGTGGCCCTTCGTGCGGACCGGCTTCCGGAAGGTCGTCGAACCCCGCCCCAAGGCGATGGCGTACCTCGTCGTTTATGCGGAACTCGCCCTCGGGCTCGGCCTGGTCGCCGGATTCCTGACCCCGGTCGCGCTCGTAGGCGGCCTGCTGCTCAACCTCCTCTACCTGGTCCTGATGATCCACGACTGGGCCGAGCAGGGGCAGAACGCCATGATGGCGCTCATCTCGCTCGTCGCGCTGTTCGCCATGAGCTGGCAGGCGTGGTCCCTCGACAACGCGATGGGGCTGTTCCTGTGAGTACGCCCGCGAGCACGCCTCCTGGTCCGGCCGATGCCCGCTTCGACCTCCCCGAGCCCGACGCGTTCACGCGCCCGTACTGGGAAGCGGCGGCGCAGGGCCGGCTGCTGCTGCGCCGCTGCTCGGCCTGCGGCCGGGCGCACCACTACCCGCGGGAGTTCTGCCCGCACTGCTGGAGCGACGACGTGACGTGGGAGCCGACGAGCGGCCGCGCCACGCTCTACACCTGGTCGGTGGTCCACCGGAACGACCTGCCGCCGTTCGGCAGCCGCGTCCCGTACGTCGCTGCCGTCGTCGACCTCGCCGAGGGCCCCCGGATGATGACCGAGGTCGTCGACTGCGCGGCGGCGGACCTCCGGATCGGCATGGCGCTGGAGGTCGCCTTCCGCAACGAGACGAAGGAGGTCGCGATCGCGGTCTTCCGGCCCGATCACGGCCAGAGCAGCTCGCGGACCCAGTCGTCGCCGTCGCGCCGGTAGCGCAGACGGATGTGCCGGCGGCGTTCGTCGCCCTGGAAGAACTCGGCCTCGTCCGGGGCCAGTACGTAGCGGGTCCAGGTGGGCGCGGGCGCGTCCGGATCGGACTGCGCCCGCTCCCAGGCGGCCGCGGACTCGCGCGCCAGTTCCTCGTACGAGCCGAGTACGTCGCTCTGCCGCCCAGTGAGGGCCGCGGCGAGCGCGCCCGTCGAGCGGGCCCGCAGATCGGCCCGGCTCTCGTCCGGCCCGGTGGCGGTTACCCGGCCGCGCAGCCGCACCTGGCGGCCGACGGCCGGCCAGTAGAAACCGAGCGCGGCATACGGACGCGCGGCCAGCTGGCGCCCCTTCGCGCTGGTCGCGTGTGAGGCGAAGTGCCAGCCGCGCGCGTCCGCGTCGTACAGCATCAACGTCCGTACGTCGGGTCGTCCTTCGGGGTCCACCGTCGCGAGGGACATCGTGTGCGGCTCGGCCTGCCCGGCGGCCGCGGCGTGCGTGAACCACTGGTGGAAGAGGGCCAACGGCTCACTGGGCGCGGTGTCCGGATCGAAGCCGGGCAGCTCGGTGTCCCACACACGGAGGGAGTGGAGCACATCGCGGAAGGCGGCGGCCTGCTGCGGTGCGTCGTGGTCGCTCATGTCGCTCATGTGCCCATTCCACACCACGCGGGTTGTGTGTACGTGAGTGAGCGGTTCGGCAGTGAACGGTACGGCGGGGCGGGGCGGGGCGGCGGGGGCTGGTGGTCGGGTGGTTCTGTTTCGTGTCCGTCCGCGGGGTGGTGGGTGGTTGGGGGCGGAGGTTGGCCGGGGGCGTGGACCGGTGGGGCCATCCGTGCCCAGGAGCGGTGGTTCGGGTGTGGGGCCGCCCGGTCGGTGATTGTGGGCGGCTGCGGGCCGGGCGTCAAGGGCGCTCCCTTTGGTCGCGCAGCGACGCGACCAAAGGGAGCGCCCTTTACAGGGAGACGTGGCCCGCCATACTCACAAACCGGGCGGCCCCGGGTTTCCCCTCCGGTCCTCGCCCCTGGCGAGGAGTGACCCCCGGCCCCCGCACCGCTAGCCCCCGACCCCCGGCCCCCGCACCGCTAGCCCCCGACCCCCGGCCCCCGCACCGCTAGATGAATGAGTCCAAGGGATGGCCTGCGGACATAGGACGAGGGCGTCCAATGTCAGTGTGTGAAGACAGACCTG
>NZ_JANAVP010000033.1:0-769 GCF_024213665.1 Streptomyces sp. A3M-1-3
CCCGGAAGCTAAGCCTTTCAGCGCCGATGGTACTGCAGGGGGGACCCTGTGGGAGAGTAGGACGCCGCCGAACAATCTTTCAAGGACCCTTGGTCCCAGCGTTCATGCTGGGACCAAGGGTCCTTTTGTTTATGCCGAAGCGCGTTGGATCGCCGACTGCGCGAGAATGACTGCGGTACCCCGAAGACAGGAGTCACACCCATGTCCACCAACTCTCCCGACGACCGTCCCGAGCGCGAGCCGCGCCCGCGGGACGGCGGCGACAGGGGCGGCTTCCGCGGGGGTCGTGACGACCGGTCCGGCGGCCCGCGCCGTGACAGCAATGACCGAGGCGGGTTCCGCCGCGACGACCGTGCCCCGCGCCGCCCCGATGACCGTGGCGGGAACCGCCCGCAGCGCGATGACCGTGGTGGCCGTCCTGCCGGCGGCTTCCCTCGTGATGACCGTGCGCCGCGCCGTGACGACGACCGTGGTGGCTACCGCGGGCCGCGTCGCGAGGACGACCGTGGCGGGTTCCGCCGCGACGACCGGCGTGACGACCGTCCCGGTGGTGACCGGCGTGATGACCGTGGTGGTCGTCCGGCCGGCGGTGGCGGTTACCGGGGTCGCGACGACCGTCCCAGCGGTCCTCCGCGCCGTGATGAGCGGGGCGGCGGTGGCGGTGGGTTCCGTCGCGACGACCGTCCCAGTGGCGGCGGCTTCCCTCGTGATGACCGTGCGCCGCGCCGTGACGACGACCGTGGTGGCTACCGCGGGCCGCGTCGCGAGG
>NZ_JANAVP010000033.1:865-83532 GCF_024213665.1 Streptomyces sp. A3M-1-3
CGTCCCGGTGGTGACCGGCGTGATGACCGTGGTGGTCGTCCGGCCGGCGGTGGCGGTTACCGGGGTCGCGACGACCGTCCCGGCGGTCCTCCGCGCCGTGATGAGCGGGGCGGCGGTGGCGGTGGGTTCCGTCGCGACGACCGTGCCCCCCGCCGCGAGGACGACCGTGGCGGCTTCCGCCGCGACGACCGGCGTGATGACCGCGGCGGCCGTCCTGGTGGTGGTTTCCCCCGTGACGACCGTGCGCCGCGTCGCGAAGACGACCGTGGTGGCTTCCGGCGCGACGACCGGCGTGATGACCGCGGTGGCCGTCCTGGTGGTGGTGGCGGTTACCGGGGTCGCGACGACCGTCCCAGCGGTCCTCCGCGCCGTGATGAGCGGGGTGGCGGTGGCGGTGGGTTCCGTCGCGACGACCGTGCCCCGCGCCGCCCCGATGACCGTGGCGGGAACCGCCCGCAGCGCGATGACCGTGGTGGCCGTCCTGCCGGCGGCTTCCCTCGTGACGACCGTGCGCCGCGTCGCGAGGACGAGCGCGCTGGCTACCGCGGGCCGCGTCGCGAGGACGATCGGGATCGTGGCGGATACCGGGGCCAGCGCGACGACCGGGACCGTGGTGGCTACGGGCGCCGCGACGACCGTGACCGTGACCGTGACCGCGATCGGGAGCCCATCAAGCGGCTGCCGATCGACGAGGACGTCACTGGGGACGAGATCGACAAGGATGTACGCCAGGAGCTGATGAGCCTGCCGAAGACCCTGGCCGAGGACGTCGCCAAGAACCTCGTCATGGTCGCCCGGCTGATCGACGAAGAGCCCGAGCAGGCGTACGAGTACTCGCGCATCGCGCTGCGGCTCGCCTCGCGTGTGGCTGCCGTGCGTGAGGCGGCCGGTTTCGCCGCGTACGCGACCCAGAAGTACACGGAGGCGCTCGCCGAGTTCCGTGCGGCCCGGCGGATGACCGGTTCCGTGGAGCTGTGGCCCGTCATGGCCGACTGCGAGCGCGGTCTCGGCCGTCCCGAGCGGGCCATGGCCATGGCCGGTGAGCCCGAGGTGCAGAAGCTGGACAAGGCCGGCCAGGTTGAGATGCGACTCGTCGCCGCCGGGGCGCGCAGGGACATGGGGCAGATCGACGCGGCCATCGTGACCCTGCAGAGCCCGGAGCTGGCATCGAACTCCGTACAGCCGTGGACCGCCCGTCTGCGGTACGCCTACGCCGACGCGCTGCTCTCGGCGGGCCGTGAGGACGAGGCGCGCGAGTGGTTCGCCAAAGCGCTCGAGGCCGACAAGGACGGGGCCACGGACGCCTCCGACCGGCTGGCCGAGATGGACGGTGTGGAGTTCGTCGACGCCCTCGCCGACGAGGACGACGAGCCCGTCGTCGACGGTGCCCCGGTTGTCGCCGATGCTGACGACGAGGTGGGCGACGACGTGGGCGAGGCGGCAGAAGAAGAGAAGGACGACGACGCCTGATCCGGCGTGAGCAAAGGGCGGCACCCTCCGGGGTGCCGCCCTTCGTCGTTTCCGGCCGGGGCAGGAGGCCCGTCAGTCCGTCGTGAGGCTGCGCAGGACCAGGCCCGTAGCAGGCTTCGGGCCGAACGATGTCGACTTCCGCGGCATCGTGACGCCCTGGCGGGCCAGGTCCCGGACGACGTCTTCGCGTACCGGATGCATCAGGACCGCCGTGCCGCCGTGGCGCTCCGCCTGGTCGACCGTGGCCTCGGCGTCATGGATGTACGCGATGTGTTCGGGTGCGTCCGGGATCCGCCACACCTGTTCCAGCAGAGTGGCGTGCAGGACGGTGGCGTCGAGTTGGCGCCATGCTTCCGGACGGTCCCGGCGGATTGTCGAGGCCAGCAGGGCGGGATCCGGGTGGGAGACCAGGTGGAAGGAGCCGTCGCCTGCGAGAAGGAAGGCATTGCCGCCGCCGGCCGCGTCTGCCAGTGCCTCCTGGGCCGCGGCGAGCGGGCCCGCGACCGTACGGATACGGAAGGAGCCGGCCAGGGCGGAGAGGGCGTCCGCGACCGGCAGGCGGTGCAGCAGGCGGTGGATGGCGCGGACCTGGAGCGGGTAGCGGGCCGTGTCGACCAGCAGCACCAGGCCGAAGTCCCAGGGGCTTGACGCGGGGTGTTCGGCCTGGAGCCGGAGGTATGTCGCCCAGCGGTGGTGCCCGTCGGCGATCAGGGCCTGGTGTTCGGCGAGGTCGGCGGTGATCTCGGCCAGTTCGGCGGCGTCCGTGATCGACCACAGCCGGTGGCGGAAGCCGTCCTCGGTGGTGGTGGAGAGCAGCGGCGAACCCTGGACGGTGCGCTCGATGACCGCGGCAGCGCCATTGCCGTTGCCGACGTAGGTCAGCAGGAGCGGTTCCAGATTGGCCGCGGTGGCGCGCATCAGATCGGCGCGGTCCTTGACGACGTGCGGCATGACGTCTTCGTGCGGGAGGACGATGCCCGCGTCGGGGGCGGAGAGTTCGAGCGATCCGATGAGCCCGCGCTGGAGGAGGTCGCCCTTGCGCTGTTCGTACACGTACAGCGCGGCTTCGGTATCGGCGGCGAGGACCCCTTCGGACACCCAGCGGCGGAGGGTGTCGGCCGCCTTCTCATTGCGGGCCGAGGGGCCGGCTGCCTGCGGGAGGATCAGCCGGACGATGTTGTGGGGGTCCGCCGACTCCAGGTGGTGGAGGCCGTCGGGCCGGACGACGACGTCGTACGGCGGAGAGGTGACGGCGGCGAGGCTGCCGACCCGCTCGGGGACATAGCGCAGTCCGTGAAAAGGGATCAGGCGCAGTCCGCGGTCCGCGGCCCCAGTTGTGCTCATTGATGCATGGTAAGTGGGGTGCCGCGATGCGCGATGATCGGGGGACAGGCACCGAGCGAGGAGTGGACACGATGAGCCCGCAGCGCAGGACCAGGCCCGAGGGCAGTGAGCGGACGCTGAACGAGGCGTACGACACGGCCCTGCTCGACCTGGACGGGGTGGTGTACGCGGGCGGCGAGGCGATCGCGCACGCCGTGGAGTCGCTCGGCGCCGCCCGGGCGGGCGGTATGCACCTGGCGTACGTGACCAACAACGCGCTGCGGACGCCGGAGGCGGTCGCGGAGAATCTGACCGACCTCGGGGTGCCTGCCGAGTCCGCGGACGTGATCACCTCGGCGCAAGCGGTCGCCCGGCTGATCTCCGACCAGGTTCCGGCGGGGGCGCGGGTGTTGGTGATCGGCGGGGAGGGGCTGCGGGCCGCGCTGCGTGAGCGGGGGCTGGAGCCGGTCGAGTCGGCGGAGGACGCTCCCGCCGCGGTGGTGCAGGGGTACGGCGGGCCCGAGCTGGCGTGGGGGCGGTTCGCCGAGGCGTGTTACGCGATCGCCCGAGGTGTGCCGTGGTTCGCGTCCAACACCGATCTGACGATTCCGAGTGCGCGCGGGATCGCGCCGGGCAACGGCGCGGCGGTCGAGGTCGTACGGATCGCAACCGGCGCCGAGCCGCAGGTCGCGGGTAAGCCGCTGCCGCCGATGCACCGGGAGACGATTCTGCGTACGGGCGCCGAGCGGCCGCTGGTCGTCGGCGACCGGCTGGACACGGACATCGAGGGGGCGTTCAACGGCGGCGTGGACTCTCTGCTCGTACTGACCGGGGTGACGGACGCGGCGCAGCTGCTGGCGGCCGAGCCCCGGCACCGGCCGACGTACATCGACGCGGATCTGCGCGGGCTGCTCACCGGGCAGCCCGAAGTGACCAAGGTGGCGGGCGGGTTCGCGTGCGGGGGGTGGACCGCGTCGGTCACTGTCGATGCGCTGGCTCTCGACGGGAACGACGGGAACGACGGGAACGACGGGAACGCCGCGAACGGCGGTGACGGCGGTGACACCCCGGATGCCCTGGACGGGCTGCGGGCACTGTGCGCGGCGGCCTGGACGCAGGCGGGCGACGGCTCCTGCACGCTCGACGCGGGGAAGGCGCTGTCCCGGCTGGGGCTGTGAGGCACGGGAGTTGAGAGGGGCGCGGGGAGGCGGCCCGTCGAGTGGCGATCGGAGGGTAGGCTAACCTAACCACGTGTTGGTCGACAGTCCCCCCGAACAGAGCGCGGAGCCAGTCCCCGCGCCCCGCAAACGCAATGCGGCGCGCGCCGCAGGGCTCCTGGTCTCCATCGGCGTGCTCCTGCTCGTCGCGCTGGCGAGCATCGCCATCGGCGCCAAGCAGATCCCGATGGACCAGGTCTGGCACGGCTTGTTCCACAACACTGGCACCGCCACCGACGTGGTCGTCGAGAAGGTGCGCATTCCCCGCACCCTGCTCGGGCTGCTCGTCGGTACGGCGCTCGGGCTCGCCGGCGCGGTGATGCAGGCGCTGACCCGCAACCCGCTGGCCGAGCCGGGAATCCTGGGCGTGAACGCGGGGGCCGCGGCCGCCGTTGTCTCCGCCATCAGCTTCCTCGGGGTCTCCTCGCTGACCGCGTACGTGTGGTTCGCCTTCGCCGGCGCCGCGGCCGTGTCGGTGCTCGTCTATCTGCTGGGGGGCAGCCGCAGCGCGACGCCGGTGCGGCTCGCGCTGGCGGGCACGGCGGCCACGGCCGCCCTGTACGGCTACATCAACGCCGTGCAGCTGACGGACTCCGCGGCGCTCGACAAGCTCCGCTTCTGGACGGTCGGTTCACTGGCGTCGGCGAATATAGCCACTGTCGGGCAGGTGCTGCCCTTCCTCGCCCTGGGCATCGTGCTCGCCCTGGCCATCGGCCGTCCGCTCAACGCCATGGCGATGGGTGACGACACGGCGAGGGCGCTGGGCGCCCATCTGACCCGTACACGCATCCTCGCGATGGTCGCTGTCACCCTGCTGTGCGGGGCCGCGACCGCCGCCTGCGGGCCGATCGTCTTCATCGGGCTGATGATCCCGCACCTCGTGCGGGCCATCACCGGCCCGGACATGCGGTGGACCCTGCCGTACGCGGCGGTGCTCTCGCCCGTCCTGCTGCTCGGCGCGGACGTGGTCGGCCGGGTGATCGCGCGGCCCTCGGAGCTCCAGGTCGGGATCGTCACCGCGCTCATCGGCGGGCCCGTCTTCATCCATCTCGTACGCCGCCGGAGGATGGCCCAGCTGTGAGTGTTCCTTCCCGGGGCACGACCCCCGCACGCCCCAGTCCCTCCGCGATACGCACGCCGGGCGGCCTCTCCTTCCGGGTGGACCCCAGAGCGTTCGTCGTCGCCCTGCTGCTCGCGGCGGCGGCGCTGGCCGTCGCCGTCGTACTGATCGGCACGGGGGACTTCCCGATGTCGCCCGGTGAGGTCGTCAGCACGCTGACCGGTGGCGGCACCCCCGCGCAGGAGTTCATCGTCGGCGACCTCCGGCTGCCGCGCGTTCTCGTCGGGCTGTTCGTCGGCGCGGCGCTGGGGATCGCGGGCGCGGTCTTCCAGTCCATCTCCCGCAATCCGCTGGGGAGTCCCGAGGTGATCGGCTTCGGTTACGGATCGTCGGTGGGCGCGCTCGTCGTCATCGTCCTCTTCCAGGGCGGGGCCGTGGAGGTCGCCGCCGGGGCGGTCGCCGGTGGTCTGCTGACGGGGGTCGCGGTCTATCTGCTCGCGTGGAAGCGGGGCATCCAGGGCTACCGCCTGGTGCTGGTCGGCATCGGCGCGTCGGCCATGCTCACCGCCTGCATCCACTATCTGCTCACCAAGGCGCAGCTGGTCGACGCCACCCGGGCCACGGTGTGGATGACCGGTTCACTGGGCGGGCGCGACTGGGCCCAGGTCTGGCCGCTGCTCGCCGCGTGCGGCGTCCTCATCCCCGTGGTGCTGGGGTACGGACGGGCCCTGCGGATGATGGAGATGGGCGACGACGCGGCGTACGCGCTGGGCGTCCGGGTCGAGCGCACCCGGCTCGTCGTGATGCTCTGCGCCGTACTGCTCACCGCGGCCGCGACCGCCGCGGCCGGGCCCATCTCCTTCGTTGCCCTCACCGCGCCCCAGCTTGCCCGGCGGCTCACCCGCTCGGCGGGCCCCAACCTCGCCGCCGCCGCCCTGATGGGCGCCGTGCTGCTGCTGGTCGCCGACTGGGCCTCGCAGCAGGCGTTCGGTTCTGACCAGCTGCCGGTCGGCGTAGTGACCGGACTCGTCGGCGGTGTCTATCTGCTGTGGCTGCTGGTCACCGAGCGCAAGGCAGGACGCATATGAAGACCTCCAGGAGAACTGAAGTGCAGCGCCTCACCGCCGAAAACGTCACCCTCGGCTACGACCAGCGGATCATCGCGGAGAACCTCTCCGTCGAGATCCCGGACAACTCCTTCACGGTGATCGTCGGACCGAACGCCTGCGGCAAGTCGACTCTGCTGCGCGCGCTGTCCCGGATGCTCAAGCCCTCGCAGGGCCGGGTGCTGCTGGACGGCCAGGTCATCGGCTCGATGCCCGCCAAGAAGGTGGCCAGGACGCTGGGGCTGCTCCCGCAGTCGTCGATCGCGCCGGACGGGATCACGGTCGCCGACCTGGTCGCACGCGGCCGCTATCCGCACCAGGGCCTGCTGCGCCAGTGGTCGCCGGAGGACGAGCGGATCGTCGACGAGTCGATGGCCGCCACCGGTGTCGGCGAACTGGCCGACCGCTTCGTCGACGAACTGTCCGGTGGGCAGCGGCAGCGCGTCTGGATCGCGATGGCCCTCGCCCAGCAGACCCCGCTGCTGCTGCTCGACGAGCCGACGACGTTCCTCGACATCCAGCACCAGATCGATGTCCTCGACCTCTGCGCCGAACTGCACGAGAGGCAGGGGCGCACGCTCGTCGCCGTGCTCCACGACCTCAACCACGCCGCCCGCTACGCCACGCACCTGATCGCCATGCGCGGCGGCGGGGTCGTCGCCGAGGGGCCGCCCGGCGAGGTCGTCACGGCCGAGCTGGTGGAGCAGGTCTTCGGGCTGCGCTGCCAGGTCATCGACGATCCCGAGACCGGGACGCCGCTGGTGGTGCCGGCCGCGCGCAAGGCACGTACACCCGGAGCGGTCACAGCAACAGCAGCAACCGCGGCGGTTACAGCAGCGTCCTGAGCTTCAGCAGATCGCGGAGGCCGGCCTCGAGCCTGACCCGGCCCGAGGCCCATGCCTTCGCGAAGTTCAGCTCGCCGCCGACCATGGCCACCAGGTCGTCACCGGTCATCGCGAGCCGGATCTGCGCCTTCTCCGGGGGAGGGCCCGGCAGCGAGTCGACCACCTGGATGCGGCCATGCGCGAGCCGGCCCGTGAAGGTCGCGTCGAGATCGGTGATGTGGCAGCTCAGCGAGCGGTCGAGGGCTGCCGCGCTGCGCACCTCGCCGTCCGCCGTCGCCAGGTTGTCCGAGAGTGTGTCGAGTGCGTCGCGGCACTCTTCGATCGTCGCCATCGTGATCGACGTTACCTCAGGCCACGGACAGGCCACTGTTCGCCGGGGAGGGCCCTCTTCGGGGTAGCGTCGGGGCATGAGCGACTCATGGCCGGGCCCCGAGGCGGAGCCCGCGGCCCCGCAGGCCGAGGACGAGGCGACCGCTGCGCAAGCGCCCTCCTACGAGCCCGCTGCGCCCGCACCCCTGGGCGTATCCCGCACCCCTACTGGGGACGCCGGCGTGGACGCGCAGCTCGAGCGGCTGGCGGATGCGGACCACCTCGCGGCGGACGGGCACATCGAGGTGTACGAGGATGTTCACCGGGGGCTGCGCGACGCGCTGACCGCGCTCGACGTCCACCCGGGTCCGCCGGGTCCTCCAGGGCCCACTTCCGGCCCTTCCGTGTACGACAACAGGAGCTGAACAGAACGTGGCAGGAGTGGCACGCCGCCGCCTCGACGCCGAGCTGGTCCGCCGAAAGCTCGCCCGCTCGCGCGAGCACGCGAGCCAGCTGATCGCCGCGGGACGGGTGACCGTCGGCGGCACCACCGCGACCAAGGCCGCCACCCAGGTGGAGACCAGTGCGGCGGTGGTCGTCCGCAGCGACGAGAGCGACCCGGACTACGTCTCGCGCGGCGGCCACAAGCTCGCCGGGGCGCTGGCCGCGTTCGTGCCGCTCGGGCTGAAGGTGGAGGGGCGGCGGGCGCTGGACGCGGGGGCGTCGACCGGCGGCTTCACGGATGTACTGCTGCGGGCCGGGGCGCGCCAGGTCGTGGCCGTCGATGTCGGCTACGGACAACTTGCCTGGTCTTTGCAGAGCGATGAACGCGTCACCGTCAAGGACCGTACCAACGTCCGTGAACTGACACTCGAAGTGATCGACGGTGAGGCGGTGGACCTGGTGGTGGGCGACCTGTCGTTCATCCCGCTCGGGCTGGTGCTGCCGGCTCTGGCGCGGTGCGCGGCACCGGACGCGGACCTCGTACTGATGGTGAAACCACAGTTCGAGGTGGGCAAGGAGCGGCTGGGCAGCGGCGGGGTGGTGCGCAGCCCCGAGCTGCGCGCCGAGGCCGTGCGCACGGTGGCGCGGCAGGCGGGGCAACTGGGCCTCGGGGTGCGGGGCGTCACCGCCAGTCCGCTGCCCGGGCCTTCCGGAAATGTCGAGTACTTTCTGTGGCTCAGGGCCGGGGCGCCCGAGCTGGACCCGGCGGATGTGGACCGTGCAGTGGCGGAGGGGCCGCGTTGACGACGACAACAGCAGCACGAACTGTCTTTCTCCTTGCCCACACCGGCCGTCCGGCCGCGATTCGCAGCGCCGAGCTCGTCGTCCAGGGGCTGCTGCGCAGCGGCCTGGGCGTACGGGTGCTGACCGCGGAGGCGGCCGATCTGCCACTGCCGCCGTCGGTCGAACTGGTGACCGAAGCGTCTCCCCGTGTACTCGAGGGCTGCGAGCTGCTGATCGTCCTCGGCGGTGACGGGACGCTGCTGCGCGGCGCGGAGTTCGCCCGCGCTTCGGGCGTGCCGATGCTCGGGGTCAACCTGGGGCGGGTCGGCTTCCTCGCCGAGGCCGAGCGCGACGACCTCGACAAGGTGGTCGACCGGGTCGTCACCAGGGCGTACGAGGTTGAGGAGCGGATGACGATCGACATCGTCGTCCGCAACAACGGCGACGTCGTGCACAGCGACTGGGCGCTCAACGAGGCCGCCGTGCAGAAGGTCTCGCCCGAGCGCATGCTCGAGGTCGTCCTCGAGATCGACGGCCGGCCGGTCTCCGGCTTCGGCTGCGACGGCATCGTCTGCGCCACCCCGACCGGCTCCACCGCGTACGCCTTCTCGGCCGGCGGCCCCGTCGTCTGGCCCGAGGTGGAGGCGCTGCTGATGGTGCCGATCAGCGCCCACGCGCTGTTCGCCAAGCCACTGGTGACCTCACCGACCTCGGTGCTCGCGGTGGAGGTGCAGCCGGGCACGCCGCACGGGGTGCTGTGGTGCGACGGGCGCCGGATGCTGGAACTGCCCTCGGGCGCGCGGGTGGAGGTACGGCGGGGGGCGGTGCCGGTACGGCTGGCGCGGCTGCACCACGCGTCGTTCACCGACCGGCTGGTGGCGAAGTTCGCGCTGCCGGTGTCGGGTTGGCGCGGAGCGCCGCACTGAGCGCCGCACTGAGCGCCGCGCCGGCGGTCATCCGGCGCGGGCCGCGATGGTACGGCTCCGGGAGCCCGGGTGGGTGAAGGGGGCGGGGCCCGTCGCACACCGGGCCCCGGACCTCGTAAGGTCGTGTCCGTGTTGGAGGAGATGCGGATACGGTCGCTCGGGGTCATCGACGACGCGGTGGTCGAGCTGTCGCCCGGGTTCACCGCGGTGACCGGCGAGACCGGTGCCGGCAAGACGATGGTCGTGACCAGCCTCGGGCTGCTGCTCGGCGGCCGGGCCGACGCTGCCCTGGTGCGGATCGGGGCCAAGGCCGCCGTCGTCGAGGGGCGGATCACCATGCCTCCGGGCGCGCCCGCCGCCGTACGCGCGGAGGAGGCCGGGGCCGAACTCGACGACGGGGTGTTGCTGATCAGCCGTACCGTCTCGGCCGAGGGGCGCTCGCGCGCCCACCTCGGCGGGCGGTCCGTGCCGGTGGGGCTGCTCGGCGAGCTGGCCGACGACCTCGTCGCGGTACACGGCCAGACCGACCAGCAGGGCTTGCTGCGGCCGGCCCGGCAGCGGCAGGCGCTGGACCGGTACGCGGGAGACGCGGTGGCGGTCCCGCACGCGAAGTACGCGGCGGCGTACCGGCGGCTGCGGGCGGTGGCCACGGAGCTCGACGAGCTGACCACACGGGCCCGCGAGCGGGCTCAGGAGGCCGATCTGCTGCGCTTCGGGCTCGATGAGGTCGCGGGCGTCGAGCCGCGGGCCGGAGAGGACGTGGAGCTCGCGGCGGAGGCGGAGCGGCTCGGCCACGCCGAGGCGCTGGCTTCGGCGGCGGCCCTCGCGCATGCCGCGCTCGCGGGCAACCCGGAGGACCCTGAGGGCGTCGACGCGAACACGCTGGTCGCGGGCGCGCACCGGGCCGTGGAGGCCGTACGCTCCCACGACCCCGCCCTTGCCTCGCTCGCCGACCGGATCGGCGAGATCGGCATCCTGGTCGGTGACGTCGCGGGCGAACTGGCCGGTTACGCGGACAATTTGGACGCCGATCCGCTGCGGCTCGCGGCTGTGGAGGAGCGGCGAGCGGCCCTGACGCACCTGACACGCAAGTACGGCCAGGACATCGACGGCGTACTGGCGTGGGCCGAACAGGGCGCCGCGCGGCTCACCGAGCTGGAGGGCGACGACGACCGGATCGGCGAGCTGACCGCCGAGCGGGATGCGCTGCGGGGTGAACTGTCCGGCCTGGCACAGGCGTTGACCGACGCCCGCACCGAGGCCGCGGCGCGATTCGCCGACGCGGTCACCGCCGAACTGGCCTCGCTCGCCATGCCGCATGCCCGGGTCACCATCGACATCCGGCAGCACGACGATCCGGACGGCATCGAGGTCGGCGGGCGTCCCGTCTCCTACGGCACGTCCGGCGCGGACGAGGTCGAGCTGCTGCTCGCCCCGCACCCGGGAGCCCAGCCCCGGCCCATCGCCAAGGGCGCCTCGGGTGGTGAGCTGTCCCGGGTGATGCTCGCAGTCGAGGTGGTCTTCGCCGGCTCGGACCCGGTGCCGACGTACCTCTTCGACGAGGTGGACGCGGGGGTGGGCGGCAAGGCGGCCGTCGAAGTCGGCCGGCGGCTGGCGAAGCTGGCCAAGTCCGCGCAGGTC
This sequence comes from Streptomyces sp. A3M-1-3, assembly GCF_024213665.1. Lineage (GTDB taxonomy): Bacteria > Actinomycetota > Actinomycetes > Streptomycetales > Streptomycetaceae > Streptomyces. The sequence continues at coordinate 11,990 of NZ_JANAVP010000033.1, forward strand.
GTGGTGGTCACGCACCTGCCGCAGGTCGCTGCCTTCGCGGACCGGCAGCTGCTGGTCGAGAAGACGAACGACGGCTCGGTGACGCGTAGCGGTGTGACGGTCCTCGAAGGCGAGGACCGGGTGCGCGAGCTCTCGCGGATGCTGGCCGGCCAGGAGGACTCCGAAACGGCCCGCGCCCACGCGGAAGAACTCCTCGCGACGGCACGGGCAGACGCGGTGGCTCACTGACGGCCGCGGGTGACAACTACGCGGCCGGGTGGCACTTGCTACCGTCGCCGCGCGGACCGGCCCAGGCGTGAGGGGCCACCGCGGGGCCGACTGTGGGTTGCGGCCAGGCAGGGGTGGGACGGCTCGCGGCCGTTGCGGCGCCGGTTGGGGCTGTCAGTGCCGCATAGGGTGGGCGGCATGATATCCGGGCACCGCACCTTTGGCGGGAGAATCGCCGCTTTTGCCACGGCAGTTGGCGCCACTCGCGCCGGATACGGGGCGTTGCGTCGCAGGCCTCCGGGCGGGGGTCGGGCTGTGGGAGCGGAAGAACCGTGCGGGGCGGGTCGTCGATCTGTTCGCCGGGCCCGCGACCGTCATGGGGGCCGCTCTCGGTGCGGCCGTCGCGCCCGGACTTCCCGGCCGGGCCAGGGGTGCCGGCGGGCTCGCCGTGCTGGCCGCCGGGGCCTGTGGCGCGTACGACGATCTGGCCGGGGCCGGTGATCCACGGCGCGGTTTCCGCGCGCATCTGTCCGCCCTGCGCGAGGGCGAAGTCACCAGCGGTGCGGTGAAGCTCTTCGGCATCGGCGCCGCCGGGCTCGCCGCGGGCGCGCTGCTCAAGGAGCGGCCCGTCGACAGACTGCTGGCGGGCGTGGTGATCGCGGGCACCGCCCATCTGGTCAATCTGGTCGACGTACGTCCGGGAGCAGCGGCCGGTGCCGTACTGGCGATCGGCGCGCCGGGGCTGCTGAAGGGCGGCGCGGCGGGAACGCTCGCCGCCGCGCCCCTGGGCGCCACGGCCGCTGTCACCGCCGACGACCTCGGCGAGCGCACGATGATCGGTGACGCCGGGGCGCACGCGCTCGGCGCGGCCCTAAGGGCTGTCCCGTAATCCCCGGCGAGTCAGCGCACGGCGTCAGATGCGGTGCATCGCAAGGCGGAGGGTCGTCCTCATACTGGGCGTATTCGGACGAGCCCGACAACGCAGCGAGGTGCCGTAGCTGGCGTCGGGCGCTCGGCGGGGATTGCGGGACAGCCCTTAGGCGTCGCCGTCGTCGCGGGCAACGGCCGGGCCGGGCTCGCCAGCGCATGCGGTGGGACTGGTCGCGGCCGCGGTGTACGGGGACAAGGTCAGCCGTACGGTGGCGAATTGGGGGCGCGCTCACCCGTGTGAGTGATCCCGGGGCCGCTGTGACAGCCCCCGCCGGGGGATCCACCCCTTGGCGGTGCCGGAACGCGCGTACGGACTGGCATCCTTGGCGGCAGCAGCTCGCCGCACTTCTGCCGGCCGCTCGCCCTCCCTCGTTCCGTCCGAGTACCGTCCGACGCCCGACTCAGGAGCTCCGGCCACGTGAGCAGCATCCCGGTCCCGCCGTACGGCAAGGCGCCGTTGCGCACTGTCCAAGTGCTGGGCGGCGGCAGCGCGGGCAGCAGCGCGCACGTCACGTCGCTGGCGGCGGGGCTGGTCGCGAGGGGCGTACGGGTGACCGTGTGCGCCCCCGCCGAGGCCGACCGCGCGTATGACTTCATCGGAGCGGGCGCCCACTTCACGCCCGTGCCGCGGCGCAGCGATCCTGCCGCGTTGGCCGCGCTGCGTACGGTGTGCGCCGCGGCGGACGTCGTGCACGCGCACGGACTGCACGCGGCCGTGCGCGCCGCCCTCGCGCTCAGGGGCCGGCGGACTCCGCTCGTGGTCACCTGGCACACCCGGGCGCACGCCGACGGCGCGCGGGGCCATGTGATGCGCCTGCTGGAGCGGAGGGTGGCCAGGGCCGCGGCTGTCGTGCTCGGAACGTCGTCCGACCTGGTCGACCGGGCCCGCCGCCGGGGGGCGCGCGATGCGCGGCTCGCGCCGGTCACCGTGCCGGCACCCCGGCGGCCTCCTGGCGGCGCCGCGGAGGGAAAGGCCCGGGTGGAACTCGGCGCGGTCGGCCGCCCGTTGCTCATGGCCATCGGCAGTCTGGTGCCGCACCGGGGGTACTCGACGCTGCTGGACGCGGCTCGCGACTGGCGCGGCCTGGACCCCGTGCCGCTGACCGTCATCGCGGGGGAGGGGCCGCTGCGGGGCGCGCTGCAACGCCGTATCGAGGCCGAATCGCTGCCCGTCCGGCTCATCGGCCGGCGCGACGACGCCGCCGAACTGCTCGCCGCCGCCGACCTCGCGCTGCTGCCCAGCCGCTGGGAGGCCCGCTCCCTGCTGGCCCAGGAGGCGCTGCGGGCCGGCGTCCCCCTGGTCGCCACGGCGGTGGGCGGGGTCCCGGAGCTGGTGGGCGACGCGGCGGAGCTCGTACCGTACGGGGACGCGGAGGCGTTCGCTCATGCGGTGGAGCGGCTGCTGGCGGATCCCGCGCGCAGAAGCGAACTCGCGGCGGCGGGTAGGTTGCAGGCGGCCGGATGGCCGACGGAGGACGACACGGTCGCTCAGGTCCTGGCGGTCTACGACGAACTGACGGAGCGTCGCGGCTAGGGACTGTCCCCCCGCCCCGCCCCGCCGCTCCGCCCCTCCCCCGAAACCGGGGCAGGCCCCCGCCCCCGATGCGGCAGTTTCGGGGCAGGCCCACGGCCCGCACCGAGGTCAGCCCCAGGAGGTTCCGGCGGGTTCGCTGATGGTGGTGGTGATCCGGTTGAACATATTGGTCACACCGATGAGCAGGATCAGGGCGGACAGCTGCTGCTCGTCGAAATGATCGGCGACCTCGTCCCACAAGGCGTCGGGTACGGCTACGCCGGAGCGGTCGGCGAGGCGGGTGACGGTCTCGGTCAGCTCCGGTGCGGCGCGTTCGGCGTCGCTGAAGAACGGGGCTTCGCGCCAGGCCGCCACCGCCGCGATCCGCTCCGTGCTCTCGCCGGCCTTGACGAGGTTCTGCGCGTGGGCGTGTCTACGAAGCGGCCGGGTTCGTCGGTACGGAGGCCGACCGCGCGGCGGCCGCCGTCTTCACGTTCGTACTCGGGAGCGTCCTTGGTGCGTCGGCCGAGGCGTCGCTGACCCGGCGGTTGAGCCGCGACGGCGGCGATGCGGAGAAACGGATCGGTGACTTCATGGCGAAGGCGAGCGAAGTCGCCATGGAGTTCCCGCGGTTGCGCAGTCGCCTCGAAACGCCGGCGGCCGACTTCGCCGCGGCACCCGAGCGGACCTTCGAGTGCGGCCTCCAGGCCCTCCTCAACGGCCTTGAAGAGCAGCAGGCTTCGCGAAACCGCATCTGAACCAGTCGCCCCGGACCCCGGCAGCGGAGGGTCACGCACCCCCGGTGCCACCGCCTGCCACCGCCCCGCCGGGTACGGCTCGCGCCCGTCCCCGACCGCCCGTCAGGAGGTGTGGCGGCGGGCTCTCAGGGCCAGACTCAGGGCCAGGACCGTTTGGGGGTCGTCCAGGTCCGTGCCCAGCAGTTCCGAGATCCGGGCCAGCCGGTTGTACAGCGTCTGGCGGTTCAGGTGCAGCTCGCGCGCCGTCTCCGCCTTCCGGCCCGCGTGGGCCAGGTACGTCTCCAGGGTCGGAAGCAGCGGCGGGCGGGACGCGCGGTCATGGGCCCGCAAGGGCCCGATCGCCCGGTCCACGAACGCCGCCAGGTCCGGGTGCTCCCGCAGCCGCCACAGCAGCAGGTCGATGTCCAGCCGCCGGGCGTCGTACCAGGGGCGGTCCATCAGCCCCTGCGCGGCCGTCGCCGTCTCCGCCGCGTGCCGCAGCCCCGCGCTCGCCGCCGCCCAGCCGCCCGCGACCCCGACCACCACGACGGGCGGGTGTCCGCCCGCCCGCTCCAGGCCGGCCCGTTCGACACCCGCCCGCAGCGCCGCCGCCACCCGGTCCGCCACCGCCGTGCGTTCGGACTCGGAGCGCAGGCCGAGCAGCAGCGGCACCCGTCCCTCGACCGGGCGCACGCCCAGCAGCACCGGGACGCCGACCGAGGAGAGCTCCTCCAGCACCGCCCGCGCCAGCACCGCCCAGTTGCCGGTCGGCGACAGCTCGGCAGCGAGCCGCATCACCACCGGCAGCAGCGGCCCGTCGCCCGGCTTGAAGCCGAGCACCCGGGCCTGCGCCGGCGCGTCCTCCGCGGTGATACGCCCCTCGGCCAGGTCGGTCAGGAAGTCGCCGCGGCCCCGCGCCGCGAGCTCCTCCTCCTGGCGCGCCTGCATCAGTACGACGGCCAGGATGCCCGCGGCACGCTCCACCGCGATCCGGTGCACCGGCAGCAGCGGCGAGGACACGGCCAGCAGGACTATCCGGGCGCGCACCGCGCCGGTCCCGTGGCCGCCACCCGGCACGTCCACCAGTACCGCGTTCGCCGGCGGGCCGTCCTCGCGCGCCTCGCGCTGGCCGCGCAGCCCTTCCCACATCTGCAGCGGATCGGCGAGCGCCGGTTCCGAACCGGCGGCGCCGGCCGCCGCGTACAACAGCTGTCCGTCGGGGGTCTCCAGGAACACCGGATCGCCGGTGAAGTCGGCGAGGATGCTCAGCACCTGGGGGATTCCACCGCCGCCGAGGAGTGCCTCCGTACAGCGGAGGTGGACCTCCTCGGCCTGCTGGAGCAGCGCGTAGTGCCCGTTGACGATCTCGGTGTGGACCTCTTCGGTCACCGTCACGAAGGGCACCTCGCGGTGCAGCTGGACCAGCGGCAGCCCGGCCGCCCGCGCGGTCTCCACGATCGTCGCGGGCAGCCGGCTGAAGCGCGGTCCCAGCTCCACGACGAGGGCCGCGATCCCGCGGTCGGCGAGCCTGCGTACGAAGGCGCGCTGCTCGGCCGGCCGGGTGCCGAGACCCAGCCCCGTGGTGAGCAGCAGCTCGCCGCCCTTCAGCAGCGAGGCGATGTTCGGGACCTCGCCCGCGTGCACCCACCGCACCGTACGGTTCAGCCGGTCCGACGCGGCCACGACCTCCGGCAGCCCGCTGCGGAGCCCGGGCAGTTCCAGTGCCCGCTGCACCGTGATTCCGCCGCCCTGTGTGTCCAAGGGATTCGCCTTCACCGCCATGGCTGGGGACGCTACCTGGGCGAATGTGCCAGGAACAACGTCACCGCGGCCTGATGTTGTGGTTGCGGTTGAACACATTGTCGGGGTCGTACTGGGCCTTCACCGCGGCGAGACGCGCATAGTTCTCCGACCCGAATCCGGCCACCACCCGCTGTTCGCCCTCGTTTCCGATGAAGTTGAGGTACACCGCGCCGGTTGACCACGGCTGGACATCGGCCCGCACATCGCGCACCCACTGCCGGCCCCGCTCGTCGTCGGCCGGGTTGTCCCAGATGCCGAAGGGGTGGACGACCCACGGCGACGTGCGCCAGGGGACCGGGTAGCCGGCCCCGCCGTCCGCCAGCGCGCCGCCCTGCGGGAACAGCACGTGCTGGGAGTTCGACGGCACGATCATGCCGGCGGCGCGGGCACAGAAGACGTCCGCCGCCTCGTCCGGGAAGGAGTCGAGGTACTCGGCCGACCAGTAGTTACGCAGGCCCGGCGGGTCGTCGAGCATGCACTGCAGGTCGGCGTAGGGAATCTCGGCGATCACCTCCGCCTCATGGCCCAGCCGGAGCAGGGGTGCGGCCACTTTGCGCGCTTCCGCCTCGGACCCCACGTAGGTGACCAGCACCATGCAGAGCAGCTTGCCCACCATGTGCTCGGGCAGGAACTCCTCGGGCGGCCCGGTCAGGTAGAGGAACCCGCCGCCCAACTCGTCCGGAGCGGACTCCAGGACGTCGCGGTACGTGCGCAGCACCCCGGGTCCCGCCTCGGCCTGCCACAGCAGCATCATGACCGCGACCGTGCTGACGGGGTGCAGCCGCAGGGTCAGGGAGGTGGCCACGCCGAAGTTGCCACCGCCGCCGTGCAGCGCCCAGAACAGCTCCGGGTTCTCGTCGTCGCTCGCCCGCACATGCTTGCCGTCGGCGGTCACGAGATCGACGGCGAGCAGGTTGTCGCAGGCCAGCCCTAGTTTGCGGTCGAGCCACCCGCTGCCGCCGCCCAAGGTGAAGCCGCCGACGCCGGTGGTGGAGACCCGGCCACCGGTGGTCGCCAGCCCGAAGGGCTGGGTGGCCCGGTCCAGGTGGCTCATGGTCGCGCCGCCGCCGACGCGTGCCCGGCGGGTGTCGGGATTGACGCTCACCGCGTGCATGCGCCGCAGATCGATGACCAGGCCGTCGTCGGCGAGGGCCATGCCCGCGACACTGTGCCCGCCGCCGCGTACCGCGACCGGCAGTCCGAGGTCCCGTCCGAACCGGACGGCGGTGGCCACATCGGCGTCGGTCTCGCACTGCGCGATGACCGCCGGGCGCCGGTCGATCATGCCGTTGAAGAGCTCGCGGGCCTCGTCGTATCCCGTATCACCAGGGGTGAGGGTGTCGCCGGACAGTGCCTTGCGAAGACGGTCCAGGGCAGGTTCCGCGATGACTTGGGGAGCCATGATGCCCCCTTCCGAGGGGCGCGACAGGACCTACTCATCGTAATTCGAACGGTCCTGCCCCGCCTGGCCCCGAGCCGTCAGCCCCCGTACGCGCCGCTGGCCGTCAGCCGCAGCGCCGTGTCGATCAGCGGGACATGGCTGAATGCCTGCGGGAAGTTCCCGACCTGGCGCTGCAGCCGCGGGTCCCACTCCTCGGCGAGCAGGCCCAGGTCGTTGCGGAGCGCCAGCAGCTTCTCGAACAGCCGGCGCGCCTCGTCGACGCGCCCGATCATCGCGAGGTCGTCGGCGAGCCAGAACGAGCAGGCGAGGAAGGCGCCTTCGTCTCCCTCCAGGCCGTCCACGCCCGCCTCGTCGCCGGCCGTCGGATAGCGCAGCACGAAACCGTCCGACGTGGACAGCTCGCGCTGGATCGCCTCAATCGTGCCGATGACCCGCTTGTCGTCCGGCGGCAGAAAGCCCATCTGCGGAATGAGCAGCAGCGAGGCGTCCAGCTCCCTCGACCCGTAGGACTGGGTGAAGGTGTTGCGCTCCTTGTCGTAGCCCTTCTCGCAGACGTCGCGGTGGATGTCGTCGCGCAGTTCGCGCCACCGCTCCAGCGGCCCGTCCGCGTCGCCGGACTCGATCAGCTTGATCGTGCGGTCGACGGCGACCCAGGCCATCACCTTGGAGTGCACGAAGTGGCGGCGCGGGCCGCGCACCTCCCAGATGCCCTCGTCCGGCTGGTCCCAGTGCTTCTCGAGATAGCGGATCAGCTTCAGCTGAAGCAGCGACGCGTAGTCGTTGCGCGTCAGGCCCGTCATATGGGCCAGGTGCAGCGCCTCGGTGACCTCGCCGTACACATCGAGCTGCAGCTGGTGCGCGGCGCCGTTGCCGACCCGGACCGGCGCGGAGTTCTCGTAGCCGGGCAGCCAGTCGAGCTCCGCCTCGCCCAGCTCCCGCTCGCCCGCGATCCCGTACATGATCTGCAGGTTCTCCGGGTCGCCCGCGACCGCGCGCAGCAGCCACTCGCGCCACGCGCGGGCTTCCTCGCGGTATCCGGTGCGCAGCAGCGAGGAGAGCGTGATCGCCGCGTCGCGCAGCCAGGTGTAGCGGTAGTCCCAGTTCCGTACGCCGCCGATCTCCTCCGGCAGCGAGGTCGTCGGGGCCGCGACGATCCCGCCGGTCGGGGCGTACGTGAGCGCCTTGAGCGTGATCAGCGAGCGGACCACCGCCTCGCGGTACGGGCCGTGGTACGTGCAGTGCTCGACCCAGTCCCGCCAGAAGTCCGAGGTCGCCTCCAGCGAGCCCTCCGGATCGGGCAGCGCGGGCGGCTCCTTGTGGGAGGGCTGCCAACTGATCGTGAAGGCGAGCCGCTCACCCGGGGCGATGGTGAAGTCCGAGTACGTGGTGAGGTCCTTGCCGTACGTTTCGGTCGGGCTGTCCAGCCACACCGAGTCGGGGCCGGCGACCGCGACCGTACGCGCGTCGACCTTGTGCACCCAGGGCACCACACGCCCGTAACTGAAACGCATCCGCAGCGCCGAGCGCATCGGCACCCGGCCGCTGACTCCCTCGACGATCCGGATCAGCTGCGGCGCGCCGTCACGGGGGGGCATGAAGTCGGTGACCCGGACGGTGCCGCGCCGGGTGTCCCACTCCGATTCGAGGATGAGCGAGTCCCCGCGGTAACGGCGGCGGTCGGCGCGCGGCGGCTCGGTGCCCGGGGCGAACGCCGGACCCATGCGCCAGAAACCGTGTTCCTCCGTACCGAGCAGTCCCGCGAAGACGGCATGGGAGTCGAAGCGGGGCAGGCAAAGCCAGTCGGCCGTGCCGTCCCGGCAGACCAGGGCAGCGGTCTGCATGTCTCCGATGAGTGCGTAATCCTCGATGCGCCCGGCCACGTGCATCTCCAGTCGAACGGCCACGTCGCCCCACGGGGCGCTTACTGCGGCGCCCCGAAGGGCGCTCTCTGCGGTCAAGGGTCGTTGACGAGCTCTTGTTCCGGGCGGGCGGGGGTGGTGCCTTTTGCCGGCCTGCTCGGCAGCGAGTGTCCGAGCAGGATACGACGCACCATGATGGTCCGCGTGACGCTCCCGGCAACGCGACTGCTCCGAACGGGTGAGCCAAGGGTGACACGATGCCGACCGGATACCGGACAGGTGCCCAGCGTGACCGCCGCGACGCGGGCTGTGCCGGGGCGTGGCCGGAAGCGGTCTGCCCCTCGCGCTGATACCCTGGTACCCCGTGGACCGGTGCACTGTGTAATTTCGGCAGGCCCCGAAACCGCAGCGACGGCACCTCCCGAAACCCCGGGCCGGCAGCCGGTACGCACCCCACCTCGCGACCACGGGAGCCCCCTCTTGGCGATGCCGCCCAAATCCATGACGACCAAGCACATCTTCGTCACCGGGGGTGTCGCTTCCTCCCTCGGCAAGGGCCTCACGGCCTCCAGCCTGGGTGCGCTGCTCAAGGCGCGGGGCCTGCGGGTCACGATGCAGAAGCTCGACCCGTACCTGAACGTCGACCCGGGGACGATGAACCCGTTCCAGCACGGTGAGGTGTTCGTCACCAACGACGGCGCCGAGACCGACCTGGACATCGGCCACTACGAGCGCTTCCTCGACGTCGACCTCGACGGCTCGGCCAACGTCACCACCGGGCAGGTGTACTCCACGGTCATCGCCAAGGAGCGCCGCGGCGAGTACCTGGGCGACACCGTGCAGGTCATCCCGCACATCACCAACGAGATCAAGCACCGCATCCGGCGCATGGCGACCGAGGACGTCGACGTCGTCATCACCGAGGTCGGCGGCACGGTCGGCGACATCGAGTCGCTGCCGTTCCTGGAGACCGTCCGCCAGGTCCGCCATGAGGTCGGCCGGGACAACGTCTTCGTCGTGCACATCTCGCTGCTGCCCTACATCGGCCCTTCCGGCGAGCTGAAGACCAAGCCCACCCAGCACTCGGTGGCCGCGCTGCGCAACATCGGTATCCAGCCGGACGCGATCGTGCTGCGCGCCGACCGCGATGTCCCGACGTCCATCAAGCGCAAGATCTCGCTGATGTGCGACGTCGACGAGGCTGCCGTCGTCGCCGCGATCGACGCCAAGTCGATCTACGACATCCCGAAGGTGCTGCACACCGAGGGCCTGGACGCGTACGTCGTGCGCAAGCTCGACCTGCCGTTCCGCGATGTCGACTGGACCACGTGGGACGACCTGCTGGACCGCGTCCACAACCCCGACCACGAGGTCACCGTCGCGCTCGTCGGCAAGTACGTCGACCTGCCCGACGCCTACCTCTCGGTGACCGAGGCGCTGCGCGCCGGCGGCTTCGCGAACAAGGCGCGCGTCAAGGTCAAGTGGGTCGCCTCCGACGACTGCAAGACGCCGGCCGGCGCGGCGAAGCAGCTCGGCGACTGCGACGGGATCCTCATCCCCGGCGGCTTCGGCGACCGCGGGGTGAACGGCAAGGTCGGCGCGATCACCTACGCGCGTGAGAACAAGGTGCCGCTGCTGGGTCTGTGCCTGGGCCTGCAGTGCATCGTCATCGAGGCGGCCCGGAACCTGGCGGACATCCCCGACGCCAACTCCACCGAGTTCGACGCGGCGACCGCCCACCCGGTCATCTCGACCATGGAGGAGCAGCTCGCCTTCGTCGAGGGCGCCGGCGACCTCGGCGGCACGATGCGGCTCGGCCTGTACCCGGCGAAGCTCGCCGAGGGCTCGATCGTGCGCGAGGTGTACGCGGACCAGCCGTACGTCGAGGAGCGGCACCGCCACCGCTACGAGGTCAACAACTCGTACCGCGCGGAGCTGGAGAAGAAGACCGGGATCCTCTTCTCCGGCACGTCCCCGGACAACAAGCTCGTCGAGTACGTCGAGTACCCGCGCGACGTCCACCCCTACCTGGTCGCCACCCAGGCCCACCCGGAGCTGCGGTCCCGCCCGACCCGCCCCCACCCGCTCTTCGCGGGCCTGGTCAAGGCCTCGGTCGAGCGGCAGCAGAGCGTGGGCCGGAAGGACAAGTAGTACGGAGCGATACGGTTGACCGGGGTACGGGTCTTCGAGACCCGTGCCCCGGTTTCTGTATGTGGGAGGACGGACGATTTTCATGAGCATCAAGGACACCGCCGAGGAGTGGCGGGTCACCGCGACGGCGACCCCCTTCCGGGGCAACAAGACCAGCGTCCGCACGGACGACGTGGTCATGCCGGACGGTGCGGTCGCCCGCCGCGACTACCAGGTCCACCCCGGTTCGGTGGCCGTCCTCGCCCTCGACGAGGAGGGCCGGGTCGTCGTACTGAACCAGTACCGGCACCCCGTGCGCCAGAAGCTGTGGGAGATCCCGGCCGGCCTGCTCGACGTACCGGGGGAGAACCCGTTGCACGCGGCGCAGCGAGAGTTGTACGAGGAGGCGCACGTCAAGGCCGAGGACTGGCGGGTGCTGGCCGACGTCTACACCACGCCCGGGGGCTGCGACGAAGCGGTACGGATCTTCCTGGCCCGCGATCTGTCGGAGGCGGCGGGCGTGCGCTTCGAGGTGGCCGAGGAGGAGGCGGACATGCAGCTGGCGCGGGTGCCGCTGCCGGAGCTGGTCCGCGGTGTGCTCGCCGGCGAGCTGCACAACAACTGCCTTGTGGTGGGCGTCCTCTCGCTCAGCGCGGCACTGGCGGGCGACGGTGTGGACGCGCTGCGCCCGGCGCAGGCGCCGTGGCCGGCGCGGCCGTTCGAGGCGTAACGGGGCCATGGGCGGTATGGATCAGCTGATCTGACGATCAGTTGATCCGATCGGGGGATGTGCCCGCCCTGCTCTGCAGGGATCGTCGCTCAGCGTGAACTACGCTCGGAATTCCCCGACCGGAGTCCCCGGCGGGCTCGTGCGCAGGTGGACGGGAGCGTGGCCCGTGGCGGAGCAGGCGGTGGACACCAACGGCCCGGAGGCGGTGTCCGAAGCGACGGATACCGAATGCGCGCCGGACGGGTCCGCGGTCGGCGCGGCGCCCACGAACGCCGGTCCGGCCCGCACCGCCGGACGCCCCGCGCATGGCCCGCAGGAACGGGCGCCGGAAGCGACTGACCGGCCACCGGGCACGGCTGCGGTTACGGCCCCAGGAGCACCCGTACCGGCAACGACACTTGCTCCGGCGCCCGATACGCAGCGCCGTTCCGCCCCGGCCGCGGCCGCCGGCCCGTCCGCACCGAGTACGACACCGTCGCCGCCGGGCACGGCCCGGGGTGCGTCCGCATCCGCGCCGGCCCCCGGCCCCCCGCCCGCCGCGCCGGACCGGTCCGCAGTGAGTGCGGTGGCCGGGCCGGTGCCGGTACGGGCGGGTGAGCCGGCGCGGGCCGGGGTGTCTGAGCCCCTGCCGGGTGCGGGATCCGCCCGGTCCGAGGCGGAGCAGCGCGGCGGGGGGTACGGGGAGTTTGTCGGGCGGCGGCGGGAGGTGCAGGCCCTTCGGGCCGACATCGAGCGGGCCGGACTCGACACCATCTCCGGGCGCAAGGCTCCCCGTGCCCGGGTCCTGCTCATCGCCGGGCGGCCCGGATCGGGGCGGACCGCGCTCGCGGAGGAGCTCGCCGGGCAGCTCGGCGGCGACTACGCGGACGGTGTGCTGTACGCCCGGCTGACCGACCCCGGCGGGGAACGCGTTCCCACCGACCGCACCGCCCGCGAACTGCTCGACGCCCTGGACCTCCCCGCGCCGCCCGGCGCCGGCGCGGACGAGCTGGCCGAATCGCTGCGCGAGGCGCTCGCCGCACGCCGCGTGCTGCTGCTCCTCGACGACGCCGCCGATGCAGAGCAGGTGGACCTGCTGCTGCCCGACAATCCGGACTGCCTCGTCGTGGCCACCGCGCAGGGCCCGCTGACCGGCATCCCCGATGTCCGGCCGTGCACACTGGGCGGCCTGGACACCGCTTCCGCCGTGGAGCTGCTGAGCCGTTTCACCGGCTCGGTCCGGATCAAGGTCGACCCGCGCGCCGCCGAAGGGCTCGTGGAGGAGTGCGCGGGGCAGCCCGCCGCGCTCGTGCTGGCGGGCGGATGGCTCGCCGCCCGGCCCAAGGCGTCGGTCGCGGACGTGGCCAGGCAGCTGCGCGCCACGCCGTCCGCCCTCGGGCCGGTCGGCCGCGCCTTCCGGCTCTCGTACGAGAGCCTCGTGCCGCCCGCCGCGCGGATACTGCGACTCCTGGCGCTCGCGCCCGCCGGCCTCGTCGACGCGCACACCGCGTCCGCCCTCTCCGGCTGTTCGGTCTCGGCAGCCCAGTCCACCCTGGACGACTTCACCGCGCTCGGGCTGCTGCGGCCCGACGGGTCGACCCCGCCGCAGTACACGGTTCCCGGCTGCCTCGCGCCACTGATCCGGGCCGCGATGGAGGCACAGGAGCGCCCGGCGGAGGTGCAGCTCGCCCGCGCCCGGATGCTGGAGCGGACCGTACGGCTGCTGCAGTCCTGCCGGGCGATCACCGAACCGGACGGATCGGCCGCCCGGCGCAAACTCGCCGGACTGCCCCGTGCGCTGCGCTTCCCGAACCAGCAGGCAGCCGCCGGCTGGCTGCGGACCCGCCGGCCGGCGCTGCTGGCCTCGGCGGCGGCGGCCGTCGCCGACGGCGAGCTGGACACCCTGGCGCGGCGGCTGGTGTCCGCCCTGGTGCGAGCGCTGGCCGCGCACCGGGGGACCGAGGCCGCGGCTCCCGACCTGTACGGGCTGCACCGGCTGGTCCTCGATGTGGCCGACCGGCGCGGGCTGCACCGGGAGAAGGCTGCGGCGCTGCTGAATCTGGCCGACCTGGACGCCCGGACCGGGCGTAACCGGGAGGCGCTGGCCCGGTACAGGGCCGCGCTGGACGCGGGACGGGCGGCAAATGACCCGTACGCGACCGGTCGCGCGATGGAATCCGTAGGCGGGGCGCACCAGCAGCTGGAGGACTGGCAGCGGGCCGCCGACTGGTACGGCAGAGCGCTCACCCAGCGCCTCGCCCGCGGCGAGCGGGCCGACGAGGCCCGGCTGTACGGACGGCTCGGCACCGTGCACACCTACGCGGGCCGCTACGGCGAGGCGCTGCGGAACTGGCGAGCGTCGGCGGCCGGGTACCGCAGGCTCGGTGATCTCGCGGGCCATGCGCGGGCGTTGAGCGAGATGGCGCGGGTGCAGGAGTACGCGGGCCGGCCCACGGAGTCGCTGCGCACCTGCCGGGAGGCCGTGGAGCTGGCGCGGCGGGCCGGTGACGTGCGACTTCAGGCCGCACTCCAGCTGCGGCTGGCCGACACGCTCGACCGGCTGGGCGACCCGGCGGCGGCCCGTCTGCACCGCGCTACAGCCGAAAGACTACTGGAAGACGACTCCCCAGCCTGCGAAATCCGCAGTGGTTTCGCTGAGGATTGATGCTTTGTAAGGCTAGACAGCGAGAAATCCTTCATTAGACTGGCTCTGCCGCATGTTCCTGCGGTGTACCCCGATGTGCCGTCGCGCATCCGGGTATGTATGGAATTGCCCCGTAAATTCCCTGAGCCAAGGACCGTGATCGACGTGAAGGTCGGCATCCCCCGCGAGGTCAAGAACAACGAGTTCCGGGTGGCCATCACCCCCGCCGGCGTGCATGAGCTCGTCCGCAACGGCCACCAGGTCTTCGTCGAGCAGAACGCCGGCGTCGGCTCCTCGATCACGGACGACGAGTACGTCTCCGCCGGCGCGCAGATCCTCGGCACCGCCGACGAGGTCTGGGCCACCGCTGACCTGCTGCTGAAGGTCAAGGAGCCCATCGCCGAGGAGTACCACCGTCTCCGCAAGGACCAGACGCTCTTCACCTACCTGCACCTGGCCGCGTCCCGCGAGTGCACCGAGGCGCTGCTGGAGTCCGGCACCACCGCCATCGCGTACGAGACGGTGGAGACCGCGAACCGCGCGCTCCCGCTGCTCGCTCCGATGTCCGAGGTGGCCGGCCGTATCGCCCCGCAGGTCGGCGCGTACCACCTGATGCGCTCGGCCGGCGGCCGCGGCGTGCTCCCGGGCGGTGTCCCGGGCGTGGCCCCGGCCAAGGCTGTCGTCATCGGCGGCGGTGTCTCCGGCTGGAACGCCGCTCAGATCGCCATCGGCATGGGCTTCCAGGTCACGCTGCTCGACCGCGACATCAACAAGCTGCGCGAGGCCGACAAGGTCTTCGGTACGAAGATCCAGACCATCGTCTCCAACGCCTTCGAGCTGGAGAAGGCCGTGCTCGAGGCCGACCTCGTGATCGGCGCGGTTCTCATCCCGGGCGCGAAGGCCCCGAAGCTGGTCACCAACGAGCTCGTCTCCCGGATGAAGCCCGGAAGTGTACTTGTCGACATTGCAATCGACCAGGGCGGCTGCTTCGAGGACTCGCGTCCGACCACCCACGCCGAGCCGACCTTCCAGGTCCACAACTCGGTGTTCTACTGCGTCGCCAACATGCCCGGCGCGGTCCCGAACACGTCCACCTACGCGCTGACCAACGCCACGCTGCCTTACATCGTGTCGCTGGCCAACAACGGCTGGGTCGAGGCGCTGCGCCGTGACCCCGCGCTCGCCAAGGGCCTCAACACCCATGAGGGCCAGGTCGTTTACGGTCCGGTCGCCGAGGCGCACGGCCTCGAGACGGTCGAACTGCACACCCTGCTCGGCTGACGCGTCAACACGCAGCGTCAACCTCACGCATCCGGCCGGACCTTGCCTCACAAGGTCCGGCCGGATGTGTATCGGGATGCTTTGCGAGGCTCGCTCAACTCGCCTCGAACGTAACCCTTTAACCGTTTCGCACACCCGCGAAACTTCGCAGTGACGGGCCGTACACCCTTGACAGAGGGGTGTTCGGTTGCCGACACATCGTGCCGGGTCCGGCGGATTGTGTTGCTGCGGAGCGGTGACACGCCATAGAGTCGCCAACCGTCGGCATGGTGCCACGCTGACCTATCGATAAGTTTCCTGGTCACGTCCAAGGAGGTAAGACGACTTGTGAATGAGTCGACATTTACTCCCGGGGGTGGTCAACCAGGAAGTCCTGCGCGGGGCCAGGGCCCTGGCGGGCTCGAGGCTGTCGGCTCCGTCGCTGTCCGCACCTTCGCAAACCACCAGCACATGACGACAGCCCACCAGAGCATGGACGGCCAACACGTGAACGCCATGGCCGGCGACCGGAGCGGCCGAGAGCCCACCGGCTTCGCCGACTACGAGGAAGTGCCCGAGGGGCACTTCTACGACCCCGACGCCGAGTACGAGCCCGATCCCGAGTACGCGGCCACCCTCGCGCCCGACGCGGCCCGTCAGCGCCGCGAGCGGATCGGCCCGACCGGACGGCCACTGCCCTACTTCCCGATCCCGGGCCCGCTGACCGACCACGGTCCGGCGAAGATCATCGCGATGTGCAACCAGAAGGGCGGCGTCGGCAAGACGACGTCCACCATCAACCTGGGCGCCGCGCTCGCCGAGTACGGACGCCGCGTCCTGCTCGTCGACTTCGACCCGCAGGGAGCGCTGTCCGTCGGCCTCGGCGTCAACCCGATGGAGCTCGACCTCACCGTCTACAACCTGCTCATGGAGCGGGGCATGTCGGCCGACGAGGTCCTGCTGAAGACCGCCGTGCCCAACATGGACCTGCTGCCGAGCAACATCGACCTCTCGGCCGCGGAAGTGCAGTTGGTCAGCGAGGTGGCCCGTGAGTCGACGCTGCAGCGGGCGCTGAAGCCGCTGATGGCCGACTACGACTACATCGTGATCGACTGTCAGCCCTCGCTCGGCCTGCTCACCGTGAACGCCCTGACGGCGGCTCACAAGGTGATCGTGCCGCTCGAGTGCGAGTTCTTCGCGCTGCGTGGGGTCGCGCTGCTGACCGAGACCATCGAGAAGGTCCAGGAGCGGCTGAACCCCGACCTGGAGCTCGACGGCATCCTCGCCACCATGTACGACTCCCGTACGGTGCACAGCCGAGAGGTGCTGGCGCGCGTCGTCGAGGCCTTCGACGACCACGTCTACCACACGGTGATCGGCCGGACCGTGCGCTTCCCCGAGACCACGGTCGCCGGTGAGCCCATCACCACGTACGCCTCCAACTCCGTCGGTGCCGCCGCCTATCGCCAGCTCGCCAGGGAGGTGCTCGCCCGGTGTCACGCCGAGTGAGTCTGCCGGGGGCCGACGAACTGTTCCGTACGACCGGGGGGATGGCACTGCAGTCGTCCTCACCGCGGCGTGGGGTGAACGGCGAGGCGAGGGTGCCGGCGCCGGCCGGCGAGAGCGATCCCCTGCCGGAGCCGGAGCGGGCGACGGCGGAGAGCGGCGAGGCCGCTGAGCACTCCGCCGCGGACGCCGACGCCGACTCCGGCGAGCCGCGCAGCAGGGCGGTGGACGCGGCGCAGACCGCCGCCGCGACGGGGCGCCGCCCGCAGGAAGGTTCAGGCACGCGGCCGGCTTCGGCTCCGGTGGCTCCCGCCGGTGCTCCGGCGGGCGGGCAGCAGCGCCGCCGGGGGCGGGGGGCCAACCGCCGGCCGAGCGGTCGTGAACGCCACGACGAGAAGATCACGGTCTACGTCTCCGCCGAGGAACTGATGGACCTCGAGCACGCGCGGCTCGTCCTGCGCGGCGAACACGGCCTCGCGGTCGACCGCGGGCGGATCGTCCGGGAGGCGGTCGCCGTCGTCCTCGCGGACCTGGAGTCACGCGGCGACGCGAGCATCCTCGTACGGCGCCTGCGCGGGCGCTGACCGGCCAAGGGGTGTCCGGCCCGTCATGCGGGCCCGGGTGCCCGGAGTGACATCAGCCCCTCCGCGGCGGGCCCCGCATCGCGCGTCGCGGCCTCCTTCACCTTGCGACACCAGCTGCCGCGCAGCGGGCCGCTCCCTGATTCCGGCCTGACCGGCCGGACACTCCGTCGCCGGTAGCCTGACCGGGCTGCCCTCCCGTACGAAGCCCCCGCACCCTGGACCGCGATGCCCCAGCCCGAAGACCACGCCTCCGCCCAGCCCTCCCGCGCCCCGCGCCGCAGCCTGGGCCGGGGCCCGGGCGCGGGCACCGAGCCGGCAGCGGTGCCCGTGGCGGGGGGCGAGGGCGAGGCACCTGAAGAGCTCCCCAGCCCCGCCCCCTCCCGAAACCGGCGGGAACCCCCCGGCCCCTCCGACCACCGCCCCCTCGCGAGCGGCGCTCAGAGCGCCACGGCGAGGCCCCCCGCCCAATCACCCGAGCCGAACCCCGGTCAGTCCCCGAGCCCGGCGGAGTCGGCGGCGGAGGCGGAGCCCGCCCCGGAGCCGGAGCCCTGGCTGCGCCCTGCCCCCGAGCAGGCCGTGAGCCCGGTGGGTTCGGCGGTGAAGGCGGAGCACCGGGTGCGTCCGGCCGCCGGGCTGGGCTCGGTTCCGGAGCCGGAGGCCGAGGCGGAATCCGGGCCCGGCCCCGTGGGGTCGGTTGCCGAGGCGGTGGCCGGATCCGTTCCGGGGGCCTCGGCCGGCGGGACGAGCGGCCGGGGGGCCGGGGGCTTGGCCCCGGTTTCGGGAAGGGGCGGGGTGGGAGACGAACCGCCCGCGGCCGGGGATGGGCGGTTCACTGTTCGGCTGGCCAACTTCGAGGGGCCCTTCGATCTGCTGCTGCAGCTGATCTCCAAGCACAAGATGGACGTGACCGAGGTCGCCCTCTCGAAGGTCACCGACGAGTTCATGGCGCACATCCGCGCCATGGGCGCCGACTGGGACCTCGACCAGACCACCGAGTTCCTCGTCGTGGCGGCGACGCTGCTGGACCTCAAGGCCGCCCGGCTGCTGCCCGCCGCCGAGGTCGAGGACGAGGCGGACCTCGCCCTCCTGGAGGCGCGGGACCTGCTCTTCGCGCGGCTGCTGCAGTACCGCGCGTACAAGCAGATCGCGGACATCTTCAGCGCGCGGCTGGACGCGGAGGGCAAGAGATACCCCCGCACTGTCGGGCTGGAACCGCACCACGCCGAGCTACTGCCCGAAGTGGTCATCAGCATCGGCGCCGAGGGCTTCGCCAGGCTCGCCGTGAAGGCGATGCAGCCCAGGGCCGAGCCGCAGGTGTACATCGACCACATCCACGCGCCCCTGGTCAGCGTGCGCGAGCAGGCCGACGTCGTCGTCGCACGGCTTCGGGAGCACGGGGAGGCCAGCTTCCGTACGCTCACCGAGGACGCGCCGGACACCCTGACCGTCGTCGCGCGCTTCCTCGCCCTGCTGGAGCTCTACCGGGAGAAGGCCGTCGTCCTCGACCAGGATGAGGCCCTCGGCCCGCTCATGGTCCGCTGGACGGGCGGCGA
Organism: Streptomyces sp. A3M-1-3; assembly: GCF_024213665.1. Classification (GTDB taxonomy): domain Bacteria; phylum Actinomycetota; class Actinomycetes; order Streptomycetales; family Streptomycetaceae; genus Streptomyces. Next base: position 30,827 of record NZ_JANAVP010000033.1, read on the forward strand.
CGGGGCGCAGCCGGCCGTGACGGACGAGTTCGATCAAGAGGATCCGCAGAACAAGGTTTCGCAGAACAAGAAGGAGGAGACGCCGTGAGCGAGGAGAGCCCGGCCGGATCGAGCGCGGTCGCGGATCTCGACCTCAAGCCCGCCCTCGAAGCGGTGCTCATGGTCGTGGACGAGCCCGCCACCGAGGAGCACCTCGCGAAGATCCTGGCCCGGCCGCGCCGCGCGGTGGCCGACGCGCTGCGCGAGCTGTCCGACGAGTACACCGTGCAGGGACGCGGCTTCGATCTGCGGCTGATCGCCGGCGGGTGGCGGTTCTACACCCGGCCCGAGTACGCCGAGGCCGTGGAGGGCTTCGTTCTCGACGGCCAGCAGGCCCGGCTCACCCAGGCCGCGCTGGAGACCCTGGCCGTGGTCGCGTACCGCCAGCCGGTCAGCCGTTCACGGGTCTCCGCCGTACGCGGAGTGAACTGCGACGGCGTGATGCGGACCCTCCTCCAGCGCGGTCTGGTGGATGAGGCGGGGACGGAACCCGAAACAGGTGCGATCCTGTACAGGACGACGAACTACTTCTTGGAGCGAATGGGCCTGCGTGGCCTGGACGAGCTCCCGGAGCTCGCGCCCTTCCTTCCGGAGGCGGACGCGATCGAGGCCGAGACGCAGGAAGGTGTTCCGTCGTTCGATCCGGACGCACCGGACACCGAAGCAGACGACAAGACGGAACTTTGATGCGAAGCAGCGGCAGGAACAGCGGAAGCGGCAACCAGAACCAGCGGGGTGCCGGCTCCGGGCGTGACGGGCGCGACGGGCGCGACGGGCGCGACGACAAGCAGAAGCGCGCGGGCCGTCCCCGTCCCGAGGAGCGCCGTTACGACGTGGGCGGTTCCGGCGGCGCTTCCGGCGACAAACCGGCGGAGCGCGGCCGGGGCGCGGCCGCCCGGGGCGGCGCCAAGGGCGGACCCAAGGCACCCGCCGGCGGCAAGAGCGCCCCGCGCCGCACCGGCGGAGGCCGGCCGCAGAGCGGTCCGGCGCGCCCGCGCGAGCTCGACGCCCGGATCGAGGAGCGCAACCGGGAGCGCCACAACAAGCCGCAGGTGAAGACCCCCAGGACGTTCCCCGGCGCCGAGCAGGAGGGCGAGCGGCTGCAGAAGGTCCTCGCCCGGGCCGGCATGGGTTCGCGCCGCGCGTGCGAGGAGCTGATCGAGCAGGCCCGTGTCGAGGTCAACGGCGAGATCGTCCTCGAGCAGGGCAAGCGGGTCGACCCGGAGAAGGACGAGATCAAGGTGGACGGCCTCACCGTCGCCACCCAGTCGTACCTCTTCTTCGCGCTGAACAAGCCGGCCGGTGTCGTCTCCACCATGGAGGACCCGGACGGCCGCCAGTGCCTCGGCGACTACGTCACCAACCGGGAGACCCGGCTCTTCCACGTCGGCCGGCTCGACACCGAGACCGAGGGCATCATCCTCCTCACCAACCACGGCGAGCTGGCCCACCGGCTGACCCACCCGAAGTACGGCGTCAAGAAGACGTACCTCGCCGCGATCCAGGGCCCGCTCCCGCGCGACCTGGGCAAGCAGCTGAAGAACGGCATTCCGCTGGAGGACGGCTACGCCCGCGCCGACCACTTCCGGGTCGTCGAGAACACCGGCAAGAACTACCTCGTCGAGGTCTCCCTCCACGAGGGCCGCAAGCACATCGTCCGCCGGATGCTGTCGGAGGCCGGTTTCCCGGTCGACAAGCTTGTACGGACCCACTTCGGGCCGATCCCGCTGGGCGACCAGAAGTCCGGCTGGCTGCGCCGCCTCACCAACACCGAGGTGGGCATGCTGATGCGCGAGGTCGGTCTGTAGGTCGGTCTGTAGGTCCGCCGACCCGACGAGCCCGCGGCCGGTCCCTGGCAACAGGGGACCGGCCGCGGGCTTCTTTGTGTCTTGCGGTGGCCGCCACCGGCCTTTATAGTCACAGTGACTATTAAGGAGGCTGGGGTGTGAGTCTCGCAGACGTACTCGGCCCTCTGCAGCAGCCGCTGTTCACCGTGCTGGACACCCCGGTCAGCTGGACCGAGGTCCTCGGCTTCGGCAGCGGCGCGCTCTGCGTCTGGCTCGTCACCCGGCAGCACATCGCCAACTGGCCGATCGGCATCGCCAACAACGTCTTCTTCATCCTGCTGTTCACCCAGGCCGGCCTGTACGCCGACGCGGGGCTGCAGGTCGTCTTCATCACCCTCGCCGGATACGGCTGGTGGACCTGGACCCACGGGGGTGGACCAGGTTCATCCGTCCTCCCGGTGCGCCGCACCACGCGCACCGAGTGGACCTGGCTGGTCTCGGCGGGGGTGGTGGGGACCCTCGCCCTCACCCTGCTGCTCGACCGGGCGACCGACTCGACCGTCCCGTTCTGGGACGCGCTGACCACCGCGCTGTCGCTCATGGCGACGTACGGGCAGTGCCGGAAGCGGCTGGAGTCCTGGTGGCTGTGGATCGCCGCCGACGTGGTGTACATCCCGCTGTACGCCTACAAGGAGCTGTACCTCACCTCGCTGCTGTACCTCGGCTTCATGACGCTCTGCGTCCTGGGGCTGCGCAACTGGCGGCGCGATCTGGCCGGGCAGGACCTGAAGTTGGCGTACGCCAACGTGGTCGGGGACGTCGACGACATCCCCCCACTGCCGGAGCGACGGTGAACGCCGGCGCGCCCGAGGGCTACGACCCGTATGCCTTCGAGCCGTTCGCGGTGACCGTGGACCTCGCCGTCTTCACCGTGCGGGGCGGCCGGCTGCACGTCCTGCTGATCCGGCGCGGCCAGGACCCTTACGCGGGCGCGTGGGCGCTGCCCGGTGGTTTCGTACTGCCCAGGGAGTCCGCGGAGACGGCCGCCCGGCGCGAACTCGCCGAGGAGACCGGCCTGTCGGAGCGGACCGCCGCCGCGCTCCACCTGGAGCAGCTGCGTACGTACAGCGAACCCGACCGGGACCCCAGGATGCGGGTCGTCTCCGTCGCGTACACCGCGCTCGTACCCGGCCTGCCCGAGCCGCGCGGCGGCGGCGACGCGGCTCACGCCCAGTGGGTGCCCGCCGATGCGGACGAGCGGCTCGCCTTCGACCACGACCGGATCCTCGCCGACGCCCGGGGGCGCATCGGCGCCAAGCTCGAATACACCTGCCTCGCCACCTCCTTCTGCCCGCCCGAGTTCACGCTCGGCGAGCTCCAGCAGGTGTACGAGACGGTCTGGGGCACCGCGCTCGACCGCCCCAACTTCCGGCGCAAGGTCCTGGCCACCCCCGGATTCGTCGAACAGGTGGCGGGGGCCGCGCGGCTCACCGGCGGCCGGGGCAAACCCGCCGCGCTCTACCGCGCCGGCCCCGCCACCGCCCTGCACCCACCTCTGCTGCGCCCGGAAGGACGGCCCGAATGAACCTCACGAACGGCAGGAACGGCACCCTGACCCGTACCAAGCAGGCGGCCACCGGCTCCCTGATCGGACTGGCCCTCGGGGACGCGCTCGGCTTCCCCACGGAGTTCAAGGATGTGCCGTCCATCCTCGCCGCGTTCGGGCCTTGGCGGGAGATGGAGCTGCCGCGGCCCGCGATCGTCACTGACGACACCCAGATGACCCTCGCACTGGCGCAGGGCATGCGGACCGCCATGGACCGCGGACTGCTCGCGCCGCAGCGGCTGGCCCGGCCGGTGCGCGAGGAGTTCGTGAACTGGTACCACTCGCCCGAGAACAACCGTGCGCCCGGCCGGACCTGCATGGTCGCCTGCCGGCTGCTGGACAGTGACCGGCCCTGGCAGGAGGCGAGCCAGGTCGGCTCGAAGGGCTGCGGCGCCAATATGCGGGTCGCGCCGGTCGGGCTCGCGCCCGCGCTGAGCGAGGAACAGCGCGCGGGCGCCGCGCAGATGCAGTCCGCGCTGACGCACGGCCATCCGACGGCGCTGGCCGCGAGCGACCTCACGGCGCGGGCGGTGTTCCTGCTCGCGCAGGGCGCGGAGCCGACCGGACTGGTCGGACAGCTCCGCTCGTACGCGGTAGAGAACCGCACCCGGTACCACGAGCGCTGGCTCGGCGACCTCTGGACGTACACGCACGACGCGTCACCCGAGGTCTTCATCTCCCGCGGCTGGGACGAATGCCTGGCGGTCCTGGACCGTCTCACCCAGGCCCTGCGTACGCCATCACCCGAGACCGACCCGTGCCTGGCGACGGGGGACGGCTGGATCGCCGAGGAGGCGCTCGCGACCGGGCTGCTGTGCTTCCTCCTCTTCCCCGAGGAGCCGGTCACCGCCCTGCGCAGGGCGGCCTGCACGCAGGGCGACTCCGACTCGATCGCCTGCCTGACGGGCGCCTTCGCGGGCGCCCACCTGGGCGCGGGAGCCTGGCCAGGGGACTGGGAGGCCCGCATCGAGTACCGGAGCGACCTGCTGTCGCTGGGGGCGCTCTGGGATGCGTGACGCGCCTGTCGCGAAGGGCGCATGTCATTCGTTCGAGCGATGCCGCATGACGAAGATGGCTACCGTCATGCGGAAGGGTCCTCGCCCGCCAGCGGCAGGTCGGCACCCGGGGCTGAGCCGCGCGCGAGCACGCGAAACCTCTCCCAGCAGGAAGTTGCCGAGAGGGTCGGCATGGACCGCGCCACGTACAACCGCATCGAGCAGGGTCACTCCGGCGGGCTGGACTCGCTCATCATGATCGCCGACGCGACCGGCGTGTCCCTCGCAGATCTTGTGCGGCAGTAGCGGGGGGTCATTCGAGCGTGAACCGGCCTGTGCGGAGGGTCTCGTGGTTGGCGAAGAGTGAGTCGAGCTGGACCTCGCTCTTGACGGCAGCGGCCCACTTGGTGTCTGTCAGGTCGCGATGGGCCGGGGCCCTCACGGTTCGTGCTCGGGTGCACTGGGTGAGGATCCACCTGGCCTGTACCTGGCCGGTCGGCGGGTTGGTGAACATGCTCGCCGCCAGCCGCCACAAGTGTTCGCCGGTCGCCGTGTCGGGGGCGATGACGCCAACGATGGCGATGTCACCCAGGCCGCGGGAGTCGCTGGACTGCGTGGTGTAGGCGACGGTGAGTCCCTCGAGGGGGTAGACGGTGACTCGGCTGCGTCCTGCGAGTTCGGTAGTGGCCATCGTTCTGTGTCGAGCGGACGGGCCGCTGCCGTAGCGACCCGCCCTGGGGTGGGTCAGCTAGCAGCAGGGGCCGTCGCCGCAGCAGGTCGGCTCTTGGCAGTCCGCCTTCGTGCCCCACAGCGATTCGTCGACCTGGTAGCCGGCGGCGCGGAGCTTGCCGACGACGTCGACCATCGTTGCCTTGTCCCGGTATCGGGAGCCCGGAGCGTGGTGGATGTACCGGCCGTAGCGCTCCTGGCACCAGGTCGTGTACTCGGCGCTGTGCAGCATGAAGGTGTGCCACGCCGGGTCGACCTTCTGCGAGGGCGACAGGCCCTCGCCGGTGCGGCCCATCACGTCGAGGAATGCGAGGCCCTGGTCCATGACGCGTTCTGCGACGCATGCCTCCAGGCCGTACTCCTCGGCGCAGAACGCTGAGAGACGGTCGAACAGGTCTGGCGCGACGAGGGTCCGCCCGTGGACCAGTTCCGTTGCGAGAGCGGTCATGCGATGCTCCTTCGGGTGTGTGCTCGGCCCGGGGCCAGCCCCCGCGCCGTCGTGCACGTGCTGGGCTCTGTGAGCCCGCCCGTCTCGGTCGCCGCCTGTGCAGGGATCAGCGGCCGGGGCGGGAGCTATAGGGCGGTGCCGCCCTCGTGCAGCGGGTTGCCTGCGCCGGGGCCCGGCCTCGGCCGGGTTCTGGGCGTGGCTGGATGCGGTGGAGGCAGAGTGTGAGACGCGCTGCGGCGACACCCGCACCGCGCTGCACCTGATCGGCCATGCCGAGGACGTCCTGGCCGCCGGGTCGGACCACCTGAACCCGGAATGGATGGACTGGTTCAGCCCGGTCCGGCTGGCTGCGTTCAAGGGCAATACGCAGCTGCAGGCGGGGCACCTGCCGCAGGCGCGGACCACGCTGCTGCACGTCCTCGAAGAGCTGCCAGCGGACGAGGACAAGCAGCGCACTGTCGTCCTGGGCGATCTCGCGGCAGTGGAGGCCGCGGTTGGCCACGCGCAGGACGCGTGCGGATACGCGTCCCGGGCACTCGATCAGCTCGGCATCACCTGGTACGCCACCGGCATGGACCGGGTACGAGAGGTGCGCAGGGCGCTCGCTCCTTGGCAGCACGAACAATGTGTCCGCGACCTCGATGAGCAGCTGTACGGATGGGGTACAACCGTCAGCGCGCTGACTGGTTGAGCTTGGCGATCTGCTCCGGAAGCTCCAGGAGGCTGTCGACCCGCATGGTCGGCAGCCTCTCTGCGTCGTCGGTGTTCCACTGGATCGTGGCCCACGGTCCGCGGCGGATCAGGGCGGTGGGCATGCCGGCGGCGATCGCTGGGCGGATGTCGTTGTCGACGCGGTCGCCGACGTAGAGGATCTCGTCCGGTGCGAACGGCACAACGTCGGCGACGCGCTCGAAGAAGAGCGGGTCGGGCTTCGAGGCGCCCCAGTCGTCGGAGGTGCCGATCAGGTCGACGTCCTCGGCGAAGAGCGACCGAAGGATGCCGCCGGCCCGGACGGTCTGGTTCCCCGCGATGCCGAGCCAGAGCCCATCGGCGCGGAGCTGCGCGAGGGCTGGGCGAACGTCGGGGTACAGGTCGCCCTCGTCGAAGTGCTCGGGCTGTCCTGCTGCGGAGCGGGCTTGGCGCTGCTCGTAGAGATCGAACCCGGGCTGGAACTCCTGGAAGGTGTCGCGGTAGTCGCGGCCCTGGGCGATGACGGCGCCGAACATGGCGGCGAAGGTGTGGCGTGGTACCTGCAACCAGTCGGCCCACGTGCCGTACTCCCGGGTCTCGTCCACGAGGCACTCACCGACATCGAAGGCTACTGCGCGAATCATGGGCCGATCGTAGGCCCTGTGTCCTCGGCCGCAGCAGCCGGCGGTACGGACAGCCCGACAGTCTTGGTCCATGTCCCCTGACCCGCGGTCTTGTGGATAAACGGCAGGCCGCACGCGCCACGCGCGCGGGGCTGAACGTCGCCTCACCGCGCTGAGGCGCGGCGCACCCGGACGAGGAAGTCCTCCACCCTGGCCCGGTCCGGCTCCGGTGGGAGAGGGGAGCGGGCGGCCGCATCGTCCGCCTCGGTCGCGAGGCCGGACAACCAGGTCTCGACCTGCGGCCACGCCACCTCGCCCCGCTTGACCGCCAGCAGGCGCTCACGGTGCTCGCTCACGTCGATGGTCAGGGCGCCGGTGCGGAGCAGGTCGCGGCACGACAGCAGCAGGCGCAGCTGGGGGCACCTCCCAGGCGAAGCTCTGGGGGAGCATGGCGTGCTTCCAGCGCGGGGCGCCGTACTGCCGTACGTCCGCGTCGAGCTTCTTGCGCTGGCCGGCCGCGTAGCGGACGAACGTCACATGCGCCTGGCGGGACAGGAACGCGTCGCGCACGGCGACGAGTTCGCGGCCCGTGTCGTCGATGTGCTCCGCGAGCGGGGAGTGCAGGCACTCCAGGATGTTCGGGTTGGCGCGCAGGGCGAGGGCGCAGAAGCGCTCCAGCTCCCAGGAGAACTGCTCCTCCGCCGGGCCCTCCACATGCGTCGGCGGCTTCTCGAAGCGCCAGTACAGCGGGGTCGGCGCGAGGAAGACCCCGCGGCGGTCGGTGTCGCTGGCGTCCGTGGCCAGCCCGAAGGCGCGCGAGCCCATCACGCACGCGTAGATGGTGTGGTCGCGCACCAGCGCCTCTGGAGTGACGTGCATGCGCGCGAGATTACGCCAGAAGGATCGCGTCCCCCTCGACGGTGATTTTCTTCTCCGCCAGCGGGCGCGTGGCGGGGCCGGCCGCGACCGCGGCGTCCGTGACGCTGAACTTGCTGCCGTGGCAGGGGCAGTTGATGGTGCCGTCAGCGACCTTGCTGACCGTGCAGCCCTGATGGGTGCAGACCGCCGAGAACGCCTTGAAGTCGCCCGCCTCGGGCTGCGTCACCACGATCTTCCGGTCCGCGAAGACCTTGCCGCCGCCCACCGGGATGTCCGCCGTCCTGGCCAGCTCCTCGCCACCGGGCGGCTGCGCCTGGGTGGCCGATGTCGCCGTCGGCGTACTGTCCGCGCCGTCGCCGCTCTCGTCGCCGTACTCGCTGCAGCCGATGAGCGCACTGCCCGCAACCGCGGCGCCCGCCGCCAGTACCGTCCGCCGGCGCGTGGTTTCCCGCATGGCCGTCTCCTTACGTCGTCACCCCGAAGGTGCGGAAGAACCACAGCGCCGAGGTCAGCCAGATCACTGTCAGCGCCGCGAACGTCAGACCGCCCGCGATCGGCAGCAGCCAGCCGGGCAGCCGCTCCGCGCGCAGCAGGAGCATCTTGGCGCTGAACGCCCCGAAGAAGAAGCACCCCACGAGCGAATGCCACATCACACGCGTCTCGTACGTCTGATAGCCCAGCGCGTACAGACAGTGGACGGCGACCGGCACCGCTCCGGTGCTGTTGAAGCCGGCCAGGTTGAATGCCGTACCCGCGGGGTCGTGCACGCTCCCGTACGCGCCCAGGGCGACCGCGACCGCCGCGGCGACGAGCGCCGGGACCAGGAAGCGGGCCGCGCTCGGCCGGGCATGGCCGTGGCCGTTGCGGGGCGGGCTGCGGAACGAGGCTGTCCGGGGCCGGGGCCGGGGCCGGGGCGCGGGGGCCGGTTCGCCGTCGCGCTTGAGGATGCCGACCTGGCGGCCATCGGGAAGGGACGGCGTACGCCATCAGCCTCCGCCGGGCCACGGCTGCAGGCCCAGCGCCCGGCCCTCCGCGTCCCGCCGCACCTCCAGCAGCCCGGTCACGGCGGCCCGGTCGACCGGCCCGTACACATGGGGGAAGAACCTCTCGCCGTTGCCCTCGCGGCGGACCTCCGCGTCCAGGACCGCCTCGTCGATCAGCAGCACCAGCAGCGGACCGTCCGTGTCCCGGTAGTACGCGTCGGCGATGGCCAGCGCCGAGTCCTCGTCCCCCGAGCAGTGCACGAAGCCCTCCGCGGCGAGGGACGCAGGCGTGTAGGGGAGGCCGGGGACGGCGGTCCACTCATCCAGGGACACGACATGGAAGATCATGCCGGACGTTCTACCGCAAGTGGCTCACCCAACTGGCAGCATGGGCAAGTTTGGGCGAGATTGTCGGTGTCCGAAGCCGGGTGCCGGCGAACCGGGCCCGGCCGGTTCCCTCGAAAGGCAACATCATGGCGCAAAAAGACCTCGGGTCCCTGCTGGGCGGTCTTCTCGGCGGCGGCGGCCAGAGCGGCGGCGGTGGCGGCAACATCCTCGGATCGCTGCTCAGCGCCTTCACCGGCGGCAAGAGCGGCGGCGGAGGCGGCAACCCCCTCGAATCGCTCATGGGGTTCCTCACCAAGTCCGGTGTCGGCGATCAGGCCCAGTCCTGGGTCGGCACCGGAGAGAACAAGCCGGTCAGCGGCGCGCAGATGAAGGAGGCCCTGCCGGACGACACGCTGCAGAAGGTCGCTCAGGAAGCCGGCGTCTCCCCGGAGCAGGCGGCTGACCAGATCGCGCAGTCGCTGCCGAAGGCGGTGGACAAGCTGACCCCGCAGGGCCAGGTCCCGACCGGCAGCCTGGAGGACATCATCAGGCGACAGGGATCCTGACCGGCCGGTGCCAGTCAGAACCGGGGACCCGGCGGCCGTCTCGCAGGACGGGCGCCGGGTCCTCGTGTCCGCCCCGCTGACTACGCTGGCGGGGAGCAGGGACACCCGAGGTACGGAGCAAGGAGCAGACGTGGCGGTACGAGCGGTCCGGGGAGCCGTCCAACTCGAACGGGACGAGGCCGGGCACATGGACGAGCAGGTCAGCGAGCTGCTCACCGCCGTCCTGGAACGGAACGGCCTCACCGCCGACGACCTCATCAGCATCTGGTTCACGGCCACACCCGATCTGCGCAGCGATTTCCCGGCGGCCGCCGCACGTAAGCTCGGCATCATCGACGTACCGCTGATCTGCGCCCAGGAGCTGGACATCGTCGGCGCCATGCCCCGCGTCGTCCGGCTCCTCGCGCACGTCGAGACGGACCTCCCCAAGTCCAAGATCGCGCACGTCTACCTCGGCGCCGCGGGCGCCCTCCGCAAGGACATCGCCCAGTGAGAACCGCACTCGTCATCGGAACCGGCCTGATCGGCACCTCCGCCGCGCTCGCCCTCGCCGGCCGTGGGGTCGCGGTCCACCTGGTCGACCACGACCCGGCCCAGGCGCGCATCGCCGCGGCCCTGGGCGCCGGTACGGACGAGCCGGCGGAGGGTCCCGTCGACCTGGCGATCGTCGCCGTCCCGCCCGCGCATGTCGCGGCGACCCTGGCCGACGCCATGCGGCGGGGCATCGCCCGCGGCTACATCGATGTCGCCAGCGTCAAGGGCGGCCCACGCCGCGAGCTGGAGGCACTGGGCCTCGACCTCACTCCGTACATCGGTACGCACCCGATGTCCGGAAAGGAGCGCTCCGGCCCGCTGGCCGCCACGGCCGACCTCTTCGAGGGACGCCCCTGGGTGCTCACCCCGACCCGGGACACCGACACCGAGGTGCTCAACCTCGCCCTGGAGCTGGTGGCCCTCTGCCGGGCCGTGCCGGTGGTCATGGACGCGGACGCGCACGACCGGGCCGTGGCGCTCGTCTCGCACACCCCGCAGCTCATCTCGAGCATGGTCGCGGCCCGGCTGGAGAGCGCCGACGAGTCGGCGGTACGGCTCTGTGGCCAGGGCATCCGCGACGTCACCAGGATCGCCGCCTCCGATCCCCGGATGTGGGTCGAGATCCTCTCCGCGAACCCGGGACCGGTCGCCGACGTGCTGGCCGGGGTCGCGGCCGACCTGGACGAGACGGTCCAGGCGCTGCGTGCCCTGCAGTCCTCCGACGAGGACAAGCGCCGCGGCGGCGCCGAGGGCATCGAGGACGTGCTGCGGCGCGGCAACGCGGGCCGGGTGCGGGTGCCCGGCAAGCACGGCGCGGCCCCTACGACGTACGAGATCGTCGCCGTCCTGATCAGCGACCGGCCGGGCGAGCTGGCCCGTATCTTCGCGGACACCGGCCATGCGGGCGTCAACATCGAGGACGTCCGTATCGAGCACGCGACCGGCCAGCAGGCGGGCCTGGTCCAGCTGATGGTGGAACCCCGGGCGGTACCGGTCCTGACGGCGGCCCTGCGCGAACGGGGCTGGTCCATCCGGCAGTAGGCCCCCGCTGAGCAGGCGGTTCGGGGCGGCCTTGAATACTCGGTAACCTTGTGCGGGGGCGCTGACGCGCGCCCGACCGCCGTTCACGTCCTCCCGCCCCGTGTACCAGGAAGGTGTCCACCACCGTGGAAACCGCAGCAACCGCCGCCCGGACTGCCCCGGCAGCTGTGATTGTCGCCATCGACGGTCCCTCCGGCACGGGCAAGTCCAGCACCTCCAAGGCCGTCGCCGCCAAGCTCGGGCTGCACTACCTGGACACCGGCGCCCAGTACCGGGCCATCACCTGGTGGATGATCACCAACGGGGTGGACGTCGACGACGTCGGCGCCGTCGCGACCGCCGCCGCCAAACCGTCCATCGAGTCCGGTACGGACCCGGCCGCGCCGACGATCACCGTGGACGGCCTGGACGCCTCCGGCCCGATCCGCACCCAGGAGGTCACCTCCAAGGTCAGCGCGGTCAGCGCGGTGCCGGAGGTGCGGACCCGGATCACCGAACTGCAGCGGTCCATCGCGGCCACGGCCGAGGGCGGTATCGTCGTCGAGGGCCGCGACATCGGTACGACCGTCCTGCCGGACGCCGACCTCAAGGTCTTCCTCACCGCCTCCCCGGAGGCGCGCGCCGCCCGCCGCAGCGGCGAGCTCAAGGGAAAGGACGCCCTCGGCCTCGCGGCCACCCAGGATGCGCTGATCAGGCGGGACGCGGCCGACTCCGGCCGCAAGGCCTCGCCGCTCGCGAAGGCGGACGACGCGGTCGAGGTGGACACCACCGAGCTGACGCTGGAGCAGGTCATCGAGTGCGTCGTCACCCTCGTCGAGGAGAAGCAGGCAGCGGCGTGAGCGAAGCCACCCTGCGGGGTGCGGCGGTCGGCCGACGGATCGGCATCGGACTGATGTACGGGCTGTGGAAGCCGCGCGTACTGGGAGCCTGGCGGGTCCCCGCCAGGGGACCGGTCATCCTGGCCGTCAACCACTCGCACAACATCGACGGCCCCATGCTGATGGGCACCGCGCCCCGCCCCGTGCACTTCCTGATCAAGAAGGAGGCGTTCGTCGGGCCGCTCGACCCGTTCCTGCGCGGAATCGGTCAGCTGAAAGTGGACCGTACGACCGCCGACCGCGCAGCGATCACCAGCGCACTCGGCGTACTGGAGAACGGCGGCGTACTCGGGATCTTCCCCGAGGGCACCAGGGGCGAGGGCAACTTCGCCTCACTGCGGGCCGGGCTCGCGTACTTCGCCGTACGCAGCGGTGCGCCGATCGTTCCGGTGGCGGTGCTGGGAAGCACCGAGCGCAGCGGACGGTTGATACGGGGGCTGCCCCCGCTGCGCAGCCGCGTCGACGTCGTGTTCGGCGAGGCCTTCGAGGCGGGCGACCGGAGCGGCCGACGTACGCGCAAGGTGCTGGACGAAGCCACCGTGCGCATCCAGGAGCGGCTGACCGCCCACCTGGAAAACGCCAAGCGCCTCACCGGGCGCTAGGCGAGACTTGACTGGTCGAGACTTGAGTAGTGGGCCGCGGACTGTGGTCCATCGATGATGCAACGAACGAGGTACGGACTTCATGAACGACCAGATCCACTCCGGCGATGAGCACGGGGAGCTTGGCGACGCCGAGTACGCGGAGTTCATGGAGCTCGCCGCGCAGGAGGGCTTCGACGCCGAGGAGGTCGAGGGCGCGATCGGCGAGGCCGGTCACGGCCCGCTGCCCGTCCTCGCCGTCGTCGGCCGCCCGAATGTCGGCAAGTCGACCCTGGTGAACCGCATCATCGGCCGCCGCGAAGCCGTCGTCGAGGACAAGCCCGGCGTCACCCGCGACCGCGTCACCTACGAGGCCGAATGGGCCGGCCGCCGCTTCAAGGTCGTCGACACCGGCGGCTGGGAGCAGGACGTGCTCGGCATCGACGCGTCCGTCGCCGCCCAGGCCGAGTACGCCATCGAGGCGGCCGACGCGGTCGTCTTCGTCGTGGACTCCACCGTCGGCGCGACCGACACCGACGAGGCCGTCGTCAAGCTGCTGCGCCGGGCCGGAAAGCCCGTCGTGCTGTGCGCCAACAAGGTCGACGGCCCGAGCGGCGAGGCGGACGCGACCGCGCTGTGGTCGCTGGGCCTCGGCCAGCCGCACCCCGTCTCCTCGTTGCACGGCCGCGGCACCGGCGACATGCTGGACGCCGTCCTCGAGGCGCTGCCCGAGGCCCCGGCCCAGACCTTCGGCAATGTCATCGGCGGCCCGCGCCGTATCGCGCTCATCGGCCGCCCGAACGTCGGCAAGTCCTCGCTGCTCAACAAGGTGGCGCAGGAGGAGCGGGTGGTCGTCAACGAGATCGCCGGCACCACCCGTGACCCGGTCGACGAGCTGATCGAGCTCGGCGGCATCACCTGGAAGTTCGTGGACACCGCCGGTATCCGCCGCCGGGTCCACCTCCAGGAGGGCGCGGACTACTACGCCTCGCTGCGTACCGCCGCCGCCGTGGAGAAGGCCGAGGTCGCGGTCGTACTGATCGACGCGAGCGAATCCATCAGTGTCCAGGACCAGCGGATCATCACCATGGCCGTCGAAGCGGGCCGCGCCATGGTCGTCGCCTTCAACAAGTGGGACACGCTCGACGAGGAGCGCCGCTACTACCTCGAGCGCGAGATCGAGACCGAACTCGCCCAGATCGCCTGGGCCCCGCGGGTCAACGTCTCGGCCCTGACCGGTCGCCACATGGAGAAGCTGGTCCCCGCGATCGAGACCGCCCTGACGGGCTGGGAGACGCGCGTCCCGACGGGCCGGCTGAACGCCTTCCTCGGCGAGATCGTCGCCTCCCACCCGCACCCGATCCGCGGCGGCAAGCAGCCGCGCATCCTGTTCGGCACGCAGGCCGGCACCAAGCCGCCCCGCTTCGTGCTCTTCGCCTCCGGCTTCCTCGAGCACGGCTACCGGCGTTTCGTCGAGCGCCGGCTGCGCGAGGAGTTCGGTTTCGAGGGCACCCCGATCCACATTTCGGTGCGGGTGCGGGAGAAGCGCGGCAGCAAGCACAAGAAGAAGTAGGGCCGGAGTACGGCTCAGAGCCCCCTGCGGGGCGCGGGCGGCAGCGCCGCCGGGAGGTGACTCCCGGTGTGGTGCTGCCGCCCGCCGCTGTTTCCGGTTGCGCCGTGCCCGGCCCCACCGCTGTGCCCGCTGTGGCTGCCGTGACCGCTGTGGCCGCCGCTGTGCCACGCGGCGCTGTGCCAGGATCCGCCGTGGCTGCTCGGGCCGCCGTGCACCCCGATACCGAAGGCCGTGAACCTCAGATCCTCCTCGCCGCTGCGGTCCCCCGGCAGGGCCCTGAAGGACCGGCGGTACTCCGAGTACAGCGCGTCGTAGATCGGGGTGTGCGAGAAGTGGCCGACCTGGGTGTCCCGGGACGGTCGCATCGCGGGAATCTGGCCGGCGAACGGCTGGTGGCGGGAGGGATCGTATGAATGCACGTATCTGCCAACGAACCGGGCGCCCGACGGATGCGGGCCGGACGAAGAAATCGCAGATCGCCGGGGGTGCGGCCGGAGCATCCGGCGCACCCCCGGCGCACTCAGGCCCCGGTTTGGCCGGTCAGGTGCCCGCCAGCGGCATCGCGGCCGCGACCAGCACTCCGGCGGCCGCGGCCTTCTCCAGGGCATCCCGGAGCAGGTCCTCGCGCGGCTGCTGGCCAATGGAGCCGACCGGGACCGCGTACACCAGGACGGTGTGCGACCGGTTGGCCGCCGCGCGCCAGCCGTCGGTGACCTGCAGCGGCTGGTGGGCCTGCCACCAGGAGACCGGGCTGCCGCCGCCGGTGCCCGGCTGCAGCACGGCGTGCAGCTGGCCCATGGCGAGCAGTACGGACCAGCCGGGCAGACCGGACGGCCGCTGAGCGACATCCGTGACCGGCAGGAAGCCCTGCTCGATGAGGAGCGGCAGGAAGTCGTCGCCGGGGCCGGAGGAGCCGGGGCGGGCGATCGGTGCGGTCGGCTCGACGACGAGAGCGGGGTGCAGGTCGCCGTCGATGAGTACGAGCCCGCTGGTGACGCCGAGCACCGCCTGCCGGCCGGGCTGCTGCCCCGCACCCCCCTCCTCGCTGGTGATGCTGCGGACGGCGCCCTGAAGCTGCTCCTCGGACACCGTCACCACCTGGGACGGAATACAGGACGCGTGCGCGAAGGCGAGCACGGCCGTCTCGTTGCCGACGAACAGCACGGTGCTGGTCCGCTCCTGCTCGGCGTCGCCCGGCGTGCGGCAGGAGGTGCAGTCGTAGTTGCCCGGCGAGGTCTCGCCGGCGAGCAGCAGGTCGGCTTCTTCGTCGCCGATCTCGGCGCGTACGTCATGACTGACGTCGAGCATGCGCGGCACGGGGTGCTCCTCGGACTCGGTGCGGTGCCGGGTGGTTCCCGGCTCTCAGAGCACAACGGGCTTTCCTCGGCCGGAGTCACGCAGGAAAGGGAACGGAATCGAACCGGCCGCCGCGATGGGCCGGCTCCGCGGCCGTCGGCCGAGCGGGTGGGCTTCGGGGTCTGCCGCGCGGCATCGGGAGGATGATCCGTAGAGCTGCATAGCGTGATCCGATGCCGAAACTCCGCCTCTGGCCGGTTGCCCTGCTCACCGCCGTGCTGGCCGCTGTGCCGGCCGCCGTGCCACTGAGCGCCCGGGCGGCGCCCCCGCCACCCGCCCCCGGACCGACGGAATCCGGCAGCGTCCCCTCCGCCTCCGCCTCCACCTCCACCTGCGCCGCCACCGGTTGGCCGTGGAACTGCCTCGCCGCGTGCGAGAGCGGCGGGAACTGGCACATCAACACAGGCAATGGCTTCTACGGCGGGCTGCAGTTCTGGCAGCCGACCTGGGAGGAGTACGGCGGACTCGCGTACGCCGCGCGCGCCGATCTCGCCACCCGCGAGGAACAGATCAAGGTCGCGGAGGAAGTGCTGCGCACCCAGGGCTTCAAAGCCTGGCCGGTCTGCTCCGTGCGGTACGGGCTGAAGGGCCGCGCCCATGTCGTGCGACGGGGCGAGACCCTGAGCTCCCTCGCCCGCCGGTACCGGATCAAGGGCGGCTGGACCGCCCTCTACCAGGCCAACGCCAAGGTGATCGGCCCCTCCCCGGACCGGCTCGCGGCCGGCGTCATGCTGGCCCTGCCGGAGGACGCCGGCTCGGGCCGCTGAGCAGTTCGGCCGCCTCCCCGCTGAACACCACAGCGCCTCGCCGGAGTTCGTGCACCACCACCACCGCCGGGCGGCCCCGCCGCCCGGCCGCCGAGGCCGGACGGCAGCCGCTGCTCGGCGACCACCACCGCGGCGCCGAGACCGCCGAGCAGTTCGTATGTACGGGCCGCCACGGAGGGCGACATGCCCTGCACCGGCTCGTCGACCAGCACGAGGCGGGCGCGCGAGAGCAGCGCGCGGGAGACCGCGAGCATCCGCTGCTCGCCGCCCGACAAGGTGCCCGCCCGGCGCGCCAGCAGCGGGCGCAGCGCCGGGAAGCCGTCCACGGCGGCCGTGAAGTCCCCTTGTGGCGAGGCGAGTTCCAGGTTCTCCGCGACCGTCAGCGTGGCGTACACGGCCTGCTGATCCGGTACGAAACACAGGCCGCGGCGCGCCCGGTCGTGCGCCCGCAGCCGGGTGACGTCGGCCCCGCGCCACAGCACCTGCCCGGCGGCGAGCGGCACGGAACCGGCGAGCGCGCGCAGCGCGGTCGTGCGGCCAGACCCGTTGCGCCCGAGGAGTACGGTGAGCCCGCCGCCCGCGGGGACGGCCAGGTCGATGCCGTGCAGGGCCTCCAGCGGCCCGTACCGTACCCGGGCCCCTCGCAGCTCGATCTCCACACTCATGGGGCCCCCGCCAGTACCCGGTCGGCGCGGTCCGGAGGTGACGATCCGTCCGGCGTCCATCACATGCACCGTGCCGGCGAGCCCGGCGACCAGATCGAGAAACACGGCCGCAAGAAGCGGTTCCGGCAACTCATCTCCGGCATCCCCACGGCGAAGCTCAAATCCCGGCTGGTGTCGATGGCCGCCGAACTCGGCATCGCCATCGTGGCCGTGGACCCCGCCTACACCTCCCAGTGGGGCGCGCAGCACTGGCAGAAGCCCCTGAACGCGCCCCGATGTAAGACCACCCGGCACGATGCCGCAAGCATCGCTATCGGACGACGCGCCCTCGGACACCCGATCCGGCGACGGACGGCACCGCCCCGTGCACATCAGAGCGATGTGCACGGGCATCGGACCGCCCAGGCCCCATCGGTCTTCCGGGGGAGCGAGGAAACCCGCCGCCCTGTCACGGACCATGGTCACGAGCCACGTGCCCGGACAGGGAACAAACAAGGAACGCGGGCGACCAGCGCACCCAAAACCGTTCGGGATGCGCGCAGCGACGGGACGTGGGTCCAAGACTCACTCCTGCTCACTGATTAGGAACGGTACCGGGTCGTCAGCGAGCAGGTCGACTTCGCACTGCCCAACTTCCGGGCGGTGGCGGCCGATCTGAAGGACCGCGGCGTCGACCTCGTCTTCGACGCGATGGACACCCACGGCAACGCCCGTCTGTGCGAGGCGATGGACGCGGTGGGCGCCCGCGTCACCGCCAAGGTCACCAACGTGCAGAACTGGTCCGCCACCGTCCCCGAGGACTTCAAGGACTCCCCGAGCTGCCGCAACGCCCTGTGGGTGACGGGGGCCAGTCGCAACTACGAGGACAAGGACCACCCGGCGGTACGCGAGTTCCGGGAGGCCGTGAAGGGCCGCCCTCAGTCACAGCCACCATCACAGTGGCAGTTGGAGGGCTGGGCGGCGGCGATGTGGTTCACCGACGCCGCCGAGTCCTGTCTGCCGGACCTCACCCGCGCCTGTGTGGAGCGCTTCCTGAACCGCCCCGAGCCGTGCACCGCACGGGGCCTGCTGCTGCCTGTCTCGTACGAGAAGTCCGCCGCTCCGCCGACGACCCGGCACGCCTGTCTCTCGGTGGCCCGCTGGCAGGACGGGCGCGGCTGGGTCACCCAGGGCGGGGAGATGACCGAGAACTGCTTCGACGTACCCCAGCTGGCCTACCGGCCCTGAAGTCCTGGCCGGGCGGTGAGATCCTTGTACCTGATATCAATGGCACAGCTGTTCGCCGACCAACGAACAACGGCTGTTCATCACAGGGGGATCTGTCCGCGCATGCACATTTCGTTCCTGCTTCACAACGCGTATGGAATCGGCGGCACGATCCGGACGACGTTCAACCTCGCCGAGACGCTCGCGGAGCACCACGACATCGAGATCGTCTCGGTCTTCCGGACCCGGCAGCGGCCGATGATGGGCACGCCCGCGGGGGTGCGCATGCGTCACCTGGTGGATCTGCGCGAGGGCAGCCCGGACTTCGACGGCGAGCACCCCGACCGGGACCTGCCGGCGCGGGTCTTCGCGAGCGGCGACGGCCGCCGCAAGCAGTACAGCCGGCTTACCGACACCCGGATAGGCGAGTACCTGAGGTCCCTGGAGGCGGACGTGGTCGTCGGTACGCGCCCCGGCCTCAACGTGCACATAGCCCGGCAGGCCCGGCGCGGCCCGGTGCGGGTCGGCCAGGAGCACCTGACCCTCGACAGCCACGGCCACCGGCTGCGGCGCGAGCTGGGCAGCCAGTACGCGCTGCTCGACGCGGTCACCACGGTCACCGAGGCCGACGCCCGCGCGTACCGCACCAGGCTGCGGCTGCCCGGCGTACGGATAGACGCCGTGCCGAACAGCGTGCCCGCCGCCTCGGTCGAGCCGGCCGACGGCTCGGCGAAGGTGATCGTCGCGGCCGGCCGGCTCACCCCGGTCAAGCGGTACGACCTGCTGGTCCAGGCATTCGCCAAGGTGGTCGCGGCCCACCCCGACTGGCGGCTGCGGATATACGGCAGCGGCGACGCGACCGGCAACGAGCAGACCGCCCTGTCCCTCCTCATCAGGGAACTCGCCCTCGTCGACCAGGTCTCCCTGATGGGCTCCGTCAGCCCGCTGGAACGCGAGTGGGTCAAGGGCTCGATCGCCGCGTCCACCTCCCGGACGGAGTCCTTCGGCATGACCATCGTCGAGGCGATGCGCTGCGGACTGCCCGTCGTCTCGACCGACTGTCCGAACGGCCCGCGCGAGATCATCGACGACGGCGTCGACGGCCGGCTGGTCCCGCCGGGCGATGTGGAGGCGATCGCCGGCGCGCTGCTGGAACTGGTCGAGGACGACGACCTGCGGCGCCGGATGGGCCGGGCGGCCCTGGCCTCCTCGGCCAGGTTCGACCCGGCGCGGATTGCCGAGCGGCAAGAGGCGATCTTCACCGAACTCCTGGCGGACCACCGCGGCCGCTCGCGCAGCGTCCTGCGGGACTCCGTGCTGCGCACGCGCGGGGCGGCGATGGGCGGGGCGTACGCACTCCGGGACAAGGCCGCGGCCCAGATCAGTAAGCGCCGCGCAGCCTGACCAGGCCGGCCGGCCTGACGCGGCGCGCACCTGACGCGGTGCGCAGCCTGACGCGCTGGTCCGGCTGACGCGGTGGCCGCCTGGCACGTGCCAAGCCTGACGCCGCGGCAAGCCAGGCGGGTGGCCGGCCGGGGCTGTGCCCGGGGTGGGCTTGAGGACCGTAGTTGTCCGCAAGGGGTGGCAGACTCTGGGCCATGTTGGAGACCTCGGCACGACTGCTGCGCCTGCTGTCCCTGCTCCAGGCCCACCGCGAGTGGTCCGGCGCCGACCTGGCGGACCGGCTCGGCGTCACCCCGCGCACCGTACGGCGTGACGTCGACCGGCTTCGCGAACTCGGCTACCCCGTCAACGCCAGCCCCGGCACGGGCGGCGGCTACCAGCTCGGCGCGGGGGCCGAGCTGCCGCCGCTGCTGCTCGACGACGAGGAGGCCGTCGCGGTCGCCGTCGGTTTGCGCACCGCCGCGGGCAACGGCATCGAGGGCATCGGGGAGACGTCCGTACGCGCTCTGGCGAAGCTCGAACAGGTACTGCCGGACCGGCTGCGCCGGCGGGTCAGCGCGCTCAACGCCTTCACCGTGCCCATGCTGCACGGCCCGGGGAACTCGTCGGTCGACCCGTCCGTGCTCACCGAACTGGCCAACGCCTGCCGGGACAGCGAACGGCTGCGCTTCGAGTACCGCGACCACGAGGGCTCCACCACCCGGCGCACCGCCGAACCGCACCGCCTGGTGTGCACCGAACGCCGCTGGTATCTCGTCGCCTGGGACCTGGACCGCGCCGACTGGCGTACGTTCCGGGTGGACCGGATCGTCCCCAAGCCGCCGCACGGCCCGCGCTTCGCCCCGCGCAAGCCGCCGGCCGACGACTTGGCGGCGTACGTCTCGCAGGGGGTCTCCACCCACGCCTACGCCGCCCAGGCAGTGATCCGGCTACTGGTGCCGCTGGAGGAGGCGGCCCAGGCCGTCTCACCGTCCGCCGGGGCACTGGAGGCCGTGGACGAGCACAGCTGCCTGCTGCGCACCGGAGCCGCCGGCCTCGACGTGATGGTGATCCATGTCGTGCTGATGGGCTTCGAGTTCGAGGTCGTCGAGCCGCTGGAGCTGTCCGACCACATCAGGGCTGTACGGGACCGGCTTTCCCGGGCTCTGCTCTGATCTGCCCCTCCTCCGCCAGTGCCGCGTACTCGGGGTGGTGGAGGTCGAAGGCCGGCGACTCCGAGCGGACTCGGGGGATCGTCACGAAGTTGTGGCGGGGCGGCGGGCAGGAGGTCGCCCACTCCAGGGAGCGCCCGAACCCCCACGGGTCGTCGACCTCGACCCTCTTCCCGTACTTCGCCGTCTTCCAGACGTTGTAGAGGAACGGCAGCGTGGACAGCCCGAGCAGGAACGACCCGATGGTCGAGAACGTGTTCAGTGCGGTGAAGCCGTCGGCCGCCAGATAGTCCGCGTACCGGCGGGGCATGCCCTCGGCGCCCAGCCAGTGGTGCACCAGGAAGGTCATGTGGAAGCCGATGAAGAGCGTCCAGAAGTGGATCTTGCCGAGCCGCTCGTCGAGCATCTTGCCGGTGAACTTGGGCCACCAGAAGTGGAAGCCGGCGAAGGTCGCGAACGCCACCGTCCCGAAGACGACGTAGTGGAAGTGCCCCACCACGAAGTACGTGTCGGTGACATGGAAGTCCATCGGCGGCGAGGCGAGGATCACGCCGGTCAGCCCGCCGAACAGGAAGCTCACCAGGAAGCCGACCGCCCAGAGCATGGGGGCCTCGAAGCTGAGTGACCCCCTCAGCATCGTGCCGCTCCAGTTGAAGAACTTCACTCCCGTCGGGACCGCGATCAGGAACGACAGGAAGGAGAAGAAGGGCAGCAGCACCGCGCCGGTGGCGAACATGTGGTGCGCCCAGACGACCACCGAGAGGGCGGTGATGGCCATGGTCGCCCCCACGAGCGTGAGGTAGCCGAAGATCGGTTTGCGGGAGAAGACGGGCAGGATCTCGGTGATGATGCCGAAGAACGGCAGCGCGATGATGTAGACCTCGGGATGGCCGAAGAACCAGAACATGTGCTGCCAGAGCAGCGCACCGCCGAACTCCGGCTGGAAGACCATCGATCCGAACCGCCGGTCCGACTCCAGCACCAGCAGCGCGGCGGCGAGCACCGGGAACGCGAACAGCACCAGGATCGAGGTGAAGAGCACGTTCCAGGTGAAGATCGGCAGCCGGAACATCGTCATGCCGGGCGCGCGCATCCCGATGATGGTGGTGATGAAGTTGACCGCGCCGAGGATCGTGCCGAAGCCGGCGAGCGCGAGCCCCATGATCCACATGTCGGCGCCGATGCCGGGGGACCGCTCCAGGCTGTTGAGCGGGGCATACGCGGTCCAGCCGAAGTTCGGCGGCCCGGTCGGGGTCAGCAGCGAGCCGAGCACGATCACGCCGCCGAAGAGGTAGAGCCAGTACGACAGCATGTTCAGCCTGGGGAACGCCACGTCGGGGGAGCCGATCTGCAGCGGCATGATCTCGTTGGCGAAGCCGGCGAAGGCCGGGGTGGCGAAGAGCAGCAGCATGATCGTGCCGTGCAGGGTGAACGCCTGGTTGAACTGGTTGTTCGACATCAGCTGCATGCCCGGCCGGGCCAGCTCGGCGCGCATCATCAGGGCCATCAGGCCGGCGATCAGGAAGAACAGGAACGACGTGATCAGATAGAGATGGCCGATCTTCTTGTGGTCGGTGGTGGTCAGCCAGTCCACGATGATCCGGCCGGGACCCTTGATCCGTTCCGGTCCCGCAATGGCCTCTGCGGTGTCCGTCCCCATCGCTGTCCCCTCGCTGGTCCGTCCCGTCTGCGGATCGGGCTTCAGGCTCAAGCCATGATGCTTGCAGGCGGCGGTGCCCAACAGGGCGTGGACGCGCCAGGACGCATACCGTTGTGTGGATCCGGTGGGGAAACCGTGAATTGCCAATGGCCCGTCAGGCGGCCCGCGCCGACCGGTGCCGGGGAAATCGTGGCGGGCGTTCCGGCGCATTGTCCGGCGGGAATTCGGGGGGTTGTTCACGGGGGTGCGCGGTGGCCATGGAATTGCCCGGAGTCAACAGCGGAACTGCCCATTCGAGACAGTCTGTTCGAAGGAATCGAGTGTCGTGATCCTGTGACACAAGCGTGACCCGTGGGGGACGAATGGTGATGCGCCCGGCTGACGGGCCCGGACTACCGCCCCTGCCGTCCGACGCCTACGGTGAATGTCATGGCACCCATACCGACCCCCTCCGCAGACCCCGCCGACAGCCCCGAGTCGTACGTCGGCCTGGATGCGGCCGCCGCCGAGCAGCTGGCCCGCAACCGCGGCTGGAGCACCGTCAGATCGCTGCCGCCGGGCTCGATCATCACCATGGAGTACCTGGCCGGGCGACTGAACTTCGAGGTCGACGGCGGCGTCGTCCGTCGCTGCTGGAAGGGCTGAGGCGGGCTGAGGCGCGGCTGATACAGGCTGTTACGGACCGAGGCCCCGGCAGGCTCCTTGAGGGAGCTTGTCGGGGCCTCGTCTCGCGGTGGCGAGGTGGTGCGTACCTCCACCGGGTCTCAGCCGCCCGCCACCGGGCGGGCCGAGGGATTGCGAGCCGCACGTTCCGGGTGCGGCGGCCGGCGGCTGCCCACCGGCGTGACCGGCGTCCGCTCGGAGCGGGTCGTGTGCGGCTTGGGCGCGAGATGCGCGGTGGTCCTGCCGGTGATGACGCTGCCGGCCGTGACGCCGCGCCCGGTGCCCACCGGCTCGCAGACCGGGGTGCCTTCCCCCGCCGCCGGCCCGCGCTGCGGGAACAGCGCGGGCCTGACACGCGCCGGAACCGGTACCGGTACCGGCACCGAGGTGCCGCGCTCGCGCAGCCGGGTCCACAGCTCGTCGCGCCTGGCGAGAATCCACGCCTCGGCAGCGGCGATCAGCGGCTCGAACCAGGGCAGAGCGAGCAGGATCAGCAGGCCGGCGGCCCAGCCCAGCAGGACGTCGCTCACCCAGTGCGTACCGAGGTAGACGGTGGTCGCGCCGACGCCGAGGGCCACGACGGCGGACAGCACGGACAGATAGCGCCTGGTCCGCAGCGTGGAAGCCAGGTACGCGAGGATGCCCCACGTCACCACCGCGTTGGCGGTGTGTCCGGAAGGAAATATATCGCCGCCCGCGAAGAGTTCGGCTGATCCGATCTGCGTCGCGTAGTGCGGACCGAGCCGGCCGAGGCCCAGCTTCACCGCGCCCACGGTGACGTTGAGCAACAGCAGGGAGACGCCGAGCGTGATCAGCGGGCGCAGGGTGTGCTGCCGCCACGACCGCCAGCCGAGCCAGGCGGCGACCATGACCGCGGTGGGGCCGCGCTGCCCCAGTACGACGAAGTAGTCGAGGAACGCGTGGAGTTCGGGCCATTGCTCGTACGGCCGGAAAAACATGATCTGCCAGTCCAGTCGGACCAGCCAGGACGTGGTCAGCACGGCCACGACGATCGCCAGGTAGAAACCCAGGGTCGAGCCGAGGAGCACGATACGGTGCCGGCTCATCCGAGGGATCTCTAGATGGGCCGGTCGTTCGGGCTCACGGTCCAGCCGGGCGAAGACCCGGTCCAGACGGGTGAAAGTTCGGTCGGTACGCACTCAATCGACGTTACAGCGACCGCGTCGGAGCCCACGTCGAATCGGTCGCTTTGTGATGACGATGTGATGTGGAGTTGGTCTCAATCCGGGCTTAATTCCTATGAGTCCAGGAAAGCCCGTGCCGGATCGAGAATGATGTTCGGATCAATTCAATTGATTATTGATACGGCAGTGGTGCGTCCGCCGGAATTCATTCACCCAGGCGCTGCGGCGAATTTGCCGCGCGCTCACGGAGGCCCGGTGCCGTTCAGCCAGAACGCCCCGTACACCGCCGAGGCCAGCGCCACCGGGCCCAGCACGAGCGCCACCCGTGACGTACGCAGGCGGGCCAGCGCCACGGCGACCGGCAGCAGAAGCGGGAAGGCCGGCATCAGCAGCCGCGGCTTGGAGCCGAAGTAGCCCGAGGCGCACAGGGCGAGAGCCACCACGATCCCGCAGAACACCAGCAACGGCAGCGGCTGGCGCTGCCGCACGCACAGCCGGTACAGCCGGAGCACCAGTACGACTCCGGCGATCAGGCCGATGCCGGCCGCGAAGGCGGGCGAGGCCAGCCGTTCGCCGATGAACCGCGCGAACGCCCACCCCCCGTCGAAGCCGTTGCCCCACTGCCCCTGCACATCGAGATAGCCGAAGAGTCCGCCGCCGGTCCGGTGCCCGACCCACAGCACATAGCCCGCGGCGCCGAGCGGAGCCAGCACCACGCCCAGCAGCATCCGCCACCGGCCGCGCGGCCCGCCGTCGCCCCACCCGCCGTCGCGCGGACCGCGGATCAGCTCCACCGCCGCGGCGACCCAGACCGCCGCCACCACAGCGGCTCCCACCGGCCGGGTCAGTCCGGCCAGGGAGGCCAGCACCCCCGCCCACACCCAGCGCCCCCGCAGCACCGCGTAAAGCGACCAGGCCGCGAGCGCGGTGAAGAGCGTCTCGCTGTACGCCATCGACTGGACGATGCCCACCGGCAGCACCGCCCACAGCACCACCGCCAGTGTCCCGGCCCGGCGCCCGTACAGCCGGTCGGCGATCGCGAAGATCCCCCAGGCGGCGAACAGCGAGGCCGTCCAGGCCACCACGAGCCCGGCATCCGCGGACGAGAGCGGACTGATCGCCGAGAACAGCCGCTTCAGCCACGGCAGCAGCGGAAAGAAGGCCAGATTGGAGTGGACGTCGCCGTGTCCGAGCCGCACTTCGTAGCCGTAACCGAGCTCGGCGACGCGGGTGTACCAGAGCGAGTCCCAGCGCGCGGACAGCAGCTGGTGCGGGCTGCTGCCCGCCGCCGCTCCCCACACCCCCAGCACCGCGACGCCGAACAGCCGGACCGCTGCATACGCGAGCAGCGCGGGGGCCGCCCGGCGCAGCGCGGTCCGGGCAGGTGACGCCGTGGAGCGCAGGGGCGAGGCAGAAACAAGAGCAGTCACGGGGCGATTATCCGGGCTGCGCGCGAACCGCCGGCCGCCCTTCGGCGTGTACGCAAAGGCAGGAGTGGCGTACGCCACACCACGCGGCCTGCGGAGGTGAGAGATGGACCACGCACCACGGCCGCGAACTCGCGTACGCTGACGGCTCACTCGCCTGTCGATGCCGGGACCCCGAGATACGCGCAAAACGCCGTCCTCGCTGGTCCGCCGAGCGCGAGGGTTCACTGGGAGGTACGTACATGTCAGGGACGAACACGGCCGGCACCCGCCGCCCCGACGCCCCCTGGCAACGCCTCGTCGCTGCCGCCGACGGCGCCAACCGCTGGGTCGTCCTCGTCGTCCTGTGCGTGAGCCTGCTGTTCGTCGCCCTCGACGCCACCGTGCTGCATGTCGCCGTCCCCGCCGTCACCGAGGACCTGCGCCCCGGCTCGATCGAGCTGCTCTGGATCGTTGACGCCTATCCGCTGGTCTGTGCCTCGCTGCTGATCCTCTTCGGCACGCTCGGCGACCGCGTGGGCCGCCGCCGCATCCTGCTGCTCGGATACGGCCTGTTCGGCGCGGCCTCCGCGGTCGCCGCCCTCGCCGACACCCCGCAGGTGCTGATCGCGGCCCGGGCCCTGCTCGGCGTCGGCGGCGCCATGATCATGCCCGCCACGCTCTCGATCCTCCGCCAGGTCTTCCCTGACCGCCGGGAGCGGGCCACCGCCATCGGCATCTGGACAGCGGTCGCCGCGATAGGCGCCGCCACCGGCCCGGTGCTGGGCGGATTCCTCGTCCAGCACTACTGGTGGGGCTCGGTCTTCCTGATCAACATCCCGCTGATGGCGCTGATCCTGCCGGTCGGCCGCTGGCTGCTCCCCGAGTCCAAGGGCGAGGGCAACGGCCCGTGGGACGTGCTCGGCGCACTCATGGCCGCGGCCGGAGTGCTCGGCGTCGTCCTCGGTGTGAAGCGGGCCGGCGGTGGTGAGGGCATCCTCGACGCGAAGACCCTCGGCCCGCTGATCATCGGCGCGGTGCTGCTGGTCTTCTTCGTACGTCGGCAGAAGCGGCGCAGCCAGCCGCTGATCGACGTGAGGATGTTCACCCGGCCCACGTTCTCCACCTCCGTGGGCTGCATCGTCCTGGCCATGCTGGCGCTGGTCGGCCTGGAGCTGATAGCCGTCCAGTACCTCCAGCTGGTCCTGGAGCTCGGCCCGCTGGAGACCGGGCTGCGGCTGCTGCCGCTCACCTTCGCCGCCATGGCGGCCGGCGCCACCGGTTCGTACACCCTGCACCGGCTCGGCCCGCGCGTGATGGTCTCGCTCGGCTTCGCGCTCACCGCCGCCGCCGTCCTGCTGCTGACGCTGATGGGGCAGCACGACCGTCCCCTGCTGCTGACCGCCGGGTTCGTCCTGCTCGGCTTCGGCCTGCAGACCACGCTCTTCGGCGCGTACGAGTCGATGCTCAGCGAAGCGCCTGCGGAGCAGGCGGGCGGCGCCGCGGCCATCGGCGAGACGTCGTACCAGCTGGGCGCGGGTATGGGCATCGCCCTGCTGGGCAGTGTCATGAACGCCGCCTACTCGCCGGCCCTCTCCCGGGTGGCCGGGGTCCCCTCCGCCGAGAGCACGGCCGCCGCCCACTCGCTCGGTGAGGCCTACCAGGTCGCGGCCCACCTCGGCGGATCCGCCGGGCATGCGCTGCGCACGGCCGCGCGGAACTCCTTCGTCCACGGCCTGCATGTGACCCTCTTCGTCAGTGCGGGTCTGCTGCTGCTCGGCGCGCTGGCCGCGCTGCGGCTGCCGAAGGTGATGGAGTGCGCGGCGAAGCACGAAGAACAGCAGGAGGAACACCAGGAAGAGACGCCGCTCCGGAAGGCACGCGTCCCTGCCCCCACGGCGCACCGGGAACCCGCCGAGGCGGCCGGGTCTGGACGGGCGGGGCGTTGAGCCGTAACGTCGGCGCCGAGCTGTAACTACCACTGCTAGTTTTAGCCCTGCCCGCCGGGAGGCCCCGTATGTCGTCGTCCGCACCCTCGAAGCTGCCGCCCTTCGACGCCGGCGATCCGCTGGGCATCGACGACCTGCTGAGCACCGAGGACCTGGCCATCCGCGACACCGTCCGCTCCTGGGCGGCCGACCGGGTACTGCCGCACATCGCCGACTGGTACGAGAAGGGCGAGCTGCCCGGCATCCGTGAGCTGGCCCGGGAGCTCGGCTCGATCGGCGCGCTCGGCATGTCGCTCCAGGGCTACGGCTGCGCGGGCGCCACCGCGATCCAGTACGGCCTGGCCTGCCTGGAACTGGAGGCCGCGGACTCCGGCATCCGCTCGCTCGTCTCCGTACAGGGGTCGCTGGCGATGTACGCCATCCACCGCTTCGGCTCCGAGGAGCAGAAGCAGCGCTGGCTGCCCGGCATGGCGCAGGGGTCGATCATCGGCTGCTTCGGGCTGACCGAGCCCGACCACGGCTCCGACCCGGCCGGCTTGCGGACGTACGCCAAGCGCGACGGCGGTGACTGGGTGCTGACCGGCCGCAAGATGTGGATCACCAACGGCTCGGTGGCCGGAGTCGCGGTCGTGTGGGCGCAGACGGACGACGGCATCCGCGGCTTCGTCGTCCCGACCGACTCGGCCGGCTTCTCGGCCCCCGAGATCAAGCACAAGTGGTCGCTGCGCGCCTCCGTCACCAGTGAGCTGGTCCTCGACGAGGTGCGGCTGCCCGCCGACGCCGTACTGCCCGAGGTCACCGGACTGCGCGGGCCGCTGAACTGTCTGAACCACGCCCGCTACGGCATCGTCTGGGGAGCGATGGGCGCGGCACGCGCCAGCTTCGAGGCGGCGGTCGAGTACGCGAAGACCCGCGAGCAGTTCGGCAGGCCGATCGGTGGCTTCCAGCTCACCCAGGCCAAGCTGGCCGACATGGCGCTCGAACTGCACAAGGGCATCCTGCTCGCCCACCATCTGGGGCGGCGTATGGACGCGGGGAAGCTCCGTCCCGAGCAGGTCAGCTTCGGGAAGCTCAACAATGTGCGCGAGGCGATCGAGATCTGCCGTACCTCGCGCACGATCCTCGGCGCCAACGGGATCTCGCTCGAGTACCCGGTGATGCGGCATGCGACGAACCTCGAGTCGGTACTCACCTATGAGGGCACCGTCGAGATGCATCAGCTGGTGCTGGGCAAGGCGCTCACCGGTCTCGACGCCTTCCGGTAGGACCCTCGGGTGGACCGGCGAGCTCCCCCAGCCACCTCCCCCGGACTCCGTCCGGGGGTGCCCCCAGGAAGGTGCCCATGCTCAGCTCTGGTTGAAGAAGCCGTCCCCGGGGCGTCCGGCGACTTCGCCGTTGACGACCTGGGTGTCGGCGGGGGACAGCAGGAAGACCCGGGTGGCCACGCGCTCGATCGAGCCGCGCAGGCCGAAGGTCAGGCCGGCCGCGAAGTCCACCACGCGCTTGGCGTCGGAGGGCTCCATGGAGGTCAGGTTCACGATCACCGGGACCCCCGCCCGGAAGAGCTCACCGATGCCGCGGGCGTCCCGGAAGCCGTCCGGGGTGACCGTGGCGATCCGGCGGCCGTGCTCGTGCGCGGCCTCGGAAGCCACCCGTACACGCGGGTCGGTCACCCACTGGTTCCCGGCCGCGGATCCCTCGGCGTACTCGTCGTCGTAGTAACGCTCGTCATCGCTGTCCTCGACGAGTCCCAGCCAGGCACTCGCCTTGCGCACCGAACCCATGGACGCCTCCTCTCGCAGCGGTCTGTCTGCGTTCCGCACACCTATGGTCGTCCATGATGCGGATCGCGCGCCAAGTGGATAGTCACCGCGCAGGGGTTTCGTGACGGTACTGGTGCAGAACTTGTGGCGATTCGTCAAGGTTCTTCCTGGACCCCGCTGCTGACAGAGTGAAAATATGACTCATCGATCCGTACGGGTGACACAGGGGGCGTACGGGTGAACGACTCGCGGGGGGTTGTCTTGTTCGGAATCGTCAGACCTTGTACGCACCGGCTCACCAAGAGGTTCAGAACCGAGTGGATGGCCCATCTCTGTGGGCTCTGTCTGGCACTTCGGAGTGACCACGGCCAGTTCGCCCGGGTCGTCACCAACTACGACGGCCTGATCGTCTCGGTTCTGACGGAGGCTCAAGTTCAGCGCGGCACGGACTGGCGGCGCACCGCAGGCCCCTGCCCGCTGCGCGGCATGCGTACCGCGCCGGTCACCCAGGGCGAGGGGGCCCGGCTCGCGGCCGCCGTCTCGCTGGTGCTCGCCTCGGCGAAGGTACGCGACCACGTCGCCGACCGGGACGGGCTGTTGGCCCGTAGGCCAGTGGCCGCCGCCGCCCGCAAGGTCGCCGCCGGCTGGGACAGGGCGGGGGCGCGCACAGGGGCGGCGCTGGGCTTCGACACGGCCGTACTCCTCGACGCGGTCGGCCGGCAGGCGGGGATCGAGGCCGGCGCGGGACCCGGCACACCGCTGCTGACGATCACCGAGCCGACCGAGACGGCCACCGCGGCGGCCTTCGCCCACACCGCGGTGCTGGCCGGCCGGCCGGGCAACGCGGCGCCGCTGGCCGAGGCGGGCCGGCTCTTCGGACGGCTCGCGCACCTGTTGGATGCCGTGGAGGACAGGGCATCTGACGCGGCGTCGGGCGCGTGGAACCCGCTCACGGCGACGGGCACCGGTCTCGCGGAGGCGCGGCGGCTGTGCGACGACGCGCTGCACGGGATCAGGCTGGCGCTGAAGGACGCCGAGTTCGTGGACGGCAAGCTGGCGCATCTCCTGCTCGCGCACGAGCTGAAGGCGTCGGTCGACCGCGCCTTCGGCACGGCGGGCTGTGCGCATCGGGGAAGCCACGGGGACCAGGGCGGGCAGGGTGGGTTCGGACCGCCGCCCCAGTCGTGGGGGCACGGTGGCCAGGGCGGCAACCCGTACGGTGGGGGCAATCCGTACGGCGGCGGCAACCCGTACGGCGGGGGCGGCCCCGGGGGGCCTGGCGGCCTGCCGCCCGGAGCCGACCCCACGAACGAACCGCAGCGCCCCGGAAGGCGGGGCTTCTGGGAGGGCTGCGCGGTCGCGATCGGGCTGTGCTGCACGTGCAAGCTGTGCTGCGCGAAGGAGTACGAGGGCCCCTGGTCGCGCAAGAGGCGCAGGGGCGCTTGTCGCGACTGTGACTGCTGCGACTGCTGTGACTGCTGCTCCTGCGACTGCTGACCTGGCGGGGTTGATCGCCATGAGCACAGACCGGACATCCGGACCCGCAGCCGGACGCGGCGCAGGACTGGAAGGTCGAATTCCGGCCGTCCCCGGGGAGTGGCGCGAAGGGCTGTGGGCGGTGCGCGTCTTCGACCCGCCGTCCGCCGCCCGCCGCGCCTTCGCGGGCATCGGGGCGACCGTGTACGACCCCCGCTGAGCGCTGCCGGGGCACCGCCCGTACCGCGAACCGCGGACCGTACGGGTCGCGAACGCCGACGGCCGCGAGCGGGCCTCGGGCTCGGCGGGGAGGTCGACTGACGGCTCGACGGTGACGAGTACACCCTCCAGATCGCGGTGGAGGGGGACGGGTCGCTCTGGGCCGTCCTCGCCGAGGGGACCAGCGGGAACAGCGCGCCGCGACGTTCGACTTCAACCGGTCGCCGCTGCCGCCGTGCGCCTTCGCCGGCCACTTCATCTGCCCCTTCCCTGCCCGCCCGGGAACGCCCTCCCCTTCGAGGTGCCGGCAGGGGAGCGGAACCTTCTCGACCGCTGAACCGTCCGACCACCGGGACGGCAGTCACCAGGGGTGGTCCAGACACCTCAGCCCCGGCGGATCACGAGCCGCCGGGGCCGGTGCGCGTGCGTGCTCCCGGTCGGCCGAAAGGCGCCCTTGCGCACGTTGGTTGACGCCGCGAATACTCCCGAGCAGCGCTTGTCAGGGGCACGGCGTGTCCGGATTCCGGACGTGCCCCCGGCTGCGCCTCACGGGCCCCGAACCCCACAACGGGCCCCCGATTCCCCTCGGGAGGAACGAAAGTGAGGATCAAGCGCACCACCCCCCGCAGCGGTATGGCGAGACGAACGCGGCTGCTTGCCGTGACCACCGGCCTCATCGCAGTGGCCGCACTCGCCGTCCCCACCGCCAGCGCCGACCAGGCCGGTACCTACAGCGCCGCCCAGCTCTCCCAGGCCGGTGCGTCGGTGCTCCGCGCCGATGTGGCCGGTACCGCCTGGCATGTCGACAAGGCCACCAACACCCTTGTCGTCACGGCCGACAGCACCGTCTCGAAGGCCGAGATCGCCCAGATCAAGCGGGAAGCCGGCGCGAACGCCGGAGCGCTCCGCATCGAGCGCACGCCCGGCAAGTTCTCCAAGCTGATCTCCGGCGGTGACGCCATCTACGCGACCAGCTGGCGCTGCTCGCTCGGCTTCAACGTCCGCAGCGGCAGCACGTACTACTTCCTGACCGCCGGCCACTGCACCGACGGCAACCCGCCCTGGTACACCAACTCCTCGCGCACCACGAGCATCGGACCGACGGCAGGCTCCAGCTTCCCCGGCAACGACTACGGCCTGGTCCGGTACAGCAACACCTCGCTCTCGCACCCGGGCACGGTCGGCGGCCAGGACATCACCAGCGCGGCCAACGCCACCGTGGGGATGTCCGTCACCCGCCGGGGTTCAACCACCGGCACCCACAGCGGCAGCGTCACCGGCCTCAACGCCACCGTCAACTACGGCGGCGGCGATGTCGTCTACGGCATGATCCGCACCAACGTGTGCGCCGAGCCCGGCGACAGTGGCGGTCCGCTCTACTCGGGCACCCGTGCCATCGGTCTGACATCCGGCGGCAGCGGCAACTGCTCATCCGGCGGTACGACGTTCTTCCAGCCGGTCACCGAGGCCCTGAGCGCGTACGGCGTCAGCGTCTACTGAGCCCACTCAGCCTCACCAGCTTGCAGCCGGCAACACAGAGCGGCCCCCGCCCGGCGCGCATCCGGGCGGGGGCTCGCGCCTGCGCGCCCCTGGACGTCTTGCGCCCTTTTGAGAGGATGCACAGGGGGATTCCCGGGGGAGGCTTCAGGTATGAAGCGCATCGGGGTGACGGGCCACAGGACTATTCCGGGCGAGGCGCTCGAGGAGGTCCGGGCCGGGCTGCGCGCTCTGCTGTGCGACCACGACGGGCCGATGGAGGCGCTGTCGAGTCTGGCCGCGGGCGCCGACCAGCTCTTCGCGGACATCGCGCTGGAGCGCGGGGCAGACCTCACGGTCGTCATTCCCAGCGGTGACTACGAGGAGGGGTTCGACGACCCCGGCGAGCTCGCCCGCTACCGCGCGCTCAAGAGCCGGGCCACACAGGAGATCCGGATGGCCTACGCCCACTCCAGTGATGACGCCTACTACGCGGCCGGTACCTATATCGCCGACAACAGCGACCGGCTGGTCGCGGTGTGGGACGGCCTCCCGGCGCGCGGCCGCGGCGGCACGTCGGACATCGTCGAATACGCACGTGCACTCGGCAAGCCAGTGACCGTCCTGTGGTGCGAGGGCGTGCGGCGCATCTGAGTGCACATCAACTGCTGTGCCGCGCCAGCCAGTCGGTGTGCTGGGGCGAGACGTATCGTTCGGTCTCGTAGACGGCTCCGGACCACTGCGGCTCGGTGACCGTGGTCTGCATCTCGACCAGCATGGCCGACAGATCCCGCTCAACCACGGAGTGCGCCTCGATGAGAGGGTGGTGGCGCCTGACCTCGTTCCAGGCGATGCCGGCCGCCGCCGCGGCGGAGAACAGCCCGGCGAGGTTCGCGGACGGCCCCGTCCCGAAGGCGCGCAGCGTGCCGAACGTCAGGGCCAGGAAGGTGAGTACGGCTATGGAAGAGGCCCACAGGGTGGTCGCCTTCCGTGACACCTCGGTGCGCCTGCGGTACCAGTTGCGCTGCTCGATCAGCCGGTCACGTACGTACGTCTCCCGGCGGACGTGGAACGCCCGGCCCCGTAACTCCCGCATGGGCGCGGTGACTTCGACACCGGCAGCCGAGCCGGCCTCCCCCCGCGGATCCTGCCAGCCGATCTTCCGCAGCTCCTGCAACCCCGCCTCCATACGCGTGCGGAACAGCCCGTCAGGATCCGCGGTGTCCGACTCGAACGGCGCGCCGTGCACGGCGTACCGCCAGCAGAGTGACTTGATGAACTCGGCGGCAGAGCGGTTCAGTTGCCACTGCGGCCTGGCCCTGCGCCGGGCGATCCGGAAGCTGAGTACCAGCACGCCCGCGTACGCCGCAGCGCTGAGCGCGCCGAGGAGCTGGAGCGCTCCCACCTCGACACTCCACGGCAGCGCGGCCGCCAAGGCCGCCAGCACCAGCAGAAGCAGCTGGGTCCTGGTGGCCTGGGTGGATTCCTGCTGACGCGAGACTGCAGCGCTGTCGGCATGATGGAACAACGCGGGAAGGTCATTGTTCCGGAACACCATGCTCCGCAGTGGACCGGGAAACTCCGTCACAGCCACCCCCGTCTGCTGTTTGTCCCTCACTCTTTTGACGGAATGCTCGCATTCGATCTTTTGGCGCAAGCACCACGCAACGCTCGTGTATGCAGGTCCCGTGCTTCAGTTGCCATCAGTGCGCAGAAGAGTAAAGTCCACGCTGACACTACAGCGTCGCTGTTGTCATCACCATGCCCATGCCCTAAGGACGGCCGTGAAGACCTCTGCAAATCCTTCGTTCGCCGCTGCGAAGAAGCGTCGTGTGCCCCTGGCCGAGATCGACGTGCGCAGCGCCTCCGCCGCGGCGAAGCTCGGCCGGGTACTTCCGGCGACAAGCGGCCGTCCGGTGCAGGCTCCGACGTTCAACTCGGCGCTCTAGACTGGCGGAATGACCGGCCTGATCGCATTTCGCGAGATCGTTCTCAAGGTTCACAGCAGGTGTGATCTTGCTTGTGATCATTGCTACGTCTACGAGCATGCAGATCAGAGCTGGCGCGCTCGTCCGAAAGTGATCTCGGAAGAGGCCGTTTCGCGGACCGCGTCCCGGCTGGCCGAGCATGCCGAAGCACATACGCTCCCCTCCGTCACGGTGATTCTCCATGGAGGGGAGCCTCTTCTTGCCGGGCCCGCCAGACTCCGGCTGATCTGCGAGGAGTTCACCCGGGCCCTGGCCGGAGTGGCCGGGCTGGACCTGCGGATTCACACCAACGGACTGCAGCTGAGCAGCCGTATCCTGGACCTCTTCGTCGAGTACGGGGTCAAGGTCGGCATCTCCCTCGACGGCGACAAGGCGGCGAACGACCGGCACCGCCGCTTCGCGGACGGCCGCAGCAGCCATCCCCTGGTCCTACGCGCCGTCGATCTGCTCCGCGAGGAGCGCTACCGGCACCTCTATCTGGGCCTGCTCTGCACGGTCGACGTGGCCAACGACCCGCTCGCCGTACATGACTCGCTGACCGCGCTGGCCCCTCCGCGCATCGACTACCTGCTGCCGCACGCCACCTGGCAGACGCCCCCGGCCAGGCCGGACGGCGAAGGCACGCCCTACGCGGACTGGCTGCTTCGCATCTTCGACCGCTGGGACCAGCAGGGCCGGCCGATTCCGGTGCGGCTCTTCGCCTCCGTACTCAGCACGCTGGCGGGCGGACCCAGCCTCACCGAGTCGCTCGGCCTCGCGCCCACCGATCTGGTCGTCGTGGAGACCGACGGGACTCTGGAGCAGGTCGATTCGCTCAAGAGCGCCTACGACGGCGCGGCCGCCACCGGCTTCGACGTCTTCTCCCACTCGTTCGACCAGGTGGCGGCCCATCCCGGGGTGCGGGCCCGGCAGCTGGGCCTGGCCGGCGTCAGTAAGGAGTGCCGGGAATGCCCTGTCGTACGCTCGTGCGGCGGCGGCCTCTACACCCACCGCTACAAGCCGGAATCCGGATTCGACAACACCTCGGTCTACTGCGCGGATCTCCAGGCGCTGATCGAGGGGATCGAGGCCAGGACCGCCCGGACGGCCACCGCCGCCGAGTTGTCCGATCCGGCGGAGCTGGCCGCCTCCCAGCAGGAACTCAACAGCACATTGCTCGCCCTTCTGCACAGCGATCTGGACGGCGGCAGCGGCGGCAACGGGGGCAACGGCGGCGGCGAGGACTGGGACCGGGCCTGGGCGCTGCTGGGCGAGATCGAGCGGACCTCCGACGCCCTCGACCCGGTCCTGGACCACCCCTATACGCGCAGCTGGCTGCTGGGCGCACTGGACGCCGTACGGGAGGGGCGGTCGTGCGAGGCGGACTCCGCCGGGCAGCTGGCGGCCGTCGCCGCCGCGGCCGTGGTGGCCGGGGAGCTGGAACTGCCGGTGCCGGTGCCGTACGTGGACGGCCGGCTCAGCCTGCCTACGCTCGGGCGGTTACGGCTGGCGGCGCCCGGGGAGCAGGGCTGGGCCGAGGTGCGGGCCACCGGGGCCGGTGGCTTTCTCGTACGCAGCGGGCGGCAGGAGTGGCGGGCCGGCGGGCCCGGCGAGACGGCTGCCGACTGGCAGCCGGTGCGCAGGCTCGCCGCCGACGGGGTGCCGGAGCTGGCGCTGGACGACGTCGACCCCTACCGCGACTGCTTCTCGGTGCCCCTGCGCCGGCGGCTCGGCGCGCGTGAGGCGGCGGACTGGCAGGCGAAGCTCACCCGTGCCTGGGCCCTGCTCGCCGCGGCCGTACCGGACCTGGCGCGGGCGGCGGCCGCCGGGCTGACCACCCTGACCCCGCTGGACAAGGAAGAACCCGACGGTGCGGGTTCGGTGGGCCGGCACGGCCCCGGCGCGCTCGGGATCGCCGTGACGTACAGCGCGGACGCCACGGCCCTCGCGCTGCTGACGGGATGGCGCCGGGCACAGCTGCTCGCCCTGACCGAGGTGGCCGACCTGTACGCCCTGGATGGCGAGTGGCTGCACGAGGTGCCGTGGCGGGAGCGGCCGGTGCCTGTGTCGCGGCTGCTGGCGGACGTGTACGAGCGGGTGGCCGTGGCGGCGTACCGGGCGGGCGAGCGCAGGAGCCTGGACGACACCCGGCGGGCCATGGAGCAGCTGGGGCGCGCGGCCGAGCTCACCAGCAGCGGCAAGAGCCTGCTGGCCGGACTGTGGATCGAGCTGGCGGAGACGGTCCATGGATGAGCGGACGCGGCTGAGGGAAGTCCTGGGGGAGGACGGCGCGCTGATGGTGGCCCCTTTCGCCGCGGAAATTCCGCGTCCTGCGCGTCCCGTCCGGCCCGTGTCCGGGGAATGGCCGACGAGCGGATCCGATCATTCCGTGCGACCATGCCCGCCTTCGAGCCGGCGAAAGGCCGAATTCCGGTCTCGATCAAGGATGCGGTTGACCAGGCTGTTGCGTGGATGACTCAAAACAGGCGTTGATTGACTGACGTTGAGGGGATGCGGCGGGGGCTGCTCGGGAATGATGTTCTTCCTCGCATCTTCCTCATTCCATGCGATGTGAGCGGTCATCACAGGACGGGGGTCGTGTGCACGCAATAGCACAACAGCGAGCGGCGGACCATCGGCCGTACTTCTTTCTCAGCTATGCGCATACGCCGAGGTACGGAGCCGGTGGTCCCGATCCCGACATGTGGGTCGAGCGGCTGTTCCGGGACCTCTGCGGTCATGTGATGGCGCTGACCGACCTCCCGGCCGGCGCGCCCGCGGGCTTCATGGACCGGGAGATACGCTCCGGCGAGGGCTGGTCGGAGCGGCTGGGGGCGGTCCTCGCCTCGTGCCGGGTCTTCGTACCGTTGTTCTCGCCGCGCTATTTCGCCAGTGAGATGTGCGGAAAGGAGTGGTACGCCTTCGCGCAGCGGGCCATCCACCACAGCGCTCTCAGCAACCAGCCGGCCGAGGCGATCGTGCCGGCGCTGTGGGTGCCCGTACCGCCCGACGAACTGCCGGGCCCCGCCGAGCGGTTGCAGTTCAACCACGGCACCTTCGGCGACCGCTATGTGACCGACGGGCTCTACGGCCTGATCAAACTCCGGATATTCGCCGAGGAGTACGAGCGGGCCGTCTACGAACTGGCCAAGCGCATCGTCCGGGTGGCGGACACCGTAAGGCTGGGCCCCGGCCGCCCGGTCGACTACCGGCTCGCCCCCAGCGCCTTCGGGAACCCCAGCAGCGGGTCACGGACCATGCAGGTCACCGTCGCCGCCGCCAACCGCCATGAACTGCCGGAGGGCCGCAACTCCGAGTACTACGGGGACTCCGCCCTCGACTGGAACCCCTACCACCCGGTGTCCCAGCGGCCGGTCGCCTATGTCGCGGAGGACCTGGTGCGCTCGCTCAACTACCAGACCACCATGGCCTCCTTCGACGAGGAGGCGGGGCACTTCGACAGCAAGCAGCCCCCGACCAAGCCGGAGATCCTGCTCGTCGACCGCTGGGCGGTGGCCGACGAGGAGCGCAGGCAGCGGCTCGCCGCCTTCGACCAGGACGCCCGGCCCTGGGTGAGCGTGGTCGTGCCGTGGAACCGGCTCGACCACCAGAGCCGGGCAAAGGAGAACGAGTTGGCCCATCGGCTCGAGGACACGATGCCGACCAAGATGAGTCAGGGAAGGGCCGCGTGCCGGACCGCCGCCAACGGCGTACCCAGCATGGAGGCCTTCGGCCAGATACTGCCCCAGGTGGTGGAGGCCGCCGCGCAGCAGTTCCTCAGACATGCCCAGGTGTATCCACCGGCCGGCGGAGTGCACACCGAACGGCCGCGGCTGGTCGGCCCCATGGCGCCGGACAGTCCCACGCACCACCTCCCGCAGGGGTGGATGCAGAACAGCCCGCCTGATGACCTCGACCTCGACCCCGATGCGGAGGACACGGATGACAGCCAGTCGTGACGGACGCATCGTCACCTTCTATTCCTACAAGGGAGGTACGGGCCGGACCATGGCCCTGGCCAACACGGCCTGGATCCTGGCGGCGAACGGCAAGCGCGTCCTCGCGGTCGACTGGGACCTGGAGGCTCCCGGCCTCCACCGCTTCTTCCACCCCTTCCTCGACCCCTCCACGCTCGGCGCCACCACCGGTGTCATCGACCTGATCACCGAGTACGCCTGGGCCGCGACCAGCCCCGTCCAGCGCGCCGACGACTGGCACCGGGACTACGCCCGGATCCAGCCGCACGCCGTCTCGCTGGCCCCGGAGGCGCTGGGCTGGGAGTTCCCTGACGGCGGCACCCTCGACTTCGTCTCCGCGGGGCGGCAGAACCGCGAATACTCAGCGACCGTCTCCACCTTCGACTGGGACAACTTCTACGACCGGCTCGGCGGCGGGCACTTCTTCGACGCGCTGCGCGACGACATGAAGGAGAACTACGACTACGTCCTGATCGACAGCCGGACCGGCCTCAGCGACATCGCCGACATCTGCACCGTCCATCTGCCGGACGTCCTCGTCGACTGCTTCACCCTCAGCGACCAGTCCATCGACGGCGCCGCCTCGGTGGCCCGCCAGATCGACGAGCGCTACGGCGACCGAAGCATCAGGATCTTCCCCGTCCCCATGCGCATCGACGAGGGCGAGAAGGAGAAGGCAGACGCCGGCCGGGCCCTCGCACGGCTGAAGTTCGACCGCTTCCCGAACGGCCTCGCCGGTGACGAACTCACCTCGTACTGGGGCGCGGTGGAGATCCCGTACCGCCCCTACTACGCGTACGAGGAGACGCTCGCCACCTTCGGCGACGAGGCGGGGCTGACCAACTCGCTGCTCTCCGCCTTCGAACGGCTCACGGCCGTCGTCACCGACCAGCAGATCACCTCGATGCCGCCCATCGCCGAGGACGTCAGGCTCCGCATCCGGGACGCGTTCACCCGGCGGCGGCCCGCCATGCCCGCCGATCTCTTCCTCAGCTATGTGGCCGAGAACCGGATGTGGGCCGACTGGATCGAGTCCGTGCTCACCCGCGCGGGCTTCCGGGTCGTCCCGCGGGACGTCTCCGGGGAGCCGCGCCCCTCCGACACGCTGGGCGCGGGTCCCGACAGCGCGGCCCGGACGGTCGTCCTGCTCTCCAGCGCGTACCTCAAGTCCGCCCGGGCCGTGGAGGTCTGGGAACGCGCGGCGGCCGAGGACCCCACCGGGGCCCGGCGGCATCTGCTGCCGCTGCGCGTCGGCGACGTCCGGCTGACCACGCCGTACATCGACCGGAACCCGGTCGACCTGTTCCGGCTCGACGAGGTGCACGCCACCGGCGCGCTGCTGCGCGCGCTGGAGCGGCCGGTCCAGCTCACCGACAACGTCTCGCCCGGACCACGCTTCCCGGGCACGGTGCCGAAGATCTGGAACGCACCGCCCCGCAACAGCGGCTTCACCGGGCGCAGTGTCGTACTGGAGCGGATGCGCGACCAGTTGGGCGGCGGAATGGCCGTGGTGCTGCCGCAGCCGCAGACCCTGTACGGACTCGGCGGTGTCGGCAAGACGCAGGTCGCCCTGGAGTACGTGCACCGCTTCATGGCCGACTACGACCTGGTGTGGTGGGTTTCCTCCGAGCAGACCGACGACGTGGTGGCCGGCCTCGCCGAGCTCGCCGTCCGGCTCGGCGCCCAGGGCGGCGAGGACATGGCGGCCGCCTCCCAGGAGGCCATCGACCTGCTGCGCCGGGGTGTGCCCTCGTCGCGCTGGCTGCTCGTCTTCGACAACGCCGACGACCCCGAGCAGCTGAAGCGGTTCTTCCCGCCGGGCGGACCCGGCCATGTGCTCGTCACCTCCAGGAACCAGACCTGGTCGCAGTACGGGGACGCGCTGCCCGTCGATGTCTTCCTGCGCGACGAGTCCGTCGAGCACCTGCAGCGGCGGGCCCCAGGACTGACGAAGGAGGACGCCGACCAGGTCGCCACCGCGGTCGGCGACCTGCCGCTCGCCGTCGAGCAGGCGGCCGCGTGGATCGCCGAGACCGCCACGCCCGTCGCCGCCTATCTGGAGCAGCTGGCCCAGCAGGCGGCCCGGGTCCTCGCACTCAACCAGCCCGCCGGCTACCCCGAGCCGGTCGCCGCCACCTGGAACGTCTCCATCGACCGGCTGCAGAGCCGGTCGCCCGCGGCGGTACGGCTGTTGCAGCTCTGCGCCTTCTTCGCACCCGAGCCGATCTCGGCGAATCTCCTCTACAGCAAGGAGATGATCGACGCGCTCAAGCCGTACGACGCCTCCCTGCAGGAGAAGCTCGTACTCGGCCGGGTCATCCGGGAGATCGGCCGGTTCGCGCTGGCCAAGGTCGACCAGGTCGGCAACAGCATCCAGGTGCACCGGCTGGTGCAGGCCGTCATCCGGGCCCAGCTGTCGGAGGAGGAGCAGGCCGATGCCCGGGCCGCCGTCCACCGGATCCTGGCGGGCGCCCGGCCCGACGACGACGAGCCGATAGACAACCCGGAGACGTGGCCGCGGTTCGCCACGATCTGGCCGCATCTCACGCCGTCGGAAGCCCGCTTCAGCAAGGATCCGGAGACCCGCCGGCTGCTGATCGACCGGGTGCGCTATCTGTGGAAGCGCGGCGACTTCAAGGCCGCCTCCGCGCTCGGCGGCGAGCTGCGCGAGACCTGGAAGGAGATGCTGGGCGACAGTGATCTGCAGTACCTCTACCTGCGCTTCCACCTCTCCAACATCCTGCGCTCCCAGGGACGTTACGTGGAGGCGCGGGAGCTGGACGAGGTAACGCTGGAGCGGCAGCGCGAAGCGCTCGGAGCCTCGCACCCGCACACGTACATGACCACCAGCGGCCTCGCCATGGACCTCGGCA
Source organism: Streptomyces sp. A3M-1-3 (assembly GCF_024213665.1). GTDB lineage: Bacteria > Actinomycetota > Actinomycetes > Streptomycetales > Streptomycetaceae > Streptomyces. The sequence goes on from NZ_JANAVP010000033.1 coordinate 72,229, forward strand.
CCCTCGGTGAGTACGGCAGGGCCATAGAACTGGCGAGGGAGGCGCACGAGGGCTTCAGCCAGATCTTCCACGAGTCCCACCCGCGGACGCTGGCCGCCGCGAACAACCTGGCGCTCAACCTGCGCATGGTCGGCCAGTACTCGCGGGCCCGCGAGATAGACCAGGACGTCTTCGACCGGCGCACCGAGGTGCTCGGCCCGGAGCACCCGTACACCCTGTCGTCGGCCACCAGCCTGGCCCGCGACCTGCGTGAGGTCGGGCGGTACGAGGATTCCGTCACCCTCCTCGGCCGTACGTACGACGTCTACAAGCGGCAGCTCGGCAAGGCGTTCCCCGGCACCCTGAGCGCGGCCAAGAGCCTCGCCGTGTCGCTGCGGAGGGCGGGCAGGCTGGAGGACGCGCGCCGACTGACCACGGCCACCCGCGCCCGCTACCGCGCCAAGTACACCTCGGCCAACCCCGATTCGCTCGCCTGCGACCTGAACCTGGCCGCCGACCTGTTCGCGGCCGGCGACTCGGTGGGGGCGCGGGACCTGGCCCAGGAGGTCGTGGACGAGTACCGGAAGGTGCCGGGGGAGCGGCACCCGTACACCCTGGCTGCCATCAACAACCTGGGCATCTACCACTGGGGCTGCGGCGCGCCCGAGACGGCCGAGCCGCTGCTCGAATCGGCGGTGCGGGTGATGCGGCAGGTGCTCGGGGACACCCACCCGCACACCATCTTCACCACCCTCAACCTCGCCAACGCCCAAGCTGATCTGGGGAATCTGGAAGGCGCCCTGGACATGGAGCGGCGCGCGGTGGACCTGCTGCGCGACGTGCTGGGCGCGCACCACCCGGAGACGCTGGCCTGCGCCTCGAACATGTCGGTCACCCTCGACGCGCTCGGCCGGAAGGAGGAGGCGCAGCGGCTGCGCAACGAGACGGTCGACGAGCTGCAGCGGCTGCTCGGCGACGAGCACGCCCTGACCCGGATCGCGCGGGACGAACGGCGCGTACACCGGGATCTGGAACCGCTCGCGGTGTGATGCCTGCTATTCGCGCATGAGCCAGGTGAGGATTCTGGGGAGGGCGTGCAGGGCGGCGAAGTGCGCGGCGGCCGGTTCGAACGCGGCCGTCGCGCTGGGGATGCGGGCCGCCAGCCAGCGGGAGTGGCCGACCGGCGAGAAGACGTCCTGCTCGCCGTGCCACAGCAGGACCGGGGAGGTGATGTCGGCCGGGTCGAAGCCCCACGGGGTGCAGAAGGCGATGGCGTCGTCGATCCAGCCGTACGCCGAGGTGCGCAGCCCCTCACGGTAGTTGCGCAGCAGCATCGACCGCAGCCCGGCGTCGGAGACGATCATCCGGTCGTTGTCGGTGAGCTCGCGGCGCAGCTCGTCCAGCAGCCGGCCCGGGTCCTTCCTGATCGCGTCCGAGCGCGGGATGAGGCGGGCGGCCAGCTCCTCGGGGTCGACGGCCGCGGTGGAGTATTCGCGGACGTTGGACGCGGTCATTCCGTCGAACCAGTCGAGCCCGTCCGCGTCCCAGGGCGCGAGACCGACCAGCGCCGCGGTACGGGTGACCCGGTCCGGCAGCAGCGCGGCGCAGGCGAGGGCGTGCGGGGCGCCGCCCGACCGCCCGGCCACCGCGAAGGTGTCGAGGCCCAGGGCATCGGCGATCGCCGCCACGTCCTGGGCGACATGGGCGACGCTGCGGCCCCGCAGCCGGTCGGAACCGCCGTAACCGGGACGGTCGTAGGCGATGAGCTGCATCCGGCGCTGGTAGAGCACCATGCCGCGGGGAGCGGGACCGAGGCGGCTGCCGGGTGTGCCGTGCAGCAGGAAGACCGGCCTGCCGCGCGGGTCCCCGAACCGCTCCACCATCAGATGCCGCCCGTCCGCGGCGCGCACCTGACTACGCACCCCCCGCCCCCTTCGCCGAAGTCCTGCCGTGATTGTCCCCGGTGTGGACCGTATGCGTAAGGCCACTCAGCTGATCGTGACAGGTAATCAACACAAAGCGTGCGTGATGTGGTTGTCGTGTGCGTGTCCTGAAGTCGTCCTTGTGTGCTACCGATCGGTGTCGGAATAGTGGGCGGCTCATTCCTCCGTACCCGTGTGACACCCCACTTGCCCACGGGTGCGGCCCCCACAGGAGGTCACCACTTGAAGCACCGACGCATTTCGAAGCGACGTGCGGTCATCGCAGGGGCGGGCGTTGTCGCGCTCGTCGGCGCCGGCGTCACGTTGCAGACGGCGAACGCCAGTGAGGAAGCCCCCGGGTTCACGGTCAAGGCGCTGTCCGCGACCGCGGCCGGGAGTCTGGCGTCCGACCTCGTCGAAGACCTCGGCGCGGGCACGGCCGGCGCGTACTACGACGCTGACAGCAAGACCCTGGTGGTGAATGTCCTCGATGAGGCCGCCGCCCAGGGCGTGCGCGAGGCCGGCGGCAAGGCCAGAATCGTGCAGAACTCCCTTGTCGAGCTGAAGAGTGCCCGGGAGACCCTCAGCGACAAGGCGACCATACCGGGCACCTCGTGGGCGGTGGACCCGGTCACCAACAAGATCCGCGTCACCGCTGACCGCACCGTCGACAGCGCGGAGTGGGCCAAGCTCTCCGGGGTCGTCAAGAGCCTCGGCTCCAAGGCCGTACTGAAGCGGACAGCGGGCGAGTTCAAGCCCTTCGTGGCCGGCGGCGACGCCATCCACACCGGCGGCGGGCGCTGCTCGCTCGGCTTCAACGTGGTCAAGGACGGCGAGCCGCACTTCATCACCGCGGGGCATTGCGGGGAGGCCGGCAGCCAGTGGTCCGACCAGCAGGGCGGCGCGCCCGTCGGTGAGATGGTGGACTCGCAGTTCCCGGGCAACGACTTCGCGCTGGTCAAGTACACCGCGGAGACCGGCCACCCGAGCGAGGTCAACCTCTACAACGGCAGCGCGCAGCAGATCGCACAGGCGGGCGAGGCGACCGTCGGCATGCAGGTGACGCGCAGCGGCTCCACCACCCAGGTCCACGACGGCGAGGTCACGGGCCTGAACGCCACAGTGAACTACGGCAACGGTGACATCGTCGAAGGCCTCATCCAGACCACGGTCTGCGCCGAGCCCGGCGACAGCGGCGGATCGCTCTTCGCGGGCGACACGGCGATCGGCCTCACCTCGGGCGGCAGCGGCGACTGCACCTCGGGCGGGGAGACGTTCTTCCAGCCGGTACCGGAAGCGCTGGCGGCCTTCGGCGCCGAGATCGGCTGAACCCCGCGTACGTGTCGCGCCCCGCCCCGGGCTCAGCCGGGGCGGGGCGCGTTCGGTAGGTCCCGCGCAATGAAGTACGTCACAGCAGTACGGATGGGATGCATTAACCCTAAGAGCGATCAAACCTGCCCATAGTCACCACAGTGACTGGTGGCGTATCGGGTGATTGGTCCCGAAATGGAACAGGTTTGGGGAAGGGCCACCGGACTGGGGCCCTTCGAGACGTCGCTTCACGGGACAGCGGGCCTCTGGTACACGTGGCAGACCCCGACGGCACCACCGGAAGTTTCGCCATGGACCAGGACCAGGACCAGGACCGCGCACCCGACCACATACCCTTCGCCATCGACCTGACCTTCGAGGAGGCCCGGCGACGAGCCGAGGTCGTGGCCGCGCTCGGGCCGGACTGGGACCCGCTGGCCGTCCTGCACGCCGAGGACGAGGCGTACGCACTGCTCTACTCCGGCCTCGACGCCGACCAGCAGCGGACGTACGACATGCTCGTGGCCGCCGGCGTCCTTCCCGGAGGGGAGCCCGGCCGTGCGGCTGCCCATTGATCCGCAGGCGGACATCGCCCGCCGCGCCTGGGTGCCATGCCCCGGCTGCGACGACGCACGGGACTGCGTCACCTGCGCCGACCGGCGCAACTGCCGTGAGCACTGGCGCTATCTGATCTCCAGCCAGGGCGCTGTGGTTCATCTCCAGTGCCCCGGCTGCACCCACATGTGGTCGCTCGACACCAGGCCGGGTGCGGGTCGCCCGGACCGCACCCCCTAGGCAGGAGTCACCCGGCGACCCTCAGGCCTCGGGCGCGCAAGCCGCCCCGTCACGGATCTCAACCGGGGCGGGGGCGTGGTGCGTTGGTCAGCCGTTACCGTGATGTCGCCTGCCCGGCGGCGTACGAGACGAAGCCGGCCCAGCCCGGCGCGGCGAACGTGAGCTGCGGCCCCTGCCTGTCCTTGGAGTCCCGGACGTGGACGGTGCCGGGGGAGGACGCGACCTCGATGCAATCGGGGCCTTCGTTGCTGCTGTAGCTGCTCTTGAACCACACCAGTCCGGCGGAGGGGGCGTTGGTCATGTCTCTCCCAGCACTTTCTCGATGAACGCCAGTGACTCCCGTGGCGTGAGAGCCTGCGCCCGGATAATCCCATACTGCGCTTCCAGCGTCCGGACCTCTTTTCGATCGGTGACCACACGGCTGAACTGCTGCACCTCGACGTGCCCGAGCTTGGGCCCGTCCTTGGGTTCCAGCAGCCGAAGCTGGCCGCCCATACCAGCATGGTCCTCGCGGTCGGTCGGCATCACCTGGATCTCGACGTTCCGTAACCGGCCGATGTCGATGAGCCGTTCGAGTTGTGCTCGCATGACCACCCTGCCGCCGAGTGGGCGGCGCAGCGTCACCTCTTCCTGGACAAAACTCAGGATGGGTGCGGGCCAGCGGTTGAAGATCTCCTGGCGGTCCATGCGCGCGGCCACCTGCCGCTCGATGGTCTCCTCGTCCAGCAACGGGCGGCGCATCCGGAACAACGCACGGGTGTAGTCCTCGGTCTGGAGCAGGCCCTGGATGTTGTGGTTGCTGTACGCGCCCATCTCGACCGCATCAGCTTCCAACTTCGCAAGATCCCGTACGTTCTTCGGATACCGCGCCTGCGCGACATCCTCCGTCAGCGCCGCCAGAATCCCGCCGGCCCCCACCACTTGCGCAGCCCCGAGAGTCGTCGTACGCATGTTCGAAATTTGGTCTATGGTGGAGAGCGGGGGAGGCGATCACAGAGGGATGCGGGAGGCGCGGGTGCCAGGGTTTACCCATCTGCACACCGTTTCCGGGTTCTCCATGCGGTACGGAGGTTCTCACCCGGAACGGCTGGCCGCCCGCGCCTCCGAGCGGGGCATGGACGCCCTCGCCCTCACCGACCGGGACACCCTCGCGGGCACGGTCCGTTTCGCCCGGGCATGCGCGGAGGCAGGGGTACGGCCGCTCTTCGGGGTGGAGCTGGCGGTGGGGGAGCGCGAGAAGGAGGCCGGGCGCACGCACCGGGCGCGCACGCCGGTGCGCGGCGGGGCGTTCATCGACGAGTCCGCACCCCGCGCCGTCTTCCTCGCCCGTAACGGCGCCACCGGCTGGGCCGCGCTGTGCCGGCTGGTCACCGCCGCCCACGCCGACGGTGACGGCCGGCAGGCGCAGCCCCTGCTGCCCTGGCCGGAGAACCACGGCGACGGCCTCACCGTGCTGCTCGGCCCCGGCTCCGAGGTGGGCAGGGCGCTGGCCGCCGGCCGCCCCGACCGCGCCGCGAGACTGCTCGCCCCCTGGCGGGAGGTCTACGGTGACGCGCTGCGCCTGGAGGCCGTGCACCACGGCAGGACCGGCACCGGCCCCGGCTCACTGCGGCTCGCGGCCCGTACCGTCGGCTTCGCCGCCGAACAGGGCGTACACGCCGTACTGACCAACGCCGTCCGCTACGCCGACCAGGGGCAGGGCCCGGTCGCCGACGTGCTCGACGCGGCCCGCCGTCTCGTCCCCATCGACCCGCGGGGTCCCCTCGACAGCGGCGAGCGCTGGCTCAAGGGCGCCGGAGCCATGGGCAGGGCCGCCGAGCGGATCGTGGAGGCGGCCGGATGGCGGCGCGACGCCGCACACCGGCTGCTGGAGGAGACGCGGGACACCGCCGCCGCATGCCTGGTCGACCCCGCCGACGACCTGGGCATCGGCTTCGCCCACTTCCCCGAACCGCATCTCGTCGGCGCCGCCCGCCGCACCGCGGCGCGAGTGCTGCGTTCGCGCGCCGCCGCGGGCATGGTGCTGCGCGGCTACGACCGCGGTCCGAAGGCGTACGACTACTGGGAGCGGATGGACCACGAGCTGGACATCATCGACCACCACGGCTTCGCCTCGTACTTCCTGACCGTGGCCCAAGTCGTCGACGACGTACGGGAGATGGGCATCCGGGTGGCCGCCCGCGGCTCCGGCGCGGGCTCCCTCGTCAACCATCTGCTCGGCATCGCGCACGCCGACCCCGTCGAGCAGGGGCTGCTGATGGAGCGCTTCCTGTCCAAGCGCCGCACGGAGCTGCCCGACATCGACATCGACGTCGAGTCCGCCCGCCGGCTCGAGGTCTACCGCGCGATCATCGGCCGCTTCGGCACCGAGCGGGTCGCGACCGTCTCCATGTCCGAGACCTACCGGGTGCGCCACGCGGTACGGGACGTGGGCGCCGCGCTCTCCATGGACCCCGCCGAGGTGGACCGGCTCGCCAAGTCCTTCCCGCACATCAGGGCCCGCGACGCGCGCGCCGCGCTGGCGGAGCTGCCGGAGCTGCGCGGGGTCGACCCCGACGGGAAGAAGTACGGGCGGCTGTGGGAGCTGGTCGAGGCACTGGACGCGCTGCCGCGCGGGATCGCCATGCACCCGTGCGGGGTGCTGCTCTCGGACGCCACCCTGCTGCACCGCACCCCCGTCGTGCCCACCAGCGGTGAGGGCTTGCCCATGTCGCAGTTCGACAAGGACGATGTGGAGGAGCTCGGCCTGCTCAAGCTCGACGTCCTGGGTGTACGGATGCAGTCGGCGATGGCGCACGCGGTCGCGGAGATCGGCCGCGCGGCGGGGGAGCGGCTCGACCTGGACGACCCGGCGCAGGTGCCGGACGGCGACCCGGCGACGTACGAACTGATCCGCTCCGCCGAGACGCTGGGCTGCTTCCAGATCGAGTCGCCCGGCCAGCGCGACCTGGTCGGCAGGCTGCAGCCCACCACCTTCCACGACCTGGTGGTCGACATCTCGCTGTTCCGGCCGGGGCCGGTCGCGGCGGACATGGTGCGGCCGTTCATCGAGGCCCGGCACGGGCGTGCGCCGGTCCGCTATCCGCACCGCGACCTGGAGGAGCCGCTGCGCGAGACGTACGGAGTCGTGGTCTTCCACGAGCAGATCATCGAGATGGTGAACATCATGACCGGCTGCGGCCGGGACGAGGCCGACCGGGTACGGCGCGGGCTCTCCCACCCCGAGTCGCAGGGGAAGATCAAGGTCTGGTTCGCGCAGCAGGCGGAGCGCAAGGGATACACGGCCGAAGTCATCGCCCGTGCCTGGGAGATCATCGAGGCGTTCGGGTCCTACGGCTTCTGCAAGGCGCACGCCGTCGCCTTCGCCGTACCCACCTACCAGTCGGCCTGGCTCAAGGCGCACCACCCGGCGGCGTTCTATGCCGGGCTGCTCACGCACGACCCCGGGATGTACCCGAAGCGGCTGCTGCTCGCGGACGCGCGGCGGCGCGGGGTGCCGGTGCTTCCGCTGGATGTGAACCGGTCCGCCGTCGCCCATAGAATCGAACTGGTGTCTGATGATCCTGGGGTGCCCGAGGCGAAGAGGTGGGGCCTGCGGCTCGCGTTCTCCGATGTCCACGGCATCAGCGAGGCCGAGGCCGCCCGGCTCGAGGCCGGTCAGCCCTACTCCTCCCTGCTGGACTTCTGGGAACGGGCCCGCCCCGGCCGGCCGGTCGCCGAACGGCTCGCGCAGGTCGGCGCGCTGGACACGTTCGGCACGAACCGCAGGGATCTGCTCCTGCACCTGGCCGAACTCCACCGCGCGCACCGGAAGATGCCGCTGACGGGCGGTCAACTTCCTCCCCCACTGCTTGACGCGTGGGAGGTACTCCCAGGCGGTGGCCGGAAGACCGCACCAGTCGGACTGCCGGACCTCAACGAAGCCGAGCGCCTCAGTGCCGAGTTGGGCGTCCTCGGCATGGACGCGTCCCGGCACCTGATGAGCGACCACCACGCCTTCCTCGACGAGCTGGGCGCCATCCCGGCGAGGCGGCTCCGGGACACCGCGCACGGGCAGACCGTGCTGGTCGCGGGCGCCAAGGCGGCCACCCAGACCCCGCCGATCCGCTCCGGCCGCCGGGTCATCTTCACCACCCTCGACGACGGGACGGGCCTGGTCGACCTCGCCTTCTTCGACGACAGCCACGAGGCCTGCGCGCACACCGTCTTCCACTCCTGGCTGCTGCTGGTGCGCGGAGTGGTCCAGCGGCGCGGTCCGCAGAGCCTCAGCGTGGTCGGCGCGGCGGCCTGGAACCTGGCGGAACTCGCCGAGCTGCGCCGCGACGGCGGCCTGGACGCGGTCGCGGCCAGGCTGGCGGAGGTGCCGGGGGAGTCCGGCTCCGGCGCGTCCTCCAGTGACAGCGGCCGCCGGATCCAGCTGTCCACGGGATACGAACTGAACCCATGGGCGGACCTTCAGCCGGCCGGTGAGCAGGCCGCAACCGGCCGCAAGCTGTGGCATTCGAGTCCGGGGAGCGCGGGATGATCCTCTGTGTACGTTTCCATCTGGAGCCGGCGTACGAGGCGAGCGGCGCCGGGACCTTCGCCGCCGGGACCTTCGGCGGCGACGCGGCCCTCCCCGCGCTGCTCGCGCTGACCGAGGGGCTCACCCCCACCGTCCAGGCCCTGCCGCCCGATGCCGCGCTCGCCGATGTCCGGGGCGCCGAGCGGTACTTCGGCCGGGACGCGGCCGGAGTCGCGGCGCTGCTGCGGGTGCGTGCGCTCGCGCACTGGGGCACCGGCTGCACGATCGGCGTGGCCGGCAACCCGATGCTGGCCCGGATGGCCGCGCGGGAGGCCGCGCCCGGGACGACCCTGGTCCTGCCCGACGAGCCGGACGCGGTACGGGAGTTCCTCGCCCGGCAGCCGGCCGGCGCGCTGGACGGGGTCGGCGCCTCGACCGCCCGCACCCTCTGCTCGTACGGGCTCGACTCCATCGGCCGGATCGCCGCGGCGCCCCTGCCCACCCTCCAGCGGATCGTCGGCGCGCGCGCCGGGCGCGAACTGTACGAGAGGGCGCAGGGCATCGACCGTACGCCGGTTGTCCCGAACGCCGCCGTCCGGTCGATGGCCGCCGAACGTCCCTTCGACCGCGACGAGTTGGACCCGGTACGGCACCGGCGGGCGCTGCTCTCCCTCACCGAGGAGCTGGGCGCCCGGCTGCGCGGCGAGGGGCAGGTGTGCCGCTCGCTGACCCTCACCGTGCGCTGCGCCGACCGGTCCACGGTCACCCGGAGCCGTACGCTGCGGGAGCCGACGGGACACTCCGCGGCGCTCACCGGGACCGCGTACGGGATCTACGAGTCGCTCGGCCTGCAACGGGCCAGGGTCCGCGGCCTCGCGCTGCGCGCGGAAGGGCTGACTCCCGCCGAACTCGCCGCCCACCAGCTCAGCTTCGACCCGGCGGACGACAAGGCCCGCAGGATCGAGAAGGCCGCCGACCTGGCCCGGGCGAAGTTCGGCCCCCGGGCGGTCCTGCCGGGTTCGCTGGCGGCCTGATCCGTACGCCTGATCCGTACGCCTGATCCGTATGCCTGACCCGTATGCCTGATCCGACCAGGACGAGTGAGGGACGAGTGACCGGATCGGTCCGCAGCCGGACCCGATCGGGCCTGCCGCAGCCCCGTCCGCGGCGGTCAGACTCGGGGACATGACCCGAGCACTGATCGTCATCGATGTCCAGGAATCCTTCCGCGCCCGTCCGCTGTGGGAGACCATCTCCAACCCGAAGATCGGCCAGCAGGTGGACCGCCTGGTCCGGCTCGCCCGCCAGGCCGGGGAGCTCGTGGTGTGGGTGCTGCACTCCGAGCCCGGCAGCGGGGACGTCTTCGACCCCGCGCTCGGCCATGTCCGGCTGATGGAGGAACTGGAGCGCCGGGACGGTGAACCTCTGATCCACAAGACCTCCCACAACGCCTTCACCACCACCAACCTGCAGCAGCTCCTCATGGAGCGCGGCATCCACGAGCTCACCGTCTGCGGCATCCGCACCGAGCAGTGCGTGGAGACCACCACCCGCGTCGCGAGCGACTTCGGCTACCAGGTGACCTTCGTCATCGACGCCACGGCGACCAATCCCATCCCGCACCGCGACGCTCCCGCCGGCCAGAGCGTCGCCGAACTGCTGGCCGACCCCCGCACCCTGGGCGCCGAGGAGGTCATCAGGCGCACCGAGTACGCCCTCGCCGGACGCTTTGCCACCATCGCCACGGTCGACCAGCTGGAGGCCGCGGCCGGACCTGGGGCATGATGACCGGATCGTGAACCACGTCGCCTTCTTCCTGGTGCCCGGAGTCCATCTGCTGGACCTGGCCGGCCCCGCGCAGGTCTTCTCCACGGCCGATGGCTTCGGGCACCCGTACACGCTCAGCTACATCGCCGAGCAGCCGCAGGTCCCCACCGCTCAGGGGCTGCCGCTGGTGGCCTCGCTCGACTGGCCCGACCTCGGCCCCGAGGACGTGATCGTGGTGCCCGGCTGGCGGGCGCCCACCCTGGCCGGCGGCCCCGCCATCGGCGCGGCCTCCCTGCAGGTCCTCCGGGACCACCACGCCGGGGGCGGGACCGTTGCCAGCGTCTGCGCCGGAGCCGAGGCGCTCGGCAGGGCGGGCCTGCTCGACGGCCGCCGCTGCACCACCCACCACGATGTGCAGGACGAGCTGGCCCTGCGCCATCCCGCGGCTGTGGTGGTCCGCGATGTCCTGTTCACCGCCGACGACCGGGTGGTCACCTCGGCCGGCATCGCCAGCGGCATCGATCTCGCCCTGCATCTGCTCGCGACCCGGCACGGGCCCGCCGTCGCCGCCCAGGTGGCCCGGGACATGGTCGTCTACGCCCGCCGCAACGGCCATGAGCCGCAGGCCAGTGTGATGCTCCGGCACCGATCCCACCTCGACGACGCCGTACATCGCGCTCAGGACCTGATCGACGCCCGCTTCGACGCGCCGCTGCCCCTGTCCGACCTGGCGGCGGCCGTGGGCGTGAGCGAACGCACCCTCACGCGCCTGTTCGGCCGCGCCACCGGCGGCCTCACCCCGTTGCGCTACCAGCAGGCCCTCCGCCTCGAACGTGCCGAACACTTCATCAGCCACGGCGCGACGGTCGACGCCGCGGCCCGCTCGGTCGGCTTCGAGGACCCGCGCATGCTGCGCCGCCTGCGCGCCCGTGGGACCCGCGAGTTCTGACCTAGGGCCTGTTGCGAAAGTGGATCTCGCCTGTGAAATGATCTTGTGTTGTGGCGCGTGCAGATCTGACGGACGAA
>NZ_JANAVP010000034.1 GCF_024213665.1 Streptomyces sp. A3M-1-3
TCGTCCGTCAGATCTGCACGCGCCACAACACAAGATCATTTCACAGGCGAGATCCACTTTCGCAACAGGCCCTAGGGGAGGGGGTGTCCGGCGGCTCAGTCGAACCAGCGGTCCCGGGCCAGCTCGTCAGTACGCGACGGGTCCTCCAGCAGGGCCGCCACCTCGAAGCGCCGCGGCCACTGGCCCGCCGCCCAGGCCAGGCCGGCCGCCACGCCCTCCAGCGTGGCCGCGTGCAGGACCCCGTCCGGGGTGCGGCGCCAGTCCAGTTCCACGCCGCCCGCGACGAGTTCCTCGTGTTCGTAGTACGAGTGCGGAGTCGCGGGTCCGAGCAGGATCCGGACCGCGTCCGGCACCCGGTGCTCCTCGCCCTCCGTCGTCACCTCGGCCGGTACGGTCTCGCCCAGGCGCCGCACCTGGAGCAGCTCGGCCAGGTCCGCGGCCCGGGACGGCGACACCGGCAGCAGCGCCAGGCCCGCGGTGAGCGGCAGCAGGTCCGGCGCGTCGGCGATGACGGCGTCCGCCGCGTCGACCACCCGCACCTCGCCGTCCACGACGGCCCGCAGCTCGTCGGGCAGCGTCACCTGGTCCGGGTCGAGGTCCGCGAGCGCCCCGTAGAGGGCGTGCAGCTGGCGCGCGGTGACGTGCCGGGACGCGTCGGCGAGCCGCCCCAGCAACTCGGCCGCGCCGCCCGGCTCGTCGAGGAGGGCGGCCACGGATGTCCGTACACCCAGGGCGCGCAGCACCTGCTCGTCGTCAAAGCCGGTCGCGTCCGCCTCGTCGTAGAGCCCTGCGAGCAGCGGATCGCCGCCCGTGGCGCGCAGACCGGCCGGCCGGCGGCCGTCGAGCACCGGGTGGTCGCGCAGCCACCACGCCGTGTAGGACCGTACGGTCTCGGTCCTCCCGTCCGGCAGCAGTACCCGCACCGGCTGGGTCAGCGCATCACGCAGCGGCGGCTGCGCCAGCAGAGCCAGCGCCCGCGGCCAGGCGTCGTCGTCCACCAGATCCAGATCCCGTACCGCGACGATCTCCGTCACGACGGGCGGCACCGGGGTCTCCGGCAGCTGGTCGAGCACGTCCTCGCACCACACGTCCACCGCGTCGAGCAGCCCGGCGTCGTCGGGCTCGGCGAAATCACTGTCGCGCGGCTCGAGTTCGTCCGGGTCGAGTACGACGTCCGTCGTCCGTACGAGGGTGAAGTTGCCCAGCACCCCGCAGGCGGTCAGCGGCTGCGCACCCCAGCGCGTGGCCAACTCGCTGTCGCAGAAGGCCAGTTCACCTTCACGCATAACCTTCGCGAACGGGCTGCCGGGCAGCACGAGTTCACCGGCCGGGGCGGGCTCGCCGTCCTCGTCCGGCAGCGCGAGCGCGCCGAGCCACGGCTCGTCGCCCGGCTCCAGCCCCGCCTCCCGCACCAGCCCGAGCACGACCTCGGCCAGCTCCTCGGCGTCGAGCCCGTCCTCCTCCCACATCCCGCCGTCGTCGAGCGACGCGGCGACCGCGGCCCGCACCTGGGGGGTGGTCAGCACGGCGCGGGGCGTCGCGGGCAGCGCACCCAGCTTCTCCAGCAGCGGATGCGCGGCGTCGGGGTGCGCCACCTTCAGCCCGAGCCGGGCCAGCTGCTCGCTGTCCACCGCGTCCGGCAGCGGCAGCAGCACCTGGCGGGGGCCGTTCGCGGTGCGGCCACTGGCCAGCGGCACCGGCAGCCCGGCCAGCCGGTCCGGGTCGACGCCGGCCAGGGTCTCGTACAGCCGGTGCCACCACTCCGGCGCGCGCTCCACACCCGCCAGCCGGTCGATCGCGTCGCCCAGCGGCAGCCGGCCCACGCCGAGCGTGCGCAGCTCCGTGCGCCGCTCCAGCCCGGCCGGCAGCAGCGTCGGCAGCACCTCCGCCAGCACCAGCACCGTGTCGGCGCCGGCGCCCTCCACCACCTCGGCCTCAAACGGCCGCAGCGCGGTCAGATCCTCCGACGGCGCCGCAGGCGCGAGGAAGGCCACCCGCGTCAGCCGCCGCAGGATCGCGCCTCGCAGCGCGCCGTCCAGCTCGCCCTTCCCCAACGGCCCCGGCACCAGGTCGATGGTCCCGGTCGAGACAGGCTGCCAGTCACCCAGCAGCTCGGCGTACGCGTCGGCCGCCCGCTCCACCAGGAAGTCGGTCAGCGGGCCGGGCGCGGGGTGCCGGCGGGCCGTGTCCAGCGGCAGCGAGGCGATCAGCAGCGCGGGCACGCCCAAGGGCTCGTCGGTGGGCGTCGGCGCATGCACCACTGCCGCCGTACGCGGATACTCGGGCGCCCCGTCCAGGTCCACGGGCACGGCCCAGGTGACCGCCCAGTTCGGGCGCAGCCGCTCCTCGACGGGCCGTCCGACGAGCAGCGCCGGCTCGATCGGTCCGCCGTGCGTGACCGTGCGCCAGCGGTTCGTCACCCCGGCGCTGTCCTCCACATGGACGTACGGCCCCTCCTCCCGGCGGCGCAGTACGCGTACCCCGCCCGGGGTCTCCACCACGACCTCTTCGAGCCCGGACAGCGTGAGCAGCAGCGCGTCGTCGATGGCCCCGAGCAGCCGCTCCACGAGGTCCTCGGCGCTGCCGTCCCGCAGCGGGAGGATGACGACGGTGTCGTACCCGTCCGGCGCGGTGCCCTCGGCGGGCAACGGCAGCCGCAGCAGCGGCACATGGCCGTCCCGGCGGCGCAGCTCGTCCCCGAGGCCGGGGCTCGCCAGCGCGGTACGCGCGGCCAGCTCGCGCGCCTCGGCGAGCGACCACCGCACGCCCCCGTGCCGCCCCACGACAGCGGGCTCGTCACTCACCGCGAGCACGGCGGCGAACCCGACCCCGAACCGGCCGACGCTCACCTCCTGCGCGTCGCGCTTGGCGGACGCGCGGAGCGTGCTCAGCGACTCGACGCCGGTCGCGTCCAGCGGCGCGCCGGTATTGGCCGCGGCCAGCACGGCGGGCTCGCCGCCTGCGCCGGGATGCAGGGTCAGCCGCAGCCTGCCCGGCACCCGCGCCCTGGCCGCCGCGTCAGCAGCATTCTGAGCCAGCTCCACAACGAGCCGGTCGCGGTACCCGCCGAGCGCGAGGTCCTCCTCGGCGTTGGCGTCCTCCCGGAAGCGGGCGGGGCTGGCCCCCCACGCATCGAGCACCCCGCGCCTCAGCCGCGCCGTCCCGAAGGGATCGGCCCCGTCGGTCGCCGTCGCCTTTACGCTCACGCCTGGTGCCTCCAATTGTCTGACGCCGCCTCCTGGCGGGGCTGGCCTGAAGGTACCGCGCGAGACGGCAATTCCCGCCCTCGCCCCAAGCACCTACCCGATGCCTCAGCCCCCACGCGGCCCCCTGCCGGGGCCGGCCAAGCCGGTGAAGTTCCCCTACCCGCCCTCCCCGAAACGGGGGGCAGCCCCCCGGCCCCCCAGCGCCCAGCTGCGCTGCACGACAGCGAGTCCCAGGCCGGGGCCCCGCAACCCGCCCGCCGCGCGGCACGGGGCACGGGGCGCGGGGCGCGGCACCGCACGGAGCGCCGGGCGCGGGGCGCGGCACAGCACGCGCACGCGCACGCGGCACACGCGGCACCGCACACGGCAGCGAGTCAAGGCCCACCCCGGACGGCCAATCACCCACGGGACGGGGCGAGCGCCCACCGGGCCCAGCTGTACGGCGAGCGGTAGCGAGCAGGCGCGCGGCGCGCAGGCGGGGACGGGGCTTGCCCCCGACCCGCCCCCCATCTCCGCACCCGGAACGATGCGCGCTTCGTCGGCGGGAGGGTGGCGGGGTCGGAGGGCGGGGTGTTCGGGACGTAGAAGCGTGATTTGTGGCGCGGGGCACTGGGCGCCCGAACGCGCCGCCCGAGGGCGCCGTAAATCATGCAGTCCCGGACGCGCCGCCCGGAGGCCCCGGCGCCCGGCCCCTCACCCCCGCGACGCGGGCCGCCCCCGGTCCGGCACTGCAGCGCGGGCCCAACCCAAAACCCCGGCCAACGCCCCGCCCAGCACGGCGGCAGGCCAGCCCGGCCCCAGCGCGGGGACGCCCAATGGCCCCGACCCGCCAAGGCCGACACACCCCGGGCCCCGGCCCGCCAGGGCCGACGTAACGCCAAGGGCCCCGACCCGCCAAGGCCGACGCACACTCCAGCCCGCGGTCCGCCGGGGCTACGAGTGGCCCAGTTCGCCGTCCGCCGTTTCCGGTTCCTCCGGGA
This sequence comes from Streptomyces sp. A3M-1-3, assembly GCF_024213665.1. GTDB lineage: Bacteria > Actinomycetota > Actinomycetes > Streptomycetales > Streptomycetaceae > Streptomyces. The sequence continues at coordinate 4,187 of NZ_JANAVP010000034.1, forward strand.
CCGAGCCGCCGTCCCGCGCCGGGCGGAGCGCGAACTCGTCCACCCGCATCGAATCCAGCACCGGCGGCGCCGGCCGCAACGGCTTCGGCATGACCGCCGCCTCCGAGTGCCCACCGCATCCGTACGACAGCGACACGACATGCCCGTCCGCCGGACCGAACTCGTTGCCGCAGATTCCGAACGCCTGCCCGAGCGACCCGCCCAACGGCACCAGGAAGCCGCACGACACGCACGACGCCGGCGCCGCCTGCGCCATCGCGGTCTTCGCGCCGAAGGATTCGTCCCAGCGGTCGGCCGCCGTGTGCAGCCCGTACCGCGACAGCACCCGCGCCCGGCGCATGCCGAGTTCCTCGGCCACCGCGGCGATCGAGCCACGCGCGGGGGCGACCGGCAGGGAGGACGGCGGACCGCCCGTGACCTCGGCGTCCTCCGCCTCCACCAGCTCGGCCATCTCCTCCGAGACGGCGGAACTCGGCATGGGCTCGTCCTCGCCCGAGTAACCGGGCTCGAGCCGCAGATCCTCCGCCTCGGTCGGCAGGAGGTCGCCAGGACCCATGTCCCCGGGCCGGAGCCGCTCGCTCCACGGCACCCACTCGGGCGCGAGGAGCGCGTCGGGCCCGGGCAGCAGCACCGTCTCGTCGAGGGTGACGATCTTCGCGCGGGAGGCCCGCGCGACCGTCACCGCCCAGCGCCACCCGCGGTAGCCCATCTCCTTGCACTCGAAGAAGTGGGTGACGATGCGGTCACCCTCCGCGACAGCGGAGACATGTTCGCCCACCACCCCGGGAGCGGCGGCTTCCTCGGCCGCCGCACGGGCGAGGTCGACCGCCTCGACGCACAGGCGGTCAGGGGTACGGCTTCGCGTCGTCGCAGCACTCACAGGTCTCGCTTCTCTCCTACGCCGTCTCCTGAGTGCGCCGTCCGTGCAGCCGGTCCATGTCCGTCCGTACGTGGAGCGGGCGGAGCGGACCAGAGGGCCGCGTCGACGTCCGCACCCGATCGGCCTCGGGCGCACCTACTGCTATCCATTCTGCGGGATAGCGGAGAGGCGCGCGGCCAAGAGCAACCGCCGGTGGCGCGCTACGCACGCTACCCTCTCCGCCGCCTGTGGCCCACCTGCGCGTCCGATTCATGGGACAGAGTGAGAAAAAGACGGGAGCGCGACGACCGGCGCACCGGCGCGCCGTACAGCACATCCCCGCCAGTCAGTTGGGGCACTATGACGGGGTGGCAGCCGCAAGGTCGTCCGACGACGCAGCGGGCCCGGTCCGCAGAGCCGGCCGGGCGGTCGGCCGCGCCCTGCACCTCCCCTTCACCGGCACAGCCAGAGGCATCCGCCGCGCCACGCACGCCCACGGAGCAGGCGAATCGGGCCTCGGCAAACTGATCGAACTGCACGCCGTCAACGGCGCGGGCGACATGATGATCACTGTCGCCCTCGCCTCCACGGTCTTCTTCTCCGTACCGACGGACGAGGCACGCAGCCGCGTCGCGCTCTACCTCGCGATCACAATGGCCCCCTTCGCCCTCCTCGCCCCCGTCATCGGCCCGCTCTTCGACCGCATCCCGCACGGCCGCCGCGCCGCGATGGCGGGCGCGATGCTGACGCGCGCGCTGCTGGCGCTCACCATGTCGGGCGCGGTCGCGACGGGCGGGCTGGAGCTGTATCCGGCGGCGCTGGTGGTGCTGGTCGCCTCCAAGTCGTACGGAGTCGTGCGCAGCGCGGTCGTCCCGCGCCTCCTCCCGCCCACGTTCTCGCTGGTCAAGGCGAACTCCAGGGTGACCCTGGCCGGCCTGGTGGCGACCGGCATCGCCGCCCCGGTCGGGGCGGGCCTCCAGGCGATCGGCCCGCAGTGGCCGCTGTACGGGGCCTTCGCGCTCTTCACCGCCGGTACCTTTCTGGCCTTCACGCTGCCCCACAAGGTCGACTCGGCGAAGGGCGAGCGCAAGGCCTCGCTCATCACGCACCCCGAGCGCCACCCCCACGGCCGCAAGCCCGGGCTGCGGACGGTCGGCCCGTCCGTGGCGTGCGCGCTCCGCGCGAACGCCGCGTTCCGCTCCCTCTCCGGCTTCCTCATCTTCTTCCTGGCCTTCCTGCTGCGTGAGCATCCGCTCGCCGGCCAGTCCGCCGTCGTCTCGCTGGCCATCGTCGGCGTCTCGGCCGGCGTCGGCAACGCGTGCGGCACGGCGGTGGGCGCCTGGCTCAAGGCCCGCGCCCCCGAAGCGATCATCGCCTCGGTGCTGACCCTCACCCTGACCGCGGCGATCACCGCCGCCGCGCTGTTCAGCCCGGCCCTGGTCGCGGTGCTCGGGGCGTCCGCGGGCTTCTCCCAGGCGCTGGCGAAGCTGTCGCTGGACGCCCTGATCCAGCGGGACGTACCGGAGGAGGTACGGACCTCCACCTTCGCCCGCTCCGAGACCCTGCTCCAGATGTCCTGGGTGGCGGGCGGAGCCATCGGCATGGCGCTGCCGCTCAACGGAGTCGTGGGCATGTCGGTGGCCGCCGGGCTGATCGGGATGGGCGCCGCGACCGCCGCTCGGGGCCTGCTGACGTCGGCCCGGCGCGGCACGCCGCACCCCCGCGTGGCATGAGCGAGACCGAGCGATAGCCTTCGGCACATGACCGCTCCGCTTTTCTCGGGTAAGGGCCGCCGCACTGCTGCCGCCCTCGGCGCCGTGTCCGCCGGACTCCTCGTCCTTTCCGCCTGCGGCAGCAAGCCGACGCCGCTGGCGACCGTTACGGTCGGCACGACGACGGTGACCTCCGAGGCCGCCTGCCAGGGCGGTGACGGCAAGGGGCTCTCCAACGAGAAGCTCCAGGAGTGCATCGAGGGCCTGAAGACGTCAAAGACCGTCAAGTACTCCCCGGGCACGACGCTGCGTATCGGCGTCGAGCCGGAGGTCGTCGAGGACGGCAAGAAGTGGATCGCCGCGCTGGACGGCCAGCCGATCACCGACCAGTCGAACAAGACCTACCGCAGCTTCCCGGGTGTCGACTTCTTCGGCACCGGCGGCCAGGGCGAGCCCGCGAAGAGCCGGAAGATCAGCATCATCCAGTTCTCCGACAAGGGCCCGAGCAAGGGCAAGGCCGAAGCCGTCTGGAACTTCAAGCTCCAGCGCGACGACAGCTGACGCATGCTGAGTGTGCTGGTGGTGACGGCGGTACAGGCAGAGGCCGACGCCATCACCACCGCCCTGGCGCCGGCCACCCCGCCCGCCCCCGGCGACCCCGCCGTCACGACCCCGGTCCTGGCAACCGCCGCCCCGGCGAGCCCGGCGGGGCGCGGCGACCCTGCCGCCACAGCGGCCACCGTCGCGACCCAGGCACCAGCCACCCCGGCCGGACCGCCCGGCCCGGCCGGACCCGGCAGTCACACGGCTCCGGTGGCCACGGGTGCCCCCGGCCACCGGGGCGGCGCGCCGGAGGTGACGGCGGTCAGCGGCACCGTTTCCTTCGAGGTGCTGGTCGTCGGCGTGGGCCCGGCCGCGGCGGCCGCCGGGACGGCCACGGCCCTGGCCACCGCCCCGTACGACCTGGTCGTCTCCGCCGGCATCGGCGGCGGCTTCCAGCCCGCCGCACCCCCCGGCTCGCTCGTCGTCGCGGACGCGATCGTCGCCGCCGACCTGGGCGCCGAGACGCCCGACGGCTACCTCCCAGTCGAGGCACTCGGCTTCGGGCGCTCCGTCCACCTCCCGCCGCCGGACCTGACGGCACACGCGGCCCAGGCCCTGGACGCCCTGATCGCGCCGGTCCTGACCGTCTCGACGGTTACCGGCACCGCCGACCGCGCCGCCGAACTGGCCGCCCGCCACCCGCGCGCCGGGGCCGAGGCCATGGAGGGCTTCGGCGTCGCCGAAGCCGCCGCCCTGCACGCCGTCCCCGTCCTCGAGATCCGCGCGATCTCGAACGCCGTCGGCCCGCGCGACCGCGCCGCCTGGCGGATCGGCGACGCGCTCGCCGCCCTCACCGAGGGGTTCGGGAAGCTCGTGCCCGTACTGAATGGTTGGGGAGACCATGGATGACGCACTGAAGGACGCCCTGAAGATCGCGTACTCGCCGTGCCCGAACGACACCTTCGTCTTCGACGCCTGGGCCCACGGCCGGATCCCAGGAGCCCCGGTCCTCGACGTCACCTTCGCCGACATCGACATCACCAACGGCATGGCGGAGCGCGGCGAGTTCGACGTCCTGAAGGTCTCGTACGCGGTCCTCCCCTGGGTCCTGGACGAGTACGCCCTGCTCCCCTGCGGCGGCGCACTCGGCCGCGGCTGCGGTCCGCTCGTGCTGACCCGCGAGCCGGGGCTCGACCTCACCGGCAAGACGGTCGCGGTACCGAGCGAGCGCTCGACCGCCTACCTCCTCTTCCGCCTCTGGGCGGCCGACACCCTCCCGCACGGCGTCGGCAAGGTCGTGGTCCTGCCGTTCCACGAGATCATGCCCGCGGTACGGGACGGCAGGGCCGACGCCGGACTGGTCATCCACGAGGCGCGGTTCACCTACCAGCAGTACGGACTGCACTCCCTCGCGGACATGGGCGAGCACTGGGAGTCCACCACCCGCTTGCCCATCCCGCTCGGCGCGATCATCGCGAAGCGCTCCCTGGGCGCCGGGATGCTGCGCCAACTGGCCGACGCCGCACGCACGTCCGTCCGTATGGCCTGGGACGAACCGGAGGCGTCCCGTCCGTACGTACGCGAACACGCCCAGGAAATGGACCCGTCGGTGGCGAACCAGCACATCGGCCTGTACGTCAACGAGTTCACGGCCAACCTGGGCGACGCCGGCTACGCGGCGGTACGCGGCCTCCTCACCCGCGCGGCGGCCGAGGGCCTGGTCCCGCCCCTGTCCCCGGACGCACTGAACTTCGTCTGAACCGGCCTCAGCAGTCGTCCGGCAGCACCCGGAACGCCTTGCGCGCGGTGAGGGGACGCATGGCACGGAAGTCCCACCGGTCAAAGGTCAGTACCGCGTCGGTACGGAACTCGGAAGCCAGCACCACATTCACGGCGTCCGCCAGGTCGAGATCCAGATAGCGGTACCGGCGCATGACGGAACGGGCCTCAGCGAGCACATCCGCGCCGATTGAGGCGACCCCCGGAGTGTGGACACGGGGTTCTATGCGACGAGTGAGAGTTTAGCCCGCTGGTGGTGTTGCTGTTCGAACTCCATCGGCGAGAGGTAGGACAGCGCGCTGTGGCGGCGACGGGCGTTGTAGTAGGTGAGCCATCGGAATATCTCCAACCGTGCCTGACCCATCGTCAAGAACAGCTTCTTGTGCATCACCTCTCGCTTCAGCCCCTGCCACAGACTCTCGGCGAGGGCGTTGTCGTAACTCGAACCGACCTTGCCCATGCTTCTGCGGATGCCGTACTGGTCGCAGACCTGGGCGAACGCGGCCGAGGTGTATTGCGATCCGCGGTCCGAGTGGAAGATCACCCCGGTCACGTCACCACCTCGAGCGGCGACCGCGGCCCGCAGGGCGTCGATGACCAGCTCGGCGCGCATATGCGGGGCCATCGACCAGCCGACCACCCGGCGCGAGCAGACGTCGATGACGCTCGCGACATAGAGCCACGAGGCGCCGACCTGCACGTATGTGATGTCGCCGCACCACTTCTCATCGAGCCGGCGGGCGGTGAAGTCGCGCTGGACCAGGTCCGGGGCGGGCGGCGCGACCGGATCGGGGACGGTGGTGCGCTTCTTCCTGCGCAGGTGACGGCCAACGATGCCGTTCTCACGCATCAGCCGCGCGACCCGCTTGCGGTTGACCGTGTGGCCGAAGCCGCGCAGTTCGGCGTGGACGCGCAGTGCTCCGTAGTTCTCGCGGTGTTCGGTGTGTATCTCGCGGATCTCGGCGACCAGGGCCTCTTCCTCGGCCCGACGGGCGTCCCGCTCCTCGGCGCCGGCGAGCCACCGGTAGTAGCCCGAGCGGGAGACCTGGAGCACCCGGCACAGCCGCTGAACGCCGAAGGCCCCGGCGTGGGCGGAGACGAAGTCCCAGCGGCGGGTCCTCACTTCATCTCCTTGGCGAAATAGGCAGCTGCCCGTCGCAGGATCTCCCGCTCCAGCTGCCACTCTCGGCCTTCAGGAGTCGGGCGTTGTCCGCCCGCAGCCGGCCAGCTCCGCCTCCGGCTCAGCCGCCGCCAACCCACTGCCGACCACCGGGGGCCCGTCCGCGTCGCGCACCCAGACGCGCAGCGTCTCGGGATTGACATTCAGATCGGCCGCGACATCCCGGAACGTCCGACTGCCGACCGAAGCCCGCCACAACGCGATCGCGTCGGACCGGAACTCCGGACTGTACTTCGAGGGCCTTGCCATGGAGATCTACACCTTCCTGGACCGTCAAGATCCATTGTCAGGTGTGTCCACACCACGGGGGTCTCCTCATCTCGCTTTTCTCCTTATTTTCAGCTTCAGCCAGACTCTCGCCAGCGGGCTACGGAACGCTGACACAGGGCGAACGCGAAGGATCCGAAATCATCCCCGAGTCTCTCCATGCTCTCGCGATCCACAACTCCGGGGTTCCAAACGAGGATCGGATACTCGCCTTCCTGATCCACTTGAGAGGAATCGAGGGCAACCAGACCACCCATTCCATCGAACATCACAACGATCAGGTCGGATGGCATTTCGTACTGGCTGCGAGCATCCAGAGTTTCCGTTACGGAACCCAACAGTTTCTGCCCCATCGCGGGCGTCTGATACACGCCGAGGAATTCTTCACCAGCGATATCCCAGGTCCCGAACTCTTCGATCAGACGGCGGTACGAGGGAGGGAAAGCAACACCCAGATCACTCTCGGCGGCGGCCATCGTCCCTGCGTCACAGCCGTCGGCGTGGTTCGCGATGTCATCGTTCCCGCGAACCAGCTCGATCAGTCGCTCACTCGCCTCGACAGCGTTCATCATCCACCAAATCCTGCCGCTCGGTCCTTCCAGTACTGGGATTTCCAGGCGTTGAAGGCATCTCGATCGATTCCACTGGGGATCTTGGTGCCCGCCTTCCAGTGCAGCTGATTGTAGTTCCCGAAGTGCATCGAGTGCGTCACCTCGGCGATCGGCCCGTCCTGCGTCTGGAGCATGTGATGAAGGTTCAGCGGCTTGCCGTCCGGACCCATCGGGGCCAGCCCCTGCTGCATTCTCTTGAGATTGCTTCGACCGTACTTGTCCGCAGGCGAAAAATAGTCCGGATTCACCAGATCATCCCGCTGATAAATGCGCTGACCGTTGTAGTCGGTCCGCGACCAGAATTGGCAGTTTGAGTTGTGAACCAGGACCGGCGTCTCGCCCGCCAGCACATAGTACGTGTGGAGGTTGCTGACGGTCAGGTTGTGGACGGTAGCTTGCTGCGTCCAGCGCTTGATGGCGGTGATCTGGATGTAGGTGCCAGCGCTGGTCTGGAGCCACTGGCCAGGTGTCAGGTCGGTAGCGTCGATCCATTCGCCGAGTTCGGGGACCCAGAAGGGGTGTCCGTCGGTGGCGGTGATGACGGAAGATTCGCTGCCCGTCTCTGTGCCGAGGTCAAGGGTGATCCGAACGAGGTTCTTGTCGCCTTCGCCTGTGATTTCGGCGGTGACGGTCTCGATGCGAGTTTCACCGGTTTCGGAGTCGGTGGCCAGAACAAGGTCGCCCGTTTCCAGCGCTTCAATGGGCTTGCTTGTGCCATCAGCAAGAAGAACCTCAGTACCGGAAACGAAGCTGTTGCCAGAACAGCCCTTCGCTGCGCCCTTGCCCGCACCCTTGGCGAGAGAGGCGCCGCCCTTTACTGCAGCCCCTCCGGGAGCAATCATGCTGAGCGCGTCAACGAACCCCTCACCGCCCTCGTAGGAGCGCGACTTGGTGTCTACGCCCATTTTGGCGACGAGGATGTCGTAGAGATCTGCCGCCGGCAGACCCGGGGCAGCGAATTCCACCGTGGCCGCGACCGACCGGCCCATGCCCGCGAGCAGGTTCCAGCCCCAGTTGCGGTCGTAATACGGGTTGACCCAATTGGTAACCCTCACGGCTTTGGCCATGGGGCTGTACCCCTGCCGCTGCCATGCGTATATATCGGCCAACGAGGCGGTCGTACTGTAGTGCTTGGCAACGGTGCCGACGTCTTGGTATTCAGTGGTGTCGGTGGTGATGACCTGGTTTCCGCCGCATTTGTACAGCGTGCCGCACTCATCACTTTTCAGCCCCGAGGGGTCGCTGAAGGTGACAGGGTTGCCGTTGGAATACGTATACCCGTTCATCTGGAGCGGGTCCGTGATGTCGATGATCGGGTCGACGCTGATGAACCGGCCGGTTGTGGGGTCGTACTCGCGGGCGCCGATGTGGGTCAGACCCGTTGCGGGGTCGTCCACGCCCGTGCCCAGGAATGTGCGGCGGCCCGGCCAGTTCGTGGGTTCCGTACCGCGCGGGTTGCCGTACGGGTCGAACTTGCGGCGGGAGACCGTCATCGCGCCCGAGAGTTCGACCGCCGTGGTGCCCGTGTTGTGGTGGTCGGTGAGCAGGACGGTGAGCTTGTGCCCAGTCGTCTTGCCGGCCGTCGAGCGGACCGTGGTCGGGGCACCCGGGTGGCTGTAGTAGCGCTGGGCGTCGACAGCCGTTCCCGCGGTGTTGACGGTGATCTCGGCCTCGCCGAGGTAAAGAGTGCGCCCGGTGGCGTTGTTCTCGATCAGGCGGTTGCCATCCGCGTCGTACAGATAGGAGACGTCCGACTGGGCGTCACCGTCGGTGTCAACCGAGGTGAGCTTGTTGCGCTGGTCCCAGGTGAGCTTCTGGGTGTCTCCGCCGATCGTGCGTGTGGTGGTGTTGCCCGTGAGGTCGTAGCTGTACGTGGACTGCGAATTCACGGTCGAGCCGGCTTCGCGGACCACCGAGTCGACCTTGGACAGGGCGTGCGGCTGCGTCTTGGTCGGCGGCTGGGTTCCGTTGCCCGTGACCGTCGTCCCATAGCTGTACGTGTACTCGTCGTCCAGTGCGGGGTTGGTGAGGTCGTGGTCGACCATCTTGGTGCGGTTGCCGATGGCATCGAACTCGTACGACTGCCAGTAGCCGTCGCCGTCAGGACCTGCCGTCACCTCGGCAAGGGCTGGTCCCGCACCCTGATCGCCGGTTGAGGTGGGGCATCCGCCGGTCGCACCGGTCCAACCGTGGACCAGCTGGCCCATGTTGTCGTACGCAAAGCACTGCCGGTCATTGGCACCGCTGGGCTGCACGTCGGTGATGTCGGTGACATTGCCGCCTGTGTCATAGCCGTAGTACAGGTTGGACAACCTGTACGGGGCGGTCTCCCGGTCCGCGATCGTCCGGTCCACGAAGCCCGTGTTCGCGTTGAACACATTCGTCGTCCAGACACGGCGCGGGGCCTCACCCGAGGCTGCACGCAGCACTTCGCCGAAGGGGCTGTACTTGGTGTCGGCGGTGTACCAGGACAGACCCGAGGTGGTGACCGGAGCGCCCTCGCCGTTGTACCGGGTGATCAGTTTCTCGGCTGCCAGTCCGCCTGGGGCGGCCGGGAGCGTAGTCGTCTGGAGCTTGCCCGTCGGGGTGTAGGTGTGGCTGTAGGCGTAGGTACCGGCCAGGCCCTTTGTCGCGGCTGTGTCCGGGACCGTGATCCGCGTGCCGGTGGGGCGGTACTCGGTGTCGTAACCAGTGACCTCGGACGTGTACGGCTTGCCATCGTTGAAGCGGGTCGAGGCCACCGGCTGCCCCTTGGCGCCGGGCAGAATGTCGAACGTCCAACTCGCCACGAGCGGGCCCGACGCGGATCCTTCGCGCAGGGCCGTCGTCCGGCCCAGTTCGTCGTACTCGGTGTACTGGGTGCGCTCATAGCTGTCCTTCGACCAGACCTTCTGGTCGAGGGCGTTGTAGCCGAACGACGCGGAGCCCATGTCCGGATCGGTGGAGGCGGTCAGGCGGCCTCGCGCGTCATAGGTGTAGGTCCACTCATTACTGTCGGTATCAGTCACCTTGGTGTGGTTGCCGCGCGCGTCGTAGGCGTAGCGCGTGCTGTTCCAGCTGGTCAGACCGGCGGCCGTCGCGTGCTGGATCAGCTCCGTCCTGCCCAGCACATCCGTCCATGCCCTGACAGACCGGCCGCCCTTCCCCACAGACAGGCCGTCCCCCGACATGCCGGTGCGAGTCAGCGTCCAGTCGCCGCCGTACTTCGTGGTCGTCGAGTGCTCCGAGCTGCCCTCGTACAGGGTGGTCGTCTTGGTGGGGCGGCCGAGACCGTCGTAGGCGGTTTCGGTTGAGTTCGGTACCTCGAAGTCCGTCTTGGGATAGAAGATCTCGGCGACGGGCTCGCCCTCGGCCAGGTACCCGTTGTTGGTCTGGCGGACCGAGCCAGAGGAGTTGTAGAGAGAATCGGTGATGATCCGGCCGCCGCCCATGGCTTCGGCCTGCGTCTGGCGCGGGCGCAACAGCCCGTCGTATATCGCGACGGAGTCCTCGTACGTCCCGTTGTCACGCAGGGTGCTGGTGGTGACAACCGGCGGCTTGTTGTCTGCGATCTGGTACTTGAAGGTGGCGATCGCCTGGTCGGTGCCCTGCTTACGTGACGGCGTCCACACACCCGTCACACGTCCCAGCTCGTCGTAACTACTGGTGATTTTACGGTTGTTGGCGTCGGTCACTTCAAGAGGCGTACCGCGGGCCGGGTCGACCAGCGATGTCGTGGCGTGGCCCGCCGCGTTGGTGACCGTCGTGGTGAAGGCGGTACCGGTTGCCGGGCTGTATGTGGTGGAGGTGGGTTCGTCGGCCGCGTCAATCACCTTCGTGAGTCGGCCGAGCGCGTCATATGTCGTGCGGGCGCTGGTGATCCAGCCTGCGCCGTCCCCGTCGACCGTGTCCACCTGGTACGGCAAGCCCTTGACCGGTGCGGTACCGAAGGCGTTCAGCGCGTCGTAAGAGGTACGTGCGTCGGAGATGACCTTGTCCCCGCCCGCCGTCGGGGCCTGGGTGCAGTCGCCTACCGTGGTGCGCACGCGCTGTGGGAGGCCGATGAGGTGCTTGGTGGTGTTGTGAACGTAACTGGTGGTGGTGCAGGACTCATTGCCCGTGGTGTGCCCACCGTCGGCCTTGGGAGTGAGGGTGAGGGTCTCGCTGGTGAGCGGCAAGCCGTACACAGCGTCGAACGTGCTCACAGTGCGCACAGTGCGATCGCCCGTGCTGACCGTCTCAACGGCATCCGTGCGCGCGGTGCCCGTGCGGTAAGCCTCAAGCGGGGGCAGGCCGACCCGGGGCCGTGAAGCCGTGCTCTTCGACCACGGCCGGCTCACCGTACGGGCAACGACGGTGCCGCCCGCCTTGGTGTACGTAAGCGCTTCCGCCGTTCGGCCCTGGTACGCGTACAGGTCCTCGGCCAGGTCGGCGCCGGTCGAGTCCTTGACGGTGCTCTTCGCCCGGCCGCCGTCACCCGACATGCCACGGAAATAGCGGGTGCGGGTCTGGGACTGCTCGGTGGAGTCCGTCGCACCGCTTGTGGTCGCGCCCCTCTTCGTGAGCACACTCGCGTAACCGCGCCACTGGCTGTATGTACGCAGCTCCGGCTTGGAGAACTCGTCGGTGTCCTTGCCCCAGGCCGCGTCGCCCTCGTACGTGTAGGAGGTGACGAGATCGGGCTGTTGCGCGACCCGGTCCTTCTCCACGACCTGGTCGACGACGTACTTGTTGAACCACTCCGTCGGCGGCTTTTCCAGGTCCGGGTCCGGGGACCAGTGAACCGGGAAGCAGCGGGTGGTGTTCTCCTCGGGCTTGGGGTGGCTGGTACCGACCGGGCACGGCGCCGAGTAAGCGACGTAGATCTCGCCGCCCGTCTCGGTACGGATCGTCTCCACCCGCAACCGGTCGAAGTCGGGGGTGGCGTCCGTGGCGCTGGTGGCGACCCGGTTGGGCATGTCTACGATGTTGGGGAGGAAGGAGACCGACGGCAGCGCCGCGCTCTCCTGCTGGCCGTCCTCGTTCAGCGTAGTGCCGAAGCCAGTGCGGGTGATCGTCTCGAGCCACAGCGGCGGGTGTGTGTCCGTGCGTTGCTTGGGGAACGACTGCTGCAGGTTCCACTTGTCCACCAATGACAGGGAGGTGGATCCGGGGGTGCGCTGCGCGTAGGTGGTCACGGCCGTCAACCGGAGACGGCTCCAGAAGGTCGGGGAGGAGACGTAGCAGTTCTTGGCAGTGGCCTTGCAGTGCAGGGTGGACGGGGTGTCCCACCAGGGCTGCTTGTCCTCGTAGTTCTTCGACTCGAACTCAGTGTCGGAGCAGTCGGTGCTGCCTTCCCGGACGCATCGCTCGCCGACGGAGAAGACCACCTTGCCCGCCGGGGCACCGGAGATGTCGCCGACCCGCAGACCGTAGCTGATCTGGCTCGGATGCCCGCCGCGGACGTAGGAGACCTTGGACTTGAACTTTTCGTTCTTCGCGTAGTGGTTGGTCTCCTTCTTCCAGTCGATGACCATAGCGTTGCCGTGCACGTCCTCGACGTAGTCGAGATTCCAGCGCCAGGCCTGGGTGCAGAAGGAGTCGGCGTAGGCCGTCTTGTGGCAGGGCTCGTCCGCGTGGTTACCGAAGACTGGGGCCGTGAAAACGGAGTTGGTGAGCGCACGGCTGCCGCCGCCGTCAACGTCGTTGCGGCCAAACCAGTATTGGGTGCCGTCGCGCGCGGTGACCACCCAGTGCTCACCGTCGTTGTCGCCGTTGGCCAGCGCGGTCTCCGTCCTCCGCTCGATCTTGGCACCGTCGTCTTTGGCAGGGGTCCACGTCTCCGTACCACCCTCGCCCTCCACGACCAGCTCGGTGGTCGAACCGCCGAGAGACATCACCACGTTTGGCCCGGACCAGCAGAGGTCGGACTTCTTCTTGTCCGCGGAGCCCGTGTTGTTCGGGACCTTGCCGTCGATGGTCTTGCGGTCCTCGGAGCAGGTCCGGTAGCGGCGCTCGATGAAGCCCGGGTGGTAGTCCCAGCCGTCACCGACCCATGAGGCCTGGCCGTTGGCCACGGACGTCTTGCCGTCCACCGCCTGCGAGGAGTACGAGAATCCGATGCTCGGTGCGGGTCCGGCCGGCGGGGACGGCACGGCAAGCGGGTATGTCCAGGAGAAGCCGCCGCCGCTTCCGCCGGCCGTCCAGGAGCCGGTCGGTGACAGCGTGGTGGCCTTGTACGTACCCCCCGCGCCCGACGCCGAGTCGGTTGCCGCGAGCACCACCGGGCCACCGCCCGCCTGGGTCGAGAGCCCCTGAGTGGGTGCGGTTGCCGGGTCGATCGTCGCCCGTACCGTCTCCGCGGCCGGGTCGTTGGCGCTGGGAACCTCGGTGGCGGTGCTGCATTCCTCCAGGTCGGGCGTCTCCAGGAAGCACTGAGGCAGCTGAACCAGTTCCAGCCGGGACGCCCACTCAGTGCCATACAGGTCCTCGAACCCGCCGTAGTCCAGCTCCACATCGACCGGAGCCGAACCGCCCGCCGGCGGCGTCACGGTGATCACCGCGCCGTCCACCTCGACGTCCTCGGTGGTGGCGCGCGGCTCGATCTCCACATCCCACGTGCCTGTGGGAGCAGGCGGGTTGGGGTCGGCTTCGGTCGGTGACGCCTTCCCGATGCTCACCGGCAGATCGCCGGCCTGGACCAGCGCGTCACCAGCCCCGGTCAGCGGGACGGCGGCAGTGCCTCCGGCCGGCGGCGCCACATCCACCGGATTGTACTCGGCGGGCGGCTCCAGCGGCGCACCCGACCAGCCATCGAGCTGCTCGGCCTTCTCCTCGTCCAGTTGCGCGGCCTTGTCCCGCTGGAGGCTCGGCAGCGCGACGCCATTGCGGGGGTCCGTGGGCGGCAAGGCCCATGCCGTGCTCGGCAGCAGCGTGACTGCCATGACCGCTGCCAGGGCGACTCCGATGCCCTGAGAGACACGGCGTCGCCGTACAGAACGGCGCTCCCTGCCTCCGGGCAGACGGAACTGACTCGTCGGAACCGACGACGGCATGTGGACCCCCCACGCCCGCTGAAGGACATGCCGAGGCAGCCAACAGGGAATTGACAAATAGCTCGCAGATCATGCGCGCAGCACTCACACAAAATCCACAGCTGTCAGGCGCGAGTGATGCCAATCACAGGGATATAAGTGCTCAAACATCGCATGCGTCATGTGATGCGCCTACGGTGCATCAAAATCTGTCTGCTCTGTTCATATATCCAATGGCGGAAGTTCTCTGCGAAGAGGGATAATTCCCCTCACAAGGGCGGCAGAAAAGTTCCTCATGCTCCGTTCTGTACAGCTGTTGTCCCGAACCTCTGCCAGTGACTGGCACGCATCACCCTTCTAAGGCGCGCCCACGCCCCAGTTGGTTCCCCCTCCCCCTCCTCTGCTCACCACGTGACGAAACCGTGGAGATGAGCCATGCTCTGCTCGCACAAATCTGCGCGGCACGGAGTAGGGAGAACTCCGGGATGCCGCGCCACGGACACCGGTCACCGGTATTTCCGAGGGCAGCTCAGCTTCCAGGCGCCCGAGGGGGGAGAGGAAAGCCATGGACGCCTCGAAGGCTGCGGAAACCACAGCATCGGATGAGGACACGGAGACGAGCGAAACGCCCGTAGGAAAAGGGAAGTTGAAGCGTCGGCGGAAACAGCGGCGCATCGCCGCGCTGGCCGTGCTGCTAGCCGCCGCCGTCGCCATTCCGTTCGGCGTGCAGCAGCTCACGGCCGAGGCGCCGGACCGGGCACCCGCCACCCAGCGGAAGCAGACCACGTCTGTCGACACCGCCGAAGCGGCCAGGCAAGCGAGGCGGACCGGCAAGGACGTCGAGGCGACCGCCGAGCGGACCGCCAACTCCACGACCTGGGTAAAACCCGACGGTCTGCTGCGGACCCGCACCTACAGCGACACGGTCCGCGCAAAGGTCGGCGGCGAGTGGAAGGAGATCGACACTGATCTCCAACGGGTGAAGGGCGGCTACGCGCCCAAGGCGGTCAACGACCCTCTCCTGTTCAGCGCCGGTACCGGCCAGGAGCGTTCCTCTCGCGGCGTGGCGCGTACCGCGCTCACCGCACAAGGCTCCAGTGACTCGTGGAGCGAACTGGTCCGGCTGAACACTGGCGGCCACGAGGTTGTCCTCAGCTGGCCCGGGCCGCTGCCCGCCCCCGTGGTCGACGGCCCGAGGGCGCTGTACGAGAACGTCCGGCCCGGCATCGATCTACTGCTCACCGCCCGCGACAGCGGCTTCTCCCACCTTCTGATCGTCCACAGCCTGCAGGCCGCCGCCGATCCGCTGCTCGGCAAGCTCAAGTACCTGTTGGACTCGCCCGGTCTGACGTTCCGGCTGGACAAGAACTCGCACGCGCTCAGTGCCGTCGACAGCAAGGGTGAGGAGTTCGCCTCCGCGCCCACTCCGTACGCCTGGGACTCCGCGGGCGCGGTGAAGGCCACCGTCGGCGAAGCGCCGGCGGAGCCGACCGCCTCCCCGGTCGCCGGCAGCCCGGCCGCACTGGCCCTGGCGGGCCTGGCGGGTCCGCAGCCCGGCAGCCACGACGCCGTCCTCTCGGCCGCCCTGGCCGAGGACACCCTCACCCTGGGCATGAGCAACAAGCTGCTCACCGACCCTGATACTGTCTACCCGGTCTTCATCGACCCGTCCCTCAAGGGTCGGAAGAAGAACTGGACGCTGCTCTACCAGAAGTACGCAAGTTCCAGTTTCTACAACGGCCAGAACTTCAACGACGGCACCAACGAGGCCCGCGTCGGGTACGAGAACGACTCCGGCGGCCTGTCCCGCTCCGTCTTTACTTTCGAGTACCCGTCCGACGCGCACGGTGCCTCCGTCAAGAGCGCCTACTTCAGGACCTTGCAGACGTATTCGTGGGGATGCGCCTCCCGCCAGTACAACGTGTGGCTCACCGGAGCCATCTCCAGCTCCAGTACCTGGAGCAAGCAGCCTGCCTGGAGCCGGGTCCTCGGCAGTCAGACCAACGGACACGGCTACAAGTCGGGCTCCTGCCCTGATAAATGGGTCGCGACGGACATCAAGTCCGGTGCTCAGGAGGCATCCACCAAGAAGCTGGCCACTCTCACGCTGGGCCTGCGGGCGGCGAGCGAGAGTGACACCGCCGCCTGGAAGAAGTTCATGGCCAATGGGGAGTACTCGCCCTACATCGAGATCACCTACAACCGGCCGCCCGACGAGCCGACCAGCTCGGTGATGAAGACGTCGCCCGGCGGCACGTGCGACACCGCGGCCCCCTACCTGTCCATCGGGAAAAGCGACGTCACCTTCAGCGCTTCCGCCTCCGATGTGGACGGCAACCTCAAGTACCTGCATCTGAAGGTCTGGCGCACCGGCAACTCCGCCGATCCGCTGCACGATGCCGACCACGCCACCAACAGCTCAGGCGCCATGACGGCCTACCGGATGCCGGCTGCCGGCTTCACTCACGGCACTGTCTATTCCTGGTCGGTGTACGCCAAGGACACCGAAGGTGCCATCTCCGCCTGGGGCCCGTCCGGAACTGCCGCGTACTGCCAGTTCACTGTCGACCACAGCGCACCCAACAGCCCCGGCGTCTCTTCCACCGACTTCCCGGAACCGGGTGAGGACGGGGGCACCTGGTCCAGCGTGCGTTTCGGCACCGCCGGCCGGTTCACCTTCTCGCCCGCCGGCTCGGCGGACGTGAAGGAGTACCAGTACAGCTTCAACACCGCCTACAACCTCAAGGCCTATCCCGATGCGAGTAAGGGCGGCACAGCAACCACCGGCGCCGTGAAGCCGCCGCACGCCGGCCCAAGCGTTCTCTACGTGCGCGCCGTCGACTCCTCCGGCAACGTATCCGTGCCTACCAACTACTTGTTCAACGTGACTCCGGGAACCGACCTCGACTCTCCCGGTGATGTCACCGGCGACAAGGTGCCCGATGTCTACACCATCGACCCCGACGGCAAGCTCATGCTGTTCGCCAAGGCCCTCGGCACCGACCCCCTCCACCTCGGCGGCACGCCCGCCGCCTACACCACCGAAACCGGGAAAGCCGCCCCAGTCCCGGACGGCTACTGGACCGGCGCTCTGATCACCCACAACGGCGACTGGCTCCCCGGCGACGGCATCCAGGACCTCGTCGCGCGCATGCCCGACGGCAAGCTCTACCTGTACCCCGGCGACGGATACGGCAGCTTCGACGTGCATGCCCGTATTCACATCCTGCTGCCCAGCGGCTCTCCCGCACCGTCCGCCTTCCGGCAGATCTTGTCCGTCGGTGACATGACCGCCGACGGACGCCCCGACCTGCTCGCCACCACCAGCAACGGCCTCTGGGCGTTCACCGGCTACACCGGTGCGAGCTTCGAGACGTCCAGTCAGCTGACCGGAGAGGACTGGACCCAGCGCGACATCGTCCAGCTCGGCAACATCGCCGGCGACGAAGCACTCGACCTGGTCTACCGGGACAATGCGGCCGGACAGCTCCATCTCCGCCAGGGCAAGAAGGCGGCAAGCGGCGGCACCGACCCGGCATCCATCGCCACCAAGGCCGCCGCTGCCGCCCAGCTCGACACCTACGGCGTCTCCGGATGGTCGCGCACCTCGCTGCCGATCGTCACCGGCACCCCCGACGTCAGCGGGGACGGAGTCCCCGACATCTGGGCGCTGCTCTCCAGCGGTGATGTCCGGGTCTACCCCGGCAGAGCCGCGGGACTCACCAGCACCACGATGTTCCACGTCGTTTCCGGCACGGTGGGCCCCAACTGGGCCGGGCACACGGCCATCGGCTGAGGCAGACCGGTGGGCCGGGGCGGGATCTTTCTCCCGCCCCGGCCCACCGGGATGACTACGTCAGACGTCCAGCTGGTCCGCCACCGCTCGCAGCAGGCCGGCGATCTTCGCGCCGTGGATCTTGTCCGGGTAGCGGCCGCGCTCCAGGCTCGGGGTGATGTTCTCCAGCAGTGTCGTCAGGTCCTGGACGATTGAGGCCAGTTCGTCCGGCTTGCGGCGCTGCGCGGCCGCGACCGAGGGGGCCGGGTCGAGGACCGTGACCGAGAGGGCCTGGTCGCCGCGCTGGCCTGCTACGACGCCGAATTCGACGCGCTGGCCGGGCTTGAGCGAGTCGACCCCGGCAGGGAGCACCGACGAGTGCACGAAGACGTCGCCGCCGTCGTCGCGGGAGAGAAAGCCGAAGCCCTTCTCACTGTTGAACCACTTGACCTTGCCGGTAGGCACGTCTGTCCTCGTCCTTGTGCTCGTTGGGGCTCTGAATAGCACTACAGCGGGTCGCGTGACCCGCCACCACCAAGGCTAATGGTCCAGGGGCTGGTGACAAGACGTTGCTGGGTGGTTCCTACGCGCAGGGAACTACCCTGGTCGGGTGACTAGCGAAACCCGAACGGACAAGGCCGGCGCCGGCGACCGGCTCGTACAGGCCGGCGTGATCGTCTTCTTCATCGGCGCGGTGGCCACTCTGGTCACCGTCGCCCCGCTGTTCCTGGGGACGGAGCCGTTCCCCTCCGTCGCGTACGCGGTGTGCATGCTGATGGGGCTCGGCTTCCTGATCGCCGGAGCCGGGGTGCTCCGTTCCATCGCCGTGCAGCGCCGTCAGGCGCGCGCGGTGGTGTAGCTCCCGGCGTACGAGGCCAGCCACTCCGGAAACTCCGTCAGGTCGGCCAGCAGGACATCCGCGCCCTCGGCGCGCAGCTCCGCCTCGTCGCACGGGCCCGTCGGGACCGCGACCGAGAGCGCTCCGGCCGTACGGGCGCCGCGCACGTCGCCCGTGTGGTCGCCGACGTACACCGTGGCGCCGTGTTCGCGCAGCGCCTCCGCCTTGGCCTCCGCCCACAGCCGGCCGATCACCGCGTCCGGCTCGATGCCGAGATGTGCGAGGTGGAGCTTGGCGTTCGGCTCGTGCTTGGCGGTGACGACGATCGCCCGGCCGCCGAGCGCCTGGACGGCGGCCACGGCTTCGCGGGCGCCGGGCATCGCGGGCGTCGGGGCGATGGCGTGTGTGGGATACATCTCGCGGTAGCGGTCGCCCATTTCCTGGATCAGCTCGTCCTCGAACCAATGTGCCAGCTCCTGTTCGAGCGGCGGACCGAGCCGGGTGATGGCCAGCTCGGCGTCGATGAACGTACCGGTCTCGGCGGAAAGTGCCTGGTAGGCGGCCTTGATGCCGGGGCGGGAATCGATCAGCGTCATGTCGAGGTCGAAGCCGACGGTCAGGGATGTCATGCCGGATGTCATGTCGGCCATTGTGCCGAGTCGGGAAGCGGTACGCGGAACATAGACTTAGCCAAGCCTTACCAGACTTTGAATTGGATCTGATGTCAGCCGCTGCCTCGACTGCCGCCCGCACCAGACGTGATCAAGTGACCTCTCGCATCGGCTGGACCGTTGCCGCCGTCGTGGCCCTGCTGTTGGCCGTACTGCTGAGTCTGGCCGTGGGGGCGAGGCCGATCGCGCCGTCCGCGGTGTTCGACGCGCTGCTGCACGGCGGCCGCAGCGACGCGGCGGAAGTCGTACGGAACCTGCGGGTGCCGCGCACGCTGATCGGTCTGATTGTCGGTGTCGCCCTCGCGCTCGCCGGGACCGTGCTCCAGGGGATCACCCGCAACCCCATCGCAGACCCCGGCATTCTCGGCATCAGCCAGGGCGCGTCGGTGGGGGTGGTGCTGGCCATCGCGTACGCCGGGATCCACACACTGACGGGGTACGTGTGGTTCGCCTTCGCCGGGGCCGCACTGGCGTCGGTGGCCGTGTACGCGATCGCGTCGAGCGGGCGCGGCGGTGCGACGCCGGTCAAACTCGCGCTCGGCGGCGCGGCGATCAACGCGCTGCTGGTGTCCGTGACGATGGCGGTACTGACGACGCGGGCGGCGGCGCTGGACGAGTTCCGGTTCTGGCAGGTCGGATCGGTTGCCGGGCGGGAGGCCGAGGTCGTCGGACAGATCTGGCCGTTCCTGCTGGTCGGCGTGGTGCTGGTGGTGTCGGTCGCCCGCGGCCTGGACGCGCTCGCGCTGGGCGAGGATGTGGCGAAGGGGCTGGGTCAGAATGTCGCGACCGTACGAATCGTCGGCGGCGTGGGCGCCACCGTGCTGACCGGCGTGGGTGTCGCCGCCGCCGGTCCGATCGCTTTCATCGGGCTCGCCGTGCCGCACATCGCCCGCGCGATCGTGGGAAGCGATCACCGGTGGGTGCTGCCGATGGCGGCGATCGTCGGGCCCGTGATGCTGCTGGTCTCGGATGTGATCGGGCGGGTCGTCTTTCCGCCGAGCGAGGTGCCGGCCGGGGTGATGACGGCGCTGATCGGGGTGCCGTTCCTGGTGACGCTGGTCCGCCGGAAGGCGGTGCCGGCGTGACGGCCACGACCGGTACGGGAGCGGGAGCGGGTGCGGCTGCGGCGGGTGCGGCTGCGGCCGCGGCTGACGTTCGGCGGCCGGGCGTGCGGCCCGCCGGCTACAGCCTCGTACGCGCCGGGCGGGCGACCTTCCTCGTCCACCGGCGGGCGGCGCTGGCCGCCGGGGCGCTCGCCCTACTGCTGGCCGCCGTCTGTGTCGCGTACCTCTCCGTCGGCGAATCGTTCGTCGCGCCGGGCGAGGTAGTCAGGGTGATCTTCGGGCAGCCGTCCCCGGACGAGCTGGTCGTCGGCACGCTGCGGCTGCCCCGCATGGTCGTCGGGCTGCTCGTCGGCGCCGCGTTCGGCGTGGCGGGCTCGCTCATCCAGACCGTCGCCCGCAACCCCCTGGCCAGCCCCGACATCATCGGCATCAGTCAGGGCGCGAGCGCGCTGACGGTCGGCGCGATGACGCTGGGCGTCACCTCGTACACCGTGCTGCCGTACCTGTCCGTCGCGGGCGGTCTGGCGGCCGCGGCGCTCGTGTACGTCTTCGCGTGGCGCGGCGGTCTGCACGCCACCCGGTTCGTACTCATCGGCATCGGCTTCGCCATCGCGTTGCGGTCGATCACCCAGCTGTTCCTGACCAAGGGCGACTACCTCGTCGCCCAGCAGGCCCAGATCTGGATGACCGGTTCGCTGAACGGGCGGGGCTGGGACGCCGCGGCACCGCTGGGCTGGGTGCTGCTGGTCCTCGTCCCGGGTGTGCTGTGGGCGGCGCGGGCCCAGCGCACGGTGTCCATGGACGACGACACGGCGACCGCGCTCGGTGTCCGGCTGGGGCGGGTGCGGCTCGGGCTGGTGGTCCTGGGTGTGGTGCTGGCGTCGGTGGCCACGGGGGCGGCGGGCCCGGTGGACTTCGTGGCGCTGCTCGCGCCGCAGATCGCGCGCCGGGTGACCCGTACCGCGCAGATCCCGCTGCTCTGCTCCGCGCTGCTGGGCGCGGTGATCGTGGTGCTGGCCGACCTGCTGGCGCGCAAGCTCTTCGCGCCCACCGAGCTGCCGGTGGGTGTGCTGACGGCGGCGGTGGGCGCCCCGTATCTGATCTGGCTGATCGTGCGCAGCCGTACCGCAGGAGGCAAGGCGTGACCCGGCAAGGCGTGACCGCGGACGGCATGACCCGGCAAGGCATGACCCGGCTGACGGCTGGTGAACTGACCCTCGCGTACGAGGACCGCACGGTCGTGCACGACCTCGACCTGGCCATACCCGATGGCCAGGTGACGGTCATCGTCGGACCCAACGCGTGCGGCAAGTCGACGACGCTGCGGGCGCTCGGGCGGCTGCTGAAGCCGCGGGGCGGGGCGGTGCTGCTGGACGGCACGGAGCTGGCCCGTATCCCCACGCGGAAGATCGCGCAGTCGATCGGACTACTGCCCCAGTCCCCTGTCGCGCCCGAGGCGATCACGGTCGCCGACCTGGTCGCGCGGGGGCGCCAGCCGCACCAGCACTGGTGGCAGCAGTGGTCGGAGGCGGACGAGCGGGCGGTCACGGACGCGATGGAGCGCACGGACGTCGGCGCGCTGGCCGAGCGGTCCGTGGACGAGCTGTCCGGCGGGCAGCGGCAGCGCGTGTGGATCGCGATGGCGCTCGCGCAGGAGACGGATCTGCTGCTGCTGGACGAACCGACGACGTTCCTCGACATCTCGCACCAGGTGGAGGTGCTGGACCTGGTACGCCAGCTGAACCACGAGCGGGGCCGGACGGTCGTCGCGGTGCTCCACGACCTCAACCAGGCGGCGCGGTACGCCCACCACCTGGTCGCGATGAAGGCGGGCCGGATCGTCGCGGAGGGCTGCCCCCGGGACATCGTCACGGCGGATCTCGTACGCGAGGTATTCGGCATGCAGGCGGTGGTAATCCCGGACCCGGTAACGGGCTCGCCCCTGGTAATCCCAGCCAAGCCGTGGTCGCCGAAGGCGACACGGGCGGGGGTAGGGGTAGGGGTAGGGGAGCGTGCGGGGGTCGGGGACGGGGATCAGGCCGGGGACGAGGCCCCGGATGAGTCCGACCCTGCTTCCCTGCCGGGGTAACCGGCCACGGCAGCCCGGACCCCCGGCGGGGGGCGGCGGCGCCCCGGCCCGGGGGCGGGCCGCCGCCCGGGCCGCGCCGACTACCGCCTCCGCGCTCGCCACACCAGGTAGAGCGCGGAGGCGACGGCCGCTGTGCGGACCACTACCGGCCAGACGCCCGAGAACGCCTCGCCCAGCGCTCCCTGTGCGAGCGGCTCGCCCCAGCGGCCCTCGGACCGCCCCCACAGCCAGACGATCCCGCCGACCGCCACCAGCCCCGGCAGCCCGAGCGTCACCCACTTCGCCTCGGCGCGCGACATCGTGCGCGAGGCGTATACGAGGAGCCAGCCGGCGCCCAGCGCGAGCCAGGAGCCGAGGACTGCGCCGCCGACCAGCAGCGCGGCGGCGAGTAGGAGCAGCGGGTTGGCGAGCGGAGCGCGTTGGGCTGCGGACGGTGCGGTGGGGGCGGCAGGCGGCGCCGGCGCGGTACGACGGCGAAGCCGTCGCCGCCACCACCGCCTTCTGGTGCCCGCCGTTCCGCCCCCGGCCACGTCCGCATCCACGTCCGCATCCGCGTCCGCACTCCGGCGCGCGGCTCCGGCGGCGCCATCGCCGTTGCTGGTGCCGATGTCGGCCCCGGCCCGGCGCGCGGCACCGGCTCCGGCCCCTGCGCCCGCGCCCCGGCCTCGGCTACGGCGGCGCCTGGTTCCGGGGGGCGGCTCCGGCGCCTCCGCCCCGTCCTCCGGCGCCTCCGGCGCCGTCGGTGGGCGGAGTATTTCTGGGATTTCCACGCCTCCTACGAAGCCCGGTACCGCGTCGCCCAGCCCGTACGGGCCCGGCTCGATGCGCCACCAGTCCGGTTCGCTGCCCTGCGGGCCCAGCTCGTCCTCCCCCGCCAGGTGCGGCGGCGACGCCGCGGTGCTGGACACCTCGGGCTCCGGGGGCTGCGCCCTGCGGGGGCGCGGAACCGGCTCCGGCGGCGGGACAGGCGTCGGCGCAGCCCCGTCCGCGGCCGCCGCCACCACGATGTCCTCCGGGCTGCCCAGCCGGCCCAGGATGCGGCGCACCGCGGCCGGTGTGTCAGCCGTCTGCGTGGCGCGCTGCTTGTCGATCTCGCCTCGCAGCGTCGACACCAGCCGCATCCGGTCGCCGGAAGGCAGCTGCCGCTGCTGGGCCAGGTCGCCGACCCGGCTCAGATAGTCGTAGACGAGCTGATCGCTCTCGATCCCCACGAAGTCCCCTCCGGTGCGGCCCAGTTGCGGACCACGTGCTACCACGTGCCTCCGACGTTAGCGCCTGGCGCACAGTGGCGCCGCGCACAGCGGCTACCGTGGGTCGGATGGGGACCAGCGAGCGCAACCGGGAGGCGCACGTGCCCGACGTAATTCCCAGTGCGGCGAGCGGCGCGGCGGCAAGCGCCCCGCGGTCCCTCGCCGAAGCCCTGCGCGCCCGCGGCGACGCGTCCCTGGCCGCACTGCTGCGCGCCCGGCCCGACCTGCTCTCCCCCGTCCCGAACGACCTCACCCAGCTCGCCACCCGCGCCGGAACCCGCGCCTCCGTCGTACGCGCCCTGGAGCGGCTGGACCGCTTCACCCTGCAGACCGCCGAAGCGCTCGCGGTGGCCCCGGACCCGCCGCCGTACGCCACCCTCCTCGCCCTGCTCACCGGCGACGAGGGCGACCCTGACACCGAGGCCGGGCTGCCCGCCGCCGTGGCCGACCTGCGCGAACAGGCCCTGCTCTGGGGGCCGGACGACCGGCTGCGCCTGGTGCGGACCGCGCGCGAACTCCTCGCACCGTCCCCCACACACCCCTCCCCGACGGGGCTCGGCCCGACAGTCGCCGAGGCGACCGCCGGCATGTCGCCGGGCCGCATCCAGGAGATCGTGGCCGCCGCCGGACTGCCGCCCACCCACGACTCCGTCTCGGCCGTCACCGCACTGACCGCCCTGTTCACCGACCGCAGCAGGATGTCGGCGCTGCTCGACGAGGCCCCGGCGGAGGTGCACACCGTACTGGGCCGGCTGGTCTGGGGGCCTCCGTACGGCGAGGTGACGGCGAATCCCGCCCCGCCCGTGCGCTGGCTGCGCGACCGCGGGCTGTTGCTGCCCGCCTCCACCCGTACGGTCGTACTCCCCCGGGAAGCCGCCCTGCATCTGCGCGCCGGGCGCGCGCACCGCACGCCGGAGCCGCTGCCGCCGGCCGTCCTCCCCGCGAAGGAACACCGTCCACAGCTTGTGGACGCCAATGCGGCCGGCCAGGCCGTAGGCACGCTCGACGCGGTCGAGGACCTGCTCAAGGAGTGGGACCACGGCGGCCCCGCCGTACTGCGCGCCGGCGGGCTCAGCGTCCGCGACCTGCGGCGGGCGGCGACCGCCCTCGACACGCCGGAGACGGTCACCGCTTTCTGGGCCGAACTGGCGTACGCGGCGGGGCTGCTGGCCTCCGACGGCGAGGCCGACGAGCGGTACGCGCCCACGCCCGCGTACGACGACTGGCTCGCCCTCCCGGTCCAGGACCGCTGGGCCCGCCTCGCCGGCGCCTGGCTCACCGCGACCCGCACCGCCGGCCTGGTCGGCGGCCAGGACTCCAAGGGCCGCACGCTCTCCGCCCTCGGCCCCGACCTGGACCGCTCGGCCGCCCCCGAGGTGCGCCGCCGCGTACTGGATCTGCTGGCCGGCCTGCCCGAGGGTGCCGCGCCGGACCCCGACAGCCTCCTCGCCCGGCTGCGGTGGGAGCGACCCGTGCGGGGCGGCGGCACGGGTGAACTGCGCACCCGTATCGCCCGCTGGACCCTGACCGAGGCGGAACTCCTCGGCGTCACGGGCCGCGGCGCGCTCTCCACCCACGGCCGCGCCCTGCTGTCCCCCGGCCAGGCTTCCGCCACGGCCACCGGCACCGCCCGCCGCCGCCCTTCGGCCTCTGCCGTCGAGACCGCCGCCGCCGCGCTGCTCGCGCCGCACCTGCCCGAGCCCCTCGACCACGTACTGCTCCAGGCCGACCTCACCGCCGTCGCCCCCGGACCGCTGCAACGGCCGCTCGCCGAGACCCTCTCCGTCCTCGCCGACATCGAGTCGAAGGGCGGGGCGACGGTGTACCGGTTCACGCCCGCGTCCGTACGCCGCGCCCTCGACGCCGGCCGGGCAGCCGCCGATCTGCAGGCCTTCCTCAGCGCGCACAGTCGTACCCCCGTTCCGCAGCCGCTCGCGTACCTCATCGACGACGTGGCCCGTCGGCACGGCCACCTGCGCATCGGGTCCGCCTCCGCATACGTCCGCTGCGACGACGACGCGCTGCTGAACGAGATCATGGCGGACAGGCGGTCCCAGCCCCTCGGACTGCGCCGCCTCGCGCCCACCGTGCTGGCCGCCCAGACCGACCCGGCCACCCTCCTCGACGGCCTGCGCGCGCTCGGCTACGCGCCCGCCGCCGAATCCGCCGAGGGCGATGTACTGATCACCCGGCCCGACGCCCGCCGCACCCCGCCCCGCACGCCGCCCGCGCCCGTACCGGAGGGGCCGCCGGTACCCGATGCCACGCTGCTGGGCGCGGCCGTGAAGGCGATCCGCGCGGGCGACCTCGCGTCGACGGTGGTCCGCAGAGAGCCGTTCGCGGCAGCAGCCACGGCCGGCAACGGTGAACTCCCGCGCACCACCTCGGCCGAGACGCTCGCCACCGTCCAGGCCGCGGCCCTCACCGGCTCCGCCGTCTGGATCGGCTACGTCAACGCGGACGGCGCGGCCAGCCAGCGCGTGATCGCGCCGGTGCGCGTCGAGGGCGGGTTCGTCACGGCGTACGACCACACGGCCGACGAGGTACGTACGTATCCGCTGCACCGCATCACGGGAGTGGCGGAACTGGCGGACGACCCCGCCTGAAGGTCCTCGATTCACTCCTGATGCGGGCATGCCAGTCCGCTCGCAGCTCGAGGGCCGCAGATACCCGACAAGGGGTATCTGGTACAAGAGATCCGAGAGCGGTTGTACTGGCTCACCGACGGCAGCTACCAGATGATGTTCCTCGCGACCGGGGCCGGCGTCGTGGTGGTGGACGCACCGCCAACGCTCGGGCACAGCATCCTCCGCGCGATCGCGGAGGTGACCTCCCAGCCGATCACGCACGTCGTGTACTCGCACCACCACGCCGACCACATCGGCGCCGCAGCGATCTACCCGTCCAAGGCCGTCCGCATCGCCCACGGGCGGACGCGTCGCCTCCTGCACGAGGTCCGCGACCCCAACCGGCCGCAGCCGACCCGCGTCTTCTCCGACTCCCTCCGCCTGGAGGTGGGAGACCAGGTTCTCCAGCTCTCCTACAAGGGCCCCAGCCACAGCCCGGACAACATCTTCATCTACGCACCGAGGCAGCGCGTGCTGATGCTCGTCGACATCGTCTTCCCCGGCTGGGTCCCGTTCAAGAACCTCGCGCGCAGCCGGTGGCCCGCGGCCTCCGACAGCGGGCCGAGGATCCGGTAGTCGGCCATGGACAGCTCGCCGGCCCGCCGAAGGCCCCGGTTGACTTCCGCCTCCAGAAGCTGGCTCATGGCGACGTAGCCCTGCCACGCCCGGCGTTCCACGTCATCAAGCCATCGAGGTTCGGTCACCGATGGTGACTATCTCTCTACTGGTTGACACATCAACCCACATCAACCGGGCGAGCGGCACCATGACGACAACTCCTACTGGTTAGGCGCGGGTCTCGCGACGCGGTGCGCGGCGTTTGCTGCGCACCGCGCGCCCGAACCGGCGGCCCAGGAGCACGTACCCGATCAGCGCACCCGTCGTGTTGAGGATCACGTCGTCGACGTCGAAGGCCCGCCCCTGGACGATCGCCCCCTGTGCCAGTTCCACCAGCACCATGACCGCCATGCTGAGGAACACGACGCGCAGCAGGCGTAGATGACGGGGCACCAGCACCGGCAGCAGCACCCCGAAGGGCACACCGAGCAGCAGGTTGCCGCCGACCTGCTTGCACGCGGCGAGGAACGTGTAGTCCTCGGCGTACTTCCGCAGCGAGGCGCCGGGGCGGAGGTTGGTGGTGACCAACTCCTCGGAGGCCGGGGACGGTACGAGGGTCAGCTTCGCGAGCACCCAGGAGAAGGCCACGAGCCCGGCAATAGCCGCCCCGACGGCCAGCACCCGCAGCACGGTCCGGCCCCACGAAGGTCTAGGACTTGCATCAGTCGTCGCCATAGCCCTCCGCTTACCCCGGCCCGCCCACCCCAAAATGACTGGCCCGTACGGAACTCGGGCCCGCACCCTGTCGCCATGGAAGAACCGAAACACCGCATCAGGGCGCTCCACACGCCCACGACGGTCACCGTCTACCAGGCCTACGCCCCACACCTCGGCCTCCCGGCCGCCCGCGACGGCCGCTTCCCCGCCGCCTGGAAGCGGGAGCGGATGACCTGGATCAAGCCGTCGTTCCTGTGGATGATGTACCGCTGTGGGTGGGCCACGAAGGCCGACCAGGAGACCGTCCTGGCGGTCGAGATCACCCGCGAGGGCTTCGATCACGCCCTGCGCCACGCCTGCCTCTCGCACTACGCCCCCGGCCTCCACCCCGACCGGGCCACCTGGCAGCGCGCACTGAAGCACGCCCCGGCCCGCGTCCAGTGGGACCCGGAACGGGACCTCCACCTGAACCCGCTGCCGTACCGCTCGCTGCAGCTGGGACTCGCGGGCGAAACGTCCCGCGCGTACGCCGACGACTGGACGGTGTCGATCACGGACATCACCCCACTGGCCCACGAGATCCACGGCCTGCTGCAGGAGGGAGCGGAGGAAGAGGCCCGAGCGCTGCTCCCTGCGGAGACCCCGTACCCGGCGGGTGACGACTTGCTGACGCACCTGCGCTGATGCGGCCGGGGCCGGGGCTCAGCCGGGGAGGTTGCGGACACTGCGCTCGCGCACGTCTCGTATCGCACGGGCGACCGTCGTGAAGTCGTTGTCGTCGTGGAGCACGATCACGCCGTGGTGGGCGGCGGTGGCGGAGATCAGCAGGTCCATGGCGGAGAGGGCCGTGTGCTCGCCGGACTGAGCGAGCCGGTGCTGCGTGGCTTCGACCCACTGGGGCGC
This sequence comes from Streptomyces sp. A3M-1-3, assembly GCF_024213665.1. Classification (GTDB taxonomy): domain Bacteria; phylum Actinomycetota; class Actinomycetes; order Streptomycetales; family Streptomycetaceae; genus Streptomyces. The sequence goes on from NZ_JANAVP010000034.1 coordinate 32,622, forward strand.
GGACTTGGGGACGGAGACGTCCGGATAGAGGGACGCGAACATGTCCGTCATGAAGTCGTATTCGCGGCGGTCGCGAGCGGATCGCCTGAACTCGGCACGCTGCGGCCAGCAGGAGCCCACAGCTCCGCTGGTAACGGCTTCCTGCCAGGCAGCATGCATCTGCTTGTCGCGCTGCAGCCGCCAGAGGGCGGAGGAGTCGATGAGGTACTGGATCACCGACCGAAGTCCTTCTCCGCCTTGTGCAGACGCTCCCAGGACTCGTAGTCCCAGTTCTGCGCGAGCTGTGCGTAGTACTCGTAAGCTTCGATGCGCTTGTGCCGCTCGGCGAATTCACGCAGCGCCGTGTTCACGGCCTCCTTTTTTGTCCTTATCCCGGAGACCCGCATCGCTTCGGTCAGCGCCTCGTCGTCAAGATCGATCGTTGTCAGGCTCACAACAGCCTCCATATATACGAGAAACACTCGACGTCAACAGATTAGCGCCTGCCCACCCAGGCCGTCCACGAGACCAACCGCCCACCCCCCGCCATGCGGCACACTGGAGGTTTGGCCGTACCGGCCGATCAGTGCGGGAAAGGGCTGAGCGTTGAACGGACCCCTCATCGTCCAGAGTGACAAGACTCTGCTCCTGGAAGTCGACCACGAGCAGGCTGACGCCTGCCGCCGTGCCATCGCGCCCTTCGCCGAGCTGGAGCGCGCGCCCGAGCACATTCATACGTACCGGGTGACGCCTCTCGGCCTGTGGAACGCCCGCGCCGCCGGGCACGATGCCGAGCAGGTCGTGGACGCGCTCGTGGAGTTCTCCCGGTACCCCGTGCCGCACGCGCTGCTCGTGGACGTCGCCGAGACGATGGCCCGGTACGGGCGGCTCACGCTCTCCAAGCACCCCACCCACGGGCTCGTGCTGACCACCACCGACCGGCCCGTCCTCGAGGAGATCCTGCGGTCGAAGAAGGTCCAGCCCCTGGTCGGGGCCCGGATCGACCCGGACACCGTCGCCGTGCATCCCTCCGAGCGCGGTCAGATCAAGCAGACGCTGCTGAGGCTGGGCTGGCCGGCCGAGGACCTCGCCGGGTACGTGGACGGCGAGGCGCACCCCATCGAGCTGGCGGAGAACGGCTGGGCGCTGCGCGCCTACCAGAAGCAGGCCGTCGAAGGGTTCTGGCACGGCGGGTCCGGGGTCGTGGTGCTGCCCTGCGGGGCCGGCAAGACCCTGGTCGGCGCCGGGGCGATGGCGCAGGCCAAGGCGACCACGCTGATCCTGGTCACGAATACCGTGTCCGCCCGGCAGTGGAAGCACGAGCTGGTGAAGCGGACCTCGCTGACCGAGGACGAGATCGGCGAGTACAGCGGTACGCGCAAGGAGATCCGGCCGGTCACGATCGCGACGTACCAGGTCCTGACGACGAAGCGGAAGGGCATCTATCCGCACCTGGAGCTGTTCGACTCCCGCGACTGGGGTCTGATCGTGTACGACGAGGTGCATCTGCTGCCCGCGCCGGTCTTCAAGTTCACGGCCGACCTGCAGGCCCGGCGCCGGCTCGGCCTCACGGCGACGCTCGTACGCGAGGACGGGCGCGAGTCGGACGTCTTCTCGCTCATCGGCCCGAAGCGCTTCGACGCGCCGTGGAAGGAGATCGAGGCGCAGGGTTACATCGCGCCCGCGGACTGTGTCGAGGTGCGGGTCAACCTGACGGAGAGCGAGCGCCTGGCGTACGCGACCGCGGAGACCGAGGAGAAGTACCGCTACTGCGCGACGACCGAGACCAAGCGGAACGTGACGGAGGCCCTGGTCGCCAAGCACCGGGGTGAGCAGACGCTGGTCATCGGGCAGTACATCGACCAGCTGGACGAGCTCGGCGAGCATCTCGACGCCCCGGTCATCAAGGGCGAGACGAGCAACGCGCAGCGCGAGAAGCTCTTCGAGGCGTTCCGGCAGGGCGAGATCAGCGTGCTGGTGGTGTCGAAGGTCGCGAACTTCTCGATCGACCTGCCGGAGGCGACGGTCGCGATCCAGGTGTCGGGCACGTTCGGGTCCCGGCAGGAGGAGGCCCAGCGGCTGGGCCGGGTGCTGCGTCCGAAGGCGGACGGCCACGAGGCCCGGTTCTACTCGGTGGTCGCGCGCGACACGATCGACCAGGACTTCGCGGCGCACCGCCAGCGGTTCCTGGCCGAGCAGGGCTACGCGTACCGGATCGTGGACGCGGACGAACTGCTGGCCGGCGAGCGATGAGTCCGGGGCAGTCCGACGGTCTGTAGAGGTGAGACCTCTGGAAGGAGCGCCGTGATCATCGTGTCCGGAAAGCTGTACGTCGATCCTGCCGCGCGCGACGCGTACCTGGCCGGCTGCCGCACCGTCGTCGAGCAGGCGCGGGCCGCGCCCGGCTGCTTCGACTTCGCCCTGTCCGCCGATCTGGCCGAGCCGGGCCGGATCAATGTGTACGAGCGGTGGGAGTCGGACGAGCAGCTGATGGCGTTCCGCGGGTCGGGTCCGGAGCCGGAGCAGGCGGCCGCGATCCGCGACGCGGAGGTGAGCCGGTACCGGATCTCGGCCGTCGAGCCCGCGTAGCCACGGGCTCGCCCGGCCGGGTACTCACTTCGCGCGGCGCGCGTACTCATTCCGTACGGGTACCTGCGGCCGCACGCCGCGCTGCCCCGGGACCGGCCGTGCGGGGGCCGGTGCGCAAGCGGCGAGGAGCAGGAGGCCGGCGGCGAGCAGGGGGTAGGGCGACGCCAGGGGCTGTTGCCACCAGGGCAGCTGGAGGTCGAGATCGCCTTGGTGCGGTACGAGCCACAGCGTGCGGGCGGTGAAGACCGCGCCGACCGCGGCGGCCGTGCGTACGTAGCCCTCCGCCACCAGGACCGCGAGCAGCGGTACGCACCACACCCAGTGGTGGGACCAGCTGATGGGCGAGACGAGCAGCGCCGTGAGGGCGGTGATCAGGACGCCCCAGGTCTCCCGGCCGTCCCGGACGGCCACCCGGCGGGCCAGCCAGAGACCGCCGACGCCCGTGGCCACCGCGAGGGCCACCCAGAGGAGACCCGGCTCGGGCGTGTGCAGGACGCGGGACAGCAGGCCCTGCAGCGACTGGTTGTCGACGATCCACGGCTTGCCGACGCGGTCGGTCTCGAAGATCCGCCGGGTCCAGAAGTCGACGCTGGCCCCGGGCAGGACGAGCGCCCCGAGCAGCACGGTGCCGGTGAAGGAGGCGAGGGCGGTCAGACCGGCCCGTACCCGGCCGGTCAGCAGCAGGTAGACGATGAAGATCGCCGGGGTGAGCTTGACGCCGGCCGCGATGCCGAGCGCGAAGCCCTTGCCGAGCGCGCCGTCCGGGCGGGCCAGGTCCCAGAGGACGAGGCAGGTCAGGGCGAGGTTGATCTGGCCGAACAGGAGGGTCTGGAAGACGGGCTCCAGCCACAGCCCGAACGCCGTCGCGGCCAGCACCATCCCGGGGCGGGCGGGGAGCCGTGCGAACCGGCAGGAGAGGTGGACGAGGAGCGCGAGGAGCGCGGCGTTCCCGGCAACGAAGACGATCTTGAGCGCGTCGACGGGCAGCCAAGTGGTCGGAACGAAGAGGATCGCGGCGAATGGCGGATAGGTGGCGGGCAGGTTCCACTTGGTGACCGTGAAGCCGTACAGGTCGGTGCCGTTGGCGACCGCCGCACCCTCCGCGCGGTAGACAAGGGTGTCGGCCATGGGAATGCGCTGGACGATGCACAGCACGGCGAGCGCGGCAAGGGAGCCTGCGAACAGTACGCCCGATGCGAGCAGGAAGGGGCGGGTAACGATGCGGCTCCGGGTCACGCGCGTGACCCTAGTGGATCCCCTTCAAATCCCGTGGATCAGGTAACAGAGATCAGGGACCAGGGACCAGGGACCAGTGGCGTATGACGCCGGCCTCTTCGGCGTACTCACCGAGGACGATCACGCCGAACGCGGCGGAGGCAAAGACCTTGACGGCACGCAGGGCGTCGCCGAGGCGGTGGGGGTGGTGGGTGCCGGAGGCCGCGGTCGCGCCGCGGTGGGGGCCGGCCTGGGCTGGGTTGAAGGCTGCACTGCTCATGTTTCCATGATGGGTTTCCGACTTGCGAAAAGCGTCGGTCTATGGACCTGACCTCGGGTCGGGACGAGTACCCCCTAGGACCGACGCGTCCCCTACGGGAGACACACGCCCCCTACCGGAGCGGTACGGGCCATACGCGGGATATTCATTCGCCCGGTCATCGCCCACTGGCTAGAATCGCCCGTCTTGCCGCCTCCCGAACCGCGCTGCCCACAGCAGCCGGGGGAGCGCCGCCGGCCGGACGGAAACCGGCCGGCGCCCCTGCCCGCATGCTCACGCCGGAGGCAACACCGTGCCCGCGCACGCCCCCACATCCCCACTCGGCCCCGACCCCCTGGCCCGCGAGCGTGCCCACCTCGCCGCCTCCCGCGCCGCGCTGCGCGCGATGCGCGAGGATGTCGAGTCGCTCGACATCCGCGACGTCACCGCGAACTGGGTGAACGCCGCGGTCCTCCAGTCGCAGATCGAAGACCGCATCAAGGCGCTCGCCGACCTCACCCACACCCCGCTGTTCTTCGGCCGCCTCGACTATCTGCACGCACCGGGCAGGGAGCTGGCGGAAGGTGCCGGGGGCGAGCAGTTCTACATCGGACGCCGGCACGTCCACGACTCCGACGGCGACCCGATGGTCATCGACTGGCGCGCGCCCGTCTCGCAGCCCTTCTACCGGGCCTCGAAGAAGGACCCGCTGGACATCGCGCTGCGCCGCCGCTTCGGTTACACGGGCGGCGACCTCACGGCGTACGAGGACGAGCACCTCACCGACCCCACAGAGGCGGCACAGACCAGCAAGCTGCTCCAGGCCGAGATCGAACGCCCCCGCGTCGGTCCGATGCGGGACATCGTCGCGACGATCCAGCCCGAGCAGGACGAGATCGTACGGTCGGGCCTGTCCGGCAGCGTCTGCGTACAGGGCGGCCCGGGCACCGGAAAGACAGCCGTGGGCCTGCACCGGGTCGCGTACCTGCTCTACGCCCACCGGGAACGGCTGGCCCGCACCGGCACGCTCGTCATCGGACCGAACCGGTCCTTCCTCCACTACATCGAGCAAGTGCTGCCCGCGCTCGGCGAGTTGGAGGTCAGGCAGTCGACGGTCGACGATCTCGTCGCGACGCACGTGGAGGTGCGCGGCACGGACGACCCCGCGGCGGCGGTCATCAAGGGCGACGCGAGGATGGCCGAAGTCCTGCGCCGCGCGGTCCGCTCGCACGTGAGCGTCCCCACCGAGCCGGTCGTGGTGGTCCGCGGCTCGCGCCGGTGGCGGATCCCGGCGTACGAACTCGAGGAGATCGTGGGTGAGTTGCTCGCCCGGGACATCCGCTACGGCGCCGCCCGCGACGCCCTCCCGCAGCGCATCGCACACGCGGTACTGGTGCGGATGGAGCAGGCGGGCGAGGCCCCGGACGACCGGATCCAGGACGCGGTGGCGCGAAACCCCGCGGTCAAGGCGGCGGTCAAGGCGATCTGGCCACCGGTGGACCCGGCGAAGCTGGTCCACCGGCTGCTCTCCGACCCGGACTTCCTCGCCGCCCAGGCGGAGGGTGTCCTGTCCCCCGACGAGCAGAAGGCGATCCTCTCCACCAAGCCGGCCCGCAGCGCGAGAGCGGCCAAGTGGTCTTCGGCGGACGCGGTGTTGATCGACGAGGCGCAGGATCTCGTCTCCCGCACGCACTCCCTCGGCCATGTCGTCCTCGACGAGGCGCAGGACCTGTCCCCGATGCAGTACCGGGCGGTGGGCCGCCGCTGCACGACCGGTTCCGCGACGGTCCTCGGCGACCTGGCGCAGGGTACGACGCCGTGGGCGACCGAGAGCTGGGCGGAGGCCCTGGCCCACCTGGGCAAACCGGACGCGGCCGTCGAGGAACTCACGGCGGGCTTCCGCGTGCCGCGCGAGGTCATCGCGTACGCGTCCCGCCTCCTGCCGACGATCTCCCCCGGTCTGGCGCCCGTCTCCTCGGTCCGCGAGACGCCGGGCTCACTGGAGGTGCGGCAGGTCGCGGACCTGGACACCGCGGTGGTCGCCGCGTGCAAGGAGTCGCTGCGCCACGAGGGCTCCATCGGCCTGATCGCGGCCGACGCCCGCATCCCGGCCCTGACGGAGGCACTGTCGGCGGCGGGCCACACGTACCTCTCACCGGGCGAGGAGACGACCGCGGCGTCCCGCCTCACGCTGGTCCCGGCGTCGCTGGCGAAGGGCCTGGAGTACGACTACGTGGTACTGGACGAGCCGTCGGCGGTGGTGGACGGCGAACCGGACGAACGAACGGGCCTGCGCCGCCTGTACGTTGCCCTGACCCGAGCGGTATCAGGCCTGACAGTCCTCCACCGAACCCCCCTGCCCCCGCAGTTGGCGACCCCGTGAACCTGGGGGTCTTCACGCCGGTGGACTCGGGAGTGCCCGTCAGCCCACCGCCTCGCGCCACTCCGCGACCGCCGCCGCGTCGACCGGCGCCGACCAGCCGCCCGGCCGCGCCGCGCCGCCGATGTGGAACGCGTCCAGCCCCGCCGCCCGCAGCACCGGCAGGTGGTCCAGGCGGAGGCCGCCCCCGACCAGGATCTGCGGCTCGTAGCCGGGCTTCCCCCGCCGCGCCGCCTCCGCGAGGAGTACGGGCAGCCCCGCGTCCACCCCCGCCGCCGCCCCGGCGGTGAGGTACGCGTCGAGGCCCGGCAGCTCCGCGAGCTGCTTCCGCAGCGCATCGCGATCGCGGGCCCGGTCGATCGCCCGGTGGAACGTCCACCGGCACCCCTCCAACACCGCGACGAGCCGTTCCACCGTGACCAGGTCCGGTGTGCCGTCCGGGTCCAGGAAGCCGAACACGAACTCCTCCGCACCCTCGGCCCGCAGCGCCTGCGCATCTCGTACGAGGGCATCGACGTCCCCGGCGGCGAAGCCGTCCGCCGCTCTCAGCATCACGCGCAGCGGAATGTCGACGGCGGCCCGGATCGCGGCGACGGTTTCGCGCGACGGTGTGAGCCCGTCGGCGGCCATTTCGGTGACCAGCTCAAGGCGGTCCGCACCACCGGCCTGGGCGGCGACGGCGTCCTCAGCGTTGAGGGCGATCACCTCCAGGACTGCACGGTTGCTCATGTGACCCCATTTCTTAGGGAAGACGTTCCGGCCGTACCGGATATAGGTCTAGTCCAATGACCACCCTAGGGGACACCCCGAGCGGCGGGCCACAATGGGCGGCATGGCCGAGCACCCCGCATACGAAGACCTCCGCCGCCGCTGGGCGTCGGCGGTACCCGACGCGACGCTCCGCGCCGACGCGGACCGGTACGCCGACAACCTGCTCGCTCGCTGGGCCGAGCCGCAGCGGCGGTACCACACCACCGACCACCTGCTGGCGGTGCTCGCGCGTGTCGACGAGCTGGCGGAGTACGCGGACGACGTGGACGTCGTCCGGCTCGCGGCCTGGTTCCACGACGCGGTCTACCGCCCGGACCGCTCGGAGAACGAGGAGCGCAGCGCGGCCCTGGCCGAGCGCGCCCTGCCCGAGCTGGGCCTCGACGAGGCCCGTACGGCCGAGGTCGCCCGGCTCGTCCGGCTCACGGTCACCCACGACCCGCAGCCGGGCGACGCGAACGGCGAGGTCCTGTGCGACGCGGACCTGGCGATCCTGGCGGCGGACCCGAAGACGTACGCGGCGTACGCGTCCGCGGTCCGCGAGGAGTACGGCTTCGTGCCGGACGACGCGTTCCGCGAGGGCCGGGTGGCGGTCCTGCGCCAGCTCCTGGCACTGCGGACGCTGTTCCGTACGCAGTACGGCCAGGAGCAGTGGGAGGAAAGGGCCCGCCGGAACCTCACCACGGAACTGGACCTGCTGACGGCATAACGCGCATGGCCGCCGGCGAGGGGGTCCCTCGGCGGGGGATAGCGCAGGAATGGGGGCCCGGCCCTCGTGAGTGTGGGGCGGCGCGATCACTGCGTGGTGGGCCCGGCCGGGCTCAGCGGCCGCCAGGCCGGTGGGCGGGGGCGGTTGGGCTTGGCCGGGAGCGAGTGCTTCGGCGATGGCGCCGCCCTAGCTAGGCGGGATTATGGCGGCTCCGGGCCGCTCCTGCGTCGCAAACCGGGCGGCCCCGGATTACCCCGCACCACGCACCCCGGCTCTTGCGGCCCCCTCCGGCCCACCATCTGAGACACCCCCGCCACCCGGAATGTCAGGTACCAATCCACGGTTGGTACCTGTCATGCCCGAAACCGCTGAACCCGACGCCGAACCCGCCGCCGAACCCGCCGCACGCGCAGACCGCACCCGCGCGGACCGCACCCGTATGCCCCTGGCCGTCCACATCCTCGGGCTCTCCGTCTTCGCGCTCGGGACCAGCGAGTTCATGCTGTCCGGGCTGCTGCCGCCCATCGCCGCCGACCTGGACGTCACCATCCCGCAGGCCGGGCTGCTGATCTCCGCCTTCGCGATCGGCATGGTCGTCGGCGCGCCGCTGCTCGCCGTAGCCACCCTCCGGCTCCCCCGCAAGACGACCCTGGTCGCGTTGATCTCCCTCTTCGGGCTGGGCCAGGTCGCCGGGGCGCTCGCGCCCTCGTACGAACTGCTCTTCGCCTCCCGCGTGGTCAGCGCCCTGGCGTGTGCCGGTTTCTGGGCCGTCGGGGCGGCTGTCGCCATCGCCATGGTGCCGTTCAGCTCCCGCGCCCGGGCCATGGCCGTCATGATCGGCGGGCTGTCCATCGCCAACGTCCTCGGCGTCCCGGCGGGCGCGTTCCTCGGTGAGCACCTGGGCTGGCGTTCGGCGTTCTGGGCCGTCGGCGCGGCCTCCGCCGTCGCCCTCGTCGGCGTGGTCACGCTGATCCCCCGCATTCCGCTCCCGGACGAGAAGCCGAAGCTCAGGCGTGAGTTGACCATCTACCGCGACCGGCAGGTGTGGCTGTCAGTCTCGGTCATCGCGCTCGCGGCGGGCGGCGTCTTCTGCGCGTTCAGCTACTTCGCCCCGTTGCTGACGGACGTCGCCGGCCTGGACTCGGGCTGGGTGCCGACCGTCCTCGCGCTCTTCGGTATCGGCGCGCTCGTGGGTACGACGATCGGCGGCCGGGTCGCCGACGCGCACATGTTCGGGGTGCTGCTGAGCGGTATCACTGCCTCCACGGTGTTCCTGGTCGCCCTCGCCCTGTTCGCGTCGAACCAGGTCGCCGTCATCGCGCTCTCGTTCCTGCTCGGCGTCTCCGCCTTCTACACGGCCCCTGCCCTGAACGCCCGTATGTTCAACGTCGCAGGCGCCGCCCCGACCCTCGCGGCGGCCACCACCACGGCGGCCTTCAACCTCGGCAACACCGGCGGCCCTTGGCTGGGCGGCACCGTCATCGACGCCGGCCTCGGGTTCGCGTCGACCGCGTGGGCGGGCGCGGCGATGACGGTGGTGGCGATCGGACTGGCCGCCACAGCACTGCGTCTCCAGCGCACCCCCGGCTCCCGCATCGTCTCGCGGTCCCGCTCCTCGTCCTCGGAAGCCGCAACGGAGCAGACCCCCGTCTGAGCGGACGCGCCCCGACAGACCCCGCCGCGCCCCGCCAACCACCCGTCAGGGATCCGTCACCGGCGTGTCGGCCGGCACGCGCCAGCCATCGCACCGCCGGCCCAAGCCACCCGCGTGCTCGCAACCGCGAACCCCCACCCTTGCCCCATGCCCCGTGCCCTCCCGTGCCCCGCAAGTCCCGATGCCCCGGCCGGACGGCCTACGGCGCCGGCCGCCCCTTCGGTCTGCGCAGCCCCGCCGCGGTGAGCCTGCGCACCAGTTCCTTGCTGCCGACCTCCACCGCGCCCGCCCGCACCGCGTCCTCGTACCGGTGCGACGGAATGTCGTAGTGGTCCCGCTCGAACGCTCGCGGCGGGCAGCCGATGGCGGCTGCGAAGGCGTGCAGTTCCTCGTACGAGACATCGCTGACCAGATGGGACCACATCCGGCCGTGACCCGGCCAGGTGGGCGGATCGATGTAGAGCGTCACCGGGGCGTCACCGGCCCAGCACCCTACCGAGCGCGCCGACGGACGAGACGACCACGCCCGCCTTGCCGCACACCCAGTGCGGGTTGGGGCCCAACTCCGGTTCCACGTCAAGCGCATGGGGTTCGCCGGCCGCGCATACCGGGCACAGCGGCCATCGCCCGTACTTCTCCAGCAGCGCGTCCTGGACGTCCTGGGCGATGAGGCCGATGACGTAGTCGACGCCCTCCGGCCACTGCTCGGCCCACCAGCGGCGGTGCACCACCGAGTCCTCGACCATCGAGACGACGTCGGCCTCGGCGACCCGGCCCGCGACGAGGTCGGCCAGGACGAGGGCGCGGGCGGCGTGCAGGGCCTTCTCCAGGCCGGAGGGCGCGGGCGGGGAAGGGTCGGGCGGTTCCATGGACCAATTGTCACCCTTCCGGGGCGCGGAGACGAAGGCCTGCCACAGGTCAGGACCATTGGGGGGTTGACGCGCCCGAAGCCTGAAAATATCTTTCAGGAGTGACCAATGAGGTGAAGGAAACTTTTACAAGACAGGCCGCCCCGCCCGCGCCGGCCGCCCTCGCGGCCAAGGTGCGTACGCTCGTGCCGTCCATGACCCGCTCCATGCAGCGGGTCGCCGAAGCCGTGGCGGGCGACCCGGCAGGCTGCGCGGCCCTCACGGTCACCGGTCTCGCCGAACTCACCGGCACCAGCGAGGCCACCGTAGTCCGCACCGCCCGCATCCTCGGCTACCCCGGCTACCGCGACCTGCGCCTCGCGCTCGCCGGCCTCGCCGCCCAGCAGCAGTCCGGCCGGGCCCCGTCCGTCACCGCGGACATCGCGGTGGACGACCCGATAGCCGATGTCGTCGCCAAGCTCGCGTACGACGAGCAGCAGACCCTCGCGGACACCGCGGCCGGCCTGGACACCACCCAACTGGGCGCCGCCGTCACCGCGCTCGCGGCCGCCCGCCGGATCGACATCTACGGCGTCGGCGCGTCCTCCCTCGTCGGCATGGACCTGGCCCAGAAGCTGCTGCGCATCGGCCTGATCGCGCACGCGCACGCCGACCCGCACCTGGCCGTCACCAACGCCGTGCAGCTGCGCGCCGGTGACGTCGCCATCGCCATCACCCACTCCGGCTCCACCGGCGACGTCATCGAACCGCTGCGCGCGGCCTTCGAGCAGGGGGCGACGACCGTGGCCATCACCGGCCGTCCGGACGGTCCGGTGTCCCAGTACGCCGACCACGTACTCACCACCTCCACCGCCCGCGAGAGCGAGTTGCGCCCGGCCGCCATGTCCAGCCGGACCAGCCAACTCCTGGTGGTGGACTGCCTGTTCATCGGCGTCGCGCAGCGTACGTACGAGACGGCCGCCCCCGCGCTGGCCGCCTCCTACGAGGCGCTCGCCCACCGCCACAGCCCCCGCACGAGCCGCTGACCACCGGCTGGAACCAGAAAGCAGAGAGAACGGCCCCAGATGACCCCCAGCACGGACCACTCGGAGCTGCGCGCCCAGCTCGACACCCTCACCACCGAGGCCTTCCGGCCCGAACTCGCCGAGATCGACCGGCTGTCCACCCTCGACATCGCGCGGACGATGAACGCGGAGGACGCCACCGTCCCGGCCGCCGTCGCCGCACAGCTCCCGCAGATCGCCGCCGCGATCGACGGCACCGCCGCCCGGATGGCCCGCGGCGGCCGCCTGATCTACGCGGGCGCCGGCACCGCCGGCCGCCTCGGCGTCCTGGACGCGAGCGAGTGCCCGCCCACCTTCAACACCGACCCGAGCGAGGTGCTCGGCCTGATCGCGGGCGGGCCCACGGCGATGGTCACCGCTGTCGAGGGCGCCGAGGACAGCAAGGAGCTGGCCGCGGGCGACCTGGACGCGCTCGCCCTCACCGCGGACGACACCGTCGTCGGAATCTCAGCCTCCGGCCGCACCCCGTACGCGATCGGCGCGGTCGAGCACGCCCGCGCAAGGGGGGCACTCACCATCGGCCTGTCCTGCAACGCGGGTTCCGCACTCGCCACGGCCGCCGAACACGGCATCGAGGTCGTCGTCGGCCCCGAGCTGCTCACCGGGTCAACCCGCCTCAAGGCAGGCACGGCGCAGAAGCTCGTCCTCAACATGATCTCGACCGTCACGATGATCCGGCTCGGCAAGACGTACGGGAACCTGATGGTCGACGTCCGCGCCTCCAACGAGAAGCTGCGCGCCCGCTCGCGCCGCATCGTCGCGCTGGCGACGGAAGCGTCGGACGAGGACATCGAGAAGGCCCTCGCCGCCACCGGCGGAGAGGTCAAGGACGCGATCCTGGTCCTCCTCGCCGGAGTCGACGGGCCGACGGCCGCCGCGCTCCTCGCCGCGTCCGGGGGCCATCTGCGGGCGGCACTGGAGGCGCGCGGCGAGAAACGCTAAGAGGTGTTCCGTCAATTACGCGCGCAGTCGATCTTGAGGTTGTGGAGGACGGCGACGGCGCGGGTGGTGTCGTTGATGGTGTCGCCGCGCCTGCGGTGCTGGCGGCGGATAGCGCCTCGGCCTGTCCCGTGAGGCGCTGGAGCGGTGCGCATACAAGCACCTCGAAGACTCGAGGCACTTGAAGTACCACGCCTCCAAGGCCCTGGCCATGCACATGGCCGACGAGGTGTGGAACGGCGTGCAGCGGCACCTGTTCGCCGACGCCACAGGCAAGCGGCACGGCCGCCCGAAGATCGGCCGCCGGCACGACTTCACCCGCATCCCCGGCCGCGCCCGCTCCCACACCACCGACCACAAGTGGGAGACCTTCCGCCTGGTCGGCACCCTCCACGGCCACGCCATGGCCTACACCGACGGCGGCCGGCACCCCATGCAGCAGCCCCGCCGGATGCCCGCCCCCGAGCTGCCGTCCGGCACCGTGCCCACGGGAAAGGCCACCGCCTCGGGAAAGCCAGGCAGCCGGAAGGCGACCTGGTGGGACCACACCGGCCCCCTCGCCGTGGTATTCGCGGGCGGACCCGACGGGAGCAGGGGTGACCTCGTGCTGCCCGTGCGCATCCCGCAGCAGCCCGGCCAGTGGAAGCGTGTCGAACACTTCCTCGCCAACCCCGGCCGCTGGCACAAAATCGATCTCGTACGCCGCCGCAAGGCATCCGCGCCGGGCGGCTGGGTGTACGAGGCGCACCTGATGATCCTCGGCCCCGGCTACACCGCGCCTTCGGTGCGCGCCATGCGCGAGCAGGCTGCCGCCCTGGACCGGATCGGCGGCGTGGACGGCAACGTCTCCAACGTCTCCGTCGTCTCCTTCCCTGCCAACCTGACCCCCGCCGACGGCACCCCGGCCTCCACCGAGATCACCCTCAGTCCCGGGGAACGGACACTTCTGGAGCGGGAGGCGAAGAAGCGGCGCGGCCATGCGCGAGCTTTGGAGCGCTCCCGCCGGGCGACGAACACCGCGCAGTACGGCCTGTCGAAGAGGCAGGTCAAGCGCGCCGAGCGCCGGGCGGCCAAGGGCCTCACGACCAAGGCCGTCGCCGTGCCCGGCGGTGCACGCGCTGCCCGCGTCGATGGGGTGCCGAAGCAGGCGTTCCGCCGCGACCGGATCTCCACCGGCTACCGGGAACTGCGCGCCCGCCAGGCCGAAGCCGCCGCATCGGCCGCCGAGCACCGCTGCCACCGCGCCCGCGCCGTGGCGCGTGAGATCATCGCCGCCCACGGCCCCGTGCTCGTCGTGGAGGACTGCGACATCCGCACCTGGTACCGGCTGTGGGGCAAGCGCCTTGCCCAGACCACCCCCGGCCTGCTGATCTCGGCACTCGACCGCGAATGTCAGGCTGCGGGCGGCCGTCTCGTACGGGCCTCCACCTGGTCAACGGCCCTGTCCCAGCACTGTCTGTGTGGCGAGCGCGTCTCCAAGGCACTGCGCGACCGTGAGCACAAGTGCATCGCGTGCGGCCTCGCCGGGAAGCGCGACCTCGTATCCGCCGCCCTGGCCGCGTTCGTCCGCTTCACCGACGTAGACGACCCCAAGACGGCGTACCTGGACACCACCGCGTCCCGGCACGCACAGATCACCTTTGCAGAAGGGCTGGAAGAAGCCCTGCGGGAGTCAACCGCACCGAGCCAGACCACCGTTCACGGTGCCGGCCATGCGGCAGTCCCACGGCAACGCCGTGAGACCTCTGCTCCCCGAACCGCCGGACAGCGGTCCCGAGCAACCCCGGATGAGCCACGCCGTCAGCGTAACTACGCCGGAAAGCCCGAACACCGCCCCGGCTGCAACCCGCAGCTCACCCCCTGGTGAATTACGGATCAAGTCTTAGCGCGAACAGCGGTACTGGCCAGCGTCGTCCGGCGCGTCGGCCGCGCCACCGGCACACCGCCCGCAGGATCGGGCCCATGGCACCAGACCGTGGACCGGAAACCCACCAGGCAACCGCCGCCGCACTCCTCCCCCTGGTGGGCGGCGCGTCGAACGTCACCTCCGTAGCCCACTGCATGACGCGCCTACGCCTCGGCCTGTACGACCGCACACTGGTCCAGGACCAGGCGCTGCGCGCACTGCCCGGGGTCCTCGGGGTGGTCGAGGACGACACGTACCAGATCGTGCTCGGCCCGGGTACGGTCGCCCGCGTCACCCCGGCGTTCGAGGCGCTGGTGGCTGCGGGCGCGGCAGCCGCAGGCTCGGCAGCGCCCGCGGGCGTCCCGGTGACCGCAGGCCCGGTAACTGTCGGCCGGGTGGCCGCAGGCCCGCTAACTGCCGGCGGGGTGACCGCCGAGGCCCTCGCCGAGCAGGGCGCCACACTCAAGGCGGCTCGCAAGGCCAAGAACGCAACGCCCCTCAAACTGCTCCTGCGCCGGATCGCGAACATCTTCGTCCCGCTCATCCCGGCCCTCATCGGCTGCGGCATCATCGCCGGCCTGGCCGGCCTCCTCCGGAACCTCGCCTGGGCCCCTGCCCTGGTCCCGGCGCTCACGGCCCTCGCGTCCGGCTTCATGTCACTGATCCCCGTTTTCGTCGGCTACACCACGGCGAAGGAGTTCGGCGGTACGCCGATCCTGGGCGGCGCGGTAGCCGCGATCATCGTCTTCCCGGGCATCGCCAACGTCACCGCGTTCGGCCAGAAGCTCTCCCCCGGCCAGGGCGGCGTACTCGGCGCACTCGCCGCGGCCGTCCTCGCGGTATACGTCGAACGATGGTGCCGCCGTCGGATCCCCGAGGCCCTGGACGTCCTGGTCACCCCTACCCTCACCATCCTCCTCACCGGCCTGGTCACGGTCTACGGCCTGATGTTCGTCGCCGGCGAGGTCGCCGCCGCGATCGGCGACTTCACCAGCCGGCTCCTGTCCTCCGGCGGCGCGTTCGCGGGCTTCGTCCTCGGCGGACTCTTCCTCCCCCTGGTCATGCTGGGCCTGCACCAGGCCCTGATCCCGATCCACACCACCCTGATCGAGCAGCAGGGCTTCACCGTCCTGCTCCCCATCCTCGCCATGGCGGGTGCGGGCCAAGTCGGCGCAGCGGCAGCGGTCTACGTCCGTCTCCGGAACAACACCTCGATCCGCACGACGATCAGATCCGCCCTCCCGGCCGGCTTCCTGGGTGTGGGCGAACCCCTCATCTACGGCGTCTCGCTCCCCCTCGGCCGCCCCTTCATCACAGCCTGCGTCGGCGGCGCGTTCGGCGGCGGCTGCGTCGGCCTCCTCCACCAACTGGGCGAAACGGTCGGCTCGACGGCAATCGGCCCGTCCGGCTGGGCGCTGTTCCCGCTACTCGCGGGCGGCCAGGGCATGGTCACGACCATCGCTGTCTACGCGACGGGGCTCCTGGCGGGGTACGTGGCCGGGTTCGTCGCGACGTACTTCTTCGGCTTCAGCAAGCGGATGCTGCTCGACCTGAACGCGGACGAGTCATCCCCGGCCTCCGAATCCCCCGCCGAGCCGAGCGAACGGGCCACGGTCTAACCCTGCCCTCCCGGCGTCCAGCTCACTCAGCCGGCAATCCACGACCGCATCTGGGCAGCAGTAGCCCTTAGGTCGAGCCCGTCGACCACCCGGCGGATCAACGCATCGGCGCCCTTGGCATCGACGACCACCTGCTTCCCGCTCAGCGTCAGATACGCCGCGGCGACCACCGCGGCGAATTGCTCATTGGCGAACCCCAGTGCCGGAACCCGCACCAACTGGTGCAGCAGCGCGGCCGCACGATGATGCGGCTCCGCGTAGACCGGACCGTCTATCACCACGTCGGCATGCCTCGCGACGGCCGCCGCGAGCGAGCCGTAATCGGTGACATCAGGGTCTGCCCGGAGGTGCTGGGCAGCTAGGTCGAGCAGCCAGGCCCGGTCGATGTGCATGATCACGCGGCTTCGGTCCCGTTGTTCCCGGCCTTCTTCGGATACGGTCCGTACTCGGCCTCGAAGTACGGCCCCCACTGCTCGGAGAAGTGCGCGGCATACGCCAGGAAACGGTTGCGCTGCTCATTGACGTCGTCGGCGAGGAGCGCGCGGGCGTAGTCCGCCGGTGTCATATGGGCCCCGGCAGCCCGCTTCTCCAGCTCGGCGTACGTAGCGTCATCGATGCGGATGTTGAGCTGCTTCATGAAGCGACGGTAGCGCCCGCTACAGACCGTACGCAACGAGAAAAGAGCACCCCTCGTCATACGGCTCCTCCCTCCGGCGCCTCGGCCGCAGTGCGCAGGAAGCGCACCAGGTCGTCGACGCTGTAACCGAGCCTTGGCCCACGCTCGGCGGCCATCAGGAGTAGCTGCCCCACGATTTCCGCACCCCATCCGTCGGTGCCGTCCTCGGACCACTCCCACAGCTTCTCGATGCCGAGGTCGGTCATGAGCAGCCCGTGCTCGGCCCTGATCTCGGCGCACAGGTCCGCCACCGCCTCCAGCAGCGTGGCGCCAGGTCGCACGCACTTCAGGCCGAAGTAGTCGAAGTCCTTCACCGTGCAGCCCTCGGGCGGACTGGCCTTGATCGCGTCGTACCGGGGGTCGTCGAAGGCCGGGTGTTCCGCGACCGGGCAGTGAATCAGGTTGAAGCGCTGCCAACCGGGCGGTGGCGGTGGATCCGGCCGGTAGGCGGTGAGCCCGAACGCCTCCTGCGCGAGGGCCGCTGCCTCGTCATGCGTATCCGCCCGTACGGTGACCGACCTGGCCCCGTCGTCGCCGACGGCGGTCCACTGGCCAGTTGCCTCATCACGGTTGAATCGGATCGAAAGTCCCATACCGTTACGCTCCCACGCGCCACTGACAACGGACCCGGTTCATGGCAGCCGCCTCTCCCGGTTCAACTCGGTCACCCGAGCCCTGAGCACCGCCCCCGGCGGGGCAGGGCTCAGCGCCTCCGGTGGGCAGTCCCACTCGACGCCGCCGCCCGGTGGGCGCAGTTGGACGTACGAGCCCTCTTCGCCCATGACCTGTCCGATCCGCCCGTCCCGGCCGTCGATGGCGTACGAGCCACGCTCCGGCTTCACGGCTGCCGCCCTTCGAGTACGGCGGCGAGCCGGCGGGCGGTGGCCAGGTTGCAGCGGCCGAGGTCGATGAGCGGTGCGGGTTCGTGGCCCGCACTGGACACCGGCTCGATCCGCAGCGACGGCAGGGTGACCCCCACCGCCGCCAGCCCGGCCCGCAGTTGCTCGGTGGCCTCCTCCGCCTCCCGCACTCTCCCGGTCATCGCCAGTTCCCTCCACCCTGAGTAGTTGATTTGCGTACTCAGCGTGTCCAGTTCGCCGCTACCTTGGAAAGAGTGGGGGTCCAACAACCCCGCTCGATGGACCAGGAGTTGGGAGCTGCCATGCCGGGACCCAGGAAACTCGATCCGTCCTCCTCGCCACGGGCACTGCTCGGCGCGGAGTTACGCCACAAGCGCGAGAAGGCCGGCCTGACCCAGGACGAACTGGGCCGGCCGCTGTTCGTGAGCGGCTCGTTCATCGGCCAACTGGAGACGGGCACGCGCCGGATGCAGCCCGAGTACGCCCGCCAGATAGACCAGATCCTGGGTACGGACGGCTTCTTCACCCGCAACTGCAAGGCGGCGACGAAGTCGAAGTACCCGGATCACTTCGCCGAGGCGGCGGAGGCGGAGGCCGTGGCGCAGCAGATCAAGGAGTACGCACCGCTCCTGATCCCGGGGCTGTTGCAGACGGAGGCGTATGCGCGGGCGGTGTTCCGGGCGTTTCAGCCGACCGCCCCCGAGGAGGTCATCGACGAGCTCGTCGCGGCCAGGCTGGAGCGGGCGCGACTCCTCGACGATCCAACAACCCCCATGTTGTGGGCGGTACTCGACGAGGCGGTGCTGCGGCGGGCGGTGGGCGGCAGGCGGGTCATGGCGGAGGCCCTGCGCCACATCGCCGGGCTGGCACGCCGACACCGGATCATCGTGCAGGTGCTGCCCTTCGTGGCAGGCGCCCACATGGCGCTGGAAGGCTCGCTCAAGTTAATGAGCTTCACCGATGCGCCACCGCTGGCGTACCTTCAGGGCCTGGGAACTGGGCAGTTGATGGACGATCCGCCAACGGTGGCACGCTATGAACTGTCCTACGATCTTGTCGGGGCCAGCGCATTGTCACCGGAAGCGTCCGTGGCCCTGATCGAGTCGGCGTCGGAGGACTACGCGCATGACGAGCACTGAGTACGACCTGAGTACCGCCCACTGGCGCAAGTCCAGCTACAGCGGCGGCAGCGGCGGCGATTGCGTGGAGGTCGCAGAGGACTTCCCCGGTGCCGCCGAGTGGCGCAAGTCCAGCTACAGCGACGGCAGCGGCGGCGACTGCGTCGAGGTCGCCGACAACCTCTCCGGCATCGTCCCCGTCCGGGACTCGAAAGCCCAGCTCGGCCCGGCGCTCGTGTTCCGGGCCGGCTCGTGGTCGTCGTTCGTCTCCGCCGTCAAGAACGGGCAGCTCAGGGCCCCCTGATCCGGCCCGGGGCTCAAGCCTCGGAGCCCGAGCCCTCTTTCAGCGGAATGGGCGGTGGGTACTACCCACCCACCCGCCCAACTCCCGCGTATACCAGCGCGGATGACTTTCCGTGACCCGCTTGCCACAAAGCGTTGCGGCGGTCTAGCGTGCCCGCATAACGAACAACCCCCGCCGGTGTGTCACCACCGACGAGGGTTTGACCAACACGATCGAACGAGGCTCGATCTCATGGCTGTAGACCAGCTTAGTGCTGCCCCGCACGCCCCCGCACACCCCCTCGCCAATCCGGGCTACGGCAAGCGCAACGCACCCGACCAACGCCCCCACCGCGCCGACGACTTCGCGCACCTCCCCCGCCGGGAGGCCGCCATCGCCGCGTACATCGACCGGCTCCCCGAGGGCGCGGACATCTCCGTGAAGACCCTGGCCAAGGTCCTGCCGGACTACGGCCAGTGCGCCGTACGCACGGCCCTCCGCCGCCTGTCGGAAGCCGGGCACATGCGCTGGGGCAAGGAGCACCTCACCGACACCACGGGCAGCCCGCGTTGGGTGACCCGCACGTTCTTCTCCCGTACGGCCAGGGACGACGCGTGGTGGGCGGCGTTCACCACCGGCAACGTCCCCCAGGAGCAGCCCCCTCCCCACCAGGAGCGGCCGCCGCGCACCCGCGCGTACGCCGTCCTCGCCTCCCTCGGCCGCACCGAACCCGCCATGACGCTCTCGGCGGCGGACTGCACCGCCCTGGAACCGCTGGCCGCCGAGTGGCTGGCGCGTGGCGCGACCGAGGCGGAGCTGCTGCATGCGCTGACGGCCGGCCTGCCCGTACCGGTCCATCACCCGGCCGGGATCGCCCGTGCCCGGCTGACCACGAAACTCCCGCCGCACCGACCGCAGCCCGCCCCCACACCGCAGCGCCCGGCCCCCCTCCGCACCCTGGAATGCACGGAATGCCGCGCCCCAGGACGCCCCGAAGCGCTCGCGGGCGGCCTCTGCCGCACATGCCGCCGCGAGGCACCACCCGCCACCACCGGGGGCCTGACCCCGGCCGAGGTTCAAGCCCACGCCACGCGCGTCCGCACCGCAGCCCGCATCCCGGAAGGGACCCGCACGTGACCGTCGACCGCCCGCAGATGCTCGTAGCCGAGTTCGAGGAACTCGCGCATGCCGCGCCGGAGACGGTGTGGCTGGAGTTCATCGACGGGAAACTGGAGGTGAAGCCTCCACACGACGGCAACCACGGTGCGATCGTCGTGTGGCTGCTCAGGCAGTGCCTGTACCTGCGCCCTGACCTGAGCCTCTATCCGTACCTGGGCCTGAAGAGCGGTGGCCTTCTGGAGGACCGTGTCCGGCCGGACGGCGCCCTCGCTCACGACGGCCAGCTGGCAGGACACGGGGGGTGGTCCGACCCCAACGGCTTTCTGATGACAGTCGAGGTGACCCTCCGCACCCCGGGCAACGACCGCCGCTGCCAGATCGCGAAACGCGACGGCTACGCGGCGGCAGGCATCCCCGTCCACGTCCTGGTCGACCGCGACACGAACACCCTCTCCGTCTACAGCGAGCCGGAGAAGGGCCGGTACCGAAAGCGAACCTCCCATCCGTTCGGCGCGACGGTCCCGTTCCCCGGACCCGTCGGCATCACACTGAAGACCGAGAGACTCAAGGACTACACCCAGTGACGGGCCGACGCCATCGCCCGGCTGCCCGGATGTCCGTACGCTTGGAGGCATGAGCACTTTGCGGGATGAACTGCATGAACTCATCGACCGGCTGCCTGAGGCGCAGGTGGCACCGATACTCGCCATCGTGCGGGAGAGCACTCTGGCTGAGGACGGCGGAGACGAATGGCCCCTGCCCGACTTCGTTGGCGCTCTGTCGAGCGGCAAGGGGGACCTGGCTGCCAGGTCGAGTGAGATCCTTCGCGACGAGATGGGACGCCCGCCCGAGTGATCGTCTGGGACACCGGTCCGCTCGTCGCCGCCGCGGATGCGGATGACAAGGACCACGCACGCTGCGTCGAACTGATGCGCCGCACCCCTCGCCCCCTCCTCGTGCCGTATCCCGTCCTCACCGAGGTGTGCTACCTGCTTGAGCGCGAGAAGGGCACGCGCGCGGAAGCCGCGTTCCTGCGGTCGATCAGCGCCGGACAGATCAGCCTGATCCCGCTGAGCCGTGCCGATGTCGACAGAATGGCCGAACTCGTCGAGACGTATGCGGACTTCCCGCTCGGCGCGACCGACGCCTCGGTCGTCGCCATTGCCGAGCGCCTGGGTGCCGACGCCATCGCCACCCTTGACCGCCGTCACTTCAGTGTCGTGACGCCCCAAGCGGCCGCTGCCGTTCACTCTGCTTCCGTAAGCCGGGGCGTGACAGATCCCGCTGAACGCCACAGGGGCTGCACCCCCTGGGAGGAGGGTGCAGCCCCTGCGTACGTGCTCAGGACCGGCGATCAACCATCAGGTTGATCAGAAGTCCATGTCACCGCCCGGCATGCCGCCGCCCGCGGAGGCACCGGCCTTCTCGGGCTTGTCGGCGATGACCGCCTCGGTGGTGAGGAAGAGCGCGGCGATGGAGGCCGCGTTCTGCAGCGCGGAGCGCGTGACCTTCGCCGGGTCGATGATGCCCTCGGCGATCATGTCGACGTACTCGCCGGTCGCGGCGTTCAGGCCGTGACCGACCGTCAGGTTGCGCACCTTCTCCACCACGACGCCGCCTTCGAGGCCGGCGTTGACCGCGATCTGCTTCAGCGGGGCCTCGAGGGCCAGCTTCACAGCGGCGGCACCGGTGGCCTCGTCGCCCTCGAGCTCAAGCTTCTCGAAGACGCTGGTCGCCTGGATGAGAGCGACGCCACCACCGGCGACGATGCCCTCCTCGACGGCGGCCTTGGCGTTGCGCACCGCGTCCTCGATGCGGTGCTTGCGCTCCTTGAGCTCGACCTCGGTCGCGGCGCCGGCCTTGATGACGGCCACGCCGCCGGCCAGCTTCGCGAGGCGCTCCTGGAGCTTCTCGCGGTCGTAGTCCGAGTCGGAGTTCTCGATCTCGGCGCGGATCTGGTTGACGCGACCGGCAACCTGGTCGCTCTCACCGGCACCGTCGACGATCGTCGTCTCGTCCTTGGTGATGACGACCTTGCGGGCGCGGCCGAGCAGCTCCAGGCCGGCGTTCTCGAGCTTGAGACCGACCTCCTCGGAGATGACCGTGCCACCGGTGAGGATGGCGATGTCGTTCAGCATCGCCTTGCGGCGGTCGCCGAAGCCCGGGGCCTTGACGGCGACGGACTTGAAGGTGCCGCGGATCTTGTTGACGACCAGGGTCGACAGGGCCTCGCCCTCGACGTCCTCGGCGATGATCAGCAGCGGCTTGCCGGACTGCATGACCTTCTCGAGGAGCGGCAGCAGGTCCTTGACCGAGCCGATCTTCGAGTTGACGATCAGGATGTACGGGTCGTCGAGCGACGACTCCATGCGCTCCATGTCGGTGGCGAAGTACGCCGAGATGTAGCCCTTGTCGAAGCGCATGCCCTCGGTGAGCTCAAGCTCCAGACCGAAGGTCTGGGACTCCTCGACGGTGATGACGCCTTCCTTGCCGACCTTGTCCATCGCCTCGGCGATGAGCTCGCCGATCTGGGTGTCGGCGGCGGAGATGGAGGCGGTCGAAGCGATCTGCTCCTTGGTCTCCACGTCCTTGGCCTGCTCCAGCAGAGCACCGGAGACGGCCTCGACGGCCTTCTCGATGCCGCGCTTGAGGGCCATCGGGTTGGCGCCGGCGGCGACGTTGCGCAGGCCCTCGCGGACGAGCGCCTGGGCGAGGACGGTCGCGGTGGTCGTACCGTCACCGGCGACGTCGTCCGTCTTCTTGGCGACTTCCTTGACCAGCTCGGCGCCGATCTTCTCGTACGGGTCCTCGAGCTCGATCTCCTTGGCGATGGAAACACCATCGTTGGTGATCGTGGGGGCGCCCCACTTCTTCTCGAGGACGACGTTGCGGCCCTTGGGGCCAAGGGTGACCTTGACGGCGTCGGCGAGCTGGTTCATCCCGCGCTCGAGACCGCGCCGTGCCTCCTCGTCGAACGCGATGATCTTGGCCATGTGAAGTGGTCCTCCCGGACTGGGGTGGATTGCTCCGGACCGCGTGGCGCCCGCGACGGACGGCCAGCCTGCCTGACGGATCCTTGCCCCGCCGGGCCTGCGGGCCTCACCGACCCGGTCCTTCTTGTCACTCTCACTGGGAGAGTGCTAACGCCAATGATTAGCACTCGACCCCTGCGAGTGCAAGCGACTCCGGAGGAGTCCCGGTGCGCGGACGCACGAGGGGCCCGCACCCCTGATGGGATACGGGCCCCTCGGCGTGAGTGCGTCGGTGGCCGATCGCGCCGAGATCAGACGGCGAGCTTGACCATGTCCGCCTGCGGCCCCTTCTGGCCCTGCGAGATCTCGAACTCGACTCGCTGACCTTCTTCCAGGGTGCGGTAGCCGTCCATCTGGATCGCGCTGTAGTGGACGAAAACATCCGCACCACCGTCGACCGCGATGAAGCCGTACCCCTTCTCCGCGTTGAACCACTTGACGGTGCCCTGAGCCATGCCTAACTCCCCTATTACTGGCCCTTGCACAGACCCGCACTTCGCGGACCCGGGTCTGACCTCGCCGTAACGCGTCGACCGCGGCTGAATGTATCCGCACATGCGCTGTCTGCAACAGGTCAATCCGACGAGAATTCTGAGCGCGACTGAACGCATAAACGTGGCGAATTCCCTGGATTCCAGGGCAAGTCGGGCTGGACATAGGGGAACCTATGTCACAAGAGCCGCACACACTTTGACCTCACCCTGACGCGTTCTCATATGCACATGGCATGAACCGCGCAGGGGACTTCCCCAACCCTACCGCGCTCAACCATGCAGAATTGCCCCCTCCGCTGCTATGGCGGAGAGGGCAATTCGGGTAACGCCGAGGTGCGAGCTGAGGTGCGATCAGCCTCCGGCGACGGCCGGGATGATCGAGACGCCGGCCCCGTCGGGGGTCGCCGTCGCGAGGCCGCCCTCGAAGCGGACGTCGTCGTCGTTGACGTACACGTTCACAAAGCGGCGCAGCTTGCCCTGGTCGTCCAGCACGCGCGCGGCGATGCCCGGGTGGTTCTTCTCCAGGGACTCGATGACCTCGGCGAGGGTCGTGCCCTCCGCCGGGACCTCGGCCTTACCGCCCGTGTAGGTACGGAGGATGGTCGGGATACGGACACTGACGCTCATGCGGTGCTGCCTTCCGGGAAGCAGGGGGTACGGGGTCGGGGCTCGGGCTGCTCAGGCCAGGCCGGCGGCGCGGAACGCGTCCAGGCTGGGGCGGATCGTGGCGGTCGGTCCGGCGGTCGGCGCGACAGCCTCCAGCGTCTTCAGGCCGTCGCCGGTGTTGAGGACGACGGTGGTGAGGGCCGGGTCGAGCAGACCGTTCTCGATCAGCTTCCTGGTGACGCCGACGGTCACGCCACCCGCAGTCTCCGCGAAGATGCCCTCCGTCCGGGCCAGCAGCTTGATGCCCTCGACGATCTGCGTGTCGTTGACGTCCTCGACCGCGCCGCCCGTGCGGCGGGCGATGTCCAGGACGTACGGGCCGTCGGCCGGGTTGCCGATGGCGAGCGACTTGGCGATGGTGTCCGGCTTGACCGGGCGGATCACGTCGTGGCCGGCCTTGAAGGCGGCGGAGACCGGGGAGCAGCCCTCGGCCTGCGCGCCGAAGATCTTGTACGGCTTGTCCTCGACAAGGCCCAGAGCGATGAGCTCCTTCAGACCCTTGTCGATCTTCGTGAGCTGCGAGCCGGAGGCGATCGGGATCACGATCTGGTCGGGCAGCTGCCAGCCGAGCTGCTCGCAGATCTCGTACGCCAGGGTCTTGGAGCCCTCGCCGTAGTACGGGCGAAGGTTGACGTTCACAAAGCCCCAGCCCTCACCCAGCGGGTCGCCGATGAGCTCGGAGCAGAAGCGGTTGACGTCGTCGTAGTTGCCCTCGATGCCGACCAGGTCGCCGCCGTACACCGCTGCCATGACGACCTTGCCGGCCTCCAGGTCGTGCGGGATGAACACGCAGGAACGGAAGCCCGCGCGGGCGGCGGCGGCGCCGACGGCACCGGCCAGGTTGCCCGTGGAGGAGCAGGACAGGGTGGTGAAGCCGAAGGCGCGGGCGGCTTCGACGGCGATGGCGACGACACGGTCCTTGAAGGAGTGCGTCGGGTTGCCGGAGTCGTCCTTGACGTACAGGCCGCCGGTCACGCCCAGTTCGCGGGCGAGGTTGTCGGCCTTGACGAGCTTGGTGAAGCCGGGGCTGAGGTTCGGCTTTCCGGCCACGTCGGCGGGGACGGGCAGCAGCGGCGCGTAGCGCCAGATGGTTTCGGGTCCGGCCTCGATCTGCTTGCGCAGAGCTTCGACGTCTTGAGATGACCCAGTGCCGCTCGGCAGTTCGTACGCCACTTCGAGCGGCCCGAAACAGGACGAGCAGGCGAAGATCGGTCCAAGCTCGAAACGCTCACCGCATTCGCGGCAGGAGAGGGCTACAGCGGGCCCGAGGTCGACAGCGCTCGCGGAGTTCGCGGTGTTCGCGACGTTCGCGGAGTCGGTGTTGCTTGCAACAGTCTGCACAGCCATGGAGGCGAGGCCCTTTCTCCTCATCTTCCCCGTGGCGCACTTCGCCACGAGACGGAATTGGCACCTTCCCTAGCTGGGAGCCTCGCGGTGATATGTCGAGACCAGCTGGAGGGTTGCCGGGGCTTCAACGGGCCGTTTCCCTCTGCCCCTCTGGATGAGCGGTATGGCACTGGGCACAGGCCCAGGCGTTTGTGTGCGGAACGACCCCCGGCATGCGGCGGTCGTTCGCGTTGTTCAAGACTGTAACCGAAGGCCCGGATGGTTGAGATAGTCGTCCGAACCGCGAGATGGATCACGTTTTCAGGAGACGCGCACGTGCTGGAAGAGGTGGAACGCTGGCTGAGCAGGCGTTCCTGGTCTGCGGCCGACCGCCCGCTCGACCGGCTGATCGCCGCCAAGCGCGGTACGACCGTCAGTGTCGTCCTGCCCGCGCTCAATGAGCAGGACACGGTCGGCGAGATCGTCACCGTGATCCGCCGCGAGCTGATGGAGGCCGTCCCGCTCGTCGACGAGCTGGTGGTCGTCGACTCCGGCTCGACCGACCGTACGGCGGAGGTGGCGGCGGCGGCCGGCGCGCGGGTCGTACACCGCGACGCGATCCTGCCGCGGCTGCCCGCCGTGCCCGGCAAGGGCGAGGTGCTGTGGCGCTCGCTGCTGGTGACCGGCGGCGACATCGTCTGCTTCGTCGACGCCGACCTGAAGGACTTCTCCGCGGACTTCGTGTCCGGGATCGTCGGGCCGCTGCTCACCGATCCGGACGTGCAGTTCGTGAAGGCGATGTACGACCGGCCGCTGGCCGGCGCCGCCGGTCAGGGCGGGCGGGTGACCGAGCTGGTGGCGCGGCCCCTGCTGAACCTCCACTGGCCCCAGCTGGCCGGGTTCGTGCAGCCGCTGGGCGGCGAGTACGCGGCCCGGCGCTCGCTGCTGGAGCGGCTGCCCTTCCCGGTCGGGTACGGCGTGGAGCTCGGGCTGCTCGTCGACTCGCTGCACACGGTGGGCCTGGACGCGCTGGCCCAGGTAGACGTCGGGGTACGCGTCCACCGTCACCAGGACGGGCAGGCGCTCGGCCGGATGGCCGCGGCGATCTACCGGACCGCCCAACTCCGCCTCTCGCGCGGGCATCTGGTGCGGCCGGCGCTCACGCAGTTCGAGCGGGGCGAGGACGGGTTCGTACCGCGTACGCACGCGGTGGACACCGAGGAGCGGCCGCCGATGCTGGACATTCGCGAGTACGCGGCGCGGCGCGCGGCGTAGGGGTCGGCGTGAAAGCGCGGCGTAAGTGTCCCCTTCCGTACGTTTGAGCGTTTCCGTGACGGGCTAGGTTCGCGTCATGGCTTCCCAGCTCGGTGCCCAGGTCCTTGTCGCGTCCAACCGCGGCCCGGTGTCGTACGCGCTCGGCGAGGACGGCGCGCTCACCGCCCGGCGTGGCGGCGGCGGGCTGGTCTCCGGCCTTTCCTCCATCGGTCCGGAGACGGAGGCGGTGTGGGTCTGCGCGGCCCTCGGGGACGGCGACCGGGAGGCCGCGAGGCGCACCGGCGGGGACCTCGACCCGGCGGACACCGGTGGACAGCGCGTCCGGATGCTGGACATCGACCCGGACATCTTCGCCGCCGCGTACAACGGCGTCGCCAACTCCACGCTCTGGTTTGTCCACCATCTGCTCTACCAGACTCCGCTTGAGCCGTCGTTCGGGGCGGAGTTCCGGGCGCAGTGGGCGTCTTACGAGCTGTACAACACGGCCTTCGCCGACGCGCTCGCCGACGAGGCCGCGGAGGGCGCGGCCGTATTGGTGCAGGACTACCACCTCGCGCTGGTGCCCGGGATGCTCCGCGAGCGCCGCCCCGACCTGCGGATCGGCCACTTCTCGCACACGCCGTGGGCGCCGGTTTCGTACTACCGGATGCTGCCCGACGACATCGCCGAGAAGCTGCTCCTCGGCATCCTGGGCGCGGACCGGGCTGCGTTCCTCACCCACCGGTGGGCGCAGGCGTTCATGGGTTGCGCCCAGCAAGTGCTCGGCGCGGACTGCCTGACCCAGTGGCCGAAGGACGACACACCCAGCCTGGTGTCGTTCGCGCCGGGGCGGGCGGCGCACAAGACGTGGATCAATGTCCACGGGCTCGGCGCGGACGCCGACTTCCTGCGCGAGCGCGCGCACCGGCCGGATGTGAACGAGCGGATGGCGGCGCTGCGCGAGCAGATCGGTCCCGGCCGCAAGACCGTCGTCCGCGTCGACCGGACCGAGCTGTCGAAGAACATCGTGCGCGGGCTGCTGGCCTACCGGCAGCTGCTGGCGGACCGCCCGGAGTGGCGGGAACGGGTGGTGCACGTCGCCTTCGCATACCCGTCACGCCAGGACCTGGCGGTGTACCGCGAGTACACGGCGGAGGTCCAGCGCCTGACGGACGAGATCAACGCGGAGTACGGCACGGAGGGCTGGACCCCGGTGA
This sequence comes from Streptomyces sp. A3M-1-3, assembly GCF_024213665.1. Lineage (GTDB taxonomy): Bacteria > Actinomycetota > Actinomycetes > Streptomycetales > Streptomycetaceae > Streptomyces. Next base: position 60,617 of record NZ_JANAVP010000034.1, read on the forward strand.
TCCTCCACGTCAAGGACGACTTCGCCCGCTCCCTGGCCGCGTACCGGCTGGCGGACGTGGCCCTGGTCAACCCGATCCGCGACGGCATGAACCTGGTCGCGAAGGAGGTCCCGGTCGTCTCGGACGAGGGCTGCGCGCTGGTGCTGTCGCGGGAGGCGGGGGCGTACGAGGAGCTGGGAGAGGAGGCGATCGTCGTCAACCCGTACGACGTCCTGGGCACGGCGGAGGCGCTGCACGAGGCACTGACGATGCCGCCGGGCGAGCGAGCGGAACGCACCAAGCGCCTGGCGGCGGCAGCAACGGCCCTCCCGCCCCAGCAGTGGTTCCTGGACCAGCTCAACGCCCTGACGGCCTAGCTCGTGGGCCTGCGGGCGTTCACGCGGACCTGGGCTGGACCAGGCCGGTCTGGTAAGCGATGACCACCAGTTGAGCCCGGTCGCGGGCGTGCAGCTTCGCCATGGACCGATGGACGTGCGTCCTGACGGTGAAGGGGCTGACGAACAGGCTCTGGGCGATTTCGTCGTTCGACAGCCCTGCCGCGACGAGGACCGTCACCTCACGTTCGCGAGTGGTCAGTACGTCGAGCGCTGCGGCAGCGCCGTCCGCGGGAGGGCCTGGCTGGGCGAGGAACTGGCTGATCAGCGCTCGGGTGGCCGTGGGGGAGAGCAACGCATCGCCTGCGGCAACAGTGCGCACGGCCGCCAGGAGAGCGTCCGCGCCGATGCCCTTGCCCAGAAATCCACTCGCGCCCGCCCGCAGGGCCTCTGCCACGTACGCGTCCATCTCGAAGGTCGTGAGGATCAGCACCCGAGTGCCCGCGAGATCGTCGTCACCGCAGATGGCAGCCGTGGCGGCGATGCCGTCCATTCCGGGCATGCGGATGTCCATGATCACGACATCGGGGCGCGCGGCGCGGACCCGTTCGACCGCCTCGCGGCCGTCGGCGGCCTCTGCGACGACCTCCATGTCGTCGGCGGAGTCGACAAGCAGCCTGAACGTGGCCCGCAGCAGGGCCTGGTCGTCGGCGAGCAGCACCCGAATCGTCACTGCGGGCTTCCTTCTCCGCTGTCCCGGTCCCGGTCCCGGTCCCGGTCTCCGTCACGGTCAGTGGCCCCGTCACGGTCACGGTCACCGGTTCGCAACGGGAGCTCGGTGGACACCCGGAACCCCCCCTCGGGACGCCGGCCCGCCAGCAGCAGGCCGCCGACCGCCGCTGCCCGTTCCCGCATGCCCAGCAGTCCGTATCCCGGCGCGCTGTCCGGCCGTCGGGTCTGCGGGCTGCCGTTGTCCTCCACGGTGATCACCAGGCGGGATCCGGTGTACCGAAGGGTGACGCAGGCCGCCCGCGTGTGGGCGTGCTTGGTCACGTTGGTGAGGGCCTCCTGCACTATGCGGTACGCCGTCAGGTCCACGCCGGGCGAGACGGGCTGCTCCTCGCCCTCGCGACGGATCGCCACCTCCAACCCGGCGTGGCCGAATGCCTCTATCAGGGTGGGGAGTTGGGCCAGTCCCGGAGCGGGTTCGAGCGGGGCCTCCGCGTCGTCGGCCTGCCGCAGCAGCCCGACTGTGGCCTTCAGCTCCTGCAAGGCGGAACCAGTGGTGTCGGTGATCTGCCGCAGCACCGCGAGGGCCTGGTCGGGACGCTTGGACATCAGATGTACGGCGACGCCGGCCTGCGCGTTGGCGAGAGCGATGTGATGGGCGACCACGTCGTGCAGGTCCCGGGCGATGCGTACGCGTTCCTCCGCGACCCGCCGTCGAGCCTCCTCCTCCCGCGTCCGCTCGGCACGTTCTGCGCGTTCCTCCATGGCCGCCAGGTACGCACGGCGCGAGTGGACCGCGTCTCCGGCAGCACCGGGAAGCAGTGTCCAGGCCAGGACCGCCGCCTTCTCCGGCTCCAGCCACGAGCCCGGGCCGAAGACGACCGCGGCGCCCGTGAGCAGTGCCGCCGCGCCGAAGGAGGCGTTGCGCGTGGTGCGCCGGTCGGTGCGTACCGCGAGCCAGAAGAGCGAGAACATCACCGGACTCAGCAGGAGCGGGTTGGCTCGCAGCCCGAGCGCCACGGCCAGGGCACCGCAGCCGGCGGTCACGGCGGTGACCGTCCGGGGCAGCCGGTCGTGCGCCGCCGCCACCGCCCCGGACACCACCGCGACCGCGATCCCGACCGTCGCCGCGGAGCCCCGCGGCGACGGGATGCCACCTGCTCCCAGCACACCCCCGAGCAGCGTGATCGCGCACAGCACCAGCGCGGTCATCCAGCCCGCCAGTCGCTTGCCGGGACGCCTCCCGTGTGGCCAGAAACCGGTCATTCCCACCATGTTCCGAGTCCTTGTGGGGCAGGGGTGCACACTCCCACGGTCGTCCGCGGTGCCGTCGTACGCACCTGGAACGTGATCAGACCGAGGCGGGTGCCGGCTGCCTGGAGCCCGTCCCGTCGTCCAGCCCGCCGTCCGGCCCGCCGTCGGTCCCACGGTCGGTCTCCGTCTTCGCCGCCTTGGTCAGCTGCTCACCCTCGACGTCGACATTGGGCAGAATCCTCTCCAGCCGGCCCGGAAGCCACCATGCCTTGCGGCCGAGCAGGGCAAGCACGGCCGGGACGATCGCCATGCGGACCACGAAGGCGTCGAAGGCCACCGCGGAGGCCAGACCGAGGCCCATCATCTTCAGCATCGCATCGGGCATCCCGATGAAGCCGGCGAAGACCGCGATCATGATGAACGCAGCCGCCGCCACCACCCGTGAGCTGTGTCGGAAGCCGCTGACGACGGCCTCACCGGGCGACGCGCCGTGGACGTATGCCTCCCGCATCCGGGTGACGAGGAAGACCTCGTAGTCCATGGCGAGACCGAAGACCACGCCGATCATGAAGATCGGCATCATCGACATCACCGGACCGGTCTGCTGCACCCCGAAGAGGTCGGCCAGCCACCCCCACTGGAAGACCGCGACGATGACACCTAGCCCGGCCAGCACGGAGAGCAGGAAGCCCAGCGCCGCCTTGACCGGCACGAGCACCGACCGGAACACCACCATCAGCAGCAGGACCGCCAGACCGACCACGACCGCGAGATACGGCACCAGCGCGTCGGTGAGTTTCTGCGAGGTGTCGATGTTGATCGCCGTCGTCCCGGTCACCAGAACCTGCGCGCCGGTTTCGGACTTGAGCCCCTGCGCTTCCTCGCGGATGTCGTGCACCAGCTCCTTGGTCTCCGTGGTGCTGGGTCCTGTGGAGGGCACCGCCTGGAGCATCGCGGTGTCGCCCGCCTCGTTGAAGCGCGGGGGAGAGACCGTGACGACGCCGTCGGTGTCGGCGACCGTCCGCGCGACCTGCTCGGCCGACGCCTTGGCATCGTCGGCGCCCTTGGCGTCGACAAGGATGGTCAGCGGACCGTTGAAGCCGGGGCCGAAGCCTTCCGACAGCAGGTCGTACGCGCGGCGCTGCGTCGTCGAGACGGGCTGCGCCTCATCGCCGGGCAGCGCCAGCTTCAGGTCCATCGCCGGAACGGCGACGACACCCAGACCCACCACGCTGAACAGCAGCACCGCGATGGGCCGGCGCAGCACGAACCGCGCCCAGCGGACTCCGAGGCCCTGCCTGCGGGAGGACGCGGCGTCGGACCCGGGCCGGTCCGACCGGCCCCGGCGGGCGGCACGGGGCAGCACCTTGCGTCCGAAGAAGCCCAGCAGGGCTGGCACCAGCGTCAGCGCGACCAGCACGGCGATGAAGACCGTGGCCGCCGCCGCGAGGCCCATCTTGGTCAGCATGGGTACGCCGACGACCGACAGCCCGGCGAGAGCGATCAGTACGGTCAGGCCCGCGAACACCACGGCCGAGCCGGCGGTGCCGACGGCGCGTCCGGCCGCTTCCTCGGGATCCCTGCCCGCCGCACGCTCGGTGCGGTAACGGGAGACGATGAACAGCGCGTAGTCGATGCCCACGGCAAGGCCGATCATCATGGCCAGCGTGCTGGTGGTGCTCGACAGACCGAGCGTGCTGCCCAGCGCAGCGATCCCCGCCACGCCGATACCCACCCCGATGAAAGCCGTCAGCAGCGGAAGTCCCGCGGCCGCCAGCGAGCCGAAGGTGATGACCAGGACGACGGCCGCGACAGCGACACCGATCAGTTCCCCGGCAGGCGCCGCCTCCGGGGTCTCCTTGACCGCGGTACCGCCGACCTCCACCGTCAGCCCGCCGTCACGGCCCTCCTGTATCGCGTCGTCGAGCTGCGCTTTGGTCGATTCGGTCAGGTCCGTCGGGGCGGCGTCGTACGTGACGGTGGCGTAGGCGGTCGCGCCGTCCTTGCTCACTCCGCCGGCCTTGAACGGGTCCGTGACCGACGTGACCTGCGCCGTGGCGGTCAGATCACCCAGGGTGTTCTCGATCGTCGCCTTGTGGTCGGTGGCGGTGACCTTCTGGCCGTCGGGTGCTGCGAACACCAGTCGGGCGGAGGCGCCGTCCGCCGAGCCGCCTGGGTAGCGCTCGTCCATCAGGTCGAACGCCTGCTGCGACTCCGTGCCGGGCACGGAGAATCCGTCGTCGGGCGCGGCAGGTGCCATGACGGCGCCGAAGCCGACCGCGGCCAGCACCGCCACCCAGAGCAGAGCGACGAGTCGCCGCTTCCGGAAGGTCAGCCGGCCGAGCCGGTGAAGGAATGTGGCCACGGAAGAGGAGCTCCAGTCGGATCAGGACCGACCGTTGCCAACCCCCGGATCCACCGAGTGGCCGTCGGCGCGGCCGGGCGCGGGACGTAGCCTCCAGCCTCCCTGCCGACCAGGCACCGGGTCGTCGTCCCCCTGCAGGGAATCGGCCCTAGTGCCAATGCAGTACCTGCCTGCTGGGACTACTGCGTCCGCACGAGACTCCCCGTCCCCGGAGGCCCTTCCGTCACACCATCAATATCTGCCCCCTAGGGGCCCCTAGACGCCGTCTGTCGCTTCTGCGAGGGCCGACAGGAAGGCCGCGACCGATTCGGGGCCCGGGAGCACGAGGTCGGCGCGCTCGGCCAGTTCGGGGACTTCCGCGCCGCTGCAGACCAGCAGGCCCGGTACGCCGTCCGAGCGGAGCTTCTCGACCGCCGCGAACGCGGCCAGGTCGCCCAGGTCGTCGCCCGCGTACAGGACGGCCTCCGCGTCCACCTCGCGCACGTACTCGGCGAGCGCCACGCCCTTGTCCATGCCCGGGGGGCGCAGTTCGAGGACCGCGCGGCCCGGTTCCAGGATCAGGCCGTGGCGGTTGGCGAGGGCCGCGAGGGGCTCCCGCAGGGCCTCGAACGCCGCCTGCGGGTCGGACGCGCGGCGGGTGTGGACCGCGACCGCCTGGCCCTTCTCCTCGATCCAGGTGCCCCGCCACGCGCCGATGGACTCCAGGAAGCCGGGCAGCTCGGCCCGCGCCGCGGCCACGCCGGGGTGCGGGGCGGGGGCGTGCACCGTACCGCTGACGGCGTCCCAGCGTTCGGCGCCGTAGTGCCCGAGGACCACGAGGTGTTCGAGGCCCGGTACGCCGGCGAAGCCCCCGTACCGTACGGCTACGCCCGCCGGGCGCCCCGTGATGACCGCGACCGACCCGACGCGCGGCGCGAGCGCCGCGATGGCCGGGACCGCGCCGGGGTGGGCGCGGGCCTGTTCAGGGTCGGGGACGATGTCGGCGAGCGTGCCGTCGAAGTCGAGGGCGATGACGGTACGCCGCGGCTTACGCAGCAGTGCTTCGAGCCCCTCCCGCCCGGCAGCGGTGACCGGCGTCGGCAGGGTGTGCGGTTGGCTGCCCATGTGTATGACCCTACCGGCGGCGGGCGGGTCCGCGGTCCCGAATCCGTTCCGCCGGTTTCCGTCAGCGGCGCTCGCGCTGGGCGGCCCTGATACGGCGGAGGCGGTTGACCGTCACCGGGTCGTGGGCCAGCGCCCGCGGATCGTCGAGCAGGGCGTTGAGCAACTGGTAGTAGCGGGTCGGCGAGATGCCCAGCTGCTCCCTGATCGCCCGCTCCTTGGCGCCGGGACCGGGCCACGAGCGGTGCTCCACGGCGAGCACGGCCCGGTCGCGCGCGGAGAGCGGGGCCGGGTCGTCAGGGGCATCCTCGCGGCCGTCGTCAGTCATATGACCAACATAATCTGCGGCGCTCGCGCTGTTCGGCGCTACTCCGCGCTCTCCGCCGCCTCCGCCTCCTGGCTGATCTGGGTCAGGACGCTCTCCGGGCTGCCGTTGGGCGTGACCGCCTTGCCGATCCGCAGCTTGACGTTCTCGCTGACCTTCGCCCAGGACTTCTTGCCCACCGGGTAGAGCCTCGAAGTCGGCAGGGCCTGAAGGAACTTCTTCAGTTCGTCGTTGCCGGGGGTCTCCGCCATCGCGCGCGAGCCGCTCGTGGTGACGGGCAGCAGACCGTACTGGCTGGTGAACTTCGTGACGTTCTGCTCCGCGTAGACGAAGTCGAGGAACTTGCCGGCCTCCACCCGGTGGCCGTTGTTCTTGAACGCCATGATCCAGTCGGCGACGCCCACCGCCGCCTGCTCGTTGCCCTGGGCGCCGGGCATCGGCACCATGGCGAACTTCACGCCCTTCGCCTCGGCCTGCTTCATCAGCGTCGGGTGGCCGTTGAGCATGCCGACCTCGCCACGCGAGAACGCGTCGAACGCCTCCTGCCGGTTGAGCTTCCCGGGGGCCACCGGTCCGGTGAGGTCCTCGCCGACGAGGTCGTTCTTCAGCCAGGTGAGCGTCTTGATGTTCTCGGGGGAGTCGATCGTGTACGCGTCGTCCAAGTCGGTGTAGCCGCCGCCCCCGCTGAGCAGCCACATCATGGTCTCGGCCTGGGCCTCTTCGTTGCCCAGCGGCAGCGCGAACGGGTACTTCGCGACACTCCGGAGCTTCCTGGCGGCGCGCTGCAGCTCGTCCCAGGTCGTCGGCGGGCTCTTGATGCCGGCCTCGTCGAACAGCTCCGTGTTGTAGAAGAGCAGCCGGGTGCTGGCGACGAACGGCATGCCGTACTGCACGCGCCTCACCTGGCCGGCCTCGGAGAGCGGCCGCAGGAAGTCGGCCTGGGTGGCGACGGAGAGCAGCTCGTCCGCGCTGTAGAGCTTGTCGTCGGCGGCGTAGTCGGCGTACGCGCCGATCTGCGCGATGTCCGGTGCCTGGCCGGCCTTGTCCATCGCGGCGACCTCGGCGTCCACGTCCTCCCAGGAGTAGACGCTGACATCGACCTTGATGCCGGGGTTCTCGTCCTCGAAGGTCTTGGCGAGGTTGTTCCAGTACGACGTGGAACTGTTGCCGGGGTTGTCCCCGTAGTCCGCCGCGACCACCCTGAGGGTCACCTCGTCGGAGCTGCCGAGGCTGCCGCAGCCGGTCAGCGTCGCCGTTATGCCGAGTGCGGCCACTACCGCTGTCAGACCCAAGAAACGACGCTGCACAGCGCGACCCCACCCTTAAATTTGTCAGTCATCCCCCGTGACGACCTGCGATTGTGAACTGGCATCTTCACCCAGGCGACCACCTGAGGTCTACACCAGTCCCATATCACTTCTGCAACACCCGCATTCCTGAATCACTCACGGAGCAGTGGACTAGACCTTTCCCGGGTCAGCGCGCGAGACTGTCTTCGTGAGACACGTCATCGCCCTCGATGTGGGCGGCACCGGGATGAAGGCCGCCCTGGTCGGCGCGGACGGCACACTGCTGCACGAGGCGCGGCGGGCGACCGGCCGCGAGCGCGGGCCGGGGGCCGTCGTGGAGTCGATCCTCGGCTTCGCCGAAGAGCTGCGCGCCCTCGGCCGGGAGCGGTACGGCGAGTGCGCCGCGGCCGCCGGGGTCGCCGTGCCGGGCATCGTCGACGCCGCGAACGGCATCGCGGTGTACGCCGCCAACCTCGGCTGGCGGGACGTGCCCCTGCGGCAGCTGCTCAGCGCCCGGCTCCAGGGCGTACCCGTCGCGCTCGGCCACGACGTCCGTACGGGCGGCCTCGCCGAGGGCCGCATCGGCGCGGGCCGGGGCGCAGACCGGTTCCTGTTCGTACCGCTGGGCACCGGGATCGCCGGGGCGATCGGCATCGCCGGACAGATCGAGGCCGGCGCCCACGGCTACGCCGGGGAGATCGGCCACGTCGTCGTACGGCCCGGCGGCCCCGCGTGCGGCTGCGGGCAGCGCGGCTGCCTGGAGACGCTGGCCTCGGCGTCCGCCGTGACCCGCGCCTGGGCCGCCGCGAGCGGTGACCCGGAGGCCGACGCGGCGGACTGCGCCAAGGCCGTCGAGTCCGGGGACACCCGGGCCGTCACGGTCTGGGCGGACGCGGTCGGCGCGCTCGCCGACGGCCTGGTCACCGCGCTCACCCTGCTGGACCCGCGCATGCTGATCATCGGTGGCGGCCTGGCCGAGGCCGGGGAAACGTTGTTCACGCCACTGCGGGCCGCCGTGCGGGAACGCGTGACGTTCCAGCGGCTGCCCGACATCGTCCCGGCGGCCCTCGGGGACACCGCCGGATGCCTGGGCGCAGGGCTGCTCGCCTGGGATCTACTTTCCACGGAGGTAACCGCCTGATGGCCGGACGCGCAGGAATCACCGTTCTCTCCGGCGCCCGGGTGGTACTGCCCACCGGGACCGTCTACGGCGGGCGGGTGATCGTCGAGGGAAGCACCATCGCGGGCAGCGCCCCCGACGGCGTGCCCTCGCTCGACCTGACCGGCCACTGGGTGGTTCCCGGCTTCGTCGACATGCACAACCACGGCGGCGGCGGCGCCTCCTTCACCTCCGGTACGCCGGAGGACGTCCTCAAGGGCGTCCGTACGCACCGCGAGCACGGCACCACCACCCTGGTGGCGTCCACGGTCACCGGCGACCTGGACGTGCTGGCGAGGCGGGCCGCGCTGCTCGCCGAACTGGTCCAGCAGGGCGACCTGGCGGGCGTGCACTTCGAGGGGCCGTTCATCTCGGCGTGCCGCAAGGGCGCGCACAGCGAGGACCTGCTGCGCGATCCGGACCCGGCCGAGGTCAGAAAGCTGATGGACGCGGCGCACGGTACGGCGAAGATGTTCACCCTCGCCACCGAACTGCCGGGCGGCATCGACTCCGTACGGCTGCTCGCCGAGCACGGGGTGATCGCCGCGGTCGGGCACACCGACGCGACGTACGAGCAGACGGTGGAGGCCATCGAGGCGGGCGCGACCGTCGCGACGCACCTGTTCAACGCGATGCCCGCGCTCGGGCACCGCTCGCCCGGCCCGATCGCCGCCCTGCTGGAGGACGAGCGGGTCACCGTCGAGCTGATCAACGACGGCACGCACCTGCACCCGGCCGCACTGGAACTGGCCTTCCACCACGCCGGTCCGGCCCGCGTCGCCCTGATCACGGACGCGATGGACGCGGCCGGCTTCGGCGACGGCACATATCTGCTCGGCCCGCTGGCGGTCGAGGTCAAGGAGGGCGTCGCGCGGCTGGCCGAGGGCGGCTCGATCGCCGGCTCGACACTGACCCTGGACACGGCGTTCAAGCGCGCGGTGACGATCGACAAGCTGCCGGTGGAGGCGGTCGTCCAGTCCATCTCGGCCAATCCGGCGCGGCTGCTCGGCGTGTACGACAAGGTCGGCTCGCTGGAGCCGGGCAAGGACGCCGACCTGGTCGTCCTGGACTCGGACTTCTCGCTCGTCGGCGTGATGCGCAAGGGCGAATGGGTGATCGATCCCCAACTGGGCTGATTGGGCAACCGTTCAAGCCAGGGCGGCCGGCCGGCCGGCCCGGAGGTCTGGGCCAACCGTCTCCTCCTTTGGCATGATCGCCCCCGATGGGCAGGCAAGTTCTCATTAATCAGCCGGGAGGTGTCGGCAGGTGATCCTGACGGTCACACTCAACACCGCCCTGGACCTGACCTACCGGGTCCCCCGCCTCACCCCGCACGCCTCGCACCGTGTGACGGAAGTCGTCGAACGCCCCGGCGGCAAGGGCCTGAACGTGGCCCGGGTGCTTGCAGCGCTCGGCCACGAGGTCACGGTGACCGGCTTCGCGGGCGGCACGACGGGCATCATCCTGCGTGACCTGCTGGCGTCCTGCCGGGTGACCGATGCGCTGGTCCCGGTCACGGGAACAACCCGCCGGACGATAGCCGTGGTCGACGACGCCTCGGGCGACACGACCCAGCTCAACGAGCCGGGCCAGCTGATCACTTCGACCGAGTGGGCGGACTTCCTGGCGACGTACGCCACTCTGCTGCCCACCTGCCAAGCGGTCGCCCTGTGCGGCAGCCTGCCGCCGGGCATCCACGTCGGCGCGTACGCGGACCTGGTCCGCAGGGCCCGCGCCGCCGGCGTCCCCGTACTCCTCGACACCAGCGGCGAACCCCTGCGCCGGGGCATCGCGGCCCGCCCGGACCTGATCAAGCCGAACGCCGGCGAACTCGCCGAACTCACCGGCTCCCGCGACCCGTTGCGCGCCACGCAGGACGCCCGCCGCCGGGGCGCCCACACGGTGGTCGCCTCCCTGGGCCGGGACGGCCTCCTGGCGGCCACCCCCCAGGGCACCTGGCAGGCCACCCTGCCCCACGGCCTCAAGGGCAACCCCACAGGAGCGGGCGACTCGGCGGTGGCGGGCCTGCTGTCGGCGCCGGCGGAGGGGCTGGACTGGCCAACCCGCCTGACGAGGGCGGTAGCCCTGTCGGCGGCGACGGTACTGGCCCCGGTGGCAGGCGAGTTCGACGCCGAGACGTACGAGTCCCTGCTCCCCCGGGTAACGGTGACGGAGCACGTACGGGCGGCGTAAACGCATCCGCCCCGGCTCGCGGAGCGAGACCGGGGCGGTGGTAGGTCCTGGTGGGATCAGCCGTTCGCGCCGGTGATCCAGAGCTGGTCGAGGGCGGCGTTGCACTGATTGCCCTGCTCGCAGGAGATCTTGATGGTGTTGGTGCCCTTGTTCAGGTTCACCTGCCCCCAGGTGGTCTTCCAGCCCTTCTCCCAGTCGCCCTTCGGTGTGTCACCGAAGTTCTCCATGTTGAGCGGGGAGGTGTTCGCCTTCCCATTGGCGGAGAGGGTGGACGTGGCGTCTTCGCCGGGAGTGCCGTAGCGCAGGTACACGCGGTACGCACCGGCCTCCGTAACATCCACCGTCCACGTCACCGACGCGCCCACCTGGTTGAAGCCGCCCACGTAAGAGCCGCCCGCCGACTTCGCGCCGGGGACCGTCGATTCCGCCGCCGCGCCGCCCGCCAGGACCAGGCCCGGGCCAGTCGCGTCCGTCTTCGGGAGTTCCGGCGGCTTCTCCTCCGACTTGCTCGGCTCCGGGTTGGGGCTCTGGGGGGCCGTGTTGCCGCCCGAGTTGCCCGCCTGGGGCTTGTCCTTGGGGTCGTCGTCGCCCGATGCCAGGGCGATGCCGATGCCGATCACGACCGCCGCGACCACCGCGACCGCGCCGATCAGCAGGCCCTTCGTGTTCGGACCGCCCGAGCCACGGCCGCGGCCACCGGAGTTTCCGGGAACCGGCTGGTTCTGGGTGGTGGGCGGCTGAGGAGCGTAGCCCTCGGCCCGCAGCGCCTCGGGGGCCTGGTACTGGGCCTGCGGCGGGACCTGGGCGCGGGCGCCGCCGTACGTACGGTCGCCGACCGTACGGACGTGGTTGTACGACGTTCTGGGGACGCCGGGCTGTGCCGCGCCGCCCGATGCCGGACCCGGGTAGCCGTAGCCGCCCGAGCTGGGCGGGGTGGCACCGGCCGCCTGGCCGTCCGCATACAGGTAGCCGAACGGATCGTCGTCCTCGGGCGTGCCTGCGCCGTTGTTCGCGGGCGTCATCCCTGGTCACTCCTCAACATGTCGCCGGACGCGGGCGAGCCTACCCCGAATGGATGCCTCCCCGGGTTGGCAGTGACCTGGCGCACGTGCTAACCGGCCCTCCGGTGGGCCTTGGAGCGGGACCGCTTCTCGATATACATCCGCTGGTCCGCGGATTGCAGTACCTCTTCCGCCGACATCCCGCAGCTGGCCCAGCCGATGCCGAAGCTGGCCCCCACCCGGACGGCCCGGCCGTCGACGCGGATCGGCGGGATGATCGCGTTCCGCAGCCGCACCGCGAGATCGGCGGCGTCCGCCGCGCCGAGCCCGTCGGCGAGTACCACGAACTCGTCGCCGCCGAGCCGGGCGACCGTGTCGCCGTCTCGGACGCCGGTGGTCAGGCGGCGCGCGACCTCGATGAGAACCGCGTCACCCGTGTGGTGCCCGAAGCGGTCATTGATCGACTTGAAGCCGTCCAGGTCACAGAAGAGGACCGCGAGCCCCTTGGTGTCGTCGTCGATGTCGGTCGCCGGGGCGACCGTGTGCACATGGTGGTCGTACAAACCCGGGTCCGGCCCGCCGGAGAAGTCGAGCCCGCCGGCCCGGAAGCCGTGCTCGTCGGCGTGGATACGCGCCTCGCCACCCGTCTCGTACGCCGCGTCCAGCGCCTCCACCGCCGTCGCCCGCACCGACTGCGGCCGCCGGCACAGCCGGGCGCCGAGGCGGGCGCGCAGCTCGGCGCTGTTGGGCAGGCCGGTGAGGGAGTCGTGGCTGGCCCGGTGGGCGAGCTGCAGTTCGTGGCGCTTGCGCTCCTCGATGTCCTCGACGTGGGTGAGGAGGAAGCGCGGCCCGTCGGCGGCGTCGGCGACGACGGAGTTGCGCAGCGAGACCCATACGTACGTACCGTCGCGCCGGCCGAGTCTGAGCTCGGCCCGGCCGCCCTCGGCGGAGGTCCGAAGCAGGGTGCCGATGTCCTCGGGGTGGACCAGGTCGGAGAAGGCGTAGCGGCGCATCACCGAGGCGGGGCGCCCCAGCAGTCGGCAGAGGGCGTCGTTGGTACGCAGCAGCCGGCCGTGCTGGTCGCCGCCCATCTCGGCGATGGCCATGCCGCTCGGCGCGTACTCGAAGGCCTGCCGGAAGGATTCCTCACTGGCGCGCAGCGCCTGCTGTTCGCGCTCCAGGCGGACCAGCGCGCGCTGCATGTTTGCTCTCAGGCGCGCGTTGCTGATCGCAATGGCGGCCTGGAACGCGTACATCTGGAGCGCCTCACGCCCCCACGCGCCGGGGCGGCGGCCGTTGCGCGGCCGGTCGACCGAGATCACGCCGAGAAGCTCGCCGCCGGACGCGTACATCGGGGCGTAGAGCCGGTCCTCGGGGTGCCACTCGTCCTCGAAACGGGGGTCGGGGCCCTCGGTGTGCCACTGCGGGACGTCGTCATCCAGCAGGACCCAGCCCTCGGTGTGCGGGATGAAGCGCAGGCCGTCCCATGCCTCGCCCATGGAGAGCCGACGTTCCCAGGAGGCGCGGGAGCCGACCCGGCCGGTGATCAGCGCTTCGGCGGCGGCGTTGCCCGCGAAGGCGGCGACGACGAGATCCCCGTCGGGGCGCACGAGATTGACACACGCCAGCTCATAGCCGAGCCCGGCGACGATGCCGTCCGCGACGGTCTGCAGCGTGTCTGCCAGACTCCGGGCCGTGTTGAGGTCCGCGACTACCTGGTGCAGCTGCCGCAGGGTCGCAAGACGGACGTACGGCTCCGACTCGGTCTCCATTGCTCGCTCTCCCCGAGACCTCGACAGCAACTCCAGGATTCTGATCGGCGCTCTTGCTGCAGTGTCTCCGCCACTGAATCACAGTGAGCTGTTCCGCCGGTACACAGGGTCAACAAATCTTGCACTCTGTGACTCAAGTCACATCAGGTGATGAAGGGTTGGAGGGGTAGGAGGGGTCCCGTGGGAGCGCTCCATAGCTTTCTTGTACGCAAATCTCAACGGCGGTTTCGGTCGCTGGACCTAGGCCGAGGCTGGGTCCAGGGCCCGATGCGCCCGCGGGGCGCACGAGACTAGCGTTCCAGACGTGCTGAAGACGACCCCTGCCGCCACACCGGTGCCGAGCCCGGAATCCGTCCCCCATCCTGAGGGGGTGAGCAACGACGAGTTCCGCGCCGCCATGTCCCGGCTGGCCGCGGGTGTGGTCCTGGTGACCGCGCACGATCCCGACGACGGGCCGCGCGGCGAGGACGTCGGTATGACGGCGACCGCCTTCATGTCGGTGTCGCTGGACCCGCCCCTGGTGCTGGTCAGTGTGCGCAACGGCTCACGGATGGACGACCTGCTGGCGGAACAGCCGCTGTGGGCGGCCTCGCTACTCTCCGAGAACCAGCGGCAGGTGGCCGGCCGGTTCGCGATGAAGGGGCGGATCAGCGACCGCCTGCTGTTCGCGGACATCCCGTTCGTACGGGGCAAGGAGAGCGGCGCCCCGCTGGTGACCGGCGCGCTCGCCGCCCTGGAGTGCCGGACCGAGCAGCGGGTGGAGGCCGGGGACCACACCCTGGTCATCGGCCGGGTACTGGCGGCGGACCTGCCCGATGCGGACAGCGGACCCCTGACGTACTTCCGGGGGCGGTACCGGCACCTGGGCTGAGCGGGGCGCGGGGCCGGGGTTACGACCAGCCCTGGCCGGTGCGGCCGCGCTTGGTCTCGCTGCGCTGCTTCTTGTTGCGCAGCCGGCGCTCGTTGATACCCCGGGGGATCTTCGTCGCGCGGCGCGGCTTCGGCGGCGGCGCGGTCGCCTCCGCGAGCAGCGAGGCGAGCCGGACGGCGGCCATCTCACGGTTGCGCCACTGGGACCGGTGCTCGGAGGCCCGCACCGACACGACCCCGCCCACAAGCCGGGGCGCGAGGCGCTCCAGGGCGCGCTCCTTCCAGACCGGCGGCAGCGCTTCGGTGTTGGCCAGGTCGAAGCGGAGCTCCACCTGCGTGTCACTGGTGTTGACGTGCTGTCCGCCGGGGCCGGACGACCGGGAGAAACGCCACAGGAGCTCTGCCTCCGGAAGGGAGACAGAACCGCGGATGACGTAGGGCCCGGACATGTGTCCCATGATCCCGTGTCGCCGCGGCCGCGTCACCCTCTTTTCCACGTACGTGGGGCGCGCGTGGAACCCGGTGGTCCCCTGCCTGCGTTATGACGGGTGACGGTAGCTTCGCTCCTGACTCGGTGCGAAGCCCGCACCACAACGAGGAAAGGGACATCCCCATGGCTGTAAGCCTGTCCAAGGGCGGCAACGTCTCGCTCACCAAGGAGGCACCGGGCCTGACCGCCGTCACGGTCGGCCTCGGCTGGGACGTCCGTACCACCACCGGTACCGACTTCGACCTCGACGCCTCGGCCATCGCGGTGAACCCGGGCGGCAGGGTCGTCTCCGACGGCCACTTCGTCTTCTTCAACAACAAGTCGACGCCGGACCAGACCATCGTGCACACCGGCGACAACCGCAGCGGTGAGGGCGCGGGCGACGACGAGGCGATCAACGTCAACCTGGCGGGCCTGCCGGCCGACGTCGACAAGATCGTGTTCCCGGTCTCGATCTACGACGCCGGCACCCGCAGCCAGAACTTCGGCCAGGTGCGCAACGCGTACATCCGCATCGTGAACCAGGCCGGCGGCGCCGAGATCGCCCGCTACGACCTGAGCGAGGACGCCGCCACCGAGACCGCCATGGTCTTCGGCGAGCTGTACCGCAACGGCGCGGAATGGAAGTTCCGCGCGGTGGGCCAGGGTTACGCATCGGGTCTGTCGGGCATCGCCCAGGACTTCGGCGTCAACCTCTGACGTACGCGGGCGGGTTGTCGCGAAGGTGCCCCGGCTCCGCGAGCCGGGGCACCTTCGCACAGAAACCCGCCGGCAGACCAGGCGTGGGGTCAGAACTCGCCGGTGTCCAGATCGAAGCCGAAGGGCTCGGGCAACGTGATCGTCTTGGAGATCTCCACCCCGACGTCGCGGGTGTACCGCTCTCCGGAAGGCTCGGTGTAGAGGATCACGTGCCCCTTCTCCCGGTCCACCAGCAGGTAGAACGGGATACCGGCGCGTGCGTAGCCGCGCAGCTTGGGGCCGCGGTCGTTGTCCGCGGTGGAGTCCGAGGTCACTTCCCCGACGAGCATGACGGGACCCGGGTCGTGGTACTCCAGCTGGTCGCTGAAGGATCCCTTGGGCGCGATCACCAGGTCGGGAACGACCTTGCCGGTGGGTGAGGCACCGGGCACGAGTAGCCCGACTCCGGTGAAGCGGCCGAGGTCCCGGCGATGGTCGCGCACTTGTCCCGACAGCTCCGACACGATCTCTTCGTGCTCGCCGTTGGCTGGAGGCACCACGTGGATTTCCCCTTCGATCAGTTCCACGCGCCATCCCTCCGGGGCTGCCGCGCTCAACGCCTCGAAGGCTTCCTCGACCGATGAGGCAGTGTTCTCGTCGGCGTCCGTGCGCGGTTCGCGCTCTGGGGCGGTCAGTGCCACGGCGGTCCTCCTTCGTGCGGAGCGATGCTTCCAGCGTAGGCGACCGGGCCGCGGACGTACGGGGGACTCCGTCACCCGGACGAGCGACAGTGTGACGTTTCTGCTGCTCAGGGGCCGTCTGGGCGGTCCTTGCCGTGCAGCCAGGTCTTCCAGACGTCGCCGAGGTCCTGGCCGGACTCCTCCTCGGCGTACGCCTTGAAGTCCTCGGTGTCCGCGTTGCCGTGGCGGTGGTCCTGCGCCCAGCCCTCGACGATGTCGAAGAACAGCTCGTCGTCGTCAAGTTCCTCGCGGATCTTGTGGATGACCATCGCCCCGCGCCCGTACACCGGCGACTCGGAGATCACCTCGGGGCCGGTCGGATCGGCCGGCGGGAAGGCCCAGTTGTCCGCGTCCTTGAAGTTCTCGTCGAAGTGCTCCTGCACCGTCTTGTTGCCCTCGTCCTCGTCCCAGAGCCACTCCGCGTAGGTCGCGAACCCCTCGTTGAGCCACATGTCCGCCCACGTCTTCGGCGTGACGGAGTTGCCGAACCACTGGTGGGCGAGTTCATGGACGAGGTCGGTCTCGACGGACTCCGCGCCGGGGAAGACGGGCCTGGTCTGCGTCTCCAGGGCGTATTCGGCAGCGCCCTCGCGGGCGACGACCGCCCCCACCGAGGAGAAGGGGTAGTCGCCGAACAGCTCTTCCTGCCACTCGATGATCTCGGGGATCCGGGCCAGGCTCGCGGCGCTCGCCTTCGCCTCGGCCGGGTCCACGGCGATGAAGACCGGCAGGCCGTCCTTCGTGGCGGAGGTCTTCGTGTCGTACTTGCCGACGGCGACCGTGGCGAGGTAACTCGCCATCGGCTCCTTGGAGTGCCAGCGGAAGGTGTCCCGGCTCCCGCTGTTCTCGCGGGACTTGAGCTCGCCGTTGGAGACGGCCGTGAAGCCCTTGGGGACCGTGACCTCGATGTCGTACGAAGCCTTGTCACTGGGGTGGTGGTTGCCGGGGAACCAGGCCATCGAGCCGGCCGGCTGGCCGAGGCCCAGCGCGCCGTCGGCCGACTTCAGCCAGCCTTCCTTCGAGCCGTCCGGGTCCGTGATCGTCTTCGGCTTGCCCGCGTAACTCACGACCGTACGGAACGTCTTGCCCTTCGCCAGGTCGTCGGGCGGACGGACCGTCAGCTCCTGGCCCGCGCGGTTGAAGCGGGCGCTCTTGCCGTCGACCGTCACCTTCGTGACGGTCATTCCGTCGAGGTCGAGGTTGAACGCGCTGAGCGCCTCGGTGGCGCGGGCGGTGACCTCCGCGGTGCCGGTGAGCTCGGCGTCCTGCGGCGTGTAGGCGAGGCCGAGCCGGTAGTGGGTGACGTCGTACCCCCCGTTCCCGGACTTCGGGAAGTACGGATCGCGCAGGCCGGCCGCACCTGGGCCGCCCTGCACACCGCCGCCTGTGCAGGCCGTCGCGAGCGCCAGCAGGGCGACGGCGGAGGCAGAGGCGGAGGCGGAGGCGGAGGCAGAGGCGGACGCGGAGGCGGAGGCGGAGGCGGAGGCGGAGGCGGAGGCGGAGGCGGAGGCGGCGAGGCGTACGAGCTTGCGGTGATCCACACCGATGATCCTATGTGGCAAACCGTGCATTCCGGGGCGGGTTGCGGTAAGAGCACCCGGGGCGACGGGGCCCCGGGTGCCCCCGGGGTCCTACCTGTTCCTCGGCTCCTACTTGTTCAGCGCCGCGACGCCCGCCTGGGCGAACTTCTCGTCCAGGTCACCGCTCGGGGCGCCGGCCACGCCGATGCCGGCCACCGGGGCGCCCTTGGCCTGCACCGGGGCGCCGCCGCCGAGGAACAGCGTGCCGGGGATGTCCTTCAGGTTGGGCGCCTGGGCGAGCCGCTTGGCCAGCTCGGAGGTCGGCGCGTTCCAGGACACGGCGGTGAACGCCTTGCGCTGGGCGGACTCGTACGACTGCGGGCCGGCGCCGTCGCCGCGCAGGACGACGAGGGTGTTGCCGTTGCGGTCGACGACGGCGACGGTGACGCGCTGGTTCTCCTGCTCCGCGGCGTCGAGGGTGGCCTGCGCGGCCTTGGTGGCAGCCTCGATGGTGAGGTGCGTGGTCTGGTGGAGGTTCTTGTTCGAGGCGTCGGCGTTCACCGTGGTGGCGGGGGCGGCTGCCGGGGCCGCGGCGTTCGCCGACATCGCGCCGAAGGTGCCGGCACCGAGGGCGGCAGCGGCGACAGCACCGGTCAGGACACGGGCGCGCAGGGACAGCTTCTTCATGGTCGGGCTCCTTGGGCTTACGGACGCTGTGCTCTGTCTCCCTTCGATCCTCCGGCCGGATCCGGGCCCCGACGGTCGGCGTACCGGCTGCCGTGCGCAGGCATGATGGGGGACGGCCGGGTCAGCCGATCGGTTGATGCGGGGGTGGTCCCGCCGGGTCAGCATGGGTACGTACCCACAGGTCAGGGGTGTCGCAAGGAGTACGAGGAGCACGAGGAGCACGAGGTGCAGACTGCCACCGCCCGCCCCGGCAACGGGACCGGCAACGGGCCGGGCCCCGATCCCGACGCCCGCTGGCTCGCGCCCGTCATGCACGCGGCGTTCTTCCTGCTGCTCGCCGCCTCCCTCGTCCGCTTCCTGCTCCGGCACCCGGGTGAGTCCCGCACCCCGTGGATCATCGCGCTGAGCATCGTGCTCGCGCTGCTGTACGCCCTCCCGTCGCCCACCACCACCCTTCCAAGGAAGCGCTTCGCGCCCGTCCCGTCCGGCCCGGTGATCGGCCCCGCCGGAGGGGTGGCGGGCGGCGCTGCGGGAGGTGCTGCGGCAGGCGCTTCGGGCGGCGCGGCGCCCACCCTCCGCCGGCTGCTATGGCTCGGGCTCGTCGTCGCCGCCTGGATGGTGCTGGTGCTGCTCGCGCCGAGCTTCGCGTGGTGCGCGGTGCCGCTCTTCTATACGGGCCTGCGCACCCTCCCCCTCCGGGCCGCCCTCGCTCTCGTCGCCCTGCTCACGGCCTTCGTGGTCGCCGCCCAGGTGCGGCTCGCGGAAGATTTCGACCCGAACCTGCTGCTGGCCCCGCCCGCCGTGGCCGCGCTGGCCACCGCCGTCTTCGTCCACATGCAACGCCAGGCGGAACGCCAGCGCCTCCTGATCGACGATCTGATCCGCACCCGGCGCGAACTGGCCGCAACTGAACGGCGCGAGGGCACGCTCGCCGAGCGCCAGCGGCTCTCCATGGAGATCCACGACACGGTCGCACAAGGCCTGTCCAGCCAGCAGATGCTGCTGCAGGCGGCCGACCGCACCTGGGACGCCGACCCGGCCGCCGCCCGCAGCCATGTCCGGGCAGCGACGGACATCGCCGCCCGCGGGCTGGCGGAGGCGCGGCGCATGGTGCACGATCTGGCCCCGCCCGAGTTCGACGGCGGCGCGCCGCTGGCGGACGCGCTGCGCGCGCTGGCCGAGCGTACCTCCGCCGAAGCCGCGGAAGCTGCGGAAGCGGCCGGATCTGCCGCGTCGCCGGGGCGGCCCGCCCGTCCGGGGCCGGTGGTCCGCTTCCACCTGGAGGGCGTTCCCGTACCGCTGCCGGACCGGGCGCAGTCCGCCCTGCTGCGCATCGCGCAGGGCGCGCTGGCGAACGTACGGGAGCACGCGGCCGCGAGCACCGCCGCCCTTACCCTCAGCTTCCTCGGCGACCAGGTGGTCCTCGACATCGCCGACGACGGGCGGGGCTTCGCCCCCGCCGACACCCCGGGGCCCGGCCGGGTGAGGGGGCACGGCCTGCCCGCGATGCGGGCCCGCGTACAGCAGCTGGGCGGCACGCTCACTGTCGAGTCGGCGCCCGGCGAGGGCACGGTGCTGTCCGCCGCGCTCCCCCTGCAAGCCCCGGAGAACGTGGAGGACCCGTCATGACGAAGCCGGTCCGGTCCCCGGTCCGCATCCTGCTCTGCGACGACCACGTCGTCGTACGCGCGGGGCTGCTCGCGCTGCTCGGCTCCGAGCCGGACATCGAGGTGGTCGGCGAGGCGGGCAGCGGCGAGGAGGCGGTCGCGCTGGCCGCGAAGCTGCGGCCCGACGTCGTCCTGATGGACCTGCAACTCGGCGAAGGCATCGACGGGGTGGAGGCCACCCGGCGCATCTCCGCGCTGCACGACGCCCCCCGCGCCCCCCATGTGCTCGTCCTGACCACGTACGACACGGACGCCGACATCACCCGCGCCATCGCGGCCGGCGCCACCGGCTATCTGCTCAAGGCCGAGCGCCCGGAGGAACTGTTCGCCGCGATCCACTCCGCGGCCGAGGGCCGCACCACCCTCTCGCCGCCGGTGGCGAGCCGCGTCATGGCGCAGATGCGGGGCGCGGGCCGCCCCACCCTCACCGAGCGCGAGCTCGACATCCTCGGGCAGCTCGCGCACGGCCTCGGCAACCGGGAGATCGCCCGCGCGCTCTTCATCAGCGAGGCCACGGTAAAGACCCACCTGGGCCGGATCTACGACAAGCTGGGCGTCGACACCCGGGCGGGCGCGGTAGCGGTGGCAAAGGAACAACGCCTCCTCCCCTGACCGTTCCTTTCGACTGAGCGTGAGTCCGATCAGCCGCACGCTCCGAACGGTCTTGAGCGCACTGGTCCCTGGCGTACTCGACTCCGAGGCGGCGACACGCATCCCGTGCGTGGTCCGGTCCCGGGAGGCCAGTTCCCTGTGCGACCTGGCCAAGTGGGTA
>NZ_JANAVP010000035.1 GCF_024213665.1 Streptomyces sp. A3M-1-3
ACCCCGACGAGGAATAGACGCACCAGCAGCAGAAGTCACACAACAACTAACGATCAACTACTGGCGCAGGACACTAGCCCTCGTCCGGCAGATCGCCGACCCGGTTCTCCCACTTCGTGGAGAGCACGATGGTCGTACGGGTCCGCGAGACGCCCTTGGTGCCGGACAGCCGGCGGATCGTCTTCTCCAGGCCGTCCACGTCGTTCGCCCGCACCTTGAGCATGAACGAGTCGTCGCCCGCGATGAACCAGCAGTCCTCGATCTCGGCGAGATCCTTCAGCCGGCGCGCCACGTCCTCGTGGTCGGCGGCGTCGGAGAGGGAGATGCCGATCAGCGCGGTGACGCCGAGGCCGAGCGAGGCCGCGTTGACGGTCGCGCGGTAGCCGGTGATGACGCCCGCCGTCTCGAGGCGGTTGATCCGGTCGGTGACGCTGGGCCCGGAGAGCCCTACGAGCCGTCCCAGCTCGGCGTACGAGGCCCTGCCGTTTTCCCGGAGGGCCTGGATGAGCTGCCTGTCCACCGCGTCCATATGCCTGGAGCCTTCCATTGTTCAGCAATCCAGCAAGTTTGTATACAGAATCTAAGGCATGCAGGGCTTAATCCCTGCGAATTCTATCAATGATCGGTGCTGCTAGTCCGCCCGGGAGCCACCGAGCTCTCCATCCCAACGGCGGTACAGCTGATGCGGCACACCGGCCGCATCCAGCACCCGCCCCGCGACGAAGTCCACCAGATCCTGGATGTGCGTCGCCCCCGCGTAGAACGCCGGAGAGGCGGGCAGCACCACCGCGCCCGCCTCGTCCAGCGCCACCAGATGCTTCAGCGTCTGTCCGTTCAGCGGGGTCTCCCGCACCGCGACCACCAGTCGGCGCCGCTCCTTGAGCGTCACGCTCGCCACCCGCTGCAGCAAATCCTTCGACAGGCCCAGCGCCACTCCGGCCACGCACGCCGTACTCGCCGGGACGATCAGCATGCCCTTGACCGGGTACGAACCGGAGGACGGCCCCGCCGCCAGGTCCCCGGCCGCCCAGTACCGTACATCGTCCATGCGGCGGGACGCGGACGGGCCGGCGGGGTACGGCTTGCCGTCCGCACCGCGCGCCAGCCACGCCGCCAGGTCCTCGCGCCAGTGCGCGTCCCGGAACGCGATGCCCGTCTCGTCCAGGAGCGTCAGCCGCGAGGCCCGGCTGACAATCAGGTCAACACTCTCGCCCGCCGCGAGCAGCCCGCGCAGCACGGCGGCGGCGTACGGAGTCCCGGACGCGCCGGAGACACCGACGACCCACGGGCGCCGCTGCTGGGTGTGTTCATCTCCGTACGTTCCGGGCTTCACGCGTCCGAGCCTATCCGGCCGCGCCGGGCTGGAACCTGGCCGCCCGTCCCGTGCGTTGTGCCCGGCAAGGGGAAGGGGCATCGCAATGGCGTACGGACCATACGAACCGGTGGCGCCGCGGTCTTCGGGGCCGACGCCGCCGGCGACCGTGGCGGCGGCACGGACCGGCCGGATCAGGACGGCCGCTGTGCTCATGGCCGGCTGGCTGGCGCTGCTGTGGGCGCTGGAAGTGATCGACACGGCGAGCGGGCACGCCCTCGACCAGTACGGCGTATCGCCGCGCGAGATCGGCGAGCTGCGGGACGTCGTGCCCTCCGCGTTCCTGCACTTCGGGTACGACCACGTGGCGTCGAACACCGTCCCACTGCTGATCCTCGGCTTCCTCGCCGCACTGTCGGGCATACGCCGCTGCGCGGCCGTGGTGGCCGTGATCGTCCTGGCCAGCGGGCTGGGCGAGTGGCTGACAGCCCCGGCCAACAGCATCTCGGCCGGCGCCTCGGGCGTCGTCTTCGGTCTCTTCGGCTATCTGCTGGTGCGCGGTTTCGTGGACCGCCGGGCGGCGGACATCGTCATCGGCGTGGTGGTCGCCGCGGTGTACGGCTCATCGATGCTGTGGGGTGTGCTGCCCGGCGACACCGAGGTGAGCTGGCAGGGGCACCTGTTCGGGCTGATCGGCGGCGTGGTGGCGGCGTTCCTGTTCCGGCGCCGGATACCCATCGGCACCTCGGCCGGGGGCTGACCGGACAGGACCTAAGGGCTCAGTCCCCGTACGACCAGGTCGAGGAGGGCGCAGACGAAGAGGACGATCCCGATGAAGCCGTTGACCGTGAAGAACGCCCGGTTCAGGCGTGACAGGTCGTGCGGCTTGACGGTGGTGTGCTCGTAGAGGAAGGCCGCCACGACGACAGCCAGGCCGAACCAGAAGAACGTGCCGGCCCCGGTCGCCAGGGCGTACCAGACGAGCAGCACCGTGGTCAGGAGGTGGCAGGCCCGTGCCCCGTACAGCGCACCGGGCACACCGAAGCGGGCCGGTACGGACATCACGCCCTCGGCGCGGTCCGCCTGGACGTCCTGGCAGGCGAAGATCAGGTCGAATCCGCCGATCCAGATGCCCACGGCCAGCCCGAGGATCACCGCGCCCCAGGACCACTCGCCCGTAACGGCGATCCAGGCGCCGACGGGGCCGATGGCCTGGGCGAGACCGAGGATCGCGTGCGGGTAGTTGGTGAATCGCTTCCCGTACGGATAGACGACCATCGGGATCACGGCGACGGGAGCGAGGGCCAGGCAGAGGGGGTTCAGCAGCGTGGCCGCGCCGAGGAAGACGACCACGGCGACACCCGCGCCGGTCCAGGCGGACCGTACCGAGACCGCGCCGGTCACCAGCTCGCGACCGGCGGTACGGGGATTACGGGCGTCGATCTCGCGGTCGATGATCCGGTTGCAGGCCATCGCGAAGGTCCGCAGGCCCACCATGGCGACCGTGACGAGGAGCAGCGTGACCCAGTCGATGTTCCGGTCAAGCTGGAACATCGCGGTGAGCGAGGCGATGTAGGCGAAGGGCAGGGCGAAGACCGAGTGCTCGATCATCACCAGCCGCAGGAAGGCCCTGGTGCGTCCGGGCTGCGGAACGGCAGCGGCGGCTGAGGTCACAGCCCGTACTCCTTCCAGCGGCGGTCGACCTTCGCCGCCGTGTCCGGGTCGGACTCGACCATGTCGGGCCAGCCGCCGTCCCGGGTGTAGCCCTCCTCGGGCAGCTTCTTCGTCGCGTCGATGCCCGCCTTGCCGCCCCAGAACTGCTGGTAGGACGCGTGGTCGAGGTGGTCGACCGGGCCCTCGACAACCGTGAGGTCGCGGGCGTAGTCGGTGTTGCCGAGCGCCCGCCACGAGACCTCGTGCAGGTCGTGCACATCGCAGTCGGAGTCCACGACCACGATCAGCTTGGTCAGCGACATCATGTGCGCGCCCCAGATCGCGTGCATGACCTTCTGCGCGTGCTTCGGGTACTTCTTGTCGATCGAGACGATCGCGCAGTTGTGGAAGCCGCCCGACTCAGGCAGGTGGTAGTCCACGATGTCCGGCACGATGATCTTGAGCAGGGGGAGGAAGAAGCGCTCGGTGGCGCGGCCCAGCGGCCCGTCCTCCGTCGGCGGGCGGCCCACCACGATCGACTGCAGCAGCGGGCGCTTGCGCATGGTGACGCAGTCGATGGTCAGCGCGGGGAACGGCTCCTGCGGGGTGTAGAAGCCGGTGTGGTCGCCGAATGGCCCCTCCGGCAGCATCTTCCCGGGCTCCAGCCACCCCTCGATGACGACCTCGGCCTGCGCGGGCACCTGGAGCGGCACGGTCTTGCAGTCGACCATCTCGATCCGCTTGCCCTGGACGAAGCCGGCGAAGAGGTACTCGTCGATGTCCCCCGGCAGCGGCGCGGTGGACGCGTACGTCACGGCGGGCGGACAGCCGAAGGCGATCGCGACCGGCAGCCGCTCGCCGCGCTTGGCGGCCACCTGGTAGTGGTTGCGGCTGTCCTTGTGGATCTGCCAGTGCATGCCGATGGTGCGCCGGTCGTGGCGCTGGAGCCGGTACAGCCCCAGATTGCGGACCCCGGTCTCCGGGTGCTTGGTGTGGGTGAGACCGAGGTTGAAGAACGAGCCGCCGTCCTGCGGCCAGGTGAACAGCGCCGGCAGCAGGTCGAGGTCCACGTCGTCGCCGGTGAGGACGACCTCCTGGACCGGAGCGTGGTCAGACTTCACCTTCTTCGGCGGTACGTGCGTCATCGCGCCGAGCTTCCCGAAGGCCTCGCGCACCCCGATGAAGCCCTGCGGCAGCTCCGGCTTGAGCAGCCCGCCGATCTTGTCGCTGATCTCCTCGTACGACTTCAGACCGAGCGCCTTGAGCAGCCGGCGGTCGGTCCCGAAGACGTTCATCGCCAGGGGCATCGCCGAGCCCTTGACGTTCTCGAAGAGGAGCGCCGGGCCACCCGCCTTGTTCACCCGGTCGACGATCTCCCCGACCTCCAGGTATGGGTCGACTTCGGCCTTGATGCGCTTGAGGTCACCCTCGCGCTCCAGCGCCCGGAGCAGCGAGCGAAGATCGTCGTAAGCCATGCCGTCCAGTATCGGCCACCCGCTACCCTGGCCCCGTCACCGGGGCCGGACAGGCCCGTCACCGCTCCCTGGGGGGACCTGCGCCACCATGATCAGATATCTGCCATTCATCCTGATCCTGGCCTTGACGATCTACGCCTTCATCGACTGCCTGAACACCCCCGAGGACGAGGTCAGGCACCTTCCCAAGGTCGTCTGGGTCATCATCATCCTGCTCTTCTCCATCGTCGGCCCGATCGTCTGGTTCGCGGCGGGGAAGCTGCGCCACGCGCCCGCCGGGGGCCGTACGCCTTCGGAGTGGCACCGCAATCACCGCACCGAGTGGGTAGCCCCCGACGACAATCCCGACTTCCTGAAGCAGCTCAAGGACGAGGCTGCATCTTCTGAAAGCGTGAAGGACGAGTCGCTCCTGAACGACTGGGAGGCGGACCTGCGCCGCCGCGAGGAAGAGCTCAAGAAGCGCGACGACAACGGCGGCAAGGACGACAATCCGCCCGCCTCCTGATGGACTGACGCCCATGGACCGCGCACAGGCACAGGACTGGCTCAAGACCGCGGTCGCCGAGGCGCGGGCCGGTCTCGCCGAGGGGGGCGTCCCGATCGGCGCGGCGCTGTACGCAGCCGACGGCACCCTGCTGGGCCGCGGCCACAACCGGCGCGTCCAGGACGGCGACCCGTCGCTGCACGCGGAGACGGCCGCCTTCCGGGCGGCGGGGCGACAGCGCTCGTACCGCGGTACGACGATGGTCACCACCCTCTCGCCCTGCTGGTACTGCAGCGGGCTCGTGCGGCAGTTCGGGATCTCGCGGGTGGTGATCGGCGAGGCCGAGACGTTCCGGGGCGGGCACGACTGGCTGGCGGCGCACGGGGTGGAGGTCGTGCTGCTGGACGATCCGGAGTGCGCGGCCATGATGCGGGAGTTCATCCGGGATCGCCCGGCCCTCTGGAACGAGGACATCGGCGAAGGCTGACGCTCACGCCCGGTCCGCGTACTCCGCCCGTAGCCGCCGCCAGCGGTCCGCCGTCCAGTCGGACCAGGCCGACGCGTCGTGCGGCCGCCCGTCGAGCGCGTCCGTGAGGTACTCGAGGTGGCTGTGCCATCCGGCGAGGCAGTCCAGCCGTTCGGCGTCCGTGCCCCGCCTCTCGTTGGTGAAGCGCACCACCGTCGAGTCCGTCCCGACCGCCTCCAGGTGGAACCGGATCCGCCCGTGGACGCTCACGGTGTACTCGGCGACGTGCTCGGGGTCCCAGGCGGTGACCGTACCGGTGGCCACCGTGGACCGGCCCTCCGTGTCGGTGTTCAGCCACCGCAGGGTGACCGCGCCGCCGATGTGGTGCTCCAGCTCGTCGGCGGCGGCGAGCCACTCCCGCAGGCCCTCCGGCGTGGTCACGGCCGCCCAGATCCGCTGCGCGGTATGCGGCAGATGGAGCTCGTACCGCAGGACGTGGAGATCACCGTCCCGCGTCTCGCTGGTGCCGTACGCGACGGTTTCGGCCATGCCACCAGCCTGACGCGGACGGATGGGATCCGCACCCTGCGTGGATACTTAACGCCAGGACCTTGTGTGATGCGGGGCCCGGCGTCAGACGCCGCCGTAGGAGTGCTTGCCGCTGAGCAGGATGTTCACGCCGTAGTAGTTCCAGATCCAGCAGGCGAAGGCGAACAGCGCCAGGTACGCCGCCTTGCGGCCCTTCCAGCCCGCCGTCGCGCGGGCGTGCAGGTAACAGGCGTACGCGACCCAGGTGACGAAGGACCAGACCTCCTTGGGGTCCCAGCCCCAGTACCGGCCCCAGGCGTCGCCCGCCCAGATCGCGCCCGCGATGATCGTGAAGGTCCACAGCGGGAAGACCGCGGCGTTGACCCGGTACGCGAACTTGTCGAGCGATGCAGCCGACGGCATCCGCTCCAGTACCGACGTGGCGAAGGAACCGGGCTTGCCGCCGCGGGCGAGCTTGCCCTCGTACGCGTCCCGGAAGAGGTACAGCACGGTGCCCACCGCGCCCAGGTAGAAGACGGCCCCGCAGAAGATCGCGGTGGAGACGTGGATCCACAGCCAGTACGAGTCGAGGGCCGGGACCAGCTGGTCGCTTTCGGTGTAGAGCCACTTGGTGGCGACGCCGAGGTCCAGCAGGACGGTGGTGACCAGCGCCAGCCCCAGCCAGCGGACGTTCTTCCGCGCGGCCAGGAAGCCGAGGTACGCGCCGACCGCCACCGTGGAGAAGGTGATGGAGAACTCGTACATGTTGCCCCACGGCGCCCGCTCCACCGACAGGGCGCGGGCAACCACGCCGCCCGCCTCGACGAGGAACGCGAGTGCGGTCAGCGAGACGGCGATACGTCCATAAAGGTCGCCCTGCGCATCCCCGCCCGCCGCGCCGGGGCCGTCCGGGACGTCGCGCGTCCCAGCGGCGGACCGGGTGACGACCTTCGGCTTGTCCAGGACGGCGGTCCCCCCGCCCTGGGCGGCGGCCTTGACCGTGACGGCGGGCGCCGCGGCGGACTGGCCGGACTTGCCGGTCAGCGCGGCGGCGGTACGGCCGACCTTGCTGCGGCTGCCGAAGACCCACTCGGCGATGTGCGCGAGGAAGGCGAGCGTGTAGACCGCCATCGACGAATAGATGAGAACGTTGCTGATGTTGGCCAGGTTCTCGTTGGCCGCGGCAGCGAGAGTCACGCGCGCGCTCCTTCGACAGGATTGTCGGAGTCTGTGGAATCCGCGGGATCTGTGGAATCTGCGAGATCCGCGGGATCGGTGGCAGGCGCGGCGGGCGCCTCCGCAAGCAGTGCAACGGCCAGATCGGCCAGCTCCTCCGGGAGCTTGGCGGACTCGCTGCGGCCGAGGCCCGCCATCTCGACGACGGTGACACCGTCCGCGTTCCGCACGGCCCGCACCCACACCCGGCGCCGCTGGATGAACAGCGAGCCGACGAGTCCGGCGATGGCCGCGATCGCACCGGCGAGGGCGAGACCGCTGCCGGGCTGCTGGGAGATCTGGAAGGTGGCCCAGCGCTCCACACCCTCGAACTTCACCTTGCCGGCGCCGTTCGGCAGCGTCATGGACTCACCGGGCAGCAGCCGCTGCTTGAACAGCTGCCCCTCGGGGTCCTTGAACTCCTTCATCTTGCTGGTTTCGAGTTGGTAGACGTTCTGCGGCAGGCCCGCGTCGACGCCGAGGCTGCCGTGGTAGGCGCTCAGCGCGAGCACCGGGAAGTCCAGGGCCGGGAACTGCGAGAACATCTGCCCCTTGCCCTCGCCCGCGAAGGTCGGCACGAAGAACGCGTTGAAGCCGAGCTGCTCTTCCTTGCCGTTCTTGTCGCGGTATCCGTCGCTCACCTTGACCGCGCCGGTCGAGGTGATGTTGGAGTCGATGGGCAGCAGCGGGACGGCGCTGTTGAAGACCTTCTTGCCGCGCGCGTCGGTGACGGAGACGACGGGTGCGTAGCCGTGCCCGAGGAGGTAGACCTTCGTACCGTCGACCACCAGCGGCTTGTTGACCTCGATCGCGGCCTTCCGCGGCTTCCCGTCGGCGCCCTCGGCATAGGTGACGTACGCCTTGAAGGTGCGGGGCGTGCCCTTCTGGGGGCCGCTCCGCTCGTACGACGCGTCGAAGCGGTCCAGGGTGAAGCTGAACGGCGGGAGGTCGTCGGTGTTGAAGAGGCTGCCGGACCTGAAGTCGTCGTACTGGGTGAGCGTGTTGGCGAAGCCGCTGCCCTTGAGGACCAGCTTGCCGCCCTCGGACTTGAAGAGCTGTCCCGCGGCGAAGGCCACCAGCATCACGATCAGCGCGATATGGAAGAGCAGATTGCCCGCTTCGCGCAGGTAGCCCTTTTCCGCGGCGACCGCGTCGCCGACCGTGTGGGCCCGGAAGCGGCGCTTGGTCAGCAGGTCCCGCGCGGCCGCGAGCACCTGCTCGGGCTCGCCGCCGGTGCGCCAGGTGGTGTACGCGGGCAGCCGGGTCAGCCGTTTCGGCGCGCCCGGCGGCCGGCCGCGGAGCTGGCCGACGAACTGCCAGGTGCGGGGCACGATGCAGCCGATGAGGGAGATGAACAGCAGGATGTAGATCGCCGAGAACCACACCGAGCTGTAGACGTCGAAGAGCTGGAGCTTTTCGAAGAGCGGCGTCCAGAACTCGTGCGTGGCCTTCCAGTCGGCGACCTTGAGCTCGTCCACGCCGGTCTGCGGGACGAGCGAGCCGGGGATCGACCCGAGCGAGAGCAGGAACAGCAGGATCAGCGCGACGCGCATCGACGTCAATTGCCGCCAGAACCAGCGGGTCCAGCCGATGACGCCCATCGTCGGCACCTGGCCGGTCTCTTCCCGGGGGGCGGTGGAGAGCTGGGATCCGGCGGCGCCGAGGTCCTGCTCGTCCGTCGTTTCTGCCTTGCTCATGGACTCAGATCCCCACCGTGAAGCCGTCGGACCACGCCTGCATGTCGCTCACCATGCTGTCCCACACGCCGGTGACGAGCAGCAGGCCGGTGGCGATCATCATGACGCCGCCGATACGCATCACCCACGCGTAGTGCTTCTTGACCCAGCCGAACGCGCCGAGCGCCTTGCGGAACGCCACCGCGGCCACCACGAAGGGCAGGCCGAGGCCGAGGCAGTACGCGACGGTCAGTATGGCCCCGCGGCCGGCGCTGGCCTGGTCGATGGCGAGGGTCTGCACCGCGGAGAGTGTCGGGCCGATGCACGGCGTCCAGCCGATGCCGAACATCACGCCGAGCACCGGCGCGCCCGCGAGGCCCGCGACCGGCCGCTTGTGGAAGCGGAATTCGCGCTGCGTGAGCCAGGGCATCATGCCCATGAAGAAGAGGCCCATGAGGATCACCAGCCCGCCGAGCACCTTGGAGATGATCTCCCGGTGCTCCTGGAGGGTGGAGCCGAAGAAGCCGAACAGCGCGCCGCCGGATACGAACACGGCGGTGAAGCCCAGGACGAAGAGCCCCGCACCCGCGACCATCCGGCCGCGTCTGGCCTCGGCGAGGTCCGCGCCGCTGACTCCGGTGACGTAGGAGAGGTAGCCGGGGACCAGGGGGAGGACACAGGGCGAGAAGAAGGAGACGAGTCCGCCGAGCACTGCGATGGGCAGGGCGAGCAGCAGGGCGCCGCTGAGGACGGTCTCGTTCATCACTTCTCCGCGATCAGCGGGTCGATGATCTTGTGCAGCTTCTTGTCGTCGATGGCGGCCAGCGTGCGCGCCGCGATCTTTCCGTCCTTGTCGAGGACGATCGTCGACGGAATGGCCTGCGGATTCAGGGTCCCCTTGGGGAAGCGCAGCATGAGCTTGCCGATCGGGTCGTACAGGCTGGGGTATTCGACCCCGAACTTCTCCTCGAAGGCGATCGCCGGCTGCTTGGTTTCGTCGCGGGTGTTGATGCCGACGAATTCGACGCCCTTGCTCTTGGTCTCCTTGGCGACCTTGGCGAAGTGCGGCGCCTCGGCCCGGCAGGGCGGGCACCACGAACCCCAGACGTTCAGGACGACGACCTTGCCCTTGAGGGCGGTGACGTCCAGCCGTCCGCCGTCGAGGGTTTCGCCGTCGAGCTTGGGGGCCGCCTTCCGGTCGGCCTTCTTGACCGTGGAGATGCCGTCGGAGCCGGTGACGAAGTTGGTATTGCCCGAACTGCCGGACTTGCCGCCCGACGCCCCGGACTCGCTGCACGCCGAGAGCGTCAGCGCACCGGCCCCGACCACGGCGGTCAGCAGAGCGGCGCGGCGGCGGTACGAGCGGCGGCGGGGGGCGCGGTTACGGCTCATGTGAAAAGTTTCGCATGAGCGTTTTGGGGATCTTGCGCACCCCCCGGCGAAACGTTCAGGCGGTGGCAGTGAGGAAGGTGTTCCAGCCGCCGGCGGGCTGCTGGCCCGGCGCCAGCGTGCGGAGCTTGGCGAGGATCTTCGGGTCCTGCACGTCGATCCAGTCGGTGAACTGCCGGAAGGAGACGAGCCGTACGTCCTTTTTGTCCGCCATGCCCTTCAGTGCCTCTTCCACGGCATCCATATAGATACCGCCGTTCCACTGCTCGAAGTGGTTGCCGATGAACAAGGGTGCGCGGTTGGACTCGTACGCGCGCCGGAAGCCGCCCAGATAGGCCCCGGTCGCCTGCCTCTTCCAGTACGGATAGTTCGAGGGCACGCCGTTCGTCGAATTCTTCGACTGGTTGGCGAGCATGTTGTAGTCCATCGAGAGCACCTCGAAGGAATGACCGGGGAACGGCACGGCCTGCAGGGGGAGATCCCATATGCCCTGCTTCTTGTCCGGCCATACCTGCAGACCGCCGGACGAACTGGCGTCGTAGCGCCAGCCGAGCTTCTTGGCGGTCGGGAGCAGTGTGTCCTGGCCGAGCAGGCAGGGGGTCCGGGCGCCGACGAGTTCCTTCGTGTAGTCGAAGGGAAACGGTTCGAGGTCGGTGAAGCCCGTGTTCGTACGCCAGTTGGTGACGAAGGACACAGCCTGGTCGACTTCGTGTCGCCAGTCGGCGGGCGACCAATTGCCGACCGAGCCGGAACCGCCGCAGAAGTGGCCGTTGAAGTGGGTGCCGATCTCGTGCCCGTCGAGCCATGCCTGACGGACGTTCTTGATCGTCTCCTTCACGTGGTCATCGGTGAGATAGCCGATGTCCGAGGCGCCCACCGGATTGTTCGGCGGCTTGTACAGGCTTTTCTTCGACTCGGGCAGCACATACAGCCCGGAGAGGAAGAACGTGTACGCGGCGCCATGGTCCTTGGCGAGTTTGAGGAAGCGCGGGAACAGGCCGTTGCCCACCTCGCCCGCCCCGTCCCAGGAGAAGATCACGAACTGCGGCGGGGTCTGGCCGGGTTCGAGCGGGACAGGCTTTTCCGGCTGGTTCGGCTGCGGTCCGGTGTCGGCGGTGGAGCCGTCACCGATCAGCTTCACATCGTCCTTGCCGGGGCCGCCGCCCTTCCCTTTCCCCTCGCCCTTTCCGGGGTCCGAAGAGCCCTGCCCGAACGTTCCCCCGGAGCCGCAGCCGGCCATTCCCACCGCCGCTGCCGCCCCAAGTCCGAGTCCGAGCAGACCCCTTCGACTGAAGTCGCGCATTTGACCGTCCCCCGCCCTCAACTCGCCCACTCGCCCACTCAAGTCCCGTCCCTAAACGGACAATGACTGAGAGGCCCGTGACGGGCAGTCGGGTTCCGCGCTACTTCCACATCTTTTGGTAAAGCGATAATGATCTAGGCGCCGAACGCCTTCGACTTTCCCTTGACCGGCTTGGCACCCGCCAGCAGATGCACCGGGACAAGATCCCGGGCCGGCTCGCTGTATCCGACGGACACGATTTTGTCCCCCCGGTACGTGAAGGACGTCAGCGAAGCCAGCGTGCACTGCCGCCTGCGCGGGTCGTGCCACAGCCGCCGTCGCTCGACGAAGCTCCGCACGATCCAGATGGGCAGCTGATGGCTGACGCACACCGCCTCGTGGCCGCGGGCCGCCTCGCGCGCCGTGTCCAGGGCGCCCATCATCCGTACGACCTGGTCGACGTACGGCTCACCCCAGGAAGGCCGGAACGGATTGGTCAGGTGCTTCCAGTTCCCGGGCTTGCGCAGCGCGCCGTCGCCGACGCCGAAGGTCTTGCCCTCGAAGACGTTGCCCGCCTCGATCAGCCGCTCGTCGGTGGCCACATCGAGGCCGTGGACCTTGGCGATCGGGTCGGCCGTCTCCTGCGCGCGCTCCAGCGGCGAGGACACGACATGCGTGATGTCGCGGCTCTCCAGGTGCTCGGCGACCCGGTCGGCCATCTGCCGGCCGAGGTCGGAGAGGTGGTAGCCGGACCGGCGCCCGTAGAGCACGCCGTCCGGGTTCTCCACCTCGCCGTGCCGGATCAGGTGGACGACGGTGATCTCGGCACTCCCGCTCATGCCGTCGCCTCCGCCTCGGCGGCCGCGCGGGCGGCTGCGGGCAGGGCGGCGGCGATGCGCTCGACCGCCCGTTCGTCGTGGGCCGTCGAGACGAACCAGGACTCGAACGCGGACGGCGGCAGATAGACGCCCTGCGCGAGCATCGCGTGGAAGAAACCGGTGAAGCGGAAGGACTCCTGCTTCTTCGCGTCGTCGTAGTCGCGCACCTCGGCGTCCGTGAAGAACACCGAGAACATGTTGCTCGCCGTCTGCAGCCGGTGGGCCACGCCCTCCTTGCTGAGCGCGTCCGTCACCAGGGACCGGATCTCCCGCGACACCGCGTCGACCTTGTCGTACGCCGCGTCGTCGAGCAGCCGCAGCTGCGCGAGACCCGCGGCCGTGGCGACCGGGTTCCCGGAGAGCGTGCCCGCCTGGTAGACGGGTCCGGCCGGGGCGAGGTGGGCCATGACATCGGCGCGGCCGCCGAAGGCCGCGGCCGGGAAGCCGCCTCCCATGACCTTGCCGAAGGTCATCAGGTCCGGCTCGACGCCGTCGATGCCGTACCAGCCGGCCTTCGACGTACGGAAACCGGTCATCACCTCGTCGGAGATGTACAGCGCGCCGTTCTGCGCGCACAGGTCCTTCAGGCCCTGGTTGAAGCCGTCGCGCGGCGGTACGACGCCCATGTTGCCGGGCGAGGCCTCGGTGATCACGCAGGCGATCTCACCGGGCTGCGCGGCGAATGCCTGGCGCACCGCGTCGAGATCGTTGTACGGCAGGACGATCGTGTCGCCGGCCTGGGCACCGGTGACACCGGGGGTGTCCGGCAGCCCGAAGGTCGCGACGCCGGAACCGGCCGCGGCCAGCAGGGCGTCCACATGGCCGTGGTAGCAGCCGGCGAACTTGACGACCTTGGCGCGGCCGGTGAAACCGCGGGCCAGCCGGATCGCCGACATGGTCGCCTCGGTGCCGGACGACACCAGACGTACCTGCTCGACGGGACCGATCCGGGCGACGATCTCCTCCGCCAGGGCGACCTCACCCTCACCTGGCGTACCGAAGGAGGTGCCACGGGCGACGGCGGCCTGGACGGCCTCGATGACGGCGGGGTGGGAGTGGCCGAGGATCATCGGCCCCCACGAGCAGACGAGGTCGACATACTCTCGGCCATCGGCATCGGTGAGGTACGGACCGGTACCGGACACCATGAACCGGGGCGTACCACCCACGGCACGGAAGGCGCGCACGGGAGAGTTCACGCCGCCGGGGGTCACGAGGGACGCGCGGTCGAAAAGCGTCTGCGAAACTGGGGCTTCGTACGGATAGCTCACACAAGCCATGGTGTCAGAGGCTCGGACGGTCTTGCGGACAGGTGTTTCACCGCCCGGCCGTGGGGGAGGTCACTGACACGGTGATCGGGTTGCGCGGCGGGTGCTGTGCCATCTACAAAGCATTCGGGTGAAAGTTATGCATCGCGGTGGCGGAGTGGGCGAGGGGACCGACGACCTGGGTCCCGAGCGTGCCCAGCGGAGCGGACGGCACCGGCGTGGGCGTGGGCGCGACGCGGAGGCCGTGGGAACGGGGAGCAGGAGTGGTGGCCGGGTGGGGGTGACCTACAAGTATTTCGGTGCTCCCGACGGGGCCACGGCAGCCCGCGTGCCAATTTCGATGCGCCCGGAGGAGCTCGGCGGTGACGAGCTCGGCATGGGCGGCATGTTCACCAAGATCAAGCCGGAGACGATGGCCGCGATGGTCCTCACCGGCATCGAGGGCATACCCCTGCACAAGGTGCCCCCGCTCGAGCTCGTCGTACTCCACCCCGACTACGCGGTGGTCAAGCTTCCGATGACGGTGGTCGACCCGCTGCGCGGCATCGGCGAGGAATCGGTAGGCGCGGCGGCGTTCATCTGGTCGACGGTCCCGGACCGGGGCGGCCCGCGCGACGCGTTCAATGTGTACCAGCTGCTTCGCGAATGGCAGGACTTCTCCCACCGCCTGCACGAGGCGGGGCACCAGCCGTACTGCCTGGTCTGGCCCTGAGGCTCACCTTCCCAGTCGTTCCCTGTCGCCGCATTGTGCCCGCCGGTCTAGGGTGACCAACCGTGCGGCAACAGCAGCGGCCCGGCGCGGACGGCGGTGACAGCGACCTGCCTCCGTGTGTCGTGGTGACCGGCGCCGGCGGCCAGATCGGCGGAGCCACCCTGGAGGTCCTCGCGGACCGGCTGCCGGAGCGATGGCGGCTCGTCTCCGTGGACCGCAAGCCGGACCCCCACGTCCCCGACGGCCTGCGGATGCGCGTACACCACCATGTCGTGGACCTGATGGACGCCGCGGCCACCGAAGCGCTGTTCGGGGACCTCGCCGACCTTTTCCAGGTCCGGCACGTCATGGCCATCGCCGGCGGGGCCGACCCGCGCGACGGCGGGCCGAGCGGGTTCGATCTGCCGGACCCGGCCGTCTTCCGCGACAGTGTCGGCGCCAACCTGCTGATGCCTTATCACGTCTGCCACGCCGCCCACGGCGTCATGCGGCACGTCCCCGGCGACCGCTCGGTCACCTTCTGCTCCTCCGTCAACGCCCTCGGCGCCTGGGGCCGCCCCGCCTACTCGGCCGCGAAGGCCGGCCTGCTCGCCCTGGCCCGTACGCTCGCGGTCGCGACCGCACCCGCCGGCATCCGGGTCAACGCCGTGGCTCCGGGAAGCGTCCTCGCCTACGACGGCACGCTGGGGCGGGAGCAGGACCCGGCCATCGTCGCGGAGCTTCGGCGGTCCATCCCCCTCGGGAAACCGGCCACTCCGGACGATGTGGCCCGCGCCTTCGCCGCGCTGGCCCTGGATCTCACGCACGTCACCGGCCAGACTCTGGTCGTGGACGGCGGCCAGGACGCCCGCCGGCGGACACCAACGGTGTGATCAGGCCATTTTTGGCCGGTGAAGCCCTCTTGCGCCCACTCCCCGCGTGCCGATGCACAGAGCGTCGGCACTGACATCGAGGGAGACCCGACGTGGGCGACATTCTGCTGGCTCTGTGCATTCCGTTCATGGTGTGCGCGAGCGGGATCTACGCCGGCTGTGAGTGCCTGTGGCGACGCCTGCATCCGGCGCCCCCACCTCCGCCCCCGCCCCCGTACGCCCAGCACGCCGCGAGGGTGGCCGAGTGTGAGCTGCTGGCCGCCGCGGAGGCCGTCGTCGCCGAGTCGTACGCCGTGATCGGCGGCCTTTACCTCACGCCGGACGCGGTCGCGGGGCAGGCCCCGCAACGGAATCCGGCCACGGTCAGGGGCTTGGCGTCCAGCGCGGGTTCCGGCCGGTCGACGCCAGCAGCTCCTCGAACGGCGTCACCCCGCCCGGCACCGGACACGGCTCCGCGAACACCTTCATCTGCCGGGCCGTCGGACCCATCTGCGCCACCAGCGCGGCGAGCGCACGGACACCCGCCTCGTCCGGCGTGAAGTCCTGCCCGGTCGCCCGGGCCAGATCCCAGACGTGCACGGTCAGGTCGAGCAGCACCATCGAGCCGACCGTCCGAGCCGGGAGGTTCATGGCACCCGTGCTGCCTTCCTCGGCGCCGGGCGCCGCCCAGGCCGCGATGAGCAGCCCCGTCTCCTCGGCGAACCGGCCGCGCCAGTCTCCTCGCAGGTAGTCGGGCGTGTGCGAGAAGTCCGAGTCCTTCTTGGCCGCGAGTGCCTGGAAATTGACGACCACGTGGAACAGGTGGTTGAGCAGATCGCGTACGTCGTACTCGGCGCACGGCGTGCGCTTGCCGAGCTCCTGGTCGTCCACGCCACGTACCACGGGCTCAGCGTGCGCGGCGGCTGCTTCGAGCAGGTCACTGATCTTGTCGGTCATGTCCTCGACGGTATGAGCGCCCAGCCCCCGGCGGCTTGAAGAAACGCGACATAGGATCGCCGCCATGGCAGGTCCACGACGCGACACCCGGGGCATCGTCGACGCCCCAGAACTCTTCGCGCGCGTACGATTCCGCCGCCGCGAGCCGGCCGAGCCGTTGCGGCCGTATCTGGAGCACTACTGGCTGATCGACTGGGATCTGGCGGAGCCGTACGCGTCGCACGTCGTCCCGCACCCGTCCGTCAACATCGTCTTCCAGCGGTACGGGCAGACCGGGGACTTCGGGGAGGTCGCCGGGATCGGCCTGGAGCTCTTCACCCAGAAGCTGGAGGGCCGCGGCCGGGTGTGCGGAATCCAGTTCCGGCCGGGCGGCTTCCGCCCCTTCCTGCCGGGCCGACCGGGCCCTACAGGCACTCACGGCCGTCCGGGCCGGCCGGGCCGGCCGGTGTCGGAGCTGACCGGACGGCGGATCCCGCTCCCCGACGTGTTCCCCAGCTGCTCCGCCGCCCCTCCCCTGGTGCTCGGGCCGGAGCCGGACGACGCCCGCGTCGCCGCCCTCGACGACTTCCTGCTCGCCCTCCACCCGGTACCCGACCCACAGGCCGACCGCGCCATGGCCCTCGCGGACCGTATCCGCAGGGACCGTTCGATCCGCCGCGTCGCCGAACTCGCCGACGCGGCGGGGCTGTCCACGCGCTCGCTGCAGCGGCTGTTCGCCGCGTACGTGGGCGTCAGCCCCAAGTGGGTCATCCTGCGCTACCGCATCCACGAGGCCCTGGAACGCGCCGGGACGGACGCCGCCGTGGACTGGGCCGGGCTCGCCACCGAACTCGGCTACAGCGACCAGGCCCACCTGGTCCGGGACTTCACCGCGCGGGTGGGCGTGCCGCCGACGGCGTACGCGCAACCGCAGCCGCAGCCCCAGCCCGTTGTCGGACCCTCGCCGTAGATTGTGGTCATGGAGACGGACGTACGGCTGGAGACCTGGTCGGACGGCGATTTCGGCCTGCTCCGGCGGAACAACGCACCCGAGATGACCGAGCATCTGGGCGGGCCCGAGTCCGAGGAGCAGCTGACCGCGCGGCATCAGCGCTATCTGAACATCGAAACGACCGGTACGGGCCGGATGTTCCGGATCGTGCTGGCCGAGACCGGGGAAGCGGTCGGGGCCATCGGGTACTGGGAGCGGGTCTGGCAGGGCGAGACGGTGTACGAAACCGGGTGGGGCGTGCTGCCCGAGTTCCAGGGCCGGGGCATCGCCGTCGCGGCGGCCAGGGCCGTCGCGGAGCACGCCGGAGCGGCCGGCATGCACCGGTACCTCCACGCGTTCCCGTCCGTAGGCCACGCCGCGTCGAACGCGGTCTGCCGGAAGGCCGGCTTCGAACTCGTCGGCGCGTGCACCTTCGAGTACCCCAAGGGGCACTTCATGGAGTCCAACGACTGGCGCATGGCCCTGACTCCGCACTGAACGACGGCCTGCGCCAGTGAGCGAGGCCCGACCGCCGCCCGCCGCTTGACGCGCGGGGCCTCTTCGCGGATATTTATCTGCGTGACGCAGTTTCTGTGCAACGCAATCTCACTGCCTTGAGGAACCCCATGACGGGGTAGCGCCGAGGTAAGCCCAAAAGGGGCCATGGGATGATCTTGAAGCCGTGAAGGCAGCCTCTTCCCGCTTCGGCGGACGTGGGGTTCGCGGCGTCGATAGCCTGCCGGGATGAGCGAGCAGATGAGGCGGGGCGAGGCTCCGGCCACGGTCGAGCAGGTCGCCGCGGCGATGGCCGCGCTGGGGCTGTACGGCGGGGAGAACACCCCGGAGGAGCACGCGGAGGAGGCGGCCCGGCTCGGCGGGGCGGACGCGTACCGGGTGCGGATGGTCAACGCGTTGCTCGGCGTGGTCCAGGCCGAGGCGGCGATGGCCGACGGGGTGAAGCTGGACGAAGAGGCCCACCACGCGGCGTGGGAGGAACAGCTCAAGGCCGCCGGGGCCGGGCTGGACGACCCGGGGCGGCGGCTGGAGTTCATCCGCTGGCAGGTCCTGCGGGCCGGCACCCCGCTGAGGCTGATGGCGCAGAACCGGGAGGTCGGGCCGATCCCGCTGGCCGCCGCGCACGCTGCGACCGGGCTGCACCTGCTGCTCGGCGTGATCGCCGCCAGCCAGGATGCCGTTGCCACCGGCGATGTGGAGACCCTGGCCGCGCAAGCCGGACAGCTGGAGGCGGCCCGCGAGGCGCTACAGAACGCGATGGACAACACCGACGTGCTGCTGAACATGCTCAAGTCGGTGGGCCTGTAGGACCGTTGAGGCTCTACGCTGAGCGGAGCCGTCCCGGTGGCCTCCCCCGTGCCACCGGGACGGCTTTCGTAGGGGGCCAGCTGAGATACGGCCGAAATCCCGCGTTCGGGTATGGGCGTCCGTGGCGCTGGCTAGCGTGATCGTCGTCTGTCTGCTGTACGACGAGAGGACCGCTGGTGCCCGAACTGCCCACCCCGACGCGGCTGTCA
Organism: Streptomyces sp. A3M-1-3; assembly: GCF_024213665.1. Classification (GTDB taxonomy): domain Bacteria; phylum Actinomycetota; class Actinomycetes; order Streptomycetales; family Streptomycetaceae; genus Streptomyces. Next base: position 18,649 of record NZ_JANAVP010000035.1, read on the forward strand.
CCGATCCGCGATGACCATGCCTGGCACTTCCCGGACATCAACGGCCACCGCACGCACGTGCGGCTGCGGGTGTGGCCGACCAAGGAGGGTGGGCATCTGGTCGTCGCCACCGACCTGGAGTTGGGCGCCGGACTGATCAACGTGGCCGAAAGCCTGGTGCGGGCCTGCGTGCGGGAATTTGGCCCTTCGGTGACGGTGGTGCGGCACTTCACCCCGTACACGATGAGCGCGTTCGAGCGCGACTCGTTCGATGTCCTGACGCCTCTGGACGAGAAGGGCATCGCCCGGCCGAAGCGGTGCACCGAGGAGATCCTGAAGCTGCTCGGAGCGAGTGTCGTGGGCTTTCCCGGGGATGCTCCGCCCGGCCCGGCCGATGCCGAGGCCCCGGTGGTGGGACCGCAGAGCGTCCACCTGGCGCGGCTGGTGGCGGCCTCTCTGCGGCTGACCCAGACCCGCGTCACCGAGCGGCGGCCCAACGGCTACCCGACGAAGAACGGCCCGGTGGCTGAGCCGGACCTCGATGCGATCAGCCAGCTCCGCCTGACCGCCCCAGTGCTCAACCACCTCTCGCACTTCGTCGGCGGCATCGTCGCCGACCGGGACGGGACGGCGGCCGGCGCGAAGCGGGAGAAGAAGCTGGCCAGGGTCGTCGAGGCGCTCCAGAAGCAGGCGTGGGCGCTGACGGAGCTGTGCGACGAGCTGGTGAACGAGGAGCGCGAGCAGAGCTGACCGGGCCCTGCTCAGCACAGGATGTGCCGCCCGTAGCGCACCAGGGGCTCGGCGAGCGGACGGTGGCAGATCTCGCAGACCGGCTCCCCGCTCGCTGGCCGGGGCACCGGCCGCACGGGCGGCAGCGGAGTGGGCACCCAGGGGCGCCGGGCCTGGCGGGTGGCGGCTTCGCGCCGCCACCGCACGGCCTGTTCGTGATCACGCTGGGCTTGGTTGGCGTCCCGCCGTACGCGGGCGGCCTGTTCGGCCAGGCGCTCGGTCATCGCGGGCGGGAACGTCACGCCGTCGGCGTCCAGGCCGAGGTCGGCGAGCGGGAAGCGTTCACGGACAACCGGGTCGCCGGCGCACGGCGGGTGGTGCGGCCCGAACAGGCGCAGGTCCTTCGTCCACCACTGCGGGCAGCGCTCGTGGGGCTCCCCGAGTCGGGCCTCGGCTGTTTCGTCGCGGTGGTAGAGCGTCCAGGCCGGGGTGCCTTCGGCGAACAGGACGTGCGGGATGCGGGTGTCCGGGCGCATGAACCACACGTCCCGCACGCCGGCGGCGGCGTAGTCGCGGTGCCGGGCCTGCCACAGTTCGTCGGTGATCAGCTCGCGCTGGGCTTCCAGCGCCAGGCGGGCGCCGTCGTCGAGGACGACGTGGACGTCCGCGCGCCGGTCGCGGTGCTCGGTCCACTGCTCCAGTCGCACCCGGGTGACGTTGGACAGGGTGGCCGCCCAGCGGGCGAGCCGGTGCTTGGCGTTGATGTGCCAGACCGTCTCGCGGTTGTGCCCGCCGGGCGGGGCGGTTCCGGCCGGGTGCGCGAAGTGCGGCCGGACAAGGCCGCCGATCCGGCCGCGGGCCAGCAGCGGCACTTCGTGGCCACCGGCGCGTCGACGCCGCGCCAGCAGTAGAAGCACACCACCGTCTCCCGCCGCCCGTAGCCGAGCGCCCGCCACTGTTCCAGGGGGCGGTCGCCAATGTGGACTTCGGTCTGCGTCTCCAGGTCGAACCCGACCACCAGCAGGTCGTCCAGCACCGGACACTCCTCTCAACTCACCCGAATCGTGTACGCAGAGCATCGCAACGGGCACTGACAGTCCCCTCCCCTCAAGTCCGCACAGCAGAACCGAATTCGGGCGGATGCTCGACCGTGGCGGCTCGGCCGCAACTGCCGCAGTAAATGCCGGATTTACTGCGGCAGAGCCGATACGGTCTCCCCGGCACCCCGCCGACGGCCTCGCATGTTCGACCGAGCATGATCACGAGCGGAGGAGGCGAGGTGTACGCATTTACTGCGGCAGAGCCGGAAGGAGTCGACGGGTGGCAATCGAACGGGCGACCGCGCCGGAGAACGGGGGCGCGCTGCGGGTGCCGCGCGCCCGGGTCGTGCCGCTGTCCGCCCCCGTCGTACGAAGCCGCGGTCGAGCGGTATCTCACCGGCGCTGGCATCGCGAAGTCCTCCGCACGGATCTACCGGATCTCGCTCACCACCTGGGGGTGGATGCTGCGCGGCGAGCCGGCGCCGACCGGACCGGCCCGCCGCGGCGCCAAGCCCGCACCCTTCGACCTGACGGCCATCGACGACCCCGGCCTGCCACCGGTGCTCGCCGAACTCGCGGCGGCCCGCGCGGACGAGATGGACGCAGACACCGTCAACCGCGAACTGTCCATCGCGCGCAAGGCGATCGGCTGGGGGCAGGCCCAGGGCTGGATCGAGGCCGACCCCACGATCGGCATCGAGCGCCGCCCGGCGCCGCCGGACCGCACGAAAGCACTGTCCAAGCCTCAGATCGCCGCCCTGTGGCAACTGGACGCGTCCGTGCGGGAGAAGACGTTCTGGAAGCTCCTCTACGAGAGCGCCGCACGGGCGGAGGAGATCCTGTGCCTGAACATCGAGGAACTGTTCCCCGCCGACAAACGCGGCCGTGTCGTCTCCAAGGGCGGCGCCATCGAGTGGATTCACTGGCAGTCCGGCACCGCCCAGCTCCTGCCCCGCCTCACCGCTGGCCGCACCCACGGCCCGCTCTTCCTCACCGACCGCAAAGCCCCCGCCCGCACCCCCAGCCTGGACATCTGCCCGACCGCCGGCCGAGCGAGGCTGTCCTACCGCCGCGCGGAAGAATCTTCGAGGAGAGCACCCGGCTGCTGGCCAACCCCCTCGCCAGCCCCGACGGCTTCGACGACCTGGAAGGGTGGACGCTCCACCGGCTCCGCCACAGTGCGCTGACACACGACGCCGAAGACGGCACCTCAACGCCGATGCTGCTGGCCCGCTCCCGGCACGCCTCCGTACGGTCGTTGGAGAGGTACGCCCGGCCCAGCGTCGACGCCGTCGCCCAGCACGTCGCCGAGCGCGACCCAGCCGCCCGCCGCCCGCCGCCCGCCGCCCGCCGCCGTAGGTGAACCCGGGCGGTCAGGGCTTCAAAATGGCCCACCGTAGGCGCCAGGGGCGACAGCACCGGCAGTGACCTGCGCGAACGCCAACCCTATCCACAGCGCGTGCCGCCGCTTGCGCTCGCCGTCGTGCCAGTGCAGCCAGAACGGCTGCGAAGCGATCCCCACGACGTCCGCGCGTGTCCCCGATGGAGCCCTTGACCGAGGACGCGACGTCTGCGACGCGGGTTTGTACCACGCGCGGGGTCACCGTGAGCAAAGTTCCTACGTACAGCGGGAGTTGGAGGGCACGCTTATGCCATTGCGCGTGAGTTGGTTCCCGAAAGTCCGATATTGTGACGAGAGTCACGTCGTTCTCGTGGGTTCAACTGGTCCTCTATGGGGCTCTCTGGGATCGTATTTGATCTTTTCTCTCTGGATACCTTCCGGTCACCTGATCACACTGATCAGGAGATACGGAGTCCACAATGGGCAGGCATTGGCTCACTTCAGCAGGGCGTGGGCAGCCACGTTCTCTGGGGAGACGTCGCAGCCGCAGTGCTGTCTTCACCGGTCGTCAAGTGCGGCGGTTGGCTACCTCTTTGGCCATTTTGCTTGCCGCTGAGACGGCGGTGACGGTAGCGACCACCGGACAGGCGGTGGCCTTGCAGTCGCAGGCGCCGGTTGCCCAGACGCCGCCGCCTTCCGGGCCGGCGCAGGCCGCGGATGAGGCGTCGGCACGGCTGATGGCCCAGTTGCAGGACCGGCGCATCGAGATCCTGGACGCCCGCACGGAGGACACCACCAGCTGGGCGAACCCGAACGGGACCGTGACGGTGGAGTCTTTCACCGGGCCAATCCGGGTGAAGGATGCCCAAGACAACTGGCAGCCGGTAGATGTGACGCTTGCCGAAGTGGACGGCAAGGTGGCGCCGAAGGCCGCCGCTGCGGAGATCGCCTTCTCCGCCGGAGGCAGCAACACGCCGCTGGCGCAGGTCACCCGGGGGGAGAAGACCCTGGGCGTGGCCTGGGCTGGCACGCTGCCCAAGCCGGTGCTCAACGCCAACACCGCCACCTACCGGGACGCGGTTCCCGGTGGCGATGTGGTTGTCACGGCGCTGCCGGAAGGTTTCTCCCACTCGGTGGTGCTGCGCGAGAGGCCGAGCGGGCCGGTGGAGTTCCGCCTGCCGGTGGCGGCCGAGGGGCTAACCCTCGAGGAGACGGCCGATGAGCGGCTGTACTGGGAGGACTCCAAGGGCAAGCAGGTCGCTGCCGCTCCGCCGCCGCTGATGTGGGGCGCCGCTGAGGATGCGAAGTCCCAGGAGCCGGAGCACACCGCGAACGTCAACGCCACGGTCGAGACGGCCGCAAACGGCGGACAGACGCTGGTGCTCAAGCCGAGTGAGCAGTTCCTGTCCGATCCGGATGTCACGTATCCGGTGGTGGTCGACCCGACAAACACGCTGGCGGGGCCGACCACGGACACCTGGATCCAGTACGACGCCTACCCGACCAGCCAGCGCGGGTCGACGGAGCTGAAGGCCGGCACCTACGACGGGGTGCAGAAGGCCCGGTCGTTCCTGAAGTTCGATGTGGCGAAGTACTCGGGCAAGAAGATCGTCGACACCGATCTGCGGCTGTACTCGTACTACTCCTCCACCTGCTCCACCACCGGCTCAGGCGTGCAGGTGCGGCGGATCACCTCGGACTGGGACTCGTCGGCGATCTCCTGGTCCGCGCAGCCCTCGACGACCACCACCGATGCGGTGACCTCGACCGCTGCCAAGGGCTACAACTCTTCGTGCCCGGCGGGCCATGTCTCCTGGGATGTGGATGCGGTCGTACAGGCATGGGCGGACGGTCAGCCGAACTACGGCATCCGTATGGCCGCGGTCGATGAGACCGATGTGCTCACCTGGCGGCGCTTCCGGTCGGCGAACTACGTCGACGGGTCACACAACCCCGACATCGAGCCGTCGCTGACGGTTACCTACAACTCCTACCCAGCCTTGCCTATCTCGCCGGCGATCTCCCCGAGCGTGGTGAACGCCTACAACGGCAAGCGGTACGTCACCTCGCTGACGCCGCAGCTGTCGGCGAAGATCAGCGACGCGGACGGGGGGACGGTCAAGGCCGAGTTCGAAGTCACCCCGGACCCGGTTTATAACGACACCACCTACACCTACACTGGCACCACCATCGGCATGGCCTCCGGATCGACCGCCTCGCTCACGATCCCCTCTGCGAACGCCTTCCCAGCGGGCTCGCACCTGCGCTATCGGGTCCGCGGCTACGACGGGTCGCTGTACGGGTCGTGGACCGGCTACTCCATCTTCGTCCTCAACACCGGTAAGCCCGCGGCTCCAAGCATCACCTGCACCCCGTACACAAAGGAGACCTGGACGGCCAAGGCGACCGATGGTGCGCAGTGCACCCTCGACACCACCTCCAGCGACGGGCAGGGCTACTACTGGGGCCTGAACGACCCCAATACTCCCAACCGGATCGACGACACGGCCGATGGCAACGGCGGCGATCCGAAGACCGTGACCGTCAAGCCGGACAACGGCTGGCACACGCTGTATGCCAAGACCGTTGACTCCGGTGGCAGCCTGTCCACCACGACGACTGAGTACAAGTTCGGCGTGGGGGCGGACGGCGCCGCAATACTCACACCGGGCGATGGTGAGCGCCCTGCACGGCGCGTGGCACTCTCTGCCACCGGCAGGACCAGCTACACCGGGGTGACCTACCAGTACCGGCGCGGCGAGACCGACTCCTGGCACACCGTGCCGCTGGCCGACGTGACCAAGAACTCCGACGGCTCCGCCATCACCTCTTGGCCGCTCGCAGCCCCTAACGGTGCTCCGCCTGCGCTCTCCTGGAACATCACCGGCACGTTTGCCGAGGACGGCCCCATCGACGTGCGGGCTGCGTTCACCGATGGCACCAGCACCGGCTACTCTCAGCTGGTCACCGTTACCGTCGACCGGAACGCTGGCGATGCTCCCGCGCAACCGTTGGGTCCCGGCGAAGTGAACATGCTGACCGGAGACTTCACCCTCTCCGAAACAGATGCATCAGCATTCGGGCTGAGCGTCGAACGCAGCACGTCTTCACGTCGCGCCACCTCAGATGAGGACATGGAGGGCCAGGCGGCCATCTACGGTCCCGACTGGATCTCCGGTATCACGGCTGACGTGAGCGGATCTGACTGGAGCAGCATTCGGCAAACCTCCTCCACGTCAGTGGAAGTGGTTGACTCTAGCGGGAATCAGGTCGGGTTCACTGCCACCAGCGCGGGCGGCTGGCAGCCGGAGCCCGGTGACGAGTCTCTGACACTGACCGGCTCGCTGACCAGTTCCTTCACTTTGAAGAACACGCACGGCACGACCACGACCTTCGCGAAGGTCGATCCTGCCGCCACCACCTGGCAGGCCTCTACGACGTATCTGCCAACGTCCAACTCATCCACCACGGTCGTATCGGAAAAGGTGGTCTCCGGTAGCGAGACCCTCGCTCGTCCGAAGCATGTGATCGCACCGACCTCCGCGGTGTCCTCCGAGACGTGTGTGACGACTCCGTCGACCAAGGGCTGCCGGCTGCTGCAGTTCCTCTACGCCACTTCCACCACCGCGACCGACAGCACCTTTGGTGACTACGCCGGTCAGGTGAAGGAAATCCGGTTGTGGTCGACCGAGGCGGCTGCGTCGGCGGCGACCGCCAAGGCAGTACAGACATATCTCTACGACAGTGCCGGACGGCTGCGCCAGACGTGGAATCCGCAGATCAGCCCATCGCTGAAGACCGAATACAGCTACGACAGCGCCGGCCGGGTCAACACGCTCACCCCGGCGGGCGAGCTGCCGTGGACCCTCACCTACGGCAAGGCCGGCAACGCTGCCACCGCCGCTGAAGGCATGCTCCTCAAAGCCTCCCGACCCGGGCTAAGACAGGGCAGCACTGATGTCACCGAGGGCACTGCAGCTACCTCGCTCGTCTACGACGTTCCGCTCAGCGGGACCACGGCGCCCAACGCCATGGGTACGGCGGATATCGCTGCCTGGGGCCAGAGCGACGTGCCGGTTGATGCTACCGCCGTATTTCCTGCCGACGCCGTGCCGGCCTCGCACGACGGCCGTACCCTGGCCGCCGACGCCTACAAGCGCGCGTTGATCAGCTACGTCGATTCATCCGGGCGCGAGGTCAACACCGCAGCGCCCGGAGGCCACATCACCACGACCGAGTACGACCGCTTCGGCAACGCGGTGCGCGAGCTGACCGCGGGCAACCGCAAGCTGGCCCTGGCCACCAGCGGAGACAGCCTGGACAAGCTCACCCGCCTCGGCATCAATAACGCATCCACCGCTGAACGAGCTCAGCTACTGTCCACGAGCCATATCTTCAGCAGCGACAGCGATCGGGAACTGGAGGAGTACGGGCCGCTGCACTTGACGACCCTCACCACCGTACTCAAGGCCGGCACCGGCGGCACCGATGTGCCGGCCGGCACCGAAGTGGCGGCCCGGGAGCACACCGTCACCGCCTACGACGAGGGTCGGCCCACCGACGGCACGGCGAAGGTCAGCGACATGCCGACGACCGTCACCGGGGGCACACACGTGGACGGCTATCCGTCCGACGCGGACGCTCAAGCCACGAAAACCACTTACGACTGGTCCAAGGGCCTGCCCACCAGCACGATCGATGATGCGGGCGGGCTGAACGTCACCAAGACGACGTCCTATGACGCCCACGGCCGTGTCATCAAGACCACCCTGCCCAAGTCGGACGCCACGGACGCCGGCGCCACGGTGACCACCTACTGGTCGTCGAGCGGTACCGGCGCCTGCAACGGGCGTCCAGAGTGGGCCGACCTGGTCTGCTCCACCGGGCCAGCCGGGGCTATCACCGGCGGTGGCTCCAACCCCACCCAACTGCCCACCAAGGCAGTCGAGTACGGCTGGTGGGGACAGCCGACCACGGTGACGGAGACCGCCAACAGCATCACCCGCACCAGCACCATGACCACCGATAACGCGGGCCGGATGACCAAGGTCGTCATGGCCGGCGGGGTGGGCACCACGGTGCCCGACTCCACCACCACCTACGACCCCAATACCGGTCGCGTGGCCACGATGTCGGCAAACGGTCAGACCATCACCACGGCATTCGACAAACTCGGCCGTCAAGTCAGCTACAACGACGGCGCAGGCAACACCACCACCGAGTACGACCTGCTCGACCGTACGGTCAAGGCCACCGACTCAGCGCCCTCCACCACCACCATCACCTACGACCTCACCAAGGACCCCCGCGGCCTGCCCACCTCCCTGACCGACTCGGTAGCCGGAACCTTCACCGCCACCTACGGCCCCGAGGGAGAGCTCACCACCGAGCAGTTGCCCGGCGGCCACACCCTCAACATCAGCTACAACGAGGTGGGCGACGACACCTCGCGGATCTACACCCGCGACAGCGACAACGCCGTCCTCCTCGCCGACAGCGTGGACTACTCCATGCACGGCCGCATCGTCCACCACACCGGAACCAGCGGGGACACAACAGAGCAGGAATACACCTACGACAAGCTCGGCCGGCTCACCCGCACCGACGACACCGCGGCAGACGGCACCTGCACCCGCCGCGGGTACACCTTCGACAACAACACCAACCGCACGACCCTAGCCACCAGCACCAGCGCTCCCGGCTCGGCCTGCACTGACACCGGCGCCACAACCGTCAATAGCACCTATGACAGCGCCGATCGGCTCATCGCCACCGGCGTCAGCTACGACGCCTTCGGCCGAACCAGCACCCAGGCCAGCGGCGCCACCATCGGCTACTACGCCAACGACCTGGCCCGCCGACAGACCACGGGCACCCAGCGCCAGACCTGGGACCTCGACGCCGCAGGACGCCTTGCCTCCTGGACCACAGAGACCCAAGGCACCGACGGCACCTGGAGCCAGACCGGACACAAGACCAACCACTACGGCTCCGAGAACGACAGCCCCTCCTGGATCGTGGAGGACTCCAGCAGCACCATCGCCCGCAACGTCCAAGGACTGACGGGCAACCTCGAAGCGATCACCTCGGCATCCGGTGACACCGTCCTTGAGCTCACCACCATCCACGGTGACGTCGGTGTGCAACTCCCACTCGACACGACCAAGAGCCCTACGGTCCTGCGTCAGGACGAGTACGGCAACCCCGTACCCGGCAGCACCACCGCCCGCTACGGATGGCTCGGCGGCAAGCAGCGCTCCAGCGAAACCCCCACCGGGGCAACGCTCATGGGCGTCCGGCTCTACGACCCCGCAATCGGGCGATTCCTCTCCATTGACCCCGTGCGCGGAGGAAACGCCAACGCGTACGACTACACAACCGCCGACCCCGTAAACAAGCTCGACCTCGACGGCAGATGGCATTACTGGCGGACCCGGTACCACCACTGGGGAAGGGCCACGCTGCACACCTGGTGGTTCATCAGATCGCGCAGTGGGGTGCACACCGGAGCCTCTATGTACGTCACCTTCAACCGTCGATACACGAAGAAGATATCCCGGACGCCTGAGATACTCTTCGGCATCATTGGGTTCCTCGTTGCCAGGGTCCCGAACATATACGTGGCCACGTTCGCTGAAATCCTGAACATCATGGCCTGGTGGTCTGTCAGGAAAGCAAGGGAAGCGGACTCTCGCAAAAAGTGCCTCCGGCTGAAAGTTACGGTGAAGTACAAGTACTGGCATTGGCAATCATACGGATATCCATCGGTGGGTCGCTGCTAGTGACTCCTTCTCTGTAGCAGAGAACCCGGGATCGACAACCGGGCGGGGCGATGTTCTCTTATCGCCCCGCCCGATCTCCCAGCCCGAAAAGGGGCAAGAGGGGCTGACGATGAGCGCCTCACCGCCGTAACTGGCCGGCGGCTGATCAGAATGGTTCTGATCAGCCGCCTTCCATGCCGACGGAGTTACTCAGCGACCTTGCAAGGAAGCACACACAGGTTGCGTCGTTAACACACAGCTGCTCGGACCGCCATCGTCGCTGGCCAGGTCTTGGAGCGTCTAAGTTCTGCAATGATCTCCTCGCTGCCGGGTTCGCCTCACTGCTGCTTAATGGCGGCGAATCAGAGGCCTCGAGGAGGGAAAGGCTCACAAGCAGAGACCAAGCAAGCGATCGGATAGTCACAAGGTGAAATACCCGGGGGAAACTTGCTTCCCTCGCGGATAGTTCCACCAGCATTAGGCGCCGCTCCTTTCTCTATCGGAGGACAGATGGAATCGCTCTACTGGATATGGGTCATCGTCTCGTCGGCCGTCGCCCTGCCCTTCGGGATCGCACTGTTGGGCGGGTGGGCGCCGGAGTGGATCCGGAAACATTCCAGTGCCGGCGGAATCCGCGTGCAGGGGATCGCCACACTCATCATGTACGTTGCCCTGCTTGTACCGGTTGCCGTCGAACTCTCGTCCATGGACCAGGCCGACGCCGAGTTCTTTATGCCTCTCTTCCTTTTCCTTGGCATCGGGCTCATGTACGGTGCCAAGCTCTGCGATCGGTTCAACAGCAAGGCCGAGCAAGCCGCATGGCTCGCACGGCAGGACTCCCCCCAAGAACCCGAAAACGGGCAGGAATCGTGAGTTCCAGCGTTTAAGGAAAGACCGTCGCCGCTGCGGCAGGGCATTCTTAGGGCCTCCGGCAGTGCCGCCCGCCAGGTGAAGATTCCGTGATGGATTCTGCATGCACCTCGCCAGTTTATGTCGCAATTATTTCAAGTTTCAAGTAAGGATTTTCATGCGTCATAGTGCCGCGCTCCTCCTCGCGTCTGCTCTGCTACTAGCGGGATGCAGTGGTGGTGAAGATTCGACTTCCACTCCGGGCGACGGTCATCGGCCGCTGCCGGTGCCGTCAGTGTCCGTATCCCGGCAGGCCGTGCCAGCCACTGCGGCGACGGACAGCATGCTGCCCACCATCTCTGGGGAATTCGGGCGGAAGGCCACCATCACCATCCCGAAGCACAAGCCCAGCGGGAAGTTCGTCGTCGCTTCCGTTCTTCAGGGTCACGGGCGGAAAGCCAGTAAGAACGACATCGTGATCGTCAACTACACCGCCAAGACGTGGAATCGTGGCAGGGATGTGCCTAGCACCTACGACAAGGGCCGCGCCCCCACCCTGTTTCCTGTTGGCCGTGGGGCGGTGATCCCCGTCCTGGATCAAGCGGTCATGGGACAGCCTGTCGGCAGCCGGGTCTTGGTGGTGGCTCCACCGGCTGCTGCCTACGGCAAGTCGGGGAACGCCAAGATCGGCGTTTCGCCTACCGACACTGTCGTCTTCGTTGTCGACATCGCGAAGGTCATCGGTGCGAAGTCGACTGTCCACGGGCAGCAGCAGGCCGTGCCTGAAGCACTGCCTCAGCTGCATGCGGACCGCTCTTCTATCTCGATCGCCGTGCCAGACACGGCTCCGTCTAAGCGCTTTATTTCCAGGACTCTGATCGACGGCTCCGGCACCACCGTCAAGGCAGGCCAGACGGTGGTGCTCCGGCACGCCGGCGCGGTCTGGGCCACCAACCGTGGAAGGGAGAAGGCCGAGCTCTTCGACTCCTCTTGGCTCAACGGGCCCGCCGCCGTCGTCATCGGCCGCGGCAACCTCATCAAAGGACTGGACCGAGCCCTGCTAGGCGCAAAGGCGGGCAGCAGGATGCTGCTCGTCGTTCCTCCGGCCCTTGCCTACGGTGCTCAGGCCCAGAAAGACATCCCGGCCAAGTCCAGCCTCGTCTTCATCGTCGACGTCCTGGCGGTAGCGTAGGGCCGAGGGAGCACCCGTTGTGGGCGTACTCTTTTCATCCGTACGTGACTGGGCACGTTCACGTGTACGCCGACAGCAGGTCGACGGCAGCTGTCATCCTCCGGGCCCAGGTGGAGAATTCCGGGTCTCGGTGCAGGGCCGCCGCCCGCGCGTCCAGGTGTCGGACCACCGCCGACTGCGCCAGAGGACCGCGGCCACCAATGCGGTCTCCTCGGCGTCGGGGACCATCGCCAGCGCGTGCAGGTACTCCGCGAAGCGCTCATGCTCGGCTGGGGCCGTCGTGTCCGGGGTGATCTCCGGAGGCCGGGCCGAGCTGGTCATGTGGCCAGCTCGCGGCGGGCACTTCCTGCGGGAGTGAAGGTGAAGCCGGCGTTGAACTGTCCGCCGTCGTGCCGGATGGCCAGGAGTACCGGTTCGGCGTGGACCGGATCTGCGATGAGTGGGGAGCCGGGGGCGGAGCCGTTCCAGAGGTGGAAGCAGAGCAGTGCGTCCTCCGGACGGTCGGTCGTGTAGGCCAGGGTCTTGGGGTAGTTGGGGTTGCTCCCTCCGAGAAGCATCGATGGCGGACCGAATATGGCGATGATCTCGCTGAGGTATCGATCCTCGTTGCACCAGGTCGTGCTGGTGTGGCGCATCTCGTCGTACTCAGCCTGGGAGAGAGACCGGTCGAGTCTGAGCCAGCGATGACGGTGGGCGATATCCGCATAGACCGATGCCACGGCACCCTCGCTTCCGTCACCCCAGAGCTGCTGGAAGGCGCCGCGCACCCCGGTAGAAAGGGAGGCATGCCGGGTCCGGAGGGTCTGAAGTTCCTCGCCCCAGGCATGCTCGCGATTGTCGGCGAACGCCACGGCTTCCAAGAAGAGCCTGATGGCGACCTCACCGCCGTACATTCCCGGTCGACGTAGAGCTGCGTGAGCAGGTAGTCGCGCACCTCCTCCGCCGTGCGGCCTCCCTTGTCGCCTGTGGTGTCGGTCATCGTTAGTCCTCCTGGAGGTCAGCCGTCCGTGCGGCGAGGTATTCGGCCCAGTCGCGTCGCGCGTAGGTGACCCAGCGGATCGCGGTGTGGCGGTGCATGCCGGTTAGGTCGGCGAGGATGGGGCTGGGGAGGTCGGCGGCGAGCGCGGCGAGGGCGGAGTTGCGGGCCGCGCGGACCGAGATCCCGTGTCGGTTGAGCTTCTGCGTCATGGTGTGTGTCGCGATTGGCTTCCCCGGGACCAACCCTGGGAAGAGCAATCGGGGACCTGGGTGGCCTGGGCGAATAGAGCCCGAGGGCCAGGCTGATGCTCATCAGCCAGCTGTTGCAGCAGCCCGGCCAGCCGTGGGGGTAGTAGGACCGGGTGGCGGCCGAGCATGAGGTGGATGTGCTTGTCGCCGAGTTGCAGGTGGTCCGGCGTCAGGTTGCAGAGCCGCTCGGTGGACGGGCCGAAGAGCAGGGTGATCGCGCCAGCGGCCCGGACGTCCAGGGGCAGGGTGTCGTCGGTGAGGCAGCGCTGGAGGAGGTTCCAGCGGTCGTCTTCGTAGAGCAGGGTCTCGGGGTGGCCAGTAGGAAGGGGGCTCAGACGCCGTAGCGTTCGGGCTTGGGCGACCTGTTCATCAACATGCTGGCTGCCTCGTCGACGGTGGCCGTGCCGTTGATGACGGCGACGACGACTTCGGTGATGGGCATCTCCACCCCGTGTCGGCGCGCGAGTTCCAGGATGGACTGGGACGACTTGACGCCCTCGGCGGTCTGGCTGGTCGCGGTAGTCGCCTCGGCCACGGTCATGCCCTGGCCCAGGTGTTCGCCGAAGGCGCGGTTGCGGGAGAGCGGCGAGGAGCAGGTGGCGATGAGGTCGCCTACTCCGGCCAGGCCGGAGAAGGTGAGCGGGTCGGCGCCCATCACGGCGCCGAGTCGGGCGGTCTCCGCGAGACCGCGGGTCATCAGCAGGGCGCGTGCGTTGTTGCCCAGGCCCATCCCGGCGGCGAGCCCGATGGCGAGGGCGATGACGTTTTTCACCGCGCCCCCCAGCTCGCAGCCGACCACGTCCGTGTTGGTGTAGGGGCGGAAGTACGGGGTGACGCAGGCGTTCTGGAGTGCCTTGGCCGCGGTCTCGTCACGGCAGGCGATCACCGATGCGGCGGGCTGGCGGGCGGCGATCTCCCGCGCGAGGTTCGGGCCCGAGACCACCGCGACCCGCTCGGCCGGAATCCCGGTCACCTCGGTGATGACCTCGCTCATCCGCAGCCCGGTGTGCGTCTCGATGCCCTTCATCAGGCTGACGACCAGGGTGCGCGGCTCGATCAGCGGCGCCCACGCGGTGAGGTTGGCGCGCAGGGACTGCGCCGGGATCGACACCACCAGGTGGTCCGCGCCCGCCAGGGCCTCGGCGACATCGGTGGTGGCCCGCAGCGACTGGGGCAGGGCGACGCCGGGCAGGTAGACGGGGTTCTCGTGGCGGGCGTTGATCGCGTCGACGACCTCGCGCCTGCGGCCGTGGAGGACGACCTCGTTGCCGGCGTCGGCGAGCACCGCCGCGAACGTCGTGCCCCACGACCCGGCCGACAGCACCGCAACCCGGTTCATCTGGCCCTCTCTCTTTAAGCGATGGCCTGGGAGGCGACCCTATCCGGCTGGGCGGCCGGATAGGGCCCTGGACGCCGCAGGGTCATCACGAGCGCGCGGCGCCCGTCGAGATGGGGAAGTACCCGGTTCGCCTCGCGCAGCATGTTCTCCGCCTGGACGTCGCCCAGGTCGCGGCGAAGGTCGGCCTCGTGCGCGATCCACAGCCCGTACAAGCGGCGCCACATGGCGGGCTCGCCGGGCCGCTCGTCGATGTGCTCCACCTCGAACCCGGCATCGACGGCGGCCTGTTCGACGGGCGCCGTGCCGGAGTCCCGGCGCACGGCCCGGGTGATCACCGCGCGGGCCCCGGGGTGCAGGATGCGCTGGATCTCGCCCAGGGCCGCGGTCCGCTCGGCGGCGTTGCTCATCGCGTCCACGCAGACGACCGCGTGCGCGTGGCACTCGGGCAGGCCGGTTGCCTCCACCGTCCCCACCCGGAACTGGGCATGCTCGGTTGGCACGAACTGGGACCGACGTGCGGCGGCGAGTTCAACAGCGGTGGAGGAGATGTCGACGCCGACCAGGCGCACGGCGAGGGCGCGCGCCAGCCACAGCCCCACGCCGCCGGTGCCGCAGCCGACATCGGCGAGGATCTGGCCGGGCCGCAGGCACAGCCGGGTCACCATCGTGCCCAGGAGAGTGACGTCGCAGGAGCTGGACGCGGCGACCTCAGCCGGGTACGCGTCGCGCATCGCCTCGGCGTACAGCCTCGACGCCAGATCCGACGACGCCCGCGCGGCGTGGAAGGCGTTGAAGTGCGCCTGGAGTTCCTGTTCGCGCAGGGACAGCGTGCTCATCGCGGGATCGACCTCCTGGTCCGTGACTTCGTCCCGGGGCAGATGACCTTGACTGCGGCCAGGGGATCGGCGGGGGCCGACAGGTCGAGACAGACCGGCTCATGTCCGGTGACCTGCCCGATCCGCGCGGCGACCGCCTGGGCCTGGTCGGCGAAGCATCCGCGCCACGGCTCGCAGCCGTTCGCCAGTTCGGCCCAGGGGTGCAGGTCCTCGGCGGCCTGCGGGCGGGGAGGGGGCGCGTCGAACGCCTCCTCGTGGGAGACCAGGTCGTCCCGGGTTCCGGCGATGCAGGTGAGCCGGGACTGGGCCGCCTCGGAGATCGCCCGGGACAGGGCGATGTGCGGGTCGGTGTGGCACCCGGCGCCGGCGAACCAGATTGGATAGTCCTCGGACCAGAGGTAGGCCAGGCACACCGGAATGCCGTACGCGTTGTCCACCACCGCCAGCTCAAGGGCGGCGTGCGCACCCAGCAGCCGGTCGATGAGCGTGCGGCAGTACGGATCGTCGACCGACCGGGGGTCGACCAGCGTGCGACGGGCCCCGCCGCTTCTCTCGTCGGCGAACAGGGCGTCGCGCTCGACGACCTCGTACATCGCGTGCAGCATCGCCTCCTCGCGCCCGTTGCCGCAGGCCAGGCCAGTGCTGGTCGCCCGGAAGACGTCGGGCTGCCACGTCGGGCGGCGTGCGGACCGCTGTAGCAGGCCGAGCGGCACCGGCACGGTGTGGCCGCTGATGACGCCCGCGCCCATCGTCCACTCCAACGGCACCCGCTCCAGCGCGTCGTGCCACACCTTCACCGGCAGCGCCGCCAGCGGATAGGGAAGCTCGACGTCCCGGGCCGGTGCGGACATCGCGGGCGCCATGGGCTGTTCGGCGTGCCACAGCTCGACGGCCTCCATCACGGCGGAGATCTTCGCGAGCAGGTCGGTTGAGCCCTTGCCCTGGGAGGCCGTCAGGGTCTGGGAGCCGGGCCGGATCGCCGTCCACACGGGCAGTCCCAGGTAGTCGAGCCCGGTCAAAGAGGCCACCCGCGTGATCCCGTAGCGCGGCAGCTGTGGCGCGAGGCCCGCCCAGGTGTCCTCGGGGCTGAGGGCCCGCACCGTGCCATCCAGCAGCACCCGCTCACATCGCATCGCAGGCCAGCTCCTTCGCGGAGGCAGCCTGCGTCTGGTCGTGGAAGAGTCCGGCCATGAAGTGCTTCGTCTCCTCGATCGCGTCTGCGCTGCTCCGGAAGCCGCGGCCCGCGGCCTCCTCTTCCAGTCGGCCCAGATCGCATCGCCACAGCCGCAGCAGGGTGCGGCGGGTGACCTCGCCGTCGACGGCCTCGGGCATGAAGCCCGGGGTGGACCGTCGGGCCTCGGTGTTGCACACCTCGTAGCGGGCGATCGTCGCCCGGTCGGCGGCCGTCTCGCCCGCCAGCAGCCGGGCCACAGCCTGTGCATCGCGCAGGTCGAGAGGCGGCCGGAACACCGCGTGGACAGGAAGCGGGCCGGGGTGCTCGCCGGTCAGACGGGTCATCCGCTCGGCTAGCGGCACCCCTTCGCTGCCGTCGTCGGGGTGACGCGAGAGGTAATCGAGGTGGGTCCGCCACACGGCGGGGAACTGCGGGTCGAAGATCTGCTGGTAGGCGATCCGGTGCGCCGTCGCCAGCTCCAGGCCGTCCGCCTTCTCCGTGGCAAAAAAGTTGGCCCACCGCCGGTAGTAGCCCGTGTCCCAAGGTGTCCCCGGCGGCAGGCCGGGACCCGGCGGAGGGCCGTCGAGCGCGGCCTGGACTGCTTCGAGAGCATCAAGCCGCTTGAGGTCACCGAAGTGCCGGTCCGCCCGGCGCCGCTCGGCGAGCCAGGCTCCGAAGGCTTCGGCCCCGTGCCGGCGGCAGACGGCCAGCACCGCGGCCATCGTGCGCTGCGGGTAGTACACGGCACCCAGCGCCTCCAGCAGCCCGGACGCCGTCTCGCCGGTCACGTCGCCTTCGTGCTCGGCGATCCCAAGCACATGCCGTAAGTTCACCAGCGGCCAGGTCAGCGCCCGTAAGCCGCCGCCCGGCTCCTGGCCGACCGCCACTTCGTCGTCGCCGTCGATGTCGCCCCTCACGTAGGCGCTAAAGACGGCGCCCACCCCGAGCATCCCGAACTCGTGCAGCTCGGCCGCACGCAGAGCGCCGATGCTCGCGGCGCCGAAGACGCGCACGCCCCGGCCGAGTACGGCCAGGATCTCCTTGTGCCGCAGTGCCGGCGCCTGGTGGTAAACCCCGTCGAGGATCACCACGGTGTCGCCGTCGGCGACAGCGGGGTCGAAGAGGTCTCCGTGCCGCACCGGCGGCAGCACCCGCACCGACGGCGCGTTCAGCAGCGACTCGTCGCGGGACAGGGTCGGCCCGACGTACACGTGGATCACCGCACAACCTCCCGTACCTGGGCGGAAAATGGGCCGGAGCCGGATTTCCCGCGAGATGTCTCCGGCACCGTTGCCTTCAGGGCATCTGTGGACTGGTCGGCGCGGGGAGCCGGGCCGTTGCTCTCCGGTCTCCCCGCGCCGGTCAACGTGCGGAACCTCGCGGTCCCGCGGCTGGGTCAGGGGCCCTCGTCCTCCACGTCCTCGATGCGGACGACGCCGGAGGGGGCGACGATCCCGGCGATGCCGGGCGCTTGTGCCCAGACGGGCGCGGCCTGGGCGGCGAGCTCGGACTTGGACTGCTCCACGGGCCTTCTCCTTCGTTCACTGCGATTTGCGACGGTGCGGACCGGTTGCCCGTACCGGTGGTGCCGCGGGCCGGGGCCCGCCTGCCCGCCCCTGGTCAGGACGGGAAGTCGTCAGCCCCTGGCGAGGGTGCAGTGGTCGGCGACGATCCATTCCTTGCCGCCGCCCTCGGGGCGCAGGAAGACGGCGCAGTCGGTGACGCGGCGGGTGGCGGGGTCCTCCCACGCGCCGATGAACTGCACGATGCCCCGGCGGCCGTGGCCGCCTTCGTCGACGACCGCGGCGCCCTCGCTGAGCCAGGCGGGCAGTGTGCGGTGGGAAACGGACCGGTGTGCGGTGCCCATGGCGCAACCTCCTTGTTCGGGGCTCCCGCAAGGGTGAACCGTGCCGAGACCACCGCGGAGGGGCATCTTGAGGGGCATCATGTGCCCATGCCGATCGGACAGTTGATCCGTGATCTGCGCAGCCTCAAGCAGTGGACGCAAGCCCAGCTCGCCGACGAGCTGGCCCTCTCCGCAGGTGACCCCACCGGGGCACCGGGCCGCGACGCGGTCAAGCGGTGGGAGACGGGGAAGGTCATCCCCGGCAAGCACTGGATCGGGCACCTGTCCCGCGTGCTGGGCGTCCCTGACGGGCAACTGGCAGCGGAGGCTACGCTCGACCGCGTGAACCGACGAGCCTTCCTGGGACTGTCCGCCCTGGCGCTCCCGCACGGCGCACTGGCCTCGGACATGGCGGCCAGCATCGCCGGCCGCGACCCGGGCCCCCTGGCCCGCGTCCAGACCACCCACGGCGCGGACATCGTCACCGCCTCGCTGGCGGACAAGGCGTCCGCGGCGAACCTGCGCCGGTGGATGCTCGACGGGGACGTACCGATCCTGCGCGTCAACGCCGCCGGCATCCTCGCCAAGGTGCCCGGTCAGGGCCAGGCCGACGACGTCGCCCGCGTCCTCGCCCACGACGAAGAGGTCCGCCACCTCTACATGACCGCGGTGACCTCCCGCGTCTGCGCCGTGGACTGGACGACCGCCGGACGCATCGCCTCCCGGCCCGCCACGTACGCCCACCGAGCGGACTTCCTCGCCACCCGCTTCGCGAAAGAGGCCCTCAACCCTCAAGACTCTGGCGCCCGCTGGTGCTCCTCGGTCATGCTGCGGGAGCTGAGCCCCATGATCGGACGGAGTCCCGCATGATCGTCTTTGAAATCCCCCAGGGCGAGCTCGTCGACGAGCTGAACCGCCAGGCCGCCGAGGCCGGCATCACCGACGCGGCGATCGTCTCCCTGATCGGGGCCGCCGACTCCTTCACCGTCTCCACCATGCCCGAAGGCGACGCGCTCAAGGACACCATCACCAAGTACGACCTGCCCGGCGAGATGACCGGCACCGGCGAGATCCGCAACGGCTTCGCACACATCCACGTCGTCCTGGGCGTCGAAGGCGACCGCGCCATCGCCGGACACCTCCACGAAGCCCACATCGGCACCCACTTCGCCCGCGCCTACGTCATCCCCGCCCACTGACCGGCCCCGCGTCAGGGCGTTCGCACAGTCGGCCAGGCGGCGCCCTCCCCCCGTGGGGCGCCGCCGGGGCCGACCGTTCGAGACCCGACGAGAACGCCATCAGCGCCGCAGAGCCGGCGGGACACTGGCGATGCGGTGATCAGCCCACCCACTCGTAGCCGTCCTCCTCATCCCACCCGGCCTCGCGGTCCTCACCGATGAGCAGGTCGTTGATCTCGTCCTCGGTGAGCTCGACATCGTCCATGGCCCTCATGATGCCGAACCCGCCCGGCGTACCGCCTGTACTGCCTCGCGCAGGTCGATGACCATCACTCCGCCGGTCTTCTCGATACCCCTCCCGGGCCGGGTCTCACGCGGCTTCGCCGTCGCGGAGCTTGGTGAAATCGACGTCCAGATGCGGCTCGTACGCGTCCGGGATGATTCCGAGTTCGTGTGTGGAGTATTCACCGAACCGGTTGATGTTTTCCGTGATGTACGGCGAGATTTCCGCCAGATCCTCGGGTTCGACCTTCGTTCCCTCGGCCTGAAGTTCCCGCACGATCATGGCGATGTCCGTGGCCTGATGGAAAATCACCGCGTTCGTGAGCAGGGCATTAAACTTCATCGACTTCTCCTGCTCGACGGGGTCGTTGTCAGTGATGATGCCCCGGTTGCCGAAGTAGAGCCACTGCATGAATCCGTTGTACGACTCGACCTTGTTGGTCGCCGCCGTCACGCGCCGGCGCATCGCCGGATCGGAGAGGTAGCGCAGCATCTGCACGGTACGGATCACCCGCCCGACCTCCCGGAACGCGGTGTAGGTGGCGTTGCGGCGGGAGCCGGAGCGCAGGCGCAGCAGCAGCGTGGAGGACAGCTGGCCTTCGCGCACGGAGACCGCGACGCGCATCAGGTGCCTAAACTGCGACTCGATCAGGGCGAAGTCGATGACGTTCTGGCCGCTCTCGCCGAACAGGGCGTCGATGTGCACATACTGGCTCTGCCGGGACGGCCGGTAGAACGTCAGATCCTTCCAGTTCCGAATCCTGGGCATCAAATCGAAGCCCAGCAAATAAGCCAATGCAAAAACTGGATACGATTGGCCCTGCGTATCCGCATGGATCGTGGTCGGCTTCAGCTCCGAAGCGTTCTTCAGCAGCCCCTCGATGATATAGACGGCCTCCCACACCCCGCACGGAATGAAATGGGTGAAGAGCGCAATATAGGTGTCGGAAATGTGGTGGTAGGCGATGCCGCCGGACTTTCCGAGCCGCACCGAGGTCTCGGAGAGCAGGTTGTTGAGGTAGGTGTCCATGTGGGTGCCGTCCGCGCCCACCGTGGTCCCGTCTCCCCACGCCTGGGAGATGTCGAGCTTGGCGTGCGCGTTGACCACGTCGGTGATCGCCTCGTTCAGCAGGGCGATGGAGAAGTGCCGGTTCGCCGCCAGCGACAGCTCGTGCCCCGACACGTTGGGGATGTGCCTCGCTGCCTCATACGGGCCCAGGTTGGTGCCCTTGACGAAGGTGGTGATGACGTAGCGGCCGAAGGGGTCGGTCAGCTTGGGCTCGTTGCCGGAGGCCGGCCCGAAGCGGCGCCACCACTCGATCCAGAACGCGGTGCGGGCCAGGATCCCGATCAGGGAGCGTTCCGGCAGCCTCGCCTTGATCTCCTGCTCCAGCTTCCTCGCGCTCGGACGCTGCCCGTCGGCCTTGTGCGGGCTCAGGGTGGGCACGCCGGTCTTCGGGTCGATGAACAGCCCCTCGTTGTCCGGGTATCCCGCATCCGCCGACGCGGCGGCCGCGGTGAGCATGTCCTGGAGCTGCCGCCGGAAGGACGCCGCGTCGTACTCGGTGTCGTCCCCCGGCTCCTTGAGACCGACCTCCACCAGGTAGTCGCCGAGCTTGTCCCTGACGTCCTCCCAGACGAGCAGCTGCTTGGACCAGTCCGCGTACTCCTCGGAGCCGAGCACCGCGATGTCACCGGTGCGCAGTTCGTCGGCGAGGTTCGCGAAGACCATCGCCTCGAAGTGCCTGCGCACGAAGTAGCCCGGCCGGTCCTTGTCCCGGATGGCTTTCTGCCAGTTCAGGGTGGCGAAGGAGACGTCCACCGCATCGCCGTTCTCGTCGAGCTCGGGGATGTAGTCGCGGGCGGCCTTGTGCGCCTTGGCGTGCGCCAGCGCGTTCAGCACCCGCCAGTCCTCCGACGTCGAGGTCAGCTGAAGGCGCCCCGGGGCGGTCAGGTCGAACATCAGCGAGCGGTCCTTGCGCAGCTGCCCGTACAGCAGGATCTCCCAGTTGTTGCCGTGGTGGGCGGAGACCTTCTCGATCTGCTCGTACTGCGCGGCGAACCCGCCGAAACCCTCCACCGCCGCAGCGGGCGACCCCAGCCCGCCGGCCTGCACCCTCGAGCGCGGTGCTCACGCCCGACGCCGCCGCCAGCCCCATCGCGCCCTCCCACCTGGCGGTGGAGGAGGCCCTGCGCGCGGCCTCCCCGGCCGTCGAGGTGACGATCCTGCGGCCCAGGGCCTTCGCCGGCAACGCCCAGCAGTGGTCCTGGTCGGTCCGGGCGACCGGGGCGGTGAACCTTCCGTACCCCGGCAGTCACTGCGACGCGATCCATGAGACGGACCTCGCGGAGGCCGCGCTCGCCGTACTCACCGCGCCCGCCGGGGCCGCGGTGCGTGGCCGGCGCCATCTGCTGACCGGCCCCGAATCGATCACGTTCGCCGAGCAGATCGCCATCCTGGAGGGGGTGACGGGCCGGCCGATCACGGTGCACACCGTGAGCCCGCAGGACTGGAAGGCCGAGGTCGCCGGATACGTACCGGAGCACTTCGCGGACGCGCTTCTCAACTACTGGCGCGCTTCGGACGGTTCGCCGGTGCCTCTGACGCGCACCGCCGAGGACCTGACCGGGCACCCCGGCCGCACCTTCGCCACCTGGGCGGAGGAGAACGCGGCGGCGTTCCGCGACTGGAAATCTGTGGGCCCTGCGCTTCGGCCGGTGGCATGCTGGCGGCGTGAACGGTCCGGAGATCCACCTCACCTTCGCCCCTGAGCTGCAGCTCTTCGCCGCTCCCGAACGCCGCCAGGGGCCGACGAAGGCCGTCACCGACGGGTCGTCCAGCCTCGGCCATGTCGTCGAGTCGATGGGCGTGCCGCTGACCGAGGTCGGCCGGCTGCTCGTCGACGGGCGCGAGATGCCCGTCTCACATGTGCCGCGCGCGGGCGAGACGGTAGAGGTGTACGGGGTCGCACGGCCGCAGCGGGTGCCGGGCGCGCCGCTGCGCTTCCTGCTCGACGTACACCTCGGGACGCTCGCCCGGCGGCTGCGGCTGCTCGGCGTCGACGCGGCGTACGAGAACGAGGACATCGGCGACCCGGCGCTCGCCACCCGCTCGGCGGCGGAACGGCGGGTGCTGCTGTCCCGGGACCGCGGCCTGCTGCGGCGGCGCGAGATCTGGGCCGGGGCGTACATCTACAGCGACCGGCCGGACGAGCAGCTGCGCGACGTACTGGGCCGGTTCACCCCGGAGCTCGCCCCATGGACACGGTGCACCGCCTGCAACGGGCCGCTGCGCGACGCCGACAAGCAGTCGGTCGGGGAACTCCTGGAGCACGGCACACGGCGCACGTACGACGTTTTCGCGCAGTGCGCGAACTGCGAGCGGGTGTACTGGCGTGGTGCCCACCACGCGCGCCTGCAGGCGATCGTCGAGGACGCGCTGCGCGAATTCGGCGACGCGGCGGCGTAGCCACACTGCCGTCAGACGGTTCCCGTGCGCAGGCGCTGCACCTGCGCGGCGCTCAGCTCGACCGTCCGGCGCATGTGAGCGATGAGCAGGGCGACTTCGTCGTCCGCGTACCCGTCGAACAGCGCGTCCCAGGGGCCGCCCAGCCTGTCCCACAGCGCGCCGAACTCCGCCATCCGCTCCGGCACCGTGGCGACGAGCACCTTGCGCCGGTCCTCGGTGTCGCGTCGGCGGGCGACGTAGCCCGCCCGTTCCAGCCGGTCGACGAGCCGGGTCGCCGATCCCGTCGTGAGACCGGTCAACTCGGCGATCCGGCCGGTGGTGACCGGTCCCGGTTCCAGACCGAGCAGATTGAGGCACTGCAGATCGGTGGGGTGGAGCTGCAGATGGTCCGCGAGGGCCTGGTTGAACAGAGCGTACGAGGCCATGTAGCGGCGCGACTCGGCGGACAGCTCGGCCATCAGCCCGCTGCGCCGGCCGGCGTTCTTCTGCGTCATACAGAGAGTGTATGACGCAGGTAGCCGCTACGGTTGCTCCGCCGTCAGGTATCGCTGCACGGTGGGTGCGAGCCAGGCGATCACCTCCTCCCGGCTCATCGCCACGGCAGGCGGGAAGCACAGAACGTACCGGGCCATCGCCATGCCGAGGATCTGCGAGGCGGCGAGCGCGGCGCGGGCCGGGGCCTCGGCGGGGTCGGGGCAGACACCGGCGGCGAGCGGGCCGAGCTGCTCCTTGAAGACGGCCTGCATGCGCTCCGCGCCGGCGGCGTTGGTGACACCGACGCGCAACAGCGCGGTCAGCACGTCATCCCGCTCCCAGCGGTCGAGGAAGTGGCCGACGAGTACGGCCCCGATGTGCTTGCCCGGAAGTCCGCCCAGCTCCGGGACCCGCAGGTCGATCTCGGACGCGGCGGCGAAGAGCCCCTCCTTGTTGCCGTAGTAGCGCATCACCATCGACGGGTCGATTCCGGCGTCGCGCGCGATGGCACGGATGGTGGCGCGCTCGTAGCCGTCGGCGGCAAAGCGCTCACGGGCAGCGTCGAGGATCGCGGCCCGGGTGGCGTCCGAGCGGCGGGGGGCGGGCGGGGCTTCGTTCATGCCAACAACTGTAGGCCAACAGCTGTTGACACGCCAGGCCGGACTGCTCTACATTTGCCAACAAGCGTTGACCAACGCATGTTGACCCACAAGCGTTGGCACCAGACGTCGACAGCCACTCAGGAGGTAGCCATGACCGGCAAGCCCAGCACAGAGAACGGCACCACCGATGTGCTTGTCGTGGGCGCGGGCCCCACAGGGATGACACTCGCCGGCGACCTCGCCGCCGCCGGGCTGTCCGTCACCGTCGTCGAGCGCCGCCCGCACGAGACCAGCAACATCACCCGGGCCTTCGGTGTGCACGCCCGCACCCTGGAGATGCTCGACGCGCGGGATCTGGCCGACGAGCTCACCAAGAAGGGCAGCAAGGTCACCAGGCTGCAGCTCTTCCGGCGGCTCTCCCTGGACCTCACGCGCCTGCCCACCCGCTTCCCGTATCTGCTCATCGCCCCGCAGTACGAGGTCGAGCACCTGCTGGAGCGCAGGGCCCTGTCCTCGGGCGTGGACTTCCAGTACGGCACCCAGCTGCTCGGCCTGCGCCAGGACGCCGACCGGGTCACCGCCCAAGTGAGGGACGTGTCGGGCACCGAAACCACGGTCCGCGCCCGCTACCTCGTCGGCACCGACGGTGTGCGCAGCTCCGTGCGCAAGGCACTCGGCCTCCCCTTCCCCGGCGTCTCCGTGATCCGCTCGATCGTCCTCGCCGACGTGCGGCTCGCCGAGGAGCCCGAGGGCCTGCTCACAGTCAACGGCATGGGCGACGCCTTCGCGTTCATCGCCCCCTTCGGCGACGGCTGGTACCGGGTCATGGGCTGGAACCGCAGCCGCCAGGTCGCCGACAGCGAGCCGGTCGACCTCGACGAGGTCAAGGAGATCGCCCGCCTCGGCACCGACTACGGCATGCACGACGCCCGCTGGATCTCCCGCTTCCACAGCGACGAGCGGCAGGTCCCCGAATACCGGGTCGGCCGGGTCTTCCTCGCCGGGGACGCCGCGCACGTCCACTCCCCGGCCGGCGGCCAGGGCATGAACACCGGCATCCAGGACGCGGCGAACCTCTCCTGGAAACTCGCCGCCGTCCTGCGCGGACACTCCCCCGAATCCCTCCTGGACAGCTACCAGGCCGAGCGCCACCCGGTCGGCCGGGCCGTACTGCGCAGCAGCGGCACCATCGTGCGCCTCGCGATGGCACACAACCCGGTGCAACGGGCAGCCCGTGCGCTGGCCGCCCGCCTCCTGAACACCGTCCGCCCCGCCGCCGCCAAGGCAAGAGGCATGCTCTCCGGAATCGGCATCGCGTACGCGGCGGAACGCGGAGCGCACACCCTCGCGGGCAAGCGCGCCCCCGACCTGGACCTCACCGAGGGCCGCCTCTACGAACTGCTGCGGGCCGGCACGTTCGTACTGGTCACCCCTGCCAACGGCGCGCCGGTGGGCGCGCCCGCGCACATCGTGCACGCCCACTGGGCCGGCGAGCGCCGCACCGCGCTGCTCGTCCGCCCCGACGGATACATCGCCTGGGCGAGCGACAAGGAGCGGGACGGCGACGCGCTGCGCACGGCACTGGCCCGGTGGACGGGCGCAACGGGCACCGCACCGCCATGACAGGGTGCTCTCATGCTCGTCGCCCGTTCCGCCGCCCTGTTCGCACTCGCCGCACTCTTCGAGATCGGCGGCGCCTGGCTCGTCTGGCAGGGCGTTCGCGGCACTGACACCGGCGGCGGGCGCGGCTGGCTCTGGATCGGCGCCGGCGTCATCGCCCTCGGCGCGTACGGCTTTGTCGCCACGCTCCAGCCCCACAGCGAATTCGGCCGCATCCTCGCCGCGTACGGCGGAGTCTTCGTGGCCGGCTCGCTCGCCTGGGGCATGGTCGCCGACGGCTACCGCCCCGACCGCTGGGACGTGACCGGCGCCCTCATCTGCCTCGCCGGGATGGCCGTCATCATGTACGCCCCGCGCGGGCACTGATCCGGCCGCCTATTCTGGCCGCGTATCGATCGTACGAACGAGGAGCTGCCCATGACCGCCGCCGCACGCACTGCAGTCGTCACCGGCGCGAGCAGCGGTATCGGCGCCGCCACCGCCAGGCAACTGGCCACGGCCGGCTACCACGTCGTCCTCACCGCCCGCCGCAAGGACCGGATAGAGGCACTCGCCGCAGAGCTCACGGACGCCGGCCACAGCGCCACCGCATACGCCCTCGACGTCACCGACCGCCCGGCGGTCGACGCGTTCGCCGCCTCCCTCGACCGCTGCGACGTGCTGATCAACAACGCGGGCGGCGCGCTCGGCGCCGACCCCGTCGCGACCGGCGACCCGGCCGACTGGCGCACGATGTACGAGGTCAACGTCATCGGCACGCTCAACACCACCCAGGCACTGCTCCCCGCACTCATCGAGAGCGGCGACGGCACGATCGTGGTCCTCTCCTCCACCGCGGGCCACGCCACCTACGAGGGCGGCGCCGGCTACGTCGCCGCGAAGAACGGCGCCCGCGTCCTCGCCGAGACACTGCGCCTGGAGATCCTCGGCCGCCCGGTCCGCGTCATCGAGATCGCCCCCGGCATGGTCAGGACGGACGAGTTCGCCACCACCCGCTTCCGCGGCGACACCGAGAAGGCGGCCAAGGTCTACGCGGGCGTGGCCGACCCCCTCACCGCGGACGACGTGGCGGACACCATCACCTGGGCAGTAACCCGCCCGAGCCACGTCAACATCGACCTCCTGGTAGTCCGCCCCCGCGCCCAGGCCTCCAACACCAAGGTCCACCGCGAACTCTGACGCGGGCTCCAGGAACGGGGCCGGCCCCACCGCGAGCAGCGGGGGGGCGCACGGCGCACAGGGGACAAGCCTGGCCGAGAGCCGGACAGCGTACGGCCGCCAGGCCACGCCCGACCCCAGACCGGGCAGGACACTGGCCAGGCCGCTCCAGCCGGCCGCGCGGTCCAGCACGCCGCCCAGGCCGACGCTTGCACGATGTCTCTGCGATCCGCATCGGTTCGCCCGCCGGCCCTTAACACCAGAGAGCCCCGGAGTCGTCCGGGGCTCTGTCGATCACGTGGTGTGCTGCGCCTCAGCCCTTCACGCAGACGACCTGCTTCAGCTTCGCGACGACCTCCACCAGGTCCCGCTGCTGCTCGATGACCTTCTCGATCGGCTTGTACGCGCCCGGGATCTCGTCCACGACGCCGGAGTCCTTACGGCACTCCACGCCCCGCGTCTGCTCCTCCAGGTCCCGCGTCGAGAAGCGCCGCTTCGCGGCGTTCCGGCTCATCTTCCGGCCGGCCCCGTGCGATGCGGAGTTGAACGCCTTCGGGTTGCCCAGACCGCGGACGATGTAGGAGCCCGTGCCCATCGAGCCCGGGATGATCCCGTAGTCGCCGCTGCCCGCCCGGATCGCGCCCTTCCGCGTGACCAGCAGGTCCATGCCCTCGTACCGCTCCTCCGCCACGTAGTTGTGGTGGCAGGAGATGACCGGCTCGAAGGTCACCCTGGCCTTCTTGAACTCCTTCCGGACCACGTCCCGGAAGAGGCTCATCATGATCGCGCGGTTGTACTTCGCGTACTCCTGCGCCCAGAACAGGTCGTTCCGGTACGCCCCCATCTGCGGGGTGTCCGCGATGAACACCGCCAGGTCCCGGTCGACCAGACCCTGGTTGTGCGGCAGCTTCTGGGCCTGGCCGATGTGGTACTCGGCCAGCTCCTTGCCGATGTTCCGGGAGCCGGAATGCAGCATCAGCCAGACCGAACCCGACTCGTCCAGACAGAACTCAATGAAATGGTTTCCCGATCCGAGCGAACCCATCTGCTTTGTGGCACGTTCCTGGCGGAACTTGACCGCTTCCGCGATCCCGTCGAACCGCTTCCAGAAGTCGTCCCAGCCCGCCGTCGGGAACCCGTGCAGCCGTCCCGGCTCCACGGCGTCGTCGTGATCCCGCGGCCCACCGGGATCGCCTGCTCGATCTTCGACCGCAGCCGCGACAGGTCTCCGGGGAGATCGTTGGCCGTCAGCGACGTCTTCACCGCCGACATACCGCAGCCGATGTCGACGCCGACCGCGGCCGGGCAGACCGCCCCGTGCATCGCGATCACCGAGCCGACCGTCGCGCCCTTGCCGTAGTGGACGTCCGGCATGACGGCCAGGCCCTTGATCCACGGCAGCGTGGCGACGTTCCGCAGCTGCTGCATGGCGACGTCCTCGACGGACGCCGGATCGGCCCACATCCGGATCGGAACCTTCGCGCCCGGCACCTCTACATACGACATAACAGCCTCATTCCCCCGAAAAGTATGGAAACGCAAAAACCTCGCTTCAGCCAGTAAAAGAGACATCGGACCGGCGTCCACGGCAGTGCGTGCGATACACATTGTGTCCACCGGCCGCTGTCACGCGGCAACCGTTTTTCCTGTGGAAGGGAGCCAGGGACCGTGCAGCGAAAGGCGTACGTACCGGGCATCGCGCTCCTCGCAGCGCTGGTCGCCGGCTGCACGGGGGGCTCCGGAACCGACGACACCCCGGTCGATTCCAAGCCGGGCGGGACCACCGTCGCCGCGCCCCCCGGCAAGTACCGCACACTCCCCGAGCCGTGCGGCTCCATCGAGCGCGACCGGCTGAAGGGCATGCTGCCGGGCGCCGAGGAGCTGACGCCGGAGCAACAGGACCAGGCGTATCAGGGCAGGGCGGACGCCACCCATGACGGCGACCGCCGGGTCGGCTGCCACTGGAAGGTCGAGTCCGCGGACGCCACGCGCCACCTCTTCGTCGGCTTCGAGCGCGTCGTGTCGTACGACCGGGCGGTGAGCGACGACGACAAGGCGCAGGAGGTGTACGAGAAGAAGGTGGCCGCCGCGGACATCGCGAAGACCGTCGACCCGCGTGACGACCTGGGGAAGAACGGCACACAGTCTCCCTCCGGTACGGCTCCCAACGGCTCGGCCACCACTGCCAAGCCCCCGAGCAGCCAGTCGCCGGCCCAGACTCCGCCGCAGAACCCGACTCAGACGCCCGGGGAAGGCCTCGAGCCGCGCCTGCTGGAGGGGCTGGGCGGCGACGCCTTCCTGGACGACCGCCTCGCCACCGCCGGCTCCACCTCGCAGTCCCGCACGGTCACGGTCGTCTTCCGCACCTCCAACGTCATCGTGACGGTCGAGTACGCCGAGCAGCCCGCCCTCGCGGCCGCCGTCCCCGACAGCGAGAACATGCAGGACAAGGCACAGGCCCTGGCCCGCAAGCTCTCCGAGCAGTTCGACGAGTAGACAGACAGACCGATGAGTGAAGGAACCATGCACCGATCAGCCCAGCGACTCACCCGCATACTCGCCTGCGCAGCCGTTCCGGTGATGCTCGTCGTCGCCGGCTGCTCCTCCGACTCCGGCTCCGGCTCCGACTCCGGCGGCAAGAAGGGCTCCGACGCCTCGTCCGCGGCGAAGTCGCCCAGCGTCAAGCCGTCCCCGACGGTCGAGAAGGCGGCGTTCGACAAGCTGCCCGACCCCTGCAAGTCGGTCACGCAGAAGACCGTCAACGCCCTCGTGCCGGAGGCGAAGGACAAGTCCGGCACCAAGTCGAAGTCGAACGACATCGACAGTCGCGGCAGCTGCTCCTGGAACGGTCTCGAAGACGACGGCCTGAAGGGTTCCCAGTACCGCTGGCTGTCGGTCTCCCTCATGCGTTACGACTCCGACCAGGCACTCGGCAGCGGCAACAAGCGCGCCGAGGAGCAGTACGCCAAGCAGCTCGCGGCGGCGAACGCGGCGCAGGGCGCCAAGGGCCTGAAGACCGCGGCCGTGTCCGGCGTCGGCGACCAGGCGACGTCCGTCACGTACACGATGCGCAAGAACGTGGACTTCCGGAACCAGACGATCGTGGTGCGCACGCAGAACGTCGTCCTCACGCTCGACTACAACGGCACGTCCTACGAGGGCGGAAAGGTCCCGGTCACCGCGGAGATGCTGAAGGACGCGCAGAAGGCGGCCAAGGAGGTCGTGGCGGCCATCGCCGCGGCCAACCAGCGGTAAGCAGGATCCAGCAGGTAAGCAGGATTCGGCGCGGCTTCTGCGCAGGTTTACGGAGCCCGGTCCCTCGCGGGGGCCGGGCTCCGGCCGTCCCCGCGCAACGCCTTCGGTGACCATGTGCCAGGCTGTGCCCGCCAGATGTCGACAGTGGGAACAGTGGGAGGGGATCGCGGGTGGCCGCGATGGAGCTGACACGCACGCACCGGATACTCATCGGGGTCGTCGTCGCCGGCGCGGTGATCATCGCCGCGATCGGTTTCGCCGGGTCGTACGCCGCCGTGCGCGAGCTCGCCGAGCAGAAGGGCTTCGGCAGGTTCTCCCTCTTCTTCCCGATCGGTATCGACGCGGGCATCTGCGTCCTGCTTGCCCTGGACCTGCTGCTGACGTGGATCCGGATCCCGTTCCCGCTGCTGCGCCAGACCGCCTGGCTGCTCACCGCGGCGACCATCGCCTTCAACGGCGCCGCCGCCTGGCCCGACCCGCTCGGCGTCGGCATGCACGCCGTGATCCCCGTGCTTTTCGTCGTCTGCGTCGAAGCCGCCCGCCACGCCGTCGGCCGGATCGCGGACATCACCGCCGACAAGCACATGGAAGGCGTCCGCCTCACCCGCTGGCTGCTCTCCCCGATACCCACATTCAAACTGTGGCGCCGGATGAAGCTGTGGGAACTGCGGTCGTACGAGCAGGTCATCAGGCTCGAACAGGACCGGCTCATCTATCAGGCCCGGCTCCAGGCCCGCTTCGGCCGCAGCTGGCGGCGCAAGGCGCCGATCGAATCCCTGATGCCGCTGCGTCTCGCCCGCTTCGGTGTCCCGCTGTCGGAGACCGGCCCGGCCGGCCTCGCCGCCGCAGGCATCGAGCCCGCCCTGCTCCCGCCGGCCCCCGTCCCCGCCCAGGCCCAGGCCCGGCCCGCCCTGGCGGAGCCCGCCACCACCCCGGCGCTGCCGTCGGCCACCGCCGACGAGCGGCCGCAGGAGCAGGCGCAGGAGGCGGAAGCGGCGCCGGAACTGCCGGACGCCGACGGGCCGAGCGGGCACGAGAGCCCCTGGTTCGCGGCGCCCGCGGCGGCCCAGGCGGCGTACGACAACGGCTACAACCCGCAGTACGTCGAGGGCCTGGAGCCCACCCCGGTCATGGTCCCGGCCGGCCCGGGCCGCACCAGGCCGCTCGGCGGGTACGAAGCGCAGCCCGAGCAGCCCGCGACGCAGCCCGCGCAGTACGAGCAGCCCGACCAGTACGCACAGCCCGAGCAGCCGGAGTACCCGCAGGCCGATCCGGACGCGCTGCCTCCCGAGGAGGAGTACTACCTCGCGTTCCGCAAGTTCATAGGGGAGAACGGCCTCACCCCGAGCGCCCGCACCCTCGGCGCGTACCTCCACGACCTCGGCTACAACCACACCCTGCTCGACAGCGAGCTGAGCCGCTACGCCAAGCGCTTCGAGGTCCGCTACCAGCAGGAGCTGGACGCCGAGCACATCGCCTAGCTAGACGAAAAGGGCCGCCCCCCGCTGGTTCGCGGGTGGCGGCCCTGACGTACGTACCGGCTACGCCAGCAGTACGTACCGGCTACGCGCCCAGCAGCTTCCGCACCCGGTCCGCGCCGACCGCCAGCAGCAGCGTGGGCAGCCGCGGGCCGGTGTCCTTGCCGACCAGCAGGTGGTACAGCAGCGCGAAGAACGACCGCTGCGCGGTCTTCAGCTCGGGCGTCGGCTTGGCGTCCGGCTCCAGGCCCGCCATCACCTTCGGCACGCCGTAGACGAGCGTGGTGAGCCCGTCCAGCGACCAGTGCGTGTCCAGGCCCTCCAGCAGCAGCCGCAGCGACTCGCGCGCCTGCTCGTCCAGGGAGCCGAGGAG
This sequence comes from Streptomyces sp. A3M-1-3, assembly GCF_024213665.1. Lineage (GTDB taxonomy): Bacteria > Actinomycetota > Actinomycetes > Streptomycetales > Streptomycetaceae > Streptomyces. Next base: position 50,852 of record NZ_JANAVP010000035.1, read on the forward strand.
CTCCTTGTCCGGCTCCTCGCGTACGAGCGTGCGCTGCTCGGCCGGGACCTGGGTGGTGATCCAGTTCTCGGCGCGGTCGAGCCGCGGGCGCGCCTCGTCAAGCGAGGAGAGCGGGTTCGCCGGGTCCAGGTCGCTGAGGATCCGCAGCGTCTGCTCGTCATGTCCGGCCGTGATGTCGACGACCGAGGCGAGCGTGCGGTACGGCAGCGGGCGCGGCGTACGCGGCAGCTCGCCGGCGGCCGTGCGGGTGGCCCGCGAGTACGCCGCCGCGTCGGCCGGCAGCACCGAGCCGTCCGCGACCTTGCGCTCCAGCGAGTCCCACTCGTCGTACAGCCGCTGGATCTCCTGGTCGAACGCGATCTTGAAGGCCTGGTTCGGCCGGCGCCTCGCGTACAGCCAGCGCAGCAGCGGGGCTTCCATGATCTGCAGAGCGTCGGCGGGGGTCGGCACGCCCCCCTTGGACGACGACATCTTCGCCATCCCGGAGATCCCCACGAAGGCGTACATCGGGCCGATCGGCTGCACGCCGTCGAAGACCTCGCGCACGATCTGCCCGCCGACGACGAATGACGAGCCGGGCGAGGAGTGGTCGACGCCGGAGGGCTCGAAGATGACGCCCTCGTAGGCCCAGCGCATCGGCCAGTCGACCTTCCAGACCAGCTTGCCGCCGTTGAACTCGCTCAGCAGCACGGTCTCGGCGTGCCCGCAGGCGGAGCACGTGTACGCGAGGGCCGTGGTCACGGCGTCGTACGCCGTGACCGTCGTCAGGTCCTTCTGGCAGACGGTGCAGTACGGCTTGTACGGGAAGTAGCCCGCGGAGCCGCCGCTGCCGTCGTCCTCGTTCGCCGCGCCGGAGCCCTCGGCGGCCTCCAGCTCGGCCTCGTCGACCGGCTTCTGCTGCTGCTTCCCCTTCGAACCCGCGGCGGCGGGCTTGTCCTTGGTGCGGTAGCGGTCCAGGACGGCGTCGATGTCGGCCCGGTGCTTCATCGCGTGCAGGATCTGCTCGCGGTAGACACCGGCCGTGTACTGCTCGGTCTGGCTGATTCCGTCGTACTCGACACCCAGCTCGTCCAGCGCCGCGACCATGGCGGCCTTGAAGTGCTCGGCCCAGTTCGGGTACGCGGAACCCGCCGGCGCGGGCACCGACGTCAGCGGCTTGCCGATGTGCTCGGCCCAGGAGTCGTCGACTCCGGGGACACCCGCGGGCACCTTGCGGTACCGGTCGTAGTCGTCCCACGAGAGGACGTGCCGGACCTCGGTGCCGCGCCGCCGGATCTCGTCGGCGACCAGGTGCGGGGTCATGACCTCACGCAGGTTGCCCAGGTGGATCGGCCCGGAGGGGGAGAGTCCGGACGCGACGACGACCACCGGAGCGGCAGTGGCGCCCGCGTGTTTCGCGCCAGGCGCACGTCGCTCCGCCTCGGCGATGACCTCGTCCGCGAAACGGGAGACCCAGTCGGTCTCGGTGCTGCTCTGAGCCACGATCGGCACGTCCTTCTTTCTCGAAAGCTGGCGTAGGCCATTCTCCCAGACGGAACAGCCCTGTCCGGGGTTGCCCTTTATTCAGCGAAGAGGGTGTCTCCACCATGGGATACTCAAGGCTGCCCACCCATACATACCGACAGGAACGGCACCTCATGGCCTCGGTCCCTTCCCTCGCTTCAACCGTCCATCAGCGCGTCGCGGACGCCCTCTCGGCAGCCCTGCCGGAGGCCGGCACCGCCGACCCGCTGCTGCGACGAAGCGACCGGGCCGACTTCCAGGCCAACGGGATCCTCGCGCTCGCCAAGAAGGCCAAGGCGAACCCGCGTGAGCTGGCCGCCCAGGTCGCCGGCGGCCTGCCCGCCAACGACGTGATCAAGGAGATCGAGGTCTCGGGCCCCGGCTTCCTCAACATCACCATCGCCGACCGGGCGATCACCGAGACCCTCGCCGCGCGGGCCGCGGACGAGCGGCTCGGTGTCCCGTACGCCGAGAACCCGGGCACCACGGTCGTCGACTACGCCCAGCCCAACGTGGCCAAGGAGATGCACGTCGGCCACCTCCGCTCCGCGGTGATCGGCGACGCGATGGTAAAGATCCTGGAGTTCGCGGGCGAGAAGGTGGTCCGCCGCCACCACATCGGCGACTGGGGCACCCAGTTCGGCATGCTCATCCAGTACCTGATCGAGCACCCGCACGAGCTGGACCACGAGGGCAGCAGGGAGGTCTCCGGCGAGGAGGCCATGTCCAGCCTCAACCGGATCTACAAGGCCGCGCGGGTCCTGTTCGACTCGGACGAGGAGTTCAAGGACCGCGCGCGCCGCCGGGTCGTCGACCTCCAGGCCGGCGAGAAGGAGACGCTCGCCCTCTGGCAGCGGTTCGTCGACGAGTCGAAGATCTACTTCTACTCGGTCTTCGGCAAGCTCGACATGGAGATCCGCGACGCCGATGTCGTCGGCGAGTCGGGCTACAACGAGATGCTCGAAGAGACCTGCCACATCCTCGAGGAGTCGGGCGTCGCGGTCCGCTCCGAGGGCGCGCTGTGCGTCTTCTTCGACGATGTGAAGGGCCCGGACGGCAACCCGGTCCCACTGATCGTGAAGAAGTCGAACGGCGGGTACGGGTACGCCGCGACCGACCTCTCCGCGATCCGCGACCGCGTCCAGAGCCTGGGCGCGGACACACTGGTGTACGTCGTGGACGCCCGCCAGTCCCTGCACTTCAAGATGGTCTTCGAGACCGCGCGCCGGGCGGGCTGGCTGAACGACCAGGAAAAGGCCGTCCAGCTGGCCTTCGGCACGGTGCTGGGCAAGGACGGCAAGCCGTTCAAGACACGTGAGGGCGAGACGGTCCGGCTGGTGGACCTGCTGGACGAGGCGGTCGAGCGGGCGGCGGCGGTCGTACGGGAGAAGGCCCAGGACCTGACCGAGGAGGAGATCGCCGAGCGCGCCGCCCAGGTGGGCATCGGCGCGATCAAGTACGCGGATCTGTCGACGTCGGCCTCTCGCGACTACAAGTTCGACCTGGACCAGATGGTGTCTCTCAACGGTGACACGAGCGTCTACCTCCAGTACGCGTACGCCCGTATCCAGTCGATCCTGCGCAAGGCCGGGGACGCGAAGCCGGCCGCCCACCCGGAGCTCGGACTGGCCCCGGCAGAGCGCGCGTTGGGGCTGCACCTGGACCGGTTCGCGGAGGTCCTGGCCGAGGTCGCATCGTCGTACGAGCCGCACAAGCTGGCCGCATACCTCTACCAGCTGGCGTCGCACTACACGGCCTTCTACGCCGACTGCCCGGTCCTGAAGGCCGAGACTCCGGAAATGGTGGAGAACCGCCTCTTCCTCTGCGACCTGACAGCCCGCACGCTCCACCAGGGCATGGCCCTCCTCGGCATCCGTACTCCCGAGCGCCTCTGATCACACGCGCCACGGCGAGGCCCCCCACCGGTTCCCGGTGGGGGGCCTCGTCATGCCCGGGGTGGGTCAGGTCAGCGGGTGCGACGGTCTGCTCGTGGCCTCGTCGATCTCCGCGTGCGCCTTCTGCAGCAGCTGCGACGCGAGGTCCATGAGCGCCCGCGCGCCCGCGATCTCCTCGCCCACCCGCAGCTGTTCCGGATCGGAGGGGTGGCGGCTGGCGTTCCCGTGGGCCCGGAACTCCGTGCCGTCACCGAGCCGCACCATCGCGGCGGCCTTGGTCTTGTCGCCCTCCTCGCGGAACTCCATCTCGATGTGCCATCCGACGAGTGTCTGCATGGCCGATCACCTCCAGTGGTTCCGCTTCCAGAGTGCGCCGCGCGGGCGCTTATCACCACCCCTGCCCGCCTGAACATCGGTCACATTGGCCTGGACCCTTGACTGGTCCAGACCAAAACGCTTGAGTGGGCGGCGGCACCACAACCCCCCACCCGCGCAGAGGAGTTGAGCGCGCGATGCGTAACCGTGTCATGTCCCTGCCGATGGCGATGCTCGTCGCCATCGGCCTGGCGGCCCTCATGCCCGCCTCCGCCGCTTCCGCCGCCCCCTCGGCCCCCGCCACCGGTCCCTGCGACACCGCCCCCCAGTGGGTACAGGGCAGGTCCTACACCACTGGCAACGTTGTCAAATACACCGACGGCAAGTTCTACATCGCCGAGCACGACAACCCGGGTTACGACCCCACCATCAGCACCTGGTACTGGGACCCGTACACCTGCAGCGGCGGCGGCACCACGCCCGACCCCTCCGGCTTCGTCGTCAGCGAGGCCCAGTTCAACCAGATGTTCCCGAACCGGAACTCCTTCTACACGTACAGCGGTCTGACCGCCGCGCTCAGCGCGTATCCCGGCTTCGCGAAGACGGGCAGCGACACCATCAGGAAGCAGGAGGCCGCGGCCTTCCTCGCCAACGTCAGCCATGAGACCGGCGGCCTGGTCCACATCGTGGAGCAGAACACCGCCAACTACCCGCACTACTGCGACTGGAGCCAGTCGTACGGCTGCCCGGCCGGCCAGGCCGCGTACTACGGCCGCGGACCGATCCAGCTCAGCTGGAACTTCAACTACAAGGCCGCCGGCGACGCACTAGGACTCGACCTGCTGAACAACCCCTGGCTTGTACAGAACAACGCCGCGGTCGCCTGGAAGACCGGCCTCTGGTACTGGAACACCCAGACCGGCCCCGGCACGGTGACCCCGCACAACGCCATGGTGGGCAGCCGCGGCTTCGGCGAGACGATCCGCAGCATCAACGGCAGCCTGGAGTGCAACGGCGGCAACCCCGCCCAGGTCCAGAGCCGCATCAACAACTACCAGCGGTTCGTCCAGATCCTCGGCACCACCCCCGGCGGCAACCTCAGCTGCTGACAAGACCCCCCACGGGAAAGGCTGCGGGCCGGGGACGACGCATCCCCGGCCCGCAGCCACACCTCGCGGGTCACAGCCCGCGCGCGACCTCCGTCGCCCAGTACGTCAGGATCATGCTCGCGCCCGCGCGCTTGATGCCGGTCAGGGTCTCCAGGATCGCCTTGTCCCGGTCGATCCAGCCCTTCTCCGCCGCCGCCTCGACCATCGCGTACTCGCCGGAGATCTGGTACGCGGCCACCGGCACGTCCACCGACTCCGCCACCCGGTACAGGATGTCCAGGTACGGACCGGCCGGCTTGACCATCACCATGTCGGCGCCCTCTTCGAGGTCGAGCGCCAGCTCCCGCAGGGACTCCCGGGCGTTCGCCGGGTCCTGCTGGTACGTCTTGCGGTCGCCTGTCAGCGACGAGCCGACAGCCTCCCGGAACGGGCCGTAGAAGGCCGAGGAGTATTTCGCGGTGTACGCGAGCACGGCCACGTCCTCGTGACCGGTCTGGTCCAGCGCGTCGCGGATGACACCGACCTGACCGTCCATCATGCCGCTCGGGCCCACCACATGGACGCCCGCGTCGGCCTGGACCTGCGCCATCTCGGCGTACCGCTCCAGCGTCGCGTCGTTGTCGACCCGCCCTTCGGCGTCGAGCACACCGCAGTGGCCGTGGTCCGTGTACTCGTCCAGGCACAGGTCCGACATGATGACGAGGTCGTCGCCCACCTCGGCGCGGACATCGCGGATCGCGACCTGGAGGATGCCGTCCGGGTCCGTACCCGCCGTACCGGCCGCGTCCTTCTTCTCGTCCGCCGGCACGCCGAAGAGCATGATCCCGGAGACACCCGCGGAAACCGCCTCGACGGCGGCCTTTCGCAGCGTGTCCCGGCTGTGTTGGACAACGCCGGGCATCGCGGAGATCGCGACCGGCTCGGTCACGCCCTCCCGTACGAACGCCGGAAGGATCAGGTCCGACGGGTGCAGCCGCGTCTCGGCCACCATCCGCCGCATCGCCGGGGTGGTGCGCAGCCGGCGCGGCCGTGAGCCGGGGAAGGATCCGTACACAGTCATCTTCAGTCGCCTCTTGGACTCTTGGATGTTTCGGCGGGAGCCCGGCCGGCAGCCGGGCTCCCCGCACGTCAGGTGGTGCGCCGGCGGCGTGCTCCGGGGCGGCGCTCGCTCGGCCTGGTGACCGGCTCGCCCGCATCCTTCGCCGCCTCGCGGCGCTGCGCGCCGAACTCCGCGAGCGCCTCGGCCAGCTTGTGCACCGACGGCTCCGGCGAGAGTACGTCCACACGCAGCCCGTGCTCCTCGGCCGTCTTGGCCGTGGCGGGACCGATACAGGCGATGACCGTGACGTTGTGCGGCTTGCCCGCGATGCCGACGAGGTTGCGGACCGTACTCGAAGAGGTGAAGAGCACCGCGTCGAAGCCGCCGCCCTTGATGGCCTCACGGGTGTCGGCCGGCGGCGGCGAGGCGCGCACGGTCCGGTAGGCCGTGACGTCGTCGACCTCCCAGCCGAGCTCGATCAGCCCGGCCACCAGCGTCTCGGTGGCGATGTCGGCGCGCGGCAGGAAGACGCGGTCGATCGGGTCGAAGACCGGGTCGTACGGCGGCCAGTCCTCCAGCAGTCCGGCCGCGGACTGCTCGCCGCTGGGCACCAGGTCCGGCTTCACACCGAACTCGATGAGCGACCTGGCGGTCTGCTCGCCCACGGCGGCGACCTTGATGCCCGCGAAGGCACGGGCGTCGAGCCCGTACTCCTCGAACTTCTCCCGGACCGCCTTCACCGCGTTGACCGACGTGAAGGCGATCCACTCGTAGCGGCCGGTGACCAGGCCCTTGACCGCGCGTTCCATCTGCTGGGGCGTACGCGGCGGCTCGACGGCGATCGTCGGGACCTCGTGCGGCACCGCGCCGTACGACCTGAGCTGGTCGGAGAGCGAGGCCGCCTGCTCCTTCGTACGCGGCACGAGCACCCGCCACCCGAAGAGCGGCTTCGACTCGAACCACGACAGCTGGTCGCGCCGGGCGGCAGCAGTGCGCTCGCCGACCACGGCTATGACGGGCTGGTGGCCCTCCGGGGACGGCAGTACCTTCGCCTGCTTCAGGACCTGCGCCACGGTTCCCAGTGTCGCGCTCCACGTCCGCTGGCGCGTGGTGGTGCCGGCGACGGTGACGGTCATCGGGGTGTCCGGCTTGCGGCCGGCCGCGACGAGTTCGCCCGCGGCCGCGGCCACGGCCTCCAGGGTCGTCGAGACCACGGCCGTCGCATCGCTCGCGCCGACCTCGGTCCAGCAGCGCTGGGAGGCCGTACGGGCATCGACGAACCGGACGTCCGCGCCCTGCGCGTCGCGCAGCGGTACACCGGCGTACGCGGGTACACCCACCGCGGTGGCGACACCGGGCACTACCTCGAAGGGGATGCCTTCGGCGGCGCAGGCGAGCATCTCGTCACCGGCGTTGCCGTCGAGACCGGGGTCGCCCGAAACCGCACGGACCACCCGCCTGCCGCTGCGCGCGGCCTCCATGACAAGATTGGCGGCGTCCCGGATCACCGGGACCCCGGCGGTTCCTGACGTCTCGTCAACGACCGTCAGCTGAGGCACGCTTTGATCAAACACAGCGACGTCCGCCCGCGCATGCGTACGCACCACGTCGAGCACATGCGGCTCGGCGATCAGTACGTCCGCACTCGCGAGCGCCTCGACGGCGCGCAGCGTGAGCAGTCCCGGATCTCCGGGTCCGGCACCCAGGAAGGTGACGTGCCCGGATGCCGGGAAGGCGTGGTTGGCGGTGGTGGGGCTCAAAGTGCTCGCTCCCCCATAAGACCGGCCGCACCCTTGGCGAGCATCTCGGACGCGAGTTCGCGACCGAGCGCGAGGGCGTCGCCGTGCGACGTGGGTACGGGACCGGTGGTGGACATCTGCACCAGCGTGGAGCCGTCGGTCGTGCCGACGACGCCGCGCAGGCGCATTTCGGTGACAACCTGTCCGTCGGCCAGCAGGTCGGCGAGCGCACCCACAGGTGCGCTGCAGCCGGCCTCCAGGGCGGCGAGCAGGGATCGCTCGGCGGTCACGGCGGCCCGGGTGTACGGGTCGTCGAGCTCTCCGAGCGCGGCAGCGAGGTCTGCGTTTGCCGCAGTGCACTCGACAGCCAGGGCTCCTTGGCCGGGGGCGGGCAGGACGGCGTCGACCGACAGGAACTCGGTCACCTCGTCGGTCCTGCCGATGCGGGCCAGACCCGCGGCGGCGAGAACCACCGCGTCCAGCTCCCCGTTCCGTACATATCCGATGCGCGTGTCGATGTTCCCACGGATCGGCACGGTCTCGATCCGCAGACCGTGCGAGCGCGCGTACGCGTTGAGCTGCGCCATCCGGCGCGGCGAACCGGTACCGATCCTCGCGCCGGCCGGCAGCTGCTCGAAGGTCAGCCCGTCGCGCGCGACCAGCACATCGCGGGGGTCTTCGCGCTTCGGGATCGCGGCCAGCACCAGATCGTCCGGCTGCCCGGTCGGCAGGTCCTTGAGCGAGTGCACGGCGAAGTCGACGTCGCCGCGGACCAGCGCGTCACGCAGGGCGGTGACGAACACACCCGTCCCGCCGATCTGCGCGAGATGCTCGCGGGAGGTGTCTCCGTACGTGGTGATCTCCACCAGCTCGACGGGGCGCCCGGTGATCCTGCGCACCGCCTCCGCGACGTGTCCGGACTGGGCCATGGCGAGCTTGCTGCGCCTGGTTCCCAGCTTCAAAGCGGCTTGGGTCATGATGCCCGCCCTCGGTTCTTGAGGTCGACGTCGTTCATGTCGGCCCGGCTGACGGCGGCGACCGCCAGCGGGTCGAGGTCGAAGAGTTCACGCAGCGCGTCCGCGTACCCGGCGCCGCCGGGCTCGCTCGCGAGCTGCTTGACCCGCACGGTGGGCGCGTGCAGGAGCTTGTCGACGACGCGGCGCACGGTCTGCGTGATCTCCGCGCGCTCCTTGTCGTCGAGGCCGGGGAGCCGGCCTTCGAGCCGCGCGACCTCGTTCGCGACCACATCGGCGGCCATGGTGCGAAGGGCGACCACGGTGGGGGTGATGTGCGCGGCACGCTGAGCGGCACCGAAGGCGGCGACCTCGTCCGCCACTATCGTCCGCACCTGGTCCACATCGGCCGCCATCGGAGCGTCCGCGGAGGCTTCGGCGAGCGACTCGATGTCGACCAGTCGCACACCGGGGATGCGGTGCACGGCGGCGTCGATGTCCCGCGGCATGGCGAGGTCGAGCAGCGCGAGCCGTACGGGAACACCGTGGCCGGCCCTGCGTACCGCCGTACCGGACACGGTCCGGCGGTCGGTCGCTCCGCGGTCGGCCCAGGCGCCGTGCAGCTCCATGGAGTCGGCGTCCGCACCGGCCCGCGGCGCGTCGGCGATCAGCGCGGCCCGCTCGGCGAGCCCGGCCACGAGGGCCTCGCTGTCACTGCCGGGCTGCACATCGTCAAGCCCGACGGGACACCCGCCGTCGCCTAGGCCGCCATCGGGCCCCTGCCCTGCGGGCCCGGTGGTAACGCCGCTTGGCGCACCGGAACCGGCGGGCGGCTTCGCTTCGGCAATGCGGCCCCGCTGGGCCGCGGCGGCAGCCGCAAGCCGTGCGACGAGCGCGTCGGAGGCCGGCTGAAGGTCGTCCGCAGCCGTTCCCGCACCCGCGTCAGCCGTCGCCGGGGCGTGGACCGGAGCCGGCTCCGGCTCCAGCCCCAGCGCGGCTCGTACCGCAGCCGCGGTCAGGACCAGACCCGTCGCACCCGTGCAGGAGATCGCGACATCGACTCGTGTCAGTTCGTCCGCGACAGCGGACATCGGTACCGCGCGCGCGGCCACCCCGGCGCCGTTCTGCTCCGTCAGTACGGACGCGAGCCGCTCGGCCCGCTCCGGCGTCCGGTTGGCGACGACGACCTCGGCCACCCCGGCCCGCGCCAGCGTCGCCGCGGCCAGCGAGGACATCGAGCCCGCGCCGATCACCAGCGCGCGCTTGCCCTCGGCCCAGCCCGCGACCTCCGCGCCGGCGCCCACCGCGAGCTGCTCGAGACCGAAGGTGACGAGCGACTGCCCGGCGCGGTCGATACCGGTCTCGGAGTGCGCCCGCTTGCCGACCCGCAGCGCCTGCTGGAACAGGTCGTTCAGCAGCCGGCCCGCGGTGTGCAGCTCCTGCCCCAGCGCCAGCGCGTCCTTGATCTGGCCGAGGATCTGGCCCTCGCCGACAACCATCGAGTCCAGCCCGCAGGCCACCGAGAAGAGGTGGTGGACGGCCCGGTCCTCGTAGTGCACATAGAGATAAGGAGTGAGCTCTTCCAGCCCGACCCCGCTGTGCTGTGCGAGCAGCGTGGACAGCTCGGCGACGCCCGCGTGGAACTTGTCCACGTCGGCGTACAGCTCGATGCGGTTGCACGTGGCGAGCACCGCCGCCTCGGTGGCCGGCTCGGCGGCCAGCGTGTCCTGAAGCAGCTTGGCCTGCGTGTCGGCGGCCAGCGAGGCCCGCTCCAGCACGCTCACCGGTGCGCTGCGGTGACTGAGTCCTACGACCAGGAGGCTCATGCCGGCATCACGGCGGGGACGTCCCCGTCGGGTCCCTTCCGGCCTGCGTCCTCTGCACCGCCCACGGGGGCACCTCCCACGCCGGAGGCAGTGGGGGAAGGCGACGAGGCCGCCTCGGCGGCGGCCTCCTCGCCGGCCTTGCGCTGCTCGTGGAAGGCCAGGATCTGCAGTTCGATGGAGAGGTCGACCTTGCGCACGTCCACACCGTCCGGCACGGACAGCACTGTGGGCGCGAAGTTCAGGATGGAGGTGACGCCGGCGGCGATGAGCCGCTCGCTGACCTGCTGGGCCGCGCCGGCCGGGGTCGCGATGACGCCGATGGAGACGCCGTTGTCCTCGATGATCTTCTCGAGCTGGTCGGCGTGCTGCACCGGCATCCCGGCGACCGGCTTGCCGGCCATCGCGGGATCGGCGTCGATCAGCGCGGCGACGCGGAAGCCACGGGAGGCGAACCCGCCGTAGTTGGCGAGCGCGGCGCCGAGGTTGCCGATGCCGACGATGACGACCGGCCAGTCCTGGGTCAGCCCGAGTTCACGGGAGATCTGGTAGACGAGGTACTCGACGTCGTAGCCGACGCCACGGGTCCCGTACGAACCGAGGTACGAGAAATCCTTGCGCAGCTTCGCCGAGTTGACGCCCGCGGCGGCCGCGAGCTCCTCGGAGGAGACCGTGGGGACCGAGCGCTCGGAGAGCGCGGTGAGGGCGCGCAGATACAGCGGAAGCCTGGCGACAGTGGCCTCGGGGATTCCTCGGCTGCGGGTCGCCGGTCGGTGTGTTCGGCCAGTTGCCACGGTGCTCCTGCGGGATGAGCGGGGCTGCAGGCGGCCGCTTGTCCCAGGACCGCCCCGTCGAAGCCAGGCTATGTCTTTGTGAACGCGTGCACAAAGATGGCGTCCGTTTTGTCCATGCAAAGTGACCGGGGTCACGCGACCCGGGCACAAGATCCCGGAACTACGAGCCGGGCAGGCCCGTTGAAGGCCCGAAGCGGGCAAAATTGCACACACTCCTCACGACTGCGCCCCCGAGACGGCTCAAATCGCCCATGATGCCAGCCGGATTCCGGGTCAGGCCCCCAGCGCGCGGCGGAGCCGGACCGGGTCCACGCGCCAGAACGTGTGCTGTTCCCCGTCCACCAGGACCACCGGAATCTGTTCCCAGTACAAGCGGTACAGCTCCTCGTCCTCGGTGATGTCCTTCTCCTCCCAGGGCGTGCCCGCCTCTCCGCACACCTCGGCGATCACCTCCCGGGCGTCGTCGCAGAGATGGCAGCCCGGCTTGCCGACGAGTGTGACCAGACGCTCACTGGGCTTCTTGTTCTTGTCCGAACGTCGCAACAGGGGACTCATGCCCCCATTCTCAACCCGCCCCGCCCCGCCCCGGCCCTTCCCGGCCCCGGCCGGTCCTGTCCTGTCCGGTTGGTCCGTTTAACAGGGCGGCCTCGTACTGTTCACGCCAACGCACCCTCGTGAGGCGGGAAGTACCGAACAGAATCGCTATGCTCACGCCATGGCCGCACTGGGATGGCTCACCCCCCGTAGGCGCTCCGCGACAGCCCGGAGCGTACTGGCAGGCGAGGCCGCCGCCGAGGCAGCGCGCAAGTCGTCGCTGGAGATCGACGCGACCAAGACGGCAGCGGCCGGCGAGGCCGCGGCACCCGTGTTCCCCGTCGCCGGGGACGACCGCGCCGCCGCCTTCTTCGATCTCGACAACACCGTGATGCAGGGCGCCGCGATCTTCCACTTCGGCCGCGGCCTGTACAAGCGGAAGTTCTTCCAGCGCCGCGAACTGGCCCGGTTCGCCTGGCAGCAGGCGTGGTTCAGGCTCGCCGGGGTCGAGGACCCCGAGCACATGCAGGACGCGCGCGAGAGCGCCCTGTCCATCGTGAAGGGCCACCGGGTCTCCGAACTGATGACCATCGGTGAGGAGATCTACGACGAGTACATGGCCGAGCGCATCTGGCCGGGCACCCGCGCCCTCGCCCAGGCACACCTCGACGCGGGCCAGAAGGTCTGGCTGGTCACCGCCGCCCCGGTGGAGACCGCGACGATCATCGCCCGCCGCCTCGGCCTGACCGGCGCGCTGGGCACGGTCGCCGAGTCCGTCGACGGGGTCTACACCGGCAAGCTGGTGGGCGAGCCGCTGCACGGCCCGGCGAAGGCGGAGGCGGTCCGCGCGCTGGCTATCGCCGAGGGCCTGGACCTCTCCCGCTGCGCCGCGTACAGCGATTCGCACAACGACATCCCGATGCTGTCGCTGGTCGGGCATCCGTACGCGATCAATCCGGACACCAAGCTGCGCAAGCACGCCCGCGCCCGCGAGTGGCGGCTGCGCGACTACCGGACCGGCCGCAAGGCCGCCAAGGTCGGCATCCCGGCCGCCGCCGGCGTGGGCGCCCTCGCGGGCGGCACGGCCGCCGCGGTGGCCCTGCACCGCCGCCGCCGCTAGCGGCCGGCCTTCACTCGGGCACAACACATCCCGCAATCAAGCAGATCGCGAAGCAAACCGATCAACAAGCGGTCACGATCTGCGACTCGATGCGCCATCAACCCGTCACAGAAGCGACGTAATCGATGATTTGAGCAACTGGGTGTAGCACTGCCTGTACGAAGCGTTATTCTCCTCAGACGCATACGGGTACCAATTCATCGCCACACCATGGCGACTGAGTCACCGGTCCCGCACTGCACGTGATGGAAGCTCTGCCTCTGGGAGTCCCGTGTACCCACACGTCGGGGTTGACGCCTCGGGCCTGGCTACGCTGCGCGCAACGGTCCTCGACCACATGCGCGGCTTCGTCCCCACCGCGTACGCCGTCCCCGCATTTGCCACGCCAGCCCCTGCCGCAATCGGCCCTGCCGGTCCTTGCTATGCCTTGGCCGACGGTGGTGCGACGGTTGGCAGACGCGGCCGTGGCGGCACGGGCACTGGCACTGGCACCGGCACATCCACCGCCCGCCGCCCGAGCGCCGACAGTGACAGCGCCCGCATGATGGACCTGGTCGAACGCGCCCAGGCCGGCGAGGCCGAAGCCTTCGGCCGCCTGTACGACCAGTACAGCGACACCGTCTACCGCTACATCTACTACCGCGTCGGCGGTAAGGCGACGGCGGAGGACCTCACGAGTGAGACCTTCCTGCGCGCCCTGCGCCGTATCTCCACCTTCACCTGGCAGGGCCGCGACTTCGGCGCCTGGCTGGTGACCATCGCCCGCAACCTCGTCGCGGACCACTTCAAGTCCAGCCGCTTCCGCCTCGAGGTCACCACCGGCGAGATGCTCGACGCCAACGAGGTCGAGCGCAGTCCGGAGGACTCCGTCCTCGAAGCCCTCTCCAACGCGGCCCTGCTGGAAGCCGTACGCAAACTCAATCCGCAGCAGCAGGAGTGCGTGACCCTGCGCTTCCTGCAAGGGCTCTCCGTCGCCGAGACAGCCCGGGTGATGGGCAAGAACGAGGGCGCGATCAAGACCCTCCAGTACCGGGCGGTCCGCACCCTGGCCCGGCTTCTCCCGGACGATGCCCGCTGACCGCCCGCCGCCCCGACACACCCGGTGACGCATCGATGACGCTGTGGTCCGATCATCCTTCGTGCGTAACCCAAGTGCCGCGCCGCTCGTTGTGCGGGATGCAGGCTCCCTGTGGACACGCCATGCCCGCAGCCACTCACTCTTTCGTGTGGATGTGGTCAAGGTGTGCAACCTTCCGGAACCCCCGGGGAGTCGATCGTCATGACGAGAGGAGGTGCCGCCAGTGATCGGACAAGTTTCGGCGCACCGGCGGGCGAACGCCTTCGCCCGGGCCCTGGAGGATCAGAGCGTCGAGGAGAGCGCAGCCTCGGCGGCCGAGCAGCCCGACCCATCCGACCAGCCCGAGCACGTAAGCCTGTTGGCCCTGGCGAACGGTCTGGGCGAGCTGCCACGGCCGGAGTTGGACCCCGAGGTCAAAGTGGTGCAGCGGGCACAGCTCGTTGCCGTCATGGAGGCCATGGTCGCCGAGGGCGGTGCGTCCATGGGCCCTCAGGTGCCCGAACAGCGGACCGGCCGCGGCGCCCACCGGGCCGCCCCGCTCCGGAAGTTGCGGCCTCGCTCCCGCTGGTCGAAGGGCATCGCGGCAGGCGGGCTCACCGTCGGTGTGGCCGCGGGGGCCTTCAGCGGAGTGGCCGCTGCCAGTTCCGACGCGCTGCCGGGTGATTCGCTCTACGGGCTCAAGCGCGGCATGGAGGACATCAAGCTCGGCATGGCCGAGGGCGAGTCCGACCGCGGTGAGCTCTACCTCGACCAGGCCTCGACCCGGCTCCACGAGGCCCGCCGCCTCATGGAGCGGGACCGCGCGGGCGAACTCGACCACGAATCGCTGGGCGAGGTCAGACGCGTCCTGTCCGGGATGCGGCACGACGCGGCCGAGGGTCATCGCCTGCTGCACGAGGCGTACGAACGGGACGGCTCGCTGGGCCCCATCCAGACGCTGTCCTCGTTCTCCCGATCCCACCGCGAAGCGTGGAGCCGGCTCCGCGACCGGCTGCCGGCGCAGCTCACGGACGTGGGCGACGAGGTGAACTCGGTCTTCGACGCCATAGACGACGAGGTCGCTCCGCTGCAGTCGCTGCTGCCGCGGCCCCCGCGACAGAGCCGCACGTCCGAGCAGCCGGGATCCGGCTCGGACCGCTCCGGCCAGTCCGGCACGGACCGTCCGGCGCCCTCCTCGACGACCTCGGCCGACGGACGGACGGGCGACACGGGCCGGCCCCAGCCCTCCACCTCCGGCAGCGAGGAAGACGGCCTGCTCGGCGGCGGTACGAGCGGCCTGCTCGACCCCCCGTCAAGCGGAACCAGCCCCACCCCGTCCGGCAGCAAGTCCCCGGAACCGGACATCACCCTGCCGCCGATCCTCCCGGGCCTGATCGGCGGCCTGGGCATCGACAGCGAGGACGCGAACTAGGTTCCGTACAGACGAAAGGTGCGGGGCGCTCCCCTCGGAGCGCCCCGCACGGTTCGCATGCCTGCGTCCCACGCGATCTCGCGCCGCCCGAGACTGGGGGCTTGCCCCCAGTCTCGGGAAGGGGGGAGGGGAAACCCTCCTCCCACCCCGACCCCTGCCCCGGCGGTCAGAAGAACACCGACCTCCGCTGCACCAGCAGTCTGGCCCCTTCCTTCTGTCGCCCCCGCACCGCTCCGCGGGCTTCGGGCGGCTGCGTCAGCCTCCGGCTGCCGAGGGCAGCGTCAGAAGAACACCGAGCGCCTCTGCACCAGCAGTTTGTACAGGGTGTGCTGGATCTGTTCGCGTACCTGATCCGTCAGGTTGAACATCAGCATCGGGTCCTCCGCCGCCTCCGGCGGATACCCGTCCGTCGCTATCGGTTCGCCGAACTGGATCGTCCACTTCGTCGGCAACGGCACCGCCCCCAGCGGCCCGAGCCACGGAAACGTCGGCGTGATCGGGAAGTACGGGAAGCCCAGCAGTCGCGCCAGCGTCTTCGCGTTGCCGATCATCGGGTAGATCTCCTCCGCCCCCACGATCGAGCACGGCACGATCGGCGTCCCGGCGCGCAGCGCCGTGGAGACGAATCCGCCACGCCCGAAGCGCTGCAGCTTGTAGCGCTCGCTGAACGGCTTCCCGATGCCCTTGAAGCCCTCCGGCATCACCCCGACGACCTCGCCCCGCTCGAGCAGCCGCTCCGCGTCCTCCGTGCACGCCAGCGTGTGCCCGGCCTTGCGCGCGAGTTCGTTTATCACCGGCAGCATGAAGACCAGGTCGGCGGCGAGCAGCCGCAGATGGCGGCCGGCCGGGTGCTGGTCGTGCACCGCGACCTGCAGCATCAGCCCGTCCAGGGGCAGCGTCCCGGAGTGGTTGGCGACGATGAGCGCCCCGCCCTCGGACGGGATGTTCTCGATGCCCTTCACCTCGACGCGGAAGTAGTTCTCGTACAGCGGCCGGACCATCGACATCAGGACCTGGTCGGTGAGGTCCTTGTCGTACCCGAACTCGTCCACCTCGTAGTCGCCGGTGATCCGGCGCCGCAGGAACGACAGCCCACCCGCGATCCGCCGGTCCCAGCCGCCGCCCCCGTCCGCCGCCGCACCGGCGCCGGCATCCGCGTGCAGGAGCGTCGGCACGGCCCCGGTGTCCTGGGCCGCGTCCTGCTGCGCCGGCAGGGCGCTCACCGGCACCTCGCGCACACCCGAGGGCTCCGGATTACGGCGGCCGGACGGCCGACGCCGCGACGGGCGGGCCGCCGCACTGCCGCGCGAGCGGTCGTCGTCGAACGGAATGACCTTGGCGTCCGCCATTATCGGTGCGCTCCTTCTTCGGCGCTCTGCGTCGGCTGTCCGGGCCCGCGTCCGGGCCCATGCCCGGATCCGCGTCCGCCCCCCGCGAGGGGCAGCGCCGCTATCCGGTCGACCGCCCTCGCCAGGGTGTCCGGCGGCAGCAGACCCGGCCCGCGGCTCCGCGCGAAGTCCGCGAAGGTCTCCGCGGTAGTGAACTTGGGTGCGAACCCCAGTGTCTCGCGCATCTGCGTCGTACGGACCACCCTGCCGTGGGTCAGCAACCGGATCTGCTCCGGGGAGAAGTCCGTGACACCGACGGTGCGAAGCGCCGAGCCGACCCAGGTGACGGCCGGCAGCAACACCGGTACGGTCGGCCGCCCGAGCCTGCGCGAGCACTGCGACAGCAGCAGTACCCCGTCTCCCGCCACATTGAACGTGCCGCTGTTCAGCGTGCCGCGCCTAGGCTCGTGCGAGGCGATCCGCAGGACGTCGATGACGTCGTCCTCATGGACGAACTGCAGTCGCGGGTCGTAGCCGAAGACGGTCGGCAGTACGGGCATCGAGAAATACTCGGCGAGCGGCGAGTCCGCGCACGGCCCGAGGATGTTCGCAAAGCGCAGTACGCACACGGCGACATCGGGCCTGCGCCGCGCGAAGCCGCGCACGTACCCCTCGACCTCGACCGCGTCCTTCGCGAAGCCGCCGCTGGGCAGAGACTTGGGCGGGGTCGTCTCGGTGAAGACGGCCGGGTCGCGCGGCGCGGAACCGTACACGCTCGTACTGGACTTCACCACGAAGCGCTGGACCGACGGGGACTTCTGGCAGGCCCCGAGCAGCTGCATGGTGCCGATGACGTTGGTCTCCTTGACCGTGGTGCGCCCGCCGCTGCCCAGCGGAGTGCCCGTCACATCCATATGGACGACCGTGTCGACGGCATGCTCGGCGAGAACCCTCGCGATCGCCGGCTGCCGGATGTCGGCCCGGACGAAATCGGCGCCTCCCAGATGATGCGCCGGGTCGACGGCGTCCACACCGATCACCCGGTCCACCTCGGGGTCGCGCTGGATACGCCGCACGAAGCGGCCGCCGAGCTGCCGGGCCACCCCGGTCACGAGCACGACCTTGCCCAAGATCAGCGCCTTCCCTCAACCCGAATCCCGTAGTCGTCACCGTATCGGTTGGATGTTGCGCTGTGATGACCACTCGATGCCTGAAGTGGCAGCTCCCACAAACGGCCGCATACGCACCGCAGCCCCTCCACCGGATTGGTGGAGGGGCTGCGGAGACACGTACAGCGCCGCTTACTTCTTGTTGCGACGCTGAACGCGGGTGCGCTTGAGCAGCTTGCGGTGCTTCTTCTTAGCCATCCGCTTGCGCCGCTTCTTGATAACAGAGCCCACGACTACCCTCGCTCACTTCTCTTCACTCGGTGCGGGGCGTCTGGGCCCACACGACCTACGTCGGCCTAGCCTACCCGCCACCGAGTGAGGGACGTAATCCGAGGGCGCCGTCAGGCGGACTCCACCCCCACATACGACTCGCGGAGGTACTCGTGAACAGCGTTCTCCGGGACTCGGAAGGACCTCCCCACCCGGATGGCGGGCAGATGGCCGTTGTGCACCAAGCGGTACACGGTCATCTTGGACACGCGCATCACCGAGGCGACTTCCGCCACGGTCAGGAACTGAACCTCGCTGAGAGGCCTCTCGCCAGCAGCCATGACACACCTGAACCTTCCGCAAACGACGGGCACCGGCTTCCCCTTCCGGTGACTCCTCGTCGCTGTGCGCTCACTCCCCAGACTAGGGGCGGGTGGTACGAGTGGGGAAGAGGAGCAGCGATCAGGCGCCTACTGTGACAGACACGCTCGATTGAGTACATAGCGAGTAAGCGGCCGGTAGTAATCGGACCGCACAGCGTCATCAAGCGGAACTGCGACGGACACCCGCCCCTCCGCCTCCCCGACAAACAGCGCGGGATCGTCCGTGTCCGCGAGCCCGATGGCCTCGATACCCAGCTGACCTGCCCCGCAGACCCAGCCGTGGTCACCGACGACAAGCTCGGGAAGGGGGCCGCGGCCCTCCGCCAGGCCGGCCAGAGCGGCCCGAACCGGGAGGGGTGAATGGGTGTGTGCGCCGGGCTCACTCCCGGCTCGCCGGGCGCCCGGTTCGCGCACCAGCGCGACTCCTCGTACGTAGTCGAGGTTGTACGTGCGTACCCCGAACCGGGTCGTTATGTCGACAGAGCAACCCTGCGCAGGGGTGAGAACAGCACATCCCGCTGCCGAGAGGGCGTCTGCCAGCGCGGCGTAGAACCCGAGCAGCCGGTGCGGATGACCCGTCCCCAACAGCACCGGAGCCCGCCGCGCCGCCGCCTCCCCCAGCCGCCCGCCGAACGCGTCCAGCGCCGCCAGCGTCCGCTCCGGATCGATGACGTCGGGCCCGGTGACGTGGGCGGGATCCGCCGACACCCCGCACTTGTCGGCCATCAGCGCCATCACATCCCGCTCACCCCACCCCCATTCGGGGTCCAGGCCGAGCAGCACCCGCGGGTCACGCGCCGCGAAGAGCCGATAGCTCCGCAGGCTCTCCTCCCGCGAAGTGGCCACGGGCCCGGCCAACCGGGCGGCCAGCAGATGCGCTCGCAGCGCGCCGGTGCTCAACACCCTGCCGATGCTGCCGCAACCGGCCTGGCCAGGTGTCAAAACACCGGATACGCCGCACCGTTGGCGTAATGCGCGCAGAGCGGCGGCTACGGGAGCAGCCCCCGGAGCGGGAACACCGCCCGGCGCGTCGCCAGGACCGCCTGGTCCAGCCGGTCCGCCGGGTCGTAGCCCGCCTCCCACTCCGCCCACTCGGGCGTACGCCCGTCCGTCATCCGGCTCGGCGCCAACTGCCGTGTCCACGCGTACACCTCGTCCCGCCACGACGCCGGGATCACCGACCCCGGCTCGACCGGCCGGTGCGCGGCGATACCCACCAGGTGCGTCCACGACCGCGGTACGACATCCACGATCGCGTACCCCCCGCCGCCGAGGGCGAGCCATCGCCCGTCCGCGTGGGCGTGCGCCAGGTCGTGGCAGGCCTCCTGTACGGCCCGCTGCGCGTCCAGCGACACCGCCAGATGCGCCAGCGGGTCCTCGAAGTGCGTGTCCGCCCCGTGCTGGGTCACCAGCAGCTGCGGCCGGAAGCCGGCCAGCAGCTCAGGAACGACCGCGTGGAACGCCCGCAGCCACCCCGCGTCCCCGGTTCCGGCCGGCAGCGCCAGATTCACCGCGCCGCCCTCGGCCGATGCCCCGCCCGTCTCCTCCGGCCAGCCCGTCTGCGGGAACAGCGTGCGCGGGTGCTCGTGCAGCGAGATCGTCAGGACGCGCGGGTCGTCCCAGAACGCCGCCTGCACTCCGTCCCCGTGGTGTACGTCCACATCCACGTACGCGATCCGCTCGGCACCCAGCTCCAGCAGCCGGGCGATGGCCAGCGCGGCGTCGTTGTAGACGCAGAACCCGGCCGCGGCCCCCGGCATCGCGTGGTGCAGCCCACCCGCGAAGTTCACCGCGTGCCCGGCCTCGCCGCGCCAGACCGCCTCCGCCCCGGCCACGGACTGCCCCGCGATCAGCGCCGACGCCTCGTGCATCCCGGCGAAGGCGGGGTCGTCCATCGTCCCCAGCCCGTACGAACCGTCGGCGCACCCCGGGTCCGCCGACACCTCCCGTACCGCGGTCACATAGTCCTCGCGGTGGACCAGCCGCAGCGTCGAGTCCCCGGCCGGCTTCGCCGCGACGACGTCCATCGCCGCGTCGAGCCCGTACGCCCGCACCAGGCCCATGGTCAGCGCGAGGCGCACCGGGTCCATCGGATGGCTGGGCCCGAAGTCATACTTCGTTACCCCCTCGTCCCACATCAACAACCCGCGGCCGCTCATGCCCGCCACCGTATCGGGCGGGCTCCGCGCCGAACGAGCGGGCGTACAGCAGTGTCACCAGCACAAGCGCCATGGGGATGAGCATCGCGCCCCGGTAGCTCCACGCGTCGCCCACCGCCCCCACGAGCGGCGAGCCGATCAGGAAACCGACGTAGTTGAAGATGTTCAGCCGGGCGATCGCGGTGTCGGACGCCCCGGGAAGCATCCTGCCCGCCGCCGCGAAGGTCTGCGGCACGATCACACTGAGCCCGAGCCCGAGCAAGGTGAACCCCAGCATCCCGGCCCACGCGCCGGGCGCGGCGGCCACCACCGCGAAACCGCCGGCGGCGAGCAACGTCCCGCCGCGCACCACGGCGACCGCACCGAGCCGCCGCACACCGAAGTCACCGACGGCCCGGCCGAGGAGCGTGGCGACCATGTAGACGTTGTACGGAACGGTGGCGAGCTGCTCCGAACTCCCCAGCACGTCCTGCAGATACTTGGCGCTCCAGTTCGAGACCGTCGAATCCCCGATGTACGCGCAGGCCATCACGAGACAGAGCGGAAGCAGCAGCTTGAAGGCCACAGGCGACTGCTCCCCCGCCGCGCTCACCGGGGCGGCACCATCAGCATCCACGTACCAGCGACTGCCGATGAGCGCGGCGGGCAACAGCACGGCCACCACAGGCAGATACGAGGCCAGGAGCGACAGCTCCCCGTGCGCGCCCGCCCACGCGAGCGAGGCCCCGACGATGCCGCCCAGGCTGTACGCGGCATGGAAGCCCAGCATGACGCTGCGCCCGTAGGCCCGCTGGAGGCTGACCCCCAGCATGTTCATGGACGCGTCCAACGCCCCCACCGCCAGCCCGAACACGCCGAGCGCGGCGGCGACATGCCACATCTCGCTCCCCGCGCCGACCCCGAGCAGCGACAGCAGCACGACCGGCTGGGACAACCGGAGCACCGCACTGGGCGGGACCCGCTTCACCAGATGCTCCGTACCGACACTGGCAACGCCCGCGAGGACCGGAACGGCCGCCAGGAAGGCAGGCAGCAGGCCGTCGGATATTCCGAACCGGTCCTGAATCGCGGGTATCCGGGTGACGAGCAGAGCGAACGTGACGCCCTGCACGAAGAAACCCGACGCCAACGAGGCCCTGCCGTGGCGCAGGCGCGCAGCTGTCATGGCCGGACAGCGTACGGCCCGGCGCTACCGGTGGGCAGGTCGATCACACCAGCAGTCGGGGCAGCTCCGCCATGTCGGAGAAGAACGCGTTCGCGCCGACGAGCTTCTCGGCCGACGTCATGGCCGTGAAGCCGTACACATCCATCCCGGCGGCCCGCGCGGCCTGCACCCCCGGCAGGCTGTCCTCGATCACCACACACCGCTCCGCCGGTACGCCCATCCGCTCGGCTGCGTGGAGGAACAGATCCGGCGCCGGCTTGCCGCGTCCGACGTCCTGCGAGCTGAAGATCCACTCCTCCTCGAACCACTCGTCGAGCCCGGTGGTCCGATGCCCGACCCCAATCCGCTCATGGGTCGCGGACGAGGCGACGCAGTACGGCACTCCGCTCTCCACGAGCCAACCGAGCACGTCGGTCACACCGGTCACGGGCTTGAGCTCCCGCTCGAACGCGGCGAACACGCGGGCGTGGAACGTGTCGTCGAAGTCGTCGGGCAGCCGCCGCCCCGTCCGGTCCAGGACGAGATCGTGCACCCGGTGCATCGCGGAGCCCATGAAGTCCCGGAGCGACTCCTCGTAGGTGGTGGGGTGTCCCAGCTCGGAGAGGTAGCCGGCGAGGAGGGCGTTGGAGATCGGCTCGCTGTCCACCAGGACACCGTCGTTGTCGAAGATCACGAGGTCGTAGCTCATACCCTGACCCTAAACGCAAAAATGCCGCTGTCCCCGAGTCATTGACTCGGGGACAGCGGCATTTCTCAAAAATTGTTCGGCGGTGTCCTACTCTCCCACAGGGTCCCCCCTGCAGTACCATCGGCGCTGAAAGGCTTAGCTTCCGGGT
>NZ_JANAVP010000036.1 GCF_024213665.1 Streptomyces sp. A3M-1-3
CTGTGGGAGAGTAGGACGCCGCCGAACAATCATTGTGGGAAAGCCCCGCACCTTATGGTGCGGGGCTTTTCTGCGTTGTGGGGCAGTTGAGAACGGGCAGTTCAGGCCCCGGCACTGCCCTTTCTGCTTTCAGAGGCGGCCTGCGGCCTTCAGGGCGAGATACGCGTCCGCCAGTGCCGGGGCGATGTCCTCCGGAATGGCGTCGACGACGGTGACGCCGTGGCGGATGAGCTGCTGGGCCGTGCGGCGGCGCTGCTCCTGGGTGCGGGCGCCGGCCGCGGCTTCGTACACCGCGTCCACCGTGCCCCGGGCCTTTGTCATCTCTTCGATGTGCGGGTCGGCCACCGAGGCCACGAGAAGCGAATGGCGCTGGGAGAGCTGCGGGAGTACCGGCAGCAGGCCCTCTTCGATGGGGGCGGCGTCGAGGCTGGTCAGCAGGACGACCAGAGACCGGCGTGGGGCGCTGTTCAGGATGGTGGAGGCCAGGCCCCGCGCGTCGGTTTCGACGAGTTCCGGTTCGAGCGGGGCCATGGCGTTGACCAGGGCCGGGAGGACGTCGCCGGCCGAGCGGCCCTGGACCAGGGCGCGGGTGCGCCGGTCGTAGGCGAGGAGGTCGACGCGGTCGCCCGCGCGCGAGGCCAGGGCCGCCAGGAGCAGTGCCGCGTCCATAGCAGCGTCCAGGCGTGGTGCGTCGCCCACTCGGCCCGCTGACGTGCGGCCGGTGTCGAGGACGATGAGGATG
This sequence comes from Streptomyces sp. A3M-1-3, assembly GCF_024213665.1. Lineage (GTDB taxonomy): Bacteria > Actinomycetota > Actinomycetes > Streptomycetales > Streptomycetaceae > Streptomyces. The sequence continues at coordinate 743 of NZ_JANAVP010000036.1, forward strand.
TGCCGGTCGCGTTCCGGGCGCCAGGTGCGGACCGCGACCGTCGTCTGGCGGGCGGTCGCGCGCCAGTCGATGGAGCGGGTGTCGTCACCGGGGACGTAATCCCGCAGGCTGTCGAACTCGGTGCCCTCGCCGCGGGTGAGCACGCTGGTACGGCCGTCCAGTTCCCGCAGGCGGGCGAGTTTCGAGGGCAGGTGCTTGCGGCTGGTGAAGGGCGGCAGGACCCGGACGGTCCAGGGGATCTGGTGGCTGCCCTGGCGGGCCAGCAGGCCGAGGGGTCCGTACGAGCGGATGGTGACGCGCTCGGCCCGGCGGTCACCCCGGCGGGTGGGGCGGAGCCGGGTGGTGACCCGGCGGCGTTCGCCGGGCGGGACCGTCAGGCGGTTCCGGGAGGCCTCCGCCTCCGTGCCGGGCGTCCAGCTGCTCGGCGGCCAGGCGTCGCGGAGGTGGGCCCGCAGTGTGCGGCGCGAGGTGTTGGTGACCGTGAGCTGGACATCCGCGGGTTCGCCGAGGCGCACCGAGGTGTCCCCGGAGCGGGCCAGCTTCAGGCTGCGTACCGGGGCTGCCAGGGCGAAGTCGCAGGCGCAGGCCAGGGCCAGGGGCCCGTTGACCGCGAGGATGCCCGTCCAGCTCGGTTCGAGGAAGCCGACGGGGAGGGTGCCGAGGGCCGCCAGCAGGGCGGCGCGTCCGGTGAGGGCCATCAGCGCGGGACGGGGACGTGGGCGAGGATCGCGTTGATGACGGAGTCCGCCGTGACGCCCTCCATCTCGGCCTCCGGACGGAGCTGGATGCGGTGGCGGAGCGTGGGGAGGGCGAGGGCCTTCACATCGTCGGGGATGACGTAGTCGCGGCCGGTGAGCCAGGCCCAGGCACGGGCGGTGGACATCAGGGCGGTGGCTCCACGCGGGGAGACGCCCAGGGTGAGCGAGGGGGATTCGCGGGTGGCCCGGCAGATGTCGACGACGTATCCGGTGATCTCGGGGGACACGGCGGTCTTGGCCACGGCGGCGCGGGCGGCTTCGAGGTCGGCGGGGCCGGCGACCGGGCGTACTCCTGCCGCCTGCAGATCGCGCGGGTTGAAGCCCTCGGCGTGCCGGTTCAGGACGTTGATCTCGTCGTCTCGGGAGGGCAGAGGGACGGTGAGCTTGAGGAGGAAGCGGTCGAGCTGGGCTTCGGGGAGGGGGTATGTGCCTTCGTACTCGACGGGGTTCTGGGTGGCGGCGACCAGGAAGGGGTCGGGCAGCATGCGGGGTGTGCCGTCCACGGTGACCTGGCGCTCTTCCATCGCTTCGAGGAGCGAGGACTGGGTCTTCGGGGGCGTGCGGTTGATCTCGTCCGCGAGCAGGAGGTTGGTGAAGACCGGGCCGGGCTGGAAGGAGAACTCCGCGCTGCGGGCGTCGTAGACGAGCGAGCCGGTGACGTCGCTCGGCATCAGGTCCGGGGTGAACTGGACGCGCTTGGTGTCGAGTTCCAGGGCAGCGGCGAGGGCGCGGACCAGCAGTGTCTTGGCGACGCCGGGGACGCCCTCCAGGAGGACGTGTCCCCGGCACAGAAGCGCGACGACGAGACCGGTGACGGCGGGGTCCTGGCCGACCACGGCCTTCCCGATCTCGGTGCGCAGAGCCTCCAGGGAGGAGCGGGCGTCGTCCGCGTTGTCCGCAAGGTCACTGGTCCGGGCGCTCATGAAGTGCGTACCTCTCTTTCGAGGGCGTCGAGTTGGTCGGCGAGGGCGATGAGAGCGGTGTCGTCGGCGGGGGTGGGGCCGAAGAGGAGGGCGCCGAAGTCCCGTGTTGCGTGGGGGAGTTGGGCGGAGAGGGCGGGGAGGAGCGTGTCAGCCGTGTGGGCCTGTGCGGTCGGTACGCCAAGAAGGAGCGCGAGGCGGGAGCGGGTGGCCGAGCGCAGTACGTCGGCGGCGCGGTCGCGGGCGTTGGCCTTGCGGTACAGGCGGGCGCGGCCTTCGGTCGACTCGGACGCGCGGATGGCGACGGGGAGGCGCTCGGTGACCAGAGGGCCGAGCCGGCGGGCGCGCCACAGGGCGGCAAGGGCGGCAGCGAAGGTGAGTTGGAGCAGGCCCCAGAGCCAGCCGGAGGGGATCAGGTCGGAGAAGCTGCGGTCGCCGCCTTCGCCGCCCGCTTCGGTGGCCGAGGGGTCGGCGAGCGAGGGGAGGTACCAGACGAGGTGAGGGCGGGATCCGAGGAGCTGGAGGGCGAGTGAGGCGTTGCCCTGGTCGTCGAGCCGGTCGTTGAGGAGGATGTCGCGCGAGCCGAGGACGACGGTGTCGCCGCTGTGGCCGGCCGTGAGCCGGAGCAGGGTGGGGCGGCCGGCGCTGGGGTAACAGGCGTCGGCGGCGTTGCCGGCCGTGTAACGCAGGCCCCCGGTTTCGGCTTTGCCCGCGCGGGTGGCGGCGGGCAGGGCGCAGTCGGGTTCGAGGGTGGCGTCGGTGGCGGGGTCCTCGGCTCGTACGCCGGGCGCGAGCACCCCGAGCGAGGGCGCGCCGGGCTCGATCAGGACGGTGCGGCCGCCGGAGGTCTCGGTGGCGGCGCGCAGGGCCTCCTGCTGAGGCTCGGTGAGCAGGTCGGGGGTCGTCAGGAGGAGGGTCGCGTCCGGGCCGGCCGCGGCGACGGCCTCGTCGGTGGTGGTGACGACGCGGGTGGAGACTCCGCGGTCCGCGAGGAGTTCTGCGACGGCGCGGCTGCCGTAGCGGTCGGCGGACCGGGGGTCGAGGGCGCCGTGCTTGTCTCCGGAGTTGACGGCGGCGAGGACGATGCCGGCGAGGAGCAGGACGGCCAGCGCGGCCAGCAGGCCGCGGGAGCGGGTCCACACCTGGCGGGGGGTGGGGGAGACCGATGTGGTCGGGGAGACCGACGTGGTGGGTGAGGTGGCCTCGGTCATTCGACGGCTCCTCGGTCCGCGCCGCTGAGTACCGGCTTTGTGCGCTCCAGGGCGAGGTCGAGGTCGCGCAGCCGGAGGTAGGCCGGCTCGTCGGCGGCTCGGCCGCCGTAGGTGACGTCGTCGAATGCGCGGGCGGCGGCACGCAAGTCCTCGGCGTGACCGGGCAGCGGGCCGGCCGCTTCGGCGGCCGCCTCGTCGGCGGTGCGGCCGGGGCGGGGGTCGAGCAGGGTGCGTTCTTCCAGGGAACGGACGACGGCGCGCATGCGTTCCTGGACGGCCTCGGTCCACCGGTGGGCCTTGGCGTGCGCCTCGGCTGCCGTACGGTGCTCCGCCGCGCTGCGCGGCCGGTCGTCGAAGAGCACGCCGCCGAGGGCCGCGGTGCGGCGCGGGGTGCCCAGCCGCCACCACAGGGCGACGACGAGGAGGACGGCCAGCAGCACGATCACGAGCAGGCCCAGCGTGCCTCCGGGGGTCGCCCGGGAGGCGGCGCTGAACAGCTCGTCGACCCACTCCCAGAAGCGGCTCAGGGCGCGCTGGAAGAGGCCGGGGTCGTTCTCGTGGTACATCGGCTTGGACAGCTCCCGCTCCGCCGCCTCGCGGGCGGGTACGCGTGGATCCGTCACCGGCGGTTCCTCTCCGCCGGGCAGCAGTGTGGCCATGGCCGTCGTGACGCCCCCCGTCGTACTCACCGCATCAGCTCCCCGCGGCGGTGCCGGGCGGGGGAGTGTCCGCGTAACCCTGGAGGCCGGCGGCGCGGGCGAGTTCGAGGTCGAGGGCTTCGCGGCGGATGCGCTGGTCCATGTAGAGCAGGGCGGTGACGCCGGCGCTGATGGGGAACGTGATGGTGAGGGCGACCACCGAGCCGATGCCGCTGATGATCAGGAACGCCCAGGTGAACTCGGTGGTGCCGTTGACGAAGGAGTCCATTCCTCCGCCGCCGAGGACGAGTCCGAGGAGGAAGAACGGGACGACGATGATCGCGTTCACGATGCCGGTCAGGATGTTGGCGAGCAGCCAGATGCCGAAGGTGCGCCACCAGGAGCCGCGGACGAGCTTCGCGGAACGCCTCATGGATGCCAGTACGCCCTGCTTCTCCAGCATCAGAGCGGGGGAGGCGAGGACGTAGCGGATCCACAGCCATACGGCGACCGGGACGGCGATGAGGAAGCCCGGCACGCCCAGTTCCCAGGAGCGGGTCAGGATGCCGGGCAGCACGCCGACGGTGAAGATCGCGACGATCATCACGATCAGGAGCAGGGTCAGACCCACCAGACGCGGCAGCCGGGACCGGGACTCGCGCCAGGCCTCGCCGATGGTGACGGACCTGCCGAGTACGGCGCGGCTGATGACCATGGTGAGCATCGCGGTGGCGAGCACCGTCCCGAACAGGGCGATCAGTTGGGCGATGACGTCGCTGGCCGCGCTGTTGCCGAGCTCGCTGAACGCTTCCCCGGCGTCGGACGACGTGGTGCCCGCGGCGTTCAGCTCTTCCAGTGCGAAGCCCTGGACGAGGACGACCGCGAGCTGCGTGATCAGCGCGACGCCGAGGGAGATGCCGAGGACGGTGCGCCAGTGGGCGCGCATGGTGGAGACGGCTCCGTCGAGGATCTCGCCGACGCCGAGCGGTCGCAGGGGGATGACGCCGGGCTTGGCCGCGGGTGGCGGGCCGCCCCAGCCGCCGCCCTGGTACGGGCCGCCCCAGCCGCTCTGGGCGCCCCGGCCGGTGTGGGCGCCCTGGTACTGGCCGCCCCAGCCGGGTGCGGGCTGCTGCGGCGTGGGGCCCGTGCCGGGGGCACCGGGCGCGGACCACTGGCCGGCCGGGGGCTGCTGCTCGGACCACTTCGACGGCTGACCTGACTGACCGGACTGACCGGACTGATCGGTCTGACCGGACTGGCCGGACTGGTCGGCGGGCTCGGCAGGACCGGGCACATCGGGTTCCTGGCCGTCCGAGGGTGCGGATCCGGGCGAGGCCCAGCCCGGAGTGTCGTTCATCGTCGCTCCTTCGCAGTGCCCGTCCGCGGGCGCGGCGGCAGTGTGGCAGCCATCGTGCCATGTGGCGCCCCGGCGCGGACCGGCCCCTGTATCTCCATCTCCTTCGCACCTTCAATTGTCGGTGCTTCACCATGCAGACTGGGCGAATGGCTGATCAGTACGCGCAATCCCCGGTGGGCGGAGAGCCGCCGTCCCTTCCAGTGCTGCGTTGGGAGGAGCCGCCGGAGGGACCGGTACTGGTGCTCCTCGACCAGACCCGGCTGCCGGCCGAGGAAGTGGAACTGGTGTGTACGGATGTACCTGCGCTGGTGCAGGCGATCCAGTCCCTCGCCGTACGCGGGGCGCCTCTGCTGGGCGTCGCGGGGGCATACGGTGTCGCGCTCGCCGCGGCACGCGGTTACGACGTCGAGGAGGCGGCCGGGCTGCTGGAGCAGGCGCGGCCCACCGCGGTGAACCTCGGCAGCGGGGTCCGGCGGGCGGCGGCCGCGTACCGGACGGCGGTGAAGGACGGTGCGGGGCCGGAGCAGGCGGCGGCCAGTGCCCTCGCGTCCGCACGGTCGCTGCACCGGGAGGACGCCGAGGACAGTGCGCGGATGGCGAGGCACGGTCTGGCGCTGCTGGACGAGCTGCTGCCGGCCGGCGGGCACCGCATACTGACCCACTGCAACACCGGGGCGCTGGTGTCGGGCGGCGAGGGCACGGCGTTCGCGGTGGCGCTCGCGTCGCACCGGGATGGGCGGCTGCGGCGGTTGTGGGTCGACGAGACGCGCCCGTTGCTGCAGGGCGCGCGTCTGACGGCGTACGAGGCTGCGCGGCACGAGATGGCGTACACCTTGCTTACGGACAGCGCGGCGGGCTCCCTGTTCGCCGCGGGGGAGGTGGACGCGGTACTGATAGGGGCGGACCGGATCGCCGCGGACGGTTCGGTCGCGAACAAGGTCGGCAGCTATCCGCTCGCCGTGCTGGCGGGCTACCACCATGTGCCGTTCATTGTCGTGGCACCCACCACGACGGTGGACCTGGACACCAGGGACGGGGCGTCCATCGAGGTCGAACAGCGGCCGGGGCAGGAAGTGACGGAGTTCACCGCTCCGCACGTTCCGCTTCCGGCGGCCGGGACGGAGGCAGGAGGTGGGGTGCCGGTGGCACCCCTGGGAACGCAGGTGTACAACCCTGCCTTTGATGTGACGCCCCCGGAACTGGTGACGGCGATCGTCACCGAGGAGGGTGTGCTTTCTCCTGTGACAGGTGCAGGGCTCGCCGAGCTGTGTGCCAGGTCACGTCAGGTAACGATTAGATAATGGGATGATGTCGATTATGAAGGGACGTGTCCTTGTCGTCGACGACGACACCGCACTGGCCGAGATGCTCGGCATTGTGCTGCGTGGAGAAGGTTTCGAGCCGTCGTTCGTAGCGGACGGCGACAAGGCCCTGGCCGCATTCCGGGAGGCCAAACCGGACCTGGTGCTGCTGGATCTGATGCTGCCCGGACGGGACGGCATCGAGGTCTGCAGGCTGATCAGGGCGGAATCCGGTGTGCCGATCGTGATGCTCACGGCCAAGAGCGACACCGTGGATGTGGTGGTCGGTCTGGAGTCGGGGGCCGACGACTACATCGTCAAGCCGTTCAAGCCGAAGGAGCTGGTCGCCCGGATCCGGGCGAGGCTGAGGAGGTCGGAGGAGCCGGCGCCCGAGCAGCTGGCGATCGGTGACCTCGTCATCGACGTGGCCGGTCACTCGGTGAAGCGGGACGGGCAGTCGATCGCCCTGACCCCGCTCGAGTTCGACCTGCTGGTGGCGCTTGCCCGTAAGCCGTGGCAGGTATTCACTCGCGAGGTGCTGCTCGAACAGGTGTGGGGGTACCGGCACGCCGCGGACACGCGGCTGGTCAATGTGCATGTCCAGAGGCTGCGCTCGAAGGTCGAGAAGGACCCGGAGCGGCCGGAGATCGTGGTGACGGTGCGTGGCGTGGGCTACAAGGCCGGGCCGAGCTGACATGGCCTCCGGCAGCGCTGCTCCGATGCCCGGGGAGCCGGGAGTGAACAGGGGGCGGCCTGCCGACCGCGCGGGCAGGAGCTCTTGGTACGGACGTGTACTGCGGGGACGCCGGCTGCTCCGGGACGGCGCGACCGGCGGCCCTGTGCTGCGCCTTTTCGCCCGCTGGGTGCGCAGGCCGCTGCTGCCGGCCGTGCGGCTGTGGCGGCGGAACATCCAGCTCCGGGTGGTCGCAGGCACGCTGCTGATGTCCCTGGGCGTGGTGCTGCTGCTCGGATTCGTCGTCATCGGGCAGGTCAGCAACGGCCTGCTCGACGCGAAGGAGGAGGCGGCGCAGAGCCAGGCCGCCGGCGGCTTCGCGGCCGCCCAGGAGAAGGCGAACACGCCCGGCCCCGGTGACGACCAGGAGGGCGGCGCCGGGGACGCCAAGGCGGCCCGCAGCGCCACCTGGATGTCCAACCTGGTGGTCGAGCTCGCCAGCGGTGGCCAGAACGCCTTCAACGTGGTGGCCCTCGGATCCGAGTCGGAGGACAAGACCTCGGGCATCCGGGGCCTGCGCGCCTCCGGCAACGTGGATCCGGTCGCCAGCGTGCCCGAGGAGCTGCGGAGCGCCGTCGACAGCGGGACAGGCCCGTACCAGACCTTCACGAAGATCCAGTACGTCGTGCCGACGGAGGCGGAGGCGGAGCCCGCGCTGATCGTCGGCAAACGGCTCAGCGACATCAACGGAGAGCCGTACCAGCTGTACTACCTCTTCCCGCTCGCGCAGGAGGAGGAGTCGCTCACCCTGGTCAAGGGCACCCTCGCCACCGCCGGGCTGTTCGTCGTCGTGCTGCTCGGGGCCATTGCCTGGCTCGTGGTGCGGCAGGTCGTCACGCCCGTAAGGATGGCTGCGGGAATCGCCGAACGGCTGTCCGCCGGCCGTCTTCAGGAGCGGATGAAGGTCACCGGTGAGGACGACATCGCCCGGCTCGGTGAGGCCTTCAACAAGATGGCGCAGAACCTCCAGCACAAGATCCAGCAGCTGGAGGACCTGTCCCGGATGCAGCGCCGTTTCGTCTCGGACGTCTCGCACGAGCTGCGCACCCCGCTGACGACGGTACGGATGGCCGCCGACGTCATCCATGACGCCCGCGAGGGCTTCGACCCGGTGACCGCCCGCTCGGCCGAGCTGCTCGGAGGGCAGCTGGACCGGTTCGAGTCGCTGCTGTCCGACCTGCTGGAGATCAGCCGGTTCGACGCGGGTGCGGCGGCGCTGGAGGCCGAGCCGATCGACCTCCGCGAAGTCGTACGGCGGGTGATCGACGGCGCCGAGCCGCTCGCCGAGCACAAGGGCAGCCGGATCCGGGTGACCGGGGACAAGCAGCCCGTCATAGCCGAGGCCGACGCCCGGCGGGTGGAGCGCGTCCTGCGCAACCTGGTCGTCAACGCCGTGGAGCACGGCGAGGGCCGGGATGTGGTGGTGCGCCTGGCCTCCGCCGGCGGCGCCGTCGCGGTCGCCGTACGCGACTACGGCGTGGGACTGAAGCCCGGTGAGGCGACCCGCGTGTTCAACCGCTTCTGGCGGGCCGACCCGGCGCGCGCCCGTACCACCGGTGGTACGGGACTCGGCCTCTCGATCGCCGTCGAGGACGCCCGGCTGCACGGCGGATGGCTCCAGGCATGGGGCGAGCCGGGCGGCGGATCGCAGTTCCGGCTGACCCTGCCGCGTACGGCGGACGAGCCGCTGCGGGGCTCGCCCATTCCACTGGAGCCCGAGGACTCGCGGCGCGGACGCGAGCGGGCCGGCGCAGAGGCAGCCGCGGCGGCATCATCGGCGGCGCACGCGGGCGCCGGCCGGCTCGGCACCGTGCCGGCGCAGCCGGTCGGCGACCGGCCCGTACCGGCCGGTCCGTCGCGGGTGCCGATCGCGCCGCGGCCGATCGTGCCGCGTACGGCCACACCTTCGGCGGATCCGACGGCCCTGCCGGGCAACGGTGCCCGGGTGGTGGCGCGGACGCCGGGCGAGCGCCGGGGCGCCGAAGCGGCTCCGGGCGCGGACACGCACGTACCTGACGGGGAGGACATCGCTCGTGGACGCTGACCGGCGCCGGCTGTTCCGGAGGCGTCCCTGGCAGACGCCTGCCCTGCTCGGCTGCAGCGGCCTGCTGCTCGCCGGCTGCGCCTCCATGCCGGACAGCGGGGAGGTGCGGCCCGTCCAGGCGTCGCAGGGCGCCGACTCGCAGGTGCGGGTCTTCGGGGTGCCGCCCCGGGACGGCGCGCAGCCCGCGCAGATCGTGGACGGCTTCATGGAGGCCATGGCCAGTGACGATCCGCAGCTCGCCACCGCGCGCAAGTACCTGACGAAGCGGGCGTCGAAGGCGTGGAAGCCGGGGGCCGGCGTCACCGTGCTCGCCGCCGCACCGGGCAGGCAGCCCGAGCGGAGCATCGACAAGGAGTCGGTCGGCGCCCGCTTCAAGCTGACCGGCAAGCAGGTCGCCGGGGTGGACGAGCGGCGTGCGTATCAGCCGCAGGCGGGGGCGGGCGACTACGAGGAGCATCTGCAGCTCGTCAAGGACGGCAAGGAGTGGCGGATCGACGCGCTGCCGGACGGCCTGGTTCTCGCCGAGTCCGACTTCCAGCGGATCTTCCAGCCCGTCAACAAGTACTACTTCGCGGCCGACAAGCTCGTCGCCGACCCTGTCTACGTACGGCAGCGTCAGGACCCCGAGTCGCGGATGGACCCGATGACTCAGACGGTCAAGGCACTTCTGGAAGGGCCGACCAAATGGCTGGCCCCGGTGGTCACTTCGAGCTTCCCCACGGGTTCGGGGCTGAAGCCGGGCACGACGACGCTGACGTACGGCGGTCAGAACGTGCTGAAGGTGCCGCTGAACGACAAGGCTTCGAACGTCGCTCAGACCCAGTGCACGCGGATGGCGACCCAACTGCTGTTCACCATGGCCGATCTGACGTCCTCGCGGGTCGACCGGGTGGAGCTGCTGCGCTCCGACGACTCGCCCCTGTGCGACGTCGACGAGGCGCTCGCGGAGGTGACGGCACATCAGGGCTCCAGGCGCGCCGATCACCAGTACTTCGTCGACAGCGAGCACCGCCTGGTACGGATGCAGGCGCGCCGCGACAGCGAGTCGAAGCCCGCGGCCGCCGAGCCGGTGGCAGGGCCGCTGACGAGCGCGGGCCTCCAGCTGAGCACCGTCGCGGTGGCCCACGACGAGAAGCGTGCGGCTGCGGTCCCCCTGGACCGGCGCTCGCTGTACGTCGCCTCGCTCACCACCGACGGGCCGCTGGGCAAGCCGGTGCTGACCAGTGCGGCCCGGCAGCTGTCCGCGCCGAGCTGGGACGGGCGCGGCGATCTGTGGGTGGCCGACCGGGACCCGGCGAAACCTGTGCTGTGGCGGCTCCCCGGCGGGACGGGAAAGCCGCAGGCGGTCGACGTGGCGGGGCTGGCGGGCGGCCGTGTCGAAGCGATCCGGGTGTCGGCGGACGGGGTGCGGATCGCGCTCCTGGTGTCGTCCAAGGACGGGCGCAAGACGCTGCAGACCGGCCGGGTGGAACGGCGCGGCAGCGGGAGCGCCGCGACCGTGTCGGTACGTGAGCTGCGGCCGGCGGCTCCCCGGATGGCTGATGTGACCGCCATGTCGTGGGCGAGCCGGGGCCGGCTGCTCGTGGTCGGCCGCGAGTCGGGCGGGCTGCTCCAGGTCCGCTACATGCACGCGGACGGCTCGGCCACGACTTCCGGGAACCTGCCCGGTGCCACGGGAGTGACGGCGATCGCCGCTTCGGAGGACGAGCGGCTGCCGGTCGTGGCGCACTCCGAGGAGGACGGGATCGTCTGGCTGCCGCCGGGGGCCCAGTGGAAGACCGTGGTGGAGGACGGGGCGGCGCCGGTCTATCCCGGCTGACCCACCCGCTCCGGCTGACCGCCCGCTGCTCGGTGTGCGGCCCGTGGCGGCCCTCGCGGCCCGCAGTTGTCCACAGGGGTGGCTGGACGGCTTACACACCGGCACAGTGGAGTCATGCGGGGGTGGTGGCAGGAGATCGCCGGCCTGGTGCTGCCGGTCGACTGCGGCGGCTGCGGCCTGCCCCGCACGGTGCTGTGCGAGGACTGCCGCGGCGCGCTGTGCGGTGCGCCGCCCCACCGGGTGCGGCCGGTCCCGGAGCCGGCCGGGCTGCCCGTGGTGCATGCGGCGGCGCCGTACGGGGACGCGGTGCGGGCCGTGCTGCTCGCGCACAAGGAGCGCGGCGCCCTCGGCCTCGCCGGGGTGCTGGGCAAGGCGCTGGCCGGGGCGGTACGGGCCGGGGTGCCGCATGCGTACGCGGGGGCGCTGGTACTCGTACCGGTGCCGTCCTCACGCAAGGCGCTCCGGGCCCGCGGGCATGATCCGGCCCGCCGGATCGCCCTCGCCGCGTCGGCGGAACTGCGGCGGACCGGGACGTCGGCACGGGTGGCCGCGGTGCTGCGCCAGCGCAGGGCGGTGGCCGACCAGTCGGGGCTGGGTGCCCGGCAGCGGCTGGCGAATCTGCGGGGGGCCCTGGACGTACGGGAGGGGTGCGGGAGGCTGCTGGAGGGCGGCCGAGTGGTGCTGGTGGACGATCTGATGACCACGGGTGCCTCACTGGCAGAGGCCGCACGGGCGGTCGCCGTGGAAACGCGCCTTCCGCCATTCGCACAGACGAGCGCAGCTGTGGTTGCCGCCCCTTCGCTGTCGTTCGGCATAAACCGGAACTGACAAAGATCTTGCTTCGTTCCCCGAGGTGAGAGGGAAAATACCCCCGATCGGAGGTACGGCCCGGTAGCGGGTGCCGACAACCGTCCGAGCGAGCTATGTTCGGTTGTGAGGAATGGCGAAATCGGTGGGGTGGAAGTCTTGCCGACGGGGGAGGAGGAGGTGAAAGTCGCCAAGTCCGAGACTCCGGTGAACACCGGAGTCTGGTGCAAGTGGGAGACGCTCCGCCGCTGTAGCGGAGCTATCCGGGAACGGAGTTCTGCGTGGACATCGTCGTCAAGGGCCGCAAGACCGAGGTGCCCGAGCGGTTCCGCAAGCACGTGGCCGAGAAGCTGAAGCTGGACAAGATCCAGAAGCTCGACGGCAAGGTGATCAGCCTCGACGTCGAGGTGTCCAAGGAGCACAACCCGCGGCAGGCAGACCGTTCCGACCGGGTGGAGATCACCCTCCACTCCCGCGGGCCGGTCATCCGCGCCGAGGCGGCGGCAGCCGACCCGTACGCGGCGCTGGACCTGGCCACCGGCAAGCTCGAGGCACGGCTCCGCAAGCAGCACGACAAGCGCCACACCCGTCGCGGCAACGGCAGGATCTCCGCCGCCGAAGTCGCCGACCGCGTCCCCGGCGCGGCAGTCCTCAACGGAAGCGGCGCACTCGCCCCCGCAGAGGAGCAGGAAGGCATCCCCACCACGAGGATCGGCTCCCTCGAGGTTCAGGGCGAAGGACCTCTGGTGGTCCGGGAGAAGAACCACGTGGCCGCCCCGATGTCGCTGGACCAGGCGCTCTACGAGATGGAGCTGGTCGGGCACGACTTCTACTTGTTCGTCGACTCCGAGACCAAGGAACCGAGTGTCGTCTACCGGCGGCACGCATACGACTACGGCGTCATCCACCTGACGACCGACCCGCTCGCCGCGGAAGCACCCCGTGGCGCGGGTGGTGCACTCGGCGGCTGACCGGCGATTGAACGGTCGCGGCAGCCGCGACGTACAGCATGGTGGTGGTGCCCCTGGAGCGCCCGTGCGCCCCCAGGGGCACCACCATGCGACCACTGGGGCACCGCGGCGGCGTCCCGGCATGAAATCATGGCGTGGCAAGCCAACCGGCGCGCTGTGTCCTCCGGTTGGCGGCGCACATGAACCAGGGCCATGGCCTTCAGGGGGAGGAACGATGGCGGACAGCTTCGGGCCGGTGCACGACGAGGCCGACATGAACGACGACGGCGCCGGCCTCGGCACCGGCCCGGACAGCGGCGGCTCGCGCGAGGAGCCGATCCGGGTCCTCGTCGTGGACGACCACGCCCTCTTCCGCCGGGGACTGGAGATCGTCCTGGCCCAGGAGGACGACATCCAGGTCGTCGGTGAGGCCGGGGACGGCGCGGAGGCGGTGGACAAGGCGGCCGACCTGCTGCCCGACATCGTGCTGATGGATGTACGGATGCCCAAGCGCGGCGGGATCGAGGCCTGCACCTCCATCAAGGAGGTGGCCCCCAGCGCGAAGATCATCATGCTGACGATCAGTGACGAGGAAGCCGACCTCTACGACGCGATCAAGGCAGGTGCCACGGGCTATCTCCTGAAGGAGATCTCCACCGACGAGGTGTCCACCGCGATCCGGGCCGTCGCCGACGGGCAGTCGCAGATCAGCCCTTCGATGGCCTCCAAGCTGCTCACCGAGTTCAAGTCGATGATCCAGCGCACCGACGAGCGCCGGCTCGTGCCCGCTCCCCGGCTGACCGAGCGGGAGCTGGAAGTGCTCAAGCTCGTCGCGACCGGGATGAACAACCGTGACATCGCCAAGGAGTTGTTCATCTCCGAGAACACCGTGAAGAACCACGTGCGCAACATCCTGGAGAAGCTCCAGCTGCACTCCAGGATGGAAGCCGTGGTCTACGCGATGCGGGAGAAGATCCTCGAGATCAGGTGAGGGCTTCGGCGAGCGCCTTCACCAGAGGCTCCTGGAGGCCGGCCGGGGCCACGCGCTCCAGACGAACGTCCGTGCAGCCGACCCAACTGGCCGCCTCGACCAGGGCTTCGGCCATCGGCCGGACGGCCTTGCGGCTCTCCAGCGAGACCTGCCGGGCCACCAGGGTCGTCCCCTCACGCGCCGGGTCCACCCGCCCCAGCAGCTGCCCGCCCGCGAGCAGCGGCATCGCGAAGTAACCGTGCATGCGCTTGGGCTTGGGTACGTACGCCTCCAGCCGGTGGGTGAAGCCGAAGATCCGCTCGGTGCGGGCCCGGTCCCAGATGAGGGAGTCGAACGGCGACAGCAGCGTCGTGCGATGCCGGCCGCGAGGCGCGGACCCGAGCATCGAGGGGTCTGCCCACCCGTCTCCCGCCACCGTCCTTCCAGCGAGGCCCTGCGCGCCGACCCTCCCCTTTGCAGGCTTGCCCCAGCCCTCGACCTGCACCGGCACCAGGCCCGAGTCCGCGATCACCGCGTCGACCTGCTCGCCCTTCAGGCGGTGGTAGTCGGCGAGGTCCGCGCGCGTGGCCACGCCCAGCGACTGCCCGGCCAGCCGGACCAGGCGGCGCAGGCACTCCGTGTCGTCCAGGTCGTCATGCAGCAGCGCGTCCGGGAGGGCGCGCTCGGCCAGGTCGTACACGCGCTTCCAGCCGCGCCGCTCGGTGCAGACCACCTCGCCGGTGTCGAGCAGCCACTCCACCGCGATCTTCGTCTCGGACCAGTCCCACCACGGTCCGCCGCTCTTCGCGCCGCCCAACTCGGTCGAGGTGAGCGGGCCGTCGGCCTTCAGCCGGTCGAGCACCGCCGCGCAGGAGCGGTCGGCGTCCTCCATCACATGCCAGCGGTGGCCGCGCGCTCGGCGGGCCCGCCGCCGGAAGGCGAAGTGGGGCCACTCCTCGATGGGCAGGATGCAGGCCGCGTGCGACCAGTACTCGAAGGCGTGCGCTCGTGTCGAAGACGCGCCCGTGGACGCAGTCGTCCAGTAGGCCGATTCGACCGCGGAGCGGCCGACCGCGCCCAGCCGGGCGTAGGGAATCAGCTCGTGCGAGCGCGCCAGCACCGAGATCGTGTCCAGCTGCACCGCGCCGAGGTGGCGCAGCACGCCGCGCACCCCGGCCCGCCGGTCCGGGGCGCCGAGGAACCCCTGCGCGCGCAGGGCGATCCGGCGGGCGTCGTCGGCGGACAGTACGAGGGAGGGCGGCGGCAGACTCGTCATGGGCCGAACCCTAGAGGCCACCACTGACAACGCCCCCTGAAGTGCGGTGATTCAGCTGCCGGTACGGGCGGCGGGCAGGTACGGGTGCTCGGTGGGCAGTCCGAGGTCGGACGGGAGCAGCGCCCCCACCCAGCTGTCACGCCGGGTGCCGTTGTTGAGCAGCCCCGACCGCTGGATGCCCTCGAGCCGGAAGCCGGCCTTCTCCGCGACGGCGCGCGAGCCGGCGTTGCCGACCTCGGCCCGCCATTCCAGCCGCTCCACCCCCAGCTCGGTGAAGGACCAGCGGGCCACATGCCGCGCGGCCTCCGTCATATAGCCGCGGCCGCGGTGCCGCTTCGCCGTCCAGAAGCCGATCTCCCACGTACCGGAGAGCGACCGCACGGTCACCGCGACGGACGCGGCGAGCTCGCCGGTGTCCTGGATCAGCACCGCCCAGGTGCAGGCGGAGCCGTCTCGCCAGCCGTCCGGGACCAGCTGTCCGGTGAAACCCTCCGCGTGCTCGCGCGCGTACGGGGACGGGATGGTCGTCCAGCGCTGGATCTCGTCGTCCTGGCAGGCCAGGAAGACGGCCTCGGTGTCGGCGGGCTCGAACGGGCGCAGCAGCAGCCGCTCCGTGGTGAGTGTCACGGTCTCCATCACCCGATTCTGGGCCGGTGCCGGGGAGCGGCGCCAGAAGTTTTGGGTACCCGCCCCGGGCACCTCACGCGGCGCAGCGTCGTTCTCCTAGTGCGGACCTCCCGGCCCGGGCGGGTCCTCGCTTACGATGGCGGTTGCGGTGGGGCCCACCTGCCGTGCCCGCACTGTGTTGAAACAGAACTCGACCGTGCCAGGCCCGACCGGCAAGGAGACCAGCCTCAGTGTCCGTCTTCAACAAGCTCATGCGTGCAGGCGAAGGCAAGATCCTGCGCAAACTGCACCGCATCGCGGACCAGGTCAGCTCCATCGAAGAGGACTTCGTCAAGCTCTCCGACGCCGAGTTGCGCGCGCTCACCGAGGAGTACAAGGAGCGCTACGCCGACGGTGAGAGCCTGGACGACCTGCTCCCCGAGGCGTTCGCGACCGTGCGTGAGGCCGCCAAGCGCGTACTCGGACAGCGCCACTACGACGTACAGATGATGGGCGGCGCGGCGCTGCACCTCGGCTATGTCGCCGAGATGAAGACCGGTGAGGGCAAGACCCTCGTCGGTACGCTCCCGGCCTACCTCAACGCGCTGTCCGGCAAGGGCGTGCACCTGATCACGGTGAACGACTACCTGGCCGAGCGCGACTCCGAGATGATGGGCCGGGTGCACAGGTTCCTCGGTCTCGAGGTCGGCTGCATCCTCGCCAACATGACGCCCGCGCAGCGCCGCGAGCAGTACAACTGCGACATCACGTACGGCACGAACAACGAGTTCGGCTTCGACTACCTGCGCGACAACATGGCGTGGTCGCAGGACGAGCTCGTCCAGCGCGGCCACAACTTCGCGATCGTCGACGAGGTCGACTCGATCCTGGTCGACGAGGCCCGTACACCGCTGATCATCTCCGGCCCGGCCGACCAGGCGACCAAGTGGTACGGCGACTTCGCCAAACTCGTCACCCGCCTGAAGCAGGGCGAGGCCGGCAACCCGCTGAAGGGTCTCGAGGAGACCGGCGACTACGAGGTCGACGA
Source organism: Streptomyces sp. A3M-1-3 (assembly GCF_024213665.1). Classification (GTDB taxonomy): domain Bacteria; phylum Actinomycetota; class Actinomycetes; order Streptomycetales; family Streptomycetaceae; genus Streptomyces. The sequence continues at coordinate 17,181 of NZ_JANAVP010000036.1, forward strand.
GAAGAAGCGCACCGTCGCCATCCACGAGTCCGGCGTCTCGAAGGTCGAGGACTGGCTGGGCATCGACAACCTCTACGAGTCGGTGAACACCCCGCTCGTCGGTTACCTGAACAACGCCATCAAGGCGAAGGAACTGTTCAAGAAGGACAAGGACTACGTCGTCATCGACGGCGAAGTCATGATCGTCGACGAGCACACCGGCCGTATTCTCGCCGGCCGCCGCTACAACGAGGGCATGCACCAGGCGATCGAGGCGAAGGAAGGGGTGGACATCAAGGACGAGAACCAGACCCTCGCCACGATCACCCTGCAGAACTTCTTCCGCCTCTATGGCAAGCTCTCCGGCATGACCGGTACGGCCATGACCGAGGCCGCCGAGTTCCACCAGATCTACAAGCTGGGCGTCGTGCCGATCCCGACGAACCGGCCGATGGTCCGCATGGACCAGGGCGACCTGATCTACCGCACCGAGGTCGCGAAGTTCGCCGCGGTCGTCGAGGACATCGCGGAGAAGCACGAGAAGGGCCAGCCGATCCTGGTCGGCACCACCTCGGTCGAGAAGTCCGAGTACCTCTCGCAGCAGCTCGCCAAGCGCGGCATCCCGCACGAGGTTCTCAACGCCAAGCAGCACGACCGGGAGGCGACGATCGTCGCCCAGGCCGGCCGCCGCGGCGCGGTCACGGTCGCCACGAACATGGCCGGCCGCGGTACGGACATCAAGCTCGGCGGCAACCCGGACGACCTCGCAGAGGCGGAGCTGCGCCAGCGCGGGATCGACCCGGAGGAGCACATCGAGGAGTGGGCGCAGGCCCTTCCCTCCGCGCTCCAGAAGGCCGAGGAGGCCGTCAAGGCCGAGTTCGAAGAGGTCAAGGAGCTCGGCGGGCTGTACGTCCTGGGCACCGAGCGGCACGAGTCGCGCCGTATCGACAACCAGCTGCGCGGTCGTTCCGGCCGGCAGGGCGACCCGGGCGAGTCCCGCTTCTACCTGTCGCTCGGGGACGACCTGATGCGCCTGTTCAAGGCCCAGATGGTCGAGCGCGTGATGGCGATGGCCAACGTGCCCGACGACGTGCCGATCGAGAACAAGATGGTGACGCGGGCGATCGCGTCCGCGCAGTCGCAGGTCGAGCAGCAGAACTTCGAGTCGCGTAAGAACGTCCTGAAGTACGACGAGGTGCTCAACCGGCAGCGCCAGGTTATTTACGGCGAGCGCCGGCGTGTTCTGGAGGGCGAGGACCTGCAGGAGCAGGTGCGCCACTTCATGGACGACACCATCGACGCGTACATCCAGGCGGAGACCGTCGAGGGCTTCGCGGAGGAGTGGGACCTCGACCGGCTGTGGGGCGCCTTCAAGCAGCTCTACCCGGTGAAGGCCACCGTCGAGGAGCTTGAGGACGCGGCGGGCGACCGGGCCGGCATCACCGCGGAGTTCATCGCGGAGTCCGTCAGGGACGACATCCACGAGCAGTACGACGCGCGGGAGCAGCAGCTCGGCTCCGAGATCATGCGTGAGCTGGAGCGGCGCGTGGTGCTGTCGGTCCTGGACCGCAAGTGGCGCGAGCACCTGTACGAGATGGACTACCTCCAGGAGGGCATCGGCCTCCGCGCGATGGCCCAGAAGGACCCGCTGGTGGAGTACCAGCGCGAGGGCTTCGACATGTTCAACGCCATGATGGAGGGCATCAAGGAGGAGTCCGTCGGCTACCTGTTCAACCTGGAGGTCCAGGTCGAGCAGCAGGTCGAGGAGGTCCCGGTGCAGGCGGTGTCCGACCGAGTGGGCGCGGAGAAGCGGTCGCTCGCCAAGGAGGACGCGGTGCCGGCCGGTGCGCGCCCCGAGATCCGCGCCAAGGGGCTCGGCGCCCAGCGCCCGGACCGGCTGCACTTCTCCGCACCGAAGGTGGACGGTGACGGCGGCATCATCGAGGGCGAGTTCGAGAACGGCGGCCCGGCCCGCTCAGAGTCGGACGGCATGACGCGAGCCGAGCGCCGCAAGGCCCAGAAGGGCGGCGCCCGCCGCCGCAAGAAGTAGGAAGCACGACCTGACGGCCGGGGCCGGACACCACAAGGTGTCCGGCCCCGGCCGCGTTGCCGTTTGCGTGTGCCTGGCGCTGCGGCCGCACGTCTGGCTGAGGGTCGGGCCACGTGCCCGGCCGTGCAGCCCGCTCGCGGCCTGCACGCGTTGCCCCGCCATGTACCCGTGCCGGCCGGACACCCGGCCGGCGGCCGGCTTCCTGGCCGCGTCGGCCGGCCCCGTGCTTGGCCGGGTTGCCGGCCGCATGGTCACGTGCCCGGCTGCCGTGCCGTGCCGTGCTGTGTTGCGTCGGCGTGGCCGTGTCGCCCGGCCGTGTGCGTGACCGTGCCGGCCGGGTTCCTGGCCGGAGCCGGGCAACCCGGCCGCTTGCTTGGCCGCGGGTCTGGCCGCCGCATGGTCGCGTGCCCGGCTGTGTCGCCCGGTGGCGGTCTGATCGCCTGCCTGGCCTCTTGCCGGCCGTGCTGCCCGATCGCGGCCTGCCGGGGGGCCTGGACGGCGGCGGCGTTACGCGGGCACGCGTCCGCCGCCCAGTTCCACCGCCGCGCAGCGCCAGCGCTGGTCCGCGCCCTGTTCCAGGCGGAACGCCATCGCCGTGACCCGCTCGCCCGCGCCGATCCTGGCGAACGCCTCGATCACCCCCGGCCCGGGGTGGAACTCCCCGCAGTGCCGCACCACCGGCATCACCCGCTCGGCTGGGCGCAGTGGGGCACCCGGCGCGAGTCGCACCAGTTGTTCGTAAGCCTCGCCGATGGTGTGGCCCAGCATCCAGTGCACCGGGCGCTGCCCGCTGAGCACGGCGAGCAGGCGGTCCGCGAACCAGTAGTGCGGCTTGTGCTGCCGGCGCGCGCGGGCCGTTGCCGCTGCGGTGCCGGGACGGCGCTGGTCGTGCCGTCCTGCGGGCCGGGTCCTGTCCATACCGATCGCCCCCGAGATGCCGGGCCCGGCGGAGTACCGGGCGGTAACTTCGTTGGTGATCTTCTATGGGGCCAGAGGCGGGTCGCAACGCGTGTCCCCGCAGGTGGCAGGGGCGGCCGATGTCACCTATCAGGGTGATGCGGGCCCTCAGGGAGCCGCGCACCGACGGCACCGGCGGCGCACGGTGGACGCCCGGTGCGTACCGGACCAGCACCCCGAAGGGGGACCGCCGCACGTATCCTGAGCCTGTCTCCCGACTACGGAAAGCGGCCAGTCATGCGCGTGTACGTCCCCCTGACCCTCCCCGGTCTCGCAGAGGCGCACAAGGCCGGCGAACTCGGTCCCGGCCCGCTGACCGCCTACGCGGTGACCCCCGCGCTGCGCGAGTGGTACGTCTCCGACGACATCGAGGAGCTCGAGTACGCGGCGCTGAGCCGGGCCGCCGCCGCCTCCCTCCGGCTGCTGGCCGGCGACCGCTCGGCCGCGCGCCGCCGGGTCGTCGTCGCCGTCGACGTACCGGACCAGCTGGCCGTGGCCGACCCCGACCGGGGTCTGGACGCCTCGGCGCTGGGCGAGGTGCGGATCGCTCCGGCCGTACCGCTGAGCAAGGCCGCGGCCGTACATGTGGACGCGTCCGACGCGGAGGCCGATGTGTCCGCGGCGGCGGAGGCGCTGGGCGCGGCGGACATGGGCGACGACGACGCGCAGTTCACGGTGGACGGCGCCGAGGACCACGAGCTGCTGTGGTACGGAGTTCAGGAGATCCCGAACCTCATCGGCTGACCCGGCCTGTCGGTCCCGGCGGGTACGGTCGTCGCATGGGGAAGTACGGGACGCACATCGTCTGGGACTGGAACGGCACGCTCTTTCACGACACCGACGCCGTCATCAACGCGACGAACGCCTCGTTCGCGGAGATCGGCCTGCCCCCGATCACGCTGGAGCGCTACCGCGAGCTGTACTGCGTACCGGTTCCGCGCTTCTACGAGCGGCTGATGGGCCGGCTCCCCACCGATGCCGAGTGGGTGGTGATGGACGAGGCCTTCCACCGGTACTACTGGGCCTTCGCCGAGACCTCCGGGCTGGCTCAGGGGGCCGGCGAGCTGCTCGCGGACTGGCAGTCGGCGGGGTTCACGCAGTCGCTGTGCTCGCTCGCCCCGCACGAGAACCTGATACCCATCGTGCGCACCCACGGCATCGAGGACCGCTTCATCCGGGTGGACGGCCGGATCGGGCCGTCGCACACCGGCAAGGCCGAGCACATGGTCCGCCACCTCGCCGCCCTGGAGGGCATCGCCCCCCACCGGATGGTCGTGATCGGCGACGCCGTCGACGACGCGGTGGCCGCCGCGCACGTGGGCGCGGGCGCGGTGCTCTACACCGGCGGCTCGCACAGCCGGGCCAGCCTGTTCACCGCCGGCGTACCGGTGGTGGACACGCTGGCCGAGGCGGTGGCGGTGGCGGAACAACTGGGCGGCTAGGGCGGCCTGGGCGGTCGCGGTCGCGGTGGCCGCGCAACTGGGCGGCCGGGGCGGCCTGCCGTTCCCCCTGGCAGGCCGCCCCGCGCCGGACCCGGCGCATGGGCGCGTCAGGTCACCGGTGCCTTGGTGCGCAGTACCGTCAGGAACTCCCGCATCCAGCTCGAGTGGTCCGGCCAGGCGCGGGCCGAGACGAGGGTGCCGTCGACCACCGTCTCGACGTCCTGGAAGGTGGCGCCCGCCGTCTGCATGTCCAGTTCCAGGGCCGGGTAGGCGGTGACGCGGCGGCCGCTGAGGCCGCCGATGGCCGCCGTCAGCAGCGGGCCGTGGCAGATCTGCGCGATGGGCTTGTCGGCGTCGAAGAAGGACTTGAGGATCTTGCGCAGCTCGGGGTCGTTGCGCAGGTACTCGGGGGCCCGGCCGCCTGGGATGACCAAGGCCGCGTAGTCTCCGGGATCGACCTCGGAGAAGGCCAGGTCGGCGGGCCAGGTGTAGCCCGGCTTCTCGGTGTACGTGTCGAAGCCCGGCTCGAAGTCGTGGACCACGAACTGGAGCTTCTTGCGCGCGGGGGCCGCGATCTCGACCTCGTACCCCTCCTCGCGCAGCCGCTGGTACGGGTAGAGGACTTCCAGCGACTCCGCCGCGTCACCGGTCACGATGAGGATCTTCGTTGTCATGACTGCTGCTCCTCGTCAGTGGACTGCCGCCAACGTGCACCGGTGACAGGAGTTTGCCAAGAGGGCACGCGTCGCTGTCCAGAACGTCAAACTTCACCCCCTTCTTTTGTACACATACGGCTCATGACGCGTCGGGGGGGCAGGGCGATAGCCTGGACCCGTGATCAGCGCGATACGCCTCGGGGGCAGTGAAGCCCCCTGGGGGAACCTCCCAGCGGTAGCTGGGGGACTGCGCCCGGCGCACCACCGTGCCCGGGCCTTCGCTGATCCCTGCTGCCAGGGCCGGTCGGCTGCCACATTGGCCGATTCCGCCCCGGTCATCTCTTATCCCGACATAGCGTCGACTCCGACCGGACACCCCGCGTCGCGGCGGTACGTCATTTTTTCCTTCACCTACGTCACGCAACGGCGCGCGACAGGAGCCAGAGGACATGCAGACCAAGCTGGACGAAGCCAAGGCCGAGCTGCTCGCACGGGCGGCCCGGGTAGCTGAGCACAGCGAAGAGGGCCCCGACCGGGACGCGCTCCTCGCCTACCTCCAGCGCTACTACCTGCACACCGCCCCCGAGGACCTGACCGACCGCGACCCGGTCGATGTGTTCGGCGCGGCGCTTTCGCACTACCGACTGGCCGAGAACCGTCCGCAGGGCACCGCCAACGTCCGGGTGCACACCCCGACCGTCGAGGAGAACGGCTGGACCTGCAGCCACTCCGTCGTCGAGGTCGTCACCGACGACATGCCCTTCCTGGTCGACTCCGTCACCAACGAACTCTCCCGCCAGGGCCGCGGCATCCATGTCGTGATCCACCCGCAGGTCGTCGTCCGCCGCGACCTCACCGGCAAGCTCATCGAGGTCCTCGGCCCCGACTGCGCCCACCCGTCGCCCGGCCGCCACCCCTCATCGAGTCCCTCCGGGACGCCGAATGATCTCGGCGACGACACCGTCCGCCCGCACGACGCGCTCGTCGAGTCCTGGATCCATGTCGAGATGGACCGCGAGACCGACCGCGCCGACCTCAAGCAGATCACCGCCGACCTGCTGCGCGTCCTGTCCGACGTGCGCGAGGCCGTCGAGGACTGGGAGAAGATGCGCGACGCCGCGATGCGCATCGCCGACGAGCTGCCCAGCGAGCCCACCGCCGACGATCTGCGCGACCAGGAGGTCGAGGAGGCGCGCGAGCTGCTGCGCTGGCTCGCCGACGACCACTTCACGTTCCTCGGCTACCGCGAGTACCAGCTCACCGAAGACGACTCGCTGTCCGCCGTCGCCGGCACCGGCCTCGGCATCCTGCGCTCCGACCCGCACCACAGCGGTTCAGACGACGGCCACCCCGTCTCGCCGTCTTTCAACCGGCTGCCCGCCGACGCCCGCGCGAAGGCGCGCGAGCACCGGCTCCTCATCCTCACCAAGGCGAACAGCCGCTCCACGGTCCACCGCCCGAGCTACCTCGACTACGTCGGCGTGAAGAAGTTCGACGCCAAGGGCAACGTCATCGGCGAACGGCGCTTCCTCGGCCTGTTCTCCTCGGCCGCGTACACCGAGTCGGTCCGCCGCGTCCCGGTCATCCGCCGTAAGGTCGCCGAGGTGCTGGACGGCGCCGGCTTCTCGCCGCACAGTCACGACGGCCGCGACCTGCTGCAGATCCTCGAGACGTACCCGCGCGACGAGCTCTTCCAGACGAAGGTCGACCAGCTCCGCTCGATCGTCACCAGCGTGCTGTACCTCCAGGAACGCCGCCGGCTGCGGCTCTACCTGCGCCAGGACGAATACCGCCGCTACTACTCGGCCCTCGTCTACCTGCCGCGCGACCGCTTCACCACCAATGTCCGGCTGCGTCTGATCGACATCCTCAAGGAGGAGCTCGGCGGCACCAGCGTCGACTTCACCGCCTGGAACACCGAGTCGATCCTCTCCCGCCTCCACTTCGTCGTCCGGGTCCCGCCGGGCACCGAGCTGCCCGACCTCACCGACGCCGACGCCGACCGCATCGAGGCCCGGCTCGTCGAGGCCGCCCGCTCCTGGGCCGACGGCTTCGCCGAGGCGCTCAACGCCGAGACCGGCGAGGAGCGCGCCGCCGAGCTGCTGCGCCGCTACGGTGCCGGCTTCCCCGAGGGCTACAAGGCCGACCACTCGCCGCGCGCCGCCGTCGCCGACCTCCTCCAGCTGGAGCGCCTCTCGACGAGCGGGAAGGACTTCGCGCTCTCCCTGTACGAGCCGGTGGGCGCCGCCCCCGGCGAGCGCCGCTTCAAGATCTACCGCGCGGGCGACCAGGTCTCCCTCTCCGCCGTCCTGCCGGTTCTCAACCGGCTCGGTGTCGAGGTCGTCGACGAGCGGCCGTACGAGCTGCGCCGCGCGGACCGCACGCACGCCTGGGTCTACGACTTCGGTCTGCGGATGCCCGCCCCGGTGGCCAACGGCGACTACCTCGCCGACGACGCGCGCCAGCGGTTCCAGGAGGCGTTCTCGGCGGTCTGGACGGGCGCGGCCGAGAACGACAACTTCAACAGCCTGGTGCTGCGGGCCGGCCTCGACTGGCGGCAGGCCGTGGTGCTGCGCGCGTACGCCAAGTACCTGCGGCAGGCCGGTTCCACCTTCAGCCAGGACTACATGGAGGACACCCTCTGCAACAACGTCCACACCACCCGGCTGCTGGTCTCCCTCTTCGAGGCCCGGATGTCGCCGGACCGCCAGCGGGCCGGCACCGAGCTCACCGACGCGCTGCTGGAGGAGATGGACCTGGCGCTCGACCAGGTCGCCTCGCTCGACGAGGACCGCATCCTGCGCGCCTTCCTCACCCTCATCAAGGCCACCCTTCGCACCAACTTCTTCCAGAGCGCCAGCGAGGGAAGCGACAAGAGGGGCCAGAGCGCCAGCGAGGGAAGCGACAAGAGGGGCCAGAGCGCCAGCGAGGGAAGCGACAAGAGGGGCCAGGAGGCGGCGGGCGGCCAGCAGCACGAGTACGTCTCGATGAAGTTCGACCCGCAGGCCATCCCGGACCTGCCCGCGCCCCGCCCGGCGTACGAGATCTGGGTCTACTCGCCGCGCGTGGAGGGCGTCCACCTGCGCTTCGGCAAGGTCGCCCGCGGCGGCCTGCGCTGGTCCGACCGCCGGGAGGACTTCCGTACCGAGGTTCTCGGGCTGGTCAAGGCGCAGATGGTGAAGAACACCGTCATCGTGCCGGTCGGCGCCAAGGGCGGCTTCGTCGCCAAGAACCTGCCGGACCCGGCGGTCGACCGCGACGCGTGGCTGGCCGAGGGCATCGCCGCGTACCGCACCTTCATCTCCGCGCTGCTGGACATCACCGACAACCTGGTGGCCGGCGAGGTCGTGCCGCCTGCCGATGTCGTGCGGCACGACGAGGACGACACGTACCTCGTCGTCGCGGCGGACAAGGGCACCGCGACCTTCTCCGACATCGCCAACGAGGTCGCGCAGTCGTACAACTTCTGGCTCGGTGACGCCTTCGCGTCCGGCGGCTCGGCCGGTTACGACCACAAGGGCATGGGCATCACCGCCCGCGGCGCCTGGGAGTCCGTCAAGCGGCACTTCCGCGAGCTCGGGCACGACACCCAGACGCAGGACTTCACCGCGGTCGGTGTCGGCGACATGTCCGGTGACGTCTTCGGCAACGGCATGCTGCTCAGCGAGCACATCCGCCTCGTCGCGGCCTTCGACCACCGGCACATCTTCATCGACCCGAACCCGGACTCGGCGGTCTCGTACGCCGAGCGCCGCCGGCTGTTCGAACTGCCGCGCTCGTCCTGGGCCGACTACAACAAGGAGCTGCTGTCCGCGGGCGGCGGCATCCACCCGCGTACGGCCAAGTCCATCCCGGTCAACGCGCATGTGCGCGAAGCCCTCGGGATCGAGGCCGGTGTCGCCAAGCTGACCCCGGCCGAGCTGATGAAGGCGATCCTGAAGGCGCCGGTGGACCTGCTGTGGAACGGCGGCATCGGTACGTACGTGAAGTCCGGCGCCGAATCGCAGGCCGACGTCGGCGACAAGGCGAACGACGCGATCCGCGTGAACGGCGAGGACCTGCGGGTCAAGGTCGTCGGCGAGGGCGGCAACCTGGGCCTGACCCAGCTCGGCCGGATCGAGTTCGCGCGCCACGGCGGCCCCGGCGGCGAGGGCGGGAAGGTCAACACCGACGCCATCGACAACAGCGCGGGCGTGGACACCTCCGACCACGAGGTGAACATCAAGATCCTGCTCAACGCGGTCGTCGCGGACGGCGACATGACCGTCAAGCAGCGCAACAAGCTGCTCGCCGAGATGACCGACGAGGTCGGCGCGCTGGTGCTGCGCAACAACTACGCGCAGAACACCGCGCTGGCCAACGCCGTCGCCCAGTCGCCCAGTCTGCTCCACGCCCACCAGCGCTTCATGCGCAAGCTGGGCCGCGACGGGCACCTCGACCGGGCGCTGGAGTTCCTGCCCAACGACCGGCAGATCCGCGAACTGCTCAACAACAGCCGCGGAATGAGCGAGCCGGAACTGGCGGTCCTCCTCGCGTACACGAAGATCACCTCCGCCGACGCGCTCATCGCCACCGGCCTGCCCGACGACCCGTACCTGCGCCGGCTGCTGCACGCCTACTTCCCGCAGGCGCTGCGCGAGAGGTTCCCCGAGCAGGTCGAGGCGCACGCGCTGCGCCGCGAGATCATCACCACGGTGCTGGTCAACGACACGGTGAACACCGGTGGTTCGACGTTCCTGCACCGGCTCCGCGAGGAGACCGGGGCCTCGCTGGAGGAGATCGTGCGGGCGCAGCTGGCGGCCCGCGAGATCTTCGATCTGGCCAAGGTCTGGGACGAGGTCGAGGCGCTCGACAACAAGGTCGCGGCCGGCATCCAGACCCGGATCCGGCTGCACTCGCGCCGTCTGGTCGAGCGCGGCACCCGCTGGCTGCTCAACAACCGTCCGCAGCCGCTGGAGGTCGCCGAGACCATCGACTTCTTCAGCGATGGTGTCACGCAGGTCTGGTCCGAGCTGCCCAAGCTGCTGCGCGGCGCCGACCTGGAGTGGTACCAGGGGATCCTGGACGAGATGACCGAGGCGGGCGTCCCCGGTGAACTGGCCGGGCGGGTGGCCGGCTTCTCCTCCGCCTTCCCGACGCTCGACATCGTCGCGATCGCGGACCGTATCGGCAAGGAGCCGATGGATGTCGCCGAGGTCTACTACGACCTCGCCGACCGGCTGCACATCACCAAGCTGATGGACCGCATCATCGAGCTGCCGCGGGCCGACCGCTGGCAGTCCATGGCCCGCGCGTCCATCCGCGAGGACCTGTTCGCCGCGCATGCCGGACTGACGTCCGAGGTGCTCTCGGTGGGCAACGGCACCTCCACTCCCGAGCAGCGTTTCCAGACCTGGGAGGAGAAGAACGCCGCGATCCTCACCCGGGCCCGCACCACGCTGGACGAGATCCAGGGCTCCGACTTCTTCGACCTGGCGAACCTGTCGGTCGCGATGCGGACGATGCGGACGCTGCTGCGTACGCACAGCTGACCCGTACGACGAGAGGGGGCGCCCGGACCTGGTCCGGGCGCCCCCTCTGCGCGTCGGGCTACTTCTTGCTGGTGAACTTCTCGTACGCGTCGCAGACTTCGTCCGTCGGACCGTCCATCCGCAGCGTGCCGGCCTCCAGCCAGATCGCCCGGTCGCAGGTCTCCCGGATCGTCCCGATGCCGTGGCTGACCAGGAACACCGTGCCGGCCTCCTCGCGCAATTCGGCGATGCGCTGCTGGCTGCGCCGGCGGAACTTGGCGTCACCGGTGGCGAGCGCCTCGTCGATCATCAGGACGTCGTGGCTCTTGGCGGCGGCGATGGAGAAACGCAGCCGGGCGCCCATGCCGGAGGAGTACGTCCGCATCGGGAGCGAGATGAAGTCGCCCTTCTCGTTGATCCCGGAGAAGTCGACGATGTCCTGGTAGCGCTCGCGGATCTCCCGGCGGGTCATGCCCATGGCCAGGCCGCCGAGCATGACGTTGCGCTCGCCCGTCAGGTCGCTCATCAGGGCGGCGTTCACGCCGAGCAGCGAGGGCTGTCCCTGGGTGTAGACCTTGCCGCTCGCGGCGGGCAGCAGTCCGGCGATCGTCTTGAGCAGGGTGGACTTGCCCGATCCGTTGGACCCGATCAGGCCGATCGCCTCGCCCTTGTACGCGGTGAAGCTGACGCCCTTGACGGCGTGCACCTCGCGTACGCCGGGGGAGCCCTTGCGGGAGATGATCCGGCGCAGCGCCGTGACGGCGCTGCCCTTGCCCGAGCCGCCGCTGTTGACCTTGTAGATCACATGGACGTCGTCGGCGATCACGGTGGGGATTCTGGGTTCAGCCACGGCCGTATTCCTCCTCTGCCTTCCAGAAGTAGACGAAGCCGCCGAATCCCGCAAGAACGGCCCAGCCGATGGCGAGAAACCACACATGGGACGGCAGCTGGGCGGCGGTGAAGCTGTCGATGAGGGCGAAGCGCATGAGGTCGATGTAGACGGCCGCCGGATTGCATTCGAGCGCCAGCACGACGAAGCGCGGCAGGTCGGCGCCGTCGAGTACGTGGTCGAGGCTCCACATCACGCCGGAACCGTACATCCAGGTGCGCAGGAAGAACGGCGTGAGCTGGCTGATGTCCGGCGTCCGATGGGCCAGCCGGGCCACGGTCAGCGCGCAGCCGGTGTTGAACAGCGCCTGCAGGAACAGCGCGGGGACGGCCAGCAGCCAGGCCGGCCGCGGGTGCTGCCCGAAGCAGACCAGCAGCACGGCCAGCGCGCCCATGGAGAACAGCAGCTGCTGGAGCTGCTGGAGGGCGGCGGCGATCGGCAGGGCGGCGCGCGGGAAGTGCAGGGCCCGTACGAGGCCGATGCTGCCGGTGATCGCGCGGGTTCCGGCGGTGATCGTGGTGCTGGTGAAGTTCCAGATGAAGACGCCCGTGATCAGGAAGGGCACGAAATCCGGGACGCGGCGGCCGGTGCCGAGCAGGACGCCGAAGACGAAGTAGTAGACCGCCGCGTTGAGCAGCGGGGTCATGACCTGCCATACCTGGCCCAGCTTCGCGGTGCTGTACTGCGCGGTCAGCCGGGCGGTGGCGAGCGTGCCGATGAAGTGGCGGCGGGCCCACAGCCGGTGGGTGTACTGGCCCATCGTCGGGCGCTCACCGCAGACGGACAGGCCGTGTGCTGCCGCCAGCTCGGCGGGGCTCGGTTCGGCAGGGCTCGGTTCGGCAGGGCTCGGTTCGGCGGGGCTCGGTTCGGCGGGGCTCGGCTCCGGGCCGGGCGGCTGCGCCCCGGCGGGCAGCTCGATCGTCTGACTCACAGCAGTCGCTTTCGACGGGGACGAGAGGACGGGACCGTATCGTCGTTACGGGGAGGGTAGGCGGGGCGACGTCGAAACGCAACCGTATCGTCGTGACGCTATGCTGTGTGCATGACCACCGACCCGGGAACCCCACGCCGCGCTCCCGCCGGAGCCGCAGTGCTCCGGGAGGACGTGACCGAAGCGATCCGTGCCGCCGTCTTCGAGGAGCTTGCCGCCGTCGGCTTCGCCCGCATGTCGATCGAGGGCATCGCGCGCCGTGCAGGCGTCGGCAAGACCGCCGTCTACCGCCGCTGGCGCTCCAAGCTGCACCTCGTCCTCGACCTGGTCTCCGCCTTCGCCGCGCAGGGCCTGCCGGTGCCCGCCACCGGTTCGCTGTACGGCGATGTCAGGGCGCTCCTCGAAGTGATGTCCCACGTGCTGCGGCACCCCCTGGCCTCGCAAGTCATCCCCGACCTGCTGGTGGAGTCAGTACGCAATCCCGAACTGGCCGACGCGATCCGCAGCGCGCTGGTCGACGGGCAGCAGGGCATCGCGGGCAAGATCGTGCACGATGCCGTCGCGCGCGGCGAACTGCCCGAGGGCATCGATCCGGACCGGGCGCTCGACCTCGTCATCGGGCCGCTGTACTGGCGGCTCGTGGTGGTCCGTACGGAGCTGCCGAAGGGCTATCTGGACGCGCTGGCGGCGTCCGTCGTCGCGGGGCTGGCGACGCGGCGCTGACGACCCCGGCGGGACGCGTCTGCGACACGGTGGATTCACGGCCGCCTGGCCGAAGGTACCCGGAAACGCCGCCCTGGCCGTCGAAGATCGGCGTATGCGGTCCACTCGTACGGCTGTACTGGTCCTCCTGGTCCCGTTGGTCCCGTTCGCGGTGATGCTCGCCCTGGGCCTCTGGGGTCTGGACCGTGGCACCATGTGGCGCGACGAGAGCGCCACCTTCCAGGTCGCCCGGCGCTCGCTCCCCGAGATCGCCGACCTGATCACCTCGGTCGACGCCGTACACGGCCTCTACTACGTGCTGATGCACTTCGTCCTCGCCCCCTTCCCGAGCGAGGTCGCCCTCCGGCTGCCGTCCGTGCTGGGCGCGGCCGGTACCGCCGCGCTCGTCGCCGCCACCGGCGCCCGGCTGGCGCGGCCGCGGGTCGGGCTGTGGGCCGGACTCGCGTACGCCGTCACGCCGTTCGTCGGCCACTACGCGCAGGAGGGACGCTCCTACGCACTGGTCGCCTGCGCCGCGGCGCTCGCGACCCTGCTCCTGCCGTACGCCGCCGAGCGGGGCGGCACCCGGCGGTGGGCCGCGTACGCGGCGGTCGCCGCCTGCGCGGCGCTGCTGCACATGTTCGCGCTGCTGCTGCTCGCGGCCCATGCGGCGACCCTGCTGCTGTCACGCGTGGAGCGGCGGGTCTGGCGGGGGTGGGCGGCGGCCGCGGGGGCGGTGTGCGTGGTGCTGGCTCCGCTGGTGGTGATGTCGCGCGGCCAGAGCGGTCAGGTCGGCTGGCTGGCGAAGCCGGACGCGGTGGCGGCCGGGCAGCTCGTGCTCGCCTTCACCGGACCCAGGACCCTGGTCACCGTCACCCTGGCGCTGACCGCACTGGCCCTGCTGCGGCCGCTGCCCGGGAAGGCCCCCGGCAGGCTGCCCCTGGCGGCGGTCGCCCTGCCGCTGGTACTGGTCCCGCCGGTCCTGCTGCTGGCGGTGTCCCAGTGGGAGCCGCTCTACTTCGACCGCTATGTGCTCTTCTCCCTGGCAGGGGTGCCGCTGCTGGCCGCGGCGGGCGCGGAGCGCCTGGTCCACGACACCGTCGGCGCCCTGCGAGCCGCTGGCATGCTCGGCCGCGGCTCCGCCGCCGAGTGCGCCGGCAGGTCCGCTGCCGAGCCCGTCGCCGCGCCCCGCCCCCGGCCACGGCGGTGGCCGAGGTCGCCCGGGTTGTCCAGGTCGGTGACAGCCCTGGTCGGCGCGGTCGCCGTTGCCGTGGCGTTCTGGTGGCAGCTGTCGGACCACGAGCGGCTGCGCCTCACCATCTCCCGGGCAGACGACTTCGCCGCCATCGCCCGGACCGCCGACCGGGCCATGGGCCCCGGCGAGCCGGTTCTCTACCTGCCCGGCTTCAGCCGCCGGACAGCGCTCGGGTATCCCCGCCGGTTCGAGGACGCCCGCGATGTCGCGCTTCGCGAGCCGGCCGCGCGCTCCGGAACGCTGTACGGAACCGAGTTCGACGGCGCCGAGCTGCGCCGAAGACTCGCCTGCCTCGACCGGGTGTGGGTGCTGATCACATCGCAGGCCACGCGCGGCGCATGGCAGCCCGACGACCCCTCCGACCGCGCGAAACTGGCGGTGTTACGCGAGGAGTTCACGCGCCGGGAGACCCATCGCTCGGGCGACGCCCTGCTGGCTCTGTACGTACGAATGACTCCGGCACCCGGGCCAGGACCTCGCCCGTACGCGGGCTGAACGCCACCACCACCGCCTCTTCGGGCACCCGCTGGTGGGGCAGGAGCAGCAGCCAGCCGACCCGGTAGCGGCGCACCACGGCGGCCCGTTCCGCCCGCGTCGAGGACGGCGAGAGATACCGGGCCACCGCCCGCTGCCTGCGCACCCGCTCCCGCTCGTCGAGGGCCGGATCGGGCCAGGTCGGCGCGACCAGGAAGGGCCCGTAGCCCGGCAGCGCACGGGTGGACCGGTACCCGCTCGTCAGCACCACCTCGCCCGGCCCGATGTACCGGGCGGCCCAGGCGTACGTGGCCCAGCTCGGCGGGCGCCCGAAGCCGACCGGGTCCACGGCCCGCGGCACGACCGCCCCCGCCTGGACGGTGACGAACCCCACGCACGCACCCGCCGCCGCCAGCGGGGCGAGGACCCGGCGCACCAGCGGCCACGGGCGGGGCTGCGCCAGCTCGACGGCCAGCGCGAACTGGAGCGGAACCAGCGCCAGTCCGAGAATGCGGCCGTACGTGTACTGCCCGCTGACCCACCCGTACGCGACGACCAGGCACTCCGCCGCGCACATCAGCACCAGCGGGTCGCGGCGGTCGCGCCGCCAGCGCAGCCACAGGGCCGGCAGTCCCAGCAGCGCGAGCCAGAAGCGGCCGGGCAGTTCGGTGTAGAGACGCTGGTGGATGAGGTCCACGCTCCCGTCGCCGACGAGCGAGAACACGCTGAAGTACGGCCACGCCACGGCCACCGCGACGGCCACGGCCGCGGTCAGGGCCCAGCGCGCGAGAACCACCCGGTACCGGTCGTGCTGCCGTCCGGCGAGGAACGCCGCCGTCCCGATCCCCGCGGCCACGGCGGTGATCGGGTGGACGAGCACCGTGAGCCCGAGGAGCAGTCCGAGCCCGGCGTGCGCCAGGAGCCGCGCGCCGTCGCGGGCCGCGCGGCCGGCCGACGCCCAGAGATGGAAGGCGAGGCCGGTCGCGAACGTACTCGGATAGGACAGGTTCCCGGTCATCGACAGCAGCCCGAGATAGCCGCTCCACCACGCCGTCCGCGTCCCCCACAGCAGCACCATCGCGGCGAGCGCGAGCACCGGGGCCCACGGGCGCGAGGTCGGGGTCAGGGTCCGGGTGAGGCGCCCGACGCCGGTGAGCAGCACCAGCAGGTTGACCGGCCCGGACAGCCTGACGATGTGCCGCCCGCCCAGCCCGCTCCACTCGGCCAGCAGCCCCTGCACCAGCGCATAGGGCGAGTAGTACGGGCTTCCGGCGCCCGGCAGATCCGCCATCGGGTGCGCCGGATGCAGCCAGTCCGCCCGGACGCGCTCGACGACCGCCGCGTGCTGCCCGAAGTCGCAGCACATCGGCACCCGCCAGGCCGCGGCGACCATCACCACCCAGAACAGCCCGCCGACAACCAGGTACGGGGTGGGGCGCACCGGCGGCGGCATGGTCAGCGCAACAGCCGGTCGGCGACCCTCGCCGCCGCCCCGCCGTCGTCCAGGTCGCAGAAGTCGGTACGGAAGGAGGCGTACGCGCCGGCATGGCGGGCGCTGAGCGCTTCCAGGTCGCGCAGTGCCCCGATCAGCTCACCGGTGTCGCGCAGCAGCGGACCCGGCGCGCGGGCCTCGAAGTCCAGCGTGAAGCCGCGGACGGTGTCCCGGTAGTGCTCAAGGTCGTACGTGTGGAAGAGCATCGGCCGTCCGGTATGGGCGAAGTCGAACATCAGCGAGGAGTAGTCGGTCACCAGGACGTCGGCGGCCAGCAGCAGTTCGCCGGTGCGGGGGTGGCCGGAGACATCGCGCGCGAAGGGCGCCCGGGCGCCGGGCACGCTGCCGGTGACCTGGGGATGCCTGCGCACCAGGAGGACGTGGTCCCGGCCGAGGGCGCGCTCGGCGGCCGCCAGATCGAGGGCCGGGCCGAAGCGGTGGCGGCCGGGTGCGTACGCGAGATGGTCCCGGAAGGTCGGCGCGTACAGCACGACGCGCTTGCCGCCCTCGATGCCGAGCTCCCGGCGCACCCGCTCCGCCCTCTTCCGCCGGCCCGGGGCGAACAGCAGGTCGTTGCCCGGCGATCCGGCCTCCAGCACCTCGCCCCCGTACGCCAGCGCGCGGCGCAGCCCCGGGGTCGCGAAGCGGCTCGGCGAGACGAGGACGTCCCACTGGCGGGCCAGCCGGGGGAGCGCGCCGAGGTGGCGGTGGTCGGCGTAGAGGGTCCCGGCGAGATCCGTGCCGATGCGCCACAGTGGGGTGCCGGGCCAGGTCTGTACGACGGTCTGGCCGTCCCGGCGCTCGAACCACTCCGGCAGGTGGCCGGCGGCGACGATCCGGCGGCAGCGCGCGAGCGCCTCGTACCAGGCGGTGCTGTGCAGTTCGACGGCGGTCGCGGTGGGCGGGACGCGTGTCTGCTGGTCGTGTGCGACCCACAGCTGCTCGATGCCGGTGCCGCGCCGCACCAGTTCCTCGTGGACGGCGCGGGGGGAGTCACCGTCGAAGTACAGCACCGCGTGGAGCAGCGGGAGTGCGCGCTGCGCCGGGTAGTGCGCGCTGCGGAGCGCGTGCTGACGGTACACGCCCCGCTCGGAGGGCGGCAGCAGGGAACCGGCCGTGATCAGCAGCCGGTCCCCGGCCCGCCGGTCCACACTGAACTCCCGCCCCCGGTCCCAGCGGTGAAGGGGCAGCCCATCCAAAGCCCCGGCGAGCACGCGCAACGGCACCCCGCGGCCATGGGGCCCCGCCCGACGCCCGGCCTCGGACCCCTGCCCGTGCTCGGCCCCGAGTCCTTGCCCGGGACCGGGCCCTTGGCCTGGGAATTGGCCGTGTGCGGGGTCCTGCCCGGTCCCGAATTCACCCCCGTGCCCCGGTCCGCGGCTCGGCTTCCGCGCGCGGTCGGGCTCGCCCCCGAGCCCTTGCCCGTTGCCCTGACCGGACCCGCTTCCCGGCTCGCCCTCGCGCTCGCGCAGGAACACGTACCAGCTGCCCTCGCAGAGGGCGCCGCCGCCCGGGGCGAAGACCGTGGAGAAGCGGCCGCCGTGGCGCTCCACGGGGGCGGTCACCTCGTCGTCGGTGGCGCTGTGCCGGAGCACCAGCTCCAGTTCCGGCTCCGCGTTCCGGCCGCCGCGCGCCACCGTTCCCCCGATCCGCACGGCGGCGAGGCGGTCGTCCCATGCGATGCGGTCGACGACCGGCCGGCGCGTGAGCTCCAGGGCGAGCCGCCCGTACGCGTCCGCCGTGACGCACAGCTCCCGCCCGGCCGCGCCGGCGAGCACGTACCGCCCCGGCGCCATCTCCGCCGCCGCAGCCACCTCCGCCGGCGAGCCGTCCGCCAGTTCCAGCGCGGCCTGGCGCAGCTCCCCGTCCGGCGGGACGACCTCCAGCGGCTCGCGGTGCGGCGGCGGCTGCGGTACGCCCGCGCCCGCCAGGTCCGCGCGTGCGATCCGTACCGAGAAGCGCTTGCCGTCGCAGCTCACCGCCACCGGGTACGTGGACGCCCCTCCGATCCGCAGCGCGACCGGCCGTGCGCCGCCGAACAGCCGGCCGGTCAGCTCCACCGCGTCCACGTCGAGGCGGTGTCCCTCCACCCGCGCGGCGTACTCCCGCACCTCGACGGTGGCCCGGCCGTCCCGGAAGTCCAGCACCAGCCGGCGCCCCTCGCCCGTATCACGGACCAGCGGCTGCGCCGACGCCGCGTCCAGGGCGCGTACCGCCGCCCGGCGCACCACCCCGTGCCCGGCGACCACGACGCCGACCAGCCAGGCGCCTGCCTTCAGCTTCTTCGGATCGACCGTCATCTCGAAGCCGGACAGGTCGTAACAGTGCAGCTCCTGGCCCGAGTTCTCGGTCGTCTCCGGCGCGTACACCGTCCGGGTCGGCACCCGCCGCAGCAGCGGGCCGCCCCCCGTCCCGCGCAGCAGCCCCGCCTTGAGGGAGTGGTGCGGAGCCGTCGCGCCGAGGTTGCGGATGTACGCGTACCCCGCCAGCCGCAGGGTGCCGTCGTCCGCCCACCTGGCCTCCCGGAGCCGCGCCACGACGGGCAGTTCACCGCGGCGCAGCCGTGCGGCCGGCGCTTCCGGGTACGCGGCGCTGCGCCGGCCCAGCCGGTCCCGCCGCACCGCGAACACCCCCCGCCCGTTCCGCTGTTCAAAGACGAGGACGTCGAGCAGTTCGGTCAGCCGCCGGTCGCGTACCAGCCGCCACTTGATGCGCAGGTCCACCGGGAGTCCGTCGATGATCCGGGGGTCGGCGCGGGCCAGGAACGCGGTCGTCCCGGCCAGGAACGCGCTGCGGTACTCGGGGCTGCCGGCCGGGAGCCCCTCCAGGAAGTAGACGAAGTCGTCCTTGAGGCAGGACAGTTCGTACGCACGCCGCTGGCCGGCGCCGCGATCCGACGACAGGCTCCGGTCCGCCAGGAATCCCCGGACGTCCTCGCAGGCGCGGATCCGGTCCCGTACGCCCCTGACGTCCGTACGCCGGCGGGTGATCGAACCCTCGCGCACCCGCCAGTAGTAGACGTGCTCCCGCAGGACGTCGACCGACTCCGCGAGGTAGTGCGCCGGGATCATCACCGGGGCGTCCTCGTACAGCCTGCCCTCCGGGAAGGCGAAGCCGTGCCGGTCCCAGAAAGTGCGCCGGAACACCTTGTTCCAGGCGACCCGGTCCGTGAGCAGCTCCGGGGCGCGCGTGATGTGGGTCCGTTCGCGTGTCACGGTGAGCCACCGGTACTGCCAGGCCTGCTCGCGGCCGTGTTCGGTCAGCCGCCACACATTGCCGGTCGCGAAGTCCGACCCGGTGGCGTCCAGGCTCGCGACCATGCGCTCGTACGCGTCGGGCGCCACGACGTCGTCGCTGTCGACGAACGCCAGATAGGGCGTGCCCGGTGTGGTGTGCCGTACGCCCGTGTTGCGCGCAGCGCTGAGCCCGGCGTTCTCCTGCCGTACGTATCTGAACCGCGGGTCCCGCTCGGCGAATTCTCTCGCGATGCGCGGGCTGCCGTCCGTCGAGCCGTCGTCCACCATCACCACCTCGACCGCGACCCCCGTCCGGCCGGCCACCGACCGCAGGCACTCCCGGAGGTACTCCTCCACGTTGTGGACGGGGACGACGACGCTTAGACGTGGTTTCACGGAAGGTCAACCCCGGGTGACGGACGACGGTCACCGCCACTGGGCCGAACGGGTGATCCGCCGTTTTCGCCGTACGTGCCCGGATGGCTACTGTCGGTCGCCGTGCCTCTATTCAGCGTTGTCGTACCCGTGTACCGCGTCCAGGGCTATCTGCGGGAGTGCCTGGAATCCGTACTCAACCAGTCCTGCGGCGACTTCGAACTCATCGTGGTGGACGACCACTCGCCCGACGCTTGCGGCGCGATCGCCGCCGAGTACGCCGAGCGCGACGCCCGGGTGCGGCTGCTGAGCACGGCCGCGCACGCCGGGACGGGCGCGGCGCGCAATGCCGGGGCCGGCCAGGCCTGCGGCCGGCATCTGCTCTTCCTCGACGGCGACGACATCCTGCTGCCGGGCGCGCTGGAGGCCGTCGCCGACCGGCTCGCCACGGCCGGGGAACCGGAGCCGGACCTGCTCCTCCTCGGGCACGACAGCATCGACTGGTGGGGGGACGTCCACCCCGCCGGGGTCTCGTTCGACGATCCGCTCGGGGCGACCCCGGCCGCCTGGAACCGGGTGTTCCGGCGCGACTTCTTCGTACGGCACGGGCTGCGCTTCCCGGACGGTCCGTACGGGGACGTGCTGCCCGTCCACCAGGCCACCCTCCTCGCCGCCGACAACACGGCGGTGCTCGACGAGGTGTGCGTGCGGTGGCGCGAGCGGCGCTCCGGCAGCGTGTCGACGACCCCCGGCCGGCACCACTTCGCGATCACCGAGCAGTACGCGTACCTCCTCGCGGCCACCCCGGACGCGGCCGACCGGGCCCGGCTCTTCCCGTACATGATCCGCCATCTGCTGGCCGTGCTCACCGATCCCGGCCGCATCGCCGCCCCCGACCGCGCGGACTTCTTCCGGGCCGTCTCCGACCACTACCGGACCCACCGGCCCGACGACTACCAACCGCCGGCCGGTGAGGCAGGACCGCGCCACCGGGCCCTCGCCGCCGGCTCGTACGCCGCGTTCCGGGCCGTGCGGGCCGCCGACAGCGGCCTCGCGCACGGGCGTGCCGTACTGGGCGCGGGAAAGAAGGCACTGCGCCGCCAGGTCCTGCGGACCGCCTACCGCGCCGATCTGCACCGCCCGCTCGACCCGGACCTGGCCGTCTACGGCGCGTACTGGAACCGCGGGGTCTCCTGCAATCCGGCCGCGATCCACCGCAAGGCCCGCGAACTCGCCCCGCACATCCGCGGCGTGTGGGTCGTCGGCAGCCGGTACCGCGACCGGCTTCCCGAGGGCACCGACCACGTCATCGAGGGGTCCCGCGGCTACTGGCAGGTCATGGCCCGCGCAACGTACCTGGTCAACAACTCCGGCTTCCCCGGCGGCTTCACCAAGCGGCCCGGCCAGATCTATCTGCAGACCCATCACGGCACCCCGCTCAAGACGATGGGCCTCGACCAGCGCCGCTACCCGGCCGGCGGCCACGGCATCAGCTTCGCCAAGGTCCTCGACCACGCCGACCAGTGGGACTACAGCCTCTCCGCGAACCAGCACTCCACCGAGGTCTGGGAGCGGGTCTATCCCAGTACGTACGAGGCGCTGAACCTGGGATACCCGCGCAACGACGTCTACTTCACCTCCGCCGCCGACGACATCGCGCGCATCCGCGCCGGCCTCGGCATCGAACCCGGCCAGCGGGCGGTCCTCTACGCCCCCACGCACCGCGACTACCAGCAGGGCTTCCACCCGCGACTGGACCTGGCACGCTTCGCCGACCTGCTCGGCCCCTCCTGCGTCCTCCTCGTCCGCGCCCACTACTACTACCGTGAGGCCGCCCACCTCGCGCCCCGCCCCCGGACCGGCCACGTCATCGACGTCACCGACCACCCCTCCACCGAAGAACTCGCGCTGGCCGCCGATGTGTTGATCACCGACTACTCGTCACTGATGTTCGACTACGCGTGCCTCGACCGCCCGGTCGTCGTCTACGCCCCCGACTGGCAGGCGTACCGGCTCTCCCGTGGCACGTACCTCGACCCGCTCTCGGGCCGCCTGGGCGACACCCCCGGCGCGATCGCCACCAGCGAACCCGAACTCCGCGACCTCTTCCGCCACGACGGCTGGGACACGGACGCGACGGCGAAGCTGCGCGAGGCGTTCCGGGCGCGCTTCTGCCCGTACGAGGACGGACGGGCCGCCGAGCGCGTGGTGCGCCGCGTCTTCGGATGACCACGACCAGTCCTAGACCAGTCCTAGACCAGTCCTAGACCGGTCCGACGAAAGGACCCTCATGCACAAGTCCGCGCACGACCAGATGGCGCTCTGCGTCACGGAGTACCTGCCGGCCGACCGGCGCCACCGCGTCGTCGACCTCGGCTCCCGGATCTCCGACGGGCAGAGCCGTACCCACCGGGAACTGCTGGCCGGCCACGACATCGACTACGTCGGTGTCGATGTGCAGGACGGCCCCAACGTGGACGCGGTGATGACCAGGCCGTACCGCATCCCGGTGAAATCACGCAGCGCCGACTGCGTCATCTCGGGGCAGGCATTCGAGCACATCCCGTTCTTCTGGGCGTCGATGCTGGAGATCGCCCGGATCCTCAAGCCCGGCGGCCTGGCCTTCATCACGGCCCCCTCCCGTGGCCATGTGCACGATGCGCAGGACTGCTGGCGGTACTACCCCGACGGCTTCCGGGCGATGGCCGCGTACTCGGGACTGCGGCTGCGCGAGGCGTACACCGACTTCCCGCCGATGAGGGGCATCCGGCACGACTACGCGGCCATCGACGCCAAGAACGCGTACTGGGGCGACAGCGTCGGCGTCTTCCAGAAGCCCCCGCGGACCAGGGCCCGTTCGACCGCCGCGGCCTTCGCGGTGCGCGAGCTGACCGTGTGGTGGGCGAACCGGGTCGGCGGGGTCGACCGCGTCCCATTGCCCCGACCGTTGGAAGGCCGGGTACGACAGGTTGACGAAAAGTGACATACAGAACAACCCGCGCGTACATTCCGTCGGCATGGCATGGCGAAACGCAGTGAACGGCGTACTCCAGCAACTCACCGGACATCAGCTCAGGCGCGTCCCGGTGGTCCCCGCCCCCAGGCCGGTGGTGGCGGTCCCGGTGGCGGCTCCGGTGGCGGCCCCGAAGCCCCGGCCCAAGAAGGAACTCACCTTCCCCAAGGACTACGACACCGAGGCTCAGGACATCATCCGGGCCGTCAAGCCGCGGACGATGACCTCACCCGAGAAGCTCAACGCGCTGATCTATGCGGTGCGTCACGTCGTCCGGCACGACATCCCCGGCGACATCGTGGAGTGCGGAGTCTGGCGCGGCGGCAGCATGCAGGCCGTCACGAAGACGCTGCTCGCGCTCGGCGAGACCGAGCGGGACCTCCACCTCTTCGACACGTACGAGGGAATGACTCCGCCCACCGAGGAGGACATGCGGCGCGACGGGAAGTCCGCCGCGGAACTGCTCGCCGTACAGGGCAAGGACCGGCCGATCTGGGCGGTGGCCTCCCTGGAGGACGTGCGGGCAGGCTTCGAGGACGTCCCGTACCCGGCGGACCGGATCCACTACGTGCGGGGCAAGGTCGAGGACACCGTGCCCCAGCAGGCGCCCGAGCAGATCTCCATCCTGCGCCTGGACACCGACTGGTACGCCTCCACCCGGCACGAACTCGAATGCCTCTACCCGCGTCTGGTCAGCGGCGGTGTGCTGCTGATCGACGACTACGGGTACTGGCAGGGGTCGCGGCAGGCCACCGACGAGTTCCTGGAGAAGACCGGTGAACGGCTGCTGCTCCTGCGCATGGACGAGGGCCGCATCGCCGTAAAGCCCTGAAGCCGTAAAGCCGTAACGCCCGGAAACGCCCGCAAGCCCTGAACCACCCCCAACCCGGAAGGACTGTGCGCAGCGCATGACGCCCCGCCTCACCGTCGTCGTCCCCATCTACAACGTCGAGGACTACCTCGGCGAGTGCCTGCGCTCGCTGGCCGACCAGACCATGCCGGACTTCGAGGTCGTCATGGTCAACGACGGCTCGACGGACGGCAGTGCGCGGATCGCCGCCGGGTTCGCGGCCGGGGACGAGCGGTTCAGGCTGGTCGAACAGGCCAACGCCGGGCTGGGCGCGGCACGCAACACCGGCGCCGGTCTCGCCCGGGGAGAGTTCCTGGCCTTCGTCGACAGCGACGACGTCGTGCCGCCCGACGCGTACGCGCGCATGCTGTCCGCGCTCGACGCGTCGGGATCCGACTTCGCCACGGGAAACGTCCTCAGGCTGCGCGCGAGCGGTGCGCTGGAACAGTCGCCGATGTTCCGCAGGCCCATGGCGAATTCCCGCTCCGGGACCGGGGTGATGCGCGACTGGATCCTGCTCGGGGACCGGATCGCCTGCAACAAGGTGTTCCGCAAGTCCTTCTGGGACGCCCACTCCTTCGCCTTTCCCACCGGCGTGCTCTACGAGGACGTCGCGGTGGTCCTGCCGGCCCACTTCCTGGCCGGCGGCGTCGACGTACTGTCCGAGCCCGTCTACCACTGGCGGGACCGGGACGGCTCGATCACCAACCGGCGCAGTGTCCCCCGGGGAATCCGCGACCGGGTCACCGCCGTCTCCACGGTGAGCCGGTTTCTCGCCGAGCGGGCCGAACTGGGCACGCCAGTCTGGGCCGAGGCCAAGCGGCGCTACGACGAGCAGGCGCTCTCCGGCGATCTCTGGCTGTTCATCGAAGCCCTTCCCGAAGGCGACGCCGACTACCACCAAGCCTTCCTCCAGCACGCCAACTCCTTCGCCGACACGGTGGACCAGCGCGTCCTTGACGGTCTCCCGCTGCACCTGCGGGTGAAGTGGCATCTCATCCGGGAGCGCCGTATGCCGGAACTGCTCGCCCTGCTGGCCTTCGAGAAGCAGGATCCGGGCACGTTCCGGGTGCGCTCGCGCGGCCTGCGCCGCCGACTCGCCGCCGAGTACCCGGTCCTCACCGGACGCCTCCCCCGTGCCGTCGCCGCACTGAAGCCCGCCGAACTGCCGGTGACTTCGCATCTGACCGAAGCCGTCTGGCGGGACGGCAAACTCCACCTCAAGGGCTACGCGTACGTACGCAACGTGCCGGCCGACACCCGCGGCGGACCGGTCCGGCTGGGCTGGCTGCGCGCCGGGCGGCGGCACGTCATCCCGCTTCGCCTCAGCCGTGTCCGTACACCCGCCGCGACATACGAGTCCCGGCAGCGGCTGCACGGCTACGACTGGGCCGGCTTCGAGACGGTCGTCGACCCGCGACGCCTCGCCCGCCGGAAACCGCGCACCACCTGGAAGCTGGAGGTGGCGGTGGCCGGCACCGGGCGGCTGCGGCGCGGCCCGATGCGGATGCCGGGATCGCCCGCCGTACCCGCCGTGCACTACGTGGACGACAGCACGCGCGTGGTGCCCGTGCTGTCGGGTAACAAGGTGCAGCTGCGCGTCGAGCAGGTGCATGCCCTCCTTACCGGGCATACGGCGACGGACGGCGCCGTACGCGTCGAGGGGACCCTGCTCGCCGGTTCCGGCAGCGCGCCCACCACCCTCAGTATCGAGAACTGGTACACCAAAGCCGCCCACGAAGCGCCGCTCACCCTTTCCGGCACGGCCTTCACCGCTGATGTACCACTCGCTGTGTTCGAGGCCGGCGGGGCTGACCGGCAGGCATCCGTGCCCTGGGGCGTCCAGCTCGTCCGCGCCGACGGCAGCAGGCTGCTGGTGGCGGCCCGCGACGCCGACGGTCCCGGCCGCTACCGGCTCGGCGGCGGACGGGAGCTGTGCGTCACCGCCAACGCCGTCGGGAACCTGGTGCTGTGCGACCAGACCGTGCAGCCGATCACCGACTCCGTCTCCTGGACGCAGGACGGACACCTGGTCCTGGAGGGCACCTTCCCGGGCAGCGGATCCCCGTTCCCGGAACTGGTGCTGCGGCACAGCGCCCACCACGAGGAGGCGGCCTTCCCGGTCGCCCACGCCGACGGCCGCTTCCGCGCCGCCTTCCCGCCCGCCGCCGCCCCGGCGCTCTGCGGGACCTCACCGCTGGCCGAGGGGCGCTGGTATCCGTACTTCCGTACACCGGGGGAGTCCGACCCCGAACAGTACCTGCCCATGCGGCTGCGAGCGGACCAGCACCCGGCCGTCCCGGTCGTACGGACCCTGAACGGGCGCGAGTTCACCCTGACCCGGCGCTCGCACGACCGACTGGTGCTCGAGTCCGGCTCCGCGCTGCCCGCCGACGCGCGCGGCGCCCACCGCCAGCAGCAGCTGCGCGAGCGGTACGCCGGGCTGCGACGCGGCGGCGCAGCGCTGCGGGACACCGTCCTGTACTGCAGCTTCGACGGCAGGCAGTACTCGGACTCGCCGCGCGCCGTGCACGAGGAACTCGCCGGGCGGGGGCTGCCGCTGGAGCACCTGTGGACCGTGCGCGACCAGCAGGTGAGCGTGCCGCCCAGCGCCCTGCCCGTCGCCCTGCACAGCGCCGAGTGGTACGAGGCGCTGGCCCGGTCCCGCTGGATCGTCACCAACACCCAGCTGCCGCAGTGGTTCGAGCGGGCGGCGGACCAGTTCGTCGTACAGACCTGGCACGGCACCCCGCTCAAGCGCATCGGGCGCGACCTGGCCGGCAGCGCCTGCGCCGACGCGGAGTACATCGCCACGCTGGAGCGGCGGGCCGCCCAGTGGAGCGTCCTCGTCTCCCCGAACCGGTTCTCCACCCCGGTGATGCGCCGCGCCTTCGGCTACACCGGTGACGTCCTGGAGTGCGGCTATCCCCGCAACGACCTGCTGCACGCCGCCGACCGCGCCAAGGTCGCCGCGGCCGTACGGGAGCGCCTGGCGATCCCCGATGGCAAACGGGTCGTCCTGTACGCGCCGACCTGGCGGGAGGACCGGCCCCGGCAGGGCGGCCGCTACCGGCTCGACCCGCGGCTCGACCTCCAGCTCGACCTCGCCGCCGTCGAGCGGGCCCTCGGCGCAGACCATGTGCTGCTGGTACGCAGGCACTACCTGGTCGGCGGGTCCGTACCGGGCAGCGGCCAGGGCTTCGTCCGGGACGTCTCGAGCTACCCGGACGCCGCCGAACTCCTGCTGATCAGCGATGTGCTGGTCACCGACTACTCCTCGCTGATGTTCGATTTCGCCCACACCGGGCGCCCGATGCTCTTCCACACCTACGACCTGGCGCACTACCGCGACACGCTGCGCGGCTTCTGCTTCGACTTCGAGGCGCGGGCGCCCGGTCCGCTGTTCGCCGACGCCGCCGGGCTGACCGAGGCGCTGCGCTCGCCCGTCGCCGCCACCGCGGACCACGCCGACGCATACGCCCGCTTCCGGGAGACCTTCTGCGACCTCGACCAGGGGGACGCGTCCGTCCGGGTCGCCAATCTGATGCTCGGGGGAGGCCGGTCATGACCGACTCGGAGATGAGCTGCCTGATCACCGGCGGCCCCGGCGGCCCGGCCGCCCTGCGCGCGTCGGTCGCCTCCGTCCTCGCCCAGACGCTGCGCGCCACCGAGGCGGTCCTCGCCGTCGATGCCGCGGACGAGGCGGTACGGGCCGAAGCCGCGGCCCTCGCCGCACGCCACCCCGACCGGGTCCGTACGGTCGTAGCGGGACAGCGCGCCGGCGGCGTCTGCGTGGCGGCGCTGCGCAACCTCGCGCTCGACGCGGCGCGCGGCCGGTACGTGCTGGTGTTCGGCGAGGGTGAGCGCCTGGAGGACAACGCCTGCCGGAATCTGTGGGAGGCGGCGCAGCGCACCGGCGCCGACCTCGTCGCCGGCCGCTGGTCGCAGCTCCACCCCGCCTCCGGGAAGGAGAAGGTGCCCGGTCCGCTCGCGGAGCTGTACGCCCGCTCACGGACGGTCCACGACATCGCCGACGTCCCCGAACTCGTCGTCAGGGACGCTCTGGTGGCCGGGTTCTGTCTGCGCCGCGAGAGCCTGGAGCGCCACGGACTGCGCTACGCCGAGGACCTCGCGTACAGCGAGATCCTCTTCGGCGCCCGGGCCGCCACCACCGCCCGCACCCTCACCCTCGTACCCAACCTGATCACCCAGGGCCGCCCGGCCCCCGCCCCCGGCGACGACCTCGCGGGCCTGGTCGAGGCACACGGCAGGGTCGGCCATCTGCTGGTGCGCCAGGGCCTGACCGCCCTGCGCGACGCGCGCGACCGGGCGTTCGTCACCGACCGGCTGCTGCCGCTCGCCCTGACGTTCCCGGCGCGCGGCCGGGCCGAGCGGGCCAGGATCGCCGCCGAAGCCGCCGCGCGCCTCGCGGGTCGGCTCGACCCCCAGCGGTGGCTGGCGCTGCCGCCGGCCGAGCGGGTCTGCGTACAGCTGCTGGTGGAGGGCGACCCGGAGGGCGTACGGGACGCCGCGTACGCCCTCGCCCGGCCGGGGACGGTCGTCTCGCCGCTCACCGAGTCGGACGGACGGGTGTACTGGCGGCCCGGCGCGGTGGACGACGCCCGGTCGCGGACCGCGTTCGATGTCACGGAACTCGGCTTCCAGCACCTGCCGTTCGCCAGGATGCGGCTTCTGAACCGGCTCACCCTCTGTCGGCGCGAGCGCGGCAGGCTGGTCCTCGAAGGCAGCCTGGTGCTGCCACTCGGCGCGCTGCCCGATGTGTCGCAGCTCGGGATCCGGCTGGACTTCCGGGTACGAAACGGGGGCGACCGCAGCTTCCGGGCGCCGGTCGAGGAGGTGCGCCACGAGGGCACGGCGCTCTCCTGGCGGGCCACGGTCGACCTCGCCCGGGTGCTGCGGGCGCGCGGCCTGGGCGACCCGGTGTGGGACGCCCGACTGGTCCTCGAAGCGGACGGGGCGGAGATCGTCACGGATCTGCTCGCCGAACCCGAACTCGTCGCCGAGGCGGGTACGTTCCCGGCCCGGCCCAGGCTCGGCACGCTGTGCGGGGACACCTGGCAGCCGTACGTGACGGCGAAGCACCACCTGGCGGTGAAACTGCGGGCCCACGGCCTGCCCGCCCACGCCACCCGCGCCCTGCTGCACTACGCGACCCACTTCCGGCCCGCCCGCGCGCTCAAGCGGCTGCTGAAGACGGCCCGCAGGAGGTACGACCGGCTGGGCTCGCAGGCCGTCAAGGCGCGCGTGTACCACCGCTGGTTCTGCCGGCTGCCGGTACGCAGCGGAACGGTCGTCTTCGAGAGCCATATGGGCGGCTGCTACGGCGACAGCCCGCGCGCCATCCACGAGGAAGTGCGCCGCCGCGCGCTGCCGCTGCGCTGCGTCTGGTCGTACGCGCACTCGCCCGCCGGTTTCCCCGCGGACGCGCGCCTGGTGCGCCGCTGGTCGTGGCGGTATCTGTGGGCGCTGGCCCGCGCCGAGTTCTGGATCGACAACCAGGGCTTCCCGCCCGCCGTCACCAAGCGGCACGGCACCACGTACGTACAGACCTGGCACGGCTCCGCGTACAAGCGCATGGGCTTCGACGAGCTGCGCGTACGGACGCAGAACGCCCCGCAGCGGCTCAAGCTGACGCAGGCCGTGAGCCGCTTCGACCACTTCCTGGTGCGCTCCGAGCACGACGAGCGCACCCTCGCCCGCGCCTACCGGCTGCCCCCCGAATCCCTGCTGCGCACCGGCTACCCGCGCAACGACGTGCTGCTCGCCGCCAAGGCCCGGGACGAGGCGAAGGGCCGCTTCCCGCGCCCGCCGCTGGCCGCCGCGCTCGGAATCGAGGACCACCGGAAGGTGGTGCTGTACGCGCCGACATTCCGTGGCACGCCGGGGCGTGGCAGGCGCCGCGCCCGCCCGCTGCCGCTCGACGTCAGGCGCTTCGCGGAACGCTTCGGCGACACACACGTCCTGCTGGTGCGGGCGCACTACCTGGACGCGGCCGAGCTGCCGCCGTGCCCTCCGGGTTCGGTGGTGGACGTGTCGGCCCACCACGACGTGAGCGAACTGCTCTGCCTGGCCGATGTGCTGATCACGGACTACTCGTCCGTGATGTTCGACTACGCACTGCTCGACCGGCCGATCGTGCTGTTCGCGCCCGACCTCGACGCGTACACGGCGGCCCGTGGCGGCTACTTCGATCTGCGGGCCGAGGCCCCCGGCCCGGTCACCGAAACCGAGGACGAACTGCTGAAGGTGATGGCGGAGCTGAAGACCGCGGACCTCGCGCACCAGGAGGCGCGGCGGCGCTTCGCGGAACAGTACGGGGCCTACGACCGGGGCGATGCGGCACGCACCGTCACGGACCTGCTCATGGCGAGGAGGACGGTCAAGTGAGCGCCGGACGGGATGTGTTCATCCTCTCGAACACGACCGACGAACTGGGCGGTGTCACGGTCTGGACACGCCAGATGGCACGGCTGTTCCAGAGCAACGGCCACCGGGTGCACATCATCGGCATCCACGAGGCCGAGCCGCAGCGGGCCCTGCCCGAGCCCCCGGACTGCCCGGTGACCGCCCTCTACCCGGCCCATCCGCCCACCCCGTGGGCCCCCAGGACCCTGCGCGACCACTGCGACCTCGCCGCCCGCAGACGCGAGGCGGCCCGCGCCGCGGCCAAGCGGCAGGCGGTGGGCCGGCTGACCAACCTCTTCCGTACCGCCCGGCCCGGCGCGGTGCTGATCGTCACCCAGGTGTGGGCGATGGAGTGGGTCCGGGAGGCGGACACCAGCGGGATGCCGGTCGTCGGGATGAGCCACGAGTCGTACGCCTACTCGCGGGCCTGCCACCGCTACCGCTGGATCAGGAACAACTACGCGTCGGTGGACCGCTGGCTGGTACTGACCCAGGAGGACGCCGACACCTGGATCGGCGACGGCATGAACAACGTCGGCTTCGTGCCCAACGCGCTGCCCCGGCTGCCCGAGGTGCCCTCCCCGCGCACCGAGCAGGTGGTCGCGAGCATCGGCAGGTTCTCCGACCAGAAGGGCATCGACCTGCTGCTGGAGACCTGGGCACAGGTGGCGCCCCGGCGTCCCGGCTGGCGCTTGCGGCTGTACGGCGCGGGCGAGGACGAGCAGGACCTGCGGGCGCAGTGCACCCGGCTCGGCCTGGACGGCTCGGTTCAGTGGATGGGCCGGACCGGCGATGTGCCGGGGGCCCTGGCCGGCAGCTCGGTGTTCGTACAGTCCTCGCGCGGTGAGGGGTTCCCGCTGGCGCTGATGGAGGCGATGGCGAGCGGGGTGCCGTGCGCGGCCTTCGACTGCGCGCCCGGCGTACGGGAGATCGTGCGGGACGGCGAGGACGGGCTGCTCGCCCCGGCCGGCGACACGGAAGCCCTGGCCGACCGGCTGCTGCGCCTCACCGGCAACCCGCGCATGCGGGACGGGATGGGCGAGCGGGCGCGGGTGAACGTGCAGCGGTTCGCCGAGCCGGAGGTCCTCGGCCGGTGGGAGGAACTGTTCGCGCTGCTGGAGCGGTGAGGCGGGTTGCCCGGCGCTCGTTGGCGGGGGTTACACGGTCTTCACCAGACCGGGTCAGCGGGGACGGCACGCGCCCTACAAGATGTTCCAGCGCATGGAGGTCTCCTCCTGGTGCAATCCCTCGATGCGGCGCTCCACCTCATTGCGCGTGTGGGGTGCTTGGGCGACCTTCCGGGCGTTCGTACTGATCATCCGCAGCTCGCGTAGGTCACGGATCACGGGGAAGCCGGGCCAGGTGGTGATGTCGAAACCGTAGGAGTCGACGAATGGCTGGTACTGCTCGGCTCCGTGCTTGAACCGCCGACAGTGGATTTCGATGGTTGCGAGATCCCATTCGCGGCGCCCGCGGGTCACAGTGTCCCAGTCGCACAGAACGGCTCCGGCGCCAGTGTGGAGGGCGTTGCGATGCTGCGGGTCTCCCTGGATCACCGTTCGGGGAAAGAGGAAGTCGATCTCGTCAAGCTCCTTGGCGAGTCGTTCAAGCCGCTCGTTGAGGAAGGTCCGGGTTGCCGTCGGCAGTACCTCGGCTGCTGCGATCGACCTGCCGATGGCTGCGACTGTGTCGTGCTCGGGGAGCTGCAAGGGCGGAGCGGGCAGGTTGTGCAGAGCCAAGAGCGGCTCAGCGAGCTGCTGCGCGGTCACCGGCTCCTCAGGCTGGGGCAGGTACGTCCAGAAAGTGGCGGAGTGGCCATCTACGACGGTGGGCTGTGCCACGTCGTGGAGGGGCGAGGTAGGGAAGCCGAGAGCCATCAGCCACTGGACGAACCGTACTGTCCGCTCAACGTCCTCGTAACGGGAGCCGCGGCGGGCAATCTTGACGACCACGGGGTCGTGGCGGAGGCGCACAACGGCGTTGGTGTGCCCGCGGAGTACCTCAGCTCCTTCGCTTTCCAGGCCGACGGCCTCGCAGGCCTGCCGGAGAACGTGATGCATTTCCGTCTCGCTGTAGCCGCCGTAGGTTGGCGCTGGTGCTGTCATGGGGCCAAGGCTGTCTGATGAGCGGTCGGACTGTCACATTGCTCCCCGAGGCAACTCCAAGAGTTCACGCAGTTCCATCGCAGCGCGGGTTCGGCCGTTGGCTCCGGGAAGTTCTTCGATGACGCGACGGGCCCTGGCGCCGATGATCGGCGTCCTGTGGTCTTCGGGGACCTGTAAGTAGGTTGCAGCGGCTAGCTGGCAGGCTTCGGTGGCGCTGCGTTCATGTGCGAGACAGATCGCGGCTTCCAACCGGAGGAGGGCAGGGTCGATGCCCGTGCGCGCGGGGTAGAGGCCCAGTGCTTCTTCCTGGACCTTGCGGGCGCGCGAGCCGTGACCGAGGGCCGTGTAGGTGCCGCTGAGGTAGAGCAGGAAGCGGCGCCGCGGAAAGCCAAAGGCATCGTCGTCCGGGCTGGGCGGCATCCGGTCGTACATTGTGCGGGCTTCGCGGACACGGGCCTCGGCTTCGGAGGCGTTGCCCTGCTGGGCAAGAGCCCTGGCCTCGGCGGCAGAGGCGAAGGCCGCCGTGGCAGAGGGGCGCTGCCGGCTCATCAGGCGTGCTTCGCGGGCCAGTGAGACGGCCGCGTCCAGGGGGCCGTAGTAGTAGGGCAGCATCGCGGCCTGGGCTCTCACTCGCGCTCGGAGTTCGAGGTTTCCGCTCTCTTCAGCGGCATGCCGGGCTGTTTCGTACCAGCCCCGGGAGCGGCGTTCGTCGCCGAGTTTCATCAGGGAGTCGGCGATGAGTGTGGCGAGCACGGCGGTCATCTCGGTCAGTCGAATCTGAACCGATGTCGTCTGCCGCTCCGTGGAGTGGCCCTCCACCTCAGCCAGTTCGAGCAGAAGCTGGGCGAGCATCTCCGCCGGGGGCGTGTGGAGGTACTCCTGCCTGATCAACAGCAGCCGCTCTTCCAGGAGGTCGAGCTGACCGCCGGCCACGCTCCCTCGGGCCAGCGTCCTGTCCGCCGATCGACGGGCCGCGTCGAGGTGGTCGCTGAGTAAGGGCGGCACCACCCGGCCTGAATCCGGCTTGCTGATAGTTGCCGACTGGCTCGCGACCACCACCGTCTCGCCGCAGAGAGCACCGGATGCGCCTAATCCCAGGTCAAAAGCGGTGCACTCGTAGTACTTGCACAGCAGGTCGACAGTGGCCAGCCGTGGTGTCCTGCCACCGGTTTCCCATGAACCCAGCTGATCGCCCTCCGCCCGTGGGCCCTGAGGATCGCCCTGCTGCGCGAGCTGCCGCAGTTCCAAGCCAGCCTGCGCGAGAGTCTTCCCACGGGCGAGACGGTGGGCGCGCAGCTTCGTCACCCCGCAGTGCTCGTAGATACGGACCGCGATCTGGTGTGGTGTCCGGCCGGCGGCTTCCTCGCGTAGGCGAATCCGGCGGGCACACGTGGGCTTGTGGGGCTTCTCCGGAGTGTTCACCGAGACCTCCCAGGCCATTGAAACGCCCGCTGACAGCGAGCAACCAGTCCGCCACCACGAGTATCCGGCGCTTCCGGCGGAAAATCCGCGTGATCGTTCAACTCGGCGCTGGGAAACGCCGTTTCCGGCGTCGGCGTCGGTTGAGGTCCCCAGCCACGACCGGTGAACCTGTCTTCCCAGCCCGCTCCCCATCGCGACCGAGAGGAAGCTTCATGACTGCGTACACGGCGTCGTCGAGTGAGTGGCGCCTGGCCTTCGGTATCTCTGATGTGCGGACCGTGGGTTCAGGCTCCTACCTCCTTGACGGGTACTACGAAGGCGAGCTTCCCCGCATTCTTCCGTGCCCGGCCGCTCGCCTGCAGGAGCGGCGACGTGACCTCCTCGGAGTTCTCACGGAGCCCGAGGCCGGTTTCACCGTGGTCGCGTACGCGCTGACGACTGCGAATGCCGTACCGACGCACACCCTCGCCCGGGTAAGGGCCTACGCCGCATATCAGGGCTGGAGGGTCCACGCAGAGACGTTGTGGGACGGCTGCGGGATGACCCACCCCCTGGAACGGACGGACTGGCAGAAAGCCGAACGCCTCGTGGCCAGCGGCTTCGCGCACGGGATCGTCACCCTCGACCAGTCCGCCGTCAGTACGAACACCTGCGAGTACCTCGAGGTCCTGGATCGCCTTCAGGAACGTTGCGCGTTCCTGGCCCACGTGCCGCACGAGTGGCGGCGGCCGGCCAACCCTCCCCGGCCGCCCGTACAGCGATGAAAGGTCGCATCCGTGCATGTTCCGACCGACGGCATTACGACCGCCGCCCCGCTCCGCAGGCCTGTCACCGTTCCATGGATGGCCGCGTGGACCGGAGAGACCACCCTCAGCACACCGCTGATCGTCCGCCCTGGAGAACGCGGCGGGATCGCCTACACGGACGAACTCCCCACAGACCGTGGCGAGAACGACGCGCTGCTGCACCGCGGCCGCAGCACCGTACGCCATGGCAAGCGAGGCCGCCCCCTGTTCGCTGTCGTCCATCCGAACCGGCAACGGCGCGCCATGCGGAAGCTGCTCTGCCACGTCTGCGGCGAGTCTGCCGACCGAAACGAGCTGGGTGTGTTGTGGCTCCTGGACAACGTCCCGGCGAACTGCCCACAGGGCTGGCCGCAAGAGGAGATCACCGCCCATCCGCCGCTGTGTCTGGGCTGCGCAGCGAAAGCCGTAGAGCAGTGTCCCGAGCTGGAGAAGGGCTTCACCGCGGTCCGGGTCCGAGATCCACAGCCCTATGGCTACCGCGGTCAGCTGTACACGCGCGATCTGTCCCGGCTCCGGTCTCCGATCCCCGTCGTGGCGAAGGAGACGGAAAACCTGGCGTTCGACGATCCGCTGCTGCCGTGGCTGCTCGCCACTCAGTCAACCGTCTGCCTTGTCGGCTGCACCACCGTCGACCTGGTGCCGGGTCAGCGGCATGACTGACACGGTCCGCGCCCGGCATCCCATGGCGCAGCTCGCCGCGTACGAACAGGAGCGGTTCGCCCAGATCGTCACAGCGCGAACCCGAGGCCGTACGACGGCCCCATAGACCGCCGCTCGGCGTGCCGGAGAACCGATCCGGATCGTCGAGCGGCACGCACAAAGGCGTTCCGGAGCGGGGTGGGCGGCCCGCCGGCCTTGGACAGCGAATTGCGGGCACGGCACCCGCTCCGGGACGCCCCCGACTGGAGCACACCCCAATCCCGAGGGAGCGTACATGCCCGAAACCCGCGACCACTCCGACCTGCGCATCGGCGTCCTGTTCGGCGGCGACTCGCCTGAGCGGCCCGGCTCCGTCGCCTCGGCCGAGGCAGCCTGTAAGGCCCTGACCGTGCAGGGACTCACCGCGGAGCTGATCGACCTGACCGGCCTGGATCTAACTGCCCTGAAGGAACGGATCGACGTGGCGCTCCTCGCCTCCCACGGCCTGGGTGGGGAGGACGGCAAGATTCAGGGCGCGCTCGAAACGCTCGGTATCCCCTACACCGGCTCGGGGGTGAAGGCCTCCGCCATCGGGATGCACAAGCCGACGTTCAAGACCGCGGTGCGTGCCGCGGTGATCGACACTCCGCAGTGGCTGGAGATCCACCCCACCCACTCCACAGCTACCACCGTCTCATCCGTGGCGATGTCACTCGGCTTTCCTGTCTTCCTCAAGCCCGCCTCCGGTGGCGGCAGCCTGGAAGCCGGGATCGCCCGAAACGAGTCCGAGCTGACCGTGCTGCTGGAGGAGAACCGGGAGCAGCCGTACACGGAGTTCATCGTCGAGGAGTTCATCCCAGGCACCCCGGCCACCATCGGCGTGCTGGAGATCGACGGCAAGCTGACCACTCTCCCGATCCACACCGTGGAGACCGATCGCGAGTTCTACGACTACGAGGCCAAGCACGACCTGTCCCAGCGCCGCGAAACCTGCCCAGCTGACCTGCGGGACCTGACGGCGACGCAGATGAGCCGGATCGCGCTGCGTGTCCACCGCCTGGTCGGTGCGCACGGCGTCTCCCGCGTCGACTTCCTGGTAGCTCCCAGCGGCCGCACTCCAGTCCTGGAGATCAACACCGTGCCGGGACTGTCCGAGCTGGGAAACCTCGCCACGATGGCGCGGGCGGCCGACATCTCGTACGAGGAGCTGATCGTGCACGTGTTGGACACGGCGTTCACGAAGCCCACGTACGTGCCGTAGCAGACTGTGGGGTCATGACTGGCTCCACGACCACGCACTGTGTCCCGTACTACTCGCAGTGGGAATCCGCCGACCTGGTGCCCGAGTTCATCACGGGCGCCCGGTCGGCGGCCGGCGATCCGCTCTGGCAGAAGTCCGGTGCCGACAGCCGAGAGGAGTACGCGTTCTGGGCGCCGCGCATGTGCGGCATGGCCTGCCTGCGAATGGCTCTGGACTTCTGGGGCCATCCGGTGCCTCCCTCGGTGCCGCTGCTTCGGGAAGCCCTCGACGCCGGTGCCTACGTACGTACCGGTGAGACGACAGTGAAGGGCCTGATCTACGCGCCGTTCGCCGACTGGGTCACCAGCCGCTGGAACCTGCGCGCCGCAGCGCGGCCAGAGCTGGCGGCCGAGGAGATCGACGCCGAGGTCGCGCGCGGGAATCTGCTGCTGCTGTCCGTCCACAAGACGATCCGCACCCTCGACCCGGCACCGGCCGGGCGCGGCGGGCACCTCGTGCTCGCCGTCGGCTCGGGCTCCGACGGCGTCGTGCTGCACAACCCATCCGGCCTGCCCGGACAGTCCCAGGAGTTCCACACCGTGCCCTGGACGGACCTCGACCGGTTCTACGCCGGCCGCGGCGTCGTCCTGGGCACCACCGCGCAAGGAGCCTCATGATTCCCCTGACCCTCGCAGACATCGCCCAGGTCACCCGTGGCCAACTGCACAACCTCCCCGACGCCAACGCCCTGGTCGCCGGCCCCATCTCGTTCGACTCCCGGGACATCGCCGCCGACGGCCTGTTCGCGTGTCTCAAGGGCCGCACCCTCGACGGCCACGACTTCGCCGTCCAGGCCGTCGCCAACGGTGCGAAGGCCGTCCTCGCCGACCGGCCGGTCGACGCACCCGCGATCATCGTCTCCGACGTACTCGAGGCGATGGGCCACATCGCCAGCACCGTCGCCGAGGAGTACACCGGCACAGTCATCGCGGTCACCGGCTCGGCGGGCAAGACCACCACCAAGGACGTCCTCGAAAACATCCTCGCCCTCGACGGCCCGACAGTCGCCAACGCCAAGTCCTTCAACAATGAGATCGGCTTCCCTGTCACCGTCTCCCGCGTGATGCCCACCAGCCGCTACCTCCTGCTGGAGATGGGCGCCCGCGGCAAAGGCCACATCGCATCCCTGTGCCAGATGGTCCGCCCCCGCATCGCCACCGTCCTCGGCGTCGGCTCGGCGCACCTCGGCGAGTTCGGCAGCAAGCAGGCCATCGCTGACGCCAAGGCCGAGATCATCCACACACTTCCTGAGCACGGTGTCGCCGTCCTCAACACCGACGACCCGCTGGTTGCGCCCATGGTCCGCCAGACCGTTGCCCGCGTCCTCACCTTCGGCACCACCGGCGCCTGCGATGTGCGGGCGGACGACATCAACGTCAGCCCCGATAGCCACCCCACCTTCGCTCTGAAGCACATCGACCGGGAGGCACACGTGACGCTCGGCCACATCTACGGCCGCCACAACGTTATGAACGCCCTCGCCGCGGCCGCCACAGCCATCGCCGCAGGGGTCCCCTTCGACCGCATTGCCCAGGGACTCGAAACCGCCGAGCTGTCCTCCGGTGGACGCATGGAGGTCACCAGGCGCGCCCACGACGGCGTCACCATCATCAACGACGCCTTCAACGCCAGCCCGGAATCCGTCCTCGCCGCATTGGAAGCCCTCGCCGACATCGCCGGGCCCGAGCGCCGCCGCATCGCCGTCCTGGGAGAGATGGCCGAACTCGGCGACGAAGCACTCGACTGGCACGACAAGGTCGCCCACAAGGTCGTCGTCACCGGCGTCCACCGCACGATCGGCGTCGGCGGACACCATGCCCAGCACATGATCAACGCAATCCGGAGCAGTGGCTTGGACGCCACCAGCGCCGCCCTGGCCACCGGTCTTGCCGGACATGTCAACGCCCAGCTCCAGCCTGGGGACGTCGTCCTCGTCAAGGGAGCGAACGCGCTCGGATTGGAATCCGTCGCTCGCGAACTTGCCGCCATGACGCCCCCAGTCTGAAGCGGACTCTGCGGGTCGTGGGGGATTTCATCCTGGGACCTGCGCCCGCTGGCCGCTCTCGCCGGGAGCGACCTTCCAAGGCCCGACGTCCTCATGGTCCGCGCCGGTCTGCTGGTCGGCGTCGACACTGTTGAAGCCGCCGACCTCCTCGCCGAACGATGGCGGCCGTCCGCGATATGGGGCATGAGCCCCTTCGGCGGGAGCACGGCGGAACCTGTGTGGGAGACATTCGACCCCCGGATTTTCGTACAGGACACACAGCAGTGGACTTCGGTGCAGGCTGCTTTCCGGGTCGCCTACCACCTCCCGGCAGTGGACGCCGTCGCGGTCGGTACGGACAACCTCGACCACCTGCGGGAGTTGCAGGAATCCTTGGAATACGAGGTTGACGAGGCGACCGTCAGCCAATACCGGCGCCTGCTGCGAGACCGCCGTCAGGTGGACTGAAGCTCGGCGACGAGTCGCGCCGCTTCCTTCCGGGCGGGCTCCAGCCGGGGGTCTGCCTCGTGCGCGTGCGGCCCCACGACCTTCGCGCAGAAGAACAGCGCCATCAGCCGGCCGGGCCTGCTTTCAAGGTCCGGTCGGCGCTCGTGCCATACGCGTTCCGCCAGAGCGGGGACGGCGAGGGAATTCCCCCACAACGTTGCCGCGTCCAGCCCGCGCGGCGCCATCCCCCAGTCCTCCCAGTCGATCACGCAGAACTCCGGACCGGTCACGTTCGCCCACGCCAGATCCGCATGCGCCACTGTCCACTCGCCAACAGTGGTATCGGTGACCTCGGGGAAAACCTTCCGAATGGTCGCGGTCACCAGATCCTGCGTGATGGTGTCGGTGTCCGGCGTGGCGATGCGGGGCGTGTGCTGCGCCGAGGGCATCCAGCGAGGCCTTCAGCGCGGCCCACCACGTGTCCGGCAACCGGGGATCGTTCATCACGAGAGCGGCTTGCCCGACAGGCGGAGCGGTGACCAGCTCCATCTCATCCGCCCGCCACATCACCAGCTCGTCCCGGTCACGCCAGGCAACTCCCGCGTACCACTCCGGCATGGCAACGCCACGCAGGACGGCAGCCGCCTCCGGCCCGTTCCAGCCCTGGGCGCCGATCCTCTCGAACCCCCGCCGCTCGACCCTCACCCAGGTGTCACGGTCAGTCCGTCCTCCGACCGACCGGCGCTTTCGAACCACCGTCTCCCGGTCGAGGCGCACCTGAAGGGACCGCTCCACACCGTCGAGCACGTCATCGACCGGTTCAACCCGCAGATCAACAGCACGAGCAGCAGGCACAGACAGCGTCATACGTGGACGGTAGCAAGCCGTCGCCCCTCCACACGGACGATCCAGCCACACGCCCTACCTGCATACCATCGCGCCCCGCCTCCAGCACTGGAATGCGCCTCAGACCCGGTCCGGGGCCAGCCGCTCGAACTCCCCGTAGCGCGGCTGCGGGTGGAGCGTCGCCGTCGTGGGGGCCGGGGCCGGGTGGCGCTCCGGCAGTGGGACGAACGGCGGCAGGTCTTCCGTCTGGCCCAGGAAGACCCGGCGTACCACCCGCTCCGCCGCGTGCCCGTCGTCGTACGGGCAGAAGCGCGCCCGGAAGGCGGCCCGCAGTTGGGCCGAGCGGGAGCCCCGCCAGTGGCCGCTGGTGAAGATGTCGATCAGCTCGTCCTCGGTGCGGGCGACCGCGCCGGGCGGGCAGGTGCGCAGATCGAAGTAGGTGCCGCGGGCCGCCTCGTACGCCTCCCAGTCGTCGGCGTGGATCACGATCGGGCGGTCGAGGTTGGCGTAGTCGAACATCAGCGACGAATAGTCGGTGACCAGCACGTCCGAGGCGAGGCAGAGCGACTCGACGGACGGGTGCTCCGACACGTCGATCAGCCGGGGTGAGCCGCCCTGGGACAGCGGCGTGTCGTACGCCGGGTGGGCGCGGGTGAGGATGACGAAACGGGGGCCGAGGTCGCGCAGTACCCGTTCGAAGTCCAGGAAGCGGGGCTGGCTGCGCCGGTAGTCGCGGTGCGTCGGCGCGTACAGGACGGCCGTGCAGCCGGGCGGGATGCCGAGCGATTCGCGGAGCCGGCCGACGTCGGAGGCGGTGGCCCGCTGGAAGATGTCGTTGCGCGGATGGCCGTACTCCAGCGTCGTGTAGCCGGAGGGCAGGGCCTTCTCCCAGACGAGCGTGGCGTGGCGGTTGGCGGAGAGCAGGTAGTCCCAGCGGTCGATGTTCCGCAGCAGGCCGGTGAAGTCGGGGGTCGGCGCGGCCGCCGGTCGGTCCTGGAGGTCGAGGCCCACGCGCTTGAGCGGGGTGCCGTGCTGGGTCTGCAGGAGGATCTGGCCCGGCCGCTTGAGCAGCTTCTCGCCGCAACCGACGTCGTCGACCAGGTACTTGGCGCGGGCGAGGGCGGTCCGGTGGGCGGCCGAGCCGGGGCGCAGCCGGGCCGTCGCGCTGGGGACGGTGTGGGCGTACGCGGCCGGGGTGATCCACGCGGTGCGGATGTGCGGGGCGAGTTCGCGCACCTTCTCCTCGATCGCGGCCGGGTTGCACGCGTAGCCGCGGCTCCCGTACGCGCAGAACACCGCGTAGTCCTCGCGCAGGGGCAGCCGCAGCTGGATCCGGTAGTGCAGCCGCAACAGGGCAGTGCGCAGGACGCGCAGGCCGGCCCGCGTCTGCCGCAGCGCGCGCGCCTTGAGGGTGCGCGCGGCGGCGAGCAGGCGGTACGTACGGTGGCTGCCGAGGCGCACCAGGCCGTGCCGCAGGCGGGCGGTGGCGGTGACGTCCGCGCCGGGGGCGCGGTAGCGGCGGTAGTGGGCGCGGGCCCGGCGGAAGAACTCGGGGCGCGTGCCGCGCGGCAGCCGGCCGCGCGCGGTGAACAGCTTCGTGAAGTGGTCGGTCATCCGGCGGAAGACCACCGGGCGCCAGTCCGCCAGCCCCGGGCGGGCTTCGATGAAGGCGAACACCCGGTCGTACTGGTCGAAGACGTCGAAGTGGCGGCGGCTGGTGGTGGACAGGATGCTGCCCGTGCGCCGCTGGCGGTAGTGCACGCACACGCGGTCGAGGACGGCGATCGACTCGGCGGTCATCAGCGCCGGGTAGGTCCAGGGCGTGTCCTCGTAGTACCCGGCCGGGAAGGTGAGGCCTTCGCGCTCGACGAACTCACGGCTGTATGCCTTGTTCCAGACGACCATCAGGACGCCCAGCAGGCCGGGGCGGTCGGTGAGCTTGAAGGCGGCCGGGCCGTCCTCGGTGAGGCGGTCCGCGAGCTGGTTGCGGACCACGTCGCCGGACCAGTACGTACGGGCGTAGTCGTAGACCAGGACGTCCGGGCAGCCGGTCTCCTTGAGGCGGTCGGCGATGGCCTGGAGGGCGCCGGGGACGAGGGTGTCGTCGCTGTCGAGGAAGATCAGGTAGTCGCCGGTGGCCCGCGCCAGACCGGCGTTGCGGGCGGGGCCGAGGCCGATGTTCCGGGGCAGGTGGAGGGCGGTGACCCGGGGGTCGCGGGCCGCGTACTCGTCGATGATCGAACCGCTGGCGTCCGGTGAACAGTCGTCCACCGCGATCAGTTCCAGGTCCGTACAGGACTGGGACAGCACGGAATCCAGGCTTTCCTGGAGATACGCCTGAACCTTGTACGCGGGCACGATGACGCTGAACCGGGGCAAAGCACATCCATGGGTCGGCGTGGGCATATTGCCCAGCAACTGCCGATGGAGTGATCCGGTTACGCCAGACGTGGCATCCGGGGGACTTCGGGGGGACGAACGGCGGAGGACGGCCCGGTTAATGCACGATGGACCGTCCTCCTCCGTTTGTCGTTCCGCTACTTCACGGCGCCCGCCATCACGCCGGAGACGAACTGCCTCTGGAACGCGAAGAAGACGACGAGCGGGATCACCATCGAGACGAAGGCGCCCGGCGCCAGCACATCGATGTTGTTGCCGAACTGCCGGACCTGCTGCTGGAGAGCGACCGTGATGGGCGGGCTATCGGCGTCGGCGAAGATCAGCGCGACCAGCATGTCGTTCCAGACCCACAGGAACTGGAAGATGCCGAGCGAGGCGATCGCCGGGCCGCCGAGCGGCATGACCACCCGGGTGAACAGCCGGATCTCATTGGCGCCGTCGAGCCGGGCAGCCTCCAGCAACTCCCGCGGGATCTCCGCGAAGAAGTTGCGCAGGAGGAAGATCGCGAAGGGCAGGCCGAAGGCGACATGGAAGAGCACCACGCCGAGGGTGGTCCCGAAGATGCCGAGTTTGCCGAAGAGTTCGGCGACCGGGACGAGCGCGACCTGCACGGGAACCACGAGCAGGGCGACGACGAGCAGGAACCACCAGTCGCGGCCCGGGAACTCCATCCACGCGAAGGCGTAGCCGGCGAGCGAGCCGATCACGACGACCAGGACCGTCGCCGGGACGGTGATCAGCACCGTACTCAGCAGGGAGTCCATGACGACTTCGTTGTCGAACAGCTTGGAGTAGTTCTCCCAGGTGATCTGGGCGGGAGTGGTGAAGACCTGCCACCAGCCGCTGGCGCTGATGTCGGCGGGCGAGCGCAGCGAGGAGAGGAGCAGGCCGATCGTCGGCATCAGCCAGAACAGGCCGACGAGGATCAGGAAGACCCGCATCACGCCACCGCCCGTGCGGGCCGCTATGCGCGTGGCGAGGGGCTGCTTGGCCTTCACCGTCTCGGTGGCGCTCGTCGCCGGGGTTCTGGGGGCGCTCATCGCCGGGCCTCCCGTCGCATGCGCCTGATATTGAGGAGCATCACCGGGATCACCAGCAGCAGCAGGAGTACGGCGATGGCGCTGCCGACGCCGAGATCGGCGTCCGTGCCGAACGACGAGCGGTAGAGCTGGAGGGCCAGCACGTTGGCGTCGTCCTGGGACGAGCCGGGCGCGATGATGAAGACCAGGTCGAAGATCTTCAGTACGTTGATCATCAGCGTGACCAGCACCACCGCCAGCACGGGCGCCAGCAGCGGCACGGTGATCCGGCGGAACACCTGCCACTCGTTGGCGCCGTCCACCCGGGCCGCCTCCAGCAGGTCGCGGGGCACGCTCGCCAGCCCCGCGGCGATGAGCACCATGGCGAAGCCGGCCCACATCCAGACGTACGAGCCGATGATGGCCGGCGTGATCAGGCTGGGACCCAGCCAGTCGACTCCGTTGTACGGCTCGCGGAAGTTCGAGGCGGGGAAGCGCAGTTGCGCCCCGTCGGCCTTCTCGGAGAGCGTGAAGGTGCCGTCGGGCCCGGCCCGGGTGGACTCCACCAC
Organism: Streptomyces sp. A3M-1-3; assembly: GCF_024213665.1. Classification (GTDB taxonomy): domain Bacteria; phylum Actinomycetota; class Actinomycetes; order Streptomycetales; family Streptomycetaceae; genus Streptomyces. The sequence goes on from NZ_JANAVP010000036.1 coordinate 60,955, forward strand.
CCTGCCGTCCTTGACCGCCTCGATCCTGATGCCGGGGTAGCCGACCTCCTTGGGGTCGATCCGGTTGGTCTCTCCGCCGCCGCCCCGGGTGAAGTCCTGCCAGGCGGTACCGGTGACCTTGCCGGGCTCCGGCTGCGCGGGCTTGGCGGCCTCGGCGTTGTCCGGCAGCTGGTTCGGGGGTACGCCGACCAGCGGCAGGACCACCGGCTCACCCGCCTTCACCGGGGTCTTGGTGATGAACGCGCCGCCGCCGCCCGGCTCCAGGGCCGAGTCCCGGCCGGGGTGCGCCTTGGGGAAGGCGGAGGCCTCGGCGAAGGTGTCGTGCACGCCGACCCAGACGGCGTTGGCTACCCCCCGGTCCGGGTCCTGTTCGTACACCAGCCGGAAGATGATGCCCGCGGCGAGCATGGAGATCGCCATGGGCATGAAGACGATCAGCTTGAAGGCCGTGCCCCAGCGCACCCGTTCGGTGAGGACGGCGAAGATCAGACCGAGCGCGGTCGCGACGGCCGGCGCGACCACCACCCAGATCAGGTTGTTCTTCACCGCGGTCAGGATCGTGTCGTCGGTGAAGAGTTCGGTGTAGTTGTCGAAGGCAGCGAAACTCTCGCCGGACTGGTCGAAGAAGCTCCGGTAGAGCGAGTACCCGATCGGGTAGACGACGAGCGCGCCCAGCAGCACGAGGGCCGGCAGCAGGAATCCCACTGCGACCGTCTTGCGCGTGCCGGTCACGCTCTTGCGCGGTCCTGCGGGGGGCGCCGGCTTTCCGGTGCCCCCCGTGGCGGCTGACGTCATCGCGTCCGTCAGCTCTGGTACGCCTTGGCCGCGTCGGACTCCAGCCTCGCTTGAGTCCCCGCGACATCCTTCGGGTTCTTCAGGAAGTCCTGCAGTGCCTTCCACTCGCCCTTGCCGGGCGTGCCGCCGAAGGACTGCGGTGCCTGGTCCGACATGTCGAAGCGGAAGTCGTCACCCGCGGCGATCAGCGCCTGGGCGATGTCGCGCTGGATGTCGTTCGGATACACCGCCACGTCCAGGGACTTGTTGGGCGAGATGAACCCGCCCGCCTCGGCCCAGACCTTCGCCGCGTCGGTGGAGGCCAGGAACGTCAGCAGGGCCTGGGCACCCTTGGTGTCCTTCAGCGCGACCGCGACGTCACCACCGGACACCACCGGGGACTCCGCGCCCACCGCCGGGAACGGGAACACCTTGGCGTCCGTACCGATCTCGGCGTCGGTCTGCGCGATATTGACGGCGACGAAGTCGCCCTCGAAGACCATCGCGCCGTCCGGCTGGTCGCCGCCGGTGAACGTCTGCGTGACGGACTTCGGGAACTCCGTCTGCAGCGCGCCGTCCTGGCCGCCGACGAGGAACTCCTTCTTGCCGAACAGCTCGCCCAGGGTCGTCAGCGCGTCCTTGACGCTCGGGTCCGTCCACTTGATCTCGTGCTTGGCCAGCTGGTCGTACTTCTCCGGGCCGGCCTGGGAGAGGTAGATGTTCTCGAACCAGTCCGTGAGGGTCCAGCCGTCCGCGCCGCCGACCGACACCGGCGTGACGCCGGAGGCGGAGACCGTCTCGGCCGTCTCCAGGAACTCCTTCCAGGTCTTGGGCTCCTCGGCTCCCGCGTTCTCGAAGACCTGGGCGTTGTACCAGACCAGCGACTTGTTGGCCGCCTTGAAGTACACGCCGTACTGCGTGCCGTCCACCGCGCCCAGCGTCTTCCAGCCGTTGCCGTAGTTCTTGTCGAGCTGCGCCTTGGCCTCGGCGCCGACCGGCTTGGCCCACTTCTTCTGCACGGCCTGGGTGAGTGCGCCGACCTGGGGGAGCATCGCCACGTCCGGCGGCTGCCCTCCCGCGATCTTTGTACCGAGGAAGTTGACGATCGGGTCCTGCGCGGGAACGAAGGTGACGGAGGCGCCGGTGCGCTTCTCGAACTCCTTCAGCACCTTGGTGAAGTTTGCCTGCTCCGGCCCGGTCCAGACGGCCGCGACCTCGATCTTCTCGCCGTCCAGCTTGGGCAGCTGGACGGTTGCCGCTCGCTGCCGCCCGGTGTGTCCTTGTCGGGCTTGTCGCCGCCGCAGCCGCTGAGCGCGAGTGCGCCAGCGGCGACTACCGCCAGTACGGTCTTTCGTGTGCCTCTGCGTGTGTGAAGAGTTGTGCGCATTACTGCCCCGTCTCTCCCGTTGCGCGTACGAACGCCCGCGCGTGCGAACTGCCGCATGCGAGTCACGGCCGCGACCGTTCGTGGCTGTCCCGTGCCGACAGTCCTACGCCGGGTGTTGACGGCCCGCAATAGCGCCGCCGATGTCAAGAGGGCGATCGTGATCCCGTTGTGACCACCCCCTGGGGGCGGTGCGCGGTCAGCCGGTGTTGCCGGGTGCGAACGCCACCGGTGTCGCGTCCACCAGACGGGCCGCCCGGTCCAGGGCGCTGGCCAGCAGGGCCAGGTCCGTCGGGCCGTTGCCCAGTTCCCGCACCGGCCGGCGCGTCGGGGGGTCGCCCATCCGCTCCCATTCCACCGGCACGACCGTCGGCCGCAGCGTCGCCGTACGCGGAATACGCCCCGTCACCCGGCCGCCCTGGAACGGCGTCACCCGGCCGTCGGGATGGTGCAGCTGTCCGCGCCCGGCGGCGGCGTCCTCCGTCGCGGCCAGCACCACGCGCAGCGCGGCGCCCCGCGCCAGCTCCGTGTCGGCCGTACGGTCGGGCCGCGCCGTCGCCGCGACCAGGTGCACCCCGAGCCGCTCGCCCTCCCGGGCCACCGCTTCCAGTACCCGTACGACGGATCCGGCGGCGGGCCGGCCCGTGCTGCCGAGGGCCGGCGCGACCAGCGCGTCGAGGTCGTCGACCAGTACGACGAGCCGGGGCAGCGGGGTCGGCCCGGCCACGGCCGTACGCGCGGCGGCCGCGGCCCGCAGCCGCAGCGTGCCGCTCGGCGGCGAGTCCAGCTCGCCGCGCTGCTCGGCCGCGCTGGGCGGCCGCTGCGCGACCATCCGCCCGGCCACCTCGCGCTGTGCGTGCCACTCGGCGAACCCCAGCGTGCCGAGCAGTTCGGCGCGGCGCTTCAGCTCGGCGCCGAGGGCCTGGGCGAAGTCCCGCATCCGCACCGGGTCGGTGGCGACCAGGTGGGCCGAGACGTGCGGCAGTTCCGTACAGGCGCGCAGTCCCTCGCCGCGCTCGCCGCCCGCGCCGTCGACCAGTACGAGCCCGAGCCGGTCGGGCCGCGCGGCGGCGCACAGGGAGGCGGCGACGGAACGGAGCAACTCGGTGCGGCCGCTGCCCACCGGGCCCTCGATGAGCAGGTGCGGGCCCTCCGCGACGAGTTCGGCGCCGACCGGTCCGCGCTGCCCGGTGCCGAGGACCACCTCGGCATGGCCGCCGACGCCCTGGCCTTCGTCGGTCGCCGCGGCCCACCGGGCCATCAGGGAGGCCGGGGTGGCGCGGGCCAGGCCCAGTTCGTCCAGCAGCCGGGCGGCGGCCGGCAGCGCGGTGGCCGACCGTGCGGGCCGGCCGGGCTCCGCGCCGTCCGCGCGCAGCGGGGCCACGGCCCGGGCGAACCGCTCGGCCCAGGCCGCGGACACGGCGTCCACCACGGCGACCGCGCCGTGCCCCGCCGGCTGCCTGTGCGCGGTGCGCAGCAGCCGCAGCGCGGTGGCGACATCGCCGCTGAGCAGCGCGACGGCGCCGCATTCGCGGAAGGCGAGGGAGGCCGAACAGGCGGCCTCGTACGTCGCGGCGACCGGCGAGACGGGCGAGGCGGCCGGCGTCTCGGCGAGACAGAGCAGATGAATCCCGGCGGCGGCGCCGGCCGCGGCCAGCCGCGCGGTCGTCTCGCGGAGCACGGCGGAACCGGGGTCGCCGTCCACGATCACCACCGTGTACGGACCGGTGTGCCGCCACGCCGCGGCGGCGACGGCCGCAGGCTCGGCGGAGGCCCAGCCGGGGCCGAGCGGGCCGTCGTCCAGCCGGCGCACCAGCTCGGCGGTGCGGGCGGCGGCCTGCTCCCGGTCGTACGCGAGGAGCAGCCGGCAGTCCTGGCCGTGCGCGGGCCGCAGGTGCGGCAGCCAGCCGAGCCAGGACCACTCCGCGGTGCGCTGCGTCAGACTCCTGGCCCGGTCGGCACTGATCAGTACGATCTCGAGGTCGTGGGGCGCGTGCAGTGCGGCGAGCTGGGCGACCACGGACCGGGCGAGCCCGGACAGCCGGGCCCGGGGCCCGGCGAGCCCCAGCGAACCGGCCTCGCGCAGCCCGACGGTGACCGGCACGGCGGGCAGCAGCCCGGCGCCGTCCGGCGCGGGCCGGTCGGCCGTACCCAGCCGGAGGACGAGTGCTTCGGGGTGCCCCGGGCCGCGCTCCCACAGTCGGGGCCCGGGCCCGAGGGCGGTCAGCAACAGCGAGGCGGCATCGGGCCAGGCCTCCGGCGCGGGTGCCTCGGCGGCGGGCTGCGGGCCGGTAAGCGCGGCCTCGACCGCCGGCCCGGACTCCCGCCCCCCGGCCAACCGCCGAGCCCAGGCCCCTATCCCCCGCCGCCCCCACCCCGCCCCGTCCACACCACCGCGCCTGCCACCCGCAGCCGCCCCGCCAAGGGTGGCCGCGCCGCCTCCGGCTGAGCCCCGTGCCTCGCGTGCTGCGGAACCGGAATCCCCGGCCGGGCTGCCCGCCGGGACCGCCCTGCCGCTACCGGCGCCGAGGTCCGTCCCGCCGCGGGTGGCTGTTCCGTCTCCGGCTGAGCCCCGTGCCTCGCGTGCTGCGGAACCGGAATCCCCGGCCGGGCTGTCGACCGGCCCGCTCGTGCCGCGGGTGGCGCCCGGAGCCGTGCTGCCGCCGGAGGCGGAGCCGCGCGTGGCGGCGTAACGCACGCAGTCCTGGCCGCCGGCGGCCACCCCGTATACAGCCGTGCCCTGTTCCTCGCCAGAGGTCCCGGCGGCCGTCCTGCCGCCGGAGGCGGAGTCCCGCCCGCTGGTGGTGTTGTCGCCGGGCTCACCCATGCCGCGTCCGCCGCCCGCGTCCGCCCCGCCACTGTGGGCGGCGAAACGCACGCTGTCCGCGCCCCCGGCAATCGCGCTACCGCCGGTGGGCATCCCGCCAGGGGGCCCAGGCCTGGCGGCCCGGCCGGCGCCCGGCCTGCTCGCGGCACTGGCCGTCGATGGCGAGTAATGGCCGGTCGCTCCACGCGCCCCGTCGGCAGCCGGCCGGCCCGCGGCACCATGCGGCGCCTGGGCCGGCACACGGTACGCCCCGGGCTCCGTGCCGCGCTCGGCCGGCCCGGCGCCCGTGCCGGCACCGCCGTATGGCGCAGCCGCCCCCGTCGGGGGTGGGAGGCGTAGGTGGCCCTCCGCGTCCGGGGTGGTGGTTACCCGCACCGCCCCCGGCGGCGCGAGGCGCAGTCCCGACTCGCCCACGCGCAGCAGCGCGCCGGGTGTCAGCCGTACCGGGCGGTCGTGGACCTCCGAGCCGTCCACGGACGTGCCGTTCGTCGAGCCCAGGTCCGCGACCGAGACCCGGCCGTCCTCGGCCACCGTCACCACGCAGTGCAGCCGGGACACATCCGGGTCGTCCAGCGGGACATCCGCGTCGGCCGACCGGCCGATCCGGATCTGGCCGCCGTGCAGCAGATGGACACCGCCCGCGTCGGGCCCGGCGACGACATGGAGCTGCGCCGACACCCCGTCGGCAGGCGCGTCGTCCTCGGCCGGCGCCTGCAGCGACAGCACCGCGCCGTCGACCAGCGGGGGCTCGCCCAGCGTCCGTCGCTGCGCGTCGAGCCGCTCCTGGCCGGCGTACAGCACGACCGCACCCGTGACGTCCGGGCCCATGACCGTGGCGGCGAGCCCGGAGGCGACCGCGGCCAGCGCGGTCCCCGCCGGGGCGGTGACGAGCACGTCGCAGGCGCGTGGCGGCGCGGTCTGGCCGCTGCGCGGCCCGAGGACGGTCAGCCGGATCTGCATCGCCGTCAGCGGTCCCTTCTGCGCGGGGTGCCCGGCAGGGGGAGCGGCAGTGAGCGGCAGTGACCTGCCCCACACACCCCCCCACCCGGCACGGACGCGTCGTCCGGTACAGGTCAGCCCGGACCACGGGGCTCCCGACCCCACAGTTCCGTGCTGGGGGCATCCTCGCACCTGCCACTGACAACACGCCCGGCGACCACCATCAAGTGATCTTGATTGGTCGGCTGTGGACGTAAAAGTGCCTGCTTGGGACCGCCGATGGCCTGCGCGACCAAGCTCACACCCGGCCCCCGCGGACTGCCGCACGGCAACCATCCACCCGGTACGGGCGTCTTCCCCACCAACGCGAACCGGCCGGTGTTCCACCGGGCACCACTAGATGATCGATTCCAAGGGATGGGTTGCGCGCATGAGACGAGGGCGTCCAACGTCAGTGTGTGAAGACAGAGTT
>NZ_JANAVP010000037.1 GCF_024213665.1 Streptomyces sp. A3M-1-3
CGCGTCGGCCGGAACCTCCTTGGCGGACTCCGGGAACCGGGCCTCCACCTCGAAGAACTTCAGCAGCATCGCAAAGCCCAGCCTGTTCGCCCCGGACTTGTTCCGCAGCTTCGCCGTGTCGTCTTCGAGCAGTGTCCAGACCTCGATGAGCTCTTCTGCTTCCCAGTCTTGCTGCACCTGCACTCCTTCGACCAGCCAGTTGGATCACCACATCGTGACGACCAGCCCGTAGAAGCGGAACGAGGGAATCCAAAACGACGTCAGATGGTTACTCAGCGTTACCTGTCGGGTGGCGGCAGCTATACGAGAACTGGGCCGTCTCTCAGAACTACTCATTTATGAGAATCACCGTGCGTGACGGCCGTCACGCACAGCTACATGTCTGTTCGCCGCAGCTGCACCTCCGATCAGGTGTCGCCGAGGCCGGCAGCACGGTCGCGTTCGGTCTCGGCTCGTGCGCGTTCCTCTGCCGTGAGCCGAGTGCCGAGGTATCCGTTTTCGACGAGCGTGGCGAGGGTGTCCATGATGACTCGGGCACCGAGCTGAGACGTGGTGTCGGCAACATCGTAGGGCGGGGAGATCTCGACAAGGTCCATGCCGACCAGCCCCTCCTGGGCAACCATGCGCACGGCTTTGAGCGCTTCGCGCGGCGACATGCCGCCGGGCTCAGGTGTGCCGGTTCCGGGGGCGTAGCCAGGGTCGACGACGTCGATGTCGAAGGAGAGGTAGACGGCATCGGCGTCTTTCCAGGCGATCTCCAGTGCGATCTCCATAGCGTGGTCGATTCCGAGCTCCTCGACGTCGAACATGCTGATGACCGTGGTATCGCGCTCTGCGGCGACCTGGACGCCGGAGTGGTTGCCGATCCAGCCGCCGATGCCGATCTGGACCAGGTTCGACGGTGGCACGTTCGGCAGGTCAGTGGCGTGGGACCAGTGGGTGGTGTGCATCCGCTCGTCCATCGTCGTGATGGCTGTGTCGATGTGCCGGTCGAAGTGGACGATGCCCAGTCGGCCCTCGATGTGCTGGGCGAGGGCCTTGGCGTCGGGATATCCGATGCTGTGATCGCCTCCGATGATCACAGGGAATGCACCCGCGTCGAGGATATGGGACACGCCGAGGCTGACCTGGTCGAAGGTCTTCTCGATGTTGGCGGGGATGACGAAGATGTCCCCGGCGTCGCCGATGGCGATCTCTTCAAGCAGGTCCATGCCGAGGTCGGGGCTGTAGGAGTCGTAGAGGGCCGAGATGCGGCGGACGGCCTGCGGGCCGAAGCGGGCTCCGGACCGGTAGGTGGTGCCCATATCGAACGGTGCCCCCACCACGGCGACGTTGTAACGCCCGATATCGCGGATGTTCTCCACGTAGGGGGACTTCAGGAAGGTGTTCATGCCCGCGAACATCGGATCGAGAGCGCGGGAGAACAGCGAGATGTTGCGGTCATTGATCGACAGCGCCGCCTCAAGGCCAAGATCCAGGCTCCGCTCGATGAGTTTACGGCGTTTCACCTCGGGCACGTCCTGCAACCGCCGCCTGGCACGCATCCCGGACAGGCTCTTGCGCACCGACTCGGAGTTCTCGCCCTCCATCGCTGGTTTCGGGGGATTGGGGCGCATCGGATTGCGGTGATGACGCTCGTTGCGCGGAGTATTGCCAGCCATGTCGACGTCCTTCCGGAAGGCACGAGTGCCCCAACGGGGACCAACCATGACCGTGAACCCTGGCCGCGCCCACGTGGACACATCGCCTGCAAACTGCGGCCTCACACCATCTCTATGGTGCTCTCAGAAGTGTTTGGCTGCTACCGGGCCAAACTGCGTTACCAGGCCGCCGCTGTCGAAGGGCCCTGCCCTGCTTCCGGCCGATGCCGAGGAAGGGCGTCCCGCCGCGGCCGGAAGCAGGGCACCAAGGGTGTCGAGAAGGCACCGCTTCACGTCCACCGTCCACGACGTGCGTGCGACCACCAATCCCCCTACAAGATGGGCGCGCCGCCGCAGGTCAGCGCGCGAGCCACCTCTCTCCAGGGAAGGCACCGACGGCGCCGACGCCGTGGTCGAGCTGGTAGTCGAGGTTCATCGCCGCGGTGATGAGCGCGAGGTGGCTGAACGCCTGTGGGAAGTTGCCCAGTTGCTCCCCCGTCGGGCCGATCTCCTCGGCATACAGGCCCAGGTGGTTGCCGTAGGTGAGCATCTTCTCGAAGGTCAGCCGAGCTTCGTCCAGCCGACCCGAGCGGGCCAGAGCGTCGACGTACCAGAACGTGCACATCGAGAAGGTGCCCTCCTCACCGCGCAGGCCGCTCACGCAAGACGAAGATCAAGAAGAGGAGGACCTACTACACCGCCGTTGTGGAGGGCCATGCCAACTGGGACGCCAAGGCCAACGTGGACTACGACAACAAGCTGGCCGCCAACGTCGAAGTCGCCGTCTCCTCCGGCAGCAACTGGAAGATCCAAGGCTCTGTCAACCTCGGCTCTTCCACCGGCCATTCCACCGGCTACACCAACAGGGGCCCGTACTTCGCCAAGCAGTGGCGCGTGCCGATCGAATACAAAATGGTCAGGGTAACCTGGATTTGCGGCCCCGGGGTCGCTGTGCACTATGAGATCATCGCGGGTAAATACGACGCGTCAAATGGAAGGGCGACGGGGCTCTACGGCAAGGACGTCAGGCACAAGGACGGCTACAGCGCTTACATAAAGTCGCCAGTGAAGAACCGCGCCTACGTCACGGCCGGTAGCTACTTCCAGATCTCCAAGGGGCGCAGCGTCAAGTGGTCCGCAGCCGTCACCGCCTACGGCATCTCCCTTGGCGCCTCCACCCAATACGACCGCGAGCACAAGCAGCGCATCACAGCCGGAACCCAGAACGCGAGGCACGACATCTGGGGCCATAAGGGTCCCGTTTCGGAGAAGCCCGGTGTCTTCTACTCCTACTAGGGTCGCCGCACTACTGGCCATGGTCCTGCTGGCCGCCTGCACCTCCGAAGGAGGGCAGGCGGCCCCCGCCAAGGGCCAAGCCCTCGCAGGCGGTCAGCAATCGAACGGAGTGGTCGGCAGCGAGCACGCCAAAGTCGGCCAGACCTGGTGGTTCGCCCTGCCCGTGCCGTACAACACGTCCAGCAGTCCCATCGAGATCACCAACGTCGAACTGGTCGACGTACCCAAGGGAATCACCGTGCTCGACTATGGCGCCTACTCCAGCGAGGACACCGAGGGCGTCGCCCTGCTTGTCGTTGAAGGGGACAAATACACGCCGCGCTTCCACAAGCTCAAGAATCACGCCGCTGACGGAGTGGTGGTCCCGGCCGGCAAAGAGAGCGACATCTACTACCTGGCCAAGATGAAGATCATCGATCCCCCGAAGGGCGCCGCCCGCTACTGCCGGTTCGACTACCGGCAAGCAGGCAAGGAATACACTCAGACGCTGGACTGCGAAGTCGAGCTGACAACCGAATAGTCGAGAGACCTGTGGCGAACTCTCGTCCATCACAAGTCCTCGTCCTGACGACCCCGATCCCCTCGCAGCAGCATGCGGCCGCGAGGGGATCGGCCTCTCCTGCACGGATCGGGCATCGCTTCCGTTCTCGCCACGGAGTGGATGCGCAACGGCCTCACCGCATGCCTCCTGGTTGACATCGGCAGTCCGCTGACCCGCGGCTGAGTCACGGGGCGGGGAACATCAGAACAGGGCGATCGGCTCGGCCACCGGGGCCACCGCGGCGGTCTCGGGCAACTCGTCCTGGTACGCAGTGGCGTCAACCGCGGGCACCCGCGCCATGCTGCCCGCGCACAGCACCAGGGCACGGCGATTGCGCTTGTGGTCGTGCACGGACACCATGCCGAGCGCGCTCGTCGGCGCGCCGGCGTAGATGCCGCCGCACACCGGACACTCCACCCGCGGATACCTCGCCATGCTTCCTAGTCTCGTACAGAGCGGTGACACCCGTCAGGGCGTGGACAGACTCGGGACCGGCCGCTCACTCACCGGGTTCGGACTCGGCGGCGAAATGGACGCTGTGGCACCGGACTTGTGGCGGTGTCGACTACGTGGCGGCGTCCGGTTCGCCGGGCATCCACACGGCGGTGTCGTCGTACTCGGCGCGGGCCAGGGTGTTGCCCGCGGCGTCGAGCAGGTGCAGCACGTTGTTCGCGGCCTGGTCCTGCCAGTCGTAGCGGTGCCGGGCGGTGTTGCGGAAGCGGGTGCTGTCGGGGCTGGGCCGGCGGGGGTCGTCCTCGTACCACGCCTCGACCATCCACGACTTGAAGTCCGGCCGCAGCTGTGCCACCAGGTCGCGCAGCTCGCGGCGCGGCCGTGGGACCTGGTCGGCCTCGCGCAGGTACAGCGGGTCGTCACTGGAGGGGTGGTTCTGGTAGCGGATCACGGCGGCAACGGGGTGGACGAGTTCGCTCTCCCACGCCTCGCGCCGCTGGCGTCGTTGGTCGGCGACGGCCCGGCGGGCGGTCTGCGCGGCCTCGTCGCGCCGGTGGTCCTCCCACAGCTCGGCGGCTTCGGGCGGAAGCAGCACCGCGAGCGGGCGGCCGTGCCGGGTGATGACCGTGCCCTCGCCACGGGTGGCGGCTGCCAGCAGCTCCGTCAGATGTGCCCGCGTCTCGCGGACTCCGCTCTCCTGCACGGGAGTCATTGTGTACACATCTCGGCGGGCGGAACCGCCGCTACTGTGCAATCCGGGAGCGATACGGCGGCCGAGAAGCCAACGCCAAGCGGTTGCTACTCGTCCGCCGACTCCTGCGGGAGGTGGCGGGCCGCTGTCAGTGGCCGAACGCGTCTCGGCACAGTGCGGTCACGTCGGGCGCTGCCACACCATCGGACGCGGCGCACACGCTCCTCATGCCATAGGAGGGACGCGGCGGACTCGGCGGGGGCTGAGACCGGGATCGCTCGGGCTTCCGGCCTGGGGCCGGGGCCCGCCTGGGCGGGTCCGGTGGCACGTACCTCCGCCGCGGCGGTGATGCCGACCGGTCATCGCTCGGCCGGTGGGGCGCGACGGGCCTGGCCGCCTTCTGCTTCCTCGGCTTGGCGTCCGGCCCGGTCGCGGCGAGTTCGTCCCGGGCCGGGGGCTGCACGGGGGCCCACTCGACCGGTGCAGGCGACGGGTGCCCCGCCGGTGCCAGGCTCGGCGCCGGGGGTCGCACCGACGGGGCCACGGACATGCATCCCGTCGCGCCCAACGCGACAACGAGGAGGAGGGGCACGATCCGACGGTGCATGTGCCCACCCTGGCGCACGTCGCCGGCAGCCCGGGGTGGGCACGCGGCTGAACCACCGGCACGAGTGACTGTGCAGCCTGCCGGGGGTCGCCTCTTGCCCGTGGCCAGTCCGTGGGCAGCGGTCATTCCTGCCCCCGGCCCAGGTACTTCTGCAGACGACCGGCAATGCGGTCCCGGCGGTCTCGCACCTCCTGCTCCTGCTCAACGGCACGCTGCTCGGGTCGACGTCCGTGCCTCTCCTCGCGGGCCCTGGCCAGCGCCGCGGCGCGGCCCTCGTCGACGGCTCGGCGCTTCTCCACTGGTCCAGCCTCGACCTGCTCGGCCTCACGCCATTCCGGGACGTGGATGCCCCAACGGGCGTAGAGGGCCGCACGCTCCGCCGCGGCGGCCGCTCGCGCCGCATCCTGCTCGGCGAGCCGCCGCGCGCGTTCGGTGGCGGCCACCGCGGTCGTGCCGGGCTGCGGTTCGCCGGCGCGACGGTCGGCCTCCGCCCGCAAGCGGGCCAACTGCTCTGCGTCGGCCTCATCCCACGCACTTGCCAGGGCCGACACCCGAACCTGCGGAGCCGGCCGGTACCCGTGGGCGTCCTGGCGACGGTTGATCAGCCGCCACAGCCGCCACCCGGCCAACCGGCCCAGGTCGTCGACGTCCGCAATGTTGCTGGTCAGCGTTTCGAACACCTCGGCCGGCGTGGAGCGGCGCAAAGCGACGGCGATCGTCCGGACAAGGTCCGACCAGACCTGACGCGCACCAGCTGTCGAGCCGCTGTGCCACTGCCCAAGCTCGTCCCAGTGCCCCGAACGGAGAATCACTACCCGATGGCCGTCGCGTATAGAGGGGACGTTTCAGGTCCCCCCGAGAATCGGGCAGCGAAGCGGTCGGAAGCGTTCGACGGGGCCACCGCCATGGACGCCAGGGCAGGCCGGTCCGCCTCGTCCAGCCGCACGGCGCTGGACCTGATCTCGGCAGCCACAGCAGCGGCCTGACTGTCCGCCGGGTGCTGCCAGCGTGGCGCCCGGTTGAGTTCTGCAGACGTCCGGCTGTCCAGCTCGACGGCCATCGGCTCGTAGGCGAGCGTGAACGCGTCGGCCTCGGCGCTGAGCCGTCCGTACCGCGCGTCTTCGTGGCGGTCCTCTCCCGCCGGCAGATCCCAGACGTGGAGCGCGCGGGCCAGGTCCTCGGGGAGGTCGTGCGGGATCGCGTCCGCGGTCAGCACGAGGGCGTACGCCGCCTTGCGGCCCGGGGCCGGCTTCACCCGCTGCTCGGCCAGGCCGCGCCGCATCAACCGCTTGAGGTCAACCCAGAACGTCCCCTCGGCCAGGCCGTGCACGGCGGCGTAGCGCTCGGCGAGCGCCATGCCGCCGTCCGCGTCGTGATAGCCGCGGCGGCCGATGATCAACCCTGACCGGGCACCGATCCGCTGGTAGGAGAGAAACCGGCACATCCGCCGTTCCTCCTCGGGCAGCAGCCCGCGCACATGGGAAAGCGCAACCACCCGATACCAAAGCGTGCGGTTGACCTGGGGAAACCGCAGCACCGTCGGGGCGGCGGGGCTGTGGCCGGAAGATTGTTGAAAGCGGGATGAAATGGGCTGGTTGGATGCGGCGGCGTCATCGACAAGTGGACCAATAGACACACCGGTTGCAGGCAAGCCGGTGCCGCCACCGCGGCTCGCTGCTACGATGGCAACGCTCCTCGGTGCTATGAGGACGCACGAAGGCCCCCGCTCGTCGGCCTAGGAAACCGGCACTGGCGGCGGCTGAGTGCTTTTTCTGTGGACCCGGAGTCTCAGCGGTTGGATGGCGATCCGGTAGGGCTGAGACCCGGGGCGGCTTGCGCAGAACCAGTCCGGTTAGGAAGTCCGGAACGAGTTCACGCAGTTTGGGGCCGGGGCACCGGTTTCCCGATCATCCCCGTCGCCACCGCGGTGCTGTCCGACAACAAGCTGCTCGCCTGGTCTGCGTACGCCCCCAACCGTTTCGGCAGCAGCAACGGACACATGCGGATCAGCAACACGGGCACGACATGTTCTGCCCGGCATCGCGATCCTCACCGACGGCCGGGTCCTCGTCACGGGCGGCAGCGACGCCGAACGCGCCCGGAGCGCTCGGAGCCAGCCATCGCCGCGCTGTTCGGCGGCGATCCAGCGGTGGGCCCGCGCGCCGACAGCCGGTCCACGGCCTGCACGACGGTGTCGCACGCTGTCCCAGGCGGCCGACGCCCACCGCGCGATCGAGGCCCGCTCGGTTGCGGGTAAGGCCCTGCTCATCCCGTGATCGGCGAGGGTATGCGCCCCGCGCTGCCTGGGACGGCTGCCAGGTGGGACCGCGGTCGCGGTTCAAGCCCGGGGACGGGCCCTTCTTCACATCCCGCGCGCCCCTTCGCACGCGCTGGACGTGAGGCGGCAGGCGCGGTCTGCCCAGCGGTCGGTCTCCCCAGGACGGCGGGAAGCCGAGTACTCCCGCGGTGGCAGAGCCGCGTGTCGTACCGGAACCTTGCCGGCCCGCCGGGGTGCTTCAACAGTCGGATCCGAGCATCTCAGGTGACGGCGTTCTGACATCTCGCTTGCGCCTGGCGCCTCTCAAGTGGGCACGGCACGCAGGAACTCGTGGACAACCTCGATGCTGCCGACAATATGAGAGTTGAAGTCATCGAGCTCTTCAGCCGGAACCCACAGTTCAAGGATGGTGCGCCCGTCGGCCTGCTGGACGGGATACCGGGCCACAAAGGCGGACTCGACCTCGAAGCGAGTGACGAAGCCGGCCCCGTCGTGCTTCACGTTCCAGTCCCTCGCGATCTTGATCGCGTAGTCCTCGTTGAGGACCGGGTAGAAGATCGGCTGCTCCGGCAGACGGGGAGGCCAGGCACGCCACTGCAACTCCCGGACCAGGGCCAGCTCCTTGGGGCCGGTGGGACGCCAAAGGGTTGTCGTTGCACGCGGGCTGGTCATGAGTCTCGCCCCCTGGACTCGCGGAGTTGTCGATACGGCTGGTCAGAGGGCTGGACGATACCGGCACCGCGAACTGCCGGGCAGGCAATTCTGGCTATTGCCACCGAGACCGGCCCGTCCGCACCGGCCCCTTCACATGCGGTACCCCGTGTCTGCCGGCCAGAGGCCTCACCGGCCCGAAAACACCGAGCGCCGGGACGCCGGCTGGGGTAGCGTCGGCGCCCATGCCCCCTCCCCGCAACCGCCCTGCCTACGATGCCGACGAGCGGACCCAGCTGACCGGCTGGCTCGACATGCAGCGCGCGATCATCCGTTGGAAATGCGAAGGGTTGTCCGACACGGATGCCCATCGGCCCGTCCTTCCGCCGTCGCCCCGGATGACCATGGCCGGTGTCGTCTCCCACATGCGCTGGGTCGAGAACACCTGGTTCGAGGTCATCCTGCTGGGCCGACCGGCCAACGGGCCTCAATTCGAGGACGGGCCCGAGGATGCGGAGATGATGGTCGAAGGCATCCCGCTCGCCCAGCTCCTCCAGGAGTACGACCGGCAATGTGCGGTGTCGAACCAGATCATCGCCGCGCATTCACTGGATGACGTGGGCCGGCACCCGGACTTCGGTGCTTCTTCCGCGACCCTGCGGTGGATCATGCTCCACATGATCGAGGAAACCGCCCGGCATGCCGGCCACGTGGATGCCATCCGAGAACTTCTCGACGGCGAAACGGGCTATTACTGACCCGCCTCGGACCAGACGACTACGCGGTGTGATGACGCGTCAGAACGCTCGGACATCCCCGTGATCCCGTCGGCCGCTGCGCCACGGCGTGGCGGTCGGTCGAGCTGCCCAGGGGCCAGGCATGGCGGCGAAGACCGGTCGTGCACGCTCACTGCCGGCCCCCATCAGAGCGACCGCCCCGGCTGCGGGCGCAGCCGTGCCGGCCGGTCGCGGCGCTGTTATGCGGCGCCCCGGAACTGCAGCCGCAGGTAGGCGTCGAACACGCGGGCGCCGAGCAGTCGGCGGGTGTGTACGAGGGCCTTGGCGGCGGGGGTGACCACGTAGCGGGTACGGGGCCTTGGGGTGGTGACGGCGCGTTCGATGACCTTGGCGACCGCCTCCGGCGGGGCGGACAGCATCGTGGACTTGTAGGAGTCGGCCATCTGCTGGTCGGCGGCGGTGTTGAGGGCGGCGTAGGGGCCTGCCGGGGCGGCCGATCCGGCGAGGGTGTGGGCGGCGGTGTCGCCGAACGCGGTGCGGATCAGGCCGGGTTCGATGAGGCTGACCTTGATACCGAAGGGGGCCGCCTCGAAGCGGAGCGCGTCGGTGAGGGCCTCCACGGCGTACTTGCTGGCGTGGTAGTAGCCGCCGGCGGGGAAGACGAGCCGGCCGCCCATGGAGCCGATGTTGACGATGCGCCCCCGCCCGGCGGCTCGCATGCCCGGCAGTACGAGCTGTGTCATGCGGGCCAGCCCGAACACATTGGTCTCGAACTGGCGGCGCACGCCGTCCAGGCCGGTTTCCTCAATGGTGCCGTACTCGCCGTAGCCGGCGTTGTTGACCAGCGCGCCGACGCAGCCGTGCTCCGCCTCGACCGCCTCGACGGCTTCGCGCATGGACTTCTCGTCGGTGACGTCCAGCGCGAGGAGGCGGGCACCGGACTCGGCGAGGCCGGCCATGGCTTCGGTGCGGCGGGCGGTGGCGTAGACGGTGAGTTCCGGGCGGCGGGCCAGCCGCATCGCTGCGGCCCGGCCGATGCCTGATGACGTTCCGGTGATCAGGACTGCGGTGGTCATGATGGCTCCTGGGTGGTGGGGTGCGGGTGGTTGAGGCCGGCGACGAGCAGGGCCACGCCGTGCCGCAGCCGTCGGGCCGGGGCATCGGGGTCGGACAGGTCGGTCTCCAGGCCGCGGGTGAAGGCGAGGAGGAGTTCGGCGAATTCGGCCGCGTCGACGCCCGGGCGGGCCGCGCCGACCGCCTCGGCGAGCAGGTCGCGCATGGCGGTGTTGTAGGCGCCGATCAGCTCTGCGGACAACCGGGCGTCCTCGCCCAGCAGTTCAGCGGCGTGCGCGGGGCTGTCCCGCCACAAGGACAGCGCCAGGCCCAGCTTGGCCTCCAAGGCGGCGCTCAGCCGGTCGCCGAGCCCTCCCGGGGACTCCAGCGCGGTGCGCGCGCCTGCCAGTGCCGTGTCCAGCAGCCGGCCGGCCAGCCGGCGGAAGGCGTCCTCCTTGTTGCGTACGTACTGGTACACGGCCGGGCGGGACATACCAGCTGCCCGGGCGATGTCGTCCATCGTCGTGCGCCGCACCCCGTGCCGGGTGAAGCACACGTATGCCGCGTCCAGGATCGGCCCGATCCGCTCGTCATCCAACATGCTGACAATTTTTGCACAGAACGTCAGTACGTCAAGGCTACGTTCTCCGCATCCGGTGCAGCCACATCCCGGCGCCTGATGTTGTGTGCGCGAGCACCATCGCTGCGGGCGGTGGCTTCTTCCTAGGCTCGGTTCCTGTCGATCACGGGGAGTGTGTCCGCGACAGCCGAGGCTGCGGACGCCGTGTCGGAGCGGAGGTCTGTGGATGAGTTTGGACAAGGTTGTCGTCGATGCGGTCGAGGCGGTGGCCGATGTCCCCGAAGGGGCATCAGTCGCGGTGGGAGGGTTCGGGCTGTGCGGCATCCCGAGCGCCCTGATTCACGCGCTGCTGGAGAGAGGCGTCGGCGGTCTGCGCATGGTGTCGAACAACTGCGGCGTGGACGACTGGGGGCTCGGCCTGCTCCTCCGCGAATCCAGGATCGCGCGGATGACCAGCTCCTATGTGGGCGAGAACAAGGAGTTCGCCCGGCAGTACCTCGCCGGTGAGCTCGAGGTGGAGTTGGTGCCGCAGGGCACATTGGCGGAGCGGCTTCGGGCCGGCGGCGCGGGCATACCCGGCTTCTACACCCCGGCCGGTGTCGGCACTCAGGTCGCCGAGGGCGGGCTGCCCTGGCGGTATGACGCGGACGGGCAGGTCGCGCTCTCCTCACCGCCGAAGGAGACACGCGTCTTCGGCGACCGCGAGTATCTCCTCGAGGAGAGCATCACCACGGACTTCGCCCTCGTCCGGGCGGCGGTCGCCGACCGGCACGGCAACCTGGTCTTCCATTCCTCGGCCCGCAACTTCAATCCGCTGGCGGCGATGGCCGGACGGATCACCGTGGTCGAGGCGGAAGAGGTGGTGGAGCCCGGGGAACTCGACCCCGACCGGATTCATCTGCCCGGAGTCTTCGTACAGCGAGTGGTCCCGGTCGCGGCCGGTGACCCCGCGGCCGACAAGCGTATCGAGCGGCGTACGGTTCGGCCGCGTCAGGAAGAGGGCGTCTGAGATGACTCTGACCCGTGAACAGATGGCTGTCCGCGCTGCCCGGGAACTGACGGACGGTTCGTATGTGAATCTGGGTATCGGCCTTCCCACGCTGATCCCCAACCATCTGCCGGAAGGGGTCGACGTCGTCCTCCAGTCGGAGAACGGCATCCTGGGGACAGGGCCGTACCCCTACGACGACGGCGTCGATCCCGACCTGATCAATGCCGGCAAGGAAACGGTGACGGTCGGACCGGGAGCCTCGTACTTCGACTCCGCGCTCTCCTTCGGCATGATCCGCGGCGGGCACATCGACGTCGCGATCCTCGGTGCCATGCAGGTCTCGGCCTGCGGAGACCTGGCCAATTGGATGATCCCCGGCAAGATGGTCAAGGGGATGGGCGGGGCCATGGACCTGGTCCACGGTGCGCGGCGGGTCATTGTGCTGATGGAGCACACGGCCCGGGACGGCTCCCCCAAGCTGGTCGAGGAGTGCACTCTGCCGCTCACCGGCTGGGGAGTGGTGCAGCGGGTGATCACCGATCTGGCGGTGATCGACATCACCCCCGACGGGCTGCTGCTGCGTGAGGTCGCGCCCGGCGTGGATGCGGCCCAGGTGCGCGCGGCAACCGACCCGGATCTGCAGGTGGCGGACGATCTCGCGGTCATGGCCGGCGTCTGACGCGCGACAACCGAATTCACCCGGAGCGGCGCCCCACCCAGTGGGGCGCCGCTCCGCTGTGCGTACGGCGCCCGAGTCGTCGTGTGTGGCGACGGGAGCTATATGAACGCTGCGCATTGTGGTCAAGCCACACATGGGAGTGTGCGACGTGTGTCACGTACGTTTCCAGCCATGACAAGCGGAATCACTTCTGGTTTCGGCGGGCCTCTGCCCGTCGCCGGCGCGGTCGACCTGACGGGGCGCACCGCCCTGGTGACCGGCGCCGGCAGCGGCATCGGGCGGGCCTGCGCGGTGGCGCTGGCCGCCGCCGGAGCCCTGGTGCACGTCGTGGACATCGACGGCGAGGCGGCCAAGGCCGTTGCGGAGGGCATCAACGGCCGCGCCCATGTGGTGGACCTCGCCGACCCGGACGGGATCCGGAATCTGCCGGCGGATGTCGATGTTCTGGTCAACAATGCCGGGCTGCAGCATGTGGCTCCCCTCCACGACTTTCCCCTGGATCGATTTGAGCTGATCCAGAAGGTGATGGTCACCGCACCGTTCCTGCTGCTGCAGCACACGCTGCCGCACATGTACGAGCGTGGCTGGGGCCGTATCGTGAACGTCTCCAGCGTTCACGGGCTGCGGGCCAGCGCCTTCAAGGCCGCGTACGTCGCCGCGAAGCACGCCCTTGAAGGGCTCAGCAAGGTCGCCGCGCTTGAGGGCGCCTCGCAGGGAGTGACCAGTAACTGCATCAATCCCGGCTACGTACGCACTCCCCTGGTCGAACAGCAGATCGATGCCCAGGCGGCCGCACACGGCATCACGCCGGACCAGGTCGTGGCGGACGTGATGCTGGGCCGGTCGGCGATCAAGCGTCTGATCGAACCGGAGGAAGTCGCCGCCGTGGCGGTTTGGCTCTGTGGCCCGCACACCGGCTACATCACCGGTGCCTCGCTCCCCATGGACGGCGGCTGGACCGCCGGCTGAGAAAATCTCCATCCGCACCTAGTGAAAAGTGGTGGTCCCCGCCATGGCAACCCAGCCCACCAGAGGCGGCATCGGCCGCGTCATCAGTGCCAGCCTCATCGGCACGACCATCGAGTGGTACGACTTCTTCCTCTACGGCTCCGCTGCCGCGCTCGTCTTCAACCAGCTCTTCTTCCCCAGCAGCGACCCGCTGGTCGGCACCCTGCTCGCGTTCCTCACGTACGCGATCGGCTTCGCCGCCCGGCCTCTGGGCGGCATCGTCTTCGGCCACTTCGGCGACAAGATCGGCCGTAAGAAGCTCCTGGTGTTCAGCCTCCTGCTGATGGGCGGCGCGACCTTTGCCATGGGTCTGCTCCCCACCCACGCCACGATCGGAGTCGGCGCTCCGATCCTGCTCACCGTGCTGCGCCTGATCCAGGGCTTCGCACTCGGCGGCGAGTGGGGCGGCGCCGTCCTGCTCGTCTCCGAGCACGGTGACGACAAGAACCGCGGATTCTGGGCGTCCTGGCCCCAGGCCGGCGCACCGGGCGGCAATCTGCTCGCCACCGGCGTACTGGCCCTCCTCGCCGCAGTCCAGTCCGACGAGGCGTTCCTCGCCTGGGGCTGGCGCATCCCCTTCCTGCTCTCCGGAGTCCTGGTGGTCATCGGCCTGTGGATCCGGGTGTCGGTCTCGGAGTCCCCGGTCTTCCTCGAAGCCCAGGCTCAGGCGGCCGCACAGGCCAAGGACGGCGTCAAGGAGCAGCTGCCGGTCGTCGAGGTCTTCCGCAAGAGCTGGCGCGGGGTGCTCACCGCCATCGGCACCCGGTTCGGTGAGAACATCTCGTACTACATCCTCACCGCCTTCCTGCTGGTCTACGTCACCGTGCACCTGGAACTGCCCAAGAGCGACGCACTGAACGCCGTGCTCATCGGCTCCGCCGTGCACTTCGTCACCATCCCGCTGTGGGGGGCGCTCTCGGACCGGATCGGCCGCCGCGCGGTCACCCTGATCGGATCGGTCGGCATGGCGGGCTGGGCGTTCGCGTTCTTCGCCCTGCTGGACTCCAAGTCCTTCCCCGTGATCGCCACCGCGGTCACCGTCGGTCTGCTCTTCCACGGTGCGATGTACGGCCCGCAGGCGGCCTTCATCTCCGAGATGTTCGACACCAAGGTCCGCTACTCCGGCGCCTCGATGGGCTCCCAGGTGGCCTCCATCATCGGCGGCGCCCTCGCCCCGATCATCGCGGTGGAGCTGCTCAAGGACTACGGCTCCTCCGTGCCGGTTTCGGTCTACCTCTCCTTCGCGGCGCTGGTCACCACCGTGACCGTGCTGGTTGCCAAGGAGACCCGCGGCCGGAGTCTGGCCGAGCCGGTAACGGCCGCCGCGGTGCCCGCCCAGGACCAGGGGCGGCACGACGCTGCGCCCGTCGGCCGCTGAACCCCGTCCCGCCCGTCGTACCGTGCATAGGGGACGGTACGACGGGCGGGTACGGATGGGCGGGACACGCCTAAGGCCCCACACCACGGAGGTGATCGCCGTATGCTCACTCGTGTGACAGCCCCGGGTGGCGAGCAGGCATGGGGTGCCCTGCAGAACCTTCTCGATCTTCTGGCCCAGGGTGCGCCGGCCGAGCACTTCGCCCGCCCCTACGCCGCCGCCCGTGCCGCCAACGCCCCACAGGCCGAGCTGGCCGCCGTCGAGGCGGCCACCGAGGTCGCCCTGCGGATCCGGCGGACGCTCAGCCAGCACCGCAGGCGCGAATCCGAGCTGACCGCCCTGTTCGACACCGCCGGCGACCTCGCCGCGCTCAGTGACCTGGACGCGGTGCTGCGGGCGATCGCCCACCGGGCCAGACAGCTGCTCGGCACCGACGTCACCTACCTGTCCCTCAACGACGAGGCCGTCGGCGACACGTACATGAGGGTGACCGACGGGTCGGTCTCCGCCGCCTTCCAGCAACTGCGCCTCGGCATGGGCGAAGGGCTGGGCGGTCTGGTGGCCCAGACCGCCCGCCCGTACGCCACCGATGACTATCCGAGCGACCCCCGCTTCCAGCACACCACCCCCATCGACAGCGCCGTTGGGGAGGAGGGTCTACGGGCCATCCTGGGGGTGCCCCTGCGCCTGGGCGCCCGCGTCATCGGTGTCCTCTATGCCGCCGACCGGACACCGCGGGAGTTCACGCCGGACGAGGTGGCGTTGCTCTCCTCGCTGGCGGACCATGCGGCCATCGCCATCGACAGTGCCAGGCTGCTGGAGGAAACCAGGGCCGCGCTGGTCGACCTCAACGCCGCCTCGCAGACCATCCGTACGCACAACGACGCCATGCGCCGCGCCGAGGAGGCTCACGACCGTCTTACGGACCTGGTGCTGCGAGGAGGCGACGTCGCCGACGTGGCCGCCGCGATCGGCGCCCTGCTGGACGGCGGAACCCTGATCCACGACGCCGACGGAGCCGAACTCGCCCGGGCCGCAGGGGCCGAACCTCAGGCGCCGCCCGCCCAGGCCGTGGCTGCCTCCCGCGCGAGCGGGCGGGCAGTCCCGCTGAACGGCATCTGGGTGTGCGCGGTACTCGCCGGCCCCGAACTGCTGGGCAGCATCTGTCTGACCGGGCGGCCGGACCTGGGCGACTCCGATCGCAGGCTCTTCGAGCGGGCCGGCCTCATCACCGCGCTGCTCCTGCTGCTGCGCCGCTCCGTCGCCGAGGCCGAGGACCGTGTCCGCGGAGAGCTACTGGGAGACCTGCTCTCCACGACGGGCGACCCCGCCGGCCTCGCCGCCAGGGCCCGCCGGCTCGGCGTGAACCTGAACCGGCCGCACGCGGTGTTCGTGGCGGCCTGCGAGCCCGCCTCCCGGCAACGGCTGCTCAGCGCGGCGGCACGCAGCGCCCGTGGGCGAAAGGGCCTGGCAGGGCTGTACCACGATCACGTGGTGCTGCTGGCGCCGTCCGACAGTGCCAGCTCATGCGCCCGCACGCTGGCCGCCGAACTGGGCCGGACGCTCGGATTCCCGGTCACCGTCGGAGCCGCCGGCTCGGTCACGGGTGCGGCGGACATCTCCGGCGCCTACGCGGAAGCGGACCGCTGTCTGTCGGCCCTGAGCGCGCTGGGCCACTTCGGGCAGGGCGCGGCCCTGCCGGATCTCGGCTTCCTCGGTGTGCTCCTCGGCGATCAGAACGACCTGGCCGGCTATGTGCAGCACACCCTGGGGCAGGTGCTGGAGTACGACGCGAAGCGCGGGACCGACCTGGTGCACACCATGCGCGTGTACTTCGCCGTCGGCATGAGCCAGGCCAAGGCCAGGGAAGCCCTGCACATTCACGTCAACACGGTGGTGCAGCGCCTCGAGCGCATCGGCCGTCTGCTCGGCAGTGACTGGCAGAGTCCCGAGCGCGCCCTGGAACTCCAACTTGCCCTGCGCATCCTTCAGGTGTCGCCGCCGGGCGACGAGCGAACCTAGGGGGTGTCCGCGCCGAGGTGAACACAAGCGCAGGTCCGGAGCGAGTTGGGCACCGTGCGAAGGTGCCTGAAACCGGGCGAGACGCAGGGCCTACAGTGTCCGGATGTCCGACGATGCATTCCCTCTGGGAGCCGACGCGGCCGGGATCGGGTCACGCATCCTGCGCCTGCGCACCCAGAAAGGCGCGACCCAGACCCACCTTGCCGGAGATGCGTTCACCCGCGCCTACGTGTCGTCGATCGAGGGCGGCAAGCGCACCCCGTCCCCGCGCGCCAGCGCCTACTTCGCCGGCCGTCTCGGCGTCACCCTGGAGGACCTCTGCTACCGGTACGAACCGGGCCGGCGACAGGCGCTGCGGGACGCGATCGCCGAAGCCCGGCTCGCCCTGTCCCGGGGCGACGTGGCTCAGGCGTCCGAGACGTACTCCGACGTGATCTCCGCCGCCGATCTCCACCAGGATCCGGAATTCGGCGCCGCCGGCCGCTGCGGGCTGGGGTTTCTCGCCCGGCATCAAGGGGATCCCGACCGCGCGCTCGACGCGTTCGCCCAGGCCGAAGCCCTGCTGACCGGACAACCCCTGAGCAGCCGGTTGCAGGCAGTGATGGGCAGGATGGGGGCTCTGTTCGCCAGCGGGGCGATCAATGACGCGCTCGCGCTGGCGGAGGACCACCTACGGGAAGCCCGGCGGACCGGACAGACCGCGGCGGAGTTCGCGCTCCGCGCCGCAACCGTGCTTCCGCACGTCGAGCGGGGCGACCTCGATCAGGCGGCTGCCTCCGCCGACGCGGCACTGGAGATCGCCTCGCACGTAAGAGATCCCGAGATTCTCGCGCAGGGCTACTACCACATCAACCGGGTACTGGCCGCGCAGGCGCGGTACGACGAAGCGGAGCAGGTGCTGACCCGGGCAGTCGCCCTGTACGAGCACCTCAGGCTGCGCACCGAGGTCGGCATGTGCCACTTCGCTCGCGGCTTCCTCTCCGCCCGCCGGGAGGATCTCGCGGAAGCCGAGGACAGGCTCCGCCTCGCCGCGTCCATCCTTGCCGAGACGCGCGCACTGCCCCGTCTGGTCAATGCCAGAGCCGAACTCGCGGAGGTGCTGCGGCGGCTGGGGCGCACCGCCGAGGCGGCCGAACTCGTGGACGACTGCCGCGCACTCGCGCTGGAGTACCGCGATCCCGAGCAGGCCGCCGAACTGGACCGCATCGACGCCCGGATCGCCGCTGACGTCGGGGATGACACCGCGGCCGAGCGCCTGTTCCGCGCCGCGCTCGACCGCTACGAGCACGTCGGTGCCGTCCTCGAGGTCGCCCTGACGTGCCGCCTCTTCGGCGACCGACTGATCAAGTGGGGGCGCACGCAGGAAGCAGCGGAGATCTATCGGCGAGGCCTGACCGGGCTGGAGCGTCCGTAGGAGTCGACCGGCGCGCACCCGATGGGCTGCCCGTAAGAACGTCCAAGGATCCTGAGTGCACGTGCTGCTGACGCTTCGTCACCACTGAAACATCAGCACCGCCCACCCCCTTGACGGCCGGATTCCCCGCCCTCACACTCCCTGACAAGCGGGGTAACAGCATCCGTAACGTGTGTTGACAGCGCCTGGCGCCATTGTCTCCTGCGCGGTGCGGCAAGCGGGCCGCCGGTCGCTGTTGCCCCGCCCCATCCCCTGTCATCGACAGGGGATGAGGCAAGTCGCCGCCGGTGATCCCGACGGCGCGCACCACTGAGCAGCCCGTACGTGTCCGCAATCCGGTCAACGAAAGGTCTGGTCACACCACATGAGACCCAGCACCCGCCGTATCGGCGCACTGATTCCCGCTGTACTGCTCGTGGGAGGCTTGCAGCTCGCCGGCTCGCCCGCCCAGGGTGCGTCGGCGCCCCTGGGGGACCTGCGTCTCGCCTCGGCGGACGCGGCGATCGCCGACAGCTGGATCGTCGTCCTCAACAGCGGTGCGAAGTCCACGCCGGATTCGGTGGCGAGGGAGCTGGCGAGCCGGCACGCCGGCCGGCTCTCACACGTCTACCGCACCGCCGTGAAGGGCTTCTCCGTACGGATGACGGAGGCACGGGCCCGGAAGGTCGCGGCGGACCCGCGGGTCGCCTACGTCGAGCAGGACTCGAAGGTGGCCGTCACCGACACCCAGTCGAACGCCACCTGGGGCATCGACCGGATCGATCAGCGCAACCTGCCGCTGAGCGGCACGTACACGTACAACACGACCGCCTCCAACGTGAGCGTCTATGTCATCGACACCGGGCTGCGCACCTCGCACAGCGAGTTCGGCGGCCGGGCGTCCATCGGCACCGACACCGTCGGGGACGGCCAGAACGGAAATGATTGTCATGGACATGGCACACATGTCGGCGCTACGGCGGCCGGCGCGACCTATGGCGTCGCCAAGGGCGCCAAGGTGGTCGGAGTCCGGGTCCTCAACTGCGACGGATCCGGCAGCAACTCCGGCGTCATCGCGGGCGTCGACTGGGTGACGTCCAACGCCGTGAAGCCGGCTGTCGCCAACATGAGCCTGGGCGGCGGCGCCAACACCAGCCTCGACAACGCGGTCAGGAACTCCATCGCGTCCGGCGTCAGCTACTCCATCGCGGCTGGCAACGGCAACATCTTCGGCTTCCCCGAGAAGGCCTGCAACGTCTCCCCTGCCCGCGTCACCGAAGCCATCACGGTCGGCGCGACCGACAGCTCCGACAAGCGTGCCTCCTTCTCCAACTACGGCACCTGCCTGGACCTGTTCGCCCCCGGCGTGAACATCACCTCCGCCTGGAAGGACAGCGACACCGCCACCAAGACCATCAGCGGCACCTCGATGGCGGCACCGCACACCGCCGGCGCCGCAGCCCTCCACCTGGCCGCCAACCCGAGCGCCACACCCGCCCAGGTCCGCGACGCCCTCGTCAACAACGCCACCAGCGGCGTCGTTCAGGACCCCAAGACCGGATCCCCGAACAAGCTCCTCTACACCCTGTTCTGATCTCCGCGGCCGGACGGGGCGCCGCGCTCTCGCGCCTGTGACCCCGTCCGGCCGACCGCCCCTCAAGTCCGCCCGAACTCCATCTCCCTCGCGCCACTTCGGGCACCCCCACACACTCCCCACCCAGGAGAACCCATGCGACTTCGCCCACGCGGCGGTCGGTCCGCGACGCTCGCGGTCCTGCTGGCGCTCGCGCTCGCGGCGCCGCTCACCGCATCCGCCACGGCCTCTCCGCCGGCCCGGCCGTCCACGGCCACCGCCGACGAGGACATCCGGCAGTACGAGATCCACGGCCCCTCAAGTGCCGCCGACCGTACGGCGCTCGCCGCGACCGGCGTCTCCATCGACGAGGCGGACGCCCATGCGGTGGTCGTCAGCGCCGATACCGCCCAGGCGAGGAAACTGCGGCGGCTCGGCTACGTACTCGAGGAGCTCCCCGGGCCCCCGGCCCGCACGAACGGCCAGGGCGTCGGGACCCTCGACTTCCCGTCCGCGGACTCCAAGTACCACAACTACGCCGAGATGAACGCGGAGATCGACCAGCGGATCGCGGCGTACCCGAGCATCATGAGCAAGCAGGTGATCGGCAAGTCGTACGAAGGCCGGGACATCGTCGCGATCAAGATCAGCGACAACGTGGCCACTGACGAGAACGAGCCCGAGGTGCTGTTCACCCACCAGCAGCACGCCCGCGAGCACCTCACCGTCGAAATGGCGCTGTATCTGCTGCGCGAGTTCGGCGAGGACTACGCGACGGACTCACGTGTCGCGGACGCCGTCAACAGCCGGGAGATCTGGATCATCCCGAGCCTCAACCCGGACGGCAGCGAGTACGACATCGCCACCGGCTCCTACCGCAGCTGGCGCAAGAACCGCCAGCCCAACGCCGGTTCCAGCTACGTCGGTACGGACATGAACCGCAACTGGGACTACAAGTGGGGCTGCTGCGGCGGTTCCTCCGGCAGCACCAGCTCGGACACCTACCGCGGGAAGTCGCCGGAGTCCGCCCCCGAGGTCAAGGTCGTCGCCGACTTCGTGCGCAGCCGCATCATCGGCGGCAAGCAGCAGATCAAGGCCGGCATCGACTTCCACACCTACAGCGAACTGGTGCTGTGGCCGTACGGATACACCTCCGCCGACACCGCGCCGGGCCTGACCCAGGACGACCGCGACGCCTTCGCGACCGTCGGCCAGAAGATGGCCGCGAGCAACGGATACAAGGCCGAGCAGTCGAGTGACCTCTACATCACGGACGGATCGATCGACGACTATCTGTGGGGCGCGCAGAAGATCTTCGGTTACACCTTCGAGATGTACCCGAAGAGCGCCTTCAGCGGCGGTTTCTATCCGCCGGACGAGGTGATAGAGCGCGAGACCAGCCGCAACCGGGACGCGGTGCTGCAACTGATCGAGAACGCGGACTGCATGTACCGCTCCATCGGCAAGGAAGCCCAGTACTGCTGAGCCGCCGCCGTCCGCGGACTCCCTCCCCCGCTCGCCGCTCTCCCTCTCACCGGAGGCCCGTCATGGGTACGTCCCGCCCTGCGCTGATCACCGCACTCGCCGTCGGCTGTCTCGGCGCACTCTCGGTCCATACACCCGCGGCAGGTGCGCAAGCCGCCGCCACTCCCGATCCCATCGTCTTCGTCCACGGCTGGAACTCCAGCGGTTCCACCTGGGACACCATGGCCGGCCGGTTCGCCGCCGACGGCTGGCCGGCCGGACACCTCGACAAGTGGACCTACAACACCCGCCAGTCCAATGCGACCACCGCCTCCCAGCTCTCCGCGGAGATCGACCGCGTGCTCGCCGCGACCGGAGCGTCCAAGGTCGATGTTGTCACCCACTCCATGGGCGGGCTGTCCTCCCGCTACTACGCCAAGAACCTCGGCGGAGCCGCCAAGATCGACGCCTGGATCTCCCTCGGCGGTCCCAACCACGGCACGGACACCGCGTACTTCTGCGGTGACACCTCCTGCTCGGAGATGCGCCCCGGCTCCAGCTTCCTCAACACGCTCAACTCCGGCGACGAGACGCCTGGCGCATCCCGGTACGCCACCTGGTGGTCCCCCTGCGACAGCGTGATCAACCCGGACAGCAGCGTCGCCCTCTCCGGAGCCACGAACACCAAGACCGCCTGCCTCAGCCACGGCGAACTGCGCACCGACTCCACGGTCTACGCGCAGGTCAAGTCCTTCGTCGGCTGAGTGACGCCCGCCGCTGTCTCCTCCCCCGCGCCACGGGAGGAGACAGCGGCCGGCCTGTGGCAAGACCGCTCAGAGCATCACATGCTTGACCTGCGTGTAGTCCAGCAGGCCCGCCAGGGACAGATCGCTGCCGTAACCCGAGTGCTTGACTCCGCCGTGCGGCATCTCGGAGACGGTGGTGCCGTGGGTGTTCACCCACACGATCCCGGTGTGCAGCGCCCGGGTCGCCCGCATCGCGCGCTCGTGGTCCGCGGTCCATACACTGGCCGCCGGCCCGAACCGTACGTCGTTCGCCAGGCGCAGCGCCTCGCCCTCGTCGGTGAAGGGCTGCACCGTGACGACGGGACCGAAGATCTCCTCCTGCACGATCTCGTCCCTCTGACGAAGGAGTGGTTCACCGACGAGCGGCTGATGATCGCCGCCCGCACGACCGGCGCCGCCGAACGCGCCCTGGAACTCGCCCGCGACTGGGCCGTTGAGCAGTTCGGCTCCCCCATCGCCGACTTCCAGCTCATCCAGGGCATGCTCGCCGACTGCGCCGTCAACCGCGCCTACGCCCACCAGGTCGCCTGGGAGGTGGACGAAGGGCAGGCCGACCGCAAGACCCTGCACGCCAAGCCCGCTATCGCCAAGCTGTCGGCGAGCGAGGCGGCCGGCCGGGTCATCGACCGGTGTGTGCAGATCTTCGGCGGACGCGGCTACGACCGCTCCTACCCCGTCGAGCGCCTCTACCGCGAACTGCGCGTCGACCGCATCTGGGAAGGCACCTCCGAGATCCAGCGCCTCATCGTCGCCGGCGAACTGGTCAAGCGGGGAACGGGCGTTCTGCAGATGCCTTCCGCCGGCTGAGCGCGGGCGGGCAGCCGCTCGGGCCCGGTCCGGTGACCGGGTCCGGCGGCGGCCGCCCTGCGACGTACCTCACGCCTCATGTCCCGTAACCCGTCACAGAGAACCGAGGAGAAGCGATGGCCGACATGGAACGGATCGGGGTCGTGGGCTGCGGCCTGATGGGATCCGGCATCGCCGAAGTGTGCGCCCGGCAGGTCGGGACGTCGTCGTGGTCGAAACGAGCCGCACGGCGGCGGATGCCGGGCACAGACGCATCACGTGCTCGTTCGACCGCGCCACCTCTGCCGGAAAACTGTCCGCCGAGGACCGGGACGCAGCGCTGGCGCGGATCGTGACGACCACGGACATGGGCCGGATGGCCGACCGGGATCTGGTCGTGGAGGCCGTCGCCGAGGACGAGGCTGCGAAGGTGGAGGTCTTTGCGCAACTCGATGCGACCGTGACACGCCAGGACGCGATCCTGGCGACCAACACCTCTTCCATCCCGGTCATCCGCCTCGCGGCGGCCACCGGCCGCCCGGAGCAGGTGGTCGGCCTGCACTTCTTCAACCCCGTACCAGTGCTGCCCCTCCCTGGTCGAGCTGGTGCCGTCGCTGCTGACCGGCGAGAGCACGGCACGGCGGGCGGAGGTGTTCGCCTCCGACGTGCTGGGCAAGCAGGTCGTACGGGCCCGGGACCGGGCCGGGTTCATCGTCAATGCCCTGCTCGTCCCCTACATGCTGGCCGCGGTACGGATGGCCGAGTCGGGCGCCGCGTCGGCCGAGGACATCGACCGGGGGATGATCCTGGGCTGCGCCCACCGGCTGGCCCGCTCGCGCTCGCCGATCTCATCGGACTGGAAACCACCCACGCCATCGCGGTGTCGATGTACGAGGAGTTCCGTGAGCCGCTGTACGCGCCGCCACCGCTGCTGGCCCGGGTGGTCGACGCGGGCCTGCTCGGGCGGAAATCGGGCCGCCGCCGGGCCGATCGGACGGAAGCCGGTGCGGCGATACGGAAAGATGGAACGTCGCGGGACCGGCAGGCGGGCTCCGCCACACCCCATCGCGCCGATCCAGAACGGGAGCAGCAACGTGACCATGGCCGAACGCACGCTCGAGACGCGTGAGCGGACCCTCACCTCCGCCTGCGAAGTGATCGCCGAGATGGGCTTCGAGAAGATCCGTATGCGTATGGTCGCCGAGCACGCCGGCGTATCGACGGCTCTGCTGCACTACCACTTCGAGACGCGCGAGAAGCTGTTCGCCGAGGCGATGAAGCATTCCTTCGCCCAGACCGGCACCGAACTCGAACGCGACGCCGACTCGGTCCCGGCCTCGGTCATCCTGGCACGCATCGTGCACAGCATGCTGCCCACCGACCCGGAACTCCGGCAGGACTGGAAGCTCTGGCAGGAGCTGTGGGTACGGGCCCTGCGCGACGAATCCGCACACCATCTCGCCGTCGACCTGTACGAGCAGCTCCACACCTGGGTCGCTGAGGCACTGCGGCGGGGAATCAGCTCCGGGGAGTTCAGCCGCTGCGACATCGACGCGACCAGCACGCTGGTTCTCGCCCTGTGCGACGGCTTCGGTATCCGGCTGATGCTGGACGATCCGCGGGTCACTCTCGACACCGCACAGGCAGCGATCTGGCAGGCCGTGGCCGGAACTCTCGGCACTCCGTCCGCGTTCCCGGAAGTCTGAGGAACGGGCCGGCTGACCGCCCACTTCCCGGCCTTGGTGCCTGCACCAAGGCCGGGAAGGCGGGAGGTTACTCGTCGGCCGCGGCGTCGGCGTCGTTCGCGGCGGACTCGGCGCCCTCCAGGAGCTTCTGCATACGGGCCAGATCGCTCGGGTCGGTGGTCACCTGCCCCGAACCGCTCCCGGCCGGCGCGCTGTCACCGGCCGTGCCGGCGCCCTCGGTGTCCTGGGCGCACCCGGTGACCAGCAGGGCGACGGCCAGCGCCGCCACCGCGAGTGTGACGGCGCGAGGCCGCCGGACCAGCTGCATCAGTGCTCGCTCCCGTTGTCGTTGGCCTCGCACCACGTCTTGACCGCGGACACGTCCTTCCGGCGCTGCTCGAGCGTGGTGAGGAGCGACTTGCGGGCGGTCAGCCGGTTGTTGAGGAGGGTGTGGATTTCCGTGTGGCCGGCAGCCTCGGCGGCGGCCACCCGCTTCTTCAGTCCGGCGAGCGAGCCGCGCTTGGCCGCATTGCCGTTCAAGCGGTCCAGCGCCCTGTCGATGCGCTTGTCGATCTTCGGTACGCGCTTGCACAGTGCATGCGCGCCGTCACCGGCGCGGGCAGCGTCCGGTGACGGCGCGCCGCCGTCGGCCGCGGCGCTGCCCGCACCGGCGAGCAGACAGCCGAGGGCGGCGAAGCTGACGGCGGTTTTCCTGAACGTCAACATGACAGTTCCTCCACGATCGGTTCGGGGCGGTTGCCCGTCCGACCGGAAGGCTAGGAGCCGTCTTTGTGGAAACTCTGTGGCGACTGCCAAGACCCCCGCGGATGCGACTGCCGGGACTCCCGCGGATGTGCCGCGGTCTCGATCATCCAGTCCCGCCGCAGCGGCAGCGTGAGCTCGGCGTCCGGGGCGCCGTGCCGGACCGGCAGCCGGACCTCGAAGCGGGTCCCGCTGCCGCCCGGCCGGTCCAGCACTCGTACCCTTCCCCCGTGCAGCGCGACCTGCTGGGCGACCAGCGTGAGCCCCAGACCGGAACCCGGACTGCCGGCCCCGCGGTGAAACCGCTCGAAGACGGTCTCGCGCGAGGGCGTCGGTATACCGGGCCCCTCGTCGTCCACGGTGAGCACCACTTCAGCACCGTCCTGCCGCCCGTCGGTGCGCAGGAGCACCTCGACCCGGGCGGGCTCCGCCCCCCGGCGGCCATGGACGACGGCGTTGGCCAGCAGGTTGTCCAGCACAGTGCGCAGCCCGGGCTCCCAGCCGTGGACGTACAGTCCCGCCTCGCCGCTCACAGCGATCCGCGGCTCGGGATGCCTGCGCCGCAGGTCCGCGACGGATGCGTCGGCCAGCTCCGCCAGGTCCACCGGTCCGAAGGCGTCGTTCTCGACCAGGTCGCCGCGCCCGAGTTCGCGCAGCATCACCAGCAGGCCCAGCAGCCGTGCGTGTTCCCGTCGCAGGTCGGCGACCACCTGTGCCCGCTCCGCCTCCGCCAGGTGAGGATGTTCGGCGAGTATCTCCAGATTGGTCTGCATACTCATCAGCGGTGTACGCAGCTCGTGTGAAGCGGCGGCCGAGAAGGACCGCGCGGTGGCCAGTCCTTCGGCCGTACGAGCCGCCTGCTCGTCGTAGCGGGACAGCACCGTCTGCAGGGTGCGGGCCAGGTCGTCGACCTCGGTGACACGGGTGGGGCTGTGGTCCAGGCGGGTCGTGGTGGCCCGCGGGTCGAGTCCGCTGGTGCGCTGCTGCAGCCGCCGCAGCGGGCGGCTCGCGCGGGTGGCCACAGCTCCGGCGAGCAGCCCGGCCAGCGGCGCGGTCAGGCCGGCCACGGTGAGCACGCGCGTGCGCACGAGCCCCAGCTGTGCCTCGCTCGTCGTGTCGGGCGAGAACAGCCACAGGGTGCCGTCGACCCCCTTCCGCAGCCCCTTGACCCGGACCGACATGGCCCGCCAGCTCGTGTCGCCGTCGCGCACCGTGACCGGTTCCGGGGCGCTGTCGGGCAGCGGCACGGACGTGTCCGGCTGCGGCCCGCCGGACGCGGTCCCTTCGGGGCCGATCAGCCGGATGCCGACGTCGAGAGCGGAGTTGTAGAGGCGGCGCTCCCGGGCACGTTCCACGGCGGGTGCCCGGTCGGCGGCCGCCGCTTGGAGCAGGCCGCGCGCGTTTCCGGCGACGGTGGTGGCGCGGTCGCGCAGATGGGCGTCCTGCTGTGCGTGCAGATCGGCCGCCACCAGTCGCACCAGCAACCAGCCGGCGCCGAGCACGAGCAGGACGACGGCGACGCCCACGGCGAGCGCGATCCGCGTGGACAGTTTCACCGCGCCTCCCGGCCCTCGACGGAGCCCGTGTCGACCCGTAGGACGAAGCCGACCCCGCGGACGGTGTGGATCAGCCTGGGCTGCCCGCCGGTTTCCAGCTTGCGGCGCAGATAGCTGACAAACGTATCGACGACACCCGTACGGACGTCGAAGTCGTACCCCCACACCCGGTCCAGCAACTGGTCGCGCGTGAGCACGAGTCCGGCGTTGCGGGCCAGCACGTCGAGGAGCTCGAACTCCCGGCGGGTCAGCGGCAGCGGGACCCCGTCCAGCCGTGCCTCGCGCGCCGCGGGGTCCATCACCAGCGACCCGATCCGCACCCGGCCGGTGTCCTCGGGCGGTCGTCTGCGCAGCAGGGCCTGGAGTCTGAGTACCAGTTCCTGGAGGGCGAAGGGTTTGACCAGGTAGTCGTCGCCGCCGGCCTGGAGGCCCGCGATCCGGTCCGTCGTCTCGTCCAGGGCGGACAGCATCAGTACTGGCACGTCGTTGCCGTCGGCGCGCAGCGCTCCGCACACTTCGATGCCGCTGAGGTCGGGCATCGAAATGTCCAGCACGATCACGTCGGGCGGACTGTGCCTGACACTTCGCAGTGCCGCGAGCCCGCCCTCCGCGAGATCCACGGTGAAGCCTCCCAGCCGCAGTGCCCGCTCCAGCGACCGGCGGATCGCCGCGTCGTCGTCGACCACCAGAACCCGTCCCCGCTCACCGGTCCCGGCCACCCCGGCCTCCCATCCCCGAGCCCGACGGACTCGCCCTCTGTTCCAGGCGTCCATCGTGCACCACCGGACAGCGGCGGTACCCCGGGGCCCCGGGGTATACGCATCAGCTCTGGATCAGCTGCTCGGCGCGCCCGGCCTCGTCCTCCCGGATGAGGCCTGGTTGGGCCCCGCGGAACTGCCAGCGCGTGGTGACGCCCTCCGGGTCGATGAGGCATGCCCTGGACAGGGCTTCATCGATCCGTCTGCGGACCTCGGCCTCAGCCACGGGGCCGACGGCGAAGAGCACCCTCAGCCGCACCTCGCCGGCGACGTGCTCTGCGGCGGTGTGGTGCGGTGCCAGCGGGCACGGCGGCTCGTGCTCCCAGTGCCCGCACAGCGCGGCCGTGATGGCCGCGCCGGGTGCGCGCACATCGCCACCGGCTTCCATGATCACTACTGCGTTGTGGACCAATACCTGGCGCACCAGGTCAGTATCCATCCGGTCCCGCCGTCGTCGAGGTGTAGCGCCCAGCCGTGCCGCCGGACGAGCCCCCGCATCGCCGTCAGACATGCGCCCCCTCGGCGTGAGCTCCCGGGGCGGCTGTCAGGCGCCGCCCCGGGAGCCGCTCTGTGGAGCCGCCGGTCAGACGGTGATCAGGGCGCTCAGGCGGCGGTCGGCGATCGAGCGTCCGACCTGGACCTCGTACGAACCCTGCACGAGGCGCCAGGAGTTGATGTGCTCGTCCCAGATCTCGAAGGCACGGGCGGTGAGTTCCACGGTCACCTCGACGCTCTCGCCCGGGGCGGCGTCCGCGCCCGCGAACCCGGCGAGCCAGCGGGCCGGCCGGTCGGCGTCGGCCTGGGAGGGGGCGAGGTAGACCTGGACGACCTCGTGGCCTGCGCGCTCGCCGGAGTTGCGGATGCGCACCTTGGCCGAGGTCCCGTCGGTCTCCATGGACTCGTACGTCCAGTCGGTGTAGCCGAGGCCGTGCCCGAAGGCGTACGCCGGGGCGGCGCCCGCCTTCTCCCAGGCGCGGTAGCCGACGAACACGCCTTCGGCGTAGTGGAGTTCGCCGTCCGCCGGCGTGACCTGGGTGACGGGGGCCTGTGCGAGGGCGCCCCATGTCGTGGGCAGGCGGCCGCCAGGCTCCTCGGCGCCGAGGAGGACGTCGGCGAGGGCGGTGCCGCCTTCCTGGCCGGGGAACCAGCTGAGGAGCACGGCCGCGACATCGTCGCGCCACGGGAGCTCCACCGGGGAACCGGAGTTGACGACCACGACGGTGTTCGGATTGGCGGCGGCGACCGCGCGGACGAGGTCGTCCTGGCGGCCCGGCAGTCTCAGGTCCTGCCGGTCGAAGCCCTCGGACTCCACGCGCTCGGTGGTGGCGACCACGACAACGGCGGTGTCGGCGCCACGAGCGGCCTCGACGGCTTCGGCGATCAGCGCATCGGCGTCGCGGCGCGGGCCGAGGTGCACCAGGGAGAACATCACGCCGGACAGCGGTGCCGCGGACTCGCCGGGCAGCCGGTGGAGCAGGGAGACCTCCACAGGCTCGCCCTCGGTGAGGTGGACCTTCCCGCGCTCGAGAGGAGTGCCGAAGAACGCCTCGAACGGGTCGGACGCGTTCCCCATCGGCTGTACCCCGTCGAAGACGGCCTGGCCGGCGACGGTGAGCGTGAAGGTGCCCAGACCGCGGGTGCCGAAGGCGTGTTCGCCGCTCTCGCGCGGCGTGAACGTGCCGGTGATCTCGATGCTGTGCAGTGCCTCGTGGGTGACCCCGGCGGGCAGGTCGTCGCCGATCCACTGGAGCTGGCCGTTGGGCAGGGACCCCTCGCCGACGACGGTGCCTTCGGCGTCACGACAGACGGCACGCAGGGTGAAGTCCTTGCCTGCGGGAGCGAGTTCGTCACTCGGGTCGGCGCCTACGGCGTACGTGAGGACTCCCTCGGGGAGCGCGGCGGACAGGCCGTCGAGCGGGGAGACGGTGCGGGCCGGGAAGACAGTCGCCGAGCCGCCGCCGAGGACGCGGGCGTCGCGAGCCGCGGCGCCGATGAGGGCGACCTTGCGGACTCGGGCGGGGTTGATGGGCAGGGCCCGGTCCGCACCCCGTACGGATTCGTTGCGGACGAGGACAAAGGCGCGGCGGGCGATTTCGCGGGCCACGGCCTCGCCGTCCACCTCGGCGGGGAGCTGGGCGACCACGGGCTCCGCGCCCTCGAGTACGCCGACCCGCGCCGCCAGACGCAGGACGTTGCGCACGGCGTCGTCGACCACCGCCTCCTCGACCTCGCCGGCGCGGACGGCGTCGGCGAGCGCCTCACCGTAGACGGTTCGCGGCCCCGGCATGGCGACGTCGAGTCCGCCCTCGATGTCACCGGTGGTGGAGCGGGCCGCCATCCAGTCGGAGACGTTGAACCCGTCGAAACCCCATTCGCCGCGCAGGACTTCGCTCACAAGGTGGCGGTGCTCGGTCATCGTCACGCCATTGACCGCGTTGTAGGCGGTCATGATGCCCCATGGCCGCGCGTTCTTGACGATGGCTTCGAAAGGCGCGAGGTAGAGCTCACGCAGTACGCGAGCGGAGACGACGTTGTTGACGGTGAAGCGGTCGGTCTCGGCGTCGTTCGCGACGAAGTGCTTGACCGTGGTGCCGACACCGCCGGACTGCACGCCCTGTACATAGCCGGTGCCGATCGCACCGGTCAGGTACGGGTCCTCGCTGTAGGCCTCGAAGTGGCGGCCGCCGAGCGGTGAGCGGTGCAGATTGACGGTCGGCGCGAGCAGGACGTGGACGCCCTTGCGGCGGGCCTCCTGCGCCAGCAGCGTGCCGGCGCGGCGGGCGAGGGCCGGGTCCCAGGTGGCGGCGAGCGCGGTCGGCGAGGGCAGGGCGATCGACGGATCGTCGGCGGTCCAGCGGACGCCCCGCACGCCGATCGGGCCGTCGGACATGACCAGGGAGCCCAGCCCGATCTGGGGGATCGCCGGCAGGGACCACATGTCCTGCCCGGCGAGCAGCGTGGCCTTCGTGTCGAGGTCGAGCTTGCCGAGCGCCGCTTCGACCACCGCCTCGCGCGCCCGATCAGCGTGCGTGTCCTGGGTTACCGCCATTGCGGTACCTCCTCGTTGATGTCCGTTCCGCCCGGCCGGGGTTGTGCCGCAGCCCGCCGGTGCCTGTCGCGTCCTCATCATGCTTTGCCTACCTGTAGATCGGTAGGTTACGTAATGCATTTGTTACTTTATGATGTCGTACGGTCCTACCAGCAGCAGACTTCCGGGAAGGGGCGCGATGGCAGCCACGGTCAAGGGTGAGGAGCGGCGCGCGGGGATCCTCCGCGCCGCCCTGGAAGTGATCGCCGAGCGCGGCTACCGGAGCGCCAGCCTCGGGGCGATCGCCGAGCGGGTCGGGCTCACCCAGCAAGGCCTTCTGCACCACTTCCCCACCAAGGAGGCACTGCTCGTCGCCGTCCTGGAGGAGCGCGACCAGTGGGACGCGGTACCGGACACCCAGTGGCGGCTCGACCTGCTCACCTCGCTCGTCGAGTACAACGCGATGCGTCCCGGCATCGTGCAGACCTTCTCCGCCCTCCTCGGCGAGAGCGTCACGGAGGACCACCCGGCGCGCGACTTCTTCACCCGGCGTTACGTGAAGGTGCGCGAGAGCATGGCAGGCGTCCTGCGGGCCGAGTACGGCGACCGGCTCCCCGGCGGCCTCACGCCCGAGCAGGCGGCACCCCTGCTGGTGGCAGTCATGGACGGCTTGCAGTACCAGTGGCTGCTCGCGCCGGAAACGGTGGACATGCCGCAGGCGTTCCAGAACTTTCTGGCCCTGCTGGGCGAGAAGCCGCCCGCCTGACCGGTCCGGGAGGCGATGTGCTGGCACTGCACACCCAGGACGCGGCGCACATCTGGCTCGGGGAGACGGTCGCCCGCGTCGGCGACCAGGTCGGCTCGGACTGACCCTCTGTGCGGCCTCGCCACGTCACCGACCGCAACCTCTACAACGGCACACCCGTGACCAGCCGCTGACGCCGGCCGGGCTGGTCAGGCATCGTGGTGGTGCTGGCACGCCGGGCACAGTTCGTCGCGGCCTTCGGGGGTGACCTTGGTGCCCCACTCGCCGCACTCGTGGCAGCCGCGAGCCAGGGCGACGTTCGCGCGGAGCGCTGGGGTGGGGGCGTTGGGGCGGGCTTCGTGGGCGGCCATGCTCTGCGTACTCCTCCTAGCGGGGCGATACGCACATTATGTCCAAATTTGCATAACTATGCAAGTTCTTGACGCGACCTTCGCCGGCGTCGACCTCGACTCAATGCGTCCCGGACGCCCCCGCCACACGTCGTCGCACCGAGAAGCACGGGCCGGCCGCCCGCTTCATGGACGCGCCAATCTCGGCCTGACCCGGCCATCCCAGACTTTGAATCGACGTTTTTCAATGTTGACATTTGTCGATACAGAACCCAGGCTTGTATCAGCAAGCGTCGATACAGGACCGGGAGTGAGCCTCATGAGCGAGCAGAACGCCGAGCTGCGCGAGTCCGTCCGGGAGCGCTACGCGGCCGCCGCCGTCCAGGTCACCGAGGGCGGCACCGCCGCCTGTTGCGGGCCGCAGCTCATCGAGATCGGCGAGAGCTTCGGCTCCACCCTCTACGACGCCGGGGAGCGCGAGCAGCTGCCCGCCGAGGCCGTCGCAGCTTCGCTGGGCTGCGGCAACCCCACCGCCGTCGCCGACCTCCGAGAGGGTGATCGCGTCCTCGACCTCGGATCCGGCGGAGGCATCGACGTCCTGCTGTCCGCCGGCCGCGTCGGGCCCACGGGCAAGGCGTACGGGCTGGACATGACCGACGAGATGCTCGCCCTCGCCCTGGCCAACCAGAAGAAGGCCGGGGCCACCAATGTCGAATTCCTCAAGGGCACCATCGAGGCCGTCCCGCTGCCGGCGGAGACGATCGACGTCGTCATCTCCAACTGCGTCATCAACCTGTCCACCGACAAGCCCGCGGTCTTCGCCGAGACCTTCCGGGTCCTCGTCCCCGGCGGCCGTCTCGGCATCACGGACGTCGTCGCCGACGACGACCTGACCCCCGAGCAGCGGGCCGAACCCGGCGAGTACGTCGGCTGCATGGTCGGCGCGCTCTCCTTCGCGGAGTACCGGCAGGGGCTGGAGGCGGCCGGTTTCACCGATGTGGAGGTCACCGCGACCCATCCCGTCGCCGACGGCATGCACTCGGCCATCGTCCGCGCCACCAAGCCCGGTCCGGCCGACTGAGGGGCGTCCGGCCGGAACGCCCGAGGGCGGCACCTCCTGCAGGGGGTGCCGCCCTCGGCTCGCACAGCCACGAACAGCCGTGCTTCAGGGGCAGCCCTGCTCCGAGCTGGGGTTGGTGCACACGTCGGTCCCGGAACCGCCGTTGTTGACGTTCGTCCCCGGGCCGCCGTCGAGCTGATCGGCACCGGAGCCGCCGGAAAGCACATCGTTGCCGGTGCCGCAGTCGAGCCGTCCAGGCCGTAGATGGAGTCGTTGCCGTCACCGCCGACGATGACGTCGGGGCCCTGCGTATCGTTGATCACGTCGTTCCCGGGGCTTCCGGTGATGGTTGCCGGCTGCCCGAAGCGGAGCGAGTCCCACCACCGGCCGGGGTGACGGTGGTCGTCTCCGTGGCGGTGTTGTCCTCCGGGTGCGGGTCCGCCGTCGACGCGGTGACCGTAACCGTGTTGGTGAAGGTTCCCGGGATCAGCTTCTACGAGGCGCTCGACGACCGGCATCTGACCGTCGACTTCGCCCACCCGGAGACCGACCTGCGGGCCCATCGCCCGGTCGTGGTTCCCGCGCTCTTCCTCGCCACCGAGGGGACGGGACGCAATCTGCGTACGTACGTCGAGAACGGCGGCACGCTCGTCGTCTCCTGCTTCTCGGGGATCGTCGACGAGCAAGACACCGTCCACCCCGGCGCCTGTCCGGGTGTGCTGCGCGACCCACTCGGCCAGACCGTCGAGGAGTGGTCGCCGCTCGGTGCGAGCGAGGCCGTACGGATTACCGGCCCGAGGGGCCTCGCTCGCGGCCGACGTGTGGACCGAGTTCGTGGTGTCGCGCGGGGCCGAGACCGTGTGGACGTACGCCGACGGACCGGCCGCGGGCGGCCGCCCCGCCGTCAGCCGTCACCGGCTGGGCCGGGGCACCGCCTGGTACGTCTCCTCCCGGCCGGACTCGGTCGCGCTGGACACGATCCTCGACGCCGCCTGCGAGGACGCCGGCATCGTGCCCCGTACCGAACTGCCCTGCGACGTCGAGGTGGTGCGCCGCTCCGGTGACAGCGGCGACTACCTGGAGCTCTTCGGCACCGAACTCCTCAGCGGCGAACCCGCAGCCGGAGATCTCAGCGCCCGGTCACTCGCCCGGCATCGCGGCCGGACCTCGGTCCATGTGCGTGGCGGCTTCGCCATACCGGCCTGTGTGAAGAGCTCCTTGTTGTAGGAGAACAGCCGGAGGATGGGCCCGCCGTGGCGGCCGCCGGCAGGAAGTCGGCCTGGGCCGGGATGCTGAGCAGCTGGTCGGCGGGGTAGAGCTTGCCTTCGGCAGCGTAGTCGGCGTGAGAGCCCATCTGGGCGATGTCCGGCGCGTCGCCGCGCCGCACGATGGCAGCCACCTCTTCCCGGCATCGGCGGCATGCCGACAAAAGATCACTCCGGCGGGGAAGCCTCGGTGCGCTGGTAACGGAGGAGGACGACGCCGTTGCCGAAGGTCCGGGTCTCGGTCAGCCGGAGACTGATCTTGGCATCCGATACCTGAAACAGGGGCTTGCCCTGCCCAATGAGGATCGGATGGATGTAGAGGCGGTACTCGTCGATCAGGTCGTGCCGCATGAAGGCCGCGGCGAGGTCGGCACCTCCGAGCGCCAGATCCCCACCCGGCTGCGCCTTGAGCGCCATGATTTCCTCGACGGTGACGTCCCGCACGACGGTGGTGTTCCAGTCGGCCCGCTCCAGAGTCCGGGAGAACACAATCTTGGGCATGTCCCGCCAGATACGGGCAAACTCCACCATCGGCCCGGTGCTTGAGGGATCGGCGTCGGCAGTTGGCCAGAACGCGGCCATGAGCTCGTAGGTGACCCGTCAGTTCAGGAAGGCGCCCATCGCCCTGAGCTGCTCGTTGAAGTGGCTGTGCAGCTCGTCATCGACCATGTGCCAGTCGATCTGGCGGTCCGGTCCCTCGATGAAACCATCGAGGGAAACCGACATCATCAGGACGATCCTTCTCATCGCCGGCCTCACCGAGGTCCTCAGGAATCGGGCTTCCACCGGTCACAGACGATACGCCCCGCGCATCGCACTGACCCGAACGGCGCCGCCCGGCACGACACCGTTCATCCGCACGCAGTGCTTCGACGGCGGAGACCGCGGATCAGTAGGGGCCGTTCACGTTGTCGATCGAGCCGTACCTGTGGGCGGCGTAGTTGCACGCGGCGGTGATGTTGGCGACCGGGTCATAGCTGTCCATCGAGGTACCGGGCACGTGATAGGCCTGGAATGTCGGATCGATGACCTGGAGGAGCCCCTTGGACGGCGTTCCGGCCACGGCGTTGGAGTCCCAGTTGTTGATGGCCAGCGGGTTGCCCGAGGACTCGCGCATGATGTTGCGGTGGATGCCGTCGTAGGTGCCGGGGATGCCGTGCTGGGCCATCACGTCCAGCGATTCCTTGATCCAGCCGTCGAGGTCGTTGGTGTAGGTGGCGGGCTTCGGGGCGGTGGCCTTGCTCTCGCCGGACTGCGCCTTGGCCTTGGTCGCGGCCTTCGCCTTGGTCGCGGCCTTCGCCTTGGCACCGATCGTCAGCTTGAGGCCGGGATGAATCAGCCTGGGGTCGTCACCGACGACTTTCCGGTTGTCCTTGTAGAGCTTCTTCCAGCCGCCGCTGCGGGGGTGCTCGTCTGCGATCTTGGAAAGGGAGTCACCCACGACCACGGAATAGGTCAGGGGCTTGGCCGTCGCGGCGGCCGGCGTAATGGCGACGGCTGCGACAGGAGCGACGGCCGGCGTCGCCGCCTTCTCCGCCGCGCCGGCGGCGGTTGCGCCGAACACCGGGAGGGCGAGTACGGCGCCGCCCGTGCCGGCGGCCACGAAGCCGCGAGTGATCGGATTGGCCTTGGGCCGACGGTGCTTACCCTTTGCGGGCATGACGAATTCCTCTCCGTCGCCTGCGAGGTGAGCTGTCGGGTTCGGACTGGAGATGCCCGGCCGCAGCGTGACTGCGACTTAACCCCGAGCCGTTCCGGAATTCCGGATCGGCGGCTTACCTGGGTCCCCCGCTCCTGCCGTACGTGAGTGGTGGGTGCGGATTCCGGACGGTGGCAGGATTCGGCGGTCCACCCGGATTGCGGTGACCGTAAGCGAAATCGACCGGGCAGAACAAGCCTTGAATTCCTCATCGCAATCCGTGCGGCCGATCCGGCCGTGAGAATTCCCCTCACCCACCGCGGATCGGAAGCTCAACTTTCTTTCTCCAGAGGGGATCTGGGCTCGGCGCCATTACTGCGCAGCGTTGCAGATGTGAGCCGTATCACGGGCGGCACAGAACAGCGGCCCGGTGGCGCCGGACCAGAAGGCAATAAGTCGCCCACGAAGCCTCGATAAAGACATCAGGCACCATAGAGGCAATTCGGTCATACCGGAGCCTTCTGGCCGTAAATCTCACCGCGCGAACGTTG
This sequence comes from Streptomyces sp. A3M-1-3, assembly GCF_024213665.1. GTDB lineage: Bacteria > Actinomycetota > Actinomycetes > Streptomycetales > Streptomycetaceae > Streptomyces. The sequence continues at coordinate 36,027 of NZ_JANAVP010000037.1, forward strand.
CATCCCGGAAGCCGGGCTGATCAGGACGCAGCCACGCCCCTACCTTCACGCGCATGAGGTCGGCTGCGTATCCGCCCAAGCCCGTCCCCGGCGACCGCATGGCGGTCACCTCAAGAGCGTGCCGACGACGTCCACGCCGCGTTCGCCGATCCGACGGTCAAGGCGGTGACGACCAGATCACCGTGCTGCCGCTGCTGGACCGGGAGTTGATCCGCGCCGCCCCCAAGCCATTCCTCGGCTCCAGCGACAACACCAACCTGCTGCTCCCGACCCTGCCGCGTACGAGGGCAGCGTCCTGTTCCTGGAGACCTCCGAGGAAATGCCCGGCGGACAGGACGTATTCCGCATCCTGCGCAACATGGGTGACCGCGGCCTGTTGGCCCGATTCCCTGCGCTACTGATGGGCCGCGCCAAGGCCTGGTCCTTCCAGCAGCCGAACGAGGCCGAGGACAAGCGGCGTTACGGCGATGAGCAGCGCGATGCGGTGCTGCGCGCGCGCCGGCCGCGTACGCCCCGGACACCATGGCGGTCTTTGATGTGGACTTCGGACACACCGATCCGCAGGTGGTGATCCCGTACGGCGGTGTGGTGCGAGTGGACGGCCCGGCGGGTGTCCTCCGCGATCAGGTCGGCGTTGATCGCCGCTGCCGCCCGTACACCCGCGCCGGCAGCGCCGATGACCTGCTCGGTCAGGTTGGCGACATTGCCGGCCACCCACACGCCCGGTACCTGCGTCGCCCCGGTCGCGTCGGCGGCGATGCAGCTGCCGACCACGTGTCCGCCCCACTCCTGCTCAGTCGTCTCAGGGCCCAGTTTGGTGAGCAGGCCGGCGCGGGCGGTGAAGCGCGGGGCAACCACCAGCGCCTGACAGGGAATCACCCGGCCGTCGGCCAGGGTCACTCCGGTGAGCCGGTCGCCCCGCCGCCCGGAGATCCGTCACTTGCCCGTCCACCACCACGATGTCGCAGGCTGCGAGTTGCTCGTACTCGTCGTCGCTCGGCTCGGGTGCGGTGTGGGGAAGAGGGTCACGGTCTTGGTCCACTGTCGCCACAGCAGGGCCTGATGGACCGTCGGCGGGCCGGTGGCCAGGATGCCGATGGCCTGGTCTCGGACCTCCCAGCCGTGGCAGTACGGGCAGTGCAGCACTCCGCGTCCCCAGCGTTCCGCCACGCCGGGTACGTCGGGCAGCTCGTCGACCAGGCCGGTGGTCACCAGCAGTCGGTCTGCCGCGACTACGGACCCGTCGTCGAGGATGACGCGGAAGCCGCCCGTGTCCGTGCGCTCGGCGGCCACGACGCTGCCCTTGACGATCTCGGCGCCGTAGCCGGTCGCCTCCGCTCGACCGTCGGCCAGCAGCTCCGACGGTGGTGAGTCCTCGCGCTCAGTCCGGCGGGTCCGCCACCGACCACCACGACGTCGTCACGGCGCTCCTCGCCTGCGGGCAGGAAGGTCATCACGGTCTCTTCTGTTGGCACAGCCATAGCTACCTCCGTTTCACGGACAGTGCGCCGACACCGCACCAATTGACCAATGTTCTTGCCGAAGCGGCAAATAGAGGCATGGCAGACGACGACCTCTCGCACGTGCTGACCGCCGTGGGCCCGCGCGCTGCTGCTGGCGAACGGCTCCACCTACGCGCCCGCCCCGCCCGGCACGGGGGAGACTTCGCCACCGAACGGCGTCGTGCCCTGCGCTATCGCCTTCCGAGCAGCTCCATGTCGGCCTCATCGAGGACAAGGCGTGCCGCCGCCATGTTCTCCTCGAGGTGAGGGAGCGAGCTGGTGCCGGGGATCTGCACGATCGAGGGCGAGCGCGCCAGTCCCCAGGCGATGGCTGCTTGGAACGCTGTCGCACCGTGCCGCTCCCCGACTTTCTGCAGGTTCTCGCCGGCGAGTGAGGTGTGACCGCCGCCGAGGGCAAAGAACGGCATAAAGGCGATGCCTGCGTCCGCGCATTCGTCGACCAGCGCGGCGTCCGCCTGATCGAGCACGCCGAACCGGTTCTGCACTGCCGCGACCGGCGCGATGGAGCGGGCCTCGGCGAGTTGCTCGCGCGTCACGTTGCTCACCCCCAGCTGCCGGATCAGGCCTTCGTCGCGCAGCTCGGCAAGTACGTGGAAGCGGTCGCCGATGGGGTCACTGGCCGCTGCCCCGAGGCGGCCCACCCGCAGATACACGAGGTCCAGGACATCGACGCCGAGTTCGCGCAGATTCTGCTCCACCGCAGGGCGCAGCTGTTCGGGGCCGGCCTCGCCGTACATCTCCCCGGTCGCGGTGCGAAGCGGGCCGACCTTGGTGGCGATCGTGACGTCCACCGGATGGGGGTGGAGGGCGTTGCGCAGGATGTCGTTGGCGCGGCTGGTGCCGCAGAAGTAGAAGGCGGCGGTGTCTATGTGACGCGCGCCGAGCTCAACGGCACGGCGCGCGACGGCCACCGCCGTCGCATGGTCGACTGCGGGTCCGTTCCAACGGCCCGGCAGTTGCATGGCACCGAAGCCCAGACGCGGGACGGTGACCGTGCCTCCGAGCTCGAAGGTGTTCCCTGGGGAATTGATCGGTGTCGGCGTCATAGCAGCAGCATGCTCATCAACGCGGCAGATCACAAGATCGCGAACCGCTTCGACGACGCGGATCCGGGACTACGCGGGCTCCGGGGCGAAGGGCAGCAGTTCGTCCGCGCCGGGCTGGACGAGTCCGTAACTGCCCTCCGGGAGTTCGTTCCAGACGCCTGGCAGGTCCCCCAGCGGCTCGGACACCACAAGGCGGGTCTCGTCGGACACATCTCGCAGGAACGCTATGTCGGGGTGCAGCGCCCGTAGCGTATCCGCTCGGCTGCTGTAGAACAGCGACCGCGAGGTGCGCCGGCTCGAGTAGCGGAAGGCCCAGAGGCGTTCGCTGTCGGTCACCGCGATCGTCATCTGGAGCGGGAACTCCACGCCGTGCTCCCGCCCGAGCCGCTCCACCAGGCCGGCCATCTGTGCCACGGCGCTCGGCGCGTCCTGGTCCAGTCCGAACGTGATCGCCAGGTAGAACATCACCTCGGAGTCCGTCGATCCCTCGATGGAGGAGAACAACGCCGGGTCGATGGCCAGGCAGAGATCCCGCCGGAGCCGGTGAAAGTCGGTGATCGCACCGTTGTGCATCCACATCCAGCGGCCGTGGCGGAAGGGGTGGCAATTGGTCTGCTGCACCGCCGTACCGGTCGACGCACGGACGTGGGCGAAGAACAGTCGCGAGCGGACATGGTTCGAGATCTCTTGCAGATTGCGGTTGTTCCACGCAGGTCCGATGTCCCGGACGATCGCCGGAGTGTCACCGTCGGGTCCGTACCAACCGATGCCGAAACCATCGCCGTTGGTCGTCTCGACCCCCAGCCGCGAATGCAGGCTCTGGTCGATCAGGGAGTGCGCCGGTTTGTACAGGATGTCGTCGAGCAGAACAGGCGTTCCGGAATAGGCGAGCCATCGGCACATGGGCACAATCCTTTCCGCCAGGCGGCCCAGCGGCCGTGTCATCCCGGACGAAACCGGACGAGAATCGTCCCGCTACACAACAGAGAGTAGCCCAGGCGGTCCCGTCGTGCCCTTCTCACTGGTCCGGTCGGCCGTGGAGTGGGACGCTGGAGGAGGGTGCGTCTGCCGAGGAGACTCGGGAGGGCCGATGGGACGAGATGTCCCGGCGCTGGTGTTCACCCGTGATGACCGACGCCGGTACCGGAACAAGATGCAGAAGTGCCTCGATGCGTTCGCGCAGATGCTGCGTGAGGCACGCTTCGAAAGCGAGCGGCCCCAGGTGGGTCTGGAGATCGAGCTGAATCTGGTGGACGCGGCCGGGGAGCCGACGATGCGGAACACCGACGTGCTCGAGGCGATCGCGGATCCCGCCTGGTCGAGCGAGCTGGGCCGGTTCAACCTGGAGATCAACGTGCCACCGCGGCGGCTGACGGCCGGCGGCCCCGATGCGTGGGAGCAGGAGATCCGGGACGCGCTCAACCATGCCGAGGAGCGGGCCGCGGCGGTGGGAGCGCATCTGGCCATGATCGGGATTCTGCCGACGCTGCAGCAGTCGGATGTGGGCGAGGCGGCGCTGTCGGAGAACCCGCGGTATCACCTGCTGAACGAGCAGGTATTCGCTGCCCGGGGCGAGGATCTGCGGATCGCGGTGGACGGGGTGGACCGGCTGCGTACCTACGCGGACACCATCACGCCCGAGGCGGCCTGCACCAGCACCCAGTTCCATCTCCAGGTCTCGCCGGACGAGTTCGCGGACTACTGGAACGCGGCGCAGGCGATCGCCGGGGTGCAAGTCGCCTTGGCGGCGAACTCTCCGTTCCTGTTCGGCAAGGAGCTCTGGCGCGAGACACGTATCCCCCTCTGTGAACAGGCCACCGACACGCGTCCGGAGGAGATCAAGGTGCAGGGGGTGCGACCGCGGGTGTGGTTCGGCGAGCGGTGGATCACCAGCGTCTTCGATCTCTTCGAGGAGAACGTGCGCTACTTCCCCGCGCTGCTGCCGCTGTGCGACGAGGAGGATCCGCTGGAGACGCTCGACGGCGGCGACATTCCGGAACTCGCCGAACTCACCCTGCACAACGGCACCATCTACCGGTGGAACCGCCCGGTCTACGCCGTCGCCCATGGCAAACCGCATCTGCGGGTGGAGAACCGGGTGCTGCCCGCCGGCCCCACGGTGGCCGACGTCCTCGCAAACGGCGCCTTCTACTACGGGCTGACGCGCGCCCTGGTCGACGAGGAACGGCCGGTCTGGTCACAGATGTCGTTCGCGGCGGCGGAGGACAACCTGCACGCTGCGGCGCGGCACGGGATCGACGCGCGCCTGTACTGGCCCGGGATGGGCGAGGTGCCGGTGCCCGAACTCGTACTACGGCGCCTGCTCCCTCTGGCACACCGTGGGCTGGAGAGTTCGGGCATGGACGCGGCATGGCGGGAGCCGCTGCTCGGCATCATCGAGCAGCGGTGCGTCACCAGCCGCAATGGCGCCGTATGGCAGGCGGAGATGTTCCACCACATCGACGACACCACCCATGTCAACCGCCATGAAGCTCTGCGCCGGATGACGCAGCAGTACATCGACTACATGCACCTCAACGCTCCGGCACACACCTGGCCGGTCGACTGATCCCCACGTGTTCAGGCGCGCCTGACGGAGTCGAGGTGGGCGAACACCACAACGTTGGCCGTGTAGTCCTGGGCCTTCCTGTCGTATTCGCCACCGCAGGTGATCAGGCGCAGCTCCGGAGATGGGGTGTCGGCGTAGACCCGCTCGTTGGGGAAGCGCGCTTTGCTGAAGGTTTCGACGGAGTCCACCTTGAACGTGGCGACGGTGCCGTCCTCGCGGGCGATGTCGACCTTGCTCCCGGGCTTGAGCCAGCTGAGCTGCAGAAAGACGGCCGGGCCGGTCTTGGTGTCGACGTGGCCCGCGACGATCGATGCGCCGCGCTCGCCGGGTGTCACACCGCCCTGGAACCAGCCGACCAGGTTTTTGTCGTTCGGGGGTGGTGCGTTGAGCTGTCCGGACGCGCCGATGGACAACGGGATGAAGGGCGCATCGACGGCGATGTCCGTGATCGACAGCCGCTTCGGGGCGGAACGGGGCAGCGCCGGCCCCGCGGGAGTGGAGGCGGTGGCACTCGGTGTCGCTGGGGCTGAGGCTGGGGCTGGGGCCGCGGCCGCGGGGCGGACCTGCGACTGGCCTTCCGCGAAGGTGCCGGAGGAGTTGAAGATGAGGAGGAGACCCAGCCCGAACACCACAAAGGGCCAGAGCATGGTGCGGTTGGCGGGACTGGAGGCGGGGGCGGGACTGGGCGGGTTCGGACCGGGCGGAGGCTGAGCGGTCATACAAGCGTGCCTTTCACGTACGGGGGCCTTGCCGGGCGTACGGTGCGGTGCGGAAAAGCAATCGCCGCGGCCACCGCCCGTGACGGGCGGCGGCCGCGACAGCGCAGCGACGTGCTAGTGGTCGGGCCCCTTAGGCCGCCGCACCACCCGTCACGTTGCGGCGGCGCAGCTTGTACGCCGCGGCGCCGAGACCACCGATCATCAGCACCGAGCCGGCAGCCAGGCTGCCGCCGGACAGGGCCATGGCACCGCCACCGGTGTGGACACCGCCGTACGGCTTGTCGTGCTTCCCGTACCCGTGGTCGTCCTTCCCGTACCCGTGGTCGTCGCCCTTCTCGCCCTTGTCGTGGCCGTAGCCGCTGGAGTTGCCACCCTCCTGGTCCCAGCTGCCGGCCAGCGTCATGGACATGGCACCGCCGCCAGTGTGGACACCGCCGTTCGGCTTCTCGTGCTTGCCGTCCTTGTCGTGGTCGTCCTTCTTGTAGTCGTGGTCGTCCTTCTTGTAGTCGTGGTCGTCCTTCTTCGACTCGTCGTAGTCGTCCTTCTTCGACTCGTCGTGGTCATCCTTCTTCGACTCGTCGTGGTCATCCTTCTTCGACTCGTCGTGGTCATCCTTCTTCGACTCGTCGTGGTCGTCCTTCTTCGACTCGTCGTGGTCGTCCTTCTTCGACTCGTCGTGGTCGTCCGCGGCTACGAGGTGGGCCAGGGCGCCACCACCGGTGTGGACGCCACCGTTCGGCTTCTCGTGCTTGCCGTCCTTGTCGTGGTCATCCTTCTTGTAGTCGTGGTCGTCCTTCTTGTAGTCGTGGTCGTCCTTCTTGTAGTCGTGGTCGTCCTTCTTGGACTCGTCGTAGTCGTCCTTCTTGGACTCGTCGTAGTCGTCCTTCTTGGACTCGTCGTAGTCGTCCTTCTTCGACTCGTCGTGGTCATCCTTCTTCGACTCGTCGTGGTCATCCTTCTTCGACTCGTCGTGGTCATCCTTCTTCGACTCGTCGTGGTCATCGCTGCTGGAGGAAGAGCTGTCGTATTCCCGGCCCTCGGCGATGATGGCACTCGCTACGGGAGCGGAGATCGCGAGGACAGCCGTGATGGTGGCTGAGGCGAGCAGGGTGCGGGCAGAGCGCATGGGGCACATTCCTTTCGCCGCCACCGCGAGGGCTGACACTTCGTCGGCTCATCGGATCGCAATAGCGACATGATCCACCGTCAGCTGAATTGCGAGTTCGCGCCAGCTGAGAGCACCGCAACCATGGGCTCTTCGAGTGGCGAAGAGCGGATAATCACCCATTGGACTGCACGCCACGCCGAAGCGATGTTTTGGGTCCTCAGCGGCCGCCTGTGTCCGCATTCGCGCCCGGGGCCGCTCGGCGTTCGGCGGCTACGGCCTGAACACCGCCGGTCAGTCGGCCGACGGGAGGGCCTGTTCCGTCCAGATGGTCTTTCCGGACCGGCTGTAGCGCGTGCCCCATCTCTGGACCAGCTGCGCGACGATGAACAGTCCGCGCCCGCCTTCGTCGTCCTCCGCGCTGTGGCGAGGGTGCGGTGAGGTGTGGCCGGCGTCCGCGACCTCGCACAGGAGCGTGCGATCACGGATGAGGCGCAGGTGCAGCGGCCCGCCGGCGTGCCTGACGGCGTTGGTCACCAACTCGCTGACCACGAGCTCGGTCGAGAACGACAGCTCTTCCAGTCCCCAGTCGTGCAACTGGCCGGTGGCCAGATCGCGGGCATGGCCCACCGCGACCGGTTCCGCGGGCAGTTCCCAGTCGGCGACCTGCTGGGCGCCGAGTTCGCGGGTGCGGACGAGCAGCAGTGCCGTGTCGTCGGCTGTCGTGCCGTCCGGCAGAAGTTCCGATACGGCCCGGTCGCACAGCTCTTCCAGGGACCCGCGGCGGTCGCTGAGCACCCGCCCCAGGGTGTCCAGCCCCACATCGATGTCGCGCTCGCGGGCTTCGACCAGCCCGTCGGTGAAGAGCGCCACCAAGCTGCCCACCGGAAGCTCGATCTCCAGGGACTCGAACGGCAGGCCGCCGAGCCCCAGCGGCGGGCCGGCCGGAAGGTCCAGGAAGGACAGACGGCCCTCGGGGTCCACGATCGCCGGCGGCAGATGCCCGGCACGGGCCATGGCGCACCGTCGCGAGACCGGATCGTAGACGGCGTAGAGACAGGTCGCCCCGGTGATCACGTCGTCGTAGCGGTCGGCGAGCGAGCCCCGAGCCTCCGACTGCTCCTCAGCCGACTGGCCCACCAGATCGTCGAGTCGCTTCAGCAGCTCGTCGGGAGCCATGTCCAGCTGGGCGAGCGCGCGTACGGTCGTGCGCAGTCTTCCCATGGTGGCCGCCGCCTGCAGGCCGTGGCCCACCACGTCTCCGACGACGAGCCCGACGCGGGTTCCGGAGAGCGGGATGACGTCGAACCAGTCGCCGCCGACCCCGGTCACGTCGTCGGTGGGCAGATAACGGTAGGCCAGGTCCACAGCCGACTGCTGCGGCAGGTGTTGCGGCAGCAGTTGACGCTGCAGGGAGAGGGCCGCGGTGCGTTCGCGGGTGAAGCGGCGGGCGTTGTCGATCGATACCGCCGTTCGGGCGACCAGCTCGTCGGCGAGTGCGACCTCACCGCCGTCGAAGGTGGCCGAGGTGCTGCTGCGGAGGAAGGTGACGAGGCCCAGCGTGCCTCCCTCGGCCCGCAAGGGCACGACCAGGGTGTTGTCGTCGAGTACGAGCCCGCCTGAGGAGAGGCTGCGGTGCTGGGGCGAACCCGGTGCGTACTCCACGGGGTGCGGCCGATGACGCTGCGCCTTCCCCCGCCGCTCCCGCCGCTTCCCCGGGTCGCCCTGCTCGGCAGCCGGGGCCGAGGCTGCCGGGGCCGAGCGGGAGGCGACCCGTACAAGTGCCATCACCGCGGAGCTGCCGTCGCCCGGCACCTCCCCTTCCAGTACGGCCTTGGCGAGGTCGACCGTGACGGTGTGGGCGAAATCCGGGACGGCCACCTCGGTGATCTCCTCGGCGGTGACGATCGCGTCCAGGGCGGTGCCAATTCCTCGGCCTGCCTCGACGAGCAGGGAAAGCCGCCGCTGGGCCTCGTACCGGTCGGTGATGTCGAAAGCGTCCTCACACAGTCCGAAGACGTGCCCGTCGGCGTCCTGGAGCCGGTAGTAGGAGCAGGACCAGAGGTGGTCTCTGCCCGGGTCGCTGGGTGGCTGGCCGCGGAAGTGCAGGTCGAGGATCGGTTCGCCGGTGTCGAGGACTTGGCGCATGACCGCGTCGAGCGTGTCCGGGTACCCCTTGGTCACGAATCTGCCCTCGGAGTACAGCTCATCGGCCCGCAGACCACGGAACGCGGCGAGCGGCGCTCCGATCTCCCGCTCGTACGCCGCGTTGCACCAGGTCAGGCGTAGGTCGGTGCCGTAGATGGCCAGGCCGACGGGTGACTGGGTGGCCAGCCCGTGCAGCATGGACAACCGCGACTCCCACATCCGCAGACTCGCCAGGTCCGCAGCCACGAGCACGCGCTCCGCCGTGCCGGTGCCGGGCAACGGACACACAGCGGTGGCGACCAGCAGAGTGTGGCCGTTCCGGTGCTTGGCTACGCGGATCTCGCTTCCGCCGAACGGGCCGAGCGGAAGGATCGGCTCCGTGGCTGCGGGGATACCCGATGCCACAACGGACGGCAGGAACGTATCCAGGGGCCGCCCGATAATCTCGTACGACGGGTAACCGAGGAGATCCTCGGCCGCGGGGCTCCACCCGATGATCACGCTCTGGGCGTCCAGAACCGCCGTGGCTGCCCTGGTGACGTCGAGGGGACCACGGAAGTCGGCACTCTGCGCCGCGTTCCACGTGCTCATGGCGCCACACCAGCCCGGTTCATTACCTACAGAATCCGCCCTGCCCAGGACCGGCACAACCGCGCTGCGCCGTGCCCGGTCGGAACCGCGGATCAGGAAGGATCAGGAACCCTCGCTGAGCGGCCGCTCGAAGCACAGGGAACTCCCCAGGCCCGCATAGGCGCCGAAATTCGGGATCCGTCCGTATCCGGAGCGCGTGTAGAAGCGCACCGCATCGGGCTGGCGGTCCCCCGTCTCCAGCCGCAGGCTCGTCCATCCCTGCCCGCGCGCCCACTCCTCCAGGGTGCGCAGGATGCGGGCGGCGACGCCTGAGCCGCGCCAGGCCGGGGCGACGTACATGCGCTTGACCTCGCCTACGCCTCCACCGAGGTCGCGCAGTCCTCCGCACCCCACCGCGGTGCCGTCGTCGTCGGACGCCACAAAGAACACCGCGATGTCCGCTGCCGAGGGCGCTACCCCCGGCTCGCTGTCCGGGGTCCCGTATGCCGCGGCGATCTCGGCCCGCTGCCGGTGCACGCAGCGCAGTGGCATCCGGGTCCGTCCAGGAGACCGGTTCGATCTTCATGCTGCGGATTCTGCCGAGCTCCTGTTGCGGACAGGTAAACCGTCCAACTCCCCGGACCTGCCGCCACGCCCGTGTTCTGGCGTGTACGAATCAAGGGTCGCGCGGGGGCGAGCAGGACGTGTTAGATGAAGCCATGGGCGGATCCTTCGGGCGCCTTCGCTCGGTCCTCGGAGTGCGAACCGTCGCCGGTCAGGTCTTCGTCCTACAGGTGGCGGTGGTTGTGGTGCTCGTGGTGGCCGCCGTGGTGGCCCTCGTACTGCAGTCCCGTACGGACAGCGAGCGGGAGGCCCGCAACCGGTCCGTCGCCGTGGCCGAGACCTTCGCGAATTCGCCCGGGATCGTGGACGCCCTCGCCGGCCCCGACCCGACGAGTGTGCTGCAGCCGCGGGCCGAGGAGTCGCGGAAGCGGTCCGGGGTCGACTTCATCGTCGTGCTGAGCCCGGACGGAATCCGCTACACCCACCCGTTGCCCGACCGGATCGGGAAGCAGTTCGTCGGCGATCTGGAGCCCGCGCTGGCGGGCGGGATCGTCACGGAGAAGATCACGGGGACCATCGGGCCGCTGGTGCAGGCCGTGGTTCCTGTCACCGACGGTGATGGCACGGTCGTCGGGATGGTGTCCGTCGGCATCACGATCGAGAACGTGAGCGGTGTCGTCGATGAGCAGCTTCCGCTGCTCCTCGGCGTCGCCGCCGGGGTGCTTCTCCTCGCCACGGCCGGGACGGCGCTGGTGAGCAGACGGCTGCGCCGCCAGACCCGGGGCCTCGGCCCCGTCGAGATGACCCGTATGTACGAGCATCACGACGCGGTCCTGCACGCGGTACGGGAGGGGGTGCTCATCCTCGGCACCGAGCGCCGGATCCTGCTCGCCAACGACGAGGCGCGCCGGCTCCTCGACCTGCCCGCGGACGTTGAGGGCCGCCCGGTCTCCGAACTGGGGCTGGACCCGGGCACCGCCCGGCTGCTGGTCTCGGGGCGGGTCGCCACCGACGAGGTGCATCCGGCCGGGGACCGACTGCTGGCCGTCAACCAGCGGTTGACCGAACAGGAGTCGGCCGACCAGAGTCGCGGGCCGTCCGGCACCGTCGCGACCCTGCGGGACACCACCGAGCTGCGGGCTCTGACGGGCCGCGCCGATGTGGCGCGGGGGCGGCTGAAGCTGCTGTACGACGCCGGGATGGAGATCGGCACCGGCCTCGACGTGGTCCGGACCTCGCAGGAGCTGGCGGATTTCGCGGTCCCCCGGTTCGCCGACTTCGTCACCGTCGACCTGGCGGACCCCGTACTGCGCGGGGAAGAACCGGCGGATGGCGGCACGGACATGCGGCGCATCGCGTTCCGGGGCATCCGGGACGACACCCCGCTCTACGCGACGGGGAAGCTGATCCACTTCCTTCCGGCCACGCCGCAGGCCGCCGGTTTCGAGACGGGGAAAGCCGTTCTCGAGGCTGACATGACGACCTTCTCCGGCTGGCAGGTGCAGGACCCGGAGCGGGCGCGCAGGCTCGTCGGCTTCGGAATCCACTCGATGATCGCCGCTCCGCTGCGCGCCCGCGGCGTCATTCTGGGCGTGGCGACGTTCTGGCGGTCGGAGAAGCCCGAGCCCTTCGAGGACGACGATCTGTCCCTCGCCGAGGAGCTGGTCGCCCGCGCGGCGGTGAGCATCGACAACGCCCGCCGCTACACGCGCGAGCACACCATGGCGGTCACCCTGCAGCGCAGTCTGCTGCCGCAGGGCCTGCCCGAGCAGAACGCGCTCGACGTCGCCCATCGCTACCTGCCCGCGCAGGCCGGCCGGGGCGGAGTCGGCGGGGACTGGTTCGACGTCATCCCGCTGCCGGGCGCCCGGGTGGCGCTCGTGGTGGGGGACGTCGTCGGCCACGGGCTGCATGCCGCCGCCACCATGGGCCGACTGCGTACGGCGGTGCACAATTTCTCCACCCTGGACCTGCCGCCCGACGAGCTGCTGTGGCACATGGACGAGCTGGTCACGCGGATCGACCAGGACGAGACCGACGACGGCGCGGTCGCCTCGGTCACCGGCGCCACCTGTCTGTACGCGATCTACGACCCGGGGTCCCGCGTATGCACACTGGCCCGCGCGGGCCACCTCGAGCCGGCGATCGTGCACCCCGACGGCCGCGTGGAGTTCCCCGGCATTCCCGGCGGTCCGCCGCTCGGACTGGGCAGTCTGCCGTTCGAGACGACCAAGCTGGAACTTCCGGAGGGCAGCAGCCTGGTGCTCTACACGGACGGGCTGGTGGAGGACCGAGGCCGGGACATCGACGAGGGTCTGGAGTTGCTGCGGCGGGCGCTGGCCCATCCCGGCAGGACGCCGGAGGAGACGTGCCGGGCAGTGCTGGAGGCCATGCTGCCCCAGCGGCCTCGCGACGACATCGCGCTGGTTGTCGCCCGTACGCGGGTGCTGAGCGCCGACCGGGCCGTCGTCTGGGACGTGCCGACCGACCCGTCGGCGGTCGCCCGGGTGCGTTCGGCGGCGGCCCGGACGCTGGGCGAATGGGGACTGGAGGAAGAGGCCTTCACCACGGAGCTGATCCTGAGTGAGCTGGTCACCAACGCAATCCGCTACGGCACGGGTCCCATTCGCGTACGCCTGCTCAGGGACCGGTCCCTGATCTGCGAGGTGACGGACGGCAGCAGTACGTCGCCGCACCTTCGGCGCGCCGCCACGACGGACGAGGGCGGCCGGGGACTCTTCCTGGTGGCCCAGTTCGCGGAGCGCTGGGGCACCAGGTACACCGACGCCGGCAAGGTCATCTGGACGGAACAGCCCCTGCCCTCGCCCCCGGACTGACCGCGCGCTCCCCCACGCCGCCCATTCCGTCCGGTTAGGCGGCGAAGCCGAGGGAGCTGACGTACTCGTACTTCCCCCACTGCGAACCCGGCTGTCGCGGCATCGAGGTCGCCGTCGCACGCGGCGACTGCGGCCTGGACGGTCCGCCCGATGAGGTCGGGCATCTCGACGGCACCCGGAATGCCCGGCGGGCCGGTTCCTTGGTGTCCCGCGTCTCCCGCGTCTGCCGCGTGTCCTCGTGTCCCGGGCCTCTGCGCACTCCTCGGGGGTCCGGTGCTGGGGATTCCCGCCACCTACGACCCGGAGGGCCGGACCCGGGCCATGAGCAGGGCCACGTCGTCGTGGTCGCCGGGGTGGCGCAGTTCGTGCAGGAGCACGTCGCACGTTTCCTCCAGCGACCGCAGTGGCGCGCCGAGGAGGCCGATGAGGACGTCCAGGCGTTCGTCGATCGCATGGTGACGGGTTTCGACCAGGCCGTCGGTGTACAGGACCAGTGCGTCTGCGGGGTGCAGATCGAGCGTGGTGGTGTGGAACGTGACATCGCCGACGCCGAGCGGGGCGCCGGTGGGCAGGCCGAGCAGCTCGGGGGGCCGGTCCGGACGTACCAGCACGGGGGGCAGGTGTCCGGCGTTGGAGATCAGGCACTGGTGGCGGCCGGGATCGTAGACCGCGTAGACGCAGGTGGTGATGGTCTGCCCCATACGGTCGGTGATGCGGTCGAGGTGGTGCAGCACCTGGGCGGGTTCGAGGTCGAGTTCGGCGAGTGTGCGGGTGGCGGTGCGGAGCTGGCCCATCGTGACGGCGGCGCTGATACCGCTGCCCATGACGTCGCCGACGACGAGCGCGGTCTTGTCGCCGGTCAGCGGAATGACGTCGAACCAGTCGCCGCCCACCTCACTCGCTGCCAGGGCGGGCTGGTACCGGTAGGCGATCTCCAGCCCGGGCTGGTCCGGTGGCTGCTGAGGGAGAAGGCTGCGCTGGAGGGTGAGGGCGGTGTTGCGTACCTGCTGATACCAGCGGGCGTTGTCGATGCACACGGCCGCCCGCGCGGCCAGCTCGCCGGCCAGGATCTCGTCGTCGGCGGTGAACGGTGCCGGGTTGTTGCGGGTGCGTTTGAGGTCGAGGGCGCCGAGGACCTCGCCGCGAGCGATCAGCGGCACCGCCAGGTAGGAGTGCACTCCCGCGGCAGCCAGGAGCGTGGCGGCTTCGGGGCTGCGGGCGATGGAGGCCAGGTCGTCGCGGCCCAGGTGGGGCACGCGGACCGGGTGGCCGGTGTTCACGCACTGGGTGACCATCCGGTCGGCCTCGTACCGGGCGACCTCGCCGGGCGGGTCAGCCGCCCGTACCGCCTCGGTGGGATGGGCGGCGGCCAGGGCCAGAGCGCGGAAGACCGCGGGCCCCTGATGTGTGTCGGTGGGCGGGCGACCGTTCAGGACGCTGTCGAGTACGTCGACTGCAGCGACGTCCGCCAGCTCCCGCACGGACATCTCGGCGAGTTCCCGGGCGGTCTGGTCGAGGTCGAGCGTGGTCCCGATACGCATGGAGGCGTCGGCGACGAGGGCAAGGCGGTGACGGGCCTGGGCGGCCTCTGCTGTGGCGAGATACCGCTCGGTGACCTCCACGACGGAGGTCGCCACCCCCAGGATCCTCCCGTTCGATGTCTCCAGCCGGTAGAAGGACACCGACCATGCGTGCTCCTCCTCCGGAACCGCCGGGGTGCGCCCGACGTACTCCTGGTCAAGGATCGGAACACCCGTGGCCAGAACCTCACTCATCGCGGACTCGACGGCATCGGTGTCCAGGAAGGGCAGGGCCTCGCGAGCACGCCGGCCCACCTGCCCGGCAGCCGGCAGGCCGTTGATGCGCTCCAGCGCCGGGTTGACGGCGACACAACGCAGGTCGGTGTCGACCACCGCCAGCCCGATCGGTGACTGGGAGACCAGCCGGGTGGACAACGCCAGATCCCGCTCCACGCCGCGCAACGTGGCCTGGCGGGTCGCCAGGCCCAGGGCGTACAGGTCTTCGTTCTCGTCCTCCAGCCGCATGTTGCGGAACTCCACCAGCCTGGTGCCGCCGTCCTTGTGCCGCACGGGGAAGACCCCTGCCCAGCTGCCCTCGCCCGCCATGACCCGGGTGAACAGCTGCGCCACCAGCTCCAGGTGCTCCTCATGGACCAGCAGCCGGCCCGCGAACCGGCCGAGCGCCTCCCCGGCGGTGTAGCCGAACAGTTCCTCGGCCTGCGGGCTCCACAGCACGATCCGCCCGTCCGCGTCCAGCACCACAGCGGCGACGCTCAGCACGTCCAGCAGGCCACCGGGCTCGGACGTCACACTCCCGGGCTGCCCGGGATCTTCGGGGAAGGACTCGGCTGCGCACATCCCAAGCTCCTTCCAGCCACCGGCACCGTTCCATACTCTCTCCGCCTCGGCCGAAAGGCCGCACCGGGCCGTCTGACGCACATCTGCCGGCCGCGCGAGCACCAGCCTGCTGACACCGGAACAGGTCAGCGACATCCTCCGCCCGGACCAGCTGGTGCCGTCGCGCCGTGTGCCTTGAAGGCTTCGGCGGCGTGGGCGTAGGACGGCATCAGCCGGCTCACGCCGGTGAGGTCCAGCATCCGGGACAGGCGGTCGGGGACGGCAGCCAGTGCCAGGGAGCCGTCGGCGTCATTGGCGCAGCGCAGGATGCCGATGAGGGCGTTGAAGCCGGAGGAGTCGCAGAAGGTGACGCCGCCCAGATCCAGGATCAGGTGCGGGTGGCCTGCCGCGATCAGCTCCAGCGCGCGGGCGCGCAGGGCCGGGGCGGTGTCGATGTCGATCTGGCCGGTCGCGGTGACCAGGGCGAGGGGGCCGTCGGTGTGTGCGACGGTCAGCGTGAGGTTGCTGTCGTTCACAGGACAGAGCTCCTGGCCGGTGCGGGCGGGACGGACAGGGCGAGGAGGGCGATGTCGTCACCTGCGCCCTCGGGGAGGTCGGTGATCAGGGCGACGGTGTCCGCCACCAGCGCGGTCGCGGTGGCCGGCCCGGTGCGCCCGGCCAGAAAGCCGGCGAGGCCCGTCTCGCCGAGCATGCTTCCGTCAGCGAGGCGGGCTTCCGTGAGCCCGTCGGTGTACAGCAGCAGGCTGTGGCCGGGGGCCAGATGGAGGGTGCGCGAGGCGAAGTGGGCTTCGGGGAAGGCGCCGACCAGCATTCCGCCGGCGGGGCGCACGGCTTCCACTCCTGCCTCGTCACTCGCATCGCCCGGGTGGAGGTGGAGTACCGGGGGGTGGCCGCCGGTTGCCACCGTCACGGTGAAGCCGCCACGCGGATCGGGGTCGAGGGTGCCGAAGACGCAGGTGCAGAACCGGCTGCCGCTGGACGGGTCCAGCAGCAGCGCGCTGTTGAGTGCGGCGAGCACGGCAACGGGGTCGCCGTCGTGCTGAGCGGCTGCGCGCAGGGTGTAGCGGGTCAGGGAGGTGACGGCCGCGGCCGCGGCGCCCTTGCCGCACACATCGCCCAGGAAGAACGCCCACCGGCCGCCGCCGAGGAGGAAGACGTCGTAGAAGTCGCCACCGACCTCGCGTGGCGAGTCGGTCTGGTAGTGGCAGGCCAACTCCAGACCGGGGACGACCGGAAGCGCCGGGGGCAGGAGCGTGCGCTGGAGTGTGGAGGCGAACGCGGCGATGGCGCCGTGTCGCGCTCGGCCCGCTCCCGCGCCTCCTCCTGTTCCTTGCGGCGCTCCTGCTCTGCCCGCAGCAGACGCAGGCCCGACAGGCGCAGCTCCATCGCGTCGAGCACCATCGTCGCGAGGTCGGCCAGGGTGGCGGAGTCGGCCTCGGTGATCAGGCGGGGGGCGGTGTCGAGGATGTTGACGGTGCCCAGCCGGTGCCCGTCGGTGGTGATGATCGGGGCCGCGGCGTAGAAGCGTACTCCCATCGGGCCCGCGACCAGCGGGTTGGTGCAGGCGACCGGGTCGGTGAGGGTGTCGGAGATCACCAGGGTGTCGTCGGTGAGGATCGCCGAGGCGCACAGGCCCGGGTCCCGGCCGATCTCCTTGACGCCTTCCAGGCCGTGGGCCGCCTTGAACCAGATCCGGTCGGCGTCGACGATCGTCACGCTCGCCACCGGGACGTCGAACAGGCGGGCCGCCATCGCGGCGACACGGTCGAACGCGCCGTCGGGCGGGGTGTCGAGGATGTCGTAGCGGCGCACCGCCGCCATCCGTGCCGCCTCTTCCGCAGCCGGCGGCACGCACTTCAGGACCGGCTCGCCACCCGGCGCGGCCGCAGGTACAGCTGTCGACATGATGGCCCTTCCCCACGACCTGACGACTGGCGGGCTGTTCAGCCGGTCTTCCTGGGCGACCTTATGCCAGGGCCGGGGTCGCGGAGGAAGGGATGCGGAGGAAGGGATTCAGAACCGGGCCAGTCCGTGGTCCGCGAGCCGGCCGACCGTCAGGCCGCCGGTACGGCAGACGGCGACCAGGTCGGGCAGCGCGCCCAGCGCAGCGCGCCAGGAACCGGGCGCGCTCTGCGCGTCGGTGTCGTGCAGCAGCACCGTCGCGCCACCGCGCAGGGTCCTCGTCACCTCTTCGAGCACGCTGTCGGGGGTGGCCCGCGCGGTCCAGTCGCGCCCCCACGCGGACCAGAGCACCGGCGAGAGTCCGGCCCGGCGCGCGGCCGCCCAGCGGCCGCCGGTGAGGATGCCGTACGGGGGCCGGTACCAGAGAGGCTGTACGCCGCAGACGCCGCGCACGGCGTCCGCCGCACGTGCCACCTCGCGCGCGTCGCGGACCGGCCGGGGGCGCCAGGGCCGCTCGTGGTGCCAGCCGTGTACGGCGAGCTCATGGCCCTGGGCGACCATGCGACGTCCGAGGTCCGGGTGGCGTTCCAGCCTGCTGCCCAGTACGAAGAATGTGGCCCGCACCGAGAGCCGGTCCAGAGCCGCGAGGAAGTACGGGGTGCTGTCTGGGTCCGGGCCGTCGTCGAAGGTGAGCGCCACCCGGCGGGGATCTCCCCGGCCGTCGAGCGCGGGGCTGAGGGCACCGCGCACGGCCGGCAGCCAGGTGGCGGCGGGGCCGACGTGCCATCCGGCGACGGCGAGCGCCGCGACGGCCATGACCGGACGGGCCGCCCCGCGCGTCGGGGCCGCCCCGCCCGTACGGGCCGGCGGTGCGCCGCTCCCGTGCAGGGCGCTCACCACGATGCCTCCTTCCCGTCCTCACCCGAGATCAGCGGCGATCTGGCACGATCCGCACGCCGAGCTCGATGTGCTCATGGAAGAGCACCACCCCGAGCACCGCGCTGAGAAACGCGTCGCCCAGGGTCAGCGCCGGTTGTGAGGCGACCAGCGCGCCCGCCCTCAGAGTGACCTGCAACAGCAGGAAGCTGCCGAGGCCCACGCCCCAGGGCCGTGTACGGCTGTGGATGAGTGGGCGCCAGACGCCGTCGTCTCCACGTTCCACCTCGCGGGGCAGATCACCGGCCGGCTGCGCGGCAGCGGGGTGCTGTCCGTACCGACGGTCGTGTACGTCACCGACTTCGCCCTGCACCGTGGCTGGCTGCACCCCGGCAACGACCTGCACGTATGCGTCACCGAGGCGGCCGCGGCGGCTGCCCGCACGGGCACCGGCCGGCCGGCCGTGGCCTCCGGTCCCCTCGTCGCACCGGAATTCCACCTTCCGCAGGGGCTGCCTCTCGCGCGGCGCTCGCGGTGGGAGGCCACCTTCGCCCGGTACGCGCCCGGCCGGCCGCCGGTCCTCGTGTCGGCGGGCGCGTGGGGCGTGGGCTCGGCGCTGCTCGGCACGGTGCGCGGCCTCGCCCGCCACGGGTGCCTGCCCGTTCTGCTCTGCGGGCGCGACGAGCGGCTGCGCCGCCGGGCCGCCCGGCTGCCGGGTGTACTCGCCCTGGGATGGGTGACGGACATGGCGCAGCTGATGCCGTGCGCGCGTGTCCTGATCGACAACGCGGCCGGGCAGACGGCCGTACAGGCGCTCGCCGCGCGCGTGCCCGTCATCGCCTACCGGCCCATCCCGGGCCACGGGGCCGAGGGCGTACGGCACATGGCGGCGGCGGGCTTGTCCGTAACCGCCCGCGATCTCGGCGAGCTGCTTGGGGCGGTCGACCGGCTGGCGCAGCCGGGAGCGGCCCGCGACCGGCAGCTCGCGCGGGGCGCGTCCGCGTTCCTGTCGGACGCGGCGCGCCTGATCACCGACCTGACCGCCCCGGAGGGACCACGCGGTGGGCCCTACGCCGGGGGCAGCTGATCGTCGGGCCGTGCCGAGCGGATTGTCGAGGCCGCTGGACCACACTGGTCCTGCGCGAGCGGGCTGCGCGAGCGACTGCCCGAGATCAGCGCCAAGGTGCTCGCCGACCGGCTGCACGTACTCGAACAGCGCGGCCTGGTGGAGCGCGACCGGCTGACCGGATTCCCCGTCCGTACCCGTCACCACCTCACCGCGGCCTGACGGACCTTGCGGCCGCTGAGCCGTCCATCCGGTCTCGGGCCCGGCGCAGCCGGACGAGGTCCAGTTCCGTCACAGGACCAGGACCCCACGGCGGACGGCTGTGCCGGAGAGTGGTCTGCTCCGGCACAGCACTGTCGGCGGGGGCTGGGGTCAGCGCTGGTTCAGGGGCAGCGCGACGTCGGTGACCTGCCAGTCCTTGGGGAAGGCGCCCAGGCTGGTGGCTCGGCCGGTGAGCAGGCTGACCTTGTAGAAGCCGTAGGAGCCGTTGGTCTTCAGGGCGGCGAAGCCGAGGTTCTTGCCTGCCTTGGAGTTGTAGTAGATGTCGAAACCGGCGTTCAGTCCGGCGTCGACGCCGAGGCTGCCGGTGGGTGCGAGGTTTCCGGCGTTGGCCGGGGACTGCACGGAGACACGGTCGTTGGTGGTGTCGATGTCGAACAGCGTCGTCGCCGTCGCCGGGTTGAGGTCGTTGTTGGTGTAGGCGGCGCCGGTCACGCCGAGGGCGGTGCCCGGCGGCATGAGGTTGGTCAGGTCGCCGTCTTCGGTGGTGCCCAGCGGGGCGGCCGGGTCGTCGATGTTGTGGCGCAGGTTCTGTCCGGTGTCACTGATGACGCGCAGGCGGTTGGCCGCCGGGTTGAAGTCGACCCCGAACCAGGTGCCTTCGAGATCGACTGTCAGCTCCGAGACCTTGGTCGCCTGGGCGTTGTCGGTGTTCAGGGTGTAGATGCCGCCGCCGTCGCCGACGCCGTAGAGCTTTCCGTTCTGGACGCGGAAGTCGATGCCCACGAGCTTGGTGTCATCACCACTCAGCCCGGAGACCTTGCCCAGCGACCACAGCTTCGACGGCTTCTTCACGTCGAACTTGACCAGCTTCTGGTCCTTCGTCAGGCCGATCACGGACAGCTTCTTCTTGCGCTTGTCCTTGTCCTTGTCCTTGTCGGTCGCAGCGGTGGTGTGCTCGGTCACCGCGGTGGGGGTGTCCGCGACGGCGATGGCCGGGACCACAAGCGCGGCGGCGACGGCCGCTGAGGCGATGGCGACAGACATGTGGGTACGCATGATCACTCTCCTTGACGGATGCGGGACGCTCACGGATTGTGGGCGACTCCACCGCCTAATTCGGAGCGACCTGCGACATAGACAGGTGGAACGGGACAACTTCACCCGAACAGCCCGATCCGAGGCGCCTTCGCGACTGATGTTTGCCGTATGACAACTGTGGCAATATGAGCCCGAGCGCCTGTCCCACCGTTGATGGCGTTCTGTCGACCGACCCCATTCCGGGCCGTCGGCGCCGGGTTCGCAAGGCGAGGGGCGGGAAACAGCATGGCTGTCGGGCAGGGGGCGGGCAAGCGGGCCACGGGGCGCGGCGCCGAGCGGAAGACCCCGGCAGGTGCTGTGGGGGAACCCGAGTTGCGGCAGCTGCCGTCGCGCGGCAACCGGCACCGGAGCTCGAGCAGTATCTGGACCGGCTGCTGACCCACAGTCGCTCCGACACCGATGACGACACATGTCTGATCGGTGTCCACCTGAACTGAACCTGGCTGAATTGGACCCGGCGGCCGTACTGCTGCCCCGTGGCCCGGCGGAGATATGGTTGCCGGGTGGAAAGCGCAAAGGGCAGCGGCGACCGGTCGCCCCGGCGGTCCCGGGACGCCGCCCGGGCCGCCGGTGAGGTTATCGAGCTGCTCGAAGTGCTGTGGGAGCGGGGCCGGGACGCCGTGTCCTCGCATCCGGTGTCTCCGTCGCAGCTGCGCGTGCTGTACAGCCTGGACCGCGAGGAGGGCATCAACCTCCGCACCCTGGGGGAGCTGCTGGGCTCGGCACCCCCGTCGGTCAGCCGGCTCTGTGACCGGCTCGAAGCGCTGGGCTTCGTCGAGCGCGCCCCGAGCCCCGTGAGCCGGCGCGAGCTCGAACTCCGCCTCACCGGCCGGGGGAAGACCTACCTGCGGGAGTTGCGGGCGCGACGCGAAGAGGCCCTGCTCACCGCGATCGCCGCGATGACACCCACCGCACGCAAGGCGTTGGTGGAGGGGCTCACCGGCTTCCAGGACGCGGTGGAGGAAGCGGAGACCGTCGGCAGGCCCAAGCCGGGCGACAGCACGATGCGGTCCGCGTGACGCCCGCTTGCCGCTACTGCTGGGCGGAGGCGGCGGCGCTCTGCCGGCCGTGCCAGTCGAGGCAGAGCACGAGAGCGTCGTCGTCCAGCGGAGTCTCGCCGCGGTGGGCGGCGAGTTCGCGCAGTACCGCTCCGGGCACCTGGGTGGGCGGCAGGAAGCGGGTGCCGGCGAGTGACCGGGCCAGGGCACGCTGTCCGTAGCTCTCGCCGTCCGGGGAGAGAGTCCCGTACACCCCGTCGCTGCCGAACAGCAGCCGGTCACCCGGGAGCACCCGGAGGTGCTCGGTGACATAGGCCGTGTCCCCGAACATGCCGAGCGGCAGCTGAGCGTCGAAGGAGAGGGCGTCGACCGTACGCTCCCGCATACGCCACATGCGCGGAGACCCGGCGTCCACCGCCTCCACGTCGCCGCTCGCGAGATGGAAGCGCAGCAGCAGCACGGAGACATGGAAGGCACCCCGGTACTGGGCGTACACCGCTTGGTCCGCGAGACTTGCCTGGTCGACCAGGCCGAGGCCCGCCCGTCGCGCGTTGCGCAGGGCGTTGACCGCCAGGTTGGTCAGCAGTGCGGCCTCGATGCCCTCCTCCATGCCGTTGGTGAGGGTGAGCGTGAGGTGATCGGCGGAGACGGACCAGTCGAAGTTGTCGCCGAAAATCGCGTACGCGGGTTCGAGGTGCGCGCCGAGCGAGAACTCCGGGCGTGAGCAGGAACGGCCGGGCAGCAGCTGCCACTGCATCTCGGCGGCGAGGGTGAGGCGCGCGGCGCGGCGCGCCAGCAGATACAGGTCGGTGTCGCGCTCCGCGACGAGGATCTCGTGCCCGAGCGCCTCGCAGATGTGCTGGATCTCGGGCAGGACAGCCTGCGCGTAGCGGTCCTCGGGGAGCGTCACGGTGAGCACTCCCATCCGGTCGCCGCGGATGGTGACCGGCAGGTGGAGCAGCACCGTCCCGGCGTCCTCATCCGGCACGACGTTCGGTTCCTGGGACCCGAAGGCGCGGCCCTGAGGGCTGTCGTGGATCGACACCGGCTCCGTCGTGAACGGAATCTGCTCGACGGCCTGCAGGGACCGCACTCCGTAGTCGGCGAGCCGCAGGTCGACGCGACTGGCCTCGTACTGTTCCCGCAGGGCCACCGTGACGACATCGAGCAGCATGTGGGGTGCGGCGGTGCGCAGTGCACGCTCGACCGCGGCGATTCTGTCCACGTGATCCTGACTTCTCCGGCCCTTACGGGTACTCGGGCCGGGTCCATGGGCGAGTTCCGATTTTGCGCCGCCTGATCAATAGTTGTCATGCGGCAATGCTGGAGCGTAGCGGCTGCGCGTCGCGTCTCGGGGTAGTTGCTCCACCATGAGACGACGGCTTCACCCCCTCAAGCTGCGGGACCGCTACGTGCCGCTCTTGACCCGAACGGCCGACAGCGGGCTGCTCTGGTACGGCGCGGCCGCGCTGCTCGGTATCGCCGGCGGGCGCACCGCACGCAGAGCGGCGCTCCGCGGAGCGGGATCCTTCGCTCTCGCGTCCGTGATCACCCGTACGGTCGCCAAGCCGTACGCCCGGAACGAGCGGCCGGTCCTGGACGCGGCGGCGGTCCTGCGGCGCTTCGTGGGCCGGCCGCAGTACACGCCGCCCACCCTGGGCCCGGCGGCATCGGCCGCGGCCTTCGCGGTGGGCGTCGCCCTGGAGTCCCCACGCTACGGAGTCGTCGTCGCCCCGCTCGCGGCGGCCGTCGCCGCGTCCCGCCTCCGGTCGGGGCTGCGTGGTTCCGGCGAAGTGCTGGCCGGGGTCGCGATCGGAGCCTGCGCCGCTGCGCTGACGTCCCGTTGGTGGCCAGTGATACCGGATTCTCCGGCGGTGGCGGTACGTCCCCGCCTCCCCGCACCGCCGCTGCCCGGCGGGGTCGGACTCAGCCTGGTCGTCAACCCGGGGTCCGGCATCACCGGCGCCGGGAGTTCCCACGCCACGGTGGAACGGCTGCGGGCGCTGCTGCCCGATGCGAGGATCACCGAACTCGGGCCGGAGGACGACCTGCCCGCGCTGCTGGAGCAGGCGGCGAGCGAGACGGCCGGGCAGGGCGGCGCGCTCGGCGTCTGCGGCGGCGACGGGACCGTCAACGCGGCGGCGGAAGCGGCGGTACGGCACGGTGTGCCGCTCGCCGTCTTCCCGGGCGGGACGTTCAACCACTTCGCCGCGGACCTCGGGATCGAGTCCATGCAGGACGTCGTACGTGCGGTGACCGGCGGCGACGCGGTCACCGTCGACCTCGGCCGGGCATCGTCTCCTGACGGCGAGGAGCAGGTCTTCCTGAACACCTTCAGCCTCGGCGTCTACCCCGAACTCGTCCACGCGCGGGAGAAGCTGGAGGCCAGCATCGGCAAGTGGCCCGCCCTGGCCGTCGGCCTGGCCCGGGTGCTGGCGAGCAGCCGCCCCATCACCGTCGCCGTCAACGGCCGTCCTCGACGCCTGTGGCTGCTCTTCGCGGGCAACGGCGTCTACCAGCCCTCGGGCTTCGCCCCGACGTACCGGACGCGGCTCGACGACGGGCTGCTCGACATCCGCGCGGTGGACGGCAACACGCCGTGGGCCCGCACCCGGCTGCTGCTGGCCGTGCTCACCGGCACGCTTCACCACTCGCGGGTGCTCGTCACCGCACAACTGCGCACGCTGCGCGTGGACGCGCTGGAGGGAGACCCCCACTTCGCGTACGACGGCGAGGTCGCCCGCGTCTCCGAAGGGAGCCTGGTGCTGGGAAAGACAACGCGCGCGCTGACCGTCTACCGCCCCGCGGGCGGCGAGGACCCATGGCTCGGCTGACCCTCCGGCTCAGTCACTCTCGGCAGTAGCCCGACCGCGCGGTGTGCTGGACTGGGAACCGCCTGGCTGTTCCTATGGATCCACGCACCACCGAAGCGAGGACACATGGCCGACGACATCAAGGGCGCGCAGCCGCCCCGTGGCCTGAAACCCGATGCGATCGGCTTCGTCGACGCACTCGTCATCGGCCTGAACTCCACCTCCCCGGCGTACTCACTGGCCGCGGTCATCGGCCCGATGGTGGCGCTTGTGGGCATCTACGCCCCCGGCGTGGTGCTCGCGTCCTTCGTGCCGATGCTGCTCATCGCGTCGGCGTTCTTCTACCTCAACAGGGTGGACCAGGACTGCGGTACGACATTCTCCTGGGTCACCCGGGCGATGGGGCCCTGGGCCGGCTGGCTCGGCGGGTGGGCCATCATGATGACCGGCGTTCTGGTGATCGGCTCGCTCGCCGATATCGCCGTACGGTTCGGCCTGCTCGGTGTCGGTCTCGACAGTTGGGCCGACAGCGACCTCGTCGTCCAGTCGCTGACCGTGCTCGTCATCCTCGTGATGACGGCGGTGTGCGTCATCGGCACCGAGGCGTCCGCCAGGGTGCAGGACGTCCTGATCCTCGCCCAGGTCGCCTTCCTGCTCTTGTTCGCGGTGGTGGCGATCTACCGCGTCTACGCCGGCACGAGCTCGCTCGACTCCGTGACACCCGCGATCGACTGGCTGAACCCGTTCGGAGCCGGCGGCTCGGCGCTGACCGGCGGTCTGCTGCTGGGCGTGTTCATGTTCTGGGGCTGGGAGTCGGCGGTCAACCTCACCGAGGAGGTCAAGGGCTCCGCCGGCGCCGCCGGGAGGGCCGGAGTCTGGTCGACGGTCGTGCTGCTGGTGACGTACCTGTCGGTCGGCATCGCGGTCGTGGCGTACGCCGGACCGAAGTTCCTGGCCGACAACGCCGAAGAGGAGGAGGCGATCTTCGCCCTGCTCGCCGGCGAGGTGATGGGCGGCTGGGACTGGGTCGTGCTGCTGTCCGTCTCGACGTCCGCGCTGGCCTCGACCCAGACGACGATCATCCCGGCGTCGCGCACAGCGCTGTCCATGGCACGCCGTCACGCGCTGCCGTCGCCTCTCGCACGGATCCACCCGCGCTTCCGTACGCCTCATGTGAGCACGTGGTGGGTGGCCGGCGTCGCGATCGCCTGGTACCTCGTCGTCAGCCGGATCAGCGAGAACGCCCTCTTCGACTCACTGACGGCGCTGTCACTGCTGATCGCGTTCTACTACGCGCTCACGGGCCTCGCGTGCGCGGTCTACTACCGCCGCCACCTGACCGAGAGCGTCCGCAACTTCGTACTCATCGGCATCGGCCCGCTGGTCGGCGCCCTGCTGCTGGCATGGCTGCTCGTGGAGTCGGTCATCGACATGTCCGACCCCGAGAACTCCTACAGCGGTGTCTCCTGGTTCGGGCTCGGCCCTCCGCTCGTCATCGGCATCGGCGTCGCGGCCACGGGCGTGGTCATCATGTGCGTGTGGCGCCTGACGTCGGCTGTCTTCTGGTCGGAGCGCCGCAGTGTGGCCCAACCCGAACTCGTCCACGGCAAGGAGTCCTGAGATGTCGGTCGTCCTGGGATACGACGAGTCGCCGGGCGCGGCGCGCGCGTTGCGCGTCGCGATCGAGGTGTCGGCCGCGTTCGGCGAGCCGCTCGTACTCGTGTACGGCGCCGCTGCCCCCGGCGGGGCGGGCGAGGAGTACCGCAGCCACCACGAGGCGATCCGCCAGGCCGGGCGCACCGCGCTCGACCACGCCGTCGAAGCGGCCGACGAGGCAGGAGTGCCGACGACGGTGGAGATCATCGACGAGAAGCCGGCTCAGGCGCTGCTCGAAGCCGCGGCACGTCATGACGCGCGGGTCATCGTGGTCGGCAGCTGGGGCGAGAGCCCGATGCGCGGTGCGCTGCTGGGCTCGACGCCGCACAAGCTGCTGCATCTGGCGCGTATTCCGGTGCTCTGCGTTCCGACCGAGGACTGAACCGAAGATTGAGCTGCCCGAAACGGCGCAATGATCGCGCACAGCAGGGGTACGCGGGCCGAAGGGAAACCCACGGCTCCGGTCTCGCTGGACGTCGCCACCGGCACCGGAGCGCTCGCCCTGGCCGCTGAGCGGCGAAGAGCACTCGCTGCGGCAACTCGGGCGGCCGGTCCGGAGGCCGCGGTCACCGACCGCCGTTACGCGGCCCTGGTCGAAGCGGACCAGAACAAGGAAGAGCTGGTGGTCAGCGGTACCCCTGGTGCGACACCAGCCATCGCCCACGCACCCGCGAATAACACGCCGCCGGCAGATCCTGAGGTCACACGTATCGGTGGCGTGTAGGGGGAAGATCTGTGGTGCGGGCGAAGAGCCGACGAACACCACCACCGGCGTGTGGTGGTTGCCACGAGGAGAGCCGACGTGATCGAGACCGCAGATATCCGCGAGTGGCGTACGCGCGACGTGGTTGACGCCGACGGGCGCAGAGTCGGGACGCTGGAGGCGGTGTACGTCAACACCCGCACCGACGAACCGGCCGTCGCCACGGTCGTGACGGGCCTGCCGACGCGGCGCCGCCTCACTTTCGTGCCGCTGGCGGGAGCCGTCGTCGGCCCCGACTACGTCAAAGTCGCCTATCCCCGATCGCTGGTGAAGGACGCGCCGTCGATGGGCACCGACGACGTGCTGCCCGCCGAGGACGAGAAGGCGATTTTTGATCACTACGACCTGCCCTATCAGCCGGGCGCCGGCGGCGAACGCGTGCTGGGCCGCCGCTGATTCTCGTAGAAAGCCTCAGATCATGGCTCTGGTGCTCTTCCTGGTCATTGTCGCCCTGGTGCTCGGCGTCATCGGAATTCTTGTCGAGGGACTTTTCTACCTGCTGATCATCGGCATCTCTGTATTCCTGATCGACATGGCCTACGCCGCCCTGCGCTGGCGGCGCACCGGCCGCCGCCCCGTGCGCTGAACTCCACCACCACGAAATTCTGCTTCGAACGTGTGGCGGGACTTCCTCGGGGCAGACGATGGCCTGGAGGTTGATAACTATGGTCCCCCTGCTTCTCGTTCTCCTGCTCGCCCTGATCCTTTTCGGTGCGGGCTTCGCGCTCAAGGCACTGTGGTGGATAGCGGTCATTGTCCTGGTCGTGTGGCTGCTCGGATTTATTGTCCGGCCGCCCGCGAGTGGCGGCCGACGCGGTCGCTGGTACCGCTGGTAGAGGAATCTGGTCGAGAAATTCAGGGCGAAATGCATTTCGTTTCGCTGCGTGAAATCGTCGATGAAGGAGACGCTCAATGAGTGAGAACATCTGGGGCTACCAGCCGACGACCGGCCACACCGTGGGCAACAGCCTGATCGGCTACAAGGTCGAGGCGACGGACGGAACCATCGGCAAGGTCGACAAGCACTCCGACGACGTCGGCTCCGCGTATCTCGTCGTCGACACGGGTGTGTGGATCTTCGGCAAGCACGTCCTGCTGCCGGCCGGTACGGTCACGCGGGTCGACGCGGCCGAGGAGAAGATCTACGTCAACCGGACCAAGGACGAGATCAAGGACGCCCCCGAGTTCGACAAGGACAAGCACATCGGCGATGCCGGGTACCACGACCAGATCGGCGGCTACTACGGCAGCCACCGCGCCTGACCGCACGGGACATGGGCGGGGCCGGCCGGACTTCTCCGGCCGGCCCCGTCGGCGTGCCCGCCGGGGGTTGACATCGAGTGCGCTCGAAGATCCAAGCTCGGGTGCAACGCCCCGGAGCGGACGCACGAGAGGAACGCGCATGAGATACCGCACGATCGGCCAGGACGCGAAGGCACGCCGCGAGGTGAGCGTCCTGAGCCTGGGCGCGATGCTGTTCGGCACGGCCACCGACGAGGCGACGTCGTTCGCGATCCTCGACCGGTACGTCGAGGCCGGCGGCACCTTCATCGACACCTCCGACAACTATGCGTTCTGGATCAACGGCACTCAGGGCGGAGAGAGCGAGGAGCTGCTCGGCCGCTGGCGCCGCAGCCGCGGCGTCGGAGACGAGATCGTCATCGCCACCAAGGTCGGCGGGCGGCCCAACTCCCCCAGCTCCACCTTCAGTCACGACATCGAGGGGCTCTCGGCCGAAGTGATCCGCGAGTCCGCGGAGCGGAGCCGGGAACGGCTCGGCGTGGAGAAGCTGGACCTGCTGTACGCGCACGTCGCGGACGCGGCGGTGCCCCTCGGGGAAACGGTCGAGGGCTTCGCCGCACTGGTCGCTGACGGAACCGTCGGCCTGCTGGGCGTGAGCAACCACTGAGCCCTGTGCAACATGAAGTTTGCAGGTCACGGGTGCTGGTGTGCGGGCCGGGCGGGATGCTCGCGCTGGTCGGC
>NZ_JANAVP010000038.1 GCF_024213665.1 Streptomyces sp. A3M-1-3
CATAAGCAAGATCATACGCTACTCATGACATGCAATAGACACTCATGGACACTCAATCAGCAGCAGCTTCCTACCCCTCTCGGGCGGTGATGTCCCAGGCATCGCGCAGCCGCCGCAGCTCCTCGCGATAGCCGTGGTAGGCCGTGCCCACCTCGTTCCACGGCACGGCGTTCTGCACGGCCAGATGGGCTCCGCAGGCGAGGCCGTAGGCGAGCGGTCCGTGCAGTGCCCCGTGCCGCAGCCCGATCAGCCGGTTTCCGCCGGGGCGGTCGTTCTCCGCGTAGGCGCGCCGCCACAGCGCACGATGCTGCGGCGTCGCCTCCAGGTAGACCGCGGCCGGCGTGCCGCCGTTCACGGCGAGCCAGGGAAGGCCGTCCGGCCGGCTGCCCCTGGCCAGCCAGTCCAGGCCGTAACTCACAAGCTCCCACTCGAGGTGGAACGGCGGCAGCATCCCGCGGGTCAGGACCGGCAGGCAGTGCCGGCGGACGGCCGGATCCCAGTACGGCTGGAAGTGGACCAGGTCCGGCTCGGCGTGCACCTGCGCCCGGGGCATCCCGATGTACAGCTCCTCGCCGGCCAGGACGCGCAGCTGCCCCTGCACATCGCCGCGCAACCCCGCCTCGTACAGCAGTCGCTCGGTCTCCGTCGGAAATGCCACGGGACGATCTTATGAACAGTCCCGTGGCGCTCCGCACGCAGGTCAGCGCCGGGTGAGATCCATGATCCAGTTGGTCACCCAGGTCTCCTCCCCGTCCACCGAGAAGGCCTGCTCCCAGTGCGCGGATTCCGCGGAGATCCCCGACCAGACGAACCGGACCCGGACCTCCTTGCCGTCGTGCGTGTCGTCCCCGTGGAACTCGCCCCGGCCGTCCCTGAACCGGCCGCTCACCGCCGGGAAGAGCACACCGGTACGCGCGTCGGACCAGTACAGGGACCACTCCTCGCGCTCACGGTCGTACAGGTGCAGGCTGAGGTGTCGGTACGGACGGTCTACCGGGACGTCGAGTCGCTGCACGCCGCGGGCGTGCCGCTGTACGGGGACGCCGGCCACTCGGGCGGCTACCGGCTGCTGGCCGGCTACCGCACCCGGCTGACCGGCCTCAGTACCGGCGAGGCCGAGGCGCTCTTCCTCT
This sequence comes from Streptomyces sp. A3M-1-3, assembly GCF_024213665.1. Lineage (GTDB taxonomy): Bacteria > Actinomycetota > Actinomycetes > Streptomycetales > Streptomycetaceae > Streptomyces. Next base: position 1,134 of record NZ_JANAVP010000038.1, read on the forward strand.
CCGGCCTCCCCGGCCCCGCAGCCGAACTCGGCCTCGGCACGCTGCTCGCCGCCGCGCAGCTGAAGCTGCGGGCCTCGCTGCCGCCCGAGCTGCTCGCCCATGCCGACCGCGTCCGGTCCCGCTTCCACCTCGACGCTCCCGGCTGGTACGCGGAGGCGGATGACGTCCCGTTTCTGCCGCAGGTCGCCGACGCCGTGTGGAACGGCCGGGTGCTGGCGGTCCGCTACCGGCGCTGGAAGGAGCCGGCCGAGGTGGACCGGCGCCTCGAACCGTACGGACTGGTCCTCAAGGCGGGCCGCTGGTACGTGATCGCGGGGCCCGGCCCGCGCTCGTACCGGGTGGACCAGATCCTTGAACTGAGCGTCCTCGACGAGGAGTTCGCGCCACCCCGGGACTTCGACCTCGCCGGACACTGGCGGGGCCACCAGGCGGACTTCCACGCCCGGCTGTACACGGGCGAGGCGGTGGTCCGTATCTCGGCCGAGGCCGCCGGGCAGCTGACCGGCCGCGTCGCCAGTGCCCTGGCAGCCACGGGGACGCCGGAGCCGGACGGCTGGACGCGCGCCGTCCTGCCCATCGAATCGGTGGACCACGCCCACCGGGAGTTTCTGCGACTGGGCGCCGGCATCGAGGTGCTGGAGCCCGCCGGGCTGCGCGACCGCCTGGCCAGGACGGCGCGCGAACTCGGTGCCCTCTACTCCTGAGCCCTTCTGCTCAGCCCTACTCCTGAGCCTCCCACGCGCCGGCCGCCGCCGCCCTACGCACATAGTCCGCGAAGTCCCTGGGCTCACGGCCCAGCACACGCTTGACCCCGTCCGTCGTCGGCGTGTTGTGGCCGTCGAGGAGGAAGGTGAACAGCTCCGACGCGAAGGCGGCGAAGTCTGCCGGCAGGCCGAACTGCTCCAGCAGATCGCGGTATTCGGGCCCGGAGACCGGCACATAGGCCGTCGTGAGCCCGGTCGCCGAGGCGATCTCCGCCACCGCCTCCCGGAAGGTCAGCGCCCGCGGACCCGTCACCTCATGGATGACACCCGCGTGCCCCTCCTCGGTGAGGACGGCGACCACGACATCCGCGAGATCGCCTGCGTCGATGAAGGGCTCCGCCGTCTCCCTGGCGGGGAAGGGCAGTTCACCGCCGAGCAGGCCGTCCACCAGGAATCCCTCGCTGAAGTTCTGCGCGAAGAAGCTGGAGCGTACGACCGTCAGCTCGACCCCCGACTCGCGTACCGCATCCTCGGCGACGACCGCCTGCGGCTCACCGCGGCCCGACAGCAGCACCAGCCGCCGCACGCCGCTCTCCGCCGCCAGCCGTCCGAAGGCCCGCAGGGCGTCAGCCGCCGTCGGGGCCGCCAGGTCCGGGTAGTAGGCGACGTACGCCGCATCTGCGCCGCGCAGCGCCGGCGCCCACGTCTTCTCGTCCTCCCAGTCGAAGGGAACCTCTCCGGTACGGGAACCCGCCCGCACCCGCACCCCGCGCTCCGCGAGGCGCTCCGCCACGCGGCGGCCGGTCTTGCCCGTCGCCGCCGTCACCAACACCGTCTGCTGCTTCATGCTTTCTGTCATGGCTCAAGCCTCGCCGCCGGCGCGTGGACAAGCCATGCTCCACAGCCTCACTCGCATGTCCGTGCGTCTACGCTGGCTCCATGGACGCACTCACGGGACTGCTGGAGGGGCCGCGCGCACGGGGTGCCTTCCTGCTCCGGATGGTGATGGACGCCCCCTGGTCGGTGCGGATCGAGGACCGGGCGCCGATCTGTCTGATGTCGGTGGTGCGCGGCGAGGCATGGATCGTGCCCGACTCCGGCGACCCGGTCCGGCTGCGGCCGGGCGATGTGGCCATCGCCCGCGGCCCCGACCCGTACACGGTCTCCGACGACCCGCGCACCCCGTCGCGGATCGTCGTCCATCCCGGCGGACAGTGCAGCACGCCGGAGGGAGAGCCGCTGGGCCCGGTGATGGAACTGGGTGTCCGGATGTGGGGAGACAGCGCCGAAGGCTCCTCCGCCCTGCTCGTCGGCACCTACCAGATGGACGGCGAGGTCAGCCGGCGGCTGCTGGACGCGCTGCCGCCGCTGGTGTTCCTGCCTGCCGAGCTGTGCGCCTGCGCGTTTGTGCCGCTGCTCGACGAGGAGATCGGAAGGGACGAGCCCGGCCAGGAAGTGGTGCTCGACCGGCTGCTGGACCTGCTGCTCATCTCCGTACTGCGCGCCTGGTTCTCCCGCCCGGACGCCGAAGCGCCCGGCTGGTACCGGGCGTGGGGCGACCCGGTGGTGGGCCAGGCGCTGCGGCTGCTGCAGAACGACCCGGCCCACCCGTGGACGGTCGCCCTGCTGGCGGCGAAGGCCGGGGTGTCGCGGGCGGCGCTGGCCCGTCGCTTCACCGAGCTGGTCGGGGAGCCGCCGATAGCGTACCTCACCGGCTGGCGGCTGTCACTCGCCGCCGATCTGCTGCGCACCACGGACGCCACGGTCGACGCGGTGGCGCGGAAGGTCGGCTACAGCGGTTCGTTCGCGCTGAGTTCGGCCTTCAAGCGGGTACGCGGAATCAGCCCGCAGGAGCACCGCACCGGTCAGCGCACCTCCGCGGTGTGAAAGGTCCGCCGGTACGCGGCCGGTGAGACGCCGATGGCTGTACGCAGGTGCTGGCGCAGCGAGTTGGCGCTGCCGAAGCCCGCGCGGTCGGCGATGTGGTCGATCGGCAGATCACTCGTCTCCAGCAGCTGTTTGGCCAGTTCCACGCGCTGCGCGGTCAGCCACTGTCCGGGCGTCACCCCCGCCTCGTCACGGAACCGGCGGGTGAAGGTCCGCACGCTCATCCGGGCGTGCGTGGCCAGCTCCCCGAGGGTCAGCGGCCGCTCCAGCCGCTCCAGCGCCCAGGCGCGGGTGGCGGCGGTGGTGGCCGTGGAGGGTTCGGGCACCGGGCGCTCGATGTACTGGGCCTGCCCGCCGTCCCGCCAGGGCGGGACGACACAGATCCGGGCCACCCGGTTGGCGATCGCGCTGCCGTGGTCGCGTCGCACCAGATGCAGGCAGAGGTCGACACCGGCGGCTGCTCCGGCCGAGCTGAGCACGTCGCCGTCGTCGACGAAGAGCACCTCCTCGTCCACCCTGACCTGCGGGAAGAGGCGCTTGAAGTTCGTCGCCTCGTTCCAGTGGGTGGTGGCCGGGCGGTCGTCGAGCAGCCCCGCGGCGGCCACGACGAACGCACCCGTACAGATGGACACGATGCGGGTGCCGGGCCGGATCCGCGCCAGGGCCGCCGCCAGCTCCTCGTCCAGCACGCCGTTCTCGTAGAGGGCGCCGAGTCCGTGGCTGGGCGGGACGATCACGGTGTCGGCGGTGGCCAGTGCCTCCGGCCCGTGGTCGACGGCGATCGAGAAGCCCGCGTCGGTACGCACGGGTCCCCCGGTCGGAGTGCAGACCACCACCTCGTAGAGCGGGGTGCCGGCAGCGTACGCGCAGGCACCGAAGATCCGCGAGGGGATGCCCAGCTCGAACGGGACGACGCCCTCGGCGGCGAGTACGACGACACGGTGCAGGGAGGCCATGGCCAGATCCTGTCACATCATGGCCGTCCGGCCAATGTCTGTCCGGTGGATCACCGCGCAGAGTGGATGTACACCCCACGAACGAAGGGCCTGTCCAATGAACGCGACCACCACTCCCGCGACCACTCCCGCGACCACCCCCACGATGCGTGCGATCACCCCGGCGGACTGGGGCGGCCCCGAGGTCCTCACCGAGGTGCGCCTCCCGCGCCCGGTGCCCGGCCCGACCGAGATCCTGGTCCGGGTACACGCGGCCGGGGTCAACCCGGTGGACTGGAAGTCCCGCGCGACCGGCGGCTTCGGGATGTGGGAGGGGACCCCGGTCCTCGGCTACGACGTCTCGGGCGTCGTCGAGGCCGTCGGGTCCGGCGTGACGCTCTACGCCCCCGGCGACGAGGTCTTCGGCATGCCCGAGTTCCCGCGCCAGGCGGGCGGTTACGCCGAGTACGTCACCGGCCCGGCCCGGCACTTCGCCCGCAAGCCGGCCGCGCTCGACCATGTGCAGGCCGCCGCGCTGCCGCTCGCCGCGCTCACCGCCTGGCAGTCCCTCACCGAGACGGCCGGGCTGCGCGCAGGGCAGCGGGTCCTGATCCACGCCGCCGCGGGCGGGGTCGGCCACCTCGCCGTACAGATCGCCAAGGCACGCGGCGCGTACGTGATCGGCACGGCCCGCGAGGCCAAGCACGCCCGGCTGCGGGAACTGGGCGCGGACGAACTGATCGACTACACCCGGACCGACTTCACCGAGGCGGTACGGGACGTGGACGTCGTCCTGGACGCCATCGGCGGCGACTACGGGACACGCTCGCTGCGGGTGCTCCGGCCGGGCGGCACACTGATCACGCTCCCGTCGCCGGACGCGGTGCCGCCCGCCGCCGAGGCCGAGCGGGCCGGCGTACGCACCGGGTTCACGCTGGTGGAGCCGGACTACGCGGGACTGCTGGAGATCGCAGCCCTGGTGGAGGCCGGAAAGCTGCGGCCGGAGATCGAGACCGTGCTGCCGCTGGAGCAGGCGGCGAAGGCCCACGAGGCGGGGGAGACCGGCCGGACCACCGGCAAGATCGTCCTCACAGTGGTCGCGTAGTCCGGGACGGGCTGCGGGGGTAGCGTCGAGGTGCCTCAGCGAATGGAGCAGTCCGATGACCGAGGACCAGAAGCCCTTCCGTGTCGAAAAGACGATCGGAGCGCCCGCCGACACCGTGTGGCGGGCCCTGACGGAACCGGATGTCGTCCGGAACTGGTTCGGCTGGGACTACGAGGGCCTGCCGGCCGAGATCGAGTCCGTCTTCGTCGACGGCGCCGACCCCCAGCCGCCCGACCTCATCGTCCTCGGCGGGCATCAGGAGATCGGCCTGGTGGGCGGTGCCGGGCGGACGATGGTGCGTGTCGTCACCACGCAGCCGCTGCCGGCCGGGACCGACCCGGACCGCTACGACGCCGTCGAGGAGGGCTGGCGCGTCTTCTTCGAGCAGCTCCGCTTCCTGCTGGAACGCCATCCCGGCGAGCGCCGCAGCACGCTGTACCTGACCGGACGGGCGAGCGGGCGGCAGCTGCTCGGCGTGCTGGCGGAAGAGGCCGCCAAGGAGGTGTGGCACGAGAGCCGGTTCGCCCACCTGGTGGTCGGCGCGGAGGGCCATCTGCTGGCGGCGACCGCCGAGCAACCGCTGCCGGACGGCGGCCCTGGGCCGGTGAGCCTCACGGTGAGCGCGTACGGACTCGACGACCAGGCCCGCGCCGCCCTGCGGGAGCGCTGGACGGCGCGCTGGCGGAAGGCCGTGACCGACGCCGAGGTGACCCCGTAGGCAACACGATCAGGGTGACGGGCTGACGGGCTCCAGGCGCCACCACTGGGAGGGGGAGTCGGTGTCCTCCCACTGCTGAATGTGCGCGCCCTCGTCGAGGCTGCCCTCCGCGACCTCGAGCAGCAGCCCGCTGATGTAGCTGATCAGCGTGACCGTGCCCGGCGCGTCCAGGTGCTGCTCGATGACCCACTCCTGGGCGCCGAAGTTGTTGGCCTTCCACTGCTGGATTCTGACGCCGTTCTCGATCGCCGCGTTGGCGACGTCGAGGCGCTTGCCGCTGCCGGCGTTCACCAGGTGGTACAGCCCGCCGCCGCTGTGTACGGGCGTGATGTGCCAGTGCTGGGCCGGGGTTTCGGCCTCCTTGCCCTGCTGCACAGGGGCGCCGCTCGCCTTGGAACCTCCGTACACCTCGAGAAGCAGACCGCTGGCGACATTGCGCAGCCGATAGAGACCTTCGTACATACCCATGGATCAATTCTCAGCCAGAGACCGCGCGCAGCCCGCCGGGCCGGCGGCCGGTGAGACGGTCCAGCGCGGCGGCGGCGGCGTCGTCGGCCGGCAGGTGGACCACCAGCCGCTGGTCGTCGTCGCCGGCCAGGTCGAGCGTCTCCTGAGCCAGCCGCACCTCGCCCACCTCGGGATGGCGGAGCCGCTCGACGCCGGTGTGATCCGCCTCGGTGAGCGTGGCGGCGGTCAGCCGGCCGGCGAAGGGCGCGCCCGCGACGACGGTCAGCTCGTCGGCGAGCGCCGCGAGGTGCGGGTCGGCGGGCAGGGAGCCGGACTTGAGGGCGGCGACCTGCCGGTCGGCGACGCAGTCCCAGTCCTGGTAGACGGATCGGGCCCGGTCGTCCGTGAACAGGAACCGCACCAGGTTCGGCGGCGCGCCGTCCAGCAGTCCGAGCGGCCGGGCCAGCCGCTCGTAGCCGGTCGTGTACGCGAGTACGTCGCTCAGCCGGTTGAGCAGCACGGCGGGAGCCGGCTCCAGCCGGTCGAGGAGCGCCCGTACGGTGGGGCGCACCGAGCTGGCCGGCGGTCCGGCCGCCTGGCAGGGGAAGAGGCTGCCGCCGGCCGACTTGGCGGCCAGCCGGAGCCGGATGCGTGCCTCTGACGGCAGCCGCAGCGCGTCGGCGAGCGCGGCGAGCACCTGGGTGGACGGATGGCGGTCACGCCCCTGCTCCAGCCGGGTCAGGTACTCGACGCTGATGCCGGCCAGTGTGGCCAGTTCGGAGCGGCGCAGTCCGGGCGTGCGGCGCCGACTGCCCACAGGCAGCCCCACCGTGGCGGGCGTGACGGCTTCCCGCAGGCCGCGCAGCATCGTTCCCAGCTCGTTGTCGCCCACCTTGTCGCTCACCTCCCGAACCGTACCAGCGGGCGCTGTACCGGATCGTGGCCCTGTCACTACCAGTCTCAGCCCGGCCTTCCTCCCCGCGGCCCGGGCCAGCAGGTTGGGGCCATGAGATTCCAGGAGGAAGCAATGTCCACGAACCCCATCCGCATCGCCGTGATCCTCGGCAGCATCAGGGAGGGCCGGTTCGGACCGGTCGTGGCGAACTGGTTCACCGAACAGGCCAAGCTGCACGGAGACTTGGAGATCGACCTGATCGACCTGGCCGACATCGACCTGCCGATGGTGCTGCCGGCCTACGGAGGCACCCCGTCGTCCGAGGCGGCCGCCGCGCTCGCAACCGTCAGCCCGCGGCTGGCCGCCGCGGACGCTTTCGTGGTGGTGACGCCGGAGTTCAACCACAGCTACCCGGCTCCCCTGAAGAACCTGATCGACTGGCACCAGACCGAGTGGCACGCCAAGCCCGTCGGCTTCGTCGCGTACGGCGGTATGTCCAGCGGCCTGCGCGCGGTGGAGCATCTGCGCAACGTCTTCGCCGAGCTGCACGCGGTCACCATCCGCGAGACGGTCAGCTTCCAGGGGGCATGGGCCCAGTTCGAGGAGGACGGCAGCCCCAAGGACCCGGAGGGCGTCAACACGGCGGCCAAGGCCCTGCTCGACCAGCTCGGCTGGTGGGCCCTGGGGCTGCGTGAGGCGCGTGCGAAGCGTCCGTACGCGGCGTGAGGCAGGGGTGCCGGGCGAGTGCGTCGACGGGTCCTGCCCACCTCGAGTCCCAGGGCCGGGTCCTTCGCCGCCGAGTCGCGGGCCGGGACCACCTGTTCGGGCGTGACCAGCCGTCCGAGTCTGCGGGACAGCGTCTCTGCCGGCAGCCGGGCGGCCGTCCCGCCGGGCCTGGTGCCCGCGCTCCCGTGGGCGACGGCGGAGGAGTTGGTACGCAGCCCGGTCACCCCGCAGATCTGGCGGGGCAGGACGCCGGGCACCACCTACTTCGTCTACCTGCTGACCGCGCCTGGTCCCGCCGGGCCGTGAAGGGACGTCCTGGCCCGTCAGACGCATACGGTGACGGACGGTGACGCTCCGAGATGCGCCGCAATCGCGACCCTGGTTCGCTGGGGGTGCCCGCTCTCCCTACAGTCCGAGGAGTGACTATGAGCGTCGCAGGTGAATCCGGTAACCGAGCGCAGCAGATGCGTCAGAAGGTTCAGCAGCTGAACGAAGCCGCTGAGCGCGCGACCGACCCGCAGGAGCGCCAGAAGCTCCAGGAGCAGGCCCGCCGCCTGCAGGAGCAGACGCAGCGGCAGAGCCAGACCCCCGGTAACGCAGGTACCCGGTCGCAGGGCACCCGCGGCCAGAAGCAGTACCCCCCGGATTGAGGTGACGTACCGCCTCACCAGGTAACGCCGGACGGCCTCCAACACCCCCTGTCAGGGGAAGTGTTGGAGGCCGTCTGCGTGAACGTACGTCCTGCGGGGCGCCTTCGTTCCGGTGAATCCGGCTGTGTGAGCGCCGGGCGGGCATGTCCGGCGAGTACCGTCATGACCTCTTTCGTGAAGGTGGGTCGGACGTGCCGAACGGGCTTCAGATGCAGCAGAACAGCGCGATGACGCGGGTGGCGGGTGGCGATGACGTCCGGTCCGGCCTGGCTGGGGCGAGCCGCGAGGCCGGGGACGCTGTCGGTGGCGGGCGGGCGTTCGCCTGGCTGCTGGTGGTCACCGGTGCGGCGGGTCTGCTGGCTTCCTGGATCATCACACTGGACAAGTTGAAGCTGCTGGCAGACCCGGACTTCGTCCCCGGCTGTAGCCTGAACCCGGTCGTTTCCTGCGGCAACATCATGAAGAGCGAGCAGGCGTCGGCCTTCGGCTTCCCCAACCCGATGCTCGGCCTGGTCACGTACGCGATGGTGATCGCCATCGGTACGGGCCTGCTGGCGGGGGCGCGGCACCGGCGCTGGTTCTGGCTCGGGCTGAACGCGGGCACGGTGTTCGGCGTCGGGTTCTGCACGTGGCTCCAGTACCAGTCGCTGTACCACATCAACTCGCTGTGCCTGTGGTGCTGCCTGGCCTGGGTCGCCACGATCGTGATGTTCTGCTACGTCACCACGCACAACATCAGGCACGGCTTCATCCCGGTGCCGGAGGGTTTGCGCAACGGTCTGCTGGAGTTCCACTGGGTCGCGCCGGTGGTGTGGGTCGGAGCGATCGGGATGCTGATCCTGACCCGCTGGTGGGACTTCTGGATCAGCTGACGGACGCGCGTGACGCGACGCGACGGGGGGCGGCCCGGACGGGCTGGCCCCCCGTAGGTCGCCGTCAGCTGTAGTCGAACTCGTCCGGGTCTGGCCCGAGCCGGTCACCGGAGTCGAGGGCCGCGAGCGCGGCGAGGTCCTCGGCGTCCAGCTCGAAACCGAAGACGTCGATGTTCTGCTGGATCCGGGACGGCGTCACGGACTTGGGGATCACGACGTTGCCGGTCTGAACGTGCCAGCGCAGCACTACCTGGGCGGGAGTCCGGCCGTGCTTCTGGGCGATGGCGATGATCGTCGGTACGTCGAGCAGTCCCTTGCCCTGGCCCAGCGGCGACCATGCCTCGGTCGCGATGCCGTGCTCGGCGTGCAATGCGCGCAGCTCGGACTGCTGAAGCTGCGGGTGCAGCTCGACCTGGTTCACGGCCGGCACGACCGACGTCTCGTCCATGAGGCGCCGCAGGTGCGCGGGCTGGAAGTTCGAGACGCCGACCGCCTTGGCGCGGCCGCTCTTGGCGATCTCCTCGAACGCGCGCCAGATGGCGAGGTAGTCGTCCCGCATCGGGCGCGGCCAGTGGATGAGGTACAGGTCGAGGTAGTCGAGGCCGAGCTTGTCGAGGGAGCCGTCGAACTCCCGCAGGACGCTGTCGCGCGTCCATGTCTGCGAGGCGCTGTTCCACAGCTTGGTAGTGACGAAGAGTTCCTCGCGGGCGATTCCGGAGGAGGTGAGCGCCTTGCCGGTGCCCTCCTCGTTGCCGTAGATCGCTGCCGTGTCGATGCTGCGGTACCCGGCCTCCAGAGCGGTGCCGACGGCCTTCGCGGCCTCGTTGTCCGGTACCTGCCAGACGCCGAAGCCGAGCTGGGGCATCGCTACGCCGTTGTTGAGGGTGATGCTGGGGACCTTGCTCACGAGCGGTCGAATCCTTAGGTCGTCGATTGGTACGCCCATCGTCAACGATCACGCCGTCCGGCGCATTCCCGTTCGCGGATTGGCTCGATACAGCTCCGACCTTTTCGGTCCGTACCGTTGACCGGGTCACGTCAGGCCGCGACGCAACCTGGCAGCAGCGCTGGGCGCCCTCCGCGAGCCGGGACGGCCTGCGTGCGTTCGAGACGATCGCGGACGACCGGGCCGACTCGCATCCGGCCGGGCGCGCCGCACATCCGCACCGAAGGCGACAACGCTTCACGCACATCATGCAGATGAAGCAGCCCGGCACGTGCACGCTGCCGCTCATCGTGCAGTCGCTGCGCCGGGTGAACGGCGTGCAGACCATCGAGCTCAAGGCAGGTCGTCGGCAACGTCCTCATCGGCCGGACCGACCTCGAACCGCTGCACAACAAGTGGACCGACGTCGACTTCCAGATCAAGATCGGCAACGGTACGGCCGGCTCCGTCCGCTGGATCCTGCGCAGCGGCACGACCACCGTCCTCGACAAGTCGAAGTCCGGCATCGACACCTTCCTGGAGGACCGCGTGCGGCCCAAGTGGGGCATGGCGAGCAGTCAACGGGCGCCTGTGGGAAGCGGAGTTCGGCAACAGCTCCAAGGACGCCGCGACGGGGTACTGCGTCGGTACGTACGGCCGCCTGCGCACGGTCACCAAGGTGCCGGGCAGTCGCCGGTGGTGCCGGTGGACGCGGAGTTGCAGGCGGCGGCGAGCAGCAGTGCGGCTGCGGCCGCCACTGCGGCGATGGTGCGGATCGGTCGCAACACGGTGAGCCAACTGACGCAGCGTTGATGACCTGTCAGGTAACTAAGGGGGCAGTCAGGCGTGGTAGAGCGCTTCCACCTCAGCTGCGTACGCCTTCTCGATCGCCTTGCGCTTGAGCTTCAGCGACGGCGTCAGCAGCCCGTGCTCCTCAGTGAACTGGTGCGCCAGTATCCGGAACGTACGGATCGACTCGGCCTGCGACACCAGGGTGTTCGCGGCCACCACCGCCCGCCGGACCTCCCTCTCCAGATCCCGGTCCCGGACCAGTTCGGATGGTTCCATCGGCGCCTTGCCACCCATCGCCAGCCAGTGCGCGACGCCCTCCGGGTCCAAGGTCACCAGCGCGGCGATGAACGGCCGGTCGTTGCCGACCACAATGCACTGCGCCACCAGCGGATGCGCCCGGACCCGCTCCTCCAGGCCCACCGGCGAGACGCTCTTGCCGCCGGACGTCACCAGAATCTCCTTCTTCCGCCCGGTGATCGTGAGATAGCCCTCCTCGTCGAGGGCGCCGAGGTCCCCGGTCGCCAGCCAGCCGTCGTTCAGCACCACGTCCGTGGCCTTGGGGTCGTTGAGATACCCGGAGAAGACATGGCCGCCGCGCAGCCACACCTCCCCGTCGTCCGCGATGTGCACGGTGGTGCCGGGGATGGGCTGTCCCACCGTCCCGTACCGGGTGCGCTCGGGCGGGTTGGCGGTCGCGGCCGCGCTGGACTCCGTGAGGCCGTACCCCTCGAAGACCGTGACGCCCGCCCCCTCGAAGAACAGCCCGAGCCGGCGGTTCATCCCCGAGCCGCCGGACATGGCGTGGCGCACCCGCCCGCCCATGGCCTCGCGGACCTTGCCGTACACGAGCTTCTCGAAGAGCTGATGCTGCATCCGCAACCCGGCCGACGGGCCGGGTCCGGTGCCGAACGCCTTGTGCTCCTGCGCCTCCGCGTACCGCACGGCCACCTCGACCGCCTTGTCGAAGGGCCCGGTCTTGCCCGCCGCCTCCGCCTTCCGCCGTGCCGCGTTGAAGACCTTCTCGAAGATGTACGGGACGGCCAGGATGAACGTCGGCCGGAACGTGGCCAGGTCGGGCAGCAGCGCCTCCGCCGCCAGCACCGGCTGGTGCCCCATCTTGACCCGGCCCCGGATCGCCGCGATCTCGACCATCCGCCCGAAGACATGCGCGAGCGGCAGAAAGAGCAGGGTGGCGGCCTCTCCCCCAGACTCCGTCCGGGGGGACCCCCATCCGGCCTTGGAGTGGAACACGGGCTCCCAGCGCTCGATCAGGGTGTCCGTCTCGAACATGAAGTTGGCGTGGGTGATCACGCAGCCCTTGGGGCGGCCCGTGGTGCCGGAGGTGTAGATCACGGTGGCGATCGAGTCCGGGGTGACCGCCCGGCGGTGCCGGTGCACCACATCGTCGTCGATGGCCGTGCCGGCTTCGGTCAGCTCGGCGACCGCGCCGGCGTCCAGCTGCCACAGCCTGCCCAGCCGGGGCAGCCGGTCGACGACCGAGCCGATGGTCATGGCGTGGTCCTCGTGCTCGACCACGCAGGCGGTGACCTCCGCGTCGTACAGCATCCAGAAGACCTGCTCGACGGACGACGTCGGATAGACGGGCACCGGCTGCGCGCCGACGGACCAGAGCGCGAAGTCGAAGAGGGTCCACTCGTAGCGGGTGCGCGACATGATCGCCACGCGGTCGCCGAACCGTACGCCGTGGGCGAGCAGCCCCTTGGCGAGCGCCAGCACCTCGTCACGGAACTGCGCCGAGGTCACGTCCTGCCAGGTCCCGTGCTCGTCCTTCCGGCCCAGCGCGACCCGGTGCGGGTCGTCCTGGGCATGATCGAAGACGGCGTCGGCCAGACCGCCGACCGGTGGCGCCGTCGCCACGGGTGGGGCAGTGAACTCGCGCAATGACTTGCTCCTTGTGGCGCTCCGCACAGCGCCGGTGACGGTACCCCACCGTGCGGCCGGGCGGGAGAGCCTCGGAACGCCGTGTGCGTACGGCATCGGCACAGGTCAGCAGCCGAAATGCGGTCTCGCGGGCGGACGGTGGGGCGAGTTCCTGACCGGAGAGTAAGTCGAGTGCGGTGGAATCTCCACCGAATCTGTACGTCGCGGTCACGCCCGCTCTACGGGGCCGGCCGGGGCACGGCTGCGGGCGCAACTGCCGGCGCAGCCGCGGGCACGACGCCGGGCACGCCTGCCGGCACGGCCGGACGGTGTCCCGGATGCAGCCGGTCACCGCCCGCCAGAATCGCGGCCGCGAGCGCGTCCGCCGCGCCCTGTGCCGCTGCGTCGCGGCGGCCGTGCAGCAGAACGAACTCCACCTCGCCCAGCTCCGGCAGACCCACCCGGTCCGGTACCCGCACCAGCCCCGGCGGGATCAGCCCCCGGGTGTGGGCCATCACCCCCAGGCCGGCCCGGGCCGCCGCGATCAGGCCGCTGAGACTGCCGCTCGTACACGCGATGCGCCAGGCGCGGCCGTGCCGCTCCAGGACCTCCAGCGCGCGGGCCCGGGTGATGCCCGGCGGCGGGAAGACGATCAGCGGCAGCGGACGGTCGGGATCGAGGCGCAGCCCCTCCGCGCCGATCCATACCATGCGGTCACGCCAGACCAGGCGGCCCCGGTCGTCCCCCGGTCGGCGCCGCTTGGCGAGTACCAGGTCGAGACGGCCCGCCGCGAGCCGCTCGTGCAGCGTGCCCGAGAGTTCGACGGTGAGTTCCAGGTCGACCTCGGGGTGGTCATGACGGAAGGCGGTGAGGATCTCCGGGAGGCGGGTCAGTACGAAGTCCTCCGAGGCGCCGAACCGCAGCCGGCCGCGCAGCCGGGTTCCGGTGAAGAACGCGGCGGCCCGCTCGTTCGCCTCCAGGATCGTGCGGGCGAACCCGAGCATCGCCTCGCCGTCCTCGGTCAGCTCCACGCTGTGGGTGTCCCGGCTGAACAGCTGCCGGCCGGTCGCGTCCTCCAGACGGCGGACGTGCTGGCTCACCGTCGACTGGCGCAGCCCGAGCCGGCGGGCGGCCTGGGTGAAGCTCAGCGTCTGGGCGACCGTGAGGAACGTACGCAGCTGTGCCGGGTCGTACATGCCGTCCAGCCTAGCGCGGCTCATCGCGATTCGTGATGACAGTCAGAGCGGTGTACGGGATTCCCGATCACCGGGAGGGGGAGGACGATGGGGAGCGCGCGATCCGACCCGATGCCGAGAGCAAGTGAGCACATGCCCCGCCTGAAGCCGCCGTCCTGGCTGCCGATCGACCCGTACATCCTGGCCCTGATCGGCACCGTGGCCCTGGCGGCGCTGCTACCCGCCCGTGGCCCGGCCGCCGAGGTCGCGGGAGGCGCCTCCACCGGCGCGGTCGCCCTGCTCTTCTTCCTCTACGGCGCCCGGCTCTCCACCCGCGAGGCGATGGACGGCCTGCGGCACTGGCGGCTCCATCTGACCGTGCTGGCCTGTACGTTCGCGGTCTTCCCGCTGCTCGGGCTCGCGGCGCACGGCCTCGTCCCGTACGTACTGACGCCGCAGTTGTACAGCGGCTTCCTCTTCCTCTGCCTGGTCCCCTCGACGATCCAGTCCTCGATCGCGTTCACCTCGATCGCCCGGGGCAACGTCCCGGCGGCCATCTGCGCCGGCTCCTTCTCCAGCCTGGCCGGCATCCTGCTGACCCCGCTGCTCGCGGCTCTGCTCATCGGCGGCAGCGCGGGAGGCTTCTCTCCGGACTCGCTGCTGCGGATCGTCCTCCAGCTGCTGGCGCCGTTCGTCGCGGGCCGGCTGCTGCGCAGCCGGCTCGGCGGGTTCCTGACGCGCCACAAGCAGCTCCTCGGCTACGTCGACCGCGGCTCGATCCTGCTCGTCGTCTACACCGCCTTCAGCGCCGGCATGGTGCAGGGCATCTGGCACCAGGTGAGCGCGGCCCGGCTCGGCGCGCTCCTCGGCGCCGAGGCGGTGCTGCTCGCCGCGATGCTGACGGTCAGCTGGTACGGCGCGAAGCGGCTCGGCTTCGGGCGGGCCGACCGGATCGCGATCCAGTTCGCCGGATCGAAGAAGAGCCTCGCGGCCGGACTGCCCATGGCGAGCGTGCTGTTCGGGTCGCAGGCGGGCTTCGCCGTACTGCCGCTGATGCTCTTCCACCAGATGCAGCTGATGGTGTGCGCGGTGATCGCCAAGCGCCGCTCGCGCGACGGTGCGACGGCGGATGCCCCGGAGCGGGCCCCGGCAGATGAACAGCCGGTCCCGGCCTGACCGCGTCACGGCGCATCACCGCGGAGCGGCTGATGTCGCCTGCGGGCACGCGAGCCCGGCCTGATCCGGACAGGGCTAGCCTCGCCGGGGCGACGCGAGCAGATACCGCGTCCCGGACCGGCGGTCCAGGTGCGCGGACGTCTGCCAGCCCGCCGCCTCCAGCGCCGCGGCGCACTCCGCCAGCCGCGCGCCGTCCACCCGGACCGCCTCCGGCTGGGCCGTGCCGCCCACCCGGTAGCCCGTGCCGACCCCGGCCTCCAGGGCGAGCGCGGCGGCCTGGACCAGATGGCTGCGCTCCCAGTCGCACGGCCGGTCGACCGCGTGCGCGCGGTTGGTCAGGCGCCGCATTTCCAGCAGGCCGGCCCACGCGCTGCGTACCTCCCGCACCCGCGCGGGGTCTTCGGACTCCACCGACTTGGTGTCGGTCCGGGCGGCGAATGCCCCGGACGTCGCCGCCGCCGTCCGCGGCACCGGCGAATGTGCGGCCAGAGCGGCCAGTTGCTCCCGGAGGCGCTGTCCCGCCGGTGTCAGGAAGTGCCGGTGCGGCGGCCGTGGGTGGCGGACCGCCAGTCCCCGAGCCACAAGCGCCGCCAGCACGGAAGCGGGGCCGTCGAGCAGCCCGCTGCCGGCCTCTGCCCGGCTCAGCACCCGGCGCTGTTCGGCAGTCGGTTCCCCAGTCACGCTCACCCTTCCGACCGTACCCGCACCCCCTGACAGGATCGGGGGGTGACGAACACCTTCATACGGCCCTTCGGGCAGCGCCCCTGCACCCTCGTGGTGTGCCGCGGCTGCTGCTGCGGCGACCGCCGCAAACACCCCGGCACCGACCACGCAGGCCAGTTGGCGCGGATGAGGGCGGCGGCGGCCGGCTCGGGCGGGCGGTTCGCCGTCCGTACGAGCGACTGCCTCGGCCCGTGCGGACAGGCCAACGTCGTCGTGGTCCAGCCCTCCTCGGCAGGCCGGCAGAAGGGGGGCAGGGCCGTATGGGTCGGCTGGGCGCTCGACGACGACAGTACGGACGACATCCTGGCCTGGGCCGAGGCCGGCGGCCCCGGCGAGTGCGAAGCGCCGGTCACGCTGACGCTCCAGGTCATCCCGGCACCCACGGAGGCGCGGCGCCGCAGCCGCAGGCGGTGATCGCCTGGTCGCCAGACCGGTGCCAGGGCCGTGGGGGCGTTGTCGGCGGGGGTGGGGGCGGCTAGATTCGTCCATGGCCATACCGACCAGTCGGTCACCACAGTCGAGGAGTAGCCCGCCATGAGCCGCATCAACCACCAAGTCCGTCTGGCCGCACGCCCGGTGGGGCTGCCCCGGCCCACCGACTGGGAGCGGACGGAGGAGCCGGTCGGTGAGCCGGGTGACGGTGAGCTGCTGGTGCAGGTGCTCCAGCTCTCGCTCGACCCGGCGATGCGCGGTTGGATGAACGAGGGCAAGTCGTATATTCCGCCCGTGAAGATAGGCGAGGTGATGCGTGCGGGAGCGGTCGGACGGGTCATCGCGTCCCGCCACCCCGGCTTCGCCGAGGGCGACTACGCGTCGGGCACGTTCGGCGTCCAGGAATTCTGCGTGTCGGACGGGCGCGGGGTGATCAAGGTCGACCCCGCGCTGGCGCCGCTGCCCGTCTACCTCGGGACCCTCGGTATGACGGGCATGACGGCCTACTTCGGGCTGCTCGACATCGGACGCCCCGAGGCCGGCCAGACGGTCGTGGTGTCCGGCGCCGCAGGGGCGGTGGGCAGCGTCGTGGGCCAGATCGCCAAGCTGAAGGGCTGCCGGGTGATCGGCATCGCCGGCGGCGAGCGCAAGTGCCGGATGCTGGTGGAGGAGTTCGGCTTCGACGCCGCCATCGACTACCGGTCCGACGACGTGAAGAAGTCGCTGCGCGAGCTGGCCCCTGACGGCGTGGACGTCTACTTCGACAACGTCGGCGGCGACATCCTCGACGCGGTGCTGACCCGGCTGGCGCGCGGGGCCCGCATCGTCATCTGCGGCGCGATCTCCCAGTACAACAGCGTGCAGCCGGTCAAGGGCCCGGCGAACTACCTCTCCCTGCTGGTGAACCGCGCCACGATGACCGGCATGGTCGTCTTCGACTACGCCGACCGGTACGGCGGGGCCGTGACCGAGCTGGCCGGGTGGCTGGCAGAGGGCAGGCTGCGTTCGCTGGAGGACGTCGTCGACGGCGGCGTCGACGCCTTCCACGACACGCTGCTGCGGCTGTTCAGCGGCGAGAACCACGGAAAGCTCGTCCTCCGCATCGCGCAGAGCGAGTGAGCCGAAGGGGCTGAAAGCGCCCCCGGAGGCGAACCGAGCCTCAAAGAAGAGGCGGGCCCCGGCCGGCGCAGGGGGCGCTCCCCGTCGGCCGGGGCCCGGCCGCCGTGCAGCGGGCGGGGCCGGATCAGCCCTGGGCGGCCGCGGCCGCCAGAGCGATGCGGTGCTCACCCGCGTACACGTTCATGGACGAGCCGCGCAGGAACCCGACCAGCGTGAGGCCGGTCTCGGCGGCGAGATCGACGGCGAGGGAGGACGGGGCCGAGACGGCGGCGAGCAGCGGGATGCCGGCCATCACCGCCTTCTGGGCGAGCTCGAACGAGGCGCGACCGGACACCAGAAGCACCGACCGCGACAGGGGCAGCCGGGAGTCCTGGAGTGCCCGTCCGACGATCTTGTCGACGGCGTTGTGCCGACCGACGTCCTCCCGTACGTCGAGCAGCTCCCCGTCGGGGGAGAACAGCGCCGCCGCGTGCAGCCCCCCGGTCCGGTCGAACACCCGCTGGGCCGCCCGCAGCCGGTCGGGGAGGCCGGCGAGCAGCGCGGGCTCGAGACGGACCGGGGGAGTGTCGTCGATCGGGAAGCGTGCGGTGGTGCGTACGGCGTCGAGGCTCGCCTTGCCGCACAGCCCGCACGAGGAGGTCGTGTAGACGTTGCGCTCCAGTGTGATGTCCGGGACCTCGACGCCCGGGGCGAGCTTCACGTCCACCACGTTGTACGTGTTCACGCCGTCCGCCGTCGCCCCCGCGCAGTACACGATGGACTGCAGCTCCTCCGCCGCCCCGAGCACGCCCTCGCTCACCAGGAACCCGGCGGCCAGGGCGAAGTCGTCGCCCGGTGTGCGCATCGTGATGGCGAGCGGCTTGCCGTTCAGCCGGATCTCGAGCGGCTCCTCGGCGACAAGCGTGTCGGGGCGGGTGGAGACGGCCCCGTCCCTGATGCGGATGACGCGGCGGCGCTCGGTGACCCGTCCCATGGTGATCAGTCCCAGTCGTTTCGTTGGTATCAACGCTGCTGTACGTGCTGGAAGCCGAACCGGCCCTTGATGCACAGGTTGCCGTGGGTCACCGGGTTGTCGTGCGGCGAGGTGACCTTGACGATCTCATTCTCCTGCACGTGAAGGGTGGGGTTGCAGCCGACGCCGCAGTAGGCGCAGACGGTGGTCGTCTCGGTCTGGGCCGCCTCGTCCCAGGTCCCGGCCTCGCGCATGTCGAATTCGGTCCTGAAGCTGAGCGCTCCGGGCAGGCCTCAATGCAGTTCCCGCAGGCGGAGTCGGTGAGCGGCGCGTCGTGCTCGGTGGAGATTACGGGCGTCGAAGCCGCGGCCCGCGACGGCGATCGCGAAGGTGTTCTGCCACTGCTCGCCCCAGGCGTCCACGCACCTGTAGCAGAGGATGCACTTGTCGTAGTCGCGGACGTAGAGGTCGTTGTCGACCACGGGCTCCTCGTCGACGCGTGCGGCGACCGCGCCGAAGCGGTCGGGCGTCGCCTCGTGCTCCTTGATCCACTCTGCCGCTCGCGGGGCTCCGCCCCGGCTTCGGTAACCCGCCTGCAACAGCAGTGCCGCCGGGGCGCGTTCACACAGGCCCAGGCATGGGCTGGGTTGCCGGACTGC
The DNA here is from genome assembly GCF_024213665.1 of Streptomyces sp. A3M-1-3. GTDB lineage: Bacteria > Actinomycetota > Actinomycetes > Streptomycetales > Streptomycetaceae > Streptomyces. The sequence continues at coordinate 19,907 of NZ_JANAVP010000038.1, forward strand.
GCCCCCGATGCCGCGCCGGCAGGGCCCACGCGTTCCGACAGGCCCGCCGTCAGCGCGGCCGAGCCGCGCGACGCGCACGCCAGGTCCGTACAGACATTTGTCGGTCAAGGGTCGACACAGCCGGTCACGCGCAGTAGCCGACCTTGGGGAAGTGCCAAAGTCCAGGGGCTGAATCCTGTGGGATCACTTGCCGCCGTACCGATTGGTAGCAGCCAAGACTGGGTGGTTCCTGACTTCCGTACGTAGGGGGATTCCGCTTATGACCGGCTCACGCGTGGTCGCGCTCGGGCACTACCAGCCCGCCAAGGTGCTCACCAATGACGACCTGGCGGCGCTGGTGGACACCAGTGACGAGTGGATCCGCAGCCGCGTCGGAATCCGGACCCGGCACGTGGCGGGCCCGGACGAGCCGGTCGACGAGCTCGCCGCGCACGCCGGCGCCAAGGCGCTGGCCACCGCCGGCATCACGCCCGGCGACATCGACCTCGTGCTGGTCGCCACCTCCACCGCGATCGACCGCTCCCCGAACATGGCCGCCCGCGTCGCGGCCCGGCTCGGCATGGGTTCGCCCGCGGCGATGGACATCAACGTCGTCTGCTCGGGCTTCACCCACGCCCTGGCCACCGCCGACCACGCCGTACGGGCCGGTTCCGCCACCCGAGCCCTGGTCATCGGCGCCGACAAGATGGCCGACATCACCGACTGGACGGACCGCACCACGTGCGTGCTCGTGGGTGACGGCGCGGGCGCGGCCGTCGTCGAGGCGAGCGAGGAGCCGGGCATCGGCCCGGTGCTGTGGGGCTCGGTGCCCGAGATGGGGCACGCCGTACGGATCGAGGGCACGCCGCCGCGGTTCGCGCAGGAGGGCCAGTCCGTCTACCGCTGGGCGACCACCCAGCTGCCGCCGATCGCCCGCAAGGTGTGCGAGCGGGCCGGGGTCGCGCCCGAGGAGCTCGCGGCGGTCGTCCTGCACCAGGCCAACCTGCGGATCATCGAGCCGGTCGCGCAGAAGATCGGCGCGGTCAACGCCGTGATCGCCCGCGACGTGGTCGACTCCGGCAACACCTCGGCCGGCTCCATCCCCATGGCGCTGTCCAAGCTGATCGAGCGAGGCGAGGTCGAGTCGGGCGCGCCGGTGCTGCTCTTCGGCTTCGGCGGGAACCTCTCGTACGCGGGCCAGGTCATCCGCTGCCCCTGAGTGTCCCGCACGCCGCCCACGCGCCCGCCCCCGCACCGCCGACACGGCGCCCCGGTCCTCGGCCCTCGGTAGACTGTAGACGATAGCCAATTCGAGGCGAGGGGAACTGCGATGTTGTCCGCAGGACTGCCGCAGGGTGCCGTGCCGAAGCTGGAGCGGCCGGGCCCGCTGCGTGAGCGCGTGTACGAGGCGCTGCTGGAGCTCATCACCACCCGGGCGCTGCGCCCCGGCCAGCACCTGGTCGAGAGCGAACTCGCCGGGCATCTGGGCGTCTCGCGGCAGCCGGTCCGCGAAGCGCTCCAGCGGCTGAACACCGAGGGCTGGGTCGATCTGCGCCCCGCGCAGGGCGCGTTCGTCCACGAGCCGACCGAGGCGGAGGCCGACCAGCTGCTCTCCGTCCGTACGCTCCTGGAGGCCGAAGCCGCCCGGCTGGCCGCCGCCGATTCCGCCAAGGCCGGAATCATCACCCTGGAGGCGCTGTGCGCCAAGGGCGAGCAGGCGGTCGCCGAGGACGACGTGGATCTGGCGGCGGCGACCAACGCCGAGTTCCACGCCAAGATCATGGAACTGGCGGGCAACGCCGTACTCGCCGAACTCGCCGCGCAGGTCGACCGCCGGGTCCGCTGGTACTACACGCCCGTCGCCCGGCAGCGCGGCAAGCAGTCCTGGATCGAGCACCGGGAGCTGATCGCCGCGATCTCCGCACGCGACGAACAGCGCGCCACGGAGGTCATGCGGGCTCACACGGAGCACACCCGCACGACCTACCACGAGCGCGCGCAAACCTAGTACCGCAACGGCCGTTGCAGTACTAGGTGCTTTTCGGTTGTGGGTAGTTGATTCGAGTCAACTGCTCAACCGTCAGTCGCGGTCGCCATTGTCGCGGTCGCCATTGTCGTGGTCACCGTTGTCACGGTCACCGTTACCGCCGCGGTCACCGTTGTCGCGGTCACCGTTACCGCCGCGGTCACCGTTGTCGCGGTCACCGTTACCGCCGCGGTTGTCGTCGTCATCGTCGTGGTGGTTGCTGTGGTGGCCACGGCGGTCGGAGTCGTCGTCATCGCAGTCGTAGCGGTCCCAGTAGTCGCAATAGTCGGACGAGGAAACCGCGTTGGACGGGGCGGCGGCACTGGCGATGCCGGCTCCACCGAAGGCCAGAGCCAGAGCTGCGAACAGACTGGCGAACAGCCGGAGAATCATGGATGTCGTTGCCCGCATGGTGCTTCCCCTTCCCGGGGGCGTAGACGGGGCCGAGCCCTGCACGGCCGCGGTCGCACCAGTGAGATGTTTTCGATGCGTTCGCGGAAGGGCCCGGTACGCCGGCGTTGAGTGTGGCGGGAGTGGCCACCGCCGACCCACGCGCTGCATGCGCGGCATCGGGCCCGCTGGGCTGCTGAGTGAAGCAGCCCTGGTAGCGGGGCATCTGTCCCTCCGACGACAACCCTGGTGGTCGTCGATCGGGATTTCGTTCAAACTGGTTCTAATTTAGGCATAGGGTCATATGAAAGTCAAACGGGAACTATCGGGCATGCGCATGTAAGGTGCGTGCCGCCGTTGGGGCAACTCACATTTACGTCACGGGAATTGGGGAGTGGACGCCTGGTCGGGACCGTGGGAGCCACGTGACGCGATCGTGCCTTTGTCCTCGACGTGGAGAAAGTCGTACCGAATCCCTGCGCAACTTCTTCCCACCCTGGCAAAGCGCTGCTACGTTCCCCTGGAAAGCCCGACAGAGACAGCCGATCAAGGCGGGAGGGGTGGCGTGAGGCGCATGACGGCTCGACCCGCGAACGCGCACCAGGCGCGACTGCTCCGCCTGCTGCGTGACGGCGGTCCCAACTCCCGGGCACAGCTCGGGGATCAGGTCGACCTCTCCCGCTCCAAGCTCGCCGTCGAGGTCGACCGGCTGCTGGAGACCGGTCTGGTCGTCGCCGACGGTCTCGCCGCCTCGCGCGGCGGCCGCCGCTCGCACAACATCCGGCTCGCGCCCGCCCTGCGCTTCCTCGGGGTGGACATCGGAGCCACCTCGGTCGATGTCGCCGTCACGAACGCGGAGTTGGAGGTACTCGGCCACCTCAACCACCCGATGGACGTCCGGGAGGGCCCGGTCGCCGTCTTCGAGCAGGTGCTCGCGATGGCGGCAAAGCTCAGGGCCTCGGGTCTCGCGGAGGGGTTCGACGGCGCCGGCATCGGCGTCCCCGGCCCCGTCCGCTTCCCCGAAGGCGTACCGGTCGCGCCGCCGATCATGCCGGGCTGGGACGGGTTCCCCGTACGGGAAGCCCTCAGCCAGGAGCTGGGCTGCCCGGTCATGGTCGACAACGACGTGAACCTGATGGCGATGGGAGAGCAGCACGCGGGCGTCGCCCGCTCCGTGAACGACTTCCTCTGCGTCAAGATCGGCACCGGTATCGGCTGCGGCATCGTCGTCGGCGGCGATGTCTACCGCGGTACGACGGGCAGCGCGGGCGACATCGGCCATATCCAGGTCGATCCGGCCGGCCATGCCTGTGCCTGTGGCAACAAGGGCTGCCTGGAAGCCCACTTCAGCGGCGCCGCGCTCGCCCGCGACGCCGAGGACGCGGCACGCTCGGGCCACTCGCCCGAACTCGCCGCCCGGCTGGAGGCGGCGGGCCGGCTCACCGCCGCCGACGTCGCCGGCGCGGCCGCCGCGGGCGACGCCACCTCGCTGGAGCTCATCCGCGAGGGCGGCAACCGGGTCGGCCAGGTCATCGCCGGACTCGTCAGCTTCTTCAACCCCGGCCTGGTGGTGATCGGCGGCGGTGTGACCGGACTCGGCCACACCCTGCTGGCCAGCGTCCGCACCCAGGTCTACCGCCGGTCGCTGCCGCTGGCGACCGGCAATCTCCCCATCGTCCTGGGGGAGTTGGGACCGGCCGCCGGAGTGATCGGCGCCGCCCGATTGATCAGCGACCACCTGTTCTCGCCTGTCTGACCGGCAAGACCGGCGTACGTACCACCAGTAGCACCAGTACCCGCAACGCCTACACCTGGCTCAGCCCTGCCCACTTGGAGTCTGGCTTCACCGGCCGCACCCGCCGAGGGGAAATGTCATGGCACCAGAACCACCCCTGCTCACCATGTCCGGCATCACCAAGTCCTTCCCCGGCGTACGCGCCCTCGACGGCGTCGACCTGGACGTGCTGCCGGGCGAAGTCCACTGCCTCCTCGGCCAGAACGGCGCTGGGAAGTCCACCCTCATCAAGGTGCTCGCCGGAGCCCACCAGCCCGACGACGGACAGATCGCCTGGAAGGGCGAGCCGGTCGCCCTCAAGTCGCCGATCGCCGCCATGCGCCTCGGCATCGCCACCATCTACCAGGAACTCGACCTGGTGGAGGGCCTGTCGGTGGCCGAGAACGTCTTCCTCGGCCATGAGCCCACCACAGCCGGGTTCATCGTGCGCGGTAAGGAGGCGAGGGCAGCAACAGCCGCCCTGCTCCGGCGCCTTGGCCATCCGGAGATCGATCCCGGACACCCCGTCGGCTCGCTCTCCGCCGCCCAGCAGCAGATCGTCTCCATGGCGCGGGCGCTGTCCCACGACGTACGGCTCATCGTGATGGACGAGCCGTCCGCCGCCCTCGACCCCGACGAGGTCGCCAACCTCTTCCGGATCGTCGGCGGCCTGACCGCCGACGGAGTCGCCGTCGTCTACATCTCCCACCGGCTCGAGGAGATCCGCCGCATCGGCGACCGGGTGACCGTCCTCAAGGACGGCCGCGCCGTGGCCGGCGGCCTGTCCGCCCAGGACACACCCACCCACGACATCGTTGCCATGATGACCGGACGCAAGGTCGAATACGTCTTCCCGGAGCGGCCCGTGCGGCAGCCGGACGGACGCGACCGCCCGGTACTCAAGGTCGAAGGACTCGCCAGGGACGGCGAGTTCGCACCGGTCGACCTCGAACTCCACCCCGGCGAGATCGTCGGTCTGGCCGGGCTCGTCGGGTCGGGGCGCTCGGAGATCCTGGAGACGATCTACGGGGCGCGCAAACCCAGCCAGGGCCGGGTCATCGTGAACGGGCGCCCCGTGCGTACCGGTAGCGTCCGGGCCGCCGTCCGGGCGGGACTGGGCCTCGCCCCCGAGGAGCGCAAGGCCCAAGGGCTGCTGATGCTCGAATCCGTCACCCGGAACGTCTCGGTCTCCTCCATGTCCCGCTTCTCGTACGGGGGCTGGCTCGACCGTACGAAGGAACGCGACGCGGCCCGGACCGCCACCCGGAAACTCTCGCTGCGCCCAGACAACCCCGACGCCCGCATCCGCACCCTCTCCGGCGGCAACCAGCAGAAGGCGGTCCTCGCCCGCTGGCTGCTGCGCGGCTGCCGGGTCCTGCTGCTCGACGAACCGACCCGCGGCGTGGACGTCGGCGCCCGCGCCGAGCTCTACGCCGTCATCCGCCGGCTGGCCGACGACGGCCTCGCCGTCCTCCTCGTCTCCAGCGAGGTCCCGGAAGTGCTGGGCCTCGCGGACAAGGTGGTGGTGCTTCGTGAGGGCCGGGTCGTTCATACCGCGCCCTCACGAGACCTTGACGAGTACCGCGTACTCGACCTCGTGGTAACTCCTCCCTCTCATGAATGAGAGGGCTTCTCACTCGGCCGCATGGCGACCTCATGACGGCCAAGCCCTGACCGCTGCCCGAGGGCAGACATACAACCTACCAGTGTCTGACGGGAGTTCATCGTGCTGAGCAAACTGCACCCGACTGGACCGGCCGCTGAGCCGTCTGTCAGCCGCGGGGCGGCACAGCCCAGCGGCCGCCGGCGCGAACTGGGCGCCCGGCTCGACGTACGCAATCTGTCGCTGCTCGGCGTCCTCGCGGTCCTCATCGCGGTCGGCGGGATCACCAAGCCCGACGAGTTCCTCGACTCCGGCAACCTCCAACTCGTCCTCACCCAGGCCTCCGTCATCGGTGTCGTCACCGTCGGCATGACCTTCGTCATCACCAGCGGCGGCATCGACCTCTCCGTCGGCGCGATCGTGGCCCTCGCCTCGGTGTGGGCGACGACGCTCGCCACCCAGGAGTACGGCTTCGCGGGCATCCTCTTCACCGCCGTGGTCGTGGGCCTGGCCTGTGGGCTCGTGAACGGGCTCCTCATCGCGTACGGCGGCATGGTGCCGTTCATCGCGACGCTGGCGATGCTCGCCGCGGCTCGCGGACTGGCCCTGCAGATCACCGACGGCAAGACGCAGATCGTCACCGTGCAGTCGGTGCTCGACCTCGGCGTCCCCGACGCGTACGTCCTCGGCATCCCGCCGCTCGTGCTCGTCTTCGCGGCGGTCACCGCGATCGGCTGGCTGCTGCTGAACCGTACGACGTTCGGCCGGCGCACGGTCGCCGTCGGCGGCAACGCGGAGGCGGCCCGGCTCGCCGGTATCGACGTCCGGCGGCAGCGGCTCTACCTGTACCTGCTCTCCGGGCTGTGCTGCGGTATCGCGGCCTTCCTGCTGATCATCCTGGCCGGCTCGGGGCAGAACACCAACGGCAACCTCTACGAACTCGACGCCATCGCCGCGGCGATCATCGGAGGCACGCTGCTCAGCGGCGGTCGGGGCACCATCGTCGGCTCGGTGCTCGGCGTCCTGGTCTTCACCACGATCACCAATATCTTCGCTCTCAACAACCTGGAGAGCGCTGTCCAGCAGATCGCCAAGGGCGCGATCATCGTCGCCGCCGTCCTGGTCCAGCGCAGCACCCTGCGCAACGGCGAATCCTGACCCGTCCGCCTTCCTTACGCGCACCGCCCCACGAGAAGGGTTCATCCGCCATGCCGGAAATCCCACGCACCAGCCGCAGAGGACTGCTCTTCGGCGGAGCCGCCGTCTCCGCCGGCGCTCTCCTCACCGCCTGCACGAGCAACGAGCCTAAGCAGCAGGACAACGCGGCGGCCAACAACCAGCCAGCCGCCGACGACAAGCCCGGCAAGCCCGTCACCATCGGCTTCGCGGGCCCGCAGGCCGACCACGGCTGGCTCAACGCGATCAACGAGAACGCCAAGTCGCGGGCCGCGAAGTACTCGGAGGTGAAGTTGGAGATCACCGAGGGCTCCAACGACACCGCCGCGCAGATCGGCCAGGTCCAGACGCTGATCAACAAGAAGGTCGACGTGCTGGTGATCCTGCCGGCCGACGGCAAGGCGCTCACGCAGGTCGGCCTCCAGGCGATGAAGGCCGGTATCCCCGTCATCAACCTGGACCGGATCTTCGCCTCCCCGCAGGCGTACCGCTGCTGGATCGGCGGCGACAACTACGGGATGGGCCTCAACGCGGGCCGCTACATCGGCGAGCAGCTCAAGGACAAGCCGGGCGCCAAGGTCATCGAACTGGCCGGGCTCGACAACCTGGAGCTGACCAGGCAGCGCACGCAGGGCTTCGACGACGCCCTGAAGAACTACCCCAACATCAAGAAGGTGGCCCGCCAGGCCGCCGAGTTCACCGTCGAGTCGGGGCAGGCCAAGATGGCCCAACTGCTCCAGGCGCAGAAGCAGTTCGATGCTCTGTGGAACCACGACGACGACCAGGGAGTGGGCGCGCTGCGTGCCATCCAGCAGGCCGGCCGGGACGACTTCCTGATGGTCGGCGGCGCCGGGGCCAAGTCCGCCATGGACGCCATCAAGGCGGACAACTCCGTCCTGAAGGCAACCGTCCTCTACCCGCCGACCATGGCAGCCTCCGCCATCGACCTGGCCCGCGCCCTCGGCCAGGCGAAAGGAGTCAACGGAATGGCGGAGCTGGAGATCCCGGCCTCGATCACTCTCTACTCGGCCGTCGTCACCAAGGACAACGTCGACCAGTACCTGCCCACCGGCTTCAGCTGACCGAGCGGGCCGCGCGCGCCCTGCCCGCCCCCACGGAGCAAGCGATGAGGAGGAACCTGGATGACCCGGACCGATCAGATGGATCAGGCGGATCAGGCGGATCGGACGGACACTGAGGCGCCGCCGCCGACTCTCGGGGTCGGCATGGTCGGATACGCGTTCATGGGCGCGGCCCACTCCCAGGGCTGGCGCACCGCGGGCCGCGTCTTCGACCTGCCGGCCCGGCCGGTCCTCGCCGCCGTGTGCGGCCGCGACCGTACGGCAGTGAGAGCCGCCGCCGAGAAGCACGGCTGGGCCGCCGCCGAGACCGACTGGCGGGACCTCATCGCCCGCGACGATGTGCAGATCGTCGACATCTGCACACCGGGGGACAGTCACGCGGAGATCGCGATCGCGGCGCTGGCGGCGGGCAAGCACGTGCTGTGCGAGAAGCCGCTCGCCAACACGGTCGAGGAGGCGGAGGCGATGGTGGCCGCCGCCGCACGGGCCGGACTGAACGGTCAGGTGGCGATGGTGGGCTTCAACTACCGCCGGGCGCCCGCCATCGCGTACGCCCGCCGCCTGATCGCCGAGGGCAGGCTCGGCGCGCTGCGGCACGTACGGGTCACGTATCTGCAGGACTGGCTGGTGGACCCGGAGTTCCCGCTGGCCTGGCGGTTGCAGCGGGAACACGCCGGTTCCGGCGCGCTCGGCGACCTGGGCGCGCACATCATCGATCTCGCGCAGTATCTGGCGGGGGAGCCGGTGGTGGGCGTGTCCGCGCTCACCGAGACGTTCGTACGCGAGCGGCCGCTGCCCGCCGGGTCCGTAACCGGACTCTCGGGAGGCGGCGGCGCGGGGCGCGGCCAGGTGACCGTCGACGACGCGGCGCTGTTCACCGGGCGGCTCGCCTCCGGGGCGCTGGCGTCCTTCGAGGCGACCAGGATGGCTTCGGGGCGGAAGAACGCTCTGCGGCTCGAACTCAACGGTGAGCGTGGGTCGTTGGCCTTCGACCTGGAGCGGCTGAACGAGCTGAGCTTCCACGACCACACCGAGCCCGCCGCGTCCTCCGGCTTCCGCCGGATCCTGGTCACCGAGCCGGACCATCCGTATCTGGAGGCATGGTGGCCGCCCGGCCACGCGCTCGGCTACGAGCACACCTTCGTCCACCAGGCGCGCGATCTCGTGGCGGCCGTCGCCACCGGTACCGAACCCGCGCCGTCCTTCGCCGACGGCCTCCAGGTGCAGCGGGTCCTCGCGGCGGTGGAGGAGAGTGCCGCGAAGAACGCCGCCTACACCCTCGTTCCCTCTCAGGAGGCCTGAAGTGCCACGTCCCTTCACGCTCTTCACCGGCCAGTGGGCCGACCTGCCGCTGGAGGAGGTCTGCCGGCTGGCCCGCGATTTCGGCTACGACGGACTCGAACTCGCCTGCTGGGGCGACCATTTCGAGGTTGACAAGGCGCTGAACTACTCCGGCTATCTGGACTCGCGCCGGCAGCTGCTCGACAAGTACGGCCTGAAGTGCTGGGCGATCTCCAACCACCTGGTCGGCCAGGCCGTCTGCGATTCCCCCATCGACGAACGCCACCAGGGCATCCTGCCTGCCAGGATCTGGGGCGACGGCGAGCCCGAGGGGGTGCGGCAGCGGGCGGCGGCCGAGATCAAGGACACGGCCCGGGCGGCCGCCGCCTTCGGCGCCCGGACCGTCATCGGCTTCACCGGCTCCTCCATCTGGCATCTGGTGGCGATGTTCCCGCCCGTACCGCCGCACATGATCGAGCGGGGGTACGAGGACTTCGCCGAGCGCTGGAACCCGATCCTGGACGTCTTCGACGCGGAGGGCGTGCGCTTCGCCCACGAGGTCCACCCGAGCGAGATCGCGTACGACTACTGGACCACGCACCGCGCGCTGGAGGCCGTCGGCCACCGCCCGGCCTTCGGGCTGAACTTCGACCCGAGCCATTTCGTGTGGCAGGACCTCGATCCGGTCGGCTTCCTGTGGGACTTCCGCGACCGGATCTACCACGTGGACTGCAAGGAGGCCCGCAAGCGGCTCGACGGCCGTAACGGCCGGCTCGGCTCGCACCTGCCCTGGGGCGATCCGCGGCGCGGCTGGGACTTCGTATCGGCCGGACACGGTGACGTCCCGTGGGAGGACGTCTTCCGGATGCTGCGCTCGATCGGTTACTCGGGGCCGGTCTCGGTGGAGTGGGAGGACGCCGGGATGGACCGGCTGACCGGGGCTCCGGAAGCGCTCTCCGTCCTCAAGCGGTACGACTTCGACCCGCCGGCCGCGTCCTTCGATGCCGCCTTCGGAGGCGGCGGTTGACCATACGCCCAGCTCAGCGCCCGGCGGCCGGACCGCCGTCGGGCTGCTCCGACCTGCCCTGAAGCGGCTTTGTCCTCTGTCGGTAGAAAGTTCAACCCTCCTGCTGCACAAGGGCTTTCCGCCCAGGACGAACCCGGCTACCGTCCTTGAGGTGTTCAGGACATAAGTGGCTCCGGCGTGACGGCGCGCGCCGGTGCCCCTATGGGCTGTCCGGCAGATCTTGGCCGGGGCCGCGGATCCCGCCGGACAGCCCCTCGCACCCGCCCGTACAACCGGCTTCAACCGGAGGACCTACGTGCACAGGAAAAGGCTCAGAACCCGGAAGGCGCTCGCACTCCTCACCGGCAGCCTCCTCGCCGCCACCTCACTCGCACTGTCCGCGCCGCTCACCACCGCGGCGGAGACTCCCGAACCGTCAGCTGCCGCCGCCGAGGAGTTCCAGCAGGTCACTCTCGCCAAGGGCGAGCCGGAAGTCGGCGAGCCGATGAGCCTCGCCGTACTGCCCGACCGCAACGTGCTGCACACCTCGCGCGACGGCGAGCTGCGGATCACCGACAGCGCCGGGTCCACCCGCCTGGCCGGCAAGGTCCCCGTCTACTCGCACGACGAGGAGGGTCTGCAAGGCGTCGGCGTGGACCCGAAGTTCAGCGAGAACCGCTACATCTACCTCTACTACGCGCCGCCCATGGACACCCCGGCCGGCGACGCCCCCAACGAGGGGACGGCCGCCGACTTCGCCAAGTACGACGGCGTGAACCGGCTCTCGCGGTTCGTCCTCAAGGCCGACGGCACCCTCGACAACGCCAGCGAGAGGAAGGTCCTCGACGTCCCCGCCACCCGCGGCATCTGCTGCCACGTCGGCGGTGACATCGACTTCGACGCGCAGGGCAACCTCTACCTCTCCACGGGCGACGACTCCAACCCGTTCGCCTCCGACGGCTACACGCCGATCGACGAGCGCCCGAACCGCAACCCGGCGTACGACGCCCGCCGCACCTCCGGCAACACCAACGACCTGCGCGGCAAGATCCTGCGGATCAAGGTCAACGCCGACGCGTCGTACTCCATCCCGGACGGCAACCTCTTCGCCCCCGGAACCGCCAAGACCCGCCCCGAGATCTACGCGACGGGCTTCCGCAACCCCTTCCGGTTCAGCGTCGACCAGCCCACCGGCATCGTGTACATCGGCGACTACGGGCCCGACGCGGGCGCGGCCGACCCCAAGCGCGGACCGGCCGGGCAGGTCGAGTTCGCCCGGGTGACCAAGCCGGGCAACTACGGCTGGCCGTTCTGCACCGGCAAGAACAACGCCTACGTCGACTACGACTTCGCCACCAAGACCTCCGGAGCCGCCTTCGACTGCGCGGCGCCGAAGAACGACTCCCGCCACAACACCGGCCTGGTCGACCTGCCACCCGCCCAGGAGGCGTGGATACCGTACGACGGCGGATCCGTGCCCGAGTTCGGCAGCGGCTCCGAGTCCCCGATGGGCGGACCCGTCTACCGCTACGACGCGAACCTGAACTCGCCCGTGAAGTTCCCCCAGACGTACGACGGCGACTACTTCGCCGGTGAGTTCGGCCGGCGCTGGATCAAGCGCATCGAGCGGGGCGCGGACGGCGCAGTGCAGTCCATCAACCCCTTCCCCTGGACCGGCACCCAGGTGATGGACATGGCCTTCGGCCCCGACGGCGCGCTGTACGTGCTCGACTACGGCACCGCCTGGTTCGGCGGCAACGAGAACTCCGCCCTCTACCGCATCGAGAACGCCACCGGCGGGCACTCCCCGGTCGCCGAGGCCAAGGCCGACAAGACGTCCGGACAGACACCGCTGCGGGTGAAGTTCTCCTCCGCCGGCACCTCGGACTCCGACGGCGACGCACTGACGTACTCCTGGACATTCGGCGACGGCGGAACCTCCACGGCCGCCAACCCCACGTACACGTACCGGAAGAACGGCACCTACACCGCGACCGTCACCGCCAGGGACCCGTCCGGGCGGACCGGCTCGGCCGGCGTCCAGGTCGTCGTCGGCAACACCGCACCCAAGGTCACGCTCCAACTCCCGGGTGACGGGCAGCTGTTCGCCTTCGGCGACGAGATCCCGTTCAAGGTGACCGTGTCCGACCCCGAGGACGGGACCATCGACTGCGCCAAGGTCAAGGTCACCCACATCCTCGGCCACGACAGCCACGGCCACCCCGTCACCTCCGCCAACGGCTGCACGGGCACCCTCAAGACCACCGCCGACGGCGAACACGACCCCAACGCCAACATCTTCGGGGTCTTCGACGCCGAGTACACCGACAAGGGCGCCGGCGGCCAGGCCCCGCTGACCACCCACGACCAGAACGTCGTCCAGCCCAAGCACCGCCAGGCCGAGCACTACAACGCGGCCGGCGGCGTCCGCGTCTTCAACAAGACCCCCGCCCACGGCGGCAAGACCGTCGGCGACATCCACAACGGCGACTGGATCGCCTTCAAGCCCTACCGGGTCGGTGACGCGACCGCGCTCACCGCACGTATCTCCTCGGGCGGCGTCGGAGGCACCCTCGAGGTCCGTACCGGAGCACCGGACGGCAAGCTCCTCGGCTCCACCGTCGTCCCCGTGACCGGCGGCTGGGAGACCTTCCAGGACGTGACCGCCACCCTGAAGAGCCCGCCGGCCGGCACCACCACCGTCTACCTCGTCTTCAAGGGCGGCGACGGAGCCCTCTACGACGTGGACGACTTCACCTTCTCCACGGCCAAGGCCGACGCCAAGCCCAGGAAGCGGGTCCTGCTCTTCTCCAAGACCGCCGGATTCCGCCACGACTCCATCCCGGCCGGCGTCACAGCTCTCAAGGAGCTGGGTGCGGAGCGCGGACTCACCGTCGACTCCACCGAGGAGGCCAAGCAGTTCACCCCGGAGAACCTGGCGCGCTACGACGCCGTGGTGTTCCTCTCCACGACGGGTGACGTGCTCAACACCAACCAGCAGACCGTCTTCGAGCAGTACGTCGCCGACGGCGGCGGCTACATGGGCGTCCACGCCGCCGCCGACACCGAGTACGACTGGAAGTTCTACGGCGGGCTCGTCGGCGCGTACTTCCAGTCCCACCCGCACATCCAGCCCGCGACCGTCCGCGTCGAGGACCACGACCACCCCGCCACCGCGCACCTGGACAGCAGCTGGCAGCGCACCGACGAGTGGTACAACTACCGCACCAACCCGCGCGGCCAGGCGCGTGTCCTCGCCACGCTGGACGAGACCAGCTACACCGGCGGCACGATGAAGGGCGACCACCCGATCGCGTGGTGCCAGACGTACGAGCGCGGCCGCTCCTTCTACACCGGCGGCGGACACACCAAGGAGTCGTACGCCGAGCCGGCCTTCCGCAAGCACCTCCTGGGCGGACTGCTGTACGCGACGGGCATCGCCAAGGCCGACTGCAAACCGTCGAAGGACTACCGCCCGCTGTTCAACGGCGAAACGCTGGAAGGCTTCAAGCAGGCCGGTCCGGGATCGTTCGCGATCAAGGACGGGACGCTGAACTCGACCGGCGGTATGGGTCTGCTCTGGTACCAGGCCAAGGAGTTCCAGTCGTACTCCCTCAAGCTCGACTGGAAGATGGCCGGCGACGACAACTCCGGGATCTTCGTGGGCTTCCCGGCCTCCGACGACCCGTGGTCGGCCGTCAACAAGGGATACGAGATCCAGATCGACGCGAGCGACGCACCCGAGAAGACCACCGGCTCGGTGTACGGCTTCAAGGCCGCGAACATCGCCGCCCGCGACGCCGCGCTCAACCCTCCGGGGGAGTGGAACACGTACGAGATCCGGGTCGAGGGAGAGCGCCTGCGCATCTTCCTCAACGGGGTGAAGATCAACGACTTCACCGACACCGATCCCGTACGCAGCCTGGCCCAGGGTCACTTCGGCATCCAGAACCACGGTGCAGGTGACCAGGTGTCGTTCCGCGACATCCGGATCAAGGAGCTGCCCGCCAAGAGGTAGCCCCTGAACGGCGGCGGGCGGGGCACGCCGGACCCCGCCCGCCGTCTCTCCCACCTCTCCCACCTCTCCCACCTCTCCCACCTCTCCCACCTCTCCCACCTCTCCCACCTCTCCCACCTCTTCCACCTCTTCCACCCGTCCGGTACCCGCAGGGAGGCAGCCGCCCGTGACCACCCCATCCGCTCCCGATCCCACGCCATCCGAGCCGCGCACGGGAGGAACAGGAGTCTGGTTCGTCGGAGCACGCGGCTCCGTCGCCACCACGGCCGTAGCCGGCTGCGCCGCGATCACCGCGGGCCTCCACCCGGCGACGGGCATGGTCACCGAGACCCCGCCGTTCGCGGCCGCGGGTCTGCCCTCGCTGCCGTCCCTGGTCTTCGGCGGCCACGACACGGTGAGCTGCCCGCTGCCCAAGCGGGCCGAGGCACTGGAGGCCGGGGGCGTCCTCCCGCACGGCCTCTCCTCGGCGGTCCGGGCCGAACTCGCGGCGGCAGACGCGGAGATACGCCCTGGCGGCCCGCTCCCGGGCGACACCCGTACGGACGCCGACCTGATCACCGCGTTCGCCGGGGACCTCACGGACTTCATGGACCGGCGGGGCCTGACCCGCACGGTCGTGATCAACGTGGCGTCAACAGAACCCTTGCCTTCGCCGGACGACCTGCGCCTGCCGGCCAGCTCCCTGTACGCGGCGGCCGCGCTGCGGGCGGGCTGCGCGTACGTCAACTTCACCCCCTCGACCGGGCTGCACACCGCGGCCTTGCGCGAAGCCGTCGCGGCTTGCGGTCTTCCCCACGCGGGCCGCGACGGCAAGACGGGGCAAACGCTGGTTCGTTCGGTACTGGCCCCGATGTTCCTGCAACGCGCCCTGGCGGTACGGGCCTGGTCGGGCACGAACCTGCTGGGCGGCGGGGACGGGGCGGCCCTGGCCGACCCGGCGGCGGCCGCCGCCAAGAACGCGGGCAAGACCCGAGTCCTGTCCGACACGCTGGGCTCGGTGCCCGAGGGCGAGGTCCACATCGACGACGTCCCGTCCCTCGGCGACTGGAAGACGGCCTGGGACCACATCGCCTTCGACGGCTTTCTCGGATCCCGGATGGTCCTCCAGACGATCTGGCAAGGCTGCGACTCGGCGCTTGCGGCGCCCCTGGTCCTGGACCTGGCCCGGCTCCTGGCCCGCGCCCACGAAGCGGGCCAGACGGGCCCACGCCCGGAACTGGGCTTCTACTTCAAGGACCCGGACGGCGGCCCGGCGGCGCTCGCCGACCAGTACACGGCGCTCCTTTCCTTCGCGGACCGCCTCCGGGAGGGAAGGTGACGGCCCTCAGCACCCGCCCCGGTGGCGCGGCCGGACGCTCGGGCCGGCTTTCCGCCTGGGCGGAACTCCTGCGCGTGTCCGCGCTGTTCACCGTCCCGGGCGACGCGCTGGCGGGCGCGGCCTCACTGGGCCTGCGGCCCAACCGCCGCACGGCTCTGGCCGTCGGTGCGTCCCTGTGCCTCTATACGTCGGGCATGGCGCTGAACGACTGGGCGGACCGCGAGGAGGACGCGATCGACCGCCCACACCGCCCGATCCCGTCGGGCCGCATTCCCCCGGCGGCGGCCCTGGCGGCAGCAGGCGGCCTGACCCTGGCGGGCCTGGCCCTGTCGTCCCGCGCCGGGCGCCCGACCCTGGCGGTGGCCACCGCGCTGGCGGCCACGGTCTGGTCGTACGACCTGCACCTGAAACACACGGCGGCAGGCCCGGCAGCGATGGCAACGGCGAGAGCCCTGGACCTACTCCTGGGCGCAACAGCGACGGCGTCCGGCGAACTGCGCCCCGCCGCCGGCCCCGGCCGGCGCGCGCGCCGGGCGAACGCGGACCCCGCAGCTGCGCCGGCACGCCCCCGCCCAGACGCCGCCCCCGCCCGGCCGCGCACCCTCGCGGCGCGAAGCAACCGTGCCGGGGGTCTGGGGCTACTCCGTACCCCCGGTATCAGGGGCGGGTGGGTTGCGGTCTCCCATGCCGCGCTGCGCGCCGCGCCCGGCCGGCCGCGCAGCGGCTCGGTTCCCGGCGCCGGGGATCCGGGGGTGCTTCGTACCCCCGGACTCTGGGGCGGGTGGGTGGGGGTGTCCGGTGCCGCGCCCGGCCGGCCGCGCAGCGGCTCGGTTCCCGCTACCGGGGAATCGGGGGTACTTCGTAACCCGTCGTTGGTCGGATCACACGCCCCCGGGGCTGTTCGGGCGGTGCCCGCCGCCGCGTTGCTCGGGGTGCATACCCTCGCCGTCACCGCCGTTTCGCGCCACGAGGCGCAGGGCGGCTCGACCGCCGTGCCGCTCGGCGCGCTCGCCGCGACCCTCGCGCTCGGTGCGCTGGTGGGCCAGGGGGGTCCGGGGGCGAAGCCTCCGGTTTCGGGAAGGGGCGGGGCAGGGGAAAGCCTCCGGCAGACACCACACGCACCGGCACCGGCAACCGGTGTCGCGGCAACCGACGTCGGGGCAACCGGTGTCGCGGCCGCCGGCGTCGGGGCATCCGGCCTCGTGGCTGCCCGCCTCGTGGCTGCCCGCCTCGCGGCCACCGGCGTCGCGGCCACCGGCGTCGCGGCAACCGGTGTCGCGGCCGCCGGCGTCGGGGCATCCGGCCTCGGGGCATCCGGCCTCGTGGCTGCCCGCCTCGCGGCCACCGGCCTCGCGGCCGCCTACGCCGCCACCGCCGCCCGGCCACTGCTGCACGCCGCGCTCAACCCCTCCCCGCCCCTCACCCAGCGGGCCGTCGGCGGCGGGATCCGGGCCATGATCCCGCTACAGGCCGCGCTCGCGGCCCGCGCCGGGTCCGTCGGGACCGGCGCGGCGCTGATGGCGCTCGTCCCCCTCGCCCGGAAGCTCGCACGGAAGGTGAGCCCCACGTGAGTCCCCACACAAGTCCCCACCCGAGCCCGCGCTTCGGATACGGAACCAACGGCCTCACCGACCTCAGGCTGGACGACGCCCTCGGCCTGCTCGCCGACCTCGGCTACGACGGCGTCGGACTCACCCTCGACCACATGCACCTGGACCCCCTCGCCCCCGAACTCGCCGCCCGCACCCACCGCGTGGCCCACCGGCTCCAGCAGCTCGGCCTGACCGTCACGGTCGAGACCGGCGCCCGGTACGTTCTCGACCCACGCCGCAAACACGGCCCGTCCCTCCTCGACCCGGACCCCGACGGCCGCGCCGCCCGCACCCGGCTTCTCATCACCGCCGTGCAGGTCGCCGCGGACCTCGGCGCCCACGCCGTGCACTGCTTCAGCGGCGTCACCCCACCCGGCACCGACCCCGACACCGCCTGGATGCGGCTCGAAGAGTCGCTCCACCCCGTACTCGACGCCGCCGCGACAGCCCACGTAGCGCTCGCGATCGAACCCGAGCCCGGCCACCTCCTCGCCACCCTCGCCGACTTCCACCACCTCCGCCGTCTCCTCGGCGGCCCCGAACCCCTCGGGCTCACCCTCGACATCGGCCACTGCCAGTGCCTGGAGCCCGCCCCGCCCGCCGACTGCGTACGCGAAGCGGCGCCCTGGCTGCGGCACGTCCAGATCGAGGACATGCGGCGCGGCGTGCACGAGCATCTGCCCTTCGGGGACGGGGAGATCGACTTCCCGCCCGTACTGGACGCCCTGCGCGCCATCGGCTACCAGGGGCTGACCGTCGTCGAACTGCCCCGCCACTCGCACGCCGGCCCGGACCTCGCCGAGCGGTCATTGCGGTTCCTGCGCGACGCGGGAGGTGCCGCGTGCTGACCGACCCGCACGACCCGCACGACCTGCACTCCGCACTCGGCAAACGGCTCGGCGGAGCAGCCCGCGGCTGGCTGGACGGTGCCCTGACCGAGGCCAACGCGGGCCTTCCCGGCTGGGAGCTGCGCTTCGCGGAAGCCGGCCGCCATTGCGGTGAGGCCGCCGCCGACGATGCGCGCGTACTCCTGCTGCACACGGCGGCGGCCGACGGGCCCACGACCACCCGCCTCTACCGGCAGGGCACGGCGGCCGAGCGGCGCGCGGTGCTCCAGGCCCTCCCGTACCTGACAGGGCTCACCCCCACCGACGGCCTGCCGCTGGTCGAGGACGCGCTGCGTACCAACGACACCCGGCTCGTCGCCGCCGCCGTCGGCCCGTACGCGGCCGCTCACCTCGACCCGCACGCCTGGCGGCACGCGATCCTCAAGTGCCTGTTCACGGGCGTGCCGGTGGACGTCGTCGCCGGCCTCTGCACCCGCGCCGGCGGCGACGCCGAACTGGCCCGCATGCTCGCCGACTACGCGAGCGAGCGCACCGCCGCCGGCCGCGAAGTCCCCGCCGATCTCCACCGCGTCCTCGCTCTCACGGAGGAGTCCTGATGCGCATCTTCGACCCCCACATCCATATGACCTCCCGCACCACCGACGACTACGAGGCGATGTACGCCGCGGGGGTCCGCGCCCTCGTCGAGCCCGCCTTCTGGCTCGGCCAGCCCCGCACTTCGCCCGACAGTTTCTACGACTACTTCGACGCCCTCCTCGGCTGGGAACCCTTCCGCGCCGCGCAGTACGGCATAGCTCACCAGTGCACGCTCGCCCTCAACCCCAAGGAGGCGAACGACCCCCGCTGCGCCCCCGTCCTGACCGAACTGCCCCGCTACCTGGTCAAGGACAACGTCGTCGCCGTCGGCGAGATCGGCTACGACTCCATGACCCCGGCCGAGGACGCCGCCCTCGCCACCCAGCTCCAGCTGGCCGCGGCGCACGGCCTGCCCGCGCTCGTCCACACCCCGCACCGGGACAAACTCGCCGGCCTGCGCCGCACCATCGCGGTCGTACGCGAGTCGGACCTCCCGCCGGACCGGGTCCTGCTCGACCACCTCAACGAGACGACGGTGCAGGAGGCCGCCGACAGCGGGGCGTGGCTCGGCTTCTCCGTCTACCCGGACACCAAGATGGACGAGGACCGCATGGTGGCGGTCCTGGGGAACCACGGCACGCACAAGGTGCTGGTCAACTCGGCCGCCGACTGGGGCAGAAGCGACCCGCTGAAAACCCGTAAGGTCGGCGACGCGATGCTGGCGGCCGGCTTCTCGGAAGACGACGTCGACCAGGTGCTGTGGCGCAACCCCGTCGCCTTCTACGGCCTCAGCGGCCGGCTCCGGCTCGACACCGCTGACCCGGCGCCCGCCGCCACCCACGAGGGCAACTCGATCCTCCGGGGCGCCCCCAAGGAGGCGTGAGCCATGCGCTTCCGGCACCCGGACGGCTCCACGGTCCACCTCGCGTACTGCACCAACGTGCACCCCGCCGAGACCCTGGACGGCGTACTCGCGCAGCTGCGCGACCACTGCGAGCCGGTACGCAAACGGCTCGGCCGCGACCGCCTCGGCATCGGACTGTGGCTGGCCAGGGCCGCCGCCCACGCCCTGGGCACTGACCCGGCGGCGCTACGCGGCCTGCGCGCCGAGCTCGACCGCCGCGGTCTCGAGGTGGTCACCCTCAACGGCTTCCCGTACGACGGATTCGGCGCGGAGGAGGTCAAGTACCGGGTCTACAAACCGGACTGGACCGACCCGGAGCGCCTCGCGCACACCACGGAACTGGCCCGGCTGCTGGTCGCTCTGCTGCCGGACGACGTCACCGAGGGCTCCATCTCCACCCTGCCGCTCGCCTGGCGCACCTCGTTCGACGAGACGGCGGCCCGGACGGCCCACCGCGCCCTGGCCACCCTCGCGGAGCGCCTCGACGCCCTGGAGGACCTGACCGGCAAATCGGTACGCGTCGGCCTGGAACCGGAACCGGGCTGCACGGTAGAGACGACAGCCGACGCGATACGCCCCCTCACCCGCCTCACAGGCGAAAGCGCGGCGAGCGACGGCACGGCCAGCGACCGCACTGCCACCAACCGCCTCGCGAGTGATCGCCGCACGGGTGACCGCGCGGCGAGCGACGGCACGGCGAGCGACGGTACCGCGAGCGACGGCACGGCGAGCGACCGCACTGCCACCAACCGCCTCGCGAGTGATCGCCGCAGGGGTGACCGCGTGGCGAGCGACGGTACGAGCGACCGCACGGCGAGCGACGGCACCGCGAGCGACGGCACCGCGAGCGACCGCACGGCGAGCGACCGCACCGCCGGCGATCGCATGGTCAGCGACCGCATCCCCCGCACCCGCACCGCCGCCAACCGCATCGGCGTCTGCGTCGACACCTGCCACCTCGCAACCTCCTTCGAGGACCCCGTCACCGCGCTCGACGCCCTCGCCGCCGCCCGCGTCACCGTCACCAAGGCGCAGCTCTCCGCCGCGTTGCACGCCGAACACCCCCACCTGCCCGAGGTCCGCGACGCGCTCGCCGCCTTCGCCGAGCCGCGCTTCCTGCACCAGACCCGCACCCGCACCGCCGCCGGCCTGCGCGGTACCGACGACCTGCCCGAGGCGCTGGCCGGCGGTGTCCTGCCCGATGGTGCCCCCTGGCGCTCGCACTTCCACGTCCCGCTGCACGCCCCGCCCGCCCCGCCGCTCACCTCCACCCTCCCCGTACTCCAGGACGCCCTGGCCCGCCTCGTCGGCGGCCCGGAGCCC
Organism: Streptomyces sp. A3M-1-3; assembly: GCF_024213665.1. Taxonomy (GTDB): domain Bacteria; phylum Actinomycetota; class Actinomycetes; order Streptomycetales; family Streptomycetaceae; genus Streptomyces. Next base: position 40,803 of record NZ_JANAVP010000038.1, read on the forward strand.
CGTACCCGTCACCTCGAAGTCGAGACGTACACCTGGCAGGCACTCCCGGCCGAGCTGCGCCCCCGAAACCGCACCCAGCTCGCCGACGGCATCGCCGCCGAACTCGCCCTCGCCCGCGACCTGCTGACCGACCTCGGCCTCAAGGAACTCCCATGACGAACGTGACAAACATGACGAACCTGATGAACGTGGCGAACGTGATGAACGTGGCCAACGTGGCGCAACCCAACCCCCTCCTCGTCCTGGACGTCGTCGGCCTCACCCCCCAGCTCCTCGCCCATATGCCCCGCCTCAAAGCCCTCGCCCGCTCCGGATCACACGCGCCCCTCACCACCGTCCTGCCCGCCGTGACCTGCGCCGCGCAGTCCACGTTCCTCACCGGAACCACTCCCGCCGGGCACGGCATCGTCGGCAACGGCTGGTACTTCCGCGACCTCGGCGAAGTCCTGCTGTGGCGGCAGCACAACGGCCTGGTCGGGGGCGACAAGATCTGGGACGCCGCCCGCCGCGCCCACCCCGGCTACACCGTCGCCAACATCTGCTGGTGGTACGCGATGGGCGCCGACACCGACCTCACAGTCACCCCGCGCCCCGTCTACTACGCCGACGGCCGCAAGGAACCCGACTGCTACACCCGGCCGCCCGCCCTCCACGACGAACTCACCGAGAAGTTCGGCACGTTCCCCCTCTTCCATTTCTGGGGACCCGGCGCCGACATCGTGTCGAGCCGCTGGATCGTGGACGCGACCCGCCACATCATCGCCACCCGCCACCCCGACCTGACCCTCTGCTACCTCCCGCATCTCGACTACGACCTCCAGCGGTACGGCCCCGACGACCCCCGCTCCACCCGCGCGGCCGCCGACCTCGACGCGGTCATGGCCCCCCTCCTGGACGACGCGGAAGCAGAAGGCCGCACCGTCGTCGCCCTCTCCGAGTACGGAATCACCCGCGTCTCCCGCCCCGTCGACATCAACCGGGCTCTGCGCCGCGCCGGGCTCCTCGAAGTGCACACCCAGGACGGCATGGAGTACCTCGACCCCATGGTGTCCCGGGCGTTCGCCGTCGCCGACCACCAGCTCGCGCACATCTACGTACGCCGGCCGGAGGACCTCGACGTCACCCGCGAAGCGCTCCACGACCTCGCCGGCATCGACAGGCTCCTCGACGACGAGGGCAAGAAGGAACACGGCCTCGACCACCCCCGCTCGGGAGAGCTGGTGGCGATCGCCGAGCCGGATGCCTGGTTCACGTACTACTACTGGCTCGACGACGACCGCGCTCCCGACTTCGCCCAGCTCGTCGAGATCCACCGCAAGCCCGGCTACGACCCCGTCGAGCTCTTCATGGACCCCCTCGACCCGTACGTCCGGGTCAAGGCGGCCAAGGCGCTGGCCCGCAAGAAGCTCGGAATGCGCTACCGCATGGCGGTGGTGCCCCTGGACCCCTCACCTGTTCGCGGCAGCCACGGCCGCCTCCCCGAGCGCGACGAAGACGGTCCGCTCATCCTCTGCTCCACCCCCCACGCCGTCACCGGTCGCCTCGCGGCCACCGAAGTGAAATCCCTGCTGCTTCGTCTCGCCGGCTTTGGCTGAGGCAGCAGACCGCCCGCATCCGCACACACCTGAAAAGAGAATCACCGTGACCGCGTTCAACGACGAATCTGTCACCGCCGAGAGCCTGCGCCGCACACTCGGCGTCAGCCGTCGCCGCTTTCTGAGCACCTGCACCGCCGCCGCCGCGACCGTGGCGATCGCCGCCCCCGTCCTCGGCGCCTCACCCGCCCTGGCCGATGACGATCGGGACGCCAGAGGCGACGGCCGCGGCCCCGCCCTCGTCCCGTCGCGCAGGCGCGGGATCATCCTCTATACAGTCCGTGACGCCACGGGCCGCGACCCGCTCGCCACCACTCTGCCCTCCGGCTTCCGCGAGGTCTTCAAGGAGCTCTCGCGCTACGGCTACCGACAGGTGGAGTTCGCCGGATACCGCCAGCACGCCAACGCGCCCGGCGGCGCGAACCTGGAGAGCGTGGAGGGCGCCAAGCTCCTGCGCTCCTGGCTGGACGACTACGGGCTGCGGGCGCAGGGCAACCACGGCTTCATTCCGTCGTCCTGGCCGCTCACCACTCCCGACCTCGACACCTATCTGCGCCACCTCGAGATCGCCAACATCCTCGGCATGGACCACATGGGCACCGGCGGCGACCCCACCGGCAGCTCCTACCGGTCCGACTGGGACGTCGCGGCCGACAAGTGGAACGGGCTCGGCACGATCGCCCGCAGCGAGGGCATAAAGCTCTACACCCACAACCACGACTCGGCCTACGGCTTCCTGCTCGACGGCGGGCCGCTCGACACCCAGGGCCGCCCGACCCGCAGCTCCGGCATCCGCAAGCTGGAGCACTTCCTCAAGATGACCGACCCGCGGAGCGTCTGGCTGGAGATGGACATCTTCTGGGCACACGTGGCCCAGTACAAGTTCCACACCTACACCGCTCACGACGGCTCGCAGCGCGAGAACGTCTTCGACCCTGCAGGCCTCGTCGCCGGCCACAACGCCCGCTATCCGCTGTTCCACGCCAAGGACGGCACGGTCAACACGCAGAGCGGCAACGGCTACGACATGGTGCCGTTCGGAACGGGCGACATCGACTACCGGACGTTCTTCTCCCGCGTGGGGGCCAAGAACTACCACAACCCGATGGTCGAGCAGGACAACGCGCCCAGCTCCACCGTCCCCGAGCAGTCCCTCGACTACGCCCGGATCGGCTACGACAACCTCGCCGCCCTGCGCGCTCGCCGCTGACCGGCGGGACCCCCTGACGGCCGGGTGTCCGCGGTGACCGGTCGCCCGGCCGCCGCGCCACCCGTGGGCCCCGCGCTCGCTCGTAACACTCAGCCCATGTCCCGGCTGATCGGCCGCGGGTTCGGCTCAATGCGCCGCGCCCGCGCCCCGCGGCCGTCCCTGCGCGTGCAGGAAGATCGCCACGAAGCCGGCGAACAGCGAGATCGATCCGGCGAGGACGAAGGCGCCGCCGTACCCCCACGCGCCCACGACCACCGCGCCCAGCAGCCCCGACTCGCGGGGCGCCGGCCCGATGTCGGCGGGGTCGCGCACCTCTTCGCCGTAACCACCCAGCATCTGGGCCTTCGGCGCGTCGTGGCGCGGCGCGTTCGTCGGCGGCCATCTCCTGGTCCACGCGGTAACGGAGGGCCCGGCGGACGAACGCCTGCCGGGCAACTTCCCGGACTACCACCTGATGCCCTAGCCAATGCCTTGGCGGTCGGGGTGCAACGCAAACCCCCGATCGGCCGCCTCCGGCACCGTACGCTCCACGGCCTGAATGAGGAGCGTACGGTGCCGGACCAGCGGCTCCCGCCGCTCCTCCGGCACGAGCAACAGCAGATCGTCGATCGCGGCGAGCAGCCGCCGTGACACCTGCGGACTCCCCACGGCGCATCCCCGGATCTCGGCGAAGCCCAGATCCACCAGATGGGCCCACTCCGGCACGTCCTGCACCAGCCGCACGGTGCCGCGCGCATCCGGATGCTGCACCTCGCCGAGCGGCCGGTCCGCCACTGCCGCCAGGAACTGCACGATCCGGTCCAGACACTGCACGGCGGTCGTCGGATCATTGACGGCGGGCGACAGGGCCCGCAGCCCGATGTCGGACAACTGCCGCAGCCCGAACCCGAGATCCTGATGAAAGGAACGCTCGACCCCGACGGACACGGTGTACCGGAGCCCCCGCCGAGGCGGCGCGCCCTCACCATGCACCGCGAGGAGGGGTGTCCCCGGCACCACGAAATCCCCGATCCGCGGAATCAGCCGCAGCACGACCCCCTGCCGCCGCGCGGCCCGCACCAACCGCGCGACATTCACATCCAGCAGCACCCCGGCCCGCCCCCGATGCGCGATCCGTGCGGTCTCGGGCGGCAGCGAAGCACCACCGGGCACCACCGCGGGCAGCCGGTGCAGCACCTGAAAGGACTCACGGGTGATCCGGTCCACGACCGGCCCGATCTGCATCAGCCGCAGCGTCTGCGACACATAGGCAATGAACAGAAACAGACTCAGCAGCACCAGCAGGCTGGTCAGCACGCTCTGCACCAAGGGCACCGACGTGACGAGCCGCGGATCGGTCTCGCTCTCGTACGAGCTCAGCACCAGCAGCGAGAACAGGAACGTCGCGAGAAAGACGGTCAGCGTCAGCTTGCTGATCCGGCTCCGTACGAAGATCCGCACCACCCGCGGAGTGAGCTGCCCGCTGGCCATCTGCACAGCCACCAGCGAGATGCTGAAGACCACACCGATGAAGGTCATCATCGCCGAGCTGATGGTGGTGACGATCGTCCTGGCATCCTCGGCGATCGACACCAGATCCCCGAGCGCCTCGTACGCCTCCCGCTCCTGCAGGTACGCGACAAGCCGCGAATCAACCTCGTCAGCCCCCACCCACAGAAGCATCGCGCCCACCAACCCAACGGTCGGCGCGAACCAGAAGGTGTCCCGCAGATGCTCGCGCAGCGGCGAGAGCGGTCGGGGCCGGCGATAGGTGCGATCACTCACGGACGCGAAGGTACGTTCTGCACTTCTGGTAGCCGAGCAGCAACAATCGGTAGGCGCGGCGCGGCCCGGTCGCGCCGGGACCCCGATCAGGCCTGCCGCACCCCACTGACCACCGGATATGCAGGTGAGGGCCACCTCGAACCCCTGGTATTGTTGTCCACGTCGCCACGGGAAACCGGGCGGCCACCTAGTCCGGGTGGCGGAATGGCAGACGCGCTAGCTTGAGGTGCTAGTGCCCTTTATCGGGCGTGGGGGTTCAAGTCCCCCCTCGGACACAGACAGAAACAGAGCCCCACGGCCCACCGTGGGGCTCTGTCGTTGCTGGTCACATGGTAGGTACGGGACGTCGCGAGCGCTGATGCCGTCACCCGTGCGTGGCATCGGCACCCGGCTGCCGCCGGTTGGTCACTAGGCTGTGAGAGTGACGTGGAATGGCGTGCTGAACAATGGACTTGACGACTTTCTCACCTGGTACTCCCGGGAGCGCAGTAACCCCCTTTCCGTCCGCTCTGCGGATACGGTGCTGACACTGTTGGCGCTGCGGGGCGCCGATCGTCGCACAGGTGTCCCGGCGCCGACCCCGGATCTCGTACGCCGCGTACTGACCGAGGACCTGCCGACGCTGGTGTCCGCCGGCCCCGAGGAACTGGCGGACTTTCCCGCCGTACTGTCGGCTCTTGCCGACCGCCTTCGCTCGGCGGGCAGACTGAACGCCAAACGACACGCACGGCTGCTCGCCGCGGTGAGCGAAGTGCTGCCGGACTTCGAACGGGCGATGACCACTCCCGAGAACATGACCTGGCCGCGCTGGTACGCGTCGCTGATGCGCGCGGACGAGACGGATACCGATGACCCTGTCGCGGTACGGGAGTGGCTTGCCGCCCACGACCGCACGCCCCGGGCCGACCGGCGGCATCTCCCGGAAACGGTGAGCCGGCTCGCCCTGTCCGAACGGACCGCTGCCACCCGCGCCCGGGTGTCCGAGATGCTGCTCGCCGCGGTCGTGGCCGATCTGGAGCGGACGTCGACGGTCGAGCCGCTGCTGGCCGGACTGCCCCTCGACAGGGGGGACTTGGACGAGGATCAACTCGTCGACGCGCTTGAGCGCACCCGGGACGGGCTGCTGGACCGGTGGACCGCACAGGGCCTCGCCGAGGCGTTCGACGGTACGTTCGCCCATCTGGCCCCCGCGGTGGACGCGTACCCCTACCTGGCGCTCGCGGACACGCTGCTGGATGACCACCTCTCCTACTACGGTGACTCATTCGTCCCGCTTCCTACGCCGGCCGAGCTGCCCACCCCCGCCGAACTGCCGGACCTGGTCCGGGCGGCGCCGCTGCCCGCCACCCTCGCCGCAGCCGCTCACGATCCGTCGGCGGCCGGTGCGGAGGCCCGCGAACTCGCCGTCCGCTGCGGCTTCTTGCAGCCCAGCGAGACAAGCGCCCGACAGTCGGGTGAAGCTGCCTCCGTATGGACAGCCGGCACTCCCGACGAGCTGATCGAGCTGGGCGCCGATGTGCTCGCTGTGCTGGTGGCACGGCTGGCCGACGACAGCGACGAGGAGTACGCGCAGGACGCTCCTCATCTGCTGTACACCCTTTATCAGCGGGGAGGCTCAGTGGGATCTGTGGCCCGGACGGCCGCCGAGTACGAGGCATGGATGGTCGACCCGGACCTCGAGGACACCGGGGTGGTGGTGCCGGGTTCGGCTCCGGCCGGGTATGTCACACCGGCCCCGGAGGAGTTGTCGGCGCTGCTCGGCCTGCCTGGCATGGACGAGGCGGACCGCACCGCACTCGACGGCCCCGCTCGGGCGCTGGCGTCCGTCATCGACCGGCTCGCGGAGTCGGGGGTGGTCTTCCGCACCGGCGACGCCTTCGGCCTCACGCCGCTCGGCTCCGCCCTGACGCGTTACGTGCTGCTCGCCGGTCGGGTCGCGGCACCCGACCGCACGGCTGTCCGCGCCTGGGACGCGGCCACAATGGTCCAGGCCGCACAGGAGTGGCCGCGCGAGGCCGCGGCCCGCACGCTCGCGGACTGGCTCGACGGCCACGACGGCGGCGCCGAAGCGTGGAGTGACCTGATCGCCGCCATCGGCTCCCGCAACCGAGGCACCATCGAAGCCGCATACACTCGTGTCCTTTTCACTCTTCTCGACACAGCCGCAGCTCCTGCCGGCGCCTTGCAGGGAGCTCTCTCCGACCCCGTACTCGGGGCGTACGCGCATCAGGCTCTTCTCGCGCGCGGCGATAAGCCGGACGAGGATCAGGTGTCGCTGAGTGCGCGGGCTACGCTGCTCATCGATCAGCTGGATGCCTGGTACGGCAAGGAGCAGCGAGCCGCCCTGCTGGCCGGCATCGCGGCGGACCGGAGCGACGAGGACGAGCCCCGGACCGCGCCCGGCTCCCCCGTCCTGACTGCTGCCTTCGACAGGGCCGCCGCGACCTGGCCCGCTGGTGCCCCCGCACTGATCGCCGCCCTCGCCGCGGCGGACCCCTACCGGGCGTACCAGGTGCTCGACCGACTGGGCCGATGCCACCCGGACCCGGGCGTGGCGGCGGCCGCCGCCCGTGTCGCGAGCTCCGCCAATCCCTTTGAGACGGGGCGGAAGGCGGGACGCCGGGGCCCGGGCAAGAAGAAGCGCAAGCCGCGCCGTCGCTGACTCCCGGGCAGAGCGTCGCGCACGTTCATGCCGCTGTAGTCGTCCCGCGCATACCGGGCGAGTTGGGTCGCGCGCCCCAGGTCGTCCGTATAGGGGTCCACTTTGGTGGACTTGACCTTGCCTGCGTGATCGCCGGGTATGCGAATTCCTCACGCTCCGACCGCTTGTCCGGTCGCCAGACCTTGCCATTGTTCAGGATGCCGTCGAGCCGGGTCTTGTCGTCGCCGTCGAGCGTGGCTGTCGATCCGCCCCCGTTGGGCAGGAGCCGCTCGACCGTGCCGTCGGCGTTCAGCAGGTACATCGGAACGTCGTCGCCGAGGCCCTCTCCGGCTCGGCGGCCGGATGCTGCTGCCCGTCCGTACGGCCGGGCAGCCATTCCTCGCGACGCCGCTGGTCCGTCCACTGCTCCAGGTCCAGATTGGGCTCGGCAGTGCCATCCCCTGCGAGCATCAAATGCGCCGGACTTCCCGTAGGGGCCTCGACGATCAGCCGGACGTGCGACAACCGCCGCAGGTCCAGGACCATTTCCGCAAGCCGGAAGTCGCGCAGGTCCGGCAGGACAATAGCCGTGCGGCGTACATCAACCGCCAGCGCCCGCACCAGTTCGCCCGGGGCGCGAGCCACGACCCCCAGCTGGTCGGCCAGCGACCTACTGCGCCCAGGACGCTTCCCTCTGCGGACGGGACCACCGCGTGGACCGCGCGCTCGGCCGGCGTACCCGGCCGGCTGCCGTGGTGGACGAGCCAGGCGAGCAGAGCGGACTTTCCACTGCCCGGCGATCCGGACACGAGACACAGGCGCGGCGCGCGCGGGTCGGCCAACCAGTGGTTTCAGCCGTGGGGATCGCCGCTGCAAGCGCGCGAGCGGAGGCGAGGCGGCGCCCGTGTGGAAGTGGTCGGCCAGAAGTGCAGTCGCCGAGAGGGATGCCTCCGCTCCTCCGCTTGTGTGCTTTCCGTGCGTGGCCGTGCAGCCTTCTTCACTTCTCGCGTGCCGTCAGTAGTTGACAGGTGTCAATCGGTGTTTTCGGGCGGAGCCCAAGCCGTGGCAGCTCCGGGATCAGCCGCGCTCGCGCGGTGTCGACCAGCGCCAGTTCCGCCGTTTCCATGTCGAAGGCGGCGCGTGGCACGACACCATGGTTCGCGGCCGGCTTGAGGTTGCGGTACAGGGGCTGCGAGCGAGGGGGTCACAGTACGCTCGTTGCGTTGACGATGTAAACACCCCAACAGCTAGGCCGCCAACGGTTCTTCGTATACGCTTCCGGAGGTCGGGCTACCCCTTCTGTCTTTGGGGAGGCCCAACAGCCGCTGTGGGGAGGCGTGTTGTCCTGGCTGGGACCACACGGGGAGAGCGCACGAGGAGTGGCAGTGGGTGGGGAAACGCTCGCGGGACGGTTCAAGCTGTCGGGGCCGATCGACTCCGGGAACATGGGGGAGGTCCACCGGGCCGAGGATCTACAGGCCCCTGAGGGAACGGCCGATCGCCAGGTCGCCGTCAAGTTGATCCTGCGTCACCGGTCCGGCGCCATCGTGGACACCCGCGCCGATGCGAAGGCCGTGGAGCGGTTCGCCCGCGAGGTGCGCATCATGCGGCGGCTCGATCATGCGAATCTCACGCGCATCGTCGACGGCGGCGTGGACACCGCCCAGAACGGCCTGCCCTACCTGGCCATGGAGCTCCTCGACGGCGACACCCTCGGCGAACTCATCGACGAGGAGCGGCAGCTGCCCCTGTCCTGGGCCGCGGCTATCGGAGCCCAGATCGCAGACGGCCTCTCCCATGCCCACATCGCGGGCGTCATCCACCGCGACCTCAAGCCCCGCAACGTCATGCTCACCCGCGGTGGCGTCGTCAAGGTCCTCGACTTCGGTATGGGCCGGATAGCCGACGACCCCGATGAGGCGCGGCTCACCAGTACCGGGGTCGCTGTCGGCACGGCCCGCTACATGGCGCCCGAGCAGTTCAAGGCCGGGCTCGTCACGCAGGCCGCCGATCTCTACGCGCTCGGCTGCGTGCTCTACGAGATGCTGACCGGCGTCCCTCCCTTTGTCGGTGACGGAGCGTACGAACTGGGCGAGAAGCACGTCCACGACGCCCCGACCCCCGTCCGCCTGATCCGTCAGGAGGTGCCGCAGGAGCTGGCCCGGCTCGTCGACCGGCTGCTGGCCAAGGACCCCGCGGACCGCCCGGCCGACGCCGTCACCGTCCGCGACGCGCTTCTGCCGCTCGCCGAGCTCGACGGGGAGGCGTCGGAGCTCCCGACGTGGGCCGCCCTCGATCCCGTACGGGGCCTGAGGAACCTCCGGGCAGACCGGCCGATCGCCTCCGCGGTCGTTGAACCCGCGCGGTCCGCCGATTCCAACGGCTCCCGCCGCACTGCCGCCCAAGGCATGGACGTCTTCAACGTCCACCGCACCCTTATCAATGACTACCGCTCCTTTACCGAGGGCGGCACCGTCATCCGCGATGACCGGATCAGCCTGTTCGTCGAGGATGACCTCAACAACAAGTCCCAGTGGCCCGATCCCTGGCTGTCCCTCAACCCCTTCTTCGCGGGCGGCGGCACCGTCCTCGAACTGGCCGGCCAGAAGGTCCTGCACGACGAGTGCGCCAAGATCTTCCAGGCGAAGAAGACCGAGGGCGGCACCGTCTGCGACGGCCGCCCGCTCACCCTGCACCAGCACCAGCGCGAAGCCGTCGACGCCGCCAAGTCCGGAGCTTCGTACGTGCTGACGACCGGCACCGGATCCGGCAAGTCGCTCGCCTACATCGTCCCGATCGTCGACAAGGTCCTCAAAGAGCGCGACGAGGAGGGCCCGAAGGCCGGGAAGCGTGTGCGGGCGATCATCGTCTACCCGATGAACGCCCTGGCCAACAGCCAGCTCAAGGAGCTGGAGAAGTATCTGCGCGACGGGTACGGCGAGGGCCGCGAGCCCGTCACCTTCGCCCGCTACACAGGCCAGGAGGACGACGCGCGCCGCAAGGAGATCCGCGACAACCCGCCGGACATCCTGCTCACCAACTACGTGATGCTCGAACTGATGCTGACGCGCCCTGCGGACCGCGCCAGCCTCATCAAGATGGCCCGGGGCCTCGAGTTCCTCGTCTTCGACGAGCTCCACACCTACCGCGGCCGCCAGGGCGCCGATGTCGCGCTGCTCATCCGCCGCGTCCGCGAGGCCTGCCAGGCACAGGACCTGCAGTGCATCGGCACTTCGGCCACCATGTCGACCGAAGTCACTCTGGACGACCAGAAGAAGGTCGTGGCGGAGGTCGCCACGACTCTCTTCGGTACCCGGGTCCGTCCCGAACACGTCATAGGCGAGACCCTCGTCCGCGCCACCGACCCGGCGCCCGCCACCGTCTCTGCTGAGCGCCTCAAGGCCCCTGCCGCCCCTCGCGCGTACGCCGACCTCGTCCGCGACCCGCTCGCCCGCTGGATCGAGACCCGCTTCGGCCTCGCCACGGACGAGGCGACCGGCCGTTTGATCCGTCAGCAGCCCGCGAAGATCGAGATCGCGGCGAAGGAGCTCGCCGACCAGTCCGGCGTCGACGACAACGACTGCATCGCAGCGATCCGCGCCACCCTGGAGGCCGGCTCGCAGGCTCGCCACCCGGTCACCGAACGCCCCCTGTTCGCATTTCGCCTTCACCAGTTCCTCTCCAAGGGCGACACCGTCTACGTCACCCTCGAGGACAAGAGTTCCCGTCACCTCACCCGTGCCTACCAGCTCGAACAGCCCGGCGGCGGCGGCAAGCTGTTGATGCCGCTCGCCTTCTGCCGCGAATGCGGGCAGGAGTACGTGACGGTCTGGCGTGACGAGAAGAACGGTGATGTGCGGTACGACGCGCGCCGCGACACCATCGCGACCGGTGGCCGCCAGGGCGACGGTTACCTCTACATCGACCACGACCGCCCGTGGCCGCTCAATCCCCAGTACGCCGTCGACGACCGCCGGCTGCCCGAGTCGTGGCTGGAGTTGGACGACAAGGGCCAGGAAGTCGTCAAGAAGGCCTACCGCGACCGGGTGCCGCGGGCTGTCACCGTCGACCCGCTCGGTTACGAGGGGCGCGGCGAACTGCAGGCGGCGTTCATCCCCTCGTCGTTCCTGTTCTGCCTGCACTGCGGTGTCGCCTACGAGCAGACCCGCGGCAAGGACTTCGCCAAGCTGGCCACGCTCGACCAGGAAGGCCGCTCCTCGGCGACCTCCCTGATCTCCGCCTCGGTCGTCCGCTCCCTGAAGTCCGTTCCCGAGGAGGCCCTCGACAAGGAGGCACGCAAGCTACTCACGTTCGTCGACAACCGCCAGGACGCCTCCCTCCAGGCGGGTCACTTCAACGACTTCGTCCAGATCACGCAGCTCCGCGGCGCCTTGTACCGGGCAGCCCTGGATGCCGGCGAGGACGGCCTGCACCACGAGGAGCTTGCCTCTTCCGTCGCGAACGCGATTGCACTCGACCCCGTCGACTACACGGGCGAGAGCGACCTGCCGCCGGCGCTCGCCCGCAACGCCGCACGGACCCTGCGCGACGTGATCGCCTTCCGGCTCTACCTGGATCTGGAGCGCGGCTGGCGCATCACCATGCCCAACCTGGAGCAGACCGGCCTCCTGGAGATCGACTACGAGGACTTGACCTGGGTCGCCGACAAGCAGGACCGCTGGGCGGGCACCCACCAGGCGCTGCGGGACGCCGACCCCGCCCTGCGCGCCGAGGTGATGAAGGCGCTGCTCAACGAGATGCGGCGCGGGCTCGCCATCGACGTCGCCTACTTCCGCGACGACTTCGACTCGCTTCAGCGGGCGAGCGAGGAACGCCTGATCGACCCGTGGATTCTCTCCGCCTCGGACAAGCCGAAGGTCGGCACCGCCTACCCCCACCCGTCCCGTCCCGGCATGGACCGGGCGGGCCTGTTCCTCTCCGCCCGGGGCAAGTTCGGCAAGTACCTGAAGCGCACGGACAAGGCGTTCAAGGAACTCGACAACGAAGCCCTCCAGCTGGTCATCGAGGAACTGCTGAAGGTCTTGTCCCAGGCCGGCCTGGTGAAGGAGGTCTCCGAGGCCCCGCAGCGCGCCGGCCGCTTCCGTAGGCCGGCCGGCCCCGCCGTCATCGGGTACCGGGTTGCCGCCCAGTCCCTCATCTGGCGTGCGGGCAAGGGCGAGACGGGTGCGCATGACCCGCTGACCCGTACGTACCCGAGCGGCGACGGGCCGCGTGTCAACAGCTTCTTCCGCGAGCTGTACAAGGACGCGGCGGGCGAGCTGGCCGGCCTGTTCGCCCGCGAGCACACCGCTCAGGTGGCGCCCCAGGAGCGCGAGCAGCGCGAAGAGGCCTTCCGCAAGGCTGAGTTGAAGCTGCTGTACTGCTCCCCGACGATGGAGCTGGGCGTCGACATCTCCTCCCTCAACGCGGTGATGATGCGCAACGTCCCGCCCACGCCCGCCAACTACGCCCAGCGCAGCGGCCGCGCGGGCCGTAGCGGCCAGCCCGCCCTCGTCACCACGTACTGCGCGACGGGCAACAGCCACGATCAGTACTACTTCCGCCGCTCCGAGCGCATGGTCGCGGGCGCCGTTGCCCCGCCGCGCCTGGACCTCGCCAACGAGGACCTGGTTCTCTCCCACCTGCAGGGCATCTGGATCGCGGAGGCCGGACTCAAGCTGGGCCGCGCCATCCCGGAGGTTCTCGATGTCTCGTACCCGGAGACCGGCGACCGGCCCGCGCCCGAGCTGAAGCTGCTGCCGGACATCCACGCCGCGTCGCTCGATTCCGACGCGCAGCGGCGCACCGTCGACGCCGCCCTTCGCGTGCTCGCGCCGCTGCTGCCCCAGTTCGCGGAGACCACCTGGTGGTATGACGACTGGATCCAGGACCGGGTCCGGACGGTGCCGAAGCGGTTCGACGACGCCTTCGACCGCTGGCGCGACCTGTTCAAGGCCGCGCTCGACGACCAGTACATCCAGAACAAGCGCCGTCTCGACTACAGCCTGACCGAGGGCGACCGCATCCGCGCCAACGCGCGCCGCCGTGAGGCCGAGACCCAGCTGAATCTGCTGATGAACGAGAGCGCCGACAGCAAGTCCGTGCTCTCCGACTTCAACCCCTACCGCTACCTCGCCTCCGAGGGATTCCTGCCCGGGTACTCGTTCCCGCGCCTCCCCCTGGCCGCCTACATCCCGACGGTCGGCCGGCGTCGCGGCGACGGCGACTACCTTCAGCGCCCCCGCTTCCTCGCCATCCGCGAGTTCGGTCCCGCCGCGCTGATCTACCACGAGGGCGCCCGCTACCAGGTGACCCGGATTCAGCTCCCGCCGGACGCCTCGGGCGACCTCGCCACGACGGAGTCCCGCCGCTGCTCCCACTGTGGGTACCACCACGACCCGAAGGAGCGCGCCGACCGCTGCGAGATGTGCTACGAGCCGTTGGGTTCGGCGACGTACGGCCTGTTCCACCTGCACACCGTGTACACGACCCGCCGTGAGCGGATTTCCTCCGACGAGGAGGAGCGCCGCCGGGCCGGCTTCCGGCTGGAGACGTCGTACCGCTTCCAGGACCACGGCATCCGAAAGGGCCGCCAGGACGCGAAGGTGTCCGACGCGTCCGGAGCGCAGATCGCGGAGGTGGCGTACGGCGACTCGGCGACCGTGCGCATCACCAACACTGGGCGTGTGCGGGCCAAGAAGGACGAACCGGCCGGCTACTGGCTCGACCTCGCCGACGGCCGCTGGATGAACGACCGCGACGCCGCCGAGGCGTCCGGCGACTCCAGCGAGATGCCGGTCATCGACGCCGACGGCAACGAGCGCCGCCGCAAGAAGCGCGTCATCCCGTTCGTCGAGGACCGCCGCAACATCCTCGTCGTCACACTCGACGAGCCGTTGCCCGAGCCGATCGCGCTCTCTCTGATGTACGCGATGGAGCGGGGTATCGAGGCCGCCTTCGAGCTGGAGGACTCCGAGCTCAGCAGCGAACTCCTCCCGCCGGACGACGGCCCTCGCAACCGCATCCTGTTCACCGAGGCCGCGGAGGGTGGCGCGGGTGTGCTCCGCCGCCTGCAGTCGGAGGCGGACGCGCTCGCGAAGGCGGCAAGCAAGGCGCTCGAGATCTGCCACTTCGACGCCGACGGCAACGACCTGGGCGGCCCGCACCCCGACCGGCCGTGCGCCCTCGGCTGCTACGAGTGCCTGCTGACGTACGGCAACCAGCTCAACCACGCCTCCATCAACCGCCACACAGTGCGCGAGCTGCTGCTGCGCCTCGCCTCTGCGACGGCGAAGCGGGAGAAGCGTGGGGAGTCGCGGACGGAGCAGTTCAAGCGGCTGCTGAACGACGCGGCCCCGACCGAGCTGGAGGGCGCACTCGTCACCTGGCTCAAGGAGCGGGGGCTGCGCCTGCCCGACGAGGCGGGCACGTTCCTCACCGACGCGAACGCCACCCCTGACTATGTCTACCGGCTGCCTGGTGCGAAGGTCGCCGTCTTCGTCGACGACCCCAATGTGGAACTCGACTCCACGCGTGACGAAGAGGCCGAGGACCGCTTGTACAACGCCAGTTGGGATGTGGTGCGCTTCACGCACGACGCCGACTGGGACCAGATCGTCGCGGGTCACACCCGCTACTTCGGCACTGCTGCCAACTGACCTCTCACGACGAGGACTTGACGACTTACATGTCACTTACATACTCCGCCGGGTCCCTGGTGACGGCCCGTGGCCGCGAATGGGTCGTGCTCCCGGAGAGCGCCTCCGACATGCTCGTCCTGCGCCCCCTCGGCGGTTCAGACGACGACATCGCCGCCGTGTTCCCCGCCTTCGAGGACGTGAAGGGCGCCGAGTTCGCCCCACCGGAGCCCTCGGACCTCGGCGACCAGCGCGCAGCCGGCCTGCTGCGCACCGCCCTGCGCATCGGATTCCGCTCCGGCGCGGGCCCCTTCCGCTCCCTCGCCGGAATCGCGGTGGAGCCCCGCGCCTACCAGCTGGTGCCGCTGCTCATGGCACTGCGTCAGCAGACCGTACGCCTGCTCATCTCCGACGACGTCGGCATCGGCAAGACCGTCGAGGCGGGCCTCATAGCCAGCGAGCTGCTGGCCCAGGGCGAGGCGACCGGCCTCGCCGTCCTGTGCTCGCCCGCGCTGGCCGAGCAGTGGCAGGCGGAGCTGCGCACCAAGTTCGCCATCGACGCCGAGCTTGTTCTCTCCTCCACGGTCTCCCGCCTGGAGCGGGGCCTGGACCTGGGCCAGTCCCTCTTCGACAAGTATCCGCACGTGATCGTCTCGACCGACTTCATCAAGTCGACCCGTCACCGCGACGACTTCGTGCGCCACTGCCCCGACCTGGTCATCGTCGACGAGGCGCATACCTGCGTCGCCGCCGACGACACCTCGACCGGCTCCCAGAACCAGCTCCGCTACGAGCTGCTGCGCCGCGTAGCAGAGGACGCCAACCGGCACCTGCTCCTGGTGACGGCCACCCCGCACAGCGGCAAGGAGTCCGCGTTCCGCAATCTGCTCGGCCTGGTCAAGCCCGAGCTGGCGAACGTGAACCTGGAATCGGAGGGGGGCCGTAAGCTCCTCGCCCACCACTTCGTGGCGCGCAAGCGGGCCGACGTACGCCAGTACCTCACCAAGGAGGACGGGCTCGCCGACGACAGCCTCGCCGAGAAGACCGCGTTCCCCTCGGACCGCTACTTCAAGGACGAAACGTACAAGCTGTCCCCGGCCTACCGCGCCCTGCTCGACGACGCCATCGCGTACGCGAGCGACCGCGTCGAGGCGGCCGGCTCACAGGGCAAGCGCGAGGCCCGTATCGCCTGGTGGTCCGCGATCGCGCTGCTTCGCTCCCTCGTCTCCTCGCCGCGCGCCGCCGCGCAGACCCTGCGTACGCGCTCCGCCGCGGCGGCCGCCGCCAGCGCGGAGGAGGCCGACAAGCTCGGCGCGCCGCTCACCCGCGACTCCGCCGACAGCGACGCCCTCGAAGGCCTCGACGTGGCCCCCGGCGCCGAGACCGAGGGCGCGGGCGCCCGCCTGGCCGAACTGGCGGAGCGCGCGGCGACGTTGGAGGGTCCGGCGGAGGACCTCAAGCTGAAGGCCCTCGTCAAGCACCTCAAGGCCCTCCTCGCCGACGGCTACAACCCGATCGTCTTCTGCCGCTACATCCCGACGGCCGAGTACGTCGCCGAGCATCTCGACAAGAAGCTCGGTGCCAAGACCGTCGTACGCGCCGTCACCGGCACCCTCTCGCCGCAGCAGCGCACCGAACGCATCGAGAAACTGGCCGACGACGCCGGCGACGACCAGGCCGCCCGCCGCGTCCTCATCGCCACCGACTGTCTCTCCGAGGGTGTCAACCTCCAGCACCACTTCGACGCTGTTGTCCACTACGACCTGGCTTGGAACCCGACCCGTCATGACCAGCGCGAGGGTCGCGTCGACCGATACGGCCAGAAGCGCGACGAAGTCCGCGTCATCACCCTCTACGGCGCGGACAACGGCATCGACGGCAAGGTCCTCGAGGTCCTCATCAAGAAGTACCGCCAGATCCGCAAGGACCTCGGCATCGCCGTCTCCGTACCCGATGAGATGTCCTCGGGCGTGACGGACGCGATCGTTGAATGGCTGCTGATGCGCGACCGCGAGAACGAGGACGCACTCTTCAGCGCGGACGCGTTCAAGGTGAGCACCGCCCAGCTGGAGAGCGACTGGAACTCGGCGGCCGACCGCGAGAAAGCGTCCCGCTCACGGTTCGCCCAGCGGTCCATCCACCCGGAGGACGTCGCGCTCGAGGTCACGGCGGTCCGCGATGCCCTCGGCAGCGCGGGCGAGATCGCCACCTTCGTACGCGAGTCGCTGACCGCGCTCGGAGGTGTCCTGCGCGACGCGGGCGAGGACTTCACGGCGCAGGTCCGCGGTACTCCCATCGGTCTGCAGGACGCGCTCGCGCCGACGGTAGGCGCGGACGCGATCGAGAAGGACCGCCCGATCCCGTTCCGCGCCGACCCGGCGGTGGCGCGCGGCGAGGCTGCCCTCGTCCGTACGGACCCGGTGGTCGGCGCGCTGGCCGCGCAGGTCCTGAACGCGGCCCTGGACAAGGAGGCGGACGGGGTGCGTCCGGCCCGGCGGTGCGGGGTGATCACTACGGACGCAGTCGCCACGCGTACGACGCTGCTGCTCGTCCGCTACCGCTTCCACCTCACGCTGCCGTCGCGCAGCGGCGACAAGCAGCTGGTGGCGGAGGACGCCCGACTGCTCGCCTTCCGCGGCTCCCCGAAGAACGCGGAGTGGCTGGCGCAGGAGGAGGCACTGGCGCTGCTCGACGCGACCGCGTCCGAGAACACGGACTCGCACTTCGGCGAACGGACGATGACCCGCATCCTCGGCCAACTGCCGGAGGCATCCGACTATTTGGAGTCGTACGGTGACGAGCTGGCCGCCGATCTCGATGCCTCGCACCGTCGGGTACGTGCCGCCTACGGCGAGATCGTCCGAGGGCTGAGCGTCACCGCCCAGAAGCCCGCCGACATCCTCGGCGCCTACGTCTACATGCCCGCCACCCCGTCCGCTTCCGCCGGAGAGGCCACCGCCTGATGTCTGCCACCACTCGCAACCAGGTCTTCTCCGCCGTCCACACGGTGGGCGCGCTGCTGCCCGCCGACATGCTGGTCCGCATCAGCGAGGGCAAGGACGTTGCCGGCTGCAAGCCCGCCGACTACGGCCTGCCCACCTCCCGCTCGGTGCGCGACGAGGCCGAGCGCAGCTGGGAATACCTCAAGCCCCTGTGGCGCGAGCTGCGCACCCGACTGCCCGAGGACCCGGAGACCGGAGCACCGGCCGGCGACCCGACCGGCGTCGCCACCAACGACTGGCTGGCGCCGCTCTGGCGCCAGCTGGGCTTCGGCCCGCTCACGCCGATGGGCCCGTCCGGCCTCCCGGCCGATTCCGACCCGGAGAAGACCTTCTCAGTCTCCCACCGCTGGCGGCATGCGCTCATTCACCAGACGGCCTGGAACGCAAACCTCGACCGGCGGCCGGGCGGAGCGGGCGTGGTACCACCGCAGTCGATGCTCCAGGAGTGTCTGAACCGCACGGAAGCCCACCTGTGGGGCGTCCTGACGAACGGCCGCCAGGTGCGGCTGCTGCGGGACTCCAGCGCGCTGGCAACCGCCTCGTACGTTGAGTTCGACCTTGAGGCGATCTTCGACGGCGAGCTGTTCAGCGAGTTCGTGCTGCTCTACCGGCTGCTGCACGTCTCCCGCTTCGAGGTGGGGGAGGAGGCGGCGCCGTCCGCGTGCTGGCTGGAGAAGTGGCGCACGGAGGCCATTGCCTCGGGCACCCGCGCGCTGGACCAGCTCCGCAAGGGCGTCCAGATCGCCATCACCACGCTCGGCACGGGCTTCCTCAAGCATCCCGGCAACCGCGAGCTGCGCGAGACGCTGGACGTCAAGACCTTCCACTACGCCCTGCTGCGCCTCGTCTACCGCATGCTCTTCCTCTTCGTCGCCGAGGACCGCGACGTGCTCCTGGCCCCGTCGGCGGACGCCAGCGCGAAGGAGCGCTACGCCACCTACTTCTCCTCCGCCCGGCTGCGCCGCCACGCCCAGCGGCGCCGCGGCACCTCCCACGGCGACCTCTACCAGGCGCTGTGCTTCGTCCTGTCCGGCCTCGGCAACGACGACGGCCGCCCGGAGCTGGGCCTGCCCGCCCTTGGCGGCATCTTCGACGACACCGAGGCCGACAAGCTTCTGCACGGCCTCGCCCTGTCCAACGAGCCCCTGCTCGACGCCGTACGTGCCCTGTCGGTCGTCCGCGACACCAACTCCAGGCGAAACCGTGCCGTCGACTACCGCCACCTGGATGCCGAGGAACTCGGTTCCATCTACGAGTCCCTGTTGGAGCTCGTCCCCAAGCACAATGCCACGGAGCGCACCTTCGAACTCGTCGAGCTGGCCGGCAACGCCCGTAAGACGACGGGCTCGTACTACACCCCCTCCTCGCTCATCGACTGCCTCCTCGACTCCGCGCTCGACCCGGTCATCGACGACGCGGTCAAGCGCGGCGAGATCCGGGCCACCCGCTCCGGCCAGCCGGACCCCGGCCCCGCCATCGTCGAGGAACTGCTCAGCCTCACCGTCTGCGACCCCGCCTGCGGTTCCGGACACTTCCTCGTGGCCGCTGCGCGCCGCATAGCCAAGCGCGTCGCCGCCGTACGCGAGCAGAACCCCGAGCCGACGCTCGACGCCGTACGCCGCGCCCTGCACGAGGTCGTCGCCCGCTGCATCTACGGCGTGGACCTCAACCCGATGGCCGTGGAACTCGCCAAGGTCTCTCTGTGGTTGGAGGCCCTGGAGCCTGGCAAGCCGCTCGGCTTCCTCGACGCCCACATCAAACACGGCAACGCCCTCCTCGGCGCGACGCCGGCCCTGCTGGCAGGCGGCATCCCTGACGACGCCTTCAAGCCGATCGAGGGCGACGACAAGAAGATCGCGACGGCTGTGAAGAAGCGGAACGCCGCCGAGCGCGGCGGCCAGCTCAGCTTCCACACCGAAGAGCGCATCTGGGTGTCCAACGCCTCCTTCGCGGCGAGCCTGCGCGGCATCACCGCCGCCCCGGCCGACACCCTGCGCGACGTACGGCTGCAGTCCAGCCGCTTCCGCGACCTGGAGCAGTCCGCGGACTACCTCCGCGCCCTTCACATCTCCGATGCCTGGTGCGCCGCCTTCGTCTGGCCCAAGACCCAGGGCGCGCCGACCCCCGTCACCGAGGGAGTTTTCCGGGACCTCCAGAGTCCCGGCGGCGGCATCCCCGCATCCACCAACGAGGAGATCATCCTCCTCGCACAGCAATACAGGTTCTTCCACTGGCACCTCGAGTTTCCCGAGGTCTTCCACGTCCCTGCGGCCGCGGACCCCAGTGTCGACGAGCCCCTGGGATGGGCTGGCGGCTTCTCCTGTGTGCTGGGAAACCCGCCGTGGGAGCGCATCAAGCTCCAGGAGCAGGAGTTCTTCGCGCAGAGGGACGAAGCCATCGCCACAGCACCAAACGCCGCCGACCGCAAGAAGCGCATCGCGGCCCTGCCGACGACGAACCCGGTGCTCTTCGCCGAGTTCACCGCGGCCAAGCGCCGTGCCGAGGGTGAGAGCCAGTTCCTGCGCTCCTCACTGCGCTACCCACTCACCGGCCGAGGCGACATCAACACGTACGCCGTCTTTGCGGAGACGGACCGCAACCTGACCGGCCCCGCGGGCCGTACGGGCGTGATTGTGCCCACGGGTATCGCTACCGACGCCACCACGCAGTTCTTCTTCAAGGACGTCGTACAGCGAGGCTCCCTCGCCTCGCTGTACGATTTCGAGAACGCCGCGCCACTCTTCCCCGGCGTGCACCGTTCATTTAAGTTCAGCCTGCTTACCCTCGCAGGCCACACCGTCCCCGAACCTGCCGCTACCTTCGCCTTCTTCCTCCACGACCCGGCGGAACTCGACGACACCGGCAAACGCTTCATCCTCACCCCGGAGGAGATCACCCTCCTCAACCCCAACACCGGCACCTGCCCCATTTTTCGCACCCGTCGCGACGCCGAAATCACCCTCGGCATCTACCGCCGCGTCCCCGTTCTCATCAAGGAGGGCGATCCCAACGGCAACCCCTGGGGCCTGTCGTTCATGACGATGTTCCACATGTCGAACGACTCGCACCTCTTCCACACGCGCGAGCAGCTCGAAGCCGACGGCTGGCGACTGGAAGGCAACGTCTTTACAAGGGCTGAGGAAAAGATGCTTCCGCTCTACGAAGCGAAGATGCTCGATTTCTACAACCATCGAGCGGCAGACGTGGTGAAGAGTGAGACTGCTGAAAAGCGTCAAAACCAGCCAAATTACCTGCGTGTCGACGAGTGGCGTGATCCTAATCGCTTCGCGCTTCCGCATAGCTGGGTTGCTCGATCTGAAGTGTTGGAGAAGGTGTCGATAAAATGGTGGGATAGATCGTGGCATTTCGGTTGGCGGGATGTGACGAGTGCGACCAATGAGCGCACTGTAATCGTTGGTGTGATTCCGGAGTCCGCAGCTGGAAATAGTTTGCCAACTTCAGTTATAGGCACGCATCTGCTGAGTCGTATTGGTGAGCTCACTGCCTGTCTAAGTTCGCTAGTGCTCGACTTCGCGGCCAGGCTCAAGGTCGGAGGAGTTCATTTGAACTTCTTCCTTTGTAACCAATTCCCCGTGGTGACACCTGAGATGACGCAGGCACACGAAGGCTTCATCAGGGACCGCGTGCTGGAGCTTACGTACACAACTCACGATATGACGCCTCTCGCCCGCGATCTTGGAGACGCAGGGAGCCCCTTCCGGTGGGACGAGTCTCGCCGCACTGTCATTCGCGCTGAACTCGATGCACTCTTCTTCCACCTCTACGGCATCGACCGTGACGACGTGGAGTACATCCTCGAGACCTTCCCCATCATCAAGCGCAAGGACGAAGCCAAGTACGGCTCCTATCGTACTAAGGAGCGGCTCCTCGACCTCTACGACCGCATGGCTGCCGCTGGCGTCTCGCTCGAGACCCCACTCGTCGACGGCGAAAACTTCACCTCCATCCTCACCCCGAGCCCCGGTCATGGCCCTCGTCACCCGGCCCAGCCTGACGCCGCCTGATTCACGGTCGGTCGTGTGGTGGGCCTCGTGGTCCCACCACACGACCCGCCACGTCCCCACCACCGCCCGGAGCTCGAATGCCCACGCCAGCTGGTGAAGAGGACACCCGCAAAGTCCAAACCGCAGTATCCGGCGGCCCGGACGCCGACCGGCCCGTGTACCTGCCGATGGACGCGGTAGAGTTCGACGCGTTCATCGGCCTCCACCCCACGCGGGACTTCTACTGCGGCACCCTCCTCGGCGGCTCCGGCAAAAAGCTGTCCGCCCGCAAGTACCGTGACAAGAAGTGCCATTTCGCGCACATCGCCTTGGGTCACTGCCGTCGCACCTCGACGAATGAGGCCAGTGCCGATCACCTGTACATCGGCCAGGCGCTCACGGCCTGGCTGAAGAAGCAGAAGCGCAAGAGCGTCCAGGTGCGCTACAAGCAGAAGGGACAGAGCCTGCGCGAATTCGTCGATGTCTCAGAGGGCGTTTGGCGTAGACGTATTGCCCCATATCTCCTAGTAGGTTCCTCGCCAGGTTGGTGTGGTTTCGTCCGTT
>NZ_JANAVP010000039.1 GCF_024213665.1 Streptomyces sp. A3M-1-3
ACCACCGATGACTTCACCTGTCCGGGCCTTGGCACACCTCCCCTAACGACCCGACAAGCCCAAAGTCACCGGTATTGGGGCTAGCCGACCGTTTCCACCGCCACCTGCTCGCGCGGCACGTCCTGCGCGTCGGCGGCGGTGGAGCGGCGCAGCGCCTCGTGCAGCCTTGCCGGGGTGAGGACGCCCAGGAAGCGGCCGACGCTCCCCTCGTCGATGACCGCGATCCACCCCGCGTCATGCTGAAGCATCGTGGCGAAGGCATGCTTGAGCGAGGCCCCGACGGGCAGCCAGGCCTCCATCCGGCGGGCGTGCCGGCGTACGGAACCGGTTGCGGACGCCGCCCGTTCCGCCGAGATCCAGCCGTGCAGATTGTCGTCGCCGTCCAGGACCACGGCCCAACGCGCGTCCTCTGCCCGCAGTTTCGCGGCGGCCTTCCCGACCGGGTCGTCGAGGTGCACGATGGGCGGCTGCTCCAGGTCGCCCGGCTCGATCGGGGTCACCGAGAGCCGCTTGAGGCCCCGGTCCGCGCCGACGAAGTCCGCCACGTACGGGGTGGCGGGCGCGCCCAGCAAGGTGGCCGGCGGATCGAACTGCTCGATGCGCCCCCGTCCGTACACGGCGATCCGGTCGCCGAGCCGGACCGCCTCCTCGATGTCGTGGGTGACAAAGAGGACGGTCTTGCGGACGGCCTTCTGGAGCGCGAGGAACTCGTTCTGCAGATGCTCCCGGACGACCGGGTCGACCGCCCCGAACGGCTCGTCCATCAGCAGTACGGGTGGATCGGCCGCCAGCGCCCTGGCCACCCCGACGCGCTGCCGCTGGCCGCCGGAGAGCTGCTCCGGGTAGCGGTCGCCGTACACGGCAGGGTCCAGGCCCACCAGATCGAGGAGTTCGGCGGCGCGCTCCCGGCCCTTGGCACGCTTCCAGCCGAGGAGGTGGGGGACGGTCGCGGTGTTCTCCAGGACCGTTTTGTGCGGGAACAGGCCGACTTGCTGGATGACATAGCCGATACGGCGGCGGAGACGGACCGGGTCGATGGCGGATATGTCGTCGCCGTCGAGGAATATCCGGCCCTCGGTCGGCTCGATCAGCCGGTTCACCATCTTCATGGTGGTCGTCTTGCCGCAGCCCGACGGTCCGACGAGCGTGACGAGTTCACCCTCGGCGACCTCGAAGGAAAGGTCGTCGACTGCGGTTGTTCCGTCGTCGTACCGCTTGGTGACGTGCTCGAATCGGATCATGGTTCCCCATTGTCGCCGAGTTGTCGCCGCGTGCGGCCAAGGTTGTGTGAAGGCCGTGTTGCTGGACTGAGACGACTCTCGGTGATTGTCAGAGGTCGGGGTTAGGGTCGGAGACCTGAGGAGGGGGTGGACGCAATGGCCGCGCAGAACTGCCTGGTGACGAACGACTGGATCTGCTGGGAGTACGTCCGCTCCCGCAGCCAGGAGCTGACGGACGCGACCGTGCAGCATGTCTGGATCACGGTGGTTTCGGTGCTGATCGGGCTGGCGGTCGCATTCCCGCTTGCGCTGCTGGCGCGGCGCAGCCGGAGGTTCGCCGGCACGGTCCTGGGACTGACGACCGTGCTCTACACGATTCCCTCACTCGCCATGTTCTCGCTGCTGCTTCCGGTGTTCGGGCTGTCGGCCGCCCTGGTCATCACCGGCCTGGTGCTCTATTCACTGACGATCCTCGTGCGGAACATCCTGGCCGGCCTCGAAGCGGTGCCCGCGGAGGCCCGGGACGCCGCGAAGGGCATGGGGTACGGGGCGGGCCGGCTGCTCTGGGAGGTCGAACTGCCACTCGCGCTGCCCGCGTTGCTGGCCGGCGTCCGGATCGCCACGGTGTCGACGGTCGCGCTGACGACCGTCGGGGCGATCGTCGACAAGGGCGGCCTGGGCAATCTCATCGAGGGCGCGCTGCCGAGCTTCTTCAAGGCGCAGATACTCGCCGCCTCCGTCCTGTGCGTACTGCTGGCCGTCGTCGCGGACCTGCTGCTCCTGGGACTTCAGCGGTTGCTGACGCCCTGGACCCGAATACGTACATCGCCCATACGTACGCCGCGCATCCGTACGCCTCGCCCGGCGAAGGCGGGCTGAGCGATGGGTGTACTGGCCGACGCGTGGACATGGCTGACCACCGGCAGCCACTGGTCCGGCGAGGGCGGGGTCTGGAACCGGCTCGGCGAGCATGTGTACGTCAGCGGGGTGGCCCTCGCGCTGGCCTGCGCGATCGCGCTGCCGGTCGCGCTGTACCTCGGACACATCGGCAAGGGGGGTGCGCTCGCGGTCAACATCTCCAACGTGGGCCGGGCGATACCCGTCTTCGCGGTCCTGGCCCTGTTCATGGTCTCGCCGCTGCGCAGCGCCGGGTATCTGCCGACGATCACCGCGCTCGTGCTGTTCGCCGTACCGCCGCTGCTGACCAACGCCTACGTCGGCATGCGGGAGGTGGACCGGGCGGTGCTGGAGGCTGCCCGGGGGATGGGGATGTCAGGCCGCCAGGTGTTCGTCCGGGTCGAACTCCCCCTCGCCTACCCGATGGTCATGACCGGTCTGCGGTCCGCATCGGTCCAGGTGGTGGCCACCGCGACGATCGCCGCCATGGTGGGCCAGGGCGGGCTCGGCCGGATCATCACGGCCGGCTTCAACACGTACAACACCCCGCAGGTGGTCGCGGGCGCCCTGCTCGTCGCGCTGCTCGCCCTCCTCGTCGAGGGTGCGCTGGTGGCGGCGAACCGACTGTTCAGCCCACTGCGGCAGCACTGATTGGATGGAGAACCTCATGAGCAAGACCTCGCGCATAGCGGGTGCGGTACTCGGCGTGGCGGCTCTGACGGGCTCCCTTGCCGCGTGCGGCGGAGAAAGCCTGGAAAAGGAGAAGGACAGCGGCAGCGCGTCCGCCGGCGCGGGCGCGGGTGCCGGCGCGGGCAAGAAGGGCCCGCTGGTCATCGGCGCGGCCGGCTTCACCGAGTCCCAGGTACTGGCGGAGCTGTACGCGCAGATCCTCAAGGACGCGGGCTACGCCACGTCGGTCACCACCGTGAAGAACCGCGAGCTGTACGAACCCGCCCTGGAGAAGGGCGAGATCGACGTCGTACCGGAATATGCCGCGACGCTCGCGGAATTCCTCAATGCCAAGGTGAACGGCCCCAAGGCGCCGGAGGAGAAGCCGGTCGCCTCCAGCGACGCCGCCGCCACCGTCGCCGCGCTGGAGAAGCTCGGCACCCCGCTCGGTCTGAAGGCACTGCCGGCCGGCGAGGCCGTCGACCAGAACGCCTTCGCGGTGACCAAGGAATTCGCCGAGAAGAACAAGCTCAAGACCCTTTCCGATCTGGGCCGGTCCAAGGTCAAGGTGAAGATCGCGGCGGGCGACGAGTGCGAGATCCGTCCGTTCTGCGCGCCGGGCCTGAAGAAGACGTACGGCATCGACGTCGCCGGTATCGACCCCAAGGGCGTCGGCACTCCGCAGGCGAAGCAGGCGGTCAAGGACGGTGACGACCAGCTGGTCCTGACCACCACCACCGACGCGACGCTGGAAAGCTTCGGCCTGGTCCTTCTCGAGGACGACAAGAAGCTGCAGAACGCGGACAACGTACTGCCGGTGCTGAATGCCGAGGACGCCGGAGCACCCGGGATAGCAGAGGCGCTGGGCAGGCTCACGAAGGCGCTGACGACCGAGGATCTGGTCGAACTGAACCGCAAGGTGGACGCGGAGCGGGCCAAGCCGGCCGAGGCGGCGAAGGCATATCTGGAGTCGAAGGGTCTGCTGAAGTAGCAATCGCCGGGCGGGGCGGCGCGTAGGCAGATAACTCCCGGGAAACAGATTGCCGGGCGGGGCCCCACGCGCCGTCTACGCACGGTAAATTTCAGGCCATGCCACGTGGACGCCACCGCCATTCCCCACCCCTGCACAGGCTCCTCACGCCGTCGACGGTCGCCGGTGTGTCTCTCGCCTGCGCCGCCGTCGCCTGGCTGGTTGCGGAACCGGTGGCGCTCCGCCTGCTGGTCGCCGCGGCGGCAGCCGCCGCGGTCGTCGGCGCCGCCCTCATGCGCAGCTGGGACCGCGTGGCCGGCCGCAAGGTCGCCGAGCTCACCCGGGCGCGGGCGGCCGACGAATGGAAGACCGACGAGCGAATAGCCGAGCTCGAGGCCGACCTCGAGGAATCCCGCGAGCTGCGCACCCGCCTGGACGCGAAACTGCGCGCCAAGCGGTTGGAGTTGGCGGGCCTGCGCGGTGAGCACGCCGAGCTGCTGCGCCGGTACGCCACGGCGGAGACCGAGCGCGCCGGCGCGCTGGAAGGCCGCCGGCTGCTCGCCATCGAAGCCGCGTCCCCGGCGAAGGAACTGCCAGCCGTCTCCGCAGACCGCACCGCGAGCGGCGCGCCGACCCCCGCCGCGTACGCTCGCGCGGCCGAAGCCCTCCGCCACCTCACCCGCAACGCCGCCGCGCAGGAAGCGCGGTGCACGGTCGAGGAGGCCCGCCGCCGCGACCTCGCGGAGCGCGCGCGGGAGGCGGAGGAGCCGCAGGGGAAGCACGCGGCGGCCGCAGGCGCCGAACACACGCGCCCGTCGTCCGCCCTCCCCGCCCGCCGCCCGGTCCCGGCCGCCACGGCGATCGCCCCGTACGCACCGGTCCGCCGCTCCGCCTCGCGCATCGAGGGCGGCTTCGACTTCTTCGGTACGAAGGCGGGCGCGAAGGCCGCCATCGAGGCCGTCCAGAACGAGGACCTCGCCGACGTGGTCGGCGCGGAAGCACTGGCCGCGCACAAGGCCGAGGCAGGCGCCGGCGAGTTCAAGGCACTCCCGCCCGCGAACCGCACGGTCGGCCAGGTCATCGACCTCACGGCACACGACGAGACGGAACAGATCGACGTGGCGCAGCTCCGCACCGCGATCTCCTGATCGCCGAAGTCCGTGCCGGAGAGCTCCCGGCCCTGCGGGACGAGCTGATCGCGCTCTGCGCCCAGGTGTTCTTCGGCCCGCCGTGGCACGAACCGCCGGAGCGATCCGTACGACGGACGTTCACCCTGGCCGAGCTCGCGGTCTCCCCGGCGCACCAGGGCAAGGGCCTGGGCCGCGCCCTCCACGACGCGCTCCTGGCCGGCACCTCCACGCCCAGACTCCTGCTGACCCTGCCCGTCGGGGAGTTGCCCGACCGCTATGCCCGCTGGGGCCGGCGGCGCTGGACGGCGGTCGCGGTGACCGGCCAGCCGGGGGAGAGCTCCCGGTCAGCACTCTCGTGATCAGTCGCCCCGGGGGCGCCAGTCGGCCGCCTGGCGTACGGCGAGCGTGGCTCCCCAGAGCCAGAGCAGCAGGCTGAGCACACCGACCACCGCCGCGCTCAGCGCAAGGAACGTTCCTGAGACGAAGGAAGCGCCGTTGGCGGTTGTCGGCCCGGCGATCCAGACGCCGACGAATTCGCCCACCAGTGCGGCGAGCATCAGTGGCACGAACACCGTCCATGCGGCGATGTTCCAGAAGAAGCCGCGGTTGCCGGTCAGCACGCTGAGGGGGGCGAGAGCCTTTCCGTGGCGGAGCATCTCGGTCAGTCCGCCGAAGCCTGCGGCGGCGGCCAGAATGCCAATCCCCACGAGTCCGAGCAGAGCGATCCAGCGTCCCTGATCTCTGTTCGAGACCGCGACGGGCAACCACTCTGCCCCGATGCTGTCCACGTGTGCCCCGGTGGGAAACGCTCGGTAGGCAGCCCGCTTGATCGCTGGAACCGACAGGTCTTCGCGCTCCGGAGAGAGCATGACCAGTCCTTGCGCGTCCGCGCTCGCAGCGGCCTCGGCCACGTCTCCTCGCTGCACAGCGACATCGCCGTACCACTGGATGAGTTCGCGTACCCGCGGGTCCCGGGGCACACCCTCAAGCCGGGTCACGGAGGCCGGACAGGGCAGGTGCATGAGCTTCAAGGACTCGCACGGACCGGTGAAGACCAGCTGCTCCGCCCCTGGTGGGGAGACGAGCGCCAGGGCTGCGGCGCCCTGCAGCGACTCCCGGAGGAAGCTGCTCACGGACGCAGAATCGGTCGGGCCGCCCGGTCGCACCACGAGGGCGCTGCTGCCGATTCTCGCCTTGGTGGCCTCGGCTGCCTGAGCCTGTGAACCGAAGAGGCCCTGCCAGGCGACGATCTGGACGAGAAGAGTGAGAGCCACGACCACCCCCGCCGTCATCCTGGCGATGGGGCGCGGGTGGCTGCTCGCCCGCTGCCCGGCCACGAGCAGACCGGGACGGCCCCACGAGCGGCCGGCCCTGGCCAGCAGGCCGCCCAGTTTGGACGTGCCCACCGCGACCGCCGCGGGCAAAGTCGCCAAGGTACCTGCCACACCACACCAGTTGATCAATGTGTAGGCGGAGGTCCCCGGGGTGACGAAGTCCGGTCCGCGCACCGCCACCAGAATCATGACCGGGCAGAGCACGGCCCAGAGGACGGGGGATCGCCTGGCCGCGGCCGGGCGAGTGCTGCGGCCGGGACGCCGGGAAACCTGGTCGGCGACGACGGCCACGACCAGCACCAGGGCAACGGCGCACAAAGGCGCGAGTAGCAGCGGCACCAGGGCCCGTTGGGTGTCGGTGAGCGAGAGAGTGAAGCCGACCCACGGCAGGCGGTAACTCACCACCAGCGAACCCAGGATGGGCAGGAAGGCCAGGACGCCGCCCCAGCACGTGGCGCGCCACGCCTCCCCGACCGCGATGAGGGCGCGGTCGCGCGCGCTGCCGCCCAGGACAGCGATCAACGCGGTCCGCCGGTCCCTGGCCTGGGAGCCCGACCGCACGGCCACCGTCAGCAGAACGACCGCCGGCAGCAGGAGCAGCCCCGCCACCATCGACTGAAACACCCACTGCGCCTTGTAGTCCTGGGACGCACCGGCGGCGTTCCGCCCCTGGCCCAGATCCTGGCCGTAGCCGACGATCACATTCTGATCGGGGCCTTCCGTGACGGGGGTTGGCTCACGAAGCGGCCGGACATAGACCGCACGCTCCTCCGGGTCCGCCAGACCCTCTTCCCCAATGATTCCGGCAAGGCGTCCGTAGCGTTCAGCGATCTTCTCCGAGGCGCCCGATCGCAGCAGGGCGGGTGACAGCACCGCCTCCCCGGGCTCGGGCCATTCCCGCACTCCCGGCGGCAGCGGCGCATCCGCGGTGAGGGGGGAGATGAAGAACACGGGGAACTGGCCGCTGCCCTGGAGCGAGTCGTAGCCCTTCTCCCAGACCGCGGCAGCGGGCAGGTCCGGGCGTACCACGCGATCAACGGGCCCGCGTGCTGCCTCCCGCGACTCTTGACCGGCATACGAGGCGTGGACCACAACGAACGCCGCCAGCCCCACCGCCAGAGACGCAGTGGCACACAGCAGCGCCAGGAATCTCATCCCGCCCGACTCGGCGCGCCGGCCCGCCGCCTTACCGATCCGCAGGAGGTGCCGTCGCCTGTCCAGGGCGCTCATCGTGCGCCCGCCGGATCAATGACGGGCGAGAGCTTGCCCTCTTCCAGCCGCACCATCCGATCGGCCCGTCGCGCCACATCAGTGTCGTGAGTGGCCACGAGAAGCCCGCAGTTGTGCCGGGCGGGCATGGCGAACAGCAGCTCGGCGACCCGGTCACGCGACGCCCGGTCCAACGCACCGGTCGGCTCATCGGCGAGCAGCAGCGTGGGCGAGTTGATCAGTGCGCGGGCCACGGCGGTGCGCTGGCGCTCTCCACCGGACAGGTCTTGCGTGGCAGTGCCCGCGGGCACTCCGAGTTCCTCCAGAAGTGAGGCCGCCCGGCTGTACGCCTCGGTACGGTCGGTGCCGGCCAGGAGCGCCGCCAGGGCAACGTTGTCCACCGGCGTCAGTTCCGGCAGGAGCTCACCGAACTGGAAGACCATGCCGATGGCACGGCTTCTGTGCACGGCCAGAGCCTTGCCCTTCATACCGCCCATCGAGGCGCCGGCTACCTCCACCGCACCGGATTCAGGGCGAACCAGCCCCAGGACACACGACAGAAGCGTGCTCTTTCCCGACCCGCTGGGCCCGGTGACCGCGACCGACTCTCCCCGGCACACAGCGAGGTCCAGTCCCGCGAACAGCGACCGCCCAGCGACGCTGTAGCGCAACTCGCTGACGCCCAGCACCGGCCGCGCGTCGGCCACAAGGGCCGCACTGTCACCATGCATCTGGCTTCCTTCTTCTTGCCAAGGGGAAGTGCGGGGACCCTCCGTCAAGCAGGCCGGTCCCCGCACCACACTGAGTGCTAGCCCTGTCCGTGCCAGACAGTGCAGTCGTCCGGGTTCCAGTCGATGGCGACGCATGCCTGCAACTCATCGACAGGGTTGGCCGGTTGGTTCGAGCTGTAGGTGGTCGTACCGTAACCGCTGGAGTTCCTCAGCTCGAGACCGTCAGCGTTTCGACGGTTGTAGTTCGCATAGACCTCTTTACTGTCTCGAGCCGTGTCAGCCACCGCGATCTGGCCGCGACTCCCGGCGCTCCACGACTTCACGCCCGTTCTCTGCGCGGAAAGGTCCTTGGCGAGCGCAGGTGACGCACCTATTGCTGCGGCGCCAACGACCGTAAAGAGCATGGCCTTAGCCACGGTCTTTCGCATGTGCATTGGGATGAAACTCCTCTAGGGATTGGATGCAAAGCGCCCAGCCCGAGGGGCCTCAGTACGTGCGTTCGATTCCCCCCGGATCTCGGGTGATTCAACACGGCGTCGCAACCCCCGTCAACCACCCTTCGCTCTGGCTCCGTTATAGCTAGCTACTACTTTCAGCCACTGTTTATTCATCTGGGTCCAGTCGGCTGAGAGCCGCGGGTCGAACTTTGCGGGCGAGGCCGTTTATTGCTTGGCGCACGAAGTTCGGCCTGTGCTACCACTTCGGGGTTTGCTAACGCTGATCACGAAACCCGCGAAGGGCTGGAACACATCGTGCTCGGAGACCTGGTTAAGCTGCGCCCGATGGGGCCGTCGGATGCTGAGGCGCTGTGGCGGTGGAACCACGACCCCGACGTCATGCGGTGGATGGACGACGGCTACGCCCAGCCGCTGGCCCAGGTCGAGAAGTGGATGGCCGAGCGGCCGCGCAATACGTACGGCGACGTGCTGTTCGGGATAGAGGTACTCGCCGACGCGAAGCTCATCGGCCTGGTCGCCCTGCACGACGCCGAGCCGGAAACGGGATGCGCCACGCTCGACATCTACCTCGGCGAGAAGGATTACTGGGGGCGCGGCTACGCCACCGACGCGATGCGGACGATCTGCCGCTACGGCTTCGAGGACATGCGGCTGCACAAGATCACGCTAACGGTAGTCACCGAGAACCACGCCGCTCGCCGCGTCTACCAGAAGGTCGGCTTCGTAGACGAGGGCAGGCTGCGCCAGGTCTTCCGACGCGACGGCAAGTGGTACGACCAGTTCACGATGGGCATGCTGGAAGGCGAACTCCGCTGACAGGCTAGGAGACTCGGCGTTGGCGGCAGTCGCTGCAATGACCTGGCTCGTGTGACCGGAAGGCGCGTTCGCAGCCCGGGCAGTTCTGCAGGGGTTCCGGGAGGGAGCCTCTTGGTTCAGGCGCGCGGGGCGCGGGGAGCGCGGGTGGCAGCCATTCGGCGAGCCGGTGGGCGAGCAGTTTGGCCGGCCGGTGGATGATGCCCACGGGGAGCGTGCTGGTGAGCGTGCGACGGACCTGCCCGGGGAGTACGCCCCGCTCCAGCCAGGCGGCCACGCCCGGTACGAGCTGGGAGATGTCCCGTACGGAGAGCGTGAGCCGGGGGTCCGCGCTGCGGAGGCCGGCGAGCAGGTCGGCGGCGGGCTGGTGCAGAACGGGATCGACCGGCGGGGGCGGTGACGTTGGCGTGGGTGTGGGTGTGGGCGTGGGCGGTTTGGGGTCCGGCTCGGGCTCGGGGCGAGGGGGCTCGGGCTTCGGCGCGGGCTCGCGAGGCGCTGACTCCCGGTGGCCGGGGTGCTCGTAGTACGTCGTACGCGTGACGATCCGCTGAGCCGGTGTCCGTTCCTTCCACCGCAGGAGATACCCCGCCTCCTCCAGCTCCCGCAGCGCGCCTGCGATGCGGTACTCGCTCTCCGGGAAGCGCTCGGCCAGCGCCTTGATGCCGACCCTCGCGCCGTCGGGCAGCGACTGGATGCGTACGGCGATACCGATCGCCATCGCGGAGAGGGTGGGGTGCTGGGCGAGATGGTTGCCGACCACGGTGAAGTGGGTCTCGTGGTGGTGGCGGACGTGGACGACGCCGGAGGCGTGCGCGATAGACTCAGCTGAAGTCATCGGGAAGGGTCTTCTTCCTGGTGATCAGGCCCTCGGCTTTGGGATGCCAGTCCCGCCGGGGGCCGTTGCTTTGTGAGGTTGTGACGCGAACGTACCGCGCCGCCTCCGGCATATTCCACTCCGTCACCCGATGTGATGACGTGAGGAGTTGGGGAGTGGGAGGGGAGGGTTTGGAAGTTTCTTTCCCTGTTTCTTTAGGAGGCGTCGGGGTCCTCCGCGTCGTCCGCCACCGGATCGCGGGGATCGTGATGCGGCAAACGATCACCGCGCGAGACGGCCACCCGCAGGCAGTCGTGGAGCGCCTCGGCGAGCCGCATGGAAAGGAAACGAAACTCCGTGCTGGGGACGCTGGGCGCGCGGAACATCAGGCGGGCGTGGGTGAGGAGTTCCTCGCTGACGGAGAGCTGCATTTCCTCGATCCGGTCGGCGAGTTCGGAGACCGGGCCGGTGCCGTCGGTGGACAGGTAACAGGGAGCGCCGTCGGGCCGCGCCCAGGGCAGAAGCCGGTGTGCGGAATTCGTCGTCATGTCACCAACGGTGACAGTCAGTAGCTATCGTGGAGAGGTGCGACGGCGTCAGGCGACCGCACAGTCCGTGCAGTGCGGAGGGGGTGCGGTGATGTCCCGCGAGAATCAACCACCGGTCAGCTTGCAGATGTTCGGCGAACTGGTGAAGTGCCGACGGGAGGGCAAGGGGTGGACGCAGGCTCGGCTGGGAAAGTCCCTGGGCTACTCCGAGTCCTGGGTGCGGAAACTGGAGAGTGGCGGCTACAAGCCGAAACCGGAACAGGTAGAGGTCCTGGAATTCGCCCTGGACGGTGACGGCTCGATCCGGAGGCTGGCGAAGTTCCTGGTCCGGGACGGCTTCCCAGAGTGGTTCGCGGAGTATGCGAATCTGGAGGCGGAGGCGATCGTGCTCCAGTCGTACAACACGCATGTACTGCACGGGCTGTTGCAGACCGAGGCGTACGCCCGGGCGGTGCTCGCGGCCCGTGTTCCGGCATCCCGCGTGGAAGAGGCGGAGCGCTGGCTCCAGGCCCGGATGTCCCGCAAGGAGATCTTCGACCGCACGCCGCTGCCCACTCTCACCTTCGTCATCGAGGCATGGGTGCTGATGCGGCCGGTCGGCGGGCGAGCCGTGATGAAGGAGCAGCTGCGGCATCTTCTGGAACTGGGACAGCTGCCGAACGTCTCGATCCAGGTCATGCCGATCGAATGCGAGGCGCACGCCGGATTCGACGGTCCGATGACCCTGCTTGAAACGCCCGACCATCGGATCGCGGGCTACGCAGAAGGGCAGGTGAAGAGCAGGGTGATCACCAACCCGCATGAAGTCAGCATCATGGTGCAGCGCTATGGCACACTCCGCAGTCAGGCCCTGACCATCGGCGAATCAGCCCGTTTTATCCAGGAGTTGGAGCAACAGCTATGAGTGCCGACCTTGCGTGGTTCACCTCCAGCTACAGCGGCAGCGACGGCGGCGAATGCGTCGAGGTCGCCGTCGAGTGGCGCACCTCCAGCTACAGCGGCAGCGGTGGCGGCGAGTGCGTAGAGGTCGCCACCTGCTCCGGCGCGGTCCACGTCCGGGACTCCAAGGACCGCACCCGCCCCGGCCTGACCGTCGCCCCCGCCCAGTGGGCGGCGTTCACCGGCTTCGTCTCCGACCCTCGGGTAGCTTGGCGAGTGTGACTGCCCAGGCCATCGAAGAGGTCCGGCTGACCCTCGTCGGGCGGCAGCACCGGAAGTGACCTCGTTGCACACGCCGCCAACAAGCGACGGCTGCGGCGACCTCAACATCCTCGTGGAGCGGGACCGGTATCTGGCTCGTACGTCCGGTATCGAGGCCACCGTCTGGAACTTGGACGAGCTGCTGAAGGCGCACGCGTGACTCTCGTGCGCCCCGCCCGGCATCGCGAGTTTCTCGCCTTGCCCCGGACCGATGCGGACCGCACGCTGGACGTATGACGTTTCCGGGCGAGTCGGCCGAGTACCGGGCCGCACGCGATCGGCTGCTCCTGCAGGAGGTCGCGCTGCGCCGCGCCACCGAGGCGGTGGCCGCAACGAGGCGCAAGCTGCCACCGGGTGGAGTGGTCACCGAGGACTATGTGTTCCAGGGGGTGGGAGCGGACGGCGCTCCGACCGATGTGCGGCTGTCCGAGCTGTTCGCGCCCGGCAAGGACTCGCTGGTGATCTACAGCTTCATGTTCCCGCGCCACTCCGGCGACGACCGGCCGGGGCCGACGACCGGGCGCACGGCGCAGCTGAAGCTCGAAGAGGGCCCGTGCCCGTCGTGCACGGCATTGCTCGATCAGCTCGACGGCGCCGTGGAGCATGCTGCTCCGCACCTCAACTTCGCGGTCGTGGCGAAGGCGCCGCTGCCGCGACTTCTCGACTTCGCCGAAGAGCGTGGCTGGCGACGGCTGCGGCTGCTGTCCGCGGGCGGCAACACGTACCAGCGCGACTATCTCGCCGAGGCGGCGGACGGATCGGCGATGCCGATGCTGAACGTGTTCCGGCGCGACGGTGAGACGATCCGGCACTTCTGGGGCTCGGAGCTGCTGTACGCGCCCACCGAGCCCGGTCAGGATCCCCGCCATGTCGGCACCATCGAGCCGGTCTGGAACCTGTTCGATCTCACCCCCGAGGGGCGCGGCAGCGACTGGGACGAGCAGCTGAGCTACTAGGGCGCCGTTGGCTCGGCATCGTCCGCCTTCACACAAGCCTTTGGCTGTCAGTGCCGGCGGATAGCCTGCACTGACGTGAACTGGCAGGCCCACCCCGGGAGGACTCACGCCGTGCCCCGCAGCATCCCCGAGCCGCCTTTCGACTTGGAGGCGTTGATACCGGAGTTCGCCGGCCCCGCCAGGGAGACGATCCTGCTGTACCCGAGAAGCGGGGACCCTGGCGTACACGAGAGTTCCATGGGCGGCCCGCTGCTCTGGCCGGCCGGGGAACCCTGGCCGTACTGCACCCAGTCCGGGCACTCAATCTGAACAAGGTGGTCACGCACTGGCCGGACATGCTGCGGGTGGCCGGCTCCCTGGTGACCGGGCAGGGCCGCGCGTACGACCTGCTGCGGATGTTCGGCCGCGAGGGGCGGCCGATGCCGCTGGGCCAAGCCTTCGCCGAGTACGGGCGGATCGGCAAAACCCTGCACCTGCCACCGGGTCGTCGACCCGGTGGACGACACCTACCGCCGACAGATGAACCGGCAGCTCACCGTCCAGGAGTCCCGCCACAAGCTGGCCCGCGACATCTGTCACGGCCGGCGAGGAGTAGTGAAACGCCGACGGCGATTTCCCGGCCCGGGGCTTCCGGCGCCGCCGATGGCGCTCTGCTCGTGCGCTTTTGCCCGGCGTGTGGGGCCGCGTGGAGCTGCCGCCTGGGGGTATCGACGGCGTTTGTGGGACTACCAAGGGTTTCTGTTACCTCCTGCCCGGAATGTCTGCCTAGCCTCGGATGCAGAAGCGGTGATCAAGAGGGTCACCGGCGTCGACGCGAAGAGGTGCTGAGCATGGCTGAGAGGACGCTGCGGGACAAGGTCGCGGTCATCGGCGGAGGTGAGAAGAACCTGGGCGGTCTGCTCAGCAGGACCTTCGCCGAATCCGGAGCGAAGGTCGTGGTGCATTACCACACCTCCGAGAGCGACGCGGAGCAGACGGTGAAGGCGATCCAGGACGCCGACGGCCAGGCGGTCTCGGTGCAGGGTGATCTCACGCAGGTCGCGGACGTGCGACGACTGTTCGACACCGCGGTCGACACGTACGGCGGTGTGGACATCGCGGTGAACACCACCGGGATGGTGCTGCGCAAGCCCATCCTGGAGACGACCGAGGAAGAGTATGACCGCATGTTCGGCATCAACGCCAAGGCGGCGTACTTCTTCATCCAGGAGGCG
This sequence comes from Streptomyces sp. A3M-1-3, assembly GCF_024213665.1. GTDB lineage: Bacteria > Actinomycetota > Actinomycetes > Streptomycetales > Streptomycetaceae > Streptomyces. The sequence goes on from NZ_JANAVP010000039.1 coordinate 14,164, forward strand.
GGGCGGCGGCTGAACGACCACGGCAAGATCATCAGCCTGGGCACGTCCCTGCTGGCCGCGTTCACCGACGGCTACTCCACCTACGCCGGCGGCAAGGCGCCGCTGGAGCACTTCACCCGGGCGGCGGCCAAGGAGTTCGCGGACCGGCACATCTCTGTGAACACCGTGGCTCCGGGGCCGATGGACACCCCGTTCTTCTACCCCCAGGAGACCCCCGAACGGGTGGAGTTCCACAAGTCGCAGGCAATGGGCAACCAGCTCACTGAGATCGAGGACATCGTCCCGGTGATCCGGTTCCTGGCCACTGAGGGCTGGTGGTTCACCGGCCAGACCATGTTCCCCAACGGCGGCTACACCACCCGCTGACCTGCACGCCCCGGGACGGGCTCTGCCGTGGACACCGGCCGGCCCGTCCCGGACGGCCTTCCCCGCTCCAGCACGTGGAGGAAACGATGACTGACCAGCTGATCGACCCCGCAGTGGCCGCCCTCGTCGACGCGGTCAACGCCGGCGGCAAGGAAGCCTTCTTCGCCACGCTGACCGACCACGCCACGATGTCCGACGACGGCACCGACCGCGAGCTCGGCACGTGGGCGGAGAGGGAGATCTTCTCCTCCAGCGGCCGCATGGACGTCGAGAACGTTTCCGCCGACGGACGGACGCTGACGGCCACCTACACCAACGCCACCTGGGGCAGCATGCGCACCCGATGGACCTTCACCGTCACCGAGGATGGCCGGATCAGCCGCTTCGAGACCGGCCAAGCCTGAACCACTCCGCCCGGCCAGGTCACAGCGGCGATCGAAGGAGAGACGTAATGAGCGATCACGGCGCGTCCACCACAGGGCCGCTGCGGCGCGCGATGCGCGGGCGGGATCCGGGCGAGGAGCACCGTGCCGCGACACCGCTGGAGCTGTTGTTCGACCTGACGTTCGTGGTCGCGATCTCGCAGGCCGCCGCCCAACTTCACCACGCGCTGAGCGAAGGTCACCTCGGGCCCGCACTGGCCGGGTACGCGGCGGTGTTCTTCGCGATCTGGTGGGCGTGGATGAACTTCACCTGGTTCGCCTCCGCCTACGACACCGACGACGTGCCCTACCGGCTGCTGACGCTGCTGCAGATGGGCGGGGTGCTGGTCCTGGCCGCAGGAGTACCCGCCGTATTCGAGGACGGCGACTTCACCGTGGTGGTCGTCGGCTACGTGATCATGCGGGTGGCGGTGATCACCCAATGGCTGCGGGCCGCGGCCGAACACCCGCAAGGACGCAGCACGGCCCTGCGCTACGCCGCCGGGATCGCCGTGGTCCAGGCCGGGTGGATCGCCCGGCTGTGGGCGCCCGGAGCATGGGCGTGGATCACGTTCGTGGTGCTGGTCGCGGCGGAGCTGGCCGTGCCGGTCTGGGCGGAGTACCGGGGCGGGCCCACTGCCTGGCACCCCGGTCACATCGCCGAGCGTTACGGCCTGTTCACCATCATCGTGCTCGGCGAGGTCATACTCGCCTCCCTGGCAGCCGTCCAGTCCGCCGTCAGCGAGGGTGGTCTGTCCAGCAGCCTGCTGATGATCGTCATCGGGGGTCTGCTGCTGGTCTTCGGCCTGTGGTGGATCTACTTCACCGGCCAGAACGTCACCCTCACCAGCTTGCGCACCGCCCTGGGCTGGGGGTACGGCCACTACGCCGTGTTCGCCGCCGTCGCCGCGATCGGCGCCGGCATCGAAGTGACCCTGGCGGCTGCGGAACACCACGCGCACGTCTCCGACCGGACAGCCGCCCTGGCCGTTGCCGTACCGGTGGTGATCGTCCTGGCCGTCCTGGGCGTCCTGCACCGCGCGACCGGCACCGGCGCGGTGGGCCACTGGCTGCTGGTGGCCGTCGGCGTCCTCATCGTGCTGGCACTGGGCCTCGCCGCCCCGGCCCTCGGGGTGGGCGGCGCGGTGCTGGGCATGGGCCTGGCCGTCGCCGCCACTCTGGCCGCCAACCTGCTCACCGTCCACCGCCGCACCGCCGGCGAGGCATGACATGAACCTCGACCTGCACAAGCTGGACCACCTGATCGCCGTCGCGGAGGAAGGCAGCCTCACCCGCGCCGCCGCCCGCCTCCACCTGTCCCAGCAGGCCCTGTCCACCTCCATCAGGGTCCTCGAACGCGAAGTCGGCGTACCCCTGCTGGAACGCGGCAGCACCGGCATCACCCTGCTCCCCGCCGGACAAGCCCTGGTCGAAGACGCCCGCGTCCTGCACGCCATGGCACGCTCCGCACTGCAACGCGCCCGCCGCACAGGACGCGGCGAACCCGAAATCCTGCGCATCGGCCACACCCACGCCATCACCGGCGAAGAGATCATCACTCTCCTGTCACTGGTGACCGAGACCCACCCCGGCCTCGTCCTGGAGGTCCACCAGCGCTACCCCCACGAGCTGGCCTCCGCCCTCCTCGCCGGCGATCTCGACATCGGCCTGTGCCGCGGCATAGCCCCAGCCCACGGACTGGCCCGTGCCACCCTGGGCCACCAACGCCTGCACATCGCCGTCTCCGCCGACCACCACCTCGCCACCCGCACCACCGTGGCACTCACCGAACTCGCCGACGAAACCCTCATGGTGTGGGGACACCCCGGCCGCTCCGGCTACACCGACCTCCTCATCGATCACTGCCGCCGCGCCGGCTTCGAACCCCGCACCGTACGCACCGACCGCCAAGGCACACCCCCGGTCACCGCCGTCATCGGCACCGACCGGATCGCATTCGTCACTGCACCCCCGGGCCCCGCCGCAGGCGGCAAAGCGCACATCCTCACCCTCGAACCCCCCACACACGTACCCCTGCACGCCCTCTACCTGCCCCAAGCCACGAGCCCCGGCCGTGACACCTTCCTCAGCAGCGCCAGCTTCTGAACCTCTCCGGCACGAAGCGTGGCTCTCTCATAAATGACCAGATACGAAAGTTCTGCGAGAGGCCCGGAGTCGATGACGTTTCCCCATAGCTAGGACGACCAGAACGTCACCCGGATCGGCTCACCTGGGCGTGGAAGGCCAGGAGGGCGGCGACCAGCGCGGCCAGTGGCGCGAGAATCTGCCCGGCCCGGGCCCTCACTTGTCGATGTCGCCGACGACGAAGAAGAGTGAGCCGAGGATCGCCACCATGTCCGCGACCAGCGTGCCGGGCAGGAGTTCCGTCAGCGCCTGGATGTTGTTGTACGAAGCCGAGCGCAGTTTGAGGCGGTACGGGGTCTTCTCGCCCTTCGACACCAGGTAGTAGCCGTTGATGCCGAGCGGGTTCTCGGTCCAGGCGTATGTGGCGCCCTCGGGGGCCTTCAGTACCTTCGGCAGGCGCTGGTTGATCGGGCCGGGCGGCAGGTCGGCCATGCGGTCCAGGCACGCGTCCGCCAGGTCCAGCGCGTTGTGGGTCTGGGCCAGCAGGCATTCGAAGCGGGCCAGGCAGTCGCCCTCGGTGCGGGTGACGACCTTGAGGGTGTCCTGAAGGTCCGGGTAGGCCAGGTACGGCTCGTCGCGGCGCAGGTCGAAGTCGACGCCCGAGGCGCGGGCGATGGGGCCGCTGACTCCGTACGCGTGGACCGTCTCGGCGGAGAGGACGCCCACGCCGCGGGTCCGGGCGCGGAAGATCTCGTTGCCGAGGACGAGGTTGTCGTACACGTCCATACGGGACTGGCACTCGGCGACCGCGGCGCGGGCGCGGCCGAGCCAGCCGGCCGGGAGGTCCTCCTTGAGGCCGCCTACGCGGTTGAACATGTAGTGCATCCGGCCGCCGGAGACTTCCTCCATGACGTGCTGGAGGTCTTCGCGTTCCCGGAAAGCGTGGAAGATCGGGGTGATTCCGCCGAGTTCGAGCGGATATGAGCCGAGGAACATGAGGTGGTTCAGCACCCGGTTCAGCTCGGCGAGCAGCGTGCGCGTCCAGACCGCGCGCTCCGGGACCTCCATGCCGAGCATGCGCTCGACCGCCATCACCACGCCCAGCTCGTTGGAGAAGGCGGACAGCCAGTCGTGCCGGTTCGCGAGCATGACGATCTGCCGGTAGTCGCGCGCCTCGAAGAGCTTCTCCGCGCCGCGGTGCATATAGCCGATGACCGGCTCCGCGTGCTGGATCCGCTCGCCGTCGAGTACCAGGCGGAGGCGCAGCACACCGTGGGTGGAAGGGTGCTGGGGCCCGATGTTGAGCACCATGTCGGTGCTCTCCGCCGCGCCGCCGATGCCAACCGTCGTCTCCGTCATGGACACAGTCTCTCAGCCCTACGCTGGAGGCATGGATACGGGGACGGCAGCACCGGAGTCGGACGCGACGGAAGAACCACGATGGACCGGACTGCCCGGGGGGCTGCTCTCCATGAGGCGGCTGTTGCTGGCGGGGTGGCTGGGGGTGATCGCCGTCGCGGGCGGGATCCTGCTGTGGATCTTCGCCGCGCCGGGCTGGGCCGCTTTCGCGGTGCTGCCGGTCGCGCTGCTGGTGTGGGGCTGGGTGATGCTCGGCCGCAACTGGCGGTCCTGGCGGTACGCCGAGCGCGCCGACGACCTGCTGATCAGCCGGGGAGTGCTGTGGCGGGAGGAGACGGTCGTGCCGTACGGGCGGATGCAGCTCGTCGAGGTGACGTCCGGGCCGCTGGAGCGCCGCTTCGGGCTGTCCAGCGTCCAGCTGCACACGGCCGCCGCGGCGACCGACGCCCGGATTCCCGGACTGCTGCCCGAAGAGGCGGCCCGGCTGCGCGACCGGCTCACGGAGCTGGGCGAAGCCAGGTCGGCGGGCCTGTGAGCGGCGCCGTCAGCGGCCCCGGCCCGTCGCCCGAGCCTCTGGGCGAGCGGCGGCTGCATCCCGTTACCCCGCTGCGCCGCGCCTGGGCGCCGATAGCCGTCGTCGCGGGTATCGCCTTCCACGACCTCCGCCAGGCGCAGCACTGGGTGGAGGGGCTGACGGTCGGGACCGGGCTGCTGATCGTCGCCGTCGCGATCCCGGCCGCCGGCCTGTACGGCTTCCTCACCTGGTGGGTCACCCACTTCGCGGTCACTGACACGGAACTGCGGATCAGGACCGGTCTGCTCTTCCGTCGCACCGCCCACATCCGGCTCGACCGGCTGCAAGCCGTCGACGTCACGCAACCGCTGCTGGCGCGCTTCGTCGGCGTGGCCAAGCTCAAGCTCGACGTCATCGGTACGAACGACAAGGACGAGCTGGCCTACCTCGGCGAGAGGGACGCACGCGCGCTGCGGGCCGCACTCCTGGCGCGGGCGGCCGGATTCGCCCCCGAGGACGCGGCGGGGGTCGGCGAGGCGCCGGTGCGGGAACTCGTCCGCGTACAGCCGAAGATCCTCGCCATGTCGCTGCTGCTGACCGGGGGGACCTGGAGTGCGCTGCTCGCGGCGCTCGTCGTGCCGCCGTTCGTCTGGTGGCTCAGCGGCAGCCTGTGGGCGGCTATCGCGACGGCCCTGCCGTTCCTGGGCGGGGTGTGGGCGGCCAGCGCCGGGCGCTTCATCGGCGAGTACGACTGGACCGTCGCCGAATCCCCCGACGGGCTGCGCCTGGACCACGGCCTGCTCGACCGTACGCACGAGACGGTGCCGCCGGGCCGGGTCCAGACCGTACGCATCGTGGAACCGCTGCTGTGGCGGCGGCGTGGCTGGGTGCGGGTGGAACTGGACGTGGCGGGGTCCTCGAACAACGTCCTGCTGCCGGTCGCGGAACGTGCCGTCGCCGAGCGCGTCATCGCCAGGGTCCTGCCGGGCGTGGACCTCCGCGCCCTCGTCTTCTCGCCCTCGCCGGGGCGGGCGGCGCGATGGTGCGTACCGCTGTGGTGGAAGGGGTACGGGCTGGCCGCCGACGCGACGGTCTTCGCGGCCCGGCACGGGCGGCTGTGCCGGCGCGTCGAGGTCGTCCCGCACGCGAAGGTCCAGAGCGTGCGGCTGACCCAGGGCCCGTGGGAGCGCGGGCGCGGCCTCGCGGACGTCCACGTGGACACGGGAGCGAACAAGACGGTGACGGCGCGGCTGCGCGAGACGGGTGAGGCGGCGGCTCTGCTGGCCGAACAGGCGGACCGGTCCCGGACGGGCCGGGCGGAGGCCCGCCCGGACCGGTGGATGGCGTAGCTCCCGGCGGCCGGGGCCGGACGCCACCGGGGTGTCCGGCCCCGGCCGCCGGGCCGGCAGCCGCCTTCCGGCCGCCGTCGCGGCGCAGCCCCACGGCTGGGCCGCGCTTCGCTCACTGGAGGCCGGGATCCACCCGCACGAGTGGCGGTCCGCTCAGAGCGGCGGAACCGGAACCGCGATGCCCACCGGGTGCAGGAGCCAGCCGAAGTCCCCCAGGCCACCCTGGGCCGTCAGTTCCGCCGCCTCGCCCGCCGCCGACAGGGCGCGCACGTACCCGGCCGGGTCCGTCGAGGCCTGACCCAGGGGCGGGCGGGCAGCCGAGACGCCCAGGGCGCGCAGCGCCTCCCGCTGCCTCAGCAGGGTCGCGTCCGGGCCGGCGCACGCGTCCAGGGCGACATGGGCGGTGATGTCGCACGTGCCGTCCGGCACCGGGTTCACCTCGCGGCCCTCGCGGAAGCCGGTCAGCGTGCCGAACGGCGGGCGCGCCTCCCGCGTGTGGCTGTAGTCGACGGCGACCGCCAGGCCGCGGTCCATCGTGGCCACCGCCGCCGCCCAAGCCTCGTCCCGGGGGCGGCCGATCTCGGCGCGCAGGCCGGGGACCGGGGCCAGCGGCCACCAGCTCGTCAGCCAGGCGAGGTCCGGGCCGGACACCGGGTCGCCCCGCGCTTCCGTACCGTCCGGGCCGACCAGGACGTACCGGGCGACACCGTCCTCGCCGACCTCCGCCACGTCCACCGGCACGTTGTCCAGCCACTCGTTCGCGAAGAGGAGTCCGGTGATTCCGCTCGGCGGCTCCTCCTGCCACGCGATGGCGGGGTCCACGCCCTCCGGGGGACGCGGGGCGCGCTCCACCGCGTGGGCGCGGACCCGTTCCCGTACCGCCGGATCCAGCGCCGCCAGTACGTCCGTCAGCAGTTCGCCGCGGCCCGCGCCCATATCCACCAGGGCGAGTTCCGCCGGGTGTCCGAGCGCGGTGTCGACCCTGGTCAGCAGCCGGGCGACCGCCCCCGCGTACAGCGGTGAGGCATGCACCGACGTACGGAAGTGGCCCGCGGGGCCGGGACCGTCGGGGCGCCGGTAGAAGCCGCCCGGACCGTACAGGGCGGACTCGGCCGCCTCTCGCCACCCTCGCCACTCGCCTGTCACACGGTCAAGGCTAGGCTCTGTCTCCACCTTGGGGAGTACGCGCCCGAGGACCGGATCGCTCCTCCGGTTGACCCCTGCACCTATTCGCTGTCCCTACGCTGGGTTACGTGCAACGCCTCTACGACTTCATTCGCAGGCACCCGACGAGTGTCGACAGCTTCTGGGCTGTGACGCTCCTCGGGTTCTCCATGCTGTGGGTCGTCCACGCGTCGATGGCCCCAGTGCCGATGTACGCCGCCATCCCCATCGTCCTCGCACTGTGCACCGTGGTCGCGCTGCGCCGCCGCGCGCCGGAGTGGATGCTCGGCCTCGCGGTGGCCGCGGGCGTGGCGCAGCTCGCGCTGAACGTCGAGATCAATCCCGCCGACTGGGCGATGCTCGTCATCATCTACACGGTCGCCGCGACCGACGCCCGGCGCTGGGTGTCCCGGTTCGCCCTGATCGGCGGCCTGTGCGCGGCGCCGCTCGCGCAGCTGCGCTGGCCGGAGCCGAACATGAGCCTCCTCGGCCGGATCTTCTTCATATCGATCATGATTGTTCCGTTTGCCCTCGCCTGGGTTCTGGGCGATTCGATGCGCACCCGCCGTGCGTACTTCGCGCAGCTCGAGGCGCGCAACGCCAGCCTGGAGCAGGAGCGTGAGGCGCAGGCCAAGGTGGCGGTCGCCGCCGAGCGGGCCCGTATCGCCCGCGAACTGCACGACGTCGTCGCGCACAACGTCTCGGTGATGGTGGTGCAGGCGGACGGCGCGGCGTACGTCATGGACGCCGCGCCCGACCAGGCCAGGCAGGCGCTGGAGACGATCTCCAGCACGGGCCGGCAGGCCCTCGCCGAGATGCGCCGCCTGCTGGGCGTGCTGCGCACCGGCGAACCGAAGGAGGGCGGCGAGTACGTACCGCAGCCCGATGTCGAGCAGATCGAGGACCTGGTCGAGCAGGTACGGACGGCCGGTCTGGCGGTGGACTTCAAGGTCGAGGGGACACCGCGGCCGCTGCCGAGCGGCGTGGAGCTGACCGCGTACCGCATCGTGCAGGAGGCCCTCACCAACACCCGCAAGCACGGCGGTCCCGACGTCGGCGCGAGTGTCCGGCTCGTCTACTTCGACGACGGGCTCGGTCTCCTCGTGGAGGACGACGGACGGGGTGCCGCGCACGAGATGTACGAGGACGGCGGCGCCGACGGGCGCGGCCACGGCCTCATCGGCATGCGCGAACGCGTCGGCATGGTGGGGGGCACGCTGGACGCGGGCCCGCGGCCGGGCGGCGGCTTCCGGATCAGTGCGCTGCTCCCCCTGAAACCGGCCCACTGATGCCCGTATCCGCGCACAGGAACTAGGAAAGGGACGACACATGTCGATCCGCATGATGCTCGTCGACGACCAGGTGCTGCTGCGCACCGGTTTCCGTATGGTGCTGGCCGCCCAGCCCGACATGGAAGTCGTCGCGGAGGCGGGTGACGGCGTCGAGGCGATCGAGGTGCTGCGGTCGACGGCGGTCGACGTCGTGCTGATGGATGTACGTATGCCGAAGCTGGACGGGGTGGAGGCGACCCGCCGCATCTGCGGGCAGGAGGTCCACCCGAAGGTCATCATCCTGACGACGTTCGACCTCGACGAGTACGCCTTCTCCGGCCTGAAGGCGGGCGCGAGCGGCTTCATGCTCAAGGATGTGCCGCCGGGTGAACTGCTCGGCGCGATCCGCGCGGTGCACAGCGGAGACGCGGTGGTCGCGCCGTCGACGACGCGGCGGCTGCTGAACCGGTTCGCGCCGATGCTGCCGAGCAGCGACAAGGAGCCGCATCACAAGGAGATCGAGCGGCTGACGGAACGCGAGCGCGAGGTCATGCTGCTGGTCGCGCAGGGCCTGTCGAACGGCGAGATCGCGGCCCGGCTGGTGCTGTCGGAGGCGACGGTCAAGACGCACGTCGGCCGCATCCTGACCAAGCTGGGCCTGCGCGACCGGGTGCAGGTGGTGGTCCTGGCGTACGAGACGGGCCTGGTCCGGGCGGGCAGCGGCGGGGTCTGAGCGCTTGCCCGACCGCTTGCCTGATCACACTCACGCCCATGGTGCGGTCCGCCCATGGCCGGGGCCGGGCGCGGGGTGCGGGCCGCGTCGGCCCGCGTGAGTCGGCCCCCAGCCGACGCGGCCCGCCGGCTAGGTCCTGTCCGGCCGATCATGCCGGGCTCGCGTGCCCGCGGTGACATCAGCCGCTCCGCGGCGGGCCGCGCCTCGCCGCGTTGTCGTCGGTCGCCGACGTCCCCCAGCTACCTCCCCCAGCTACCTCCCCCACCGCGTCGCCCGTCGCGGCAGCGACTGATGTCACGGCCTCCTCCGCCTTGCGATCCACGGCACCAGACCCCGCTCCCTTATCCGGCCTGATCGACCGGAAAGGCCCTAGGCAAGGCGCGTGACGAAGTCCGCCACCGCCGCCTTCACTTCGGCCGGCGTCCACTCCAGGCCGGGCGCCGTCACCGTTACCTCGGTGACCGACAGGCCGGGCGGGGTGTCCGGGAACCAGCGGCGGAAGAGGGTCACGCCCGTCTCCTCCGCCTGCCGCACCGACGCCTCGTCCAGTGCGTCCGCCTCGTACGGTAGCCACATCTGGAACTGGTGCGTGTGCGGCACCTGCGGGTGCACCCGGAACCACGGCACCCCGGCCTCCCGGAAGCCGTCCCGAAGGGCGGCGGCGACCACCTTCGCGTGAGCGACGTACGACGGCAGCCGGGGCAGCTCCCGCTCCATGCCGAGCAGCGCGCTCAGCACCGCCGGGTACTGCTGGAAGAGCTGGCCGCCGTACCGGTGACGCCACACCCGCGCCTCGTCGACCAGCGACTCCGAGCCTGCGAGCACCGCGCCGGACATACCGTCGAGCGACTTGTAGAAGGACACGTACACGCTGTCCGCGAGGCCCGCGATCTCGGGGAGCGTACGGCCGAAGTGGGGGGCGCACTCCCACAGCCGTGCGCCGTCGAAGTGCACCACCGCATCGCGTTCCCGGGCGGCCTCCACCACCTCGGTCAGCTCGTCCCACGACGGCAGCACGAAGCCCGCCTCCCGCAGTGGCAGCTCCAGCATCAGCGTCCCGAACGGCTCGTGGCAGGCCCGCACCTCCTGTGCGGTCGGCAGCCGCGGCCCGGACGTCGGATATACGGTCCGCAGCCCGCTGACGACGGAGAGGGCATCCCCTTCGTGCAGCTCCGGATGGGCCAGCGGGTGCAGCGCGACGAGCGGGTTTCCGGTACGCCCCGCCCAGCAGCGCAGCGCCACCTGCTGGGCCATCGTCCCGGTCGGGAAGAACGCCGCGGCCTGAAGGTCCAGCAGGTCGGCGACCCGCCGCTCCAGCTCCGCGACCACCCCGAGGCCGTACAGGTCGACCCCCTCGTCGACGTCGAGCACGGAGCCGGCGTCCGCCGCAAGCGCGGCCAACTGTGCGCCGATCGTCGCGTCGGCGGAGGCGCGCCACAGCAGCCGCTTCGACCCGCGCCAGGCGGCGATCCTGCGCCGCCGCCGGTGCTGCTCGTCCGGCTCGTTCGTCACATCCGTCGCCGTACCTGCCGTATCCGCCATCCGTCGATCATCGCCCACGCGCCGCCGCCCTGCCCACAGCCTGTGGACAACTGAAGGGCGCGGAGTGACGCTGGCGTAGCATGACGAAGAATCGTCCGGTACCCCCCGCGGACTGGAACGGAAGGCCGTCGCGCGTGAACGCATCCCCACCAGCGGACCCTCGGGACCGCCCCGCCCGTCTGACCGTCGGCGTGGTCGGAGCAGGCAGGGTCGGCCCTGCCCTCGCCGCTTCGCTTCAGCTCGCGGGGCACCGGCCCGTCGCCGTCTCGGGCGTCTCCGACGCATCGCTCCGCAGGGCCGCGACGCTGCTCCCCGATGTCCCGGTTGTCACACCCGCCCAGGTTCTCGAGCGAGCCGAACTGGTGCTGCTCACCGTCCCCGACGACGCGCTGCCGGGTCTCGTCGAGGGGCTCGCCGAGACCGGGGCGGTGCGGCCGGGGCAGCTGCTGGTGCACACCTCCGGGCGGTACGGTACGGCCGTCCTCGCCCCCGCCCGACGGGCCGGCGGCCTGCCGCTCGCCCTGCACCCCGCGATGACGTTCACCGGCACCGCCGTCGACGTCCAGCGGCTGGCCGGCTGCTCGTTCGGTGTCACCGCCCCCGAGGAGCTGCGGCTCGCGGCCGAGGCGCTGGTCATCGAGATGGGCGGCGAGCCCGAGTGGATCGAGGAGGAGGCCCGTCCGCTCTACCACGCGGCCCTCGCGCTCGGCGCGAACCATCTCGTCACCCTGGTCGCCCAGTCGATGGAGCTGCTGCGTACGGCCGGGGTGGAAGCTCCCGACCGGATGCTCGGCCCGCTGCTCGGCGCGGCCCTCGACAACGCCCTGCGGTCGGGGGACGCTGCCCTGACGGGACCCGTCGCCAGAGGCGACGCCGGTACCGTCGCCGCCCATGTCGCGGAGCTGCGCAAGCACGCGCCGCAGGCTGTGGCCGGCTACCTGGCGATGGCCCGCACCACCGCGGACCGCGCGCTCGCACACGGCCTGCTCAAGCCGGAGCTGGCCGAGGACCTGCTCGGCGTACTGGCAGAAGGAGGCGACCGGTGAGCCCCAGGCCGTTCGCCCGCGACGCGGTCGTGCCCCGGCGCGGGGGGTTCGAGCTGATCCCCACCCGCGACGACCTCGAATACGCCCTCTCCCCTTACGGCGAGCCCGGCCGCAACGCCGTCGTCATGACCATGGGCGCCCTGCACGAGGGTCATGCGAGCCTGATCCGTGCCGCCAGGGAACGCGTCGGCAACGACGGCTTCGTCGTCGTCACCGTCTTCGTCAACCCCCTCCAGTTCGGGGCCAACGAGGACCTCGACCGCTACCCCCGCACCATCGACGCCGACGTCAAGATCGCCGAGGAGGCGGGCGCGAGCGCCGTGTTCGCGCCCTCCGTCGACGAGGTCTACCCGGGCGGCGCCCCACAAGTCCGGCTCAGCTCGGGCCCGATGGGTGAGCGCCTCGAAGGAGCCACCCGGCCCGGCCACTTCGACGGCATGCTCACGGTCGTCGCGAAGCTGCTCCACCTCACCCGCCCCGACCTGGCCTTCTTCGGTCAGAAGGATGCCCAGCAGCTCGCCCTGATCCGGCGTATGGCCCAGGACCTCAACTTCCCGGTCGAGATCGTCGGCGTACCCACCGTCCGGGAGCCCGACGGCCTCGCGCTGTCCAGCCGCAACCGCTACCTCTCAACCGCCGAGCGGCACACGGCCCTCGCCCTCTCCCGCGCCCTGTTCGCGGGCCGTGACCGGCTCGCCGCGCAGGAGGCGCTGCGCGCCCGCGCCGAATCCGTGCCCGCCACCGACGAGCGCGCCGCCGCGCTGGCCAAGCTCGGGGAGGCCCGCGCCTCCGCGGACGCCCATGCCATAGCCCGGGCCGCGGACGGACTGCCCACAGCGGTTCGCGCCGCCGCACGGGCCGTACTGGACGAGGCCGCCCGGGCGCAGCCGCCGCTCGCCCTGGACTACCTGGCGCTCGTGGACCCCGCCGACTTCACCGAGGTCCCCGACGACCACACCGGCGACGCGATCCTCGCCGTGGCCGCAAAGGTGGGCACGACCCGCCTGATCGACAATCTCCCGCTGGCCTTTTCCCCGAACCGACACAGTGGAGAGCCCAAGTGACCACCGGTATACGCCTGCACGCCCCCGCCCCCGGCTGGGCGATCGCCGCCGACGTCGTGGTCGTCGGCTCCGGTGTCGCGGGGCTCACTGCCGCCCTGCGCTGCGCCGCGGCGGGCCGTAAGACGGTGGTCGTCACCAAGGCCCGCCTCGACGACGGCTCCACCCGCTGGGCGCAGGGCGGTATCGCGGCCGCCCTCGGCGAGGGCGACACCCCGGGCCAGCACCTGGACGACACGCTCGTCGCGGGCGCGGGGCTGTGCGACGAGGAGGCCGTACGGACGCTCGTCACCGAAGGCCCCGACGCGGTACGGCGGCTGATCGCCACCGGCGCCGTCTTCGACACCTCCGCCGCGACCGGCGAGATAGAGCTGACCCGCGAGGGCGGGCACCACCGCCGCCGCATCGCGCACGCGGGCGGCGACGCGACCGGCGCCGAAATCTCCCGCGCCCTGGTCCAGGCCGTGCACGCCTCCCGCATCGAGACCGTCGAGAACGCCCTCGTGCTCGATCTCCTCACCGACGCCGAAGGCCGTACGGCAGGCGTCACCCTGCACGTCATGGGCGAGGGCCAGCACGACGGGGTCGGCGCGGTGCACGCCCCCGCGGTGATCCTGGCGACCGGCGGCATGGGCCAGGTCTTCTCCGCCACCACCAACCCCTCGGTGTCCACGGGCGACGGCGTGGCCCTCGCGCTGCGCGCCGGGGCCGAGGTCTCCGACCTGGAGTTCGTCCAGTTCCACCCGACCGTGCTGTTCCTCGGCCCGGACGCGGAGGGCCAGCAGCCGCTGGTCTCCGAGGCGGTGCGGGGAGAAGGCGCGTACCTCGTCGATGCGGACGGGGTGCGCTTCATGCTCGGGCAGCACGAGCTGGCGGAGCTTGCTCCCCGGGACATCGTGGCGAAGGCCATCATGCGCCGCATGCAGGAACAGGGCGCCCGGCACATGTACCTGGACGCCCGCCACTTCGGCGCCGAGATGTGGGAGCACCGCTTCCCCACCATCCTCGCCGCCTGCCGCACCCACGGCATCGACCCGGTGACCGAGCCGATCCCGGTCGCTCCCGCCGCGCACTACGCCAGCGGCGGCGTACGGACCGACCTGCGCGGCCGCAGCACGGTCCCCGGCCTGTACGCGTGCGGCGAGGTCGCCTGCACGGGCGTCCACGGCGCGAACCGGCTCGCCTCCAACTCGCTGCTGGAGGGCCTGGTCTTCGCCGAGCGCATCGCCGAGGACATCGCGGAGCACCTGCCCGAGGCCGGCGGCCCCGGCATTCCGGTACCGGCCACCGGCCCGCTGCTCGCCCCCGAGACGCGTATCGAGGTCCAGCGCATCATGACCGGGGGCGCGGGCGTACTGCGCTCCGCGCAGAGCCTCGCGGACGCGGCCGACGGCCTCGAAGCGCTGTACCTCTCCGCGCTGTACGACCTGGAGACGCACGGCAAGACCGGCGAGCCGGGAGTCGACACCTGGGAGGCCACCAACCTCCTGTGCGTGGCCCGCGTCCTGGTCGCCGCGGCCCTGGAACGCGAGGAGACGCGCGGCTGCCACTGGCGCGAGGACCACCCGGACCGCGACGACGTGAACTGGCACCGCCATCTCGTCGTGCGACTCTCCAGGAGCGAGAAGCGGGCCCTGGTGATCCGCCGCACCGACACCGCTGTATTTCCCCCCACTCAAGCCCACCCAGCGGTCCCTCCCGCCGAGCCCATCCCGGCTGTCCCGTCCACCGTCCATCCCGCCGCCCGTCCCCAGGAGCAGTGACCGACCGTGTCCACCCCGAACGACCTTCCCCTCGTCCAGACCGGCTGCGGTGACTCCTGTGGCTGCGGCGCGGACGACGCGTACGACGCCGAACCGATGGAGTGCGGCCTCGACCCCGCCCTCGCCCAGCTCCTCGCCGAGGCGGGCCTGGACCCCGTACTCGTCGAGGACATCGCGCACATGGCGATCTCGGAGGACCTCGACGGGGGCGAGGACGTGACGACCGTCGCGACCGTCCCCGAGGACGCCGTCGCCACCGCCGACTTCACCGCGCGCGAGGCCGGCACGGTCGCGGGCCTGCGCATCGCCGAGGCGGTGCTCTCCCTGGTCTGCACCGACGCGTTCGAGGTGGAGCGGCACGTCGAGGACGGCGACCGTGTCGAGGCCGGACAGAAGCTGCTGTCCGTCACGACCCGCACCCGCGACCTGCTCACCGGTGAGCGCAGCGCGCTCAACATCCTGTGCCGGCTGTCGGGCATCGCGACCGCCACCCGCGCCTGGGCCGACGTACTCGAAGGCACCAAGGCGAAGGTCCGCGACACCCGTAAGACGACGCCCGGCCTGCGCGCGCTGGAGAAGTACGCGGTGCGCTGCGGCGGCGGCGTCAACCACCGCATGTCGCTGTCCGACGCCGCCCTGGTCAAGGACAACCACGTGGTCGCCGCGGGCGGTGTGGCCGAAGCCTTCAACGCCGTACGCAAGGCCTTCCCGGACGTTCCGATCGAGGTCGAGGCAGACACCCTCGCCCAGGTCGGCGAGGTGCTGGAGGCGGGCGCGGACCTGATCCTGCTGGACAACTTCACCCCGACGCAGACCGCGGAAGCGGTCAAGGCCGTCGCCGGAAGGGCCGTCCTGGAGTCCTCGGGCCGGCTGACGCTGGACACGGCCCGCGCGTACGCCGAGACGGGTGTCGACTACCTCGCGGTCGGCGGCCTCACCCACTCCTCCCCGATCCTCGACATCGGCCTCGACCTGCGTGAGGTCGAAGCCTGATGCTGCTCACCATCGACGTCGGCAACACCCACACCGTCCTCGGCCTCTTCGACGGCGACGAGATCGTCGAGCACTGGCGCATCTCCACCGATGCCCGCCGCACGGCGGACGAGCTGGCCGTGCTCCTCCAGGGCCTGATGGGCATGCACCCGCTGCTCGGCGTAGAGCTCGGCGACGGCATCGAGGGCATCGCGATCTGCGCGACCGTCCCCTCGGTCCTGCACGAGCTGCGCGAGGTCACCCGCCGGTACTACGGCGATGTGCCGGCCGTCCTGGTCGAGCCCGGCGTCAAGACCGGTGTCCCGGTCCTCATGGACAACCCCAAGGAGGTCGGCGCCGACCGCATCATCAACGCGGTCGCGGCGGTCGAGCTATACGGCGGCCCGGCGATCGTCGTGGACTTCGGTACGGCGACGACGTTCGACGCGGTGTCGGCCCGTGGCGAGTACGCGGGCGGCGTCATCGCGCCGGGCATCGAGATCTCGGTCGAGGCGCTCGGCGTCAAGGGCGCACAGCTCCGCAAGATCGAACTGGCCCGGCCGCGCAGCGTGATCGGCAAGAACACGGTCGAGGCGATGCAGTCCGGCATCCTGTACGGCTTCGCCGGACAGGTCGACGGAGTGGTCAGCCGGATGGCCAGGGAACTGGCGGGTCCGGACGGAGATCCGGACGACGTCACGGTCATCGCGACGGGCGGGCTCGCGCCGATGGTGCTGGGCGAGGCGTCGGTGATCGACGAGCACGAGCCGTGGCTGACGCTGATCGGGCTCCGCCTGGTCTACGAACGCAACATCACGTCGTTCTGACGCGGCCGCCTCGCCCTGGGTCCCCGACCTCGTGCGCGCGGGAGGCGTACCACCACGCCGGGTGATTGACGGTGAGCAGACTTTGTCCGATTAGCGCGTATTGTCGGTCCATGCCCACGCCATACGGTTCCCGTGGCGGCATGGCGTTCAGCGCAGATGAGCTGCGTGTGCTCCGGCGCGCCCTCGCCCATGCCCTCCACTCCGACTCCACGCCCCTGACGGACGAGGACGTCCAGGACTGCCTGCGCCTCGCGGACTCCGTGGACGAAGCGGTCCGCGAAGGCGGCCGGCTCCGGGCGTTCCTGCTCGCGGATCTCGGCCGCTACCGGGCCGCCCTGCCCGGCACCGTGGCCGGATATCTGGAGCTGCTCCAGGACGCCCTCGCCGCCGGCTACCTCCCGAGCCCCGACGACCTCGCCGCACTCCGCGCGCTGCGCGGCAACCCGGTCGGCGCGGCCCTGCTGAACCGCTGCCAGGCGCTGGCGGAGCAGTCCCTACGGGCCAGGCTGGCCGGCCGTACCGCCCAGGCGCCCGCCCACACAGCCCCCGCGCCGCGTACCCGGCTGCTCGCCCTCCCGGGCGGCAAGGAGGAGCGGAAGCCGGAGAAGCCCGCGCCGGAAAGGCCCGCCCCCCAGCCCTCAGTGCCCCGGCCGGACCGCCCCATCCCGACGCCGGGCGAGGTGTTCCCGCCGCGCCGGAAGCCCACGCCCCCACCACAGGCGCGCGCGGCCGGGTAGCTACCCTGAGGGCATGGACTACGTATCCGCGCTCGTGCCGCCCGTGGTGATGGCCGCCTTCTTCATCGGCCTGATCGTGACCATCGTCAAGAGCCAGGGCGGCGCCAACAAGGCCAAGGAGGACGCGGCCGTCGACGCCGCCATCGCCCGGGCCGAGGCGGTGCGGCAGGCGCCGCGGCCCGGCAGCACCGCCTGAACCCGGCTGCGACCCCGGCAGCGACCCGTGCGGCGTACGGCTCATTTCGAGCCGTACGCCCATTTTGTTGTGCGAATAGCCAGCCAATCGGGACATCTCCGACTATCGTTCTCGTGTGCCTCGCCCCTTGGGAGAACTCGAAGACGCCGTCATGACCCGGGTGTGGCAGTGGAACCGCCCGGTCACCGTTCGGGAAGTCCTGGAAGACCTTCAGAAGGAACGGTCCATCGCGTACACCACCGTCATGACGGTTATGGACAATCTCCATCAGAAGGGCTGGGTGCGGAGGGAAGCGGAAGGCCGCGCCTATCGATATACGGCGGTCTCCACTCGAGCCGCCTACTCGGCCGCACTGATGAACGAAGCCTGGTCGACGAGTGACAACCCCGCCGCAGCCCTGGTCGCCTTCTTCGGCATGATGTCGGCCGAACAGCGAGAAGCGCTCCGCGACGCGGTGCGCGTGGTTCAACGCGACGACCCCGAAGCCGACGCCGAAGCAGGGGACGATAGCGTCCCGACATGACCCCTGCACATCCTCACGTTCCCCGTGCAAACGCAAAAGCCGTCACCATCCGCCGGGCGCGGACGAGCGATGTGCCGACGGTTCGGCGACTCCTGGACTCCTACGTTCGCGATCGGATCCTGCTCGACAAAGCGACGGTCACGCTTTACGAGGACATCCAGGAGTTCTGGGTCGCGGAACGGGTCGAGGATGCCCGGGTGGTCGGCTGCGGCGCCCTGCATGTGATGTGGGAGGACCTGGCAGAAGTACGCACTCTCGCCGTCGACCGAGAGTTCCGGGGCGCCGGAGTGGGGCACCAGGTGCTGGCCAAGCTCTTGCAGACGGCGCGCTGGCTCGGTGTGCGCCGGGTATTCTGCCTCACCTTCGAAGTGGACTTCTTTGCGAAGTACGGCTTCGTCCAGATCGGAGAGACTCCGGTCGACGGAGATGTCTACAGCGAGCTGCTGCGTTCGTCCGACGAGGGCGTCGCCGAGTTCCTCGGTCTCGAACGAGTGAAGCCGAACACCTTGGGCAACAGTCGGATGCTTCTGCACCTGTGATCGCCCGCCCGCTATTCCCGGACGCTGCCGCTCCGCGGGGCCTATGTCCGAATCGCGTACGTTTCCCGCGCTGTTGAGGTCCTGAACCTCTGCCGGGGGTTTGTGTTTTCCAGGCAAAAGCGGTTTCCTTTCCGCGTACTGCATTTTCGATGAAAGGAAATCCGGTGGCACAGAAGGTTCAGGTCCTTCTTGTCGATGACCTCGACGGTGTCGAGGCGGACGAGACCGTGACGTTCGCGCTGGACGGCAAGACCTACGAGATCGACCTCACCACCGCCAACGCGGACAAGCTCCGTGGCCTCCTCGAGCCGTACACCAAGAGCGGACGGCGTACCGGCGGTCGTGCCGCGACCGGCCGCGGCAAGGGTCGTGCGGTCGCCGCTGGTGGCGGCAAGGACACCGCGGAGATCCGTGCGTGGGCGAAGGCCAACAACTACAGCGTCAACGACCGCGGCCGGGTTCCCGCCGAGATCCGCGAGGCCTACGAGAAGGCCAACGCCTGAGTAGTTGTACGCGACAGCCGGGCACGGTGGCATTCCGTCGCCGCCGCGTCCACCAGCCGTACGAGATCGGGGGCACCCCCAATGTCCCCGAGTCCGGCCCCGTGTCCCATTGGGGCAATGGCCGGAAGTCTTGCCTCGCACCCCGGCTCGGGGGGCCGCAGCCACCTGGCGGCCCCCCGCGAGCCCGCCCCTGGAAATCCGGGCGGCGCCGGGGCGGTGATCCGGCCGCCCGCACCCGTCGCGGTCAGATCGAGGGCGATTCCGCCCCAGTCGAGCCAGTCGAGCAGCCCGTCCAGCTCGTCCGCGCTCCCCGCGGCCACCAGCAGCCGCATCCTCCCCTTGCCTTCGGCATGGGGGACCCCACCCGTGAGCGCCACCGGACCGGTGGCCGCGATGCGCCGCAGTACCGCGTGGCCCGCGTCGGCCGGCAGCTCCAGTACGTCGAAGCGCAGCCCGGTCAGCAGCTCCACCGGGACCCCGCCGGCGACCGCCCAGCCGAGCTCGCGCTCGTACCAGTGCGCGATGCCGTCGAGCGGCGCACGGGGGAGCGGGACAGTCGGGGCCACGCCCGGAGCAACTCCCGCGAACGCCGATGAGTTACGCAGAGTCGGCTCGTGATCGCTTTCCGTGGTGGCATCGGAAGCGCGTCAACGCTTTCGGGGGCGCAAGTGTGTTCGCCCGTAGCGGAGGGAACCGGGGAAAGCGGCATGGAGTGTCAGTGCTTACGGGTAAGACATTCCTAGTGGGAAGGGGCGACACGCAGTTCTGGCGGTCTCACGTTCGCCATCGGCGTACTGATGGCACGGGTATCTGCCTGGCCTGCGGGAACATCGTCTCGCACCATCAGGTTGGAGCAGTTGTCGACTGTTCGGGGCAGGAGGCCAAGGACGGGTGTCGGCAGTTGGAATGAGCTGTCCCGTCTTGCGGGACTAGCATGCGGAAGGACTGCGGGGAGGGGACACGCCCCTCTCACTGCCCGACCGCTCTGAGGAGCGATTAACGATGTTCGAGAGGTTCACCGACCGCGCGCGGCGGGTTGTCGTCCTGGCTCAGGAAGAAGCCCGGATGCTCAACCACAACTACATCGGCACCGAGCACATCCTCCTGGGCCTTATCCACGAGGGTGAGGGTGTCGCCGCTAAGGCCCTGGAGAGCCTCGGGATTTCGCTCGAGGCGGTCCGCCAGCAGGTGGAGGAGATCATCGGGCAGGGGCAGCAGGCCCCGTCCGGGCACATCCCCTTCACCCCTCGTGCAAAGAAGGTCCTGGAGCTCTCGCTCCGCGAGGCCCTTCAGCTCGGCCACAACTACATCGGCACGGAGCACATCCTGCTCGGCCTGATCCGCGAGGGCGAGGGCGTCGCCGCCCAGGTCCTCGTGAAGCTGGGCGCCGATCTGAACCGGGTGCGGCAGCAGGTCATCCAGCTGCTCTCCGGCTACCAGGGCAAGGAGGCCGCCACGGCCGGCGGCCCGGCCGAGGGAACCCCCTCGACCTCGCTCGTCCTGGACCAGTTCGGCCGCAACCTGACCCAGGCTGCCCGCGAATCCAAGCTCGACCCGGTCATCGGGCGCGAGAAGGAGATCGAGCGGGTCATGCAGGTGCTGTCCCGCCGTACGAAGAACAACCCGGTCCTGATCGGCGAGCCCGGCGTCGGAAAGACGGCGGTCGTCGAGGGACTGGCCCAGGCCATCGTCAAGGGCGAGGTGCCCGAGACCCTCAAGGACAAGCACCTCTACACCCTCGACCTCGGTGCGCTCGTCGCCGGATCCCGCTACCGCGGTGACTTCGAGGAGCGCCTGAAGAAGGTCCTGAAGGAGATCCGCACCCGCGGCGACATCATCCTGTTCATCGACGAGCTCCACACCCTCGTGGGTGCGGGCGCCGCCGAGGGCGCGATCGACGCCGCCAGCATCCTGAAGCCGATGCTGGCCCGCGGTGAGCTGCAGACCATCGGTGCCACGACGCTCGACGAGTACCGCAAGCACCTGGAGAAGGACGCGGCCCTCGAGCGCCGCTTCCAGCCGATCCAGGTCGCGGAGCCGTCGCTGCCGCACACGATCGAGATCCTGAAGGGTTTGCGCGACCGCTACGAGGCGCACCACCGGGTGTCCATCACGGACTCCGCGCTGGTCGCCGCAGCGACGCTCGCCGACCGGTACATCTCCGACCGCTTCCTGCCGGACAAGGCGATCGACCTGATCGACGAGGCCGGCTCCCGGATGCGCATCCGCCGGATGACCGCGCCGCCGGACCTCCGCGAGTTCGACGAGAAGATCGCCGGTGTCCGCCGGGACAAGGAGTCCGCGATCGACTCGCAGGACTTCGAGAAGGCGGCTTCCCTCCGCGACAAGGAGAAGCAGCTCCTCGCTGGCAAGACCAAGCGCGAGAAGGAGTGGAAGGCCGGCGACATGGACGTCGTCGCCGAGGTGGACGAGGAGCTGATTGCCGAGGTCCTCGCGACCGCCACCGGCATTCCGGTCTTCAAGCTCACCGAGGAGGAGTCGTCCCGGCTGCTGCGCATGGAGGACGAGCTCCACAAGCGCGTCATCGGCCAGAAGGACGCCATCAAGGCCCTGTCGCAGGCGATCCGCCGTACGCGAGCGGGCCTGAAGGACCCGAAGCGCCCCGGTGGCTCGTTCATCTTCGCCGGCCCGTCCGGTGTCGGTAAGACCGAGCTCTCCAAGACGCTCGCCGAATTCCTCTTCGGCGACGAGGACGCGCTGATCTCCCTCGACATGTCGGAGTTCAGCGAGAAGCACACGGTGTCCCGTCTCTTCGGTTCTCCCCCCGGATACGTGGGTTACGAAGAGGGCGGCCAGCTCACCGAGAAGGTGCGCCGGAAGCCGTTCTCCGTCGTCCTCTTCGACGAGGTCGAGAAGGCCCACCCCGATATCTTCAATTCCCTTCTGCAGATCCTGGAGGACGGTCGCCTGACCGACTCCCAGGGCCGCGTCGTGGACTTCAAGAACACGGTCATCATCATGACGACCAACCTTGGGACCCGGGACATCTCGAAGGGCTTCAACCTGGGCTTCGCCGCCCAGGGCGACACCAAGTCGAACTACGACCGGATGAAGAACAAGGTCAACGAGGAGCTCAAGCAGCACTTCCGGCCGGAGTTCCTCAACCGTGTCGACGACACCGTGGTCTTCCACCAGCTCACCGAGGAAGACATCATCCAGATCGTCGACCTCATGATCGCCAAGGTGGACGAGCGTCTGAAAGATCGCGACATGGGCCTCGAGCTCAGCGCGGACGCCAAGTCGCTCCTCGCCAAGAAGGGCTACGACCCGGTCATGGGCGCCCGGCCGCTGCGCCGGACGATCCAGCGGGAGATCGAGGACGTGCTGTCGGAGAAGATCCTCTTCGGCGAGCTGCGCCCCGGTCACATCGTGGTTGTGGACACCGAGGGCGAGGGGGACGAGCGGAAGTTCACCTTCCGTGGCGAGGAGAAGTCGGCCCTGCCGGACGTCCCGCCGATCGAGCAGGCGACGGGCGGCAGCGCCGGCCCCAACCTGAGCAAGGACGCGTAACACTCGCGGCCTGCATGAGCAAAGGGGCGGCCCCCGGAAACCAAGGTTTCCGGGGGCCGCCCCTTTGCCGTGTGCCCTCAGACTGCCGTGGGCCCCGAGACCCCCCAGGTGTGGAGGATCCGGACATGGATCGGAAGCCGGTCGGCACCCTCCGCCGACCCGGCAGCGCCGGGGACGTAGACACGCTCCAGCCGGGCCAGATCACCCAGTGGTCCGAGGTCGACCCGGCCGCCGGCCCCGGCCGAGATACGCAGCTGCGTGAGCTCCGGGACGCGCCGGAGGTCGGGGACCTGGCCCCCTGGTACGAGAGCTCCAGTTCCCTGACCTGGGGGAAGAGTGCGCCGCCCGGGTGGGTGTCCAGCGACTGCGCGGCCACCTCCAGCAGCTGGAGGGTCTGTGCCTCCGCGAGGTCCTGCCAGTCGACAGCCGTCCGGGGACTGCTGTCCCTGCCCAGGCGCAGACCCTCCAGGCCGGCCCAGCGGCCGATGTCCCGGTAGCCGGTCTCCGGCGTGCCGGTCCGTACGAGGTCGAGCGTGCGCAGCGGCGCGTCCGGTGCGAGACCTACCGTCATCCGTCCAGGACGAGCATCAAGTATGGGATGCAGTCGGCGCCTGTCCCCCCGAAACGGTCCCGTTTCGAGGCTCGGCTTAGTGAGGATCCGTGTGACCCCGGTCTCGAATCCGGGCTTTCCGGAGCGGGCCCGCGGTGACAAGGCGCACAGGCGTTTTGGGCGGTACTAGGCGGACTAGGAGGTCGTGCGCGGTGCGGCGGGGGGCCTCAGTCGGGGTGGTGTGGGGCTTCTGTGCCGACGCGGGCGAAGAGTCCGGATCCTTACGTAGATATCCGGATACGCGGGCCGCGAGCTGCGGTTAAACCCCCTCCGCGGCATGAAATCATGGCGTCCGAATTGGGTGGATTTGGGTGTCAACAGTTCTTTATGCCCAGGGGACTTCTACGAACTTTGGTAGTAATAGGGGGGTTTGAGCCCGACGGGGAGCACGGGTTACCAATGTGAGGCCAGCCCGGCATGCGTGCCGGGTCCATTCATGCCCGGAGGTTCTCCCCGTATGTCGAAGCGCACCCTTTCCCTCAGCACCCGCCGCCCGTCCGCCCTCCGCACTCGTGCCGCCGTCCTGGCCGCGGGCATGGGTGCCTCGGTGGTGCTCGGGGCGGGCGTCGCGTTCGCCGATGACGCGGTCGCCTCCTCGAACGTCCTGGCCGCGCCGGCCGCCTCCATCGCCGCGCAGGCCGAGGCGCAGGCCAAGGCCGCCGCGGTCGCCAAGCAGGCGGCGCAGGCCAAGAAGGCCGCCGAGGTCAAGAAGGCCGCACTGGCCAAGAAGGCCAAGAAGGCCAAGAAGAAGGCGGCCAACCCCGCCTGGACCAACCCGGTCGCCAAGTACACCCTGAGCGCCAGCTTCGGCCTCGGCGGCAACATGTGGTCGCAGAAGCACTCCGGCCAGGACTACGCGGTTCCGGTCGGCACCTCGGTGAAGGCCGCGGGCTCCGGCACCGTGGTCAAGGCCGGCCCGAACGGTGGCGGCGACGGTCCCGCGTACGGCAACGCCGTGGTGATCAAGCACTCCAACGGCAAGTACTCGCAGTACGCGCACCTGTCGAAGATCAAGGTGAGCATCGGCCAGAAGGTCAAGACGAACCAGCAGATCGCGCTCTCCGGCAACACCGGAAACTCCAGCGGCCCGCACCTGCACTTCGAGATCCGTACGACCCCGAACTACGGCTCGGCGGTCAACCCGGTCGCGTTCCTGCGCAGCGCCGGCGTTCAGCTCTGACGATCGGTTGACCGATTGTTCGATGGCGACTTCGAGGACAGCCTTGCGCTTGTCCTCGAAGTCGCCTTCGGCGTTTTGTCAGTGCCTCGTGCCGGCATCGAATACGTGACGCATCTGGCTCATCTCAAGCAGCTGCGGCTCGCCAAGGACGCGATGGACCGCGACTGGGCCGAGCCGCTCGACCTGGACGCGGTCGCCGCGCACGCGGGCTACTCCCGCTACCACTTCGTCCGGGCCTTCAAGGCGGTGTACGACCCGGAGTCGGCGGAGGCGATGAAGACGCTGGTCTCCAAGGGCGTCCTCGGCGCCGGGGTGCTGGCCACCGACGACATCCACGGCGACTACGAGAAGCTCAAGGCGCGCGGGGTGCAGTTCCTCCAGGAGCCGCAGGAGCGGCCGTACGGAACCGAGGCGATCTTCCGCGACGACTCGGGGAACTGGTTCTCCTTCACCCAGCAGCGCGAGGGGGGCGACCTCGACTTCGACAAGGACTGGGCCTGCTGACGAGAGCTGCGAGCGGCCAGGGTGTGTCCGGCATGATCGGCCGGACACCCTCCTATTCCGGCAGCCGTACGACCGGGAAGCTTCCGGTGGTCGTCGGTGCGTGCTCGGGCAGCCACAGCACCGCGATCGCGCCGCCGGCGCCCGGCGCCGTGTCACTCTCCGGGCGGGCGGCGTTGCGGAAG
This sequence comes from Streptomyces sp. A3M-1-3, assembly GCF_024213665.1. Classification (GTDB taxonomy): domain Bacteria; phylum Actinomycetota; class Actinomycetes; order Streptomycetales; family Streptomycetaceae; genus Streptomyces. Next base: position 39,143 of record NZ_JANAVP010000039.1, read on the forward strand.
GTCAGGCGCGCCCCCAGGACGCGCGCCTGGCCCGTGGCGATGGTCAGGCCCAGCCCGTGGCCGACGCCCGCGCGGTCGCTGCTGCCCGTGCGGAACCGGCTCGGCCCCTCGCGCAGCAGCGCCTCGGGGAACCCGGGCCCATGATCACGTACGCGTACCACCCGGCCCTCCACGGTGACCTCGACCGGCGGCTTGCCGTGCTTGGCGGCATTGGCCAGCAGATTGCCGAGGATGCGCTCCAGCCGCCGCGGATCGGTGCTGACCCACGACTCGTGCACCACGCGCACGACCGCGTCCGGGTCCATCGTCCGCACCCGGCGGCTGACGAATTCGCCGAGCGCGACCTCCTGGAGCTCGGCCCGCTCGGAGGCGCTGTCCAGCCGCGCCACCTCCAGTACGTCCTCGACCAGCACCCGCATCGCCTGCGCCCGGTCCCGGACCAGCTCGGTGGGCCGCCCCGGCGGCAGCAGTTCCGCCGCCGTCAGCAGCCCGGTCACCGGCGTGCGCAGCTCGTGCGCGATGTCCGCGGTGACCCGCCGCTCCGCCTCCAGGCGCTGCTGAAGGGCGTCCGCCATGGCGTCCACGGCGCGTGCGAGGTCGTTCGTCTCGTCGCGTACGACGCCGCCGACCGCGTCCCGTACGCGTACGTCCGGGTCGCCCTGGGCGACCTTGCCCGCCGCGGTGGCCGCCTTGCGCAGCCGGCGGGAGATCTGGCCGCCGATGAGCACGCCGAGCGCGGAGCCGGCGAAGACGACCGCGACAGATCCGATGACCAGCGCCCGGTCCAGGTCCTTCATCACGTTCGCGCTGTCGGTGAAGCGGGTGTGCAGCGACAGGACCTGCCCGTTGCCCAGCGGCACGGCGGCCCACACGTCGGGCGCACCGCTGTCGTGCTCCTGTACGTACGTGCCGCGGCGGCCCGACGTGGCCTTGTCCCTGAGCGCCCCGGGCAGCTCGGGATCGTTCAGTTTGGCGCCGAGCGGCGGCTTCTTCGCCGCCTCCGAGTTACGGGCGATGAACTGCACCCGCTCCAGCTGCACGTCACGGGCGTTGTCGAGCATCGAGACACGCGCGGCGTTGTGCACGACCAGGCTGAGGGCCACGGTGATCAGCGCGCCGACCGCGGCGATCGCGAAGCTGATCTTCCAGCGGATACCCGTGCGCAGGGCGAACCGCTTCATGCCTTCAACTTGTAGCCGAAGCCGCGGACCGTCTCGATCCGATCCTGGCCGATCTTGGTGCGCAGCCGCTGCACATGGACGTCCACGACCCGGGTGTCACCGCCCCACCCGTAGTCCCACACCCGCTCCAGCAGCCGGTCGCGGGAGAGCACGGTGCCCGGCGCCGCGGAGAACTCCAGCAGCAGCCGCATCTCGGTCGGTGTGAGCGCCACCGGCGCGCCGCCCTTGCGTACCTCCATGCCCTCCGTGTCGACCTCCAGGTCGCCGAAGGACAGCGGCCCGCTCTCGCCCTGGCCGTCCGTGTCGCGCTGCCCGCCGGGCCCGCCCGCGTGTCCGAAGCGGCGCAGCACGGCCCGGATGCGGGCCACCAGCACGGCGCCGTCGAAGGGCTTGGTCACGTAGTCGTCGGCGCCGGCCTCCAGGCCCAGCACCACGTCGATCGAGTCGGCGCGCGCGGACAGCATGATCACCGGAACGGTCGACTCGTCCCGGATCCGGCGGCACAGGCTGACCCCGTCCAGGCCCGGCACCATCACATCCAGCAGCGCGATGTCCGGCCGGTTCGAGCGGAACGCCTCCAGGCCCGACAGCCCGTCCGGCATCGCGGTCACCCGGAAGCCGTCCCGCTCCAGCGCCAGCTGGGTGGCCTCACGGATGACGTCGTCGTCCTCGACGAAAAGCACATGAGTCTCGGCCATCGGCTGCTCTCAGTCCTCCGACGGCGCGGCGGGCGGCTGCGCGCCGCCGTCGACCGCGTTGCTGTAGTCGTTGTGCACCCGGTCGACCTCGGTGAACTTCTCCCCCGACCAGCGGTACGTGATGATGTCCTCGCCGGACGGGAAGGCCACCGAGTCGCCTTTGGCGTACACCTGCTTGGTGAGCACCAGGTCGCCCCGGTCGATCTCCGCGTAGACCGGCGGCTCCTCGGCCGCAAAGACGTTCTCGTACGTTTCGCCCTCGGCGCGATATACGTACGTGCCCACGCCCACCGCGTCCGCGCACGACAGGACGTTGACCACGACGTCGTTGACCCCGTTCGCGGTGATCTTGCCGTACGAGACGTCGACCGGGTACTCGTCGGCGACACAGGGCTTCAGATCGCGCTTGACCGCCTCGCTGACCTCCGGGTCGTTCTTCACCAGCGACACCGCGTCGACCATCTGCAGAGCCTCGGAGGACGGCGTCGTGGTGGGCGCGACCTTCGCCACCTGGCCGGAACGCGCCGCCCCCTCGTCGCGCACCCCGGCACCGCCCGTGGAGCAGCCCGCCACCAACAGGCCGGCGGCGGCGAGGCCGGCCGCTGCCGTGCCCGTCGCCGCCCGTGAGGCTCTGTCTAGGCCGCGCACCGCTCCCGCCCCTCGTTCCGCGCGGCGTGTTCACCGCGCTCCAGCGCCCGCGCATCCAGGTCGCGGCTCTCCAGCTCCTGGCGGAGCCGGGCCAGCGCCCGGTGCAGCGTGCTCTTCACCGTACCTGCCGACATACCGAGCGCCGCAGCGGTCTCCTCGGTGCTCATCTGCTCCCAGTGTCGCAGCACGACCACGCTGCGCTGCTTGGGCGCCAGCACGCCGAGGATGTCCATCAGAAGGGCGCGGTCGGCGCGCTGCTCGGTGCCGTCCTCGACGCTCGCGTCGGGCAGCTGCTCGGTGGGGACCTCTTCGAGCTTGCGGGCGCGCCACCACTCGGTGCGGGTGTTGATCATCACCCGTCGGAGGTAGGCGTCGGCCAGGGACTTGTCCGCTATGCCGTCCCAGCGGCCGTACGTACGGGCGAGCGCGGTCTGCAGCAGGTCCTGGGCGTCGACGGGGTCCGGGACCAGACGACGGGCACTGCGCAGCAGCGCGTCCTGCCGGGTCCGTACGTACTCCTCGAACTCGAGCACCTCGCCGTGCGCCATTTTCCGAACCGCCTCTGCTGCCGCCTCCGTGTTTACGGAGCTGAAGTTACGGAGGCGGTGTCACGAGGCTGTGCGGACCAGCCCTCGGTGGGCGCACGGCTGTCAGTAGGTTGTGTAACAGGACCGCGTTCAACGATTTTTCATCGAGTTCTCAGCGAGTTCGTCGAGGTCCCGGCTCAGCGGCAGCCGGTATACCCCGCCCGGCAGCGGTTCCACGAGCCCGTCCGACACCAGCCCGTCCAGCGCCCTGGCCCGCTGCACCGGCTCGTCCCACACCGCGTCGAGCACCGACTGCGGCACCGGACCGACCGCCTCGCGCAGTACGGCGAGGAGCTTGCCGCGCACCTGCCGGTCCGTACCGGCGTACGTCTGGCCGCGCCGCGGCGGACCCTGGTGCGCGGGCTTGCCCGCCAGCCGCCAGGCGCACTGCTGCGCGATCGGGCAGCGCACGCAGTCCGGGCTCTTCGCCGTACACACCAGCGCGCCGAGCTCCATCGACGCGGCCGCCCAGCGGGCCGCCGTCGGCTCGTCCTCGGGCAGCAGCAGCCGGGCGAGCTTGCGCTCGGCGGCGGTGGTGGCGTTCGGCGGGTACTGGACACCGGTCGCGGCCCGCGCGAACACCCGCCGCACATTGGTGTCGAGCACGGTGTGCCGCTGCCCGTACGCGAAGGAGACGACGGCCGCGGCGGTGTACTCGCCGATCCCGGGCAGCGCGAGCAGCTGGCCGTGCTCGCGCGGTACGTCACCGCCGTGGCGTTCCGTTATCGCCACGGCCGCGCCGTGCAGCCGCAGGGCGCGCCGCGGGTAGCCGAGCCGACCCCAGGCGCGGACCGCCTCGCCGGGCGGCTCGGCCGCCAGGTCGGCGGGGCGCGGCCAGCGGGCCAGCCACTGCTCGTACACCGGGAGCACCCGGCTGACCGGGGTCTGCTGCAGCATGAACTCGCTGACCATCACACCCCAGGGGCCGGCCTCGGGGCGGCGCCAGGGCAGATCGCGCGCGTTCTCGTCGAACCACGCGATGACGGGGGCGTGGAGGGCGCTGGGGGCAGTCGTCGTGAGGGCAGTCATGGCAGTCATGGCAGGACCGATCCTGGCACGTTTCGCGTCGGAAGTGGCTCAGGGGCCGTCGTTGCGAGCGGCGCGAGCGGCATCGCGAGCGCGTGGTGGCGCGAAGGCGCGGGGTCGCACCCCGGGGTGCGCCCACCGGGCGATACCGGGGCGATACCGGTACCTCAGGAGCAACAGTGCGCTCTGCGGGGCCAGTTCCGTGATGATGATCCGCAAAACCTGGACGCAGGGCGGCATGTGGGGCGGGAGTTGGCGCCGATCTCTCGTACAGTTTGCGCCGTGGGATCTCTGCGCAATCCGATCGGGCCGCTTCCCTCCTCCATCTACTGGCGGCGGAGGGCCGTTGCGATGTCGCTCGTCGCGTTGCTCGGACTGCTGATCGTGTGGGTCGTCAGTTCCGGTGGCGGCAACGGCGACAAGGACGGCGACCAGTCCGACGGCAAAGGCCCCGCCCCCTCGATCACTCCCGGCCCCACCGGATCGGGTCCCGCGATCAGTGAAGCCCCGGGTGGCCGCGACGAGTCGGGCGGCACGGGGGGCGGTGGCGGCGATGGCGGCACCGACGCCGGCGCCGGCGGCAAGAACGGCGACACACCGGTGGGCGGCTCGGCGAACGGCGGCGGTGGTACGCCGGTGCGCGTACCCGTGGGCTCCAGCCTCCCCGACTGCACTGCGGGAGCAGTGCAGTTGACGCTGCGCAGCGTCAAGAACGCCTACGAGCCGGGCGAGAAGCCGAAGTTCGAGCTGATCGTGAAGAACGTCTCCGGCGCCACCTGCAAGGTTGACTTCGGGCCGAAGGCCGCCGTGCTGACGATCACCGAGGCGGGCGGCGACGACGAGGTGTGGTCCTCGGCGGACTGCCCGAGCGGTCCGGAAAGCGTGCTGTTCCGGGTGCCGGCGAAGAGCGGGATCACCCACCGGGTGGAGTGGGACCTCAAGCAGAGCGCGCCGCAGTGCGCGACCCCCCCGGCGGGCGCGGCCAAGCCGGGCACGTACCTGGTGGAGGCAAAGGTCCCCGGCCTGTCGGTGACGCCGGCCTCGTTCGTGCTGGAGAAGGACTAGCCGGGCCGATCATGCCGGGCTCGCGTGCCCGCAGTGGCATCGGCCGCTCCGCGGCGGGCCGCGCCGCGTTGTCGTCGGTCGCCGATGTCCAGCTACCTCCCCCAGCTACCCCCAGGGGTGCCCCTAGACGTACCGCTCCAGGATCGACGACTCGGCGAGTCGGGACAGGCCCTCGCGGACCGAGCGGGCTCGCGCCTCGCCGACGCCGTCCACCGTCTGGAGGTCGTCGACGCTCGCCGCGAGCAGCTTCTGCAGGCCGCCGAAGTGCTCGACGAGTCGCTCGATGATCGCGCCGGGCAGCCGCGGCACCTTCGCCAGCAGCCGGTAGCCGCGCGGCGAGACGGCCGAGTCGAGCGTCTCGGGGGAGCCGCTGTAGCCCAGCGCCCGGGCCACGATGGGCAGTTCGAGCAGCTCGGCGTGGCTGAGGGCGTCCAGTTCGGTGAGTGCTTCGGCGACCGTGCGCGAGCGCTTGGCGGTCGGCTCCGGGACGTAGTCGCGGATGACCAGCTCACGCTCGGGCTCGACGCCCGCGATCAGCTCGTCGAGCTGGAGGGAGAGCAGTCGGCCGTCGGTGCCCAGCTCCACCACGTACTCGGCGATCTCGGTGGCGATCCGCCGGACCATCTCCAGGCGCTGTGCGACGGCCGTCACATCCCGGACCGTCACCAGGTCCTCGATCTCCAGCGCGGAGAGCGTCCCGGCGACCTCGTCGAGGCGGAGCTTGTACCGCTCCAGGGTGGCCAGCGCCTGGTTGGCGCGGGACAGGATCGCCGCCGACTCCTCCAGTACGCGGCGCTCCCCGTCGACGTACAGCGCGATCAGCCGCATCGACTGCGAGACCGAGACGACCGGGAAGCCGCACTGCTTGGAGACCCGGTCCGCGGTGCGGTGGCGGGTGCCGGTCTCCTCGGTGTGGATGGACGCGTCCGGGACCAACTGCACGCCGGCCCGCAGAATCTTGGTGATGTCCTTGTCGAGGATGAGCGCGCCGTCGAGCTTGCACAGCTCGCGCAGCCGGGTCGCGGTGAACTCGACGTCCAGCACGAAGCCGCCGGTGCACATCGATTCAACCGTTTTGTCCATGCCGAGGACGATCAGGCCGCCCGTGTTGCCGCGCAGAATGCGCTCCAGGCCGTCGCGCAGGGCCTGCCCCGGCGCGACCGCGCTCAGCGAGGCACGCATCAGCGCTTCGTTGCCGGAACCTCCGCCGGACTTCCCGGATGCTGCCCCGTCCTTGGCTGCCACTGCACTCCTCCGGTCGCGGGTTGCGGTGCCCTGGTGGCACGGTACGTGCTGGCCCACGCGGCCGACCGGGGGGACTGCGGTATTCGTACGGGCGGGCGAGACCAGGGCAAAGTCTACCGGCGCGCGTTGTCCTCCCGCGGGGCCTCTGCCCGAGACCGGCGCGGGAGCACCCGCAGCGCGTCCCCCATGTCGGCCACCTCGGTGACCTTCATGCCGGCGGGGATCTTGCCGGGGTCGGTCGGGACCAGGGCGTGCGTGAAGCCGAGCCGGTGCGCCTCGGCGAGCCGGCGCTGGACCCCCGTGACCCGTCTGACCTCGCCCGCGAGGCCCACTTCACCGATCGCGACCAGGTTCTTCGGCAGCGGAGTGTCGCTGGCCGCGGAGGCCAGCGCGAGCGCGATCGCCAGGTCGGCGGCCGGCTCGGAGAGCTTCACCCCGCCGACCGTCGCGCTGTAGATGTCGCGCTTGCCGAGCGCCGTGATCCGGCCGCGCTGCTCCAGTACGGCCAGCATCATCGAGACCCGCGAGGTTTCCAGGCCGGAGGTGGTCCGCCGGGGCGAGGGGATCTGGGAGTCCACGGTGAGTGCCTGCACCTCGGCGACGAGCGGACGGCGGCCCTCCAGGGTGACGGTCAGGCAGGTGCCGGGCACGGCCTCCGCGCGGCGGGTGAGGAAGAGGCCCGAGGGGTCGGCGAGCCCGGTGATGCCTTCGTCGTGCAGCTCGAAGCAGCCGACCTCGTCGGTCGCGCCGTACCGGTTCTTGACGCCCCGCACCAGCCGCAGCCGCGCGTGCCGGTCGCCCTCGAAGCTGAGCACGACGTCCACCAGGTGCTCCAGCAGGCGCGGGCCCGCGATCGCGCCGTCCTTGGTGACATGGCCGACCAGGAGGGTGGACATGCCGCGCTCCTTGGAGACGCGGATCAGCGCGCCCGCCACCTCGCGGACCTGCGCCATACCGCCGGGCGCGCCGTCGATCTCGGGCGAGGCCACGGTCTGTACGGAGTCCAGGACGAGCAGGGACGGCTTGACGGCGTCGAGGTGGCCGAGGACCGCGGACAGGTCGGTCTCGGCGGCGAGGTAGAGGTGGTCGCTGAGGGCGTTGATCCGGTCGGCGCGCAGCCTGACCTGGCTCGCGGACTCCTCGCCGGTGACATAGAGGGTGCGGTGCTCGTCGCCGGACGCCTTGGCCGCGACATCCAGCAGAAGCGTCGACTTGCCGACGCCCGGCTCGCCGGCGAGCAGCACCACGGCGCCGGGCACCAGTCCGCCGCCGAGAACCCGGTCCAGCTCGTCGACCCCGGTCGAGCGGGCCGTGGCCTGCCGGCCGTCCACCTGGCCGATGGGGACCGCGGCGGAGCTGACCCGGCCGGCCGCGGTGGTCCGGACCGCGGGCGCGCCGTACTCCTCGACCGTCCCCCACGCCTGGCACTCGGGGCAGCGGCCGAGCCATTTGGCCGTCGTCCAGCCGCATTCGGTGCAGCGGTAGGACGGCCGGTCCTTGGCGGATGATCGAGCGGTGCGGGCAGCCATGCGGTCACCGTATAGGGGAGGTCTGACATCCCCGGCCGAGTGGCCGCCCCGGACGCCGATGACGGTCGGAATCCCCGATTCCTGTCCCCTTTTGAGGGATCTGTTCACCCGTAAGGATTAAAAGTGCTCAAGGGGTACGAAGGGGCCCCCATCATCCGCCTACGGTCGCCGGGTGATGAGCAGTAGGCACGAACTCCCCACACACACCACCGGCGCACACCGGGCGCACCGGCGCGCGCCGCGCACTCTGGCACAGACGCCCCCCACCCGGTACGAGCCGTATCTGGACGGCCTGTTCACGTACTGCCTCTCCGTGCTGTGCGACCACGACACGGCGACCGAGGTGCTGGGAGACGTACTCGCCATCTCCGAGCGGCAGTTCGGCCGCTGCCCGTCGGGCGAGGGTCAGCGCAGGGCATGGCTGTACGCGCTCGCCCGCTGGGCCTGCCTGCGCAAGCTCACCGAGCAGAGGCGCCGCCGTCAGGGGGCGCACGCCGGGCAGCGCACGCCGGAGCCCGAGAAGGCCGCTCCGGTCTCCGAGGCTGTCGCGCAGCAGCGCCGCCGCGAACTCGCCCGGCTCGCCTGGCCCGAAGCGGCCGGGACGACGCCCGAGCAGCGCGAGGCCCTCGAACTCGCCGTGCGCCACCGGCTGGCCCCGCGCGAGGTGGCCGCCGTACTGGGCATGGAAGCCCTGGCGGCGCGCGAGCTGCTGGCCGGCGCCGCGTGCGAGGTGGAACGGACCCGGGCCGCGCTCGCCGTCGTCGAGACCGGCTCGTGCCCGGTCGTCGCCCGCCTCACCGGCGACAACCAGGTACTGCTGTCCAGCGCGCTGCGCCGCGAGCTCGTCCGGCACGTCGACGACTGCCCGCGCTGCCGGCGCGCCGCCGAGCGGGCCGGGGCCGGCGGGCCCTGGCCCGGCTCCGTCGTCACCCCCGCCACGCTCCCGCTGCTCGAAGCGCCGCGCGCCGCCGCGCATGTCGCGATGATGCACGTGCCGGGGGCTCGCGGTGCCGGTCCCCGCTTCAACCGGACCGGCTTCCCCATGGACCCCAAGGACCACGCCGCGCGGCGCGATCGGCTGCGCGCCCGCGCCGTGACCACCACCGTGGTCGCCACCGTCGTAGCGGCCCCGGTGCTGGCCCTGTGGGCGGCCTACCGAGGGGCGCCCCTCACCGGGGAAGCCGGCAGAGACGGTTCTTCGGTCTCCGCCGGCGAGGTGGACGCCCCGGGCGGGCTGGAGGGCCGCCCGCACGACACATACGAGAACGCGGGCAACGCCCGCACCGAGCCCGTGCCCCGCTTCACGGCGGGCAGCCGCTCTCCGGACGTCTCGGTCGAGGTCATCAGCCCCTCCGCCCCGTCCGGTCCGGGACCGGCCTCGGGGCCCGGCCGGCTCACCGTGGAGGCGGTGCCCAGCGGCGACACGACGCTCATCACCCTGACCGCCTCCGGCGGCGCACCGGTCGAGTGGACGGCCTGGACGGACGCGCACTGGCTGTACGTGAGCCAGTCGTCCGGGACGCTTGCACCCGGGGAGTCGGTCACGCTGTATGTCTCCGTCGACCATGCCCGGGAGCCGGAGGGCCACTGGAGTGCGCGGATCGGGGTGGACCCGTCGGGCGCGGTGATCGTGGTCGAGGGGCACGGCAAGGCGTCGCCCCCGCCGTCGTCGGAGCCGCCCCCGTCGAGCGAGCCCCCGCCGTCGTCCGAGCCGCCGCCCTCGTCGGAACCCCCGCCCTCGTCGGAGCCGCCTCCGGACCCGGACCCGGTCCCGTCGGACGGCTCACCGGCCCCCGCGGAGTCGCAGGCGCCCAGCCCTACGGGCTGACGGCGCCCGCGTCAGGAAGTCGGGTCCGCCGGGTGCGGGGCCATCGGGAGCAGCGACGCCAGCCGCTCCTCGCACAGCTCTACCAGCCGGTCGTACGCCCCCTTGCCCATCAGCTCGGTCAGCTCGGGGCGGTACGAGACGTACACCGGCTCACCCGCCCCGTGCGCCGACGTCGCCGACGTGCACCACCAGTGCAGGTCGTGACCGCCGGGGCCCCACCCGCGGCGGTCGTACTCGCCGATGGAGACCTGGAGGACGCGCGTGTCGTCGGGCCGTTCGATCCAGTCGTACGTACGCCGGACCGGGAGCTGCCAGCAGACGTCCGGCTTGGTTTCGAGCGGCTCCCGCCCCTCGCGCAGGGCGAGGATGTGCAGCGAGCAGCCCATGCCGCCCTCGAATCCGGGCCGGTTCTGGAAGATGCAGGAGCCCTCCCAGCGCCGCGTCTGGCGGTCGCCGTCCTCGTCGGTCTGGACCCAGCCGGACTCCGTACCGACGTCGTGGAACTGCCACAGGTCGGGGGTGAGCCGCGCCACGTGCGAGGCGACCCGCTTCTCGTCGTCCTCGTCGGAGAAGTGCGCGCCGAGCGTGCAGCAGCCGTCGTCGGCGCGGCCGGCCTGGATGCCCTGGCAGCCGCTGCCGAAGATGCAGGTCCAGCGCGACGTCAGCCAGGTCAGGTCGCAGCGGAAGACCTGCTCTTCATCGTCCGGATCGGGGAACTCGACCCACGCGCGGGCGAAGTCCAGGCCCTTCTCGTCCGGGACGGAGGAAACCCGTGGCTGCTTCTTCATCGATGCTTTGTCCTGCTTCGCCTTTTTCGTCTTGGGCACGGGACAAGCGTAAGCGGGCGGAAGGCACTCCGTGGCCGGTCGGGCGCCGCAATCGCAGTAGCGTTCCGTACATGAGACTCGGTGTCCTTGACGTGGGTTCGAACACGGTGCATCTGCTGGTGGTGGATGCGCACCCCGGTGCGCGCCCGTTGCCGGCGCACTCGCACAAGGCGGAGCTGCGCCTCGCGGAACTCCTCGACACGGACGGGGCGATCGGCCCCGCGGGCATCGACAAGCTGGTGGCGGTGATCACGGACGCGGTGCAGGCCGCGGAGGACAAGGGCTGCGAGGACGTGCTGCCGTTCGCCACGTCCGCGGTGCGGGAGGCTACCAATGCCGACCAGGTGCTCGCCCGGGTCCGCGAGGAGACCGGCGTCGATCTGGCGGTGCTGACCGGCGCGGAGGAGGCCCGGCTGACCTTCCTGGCGGCCCGCCGCTGGTTCGGCTGGTCTTCGGGCCGGCTGCTGGTGCTGGACATCGGCGGGGGCTCGCTGGAGATCGCGTACGGGATCGACGAGGAGCCGGACATCGCCGTGTCCCTGCCGCTGGGCGCGGGCCGGCTGACGGCCGGCTGGCTGCCGGGCGACCCGCCGGACCCGCTGGACGTGAAGGCGCTGCGCCGCCATGTGCGCGCCCAGGTCGCCCGTACGGTCGGCGCCTTCAACCGCTCCGGTTCGCCGGACCACGTGGTGGCCACGTCGAAGACCTTCAAGCAGCTGGCGCGGATAGCGGGGGCGGCCCGCTCCGCCGAGGGGCTGTACGTCCAGCGTGATCTGAGTCGCAAATCCCTGGAGGAGTGGGTGCCGAAGCTGGCGGCGATGACGGCCGCACAGCGCGAGGATCTCCCCGGCGTCTCCGAGGGCCGGGCACTGCAGCTGCTGGCAGGAGCGCTGGTCGCGGAGGGTGCGATGGATCTGTTCGGGGTCGACGTGCTGGAGATCTGCCCCTGGGCGCTGCGCGAGGGAGTCATCCTGCGGCGCCTGGACCATCTGCCAGAGTCCTAGAGAGTCCCCGTACGCTGTCCCTCGTGGCAGAACCAGTGGTGCGCATCCCGGATGCGAAGGTCGCGCTGTCCACGGCGTCCGTGTACCCGGAGTCGACGGCGACGGCCTTCGAGATCGCCGCGCGCCTCGGCTACGACGGGGTCGAGGTGATGGTGTGGACGGACCCTGTCAGCCAGGACATCGAGGCCCTGCGGCGGCTCTCCGACTACCACGAGGTGCCGATCCTGGCCGTGCACGCGCCCTGTCTGCTGATCACGCAGCGGGTGTGGTCCACGGACCCGTGGGTGAAGCTCCAGCGGGCGCAGGCGGCGGCCGAGAAGCTGGGCGCGTCGACCGTGGTCGTCCACCCGCCGTTCCGCTGGCAGCGGCAGTACGCGCGTGACTTCGTGCGGGGCATCTGGCGGATGGCGGACGAGACGGACGTCCGGTTCGCTGTCGAGAACATGTACCCGTGGCGCTACCGGGACCGCGAGATGCTCGCGTACGCCCCCGACTGGGACGTGACCAAGGAGGACTTCCGCGACTTCACGGTGGACCTCTCGCACACCGCGACCTCGCGCATCGACACCATGGCCATGGTCGACCGGATGGGCGACCGGCTGGCGCATGTCCACCTGGCCGACGGAAACGGCTCCAGCAAGGACGAGCACCTGGTGCCTGGCCGCGGCAATCAGCCCTGCGCCGAGCTGCTGGAGCGGCTGGCGCTCGGCGGCTTCGGAGGCCATGTCGTCATCGAGGTCAACACGCGGCGCGCGATGTCCGCCGCCGAACGCGAGGCCGACCTGGCGGAGGCGCTGGCCTTCACCCGGCTGCATCTGGCGTCGGCCCTGCGGGTGCCCCGCTCATGACCGACCCCGCCAAGCCGCGCCGCAGGGGCCGCCCGGCCCGTACGGACGCGGACAGCGGCCCCGGCGCCCGCGAGCGGATCCTGGCGGCGGCCCGTACGGATTTCGCCGAGCGCGGGTACGACAAGACGTCGGTACGCGGGATCGCCAAGGCGGCCGGGGTCGACCCGGCACTCGTCCACCACTACTTCGGTACGAAGGACGAGCTCTTCGCGGCGGCGATCGAGGTGTCCTTCGAACCGGCCCTGCTGATCCCGGCGGTGCTGGGCGAGGGCCCTGAAGGCATCGGTGAGCGGCTGGCCCGCTACTTCATCGGCGTATGGGAGAACCCGGCGACGCGGGCCCCGCTGCTGGCGGTCATCCGGTCCGCGCTGACCCACGAGGCGGCGGCGAAGGTGCTTCGCGCCTTTGTGCTGCGGCGGCTGCTGGAGCGGGTGGCGGCGGATCTGAAGGTGCCGGACCCGAAGTTCCGGGCCGAGCTGGCCGCCTCGCACATGATCGGGATCGCGATCCTGCGGTACGTGATCAAGGTCGAGCCGCTGGCGTCGGCGGACCCGGAGGACATCGTGGCGATGGTCGCTCCGACGCTCCAGCGGTATCTGACCGAGGGCTAGGGCCTTTCGTTCGGATCTTGCCGGGCTCGCGGGCCCTGGCACCGCACCGCACCTCGCCGCGTTGTCGTCAGTCGCCAGGGCTCCGCCATGGCTCCTTCCTCCGCCTTGCGATGCACGGCACCAGACCCCGCTCCCTGATCCGGCCTGATCCAAACGAAAGGCCCTAGCGGGCGTCGGGGGGCCGCGGGGCTGACCGAAAGCTGAGCGCCCCGTCCCGTAATCCGGACAGACTGTCCAGATCTTGGAGCCGGGGCGTAGGCTCGAAGGCAGTCGTATCTGCCTATGGGGAGTGAACCCGATGCCCGAGCTCAGGTCCCGCACCGTCACCCACGGCCGCAACATGGCGGGCGCCCGCGCTCTTATGCGGGCGTCGGGCGTAGCGAGCGCGGACATCGGGAAGCCGATCATCGCGGTCGCCAACTCCTTCACCGAGTTCGTCCCCGGCCACACCCACCTCGCGCCGGTCGGCCGGATCGTCTCCGACGCGATCCTGGCGGCGGGCGCGGTGCCGCGCGAGTTCAACACGATCGCTGTCGACGACGGCATCGCTATGGGCCACGCCGGCATGCTCTATTCGCTGCCCTCCCGCGACCTGATCGCCGACTCGGTCGAGTACATGGTCGAGGCGCACTGCGCCGACGCGCTGATCTGCATCTCCAACTGCGACAAGATCACGCCGGGCATGCTGATGGCCGCGATGCGGCTCAACATCCCCGTCGTCTTCGTCTCCGGCGGCCCGATGGAGGCCGGCCAGGCCACCCTCGTCGACGGCACGGTCCGCAAGCTCGACCTGATCAACGCCATCACGGACGCGGTCAACGAGAACGTCTCGGACGAGGACATCCTCCGTATCGAGGAGAACGCCTGCCCGACCTGCGGCTCCTGTTCCGGCATGTTCACCGCCAACTCGATGAACTGCCTGACCGAGGCCATGGGCCTGTCCCTGCCGGGCAACGGCTCGGTCCTCGCCACGCACACCGCCCGCAAGGCGCTGTACGAGGCGGCCGGCCGTACGGTCGTCGAGATCACCAAGCGCTACTACGAGCAGGACGACGAGACCGTCCTGCCGCGCAACGTGGCGACCCGCGCCGCCTTCGACAACGCCATGGCCCTCGACATCGCCATGGGCGGCTCGACCAACACGATCCTGCACCTGCTCGCCGCCGCGCAGGAGGCCGGGCTCGACTACGACCTCACGGACATCGACGCGGTCTCGCGCCGCGTGCCGTGCCTGGCCAAGGTCGCGCCGAACGTCGCGCCCGGCGGCACGTACTACATGGAGGACGTGCACCGCGCCGGCGGCATCCCCGCCATCCTCGGCGAGCTGTACCGGGCCGGCCTGCTCGACGAGGGCGTGCACTCGGTCCACTCGCCCACGCTGGCCGACTGGCTCAAGACCTGGGACGTGCGCGGCGGTTCGCCGTCCGTCGAGGCGGTCGAGCAGTGGCACGCGGCGCCCGGGTGCGTGCGGTCCGCGACCGCCTTCTCGCAGTCCGAGCGCTGGGACTCCCTCGACGTGGACGCGGCCGGCGGCTGCATCCGCGACGCGGCGCACGCGTACTCCAAGGACGGCGGACTGGCCGTACTCAAGGGGAACCTGGCGGTCGACGGCTGTGTCGTGAAGACGGCCGGCGTCGACGAGTCGATCTGGCGGTTCGAGGGACCGGCCGTCGTCTGCGAGTCGCAGGAGGACGCGGTCGACAAGATCCTCCGCAAGGAGATCAAGGAGGGCGACGTCGTCGTCATCCGCTACGAGGGCCCCAAGGGCGGCCCGGGCATGCAGGAGATGCTCTACCCGACGTCCTTCCTCAAGGGCCGGGGTCTGGGCAAGTCCTGCGCACTGATCACCGACGGCCGCTTCTCCGGCGGTACGTCGGGCCTGTCCATCGGCCACGCCTCGCCCGAGGCAGCCTCCGGCGGCATGATCGCGGTCGTCGAGGACGGCGACCGTATCCGCATCGACATCCCGGCCCGCTCGATCGAACTCCTCGTCCCGGAGGCCGAACTGGCGGCGCGCCACGAGGCCCTGAACGGCGTCTACGCGCCGAAGGACCGCGAGCGCACGGTCTCGGCCGCACTGCGCGCGTACGCGGCGATGGCGACCAGCGCCGACAAGGGCGCGGTGCGGGACGTCTCGAAGCTGGGCTGACCTACCAGTTGGCCGGGTTCGCCGCGTCCACGGCGAACACCGACCCGTCGGGGGCACTGGCGAAGACCCGGCCCCCGACGGGCACCGGCGCGGGCAGGGTGGGCGCTTCGATCCACGAATCCAGGTACGGGACGACCGTCGGACGACGAAAGGCAACGGCATGCGAAGCAGCGGACCCCCCTCCATCCCCGACCGAACGATCCGTCTCACCACGGATGTCTAGCGAAGTGCATGAGCCTGCGTGGGTCGCAGAGAGTGAACTCAACGGGGGAGGGCCGCATGGCGTCTGGAGACGTCGAAGAGAGCGCACGGAGTACGGACGGGGGAAGCGGCCGTCGGCGTGCCCGCCGCAAGGCATTCCGTAGCACTGGACAGCGGGTCAACGTACGCAGCGGACCGGGCACCAGCTGCCGGCTGGTGAGAACCCTGCGGACCGGTGCGACGGTGCGCATCAACTGCCAGATGCCCGGCGAGACGATCACCGGCCCGTACGGCACGACGAACCTCTGGGACAACATCGCCAACGGCCAGTACGTCTCGGACGCGTACGTGAACACGGGCAGCGACGGCTACGTCGCCCCTCGCCGCTCCTGACGCCGCTCCGCCGCGCCGGGGGATAATCGGCCCGTGAGCGAAAGAGCAGACGGCGGCCCGGCCGCCGCACCCACGCCGGCCGGGCCGCAGCCCGAGGCCATCCGTTTCTTCGGCA
The DNA here is from genome assembly GCF_024213665.1 of Streptomyces sp. A3M-1-3. Classification (GTDB taxonomy): domain Bacteria; phylum Actinomycetota; class Actinomycetes; order Streptomycetales; family Streptomycetaceae; genus Streptomyces. The sequence goes on from NZ_JANAVP010000039.1 coordinate 55,098, forward strand.
CGACTTGGGTCGGCCACGACGGCGGCTACGGGCTGCGCCGCGCCGGCGTGGCCGTCGGGACGCTGGCGGCCGCCGTCGCCGGGTGCTTCGTGCTGCGCTTCGCGTACCAGGGGCTGGAGATCGCCGAGGTCGGCAGCTTCGTCAACCTCCTGGTCGTCATGATGTTCGCCGTGTGCAGCGCCATCGCCTTCCGCAAGACCTGGGAGGGCTTCACGCGGCGCCCCGCCGACACCGCTGCCGAGGCGTCGCTGCGCAGCCTCAAGATGATCGGCTTCGTGGGCTCGCTGCTCGCCTACTTCTTCCGCTCGCTCGTCGAGGCACCGGGCGAGAAGCTCCGCCGCGCCGAGTACGAGCAGGCCATCACCCAGTACGAGCGCCGCCGCGGCTCCCGCACGGGCAACCCCGCCACCCGCAAGAAGCCAAAGCGCAAGTAGCCCGCGGCCGCACACCCACGGCGCCGGCCTCTCACGCGCACCGCACTCAGCCCGCGCACCGCGCTCCCGCTGTGCCGAGGCCGCCTTGGCGCGCTCCGCATGGACGCGCTCCCGCGCCGCGCTCAGCCCACGCACCGCGCTGCCCACCGGGCCCACGCGCGCTGCCCACCGGGCTCAGGGGCGCACCGCGCCGCAACACGCGCACCGCCCACCGCGCTCATGCCCACCGGGGCCCACGCGTACCGCGCTCACGCACGCGTACCGCGCCCACGCGCTCCGCGCCCGCACCGCACCGCACCGCCCACCGCGCTCATGCCCACCGGGGCCCATGCCCACCGGGGCTCATGCGCACCGGGGCCCACGCGTACCGCGCTCACGCACGCGTACCGCGCCCACGCGCACCGTGCCCGCACCGCGCTGCCCACCGGGCCCACGCGCTCCGCGCTCACGTCTTCCTGCGGCCCATCGAGCCGACCAGGCCCACCACGGCCACGACCAGCGCGCCCCGCCACAGCCCGTCCCACAGGCTGCCGAAGAAGCCCTCGGCCGTCAGAATCTGCCGCATCAGCACGTCGGTGACGACCAGCAGCCCGGCCGGTACGGCCGCGACCCGCCACGGGTGGGCCGCCGCCCAGCGCCGTATCCGGCGGTCCGTACCGGGCGCCTCTCCCTGCTTGCCGCCGAGCGCCGCGCCCGCGCCGCCGACCAGGAAGAACAGCATCAGCGCGACCGACAGCGCGCCGGCCAGCACGCCGAGCCCGATGCCGTCGCCGATCGTGCCGAGCGCGAGCGAGACACCGCCGCCCAGCGCGCCCACCGCGGCGGCGGCCCGCCAAGGGCCGAGCGTGGCGGACGCGACCGCGAGGTGCCGCCGTTCGGACTTCGAGATATCGCCGTTTCGCCTCATACGTCAACCGTCCTCCCGCCCGGCCCTCGGACGCCATGGGGGATGACCCTGACCCACCCCTGAGCCCCTTGACGTGCCTGCCCTCCGGGAGCATTATTCATCACATGATGAATTACGAGGAGGTCGACGCCGTAGGCGCCCACGGCCTCACCGTCGTACGAGGCGACCGCACCGTCCTCCGAGGACTCGACTTCGCCGTCCCCCGAGGCCAGATCACCGGCCTCCTCGGCCCCTCCGGCTGCGGCAAGTCGACCCTCATGCGCGCGATCGTCGGCACCCAGGCCAAAGTCACCGGCACTCTCGAGGTCCTCGGCAGCCCCGCAGGCGACCCTTCCCTCCGCTCCCGCATCGGCTACGTCACCCAGGACCCGTCCGTGTACGACGACCTGACCGTCCGCCAGAACCTCGACTACTTCGCGGCGATCCTCGACCCCGGCCGCACCGCCGCCGAACGCCGCCGCGAGAACGTCACCCGAGCCATCGCCGACGTCGACCTCGCCTCGCACACCGACGCCCTCGCCGGCAACCTCTCCGGCGGCCAGCGCAGCCGCGTCTCACTCGCCGTCGCCCTGCTCGGCACGCCCGAACTCCTCGTCCTCGACGAGCCGACCGTCGGCCTCGACCCGGTCCTGCGCCGCGACTTGTGGGACCTCTTCCACTCCATCGCCGCCGAGCGAGGCGCCACCCTGCTCATCTCCTCCCACGTCATGGACGAGGCCGAGCGCTGCCACCGCCTCCTCCTCATGCGCGACGGCGAGATCCTGGCCGACGACACCCCGGACGCCCTGCGCTCTCGTACGCACACCGAAACCGTGGAAGGGGCCTTCCTGCACCTCGTCGACGAGGCCAACGCCCGCCAGGCGAAGCCCCAGGTGACCCAGGGGAAGACCCAGGAGCAAGTCCGATGAATTCAGCCCGCACCCTCGCCACCGCCGGCCGCGTCCTTCGCCAGCTGCGCCACGACCTGCGGACGATCGCCCTCATGCTCCTCGTCCCGGTCCTGATGATCACCCTGCTCCGGTACGTCTTCGATGGAAGCCCGCGGACCTTCGACTCCATCGGCGCCTCACTGCTCGGCATCTTCCCGCTGATCACGATGTTCCTGGTGACCTCCATCGCCACCCTGCGCGAGCGCACCTCCGGCACCCTCGAACGCCTCCTCGCCATGCCGCTCGGCAAGGCCGACCTCATCGCCGGCTACGCCCTCGCCTTCGGCGCCGTGGCCATCGTCCAGTCCGCACTGGCCACCGGCTTGTCTGTCTGGCTCCTGGGCCTCGACGTCGTCGGCTCCCCCTGGCTGCTCCTGCTGGTCGCCCTGCTCGACGCGCTGCTCGGCACGGCACTGGGCCTCTTCGTCTCCGCCTTCGCCGCCTCCGAGTTCCAGGCGGTCCAGTTCATGCCGGCGGTGATCTTCCCGCAGCTCCTGCTGTGTGGCCTGTTCACCCCGCGCGACCAGATGGCGCCCGCCCTCGAAGCGATCTCCAACATCATGCCCATGTCGTACGCCGTCGACGGGATGAACCAGGTCCTGCGTCACACAGACGTCACCGCCGACTTCATCCGCGACACCGTGATCGTCGCGGCGTGCGCCCTGCTGGTTCTCGCGCTGGGCGCAGCCACACTCCGTCGCCGTACCGCCTGATCCGGGTCCGCTACGGGGTCCACTCCACGTGCAGGGTGGCCTCCGCGGCGGGCTTGATGAACACGTAGTTCGTCGCCGTCGGATTCTGCTCGAACCGCAGCCGCACCTGTGTGGTGCCGGTCCGGCTCACTGCCGAAAGCCCCGCCGCCGAGAAGTCGGACGACGCCTTGGTGCCCGAGGTGAACCGGTCGATGGCCGCCACGTCCGATGCGGTTGCCGCCGCAGCCCAGTCGTCGGCGGCCGTGGTGCAGGCGGCGCCGAAGCAGCCGTTGCGCACATCGGCAACCAGCCGGTTCCCGGCCGGACTCGCCCAGGGGTTCCCCGACGCGCTGGCGTAGGCGACCGTGACGTACGCCCGGATGATGGTCGCTCCGTCCGGGACGGTGGAGGTGTCGAAGGACAGCACCGAGCGGTTGTGCAGTCCGTCCGTGCCGCGGCCCAGGGCCAGCCCCGAGGTGCTCTCCAGGGTGCCGACGACCGCACCGCCCCCGCTCGCGTCCGCCTTCACGTACCCGTCCTGCGCACCCACGCTGGGGAGCGTCGCGGACGTCTCCTCACCGCCGCCCGAGTCGGTGATCCCCCAGAACTTCCCGATCTCGTAGGACGCGCACAGATTCACGTCCAGGATGTAGGCACCGGCGGTACCGCACTGCTGGGCCCCGGCCCCCGGGTCCACCGGCTGACCGTGCTGCATACCCGTGATCGAGAACGTTTCCACGACGGGCGTGCCCGACGCGTTGTTGTAGACCTTGTGCGGGTAGCCGCCCACGGTGTCGGACACATCCGCCGTCATGTCCGCGCCATGCGTGTTGGTCCACTGCTCGGCGACCTCGGTCATGTTCATCGGCACCACGGTGGTGTCGCTGGACCCCTGCCAGATCGACACCTTCGGCCACGGTCCGGTGTAGCCGGGGTTGGCGGCGCGTACCTTGTCACCCCACTGAGCGGCGGTGAGGTTCGTGCCCGGTGACATACAGCTGTATGCGGCCGCCACTGTGGTGGCGCAGCGGTACGGCAGCCCCGCCACCACCGCGCCGCCGGCGAACACGTCCGGGTAGGCGGCGAGCATCGTCGTGGTCATGGCGCCTCCGGCCGAGAGGCCCGTCGCGTACACCTGCGAGGCCGAGGAACCGACGTCGGTCTTCATCCGGTCGACCATCTGCTTGATGGACAGCGCCTCTCCGCTGCCCCGCGCGGTGTCACCGGTCTCGAACCAGTTGAAGCAGGAGCTGGAGTTGTTGAGGCTCTGCTGCTGCGGGAGCAGCAGAGCGAAGCCCCACTGGTCGGCCCACTTCGTCCAGCCGGTCTCCGCGTCGAAGGCGGCCGCCGACTGCGTACAGCCGTGCATGGCCACCACCAGCGGCCGCCCCGCAGGCAGCCCGTCCGGCACATAGCGGAACATCTTGAGGTTCCCCGGGTTCGAGCCGAAACTCGTCACCTCGGTCAGCGAGGCCGCCTGAGCGCCCGGCGCGGTACTCAGGCCGGCCGTGGTCACCGCGAGCAGCGCTCCGGCGACAGTGGCTCCCCATCTTCTGACGGTCGTACGCATGCGCAACATCGCAGCTCCTCTGTACAGGCCGGCCCAGGCCCCCGGCCGACGACACCATCTGTGACGCAGGTCACGCTAGAGCTGGGGCGGACCGCGCAACACGGTGCGTACAGATATGAGTCGTCCCCAGACATGTGGCTCTGCTATATGGACGCCGGTGACACGTTCACCTCCGCCGGTGCGAGGATGGCCACGGACGACCGCACGCCCACCCGGAGGGTGACCCCATGACCCAGACAGTCGCAGTCCTTGGCACCGGAAAGATCGGCGAGGCCCTGCTCAGCGGGATGATCCGGGCCGGATGGGCCCCCTCCGACCTCCTCGTCACCGCCCGCCGCCCGGAGCGCGCCGAGGAACTCCGTACCCGCTACGGCGTCGAGCCGGTCAGCAACGCCGAGGCCGCCAAGCGCGCCGACACCCTCATCCTCACGGTCAAGCCGCAGGACATGGGCAAGCTCCTCGACGAACTCGCCCCGCACGTCCCGGCCGACCGCCTGGTCATCAGCGGCGCGGCCGGCATCCCCACCGCGTACTTCGAGGAGCGGCTCGCCCCGAACACCCCGGTCGTCCGCGTCATGACGAACACCCCCGCCCTCGTCGACGAGGCGATGTCCGTCATCTCGGCCGGCAGTCATGCCACCGCCGAACACCTCGCCCACGCGGAGGAGATCTTCGGCGCCGTCGGCAAGACGCTGCGCGTCCCGGAGTCCCAGCAGGACGCGGCCACCGCACTGTCCGGCTCGGGCCCGGCGTACTTCTACTTCCTCGTCGAGGCGATGACGGACGCCGGCATCCTGCTCGGCCTGCCCCGCGCCCAGGCCCACGACCTGATCGTCCAGGCGGCCATCGGCGCGGCCGTCATGCTCCGCGACAGCGGCGAACACCCCGTCAAGCTCCGCGAGGCCGTCACCTCGCCCGCCGGCACCACCATCAACGCCATCCGCGAGCTCGAGAACCACGGCGTACGGGCGGCCCTGATCGCCGCACTCGAAGCCGCCCGCGACCGCAGCCGCGAACTCGCCTCCGGCAACGGCTGACCAGCCCCTCGGTCAGCCGGCCGGCAGCAGCCCGATCGCCCGATAGGCGGCATCGACCACGGGCCGCGCCATGGCCCGGGCCCGAGCCGCCCCGTCCCGGAGCACCCCGTCCAGATACCCGGGGTCGGCGCACAGCTCCGCATGCCGCGCCCGCAACGGCCGCATCAGCTCCACCACAGCCTCCGCGGCATCCTTCTTCAGCGCCCCGTACGAGGTGCAGCCGGCAGCCAGCCCCTCCGGCTCACCCCCGGTACAGGCCGCCAGTACATCGAGCAGATTCGCCACGCCGGGCTTGGCCGCGCGGTCGTACTCGACCTCCCGCCCGCTGTCCGTCACGGCCCGCATCACTTTCTTGCGCACCACGTCGGGCTCGTCGAGCAGGTACACGATCCCGGCCGTTGTCTCGTGGGACTTGCCCATCTTCGCGGTCGGCTCCTGCAGATCCATGACGCGGGCCGCCACCTTGGGATGCGTGGCCTTCGGCACGACGAAGGTATGCCCGTACCGCTGGTTGAAGCGCACGGCCAGGTCGCGTGTCAGCTCCACATGCTGAGCCTGGTCGTCCCCCACCGGCACCTCATCCGTCCCGTAGGCCAGGATGTCGGCGGCCATCAGCACGGGATACGTCAGCAGCGACAGCCGCACACTCTGCCCGGCCGCTTGCGCCTGCGTGCCTTTCTCCTTGTACTGGATCATCCGCCGCAGCTCGCCGACGGTGGCCGTGCACTCCAGCAGATAGGAGAGTCTCGCGTGCTCGTCCACGTGACTCTGTACGAAAACGGTGCACCGCGCCGGATCCAGCCCGGCCGCGAGCAGCAGCGTGGCTGCCTGGCGGCTGAGCCGCCGTACCCGGGCCGGATCGTGCTCCACGGTGAGCGCATGCAGGTCCACCACACAGAACAGGGCATCGGCCCGGTACTGGTCGGTCTCGGCCCACTGCCGTACGGCCCCCAGGTAGTTGCCCAGCGTCAGGTGCCCGGTCGGCTTGACCCCGCTGAAGATCCGCGTCATCTCTCCACCTCCTGATAGGAGCCGCCGCAGTCCGCGACCGGCCTCCCGGGTAGGGGAGAAACACCAACGGCCGCCGAAGCGGCGGCCGTTGAATGCGTGCGTAAGCGCCGGCCGCCGTCAGGCGGCCCACCAACGAAGGGTGAACGCACGCGTAGTCATGCCCCCAGGCTAGCGCCGCAGACCCCGGCGCGCCCTTGGGTTGACACGTCCGGCGTGCCTACGTAGTGTTCTCCGAGTTGTCCGACGTGAGCGCCGACCCCGGTCGGTCCCCGGACAGCCATTCCGCAAGAACCATTCGAACGAACGACGTGTTGTCGTCTCGTTTTCATGCGTATTTGCGAATGAGGAATCCGCGTTCGACGAGCGCGGCCCCCGATTAGCTCGGGGGCGAGGATTCCGCTAATGTCTCACCTCGTCGGAACGGCCCAACGGCCGGAAAGACACTGCAGCAACTCCTGCTTCGCAGGGGGCCACTGACTGGGAATCAGGCCCGAAAGGATCTGATAGAGTCGGTAGCGCCGGAAAGGAAACGCGAAAGCGGGACCTGGAAGGCAGAAATCCCACTTCGACTGGGAATCGGACACGAAAGAGTCTGATAGAGTCGGAAACGCAAGACCGAAGGGAAGCGCCCG
>NZ_JANAVP010000003.1:0-5434 GCF_024213665.1 Streptomyces sp. A3M-1-3
TCTGGACCAAGACAGCCGAGGAGATCCTCGACTCCCTCGCCCGTTTCTGCCGACGGATCTCCGGCGCAGGACACTAGCGGGACACGGCTCACTGTCAAGGGTGCAGCGAAGCGGAATCGCGCAGCGACGCGACCGCAGGGAGCGCCCTTTACAGGGAGACGGGGCCCGCCAGACTCTCAAACCGGGCGGCCCCGGGTTACCCCGAACCACGCGCCCCCGGCCGAGTTCAGGCTCCCCGTACCTCCCGTGCCCTTCGCAGGTCGTCCAGTTGGTCTGCCAGCTTGCGGCGCAGGGCCGGGATCATTTCCGTCGTGCGCAGGCACTCTTCGCCCAGCCGCAGGGACTCCGCGTCCGCCGCGTGGAGCGGGAACGCGTAGCGGCCCGCCGCTTCCGCGATTGCCGGGCCCCTGCGTGCGGCCAGGGCTACCGCGTCCGGGTAGTAGCGGGCCACGTACTCCCGTACGAGGTCGGCCTGTTCGCGCTGCCAGAAGCCTTGCGCCGTGGCTGTGAACAGGTAGTTGGAAAGGCTGTCCGAGGCGAACATCCGCTCCCACGCGGCCGCCTTGGCCGCCGCGTCCGGCAGCGCCGCGCGGCAGCGGGCCGCACCCTCCTGGCCGGTCGCCGTGGGGTCCCGGTCCAGCTCCGCGGCGATCGTCGCCTCGTCCGTCGCGCCGAGTACGGCCAGCCGGCGAAGAATCCGCCACCGCAGTTCGGGGTCGAGTTCCGGTCCGCCGGGTACGCCGCCCGACGTCAGCCAGTCCTGGATGCCGTCGGGCTGGGTCGCGCTGTCGATGAGGTGGCGTACGGCCGTGAGCCTGAGGCCCGCCCCGTCCCCGTCCTCCGTGCGCCGGATCAGGTCGCGGCAGATCGTGGTGAGGGTCGCGAGGGCCGTGGGGCGTGTGTCGTCCGGCAGGTAGCGGTCGGCGATCTGGGTGCTCGCGAAGGCGAGCACGCCCTGCACGATCGCCAGGTCCGACTCGTACGGCAGATGCGCGCGGGCCGCCTCCAGGTAGGCGGTGGGGGCCAGTTCGCGGTCGCGGACCATGTCGCGGGCCGCGTTCCAGATGACGGCGCGGGCCAGCGGGTCGGGCAGGCCCGACAGCGAACGTACCGCCGTGTCCCACGACGCGGCGTCGAGGCGCACCTTGGCGTACGTGAGGTCGCCGTCGTTGAGGAGTAGGAGGTCGGGGCGGCGGCCGGGGCGGACAGCGGCGGGCTCCCGCTGGGGGATGTCCAGTTCGAAGCGCTCGCGCAGGGCGAGCCGCGTGGGATCGGCCGGGATCTTGTCGTACGTCCCGACCGCGATGCGGTGCGGGCGGCCGCCCTCGTGGTCGACGGCGAGGGTCCAGCCGCCGTCGGCCGCGGCGATGGACGGGGCGAGGGTGTCCACGCCGGTGGTGCGCAGCCACTGTTCCGCCCACGCGTGCACGTCGCGGTCGGTCGTGTGGGCGAGGGAGTCGATGAAGTCGGCGAGGGTGGCGTTGGCGAACTTGTGCCGGGCGAAGTGGGTGTTGATGCCGGCGAGGAAGTCCTTCTCGCCCAGCCAGGCGACGAGCTGGCGCAGCGCCGAGGCGCCCTTTGCGTAGGAGATGCCGTCGAAGTTGAGCATCGCGGAGGCGGTGTCGGGGACGGCGTCGGGGTCGGGGGCGACGGGGTGGGTGGAGGGCCGCTGGTCGGCGTCGTATCCCCAGGACTTGCGGACGATGCCGAAGTCCACCCAGGTGTCGGTGAAGCGGGTGGCCTCGGTGAGGGTCTGGTATCCCATGTATTCGGCGAAGGACTCGTTCAGCCAGATGTCGTCCCACCAGCGGAGGGTGACGAGGTCGCCGAACCACATGTGGGCCATTTCGTGGGCGATGACCATGGCGCGGGTCTGGCGCTCGGTGTCGGTGACGGCGGAGCGGTAGATGAACTCGTCGCGGAAGGTGACGAGTCCGGGGTTCTCCATGGCTCCGGCGTTGAACTCCGGGACGAAGGCCTGGTCGTAGGAGTCGAAGGGGTACGGTTCCTCGAATTTCTCGTGGTAGCGGTCGTAGCACTGCCGCGTGATGTCCAGGATTTCGTCGGCGTCGGCGTCCAGGTAGGGGGCGAGGGAGCGGCGGCAGTGGATGCCGAAGGGTAGTCCGGCGTGTTCGGTGCGTACGGAGTGCCAGGGTCCGGCGGCGACGGCGACGAGGTAGGTGGAAATGCGTGGGGTCGGGGCGATGGTCCAGCGGCCCTGCCCCTGGTGTTCGGCGATGCCGTTGCCGAGGACGGTCCAGCTGTCGGGTGCGGTGACGGTCAGGTCGAAGACGGCCTTGAGGTCGGGTTGGTCGAAGGCGGCGAAGACGCGTTGGACGTCTTCCATGAAGAGCTGGGTGTAGAGGTAGGTCTCGCCGTCGGTGGGGTCGGTGAACCGGTGCATGCCCTCACCGGTGTGCGAGTACCGCATGGACGCGTCGATGCGCAGCTCGTGCTCGCCGGCGGTGAGGCCGGTGAGCGGGAGGCGGTTCCCGTCGAGCGTTTCGGGGTCGAGGGGCTGTCCGTCGAGGGTGGCGGAGCGCAGTACGGCCGGCTTGAGCTCGACGAAGGTGTCTCCGGTCGCACGCGAGGCGAACCGGATGACGGTGTGGGAGTCGAAGGTCTCCTCGCCGCCGGCCGTCAGATCGAGGCCGATCGTGTACCGGTGGATGTCGAGGAGCTGGGCTCGTGTCTGCGCTTCGTCGCGCGTCAGTACGGACATGGGGCACATGCTGCCTGATGTGGTGGGGGCGGCACAGCGGGGGCGGGGGCAGTACGCGGGGGCTTCCCCCCCCGCCCGTCTTGGCTTCCCCGGTTCAGGGTCAGCGGCGCTTCGCCGGGCATACGGTGTGCTGGTGGATGACGATGCCGGGCCCGGAGGCCTGGCCGACGTCATAAGTGCGTTGGTCGGCGATGCGGGTGCCAGTGTGCTCGTCGTCCAGTCTGGACATGCTGTTCTCCGTTCCTGACTCGTTGTCTGGGACGGTACCCACGCCGTCGTGGCGTGGAGCGTCTTTCGCCCCTGATCCCCTTAGGATCGGGGGCCGGTTGCATGTGATCCACTGGGCGGCATGACTCGGACTCTGTACCTGTTCTGTTCGGCCGCCCCGCCCGTTTTCGACGTGGGGCGCGTCGTTGAGGATGCGCAGGCCCGCGGCTGGGATGTGTGCCTCGGGCTGACGCCGACGGCGGCACGCTGGCTCGGTGACAGTCTGGTAGGGATGGCCGCGTTGACGGGGCACCCGGTGCGCAGCGAGTACAAGCTGCCGGGCGAGCTGGACGTCTGGCCGTCGGCGGACGTGATCCTGGTGGCGCCGGCGACATTCAACACAGTCAACGCGTGGGCGCTCGGGTTGACGGACCGGTTCGTGGTGGGGGTCGTGGCGGAGGCGATCGGCAAGGGCATCCCGACTGTCGTCATGCCGTGCGTGAATGCGGCCTATGTGCAGCATCCGCAGTTCGACCGGAGCATCGCGACGTTGCAGGGAGCTGGGGTGAAGGTGCTGTATGGGGAGGGCGCCTTCATGCCGAACGAGCCGGGCCAGAGCAGGCCGGAAGGCTATCCGTGGTCGATTGCCTTGGCCGCGCTGGAGACGGCAGTCGGTCCGGCCGGGCAGCCTTGATCCATGCCTCCCGGCCTCCGCCAGTCCGCGCGGGTTGTCTCCGTTACGAGTCCGCCTTGTGAGGCTTCTTCTCGTGGTTGCGCATACTGGCGGGCGCTCCGACATAGCCACAGCGTCCGCAGCGTTCCCAACCGGCGTCGTGCACGGCCTTGTCGGTGATGGAGTGGCCGGGGCCGAAGCCGTTGGCGTGGAGCATCTGCGGTACGGATCCGCCGTACTTGACGGCGATCAGGGCGGCTTCGGCGACCTTGTCGTGGCCTGGCGTGAAGAAACGGCCGAGGCCGACTTCCTTCTTGCATCCGCACCAGCAGGTGCCCGTCGGGATGAGTCGGGGTGCGTCGTTGCTTGGCATGAACTCAAGTTAGCAAGCCAAGAGTTAAAGCCAAGGGTTATTGGCAGGACTTGTCGAGCCCGCTCCCCGACCGGCCCTCACGTTCAGCCGGACCGTTTGACCTGGTCACAGCCTCTTCGGCCAGGGTCTCGTGGTGGCGGATCACCTCGGCGATGATGAAGTTCAGCAGTTTTTCTGCGAAGGCGGGGTCCAGCTTCGCGTTCTCCGCGAGTTGGCGCAGGCGGGCGATCTGGCGGGCTTCGCGGTCCGGGTCTGCGGGCGGCAGCTGGTGCTGGGCCTTGAGCTGGCCGACCTGCTGGGTGCACTTGAAGCGTTCGGCGAGCATGTGGACCACGGCCGCGTCGATGTTGTCGATGCTCTCGCGGAGCCGGGACAGTTCCGCGCGTACGGACTCGTCGATGTTGCTGGAGGTCATGGTCCCTGAGCTTACGTGGCGGGTGGGGCGCCGAAGGAGCCGATGGTCGGCGGGTGGTCGGGGTCGGGGATCTGGTTGCTCCAGCCGCCCGGTACCGCCCGGCCCTGCTGTTCGCGGAAGCGGACCGGTGCGATGCCGACGCGGCGGGTGAAGAGGCGGGAGAAGTACGCCGGGTCGTCGTAGCCGACGCGGCGGGCGACGGCCGCGACGGGCAGTTCGGTGGCGGCGAGGAGTTCCTTGGCGCGGCCGAGGCGGATGCCGAGGAGGTAGTCCTTGGGGCTGCAGCCGGCGCCGCGGCGGACGGCGGTGCGCAGTTCCGCGGGGGTCATGCCGTGGCGGGAGGCGTGTTCGGCGACGGACAGGGGCTGGAAGGCGTCGCGGGCGAGGGCCTGGAGGACGGGGTCGCCCTCGGCGTTGGTGTCGGCGCGGGCGCGGCGGAGGGCGACGAGGAGTTCGTGGACGGCGGCGCCGGTCTCGACCTCCAGGAGGGGGTTGCCGCGCCGTGCGGCCCGTGCGATGCGGCCGATGGCGGCGCGTGGCCCGGCGGCGTCGGAGAGGGGGACGACGGGCCGGTCGGGCTCGATGTAGCCGAGTTCGGTGTACGTGGCGGTGGCGGGGCCGGTGAAGTCGACGAAGGCCTCGTCCCAGCCGGTGTCCGGGTCGGCGGCGTAGTGGTGGGGGACGCCGGGGGTGAGCCAGATCAGGGTGGGGCCGGTGATCCGGGTACGCCGGCCGTCGGGGGCTTCGGACCAGCCGCTGCCGGCGCCGATGACGACGGCGACGTGGTGGTCGAGGGTGCGGGGGCCGACGGTCGGGAGGGCGCCGTACTGGAGGCCGACGCCGAGGCAGACGAGTCCGAGGCGGTGGTGGAGGGGGCTGGGGGTGAAATAGCGCATCCAGGTGTGGTACATCCGGTTTCCTTCCTCCTCGTCTGCTCGGTGCGGCTCGGCAGTTGCGTCCAAACAGCGCTGATCTTTGTCCATGGACCGGCTGCCCGCCAGGGGGCGAGGGTGGCCGCAGTCGGTGAGCGGGCGACTGAGTGAG
>NZ_JANAVP010000003.1:5530-349878 GCF_024213665.1 Streptomyces sp. A3M-1-3
GGAGTGAGCGTGTGTGAGTGAGCGTGTGTGAGTGAGCGTGTGTGAGTGAGCGTGTGTGAGTGAGCGTGTGTGAGTGAGCGTGTGTGAGTGAGCGAGTGAGGGGCGGGGACCGTGGCTGGCTTCACGGTGGGCGACGAGGACTTTCTGATGGACGGCCGGCCGGTGCGGCTCCTGTCGGGCGCCTTGCACTACTTCCGGGTGCACGAGGGGCAGTGGGGGCACCGGCTGGCGATGCTGCGCGCGATGGGCCTGAACTGCGTGGAGACGTACGTCCCGTGGAACCTCCACGAACCGCAGCCCGGCCGGTTCCGGGATGTGCAGGCGCTGGGCCGGTTCCTCGACGCGGTACGGGCGGCGGGGCTGTGGGCGATCGTACGGCCGGGCCCGTACATCTGCGCCGAGTGGGAGAACGGCGGGCTGCCCCACTGGCTGACCGGGCCGCTCGGCTCGCGGGTGCGCACGCGGGACGCGGCGTATCTGCGGCAGGTGGACCGCTGGTTCCACCATCTGCTGCACGAGGTCGTGCCACGGCAGACCGACCGGGGCGGTCCGGTGATCATGGTGCAGGTCGAGAACGAGTACGGCAGTTACGGCTCCGACCAGGTGTACCTGCGCCATCTGCGCGATCTGCTGCGCGAACGCGGCGTGACCGTACCGCTGTTCACGTCCGACGGGCCCGAGGACCACATGCTGACGGGCGGCTCGCTGCCCGGCGTGCCGGCCACGGCGAACTTCGGCTCGGGGGCCAGCGAGGGCTTCGAGGTGCTGCGCCGCCACCGGCCGCGCGGCCCGCTGATGTGTATGGAGTTCTGGTGTGGCTGGTTCGACCACTGGGGCGCGGCCCCGGTCGTACGGGAGCCGGCGGACGCGGCACAGGCGCTGCGCGAGATCCTCGAGTGCGGCGCGTCGGTCAACATCTACATGGCGCACGGCGGGACGAACTTCGCGGGCTGGGCGGGCGCCAATCGCGGCGGTGCGCTGCATGACGGCGCGCTCGAACCGGATGTGACGTCGTACGACTACGGCGCGCCGGTCGACGAGTTCGGCCGCCCGACGGAGAAGTTCTGGCTGTTCCGGGACATCCTCGCCGCGTACCGGGAGGAGCCGCTGCCCGATCTCCCGCCCGCTCCCGCCGCGCTCGGCGCGCCGGCGCGGGCGGAGTTCACCGGGTGGGCGTCCCTGGACGAGGTGATGGCGGTGCTGGGCGGTCCGGAGCACGAGTCGGCGACGCCGGCGACGTTCGAGGAACTGGACGTGGACCGCGGGCTGGTCCGCTACCGGGTGGAGGTGCCGGGGCCCCGGCAGCCGTATGCGCTGAGCGTGTCGGGTCTGCGGGACCGTGCGGTGGTGTACGTCGACGGGGTACGGGCCGGTGTGCTGGACGGCGAGCGCGCCGCACTGGGCGAGCCCGTGGCGGGCCCGGCCGTGGTGGAGCTGTGGGTGGAGTCGCTGGGGCGGGTCAACTACGGGCCGCGGCTGGGCGAGTCCAAGGGCATCTCCGGCGGCATCCTGCACGAGCGGCAGTATCTGCACGGCTTACGGGCGCAGGGCCTGCGGCTGGATGCCTTCGAGGACGCGGACCGGGTACGGAAGATCCCGTTCCGCACGCCGGAGTTCGGGCCGGAGTTCGGGCCCGGGGGCGGGGCTACGGGCCTGTACCGGGGCGTGTTCGACGTGGTCGGCGCCGGGGATGCCGCGCTGCGGCTGCCGCGCTGGGTGCGGGGCTTCGTGTGGGTGAACGGCTTCTGCCTGGGCCGGTACTGGGCGGCGGGCCCTCAGGAGTCGCTGTACGTTCCGGGGCCAGTGCTGCGCGAAGGCGGCAACGAGGTGTGGGTGCTGGAGCTTGAAGGCGCGGGCGAGCGGTTCGTTCACTTCGCGTGACGGCCCGCAATTGGTTCGTAATGGCTCGTACGCGCCGTCGCTATGCGGCGATCGAACCCCAGCACGCCGTGGAGACGCTGATCCGGACGCGTACGGCCGAACTCGACCAGGTCCGGGCCGCATCGGCGGAGTTGTCCCGGTTGTTCGCGGCGACGCAGGACGGTGGGTCGGACGAGGTTGAGATCATTCGCGGCAGCGAGGCGCTGGGCCGCTGGTTCGTACGGCTTCAGCAGGAGGCCCGTGGCGACGTCCGCACCCTGGACCGTCCTCCGTACGCCCTCACCACCGCCAACCCCGTGGAGGAGACCGCACTCGGCAAGGGCCTCGCCTACCGGGCGGTATACGCTCCGGAGGCCCTTGAATGGCCCGGAGTCCTCGATGACATCCGCCGGCTTGTCCGGCACGGCGAGCAGGCCCGCGTGCTGCCGAGCCTCCGCGTCAAGCTGGCCATCGCCGACCGCCGCATCGCTCTGATGCCGCTCACGCTCGACCTCGCCGACGTGCGTGCCGCTGTGGTCCGTCCGTCCACACTGCTTGACGCGCTCGTCGACTACTGGGAACTGTGCTGGCAGCAGGCCACGCCGCTGGAGGGCCCGGCCGAGGAGTCTCTCGCCGAGGACGACCGGCTGATGTTGTCTCTGCTGGTCAGCGGTCTCAAGGACGAGGCGATCGCACGGCAGTTGGGCTGGTCCCTGCGCACCATGCGGCGACGTACCAGCCGTCTGCACGAGCTGCTGGGCGCCACGAACCGCTTCCAGGCCGGGGTGGTCGCAGCTCGCCGCGGCTGGCTCTGAGCCCGCCTCGCTCTTCCGGCAGGTGTTGCCCTGGCCGGACGAGCGAGGCGGGCGCTGTGCTCAGCGGCTGGGCTCAGCAGGCGGGCCCAGCGGCTGGAGGGTCCGGGTCAGAGTCCTGCCGCTGCCGACTTGATCTGGGCGGCGAAGGTGGACACCTCGGTGTAGACACCGGGGTAGCCGGCCCGGGCGCAGCCCTCGCCCCAGCTGGTGATGCCGACCTGGACCCAGGCGCCGGCGTTGTCCTTGCGGAACATCGGGCCGCCGGAGTCGCCCTGGCAGGTGTCGACGCCGCCCTCGGCCATGTAGCCGGCGCAGATCTCCTCGGCGGCGACGAGGCTGCTGCCGTACGCCTGCTTGCAGGTGGCGTCGGAGACGAACGGGACGTTGGCCTTGCGCAGGTAGCGCTGCTGGCCGCCGCCCTCGGTGGCGGCGCCCCAGCCGGCGACGGTGAAGGTGCCGGTGTTGTACTGCGTGGTCTCGGCGATCTTCAGGATCGGCAGGTTGATCGGCTGGGCGAGCTTGATCAGCGCCCAGTCCCTGCCGGTGCCGTTGTAGCCGGGGGCCTGGAGGACCTTGGTCGACTTCACCTTGATGGCGCTGGAGCTCCGGAGGTCCACGACGCCGGCGGTGGCGGTGATGGAGGTGTTGTTGCCGGAGCCGTTCACGCAGTGGGCGGCGGTGAGGACGATGGTCTGGGTGTACAGGGCGCCACCGCAGCCCATGGAGAGCCGGACCATGAAGGGGAATTCGCCCTGGGCGGCGCGGACTCCGCCGACGACGGGGGGCGCGGCGGCGGACGCGGAGGTGGGCTGGAGGCTGACGACCGCGAGTCCGACGGCTACGACGGCGGCAGATCTCTTGAGCAGGCTGATGAGTCTTTTCAACGGACTGCCTTTCGTGGGGGGTTGGACTAATTGTGGCGAGTTCATGCCAAGTCAGTCGGCATGACCATGCCAAGACGCTGTTGGATTATGGGGAGTCGCTCAGCCGTGCGACAAGGGACCCTTTCAGCCACCACCGCCCCCGCCGTGGTCTCCGCTTACAGTGGAAGCCGGTTCACCTTCATCCGGAGGTACGGACGTGGCGAACGGCAGCGAGGTCGTGCACGGCTATCCGCACCTCTCCACCGTGCGGGCGGCCATCACCGCGCTCTACAAGCGGCTGTCGTACGACGGCATCCGCGGCTACGCCCCGAGCTTCGCCCCCGTCGACGCGGCCTTCTCCGACCACGACGACCTCCATCCGGGTGCCCAGCGGGTCGCCCACGCGATGGTGCAGCACCTGCACCTGCCGGACGCCCGCATGATCGTCAGCTTCCGCGAGATGGAGCATGCGGCGAGCGTCGAACTCGCTGCGGGCCCCGAATACTTCATCGAGCTCAACGACCGCTTCAGAACCCACCGCCAGGACATCGGCGCTGCCCTCGCCCACGAGATCACCCATGTCCTGCTGCACCGGCTCGGCCTCGAGTTCCCCGGCAACCGCGACAACGAGATCCTCACGGACACGGCGGCCGCCTATCTCGGCGCGGGCTGGCTGCTGCTCGACGCGTACCGCGAGGACGCCAGTTCCAGCCAGAAGCTCGGCTATCTGACCCCGGAGGAGTTCGGCTACGTCCTGGCCAAGCGCGCGCTCGTCTTCGACGAGGACCCGGCCATCTGGTTCACCAGCCCGCAGGCGTACACGGCGTACACCAAGGGTCTGGCGCAGGCCCGCCGCGACGAGCAGCAGCCCCCGCTGACGGCGGCCGGCTGGTCGGGGCGCCGCCGGTACGCCAAGGACCGCCGGTACGCGATCGACCACGCGGGACCGACACCGCCCGGCTCCCCGTACAGCTTCGACGGCGGCCCCGGCTCACTCCGAGTCGCCTTCGACTGTCCCACCTGCCGCCAGCGCATCCGCGTCCCGGCCCGCGGCCGGGTACGAGCCCGCTGCGGCCTGTGCCGCACGGTCCTGGAGTGCGATACCTGAATGATTTTGCAGTCGGGCACCCGTCGCGCCATGGTCGGAGTATGGACACAGAGTCGGCAGCAGGCCACGGGGACCTCTTCGAGGCCGTGGTCAGTGGTGAGGACGACACCGTCGTGCGGCTGCTTCGCGCGGGCATTCCGGCCGAGGCGACCGACGAAGAAGGTCAGACCGCCCTCTATCTGGCCGCGGTCCAGGACCAGCCCGGCATCGCCCGGCTGCTGCTCGCCGCCGGTGCTGATCCGGACCGGCCCAGTGGCGCGGACTCCGTGGATCTGCCGCTGTGCGGCGCCGCGTGCGGGGGGCATGCCGAAGTCGTACGGGCCCTGCTGGCCGCCGGCGCGCAGCCGGACCGCCGGGAGGAGTTCGGGTACACGGCGATGACGTGGGCCGTGCAGCAGGGCCACTCCGACACGGTGGAGGCGCTGCTCGCGCACGGGGCGAGCCCGGACCTGGCGGGCCCCCGCGGGGAGCCGCCGCTGCTGCTCGCCGCGCGGCGCGGGGCCGCCGGCACCGTAAGGGCTCTGCTGGAGCACGGCGCGGCGGCGAAGAACGAGGCGCTGGGCGAGGCCCGGCGGTGGCTCGCCATGGATGTCGGGCAGGAGCTGCGGCGCAGGCTGACGAGCGCGTACGAGGGCGAGTTCGAGGCGGTGACGCGCCGGGTCGAGGAGGACGGCGGCGTGACGGTCATTGTCGAGCTGGTGGGGGACGGCGCGCCGCGGGCGGGCGACGAGCAGCAGACCGGGCATGCGGCCATCGCCACGCTGCTGGAGGCGGAACTCGGCATTCAGACGCCGTTCGCGGAGCTGGCCGAGCGGGCCCTGCGGTGCGGGGACCCGGCGAACGACGACTGGATCGAGTCGATGTACGCCTTGCACCGGCGCGGCGACGAGGAGACCTTCCAGGCCGCCTCCGCGTGGTGCGCGAGCGGCGAGCCCATGCGGCAGGCGTTCGCCGCGGATGTACTGGGGCAGCTCGGCTTCCGGGGTGGGGAGAAGCCGTTCGCGGCGCGCTCGCTGCCCGTACTGCGGGAGCTGGCCCGGGAAGCGGCGGACCCGGAGCTGATCCAGTCCGCCGTGCTGGCGCTGGGCCACCAGGGCGATCCGGCCGCGCTGCCGGAGGTCCTGCGCCACGCGGGGCATCCGGACCGGGAGGTGCGGCACCGGGTGGCGCTGGCGCTGGGCGGGATGGTGCCGGGCGATCACGAGGAGGCGATCGGGGTGCTGGTCACGCTGAGCGGCGACCCCGACGACCGCGTGCGGGACTGGGCGACGATGGCGCTGGCGGGGGTGGAGGCCGATACTGCGGTGATCCGGGAGGCGCTGGCGGCCCGGCTGGACGACGACGACACGGACACCGTGGCGGAGGCGGCACGCGGGCTGGCGTTGCGTCAGGATCCGCGTGCCGCCGAGGCGTTGATCCGGCTCCTCGCCGACGGGGATCCGGACGGCTATGCGTACTCCACCGCCGTGCAGGCCGTGGAGTACGTCGAGGACGACGACGTCAGGATGCTGCTGGAGCGGACGGCCCCGCGATGCCGCTGACGCCCGCGCTCTCGCTGACGCCCGCGATATCGTTGACCGCCGCCCAGCTGAACGCCATCGCCGGACCGATCGTCGCGCCCGGCCCCGGACAGGTCTCGCCCATCACCGCGGCCGAGCAGTTCCCGGACGCGTACAGCCCGGGGATGACCGTGCCGTCCTCGCGCAGCACCCGTGCGTCACCCCGCCCCGTACACCGGTCGGGCCGGCTCCGCCTGTGTCAGTAGCTTTGCTGCCGCTTCGCCCGCCTCCGCCGGGGTCCAGCGGGCGCCCTTGTTCGCCGTTGGGCCGGGGCGCCAGCCCTCCATGACCGTGATACGGTCCGCCTCGGCCTCGAACACCCGGCCCGTCACCCCGGCGCTCGCTGCCGAGCCGAGCCAGACCACCAGGGGCGAGACGTTCTCGGGCGCCATCGCGTCGAACTCGCCCTCCCCCGGCGCAGCCATCGTTTCGGCGAACGTCTGCTCCGTCATCCGGGTACGCGCCGCCGGCGCGATCGCGTTGACCTGTACCCCGTATCGCCCCATCTCCACCGCCGCCACCAGCGTCAGCCCCACGATGCCGGCCTTGGCCGCCGAGTAGTTGCCCTGTCCGACGCTGCCCAACAGGCCTGCGCCCGAGCTGGTGTTCACCACCCGCGCGGCCACCTGCCGGTCCGCCTTCGCCTGCGCGCGCCAGTACGCGGCCGCATGCTTGAGCGGCAGGAAGTGCCCCTTGAGGTGCACCCGCATCACCGCGTCCCAGTCGTCCTCCTCCAGATTCACGAGCATCCGGTCGCGCAGAAACCCGGCGTTGTTGACCAGCGTGTCCAGCCGCCCGAACGTGTCCACCGCCGTTGAGACCAGCGACGACGCGCCTTCGCTCGTCGCGATGTCGCCCCCGTGCGCGACCGCCTGCCCGCCCCCCGCCACGATCTCGTTCACGACCCGCTGCGCCGTGCTCGCCGATGTCCCCGCCCCGTCCCGCCCGACCCCCAGGTCGTTCACGACGACCTTCGCCCCCTCGGCCGCGAAGGCCAGCGCATGGGCTCGTCCCAGACCCCGCCCCGCACCCGTCACGATGACGACGCGTCCCGCACAGATTCCGGTCATTTCACACTCCCTTGTTGACATTGGCCGCATCCAGAAACGCCGGCCGTTCCCCGCCCCCATGCACCAGCAGCGAGGCCCCGCTCACATACGCGGCCCGGTCCGAGGCGAGGAAGACGGCCGCGTCGCCGATCTCGGACGGCTCGGCCGGCCGGCCCGCCGGGACCGTACGTCCGACGGCGTCCACCCCCGCCTGGTCCCCGTAGTGCAGGTGCGACAGCTCCGTCCGCACCATGCCGAGGACCAGCGTGTTCACCCGCACCTCCGGCGCCCATTCCACGGCCATCGAGCGGGCGAGGTTCTCCAGCCCCGCCTTGGCCGCTCCGTACGCCGCCGTCCCCGGCGACGGACGCGCCCCGCTGACGCTGCCGATCATCACGATCGAGCCGCGCGTCCGCTTCAGATGCCCGTACGCCGCGAGGGAGGCGGTCATCGGCGCCACCAGGTTGAGTTCCAGTACCCGCGCATGCCGCTCGGCGCCGCCCTCCCCCAGCATCCGGTACGGTGTCCCGCCCGCGTTGTTGACCAGTACGTCGAGCCGGCCGTGGCGCGCCGTGACGCCCGCGAAGAAGTCCTCGACCGCGGCGGGGTCCCGCAGGTCGACGGGCGCGAAGTCGGCCTTGCGGCCGTCCGCCTCGACCACACCTTCGGGCGGCCTGCGCGCGCAGACCACAACCTCCGCGCCCGCCTGCAGAAACGCCCGAGCGATACCCGCGCCGACCCCCCTCGTGCCGCCCGTGACGACCGCTACCCGGCCGGCCAGATCCACCGTGATGCTCAACCCGCACCTCCCGCAGCGCGCGATCCGCTGCTACCTTCCTCATCCAACGCACCTAACAAATGTTTGGTGGAAAGGTAGCTGATCCGCTCATGGGTGTCTCCACCTCAAGCCCGGACAAGGGCATTTCCGTCGTCACGGTCGACTTCCCGCCCGTCAACGCCCTCCCGGTACAGGGCTGGTACGACCTCGCCGACGCCGTCCGCACGGCCGGCCGCGACCCCGGGACGCGCTGCGTCGTACTCGCCGCCGCCGGCCGCGGCTTCAACGCCGGCGTCGACATCAAGGAGATGCAACGCGACACCGGCCACCAGGCCCTCATCGGCGCGAACCGCGGCTGCGCCGAGGCCTTCGCCGCGGTGTACGAGTGCGAGGTCCCCGTCGTCGCGGCCGTGCACGGCTTCTGCCTCGGCGGCGGCATCGGCCTCGTCGGCAACGCCGACGCGATCGTCGCCTCCGACGACGCCACGTTCGGCCTGCCCGAACTGGACCGCGGCGCACTCGGCGCCGCCACCCATCTCGCCCGCCTCGTCCCACAGCATCTGATGCGCGCGCTGTACTACACCTCGCGCACCGCCACCGCCGCCGAACTGCACACGCACGGCTCGGTGTGGAAGGTCGTCCCCCGCGGCGAACTACACGACGCCACGTTGGAGTTGGCACGCGAGATCGCGCAGAAGGACGGGTACCTCATCCGGCTGGCCAAGGCCGCCGTCAACGGGATCGACCCGGTGGACGTGCGCCGCAGCTACCGCTTCGAGCAGGGCTTCACCTTCGAGGCCAACCTCAGCGGAGTCGCCGACCGCGTCCGCAACACCTTCAGCGGCACGGACGAGGAGGAGCAGTCGTGAGCGACAAGACCATGACACCGGACGAGGTAGTCTCCCGGCTCCGCAGCGGCATGGCGGTCGGCATCGGCGGCTGGGGCTCGCGCCGCAAGCCCATGGCCCTGGTGCGGGCACTGCTCCGCTCCGAGATCACCGATCTCACCGTCGTCTCGTACGGCGGCCCCGACGTCGGCCTGCTCGCCGCCGCCGGCCGCATCCGCAAGCTGGTCGCGGCCTTCACCACCCTCGACTCGATCCCCCTCGAACCGCACTTCCGCGCCGCCCGCCAGCACGGCGCGTTCGAACTCACCGAGATCGACGAGGCGATGTTCATGTGGGGCCTGACCGCCGCCGCCAACCGGCTGCCCTTCCTTCCCGTACGCGCCGGCCTCGGCTCCGACGTCATCACCGTCAACCCCTCCCTCCGTACGGTGAAGTCCCCGTACGAGGACGGCGAGGAGTTCGTCGCCGTACCCGCCCTGCGCCTGGACGCCGCCCTGGTCCACATGAACCGCGCCGACCGGCTCGGCAACGGCCAGTACCTGGGCGCCGACCCGTACTTCGACGACCTGTTCTGCGAGGCGGCGGACACGGCGTACGTCTCGTGCGAACAGCTCGTCGAGACCGCCGCCCTCACCAAGGACGCGGCCCCACAGACGCTCCTCCTCAAACGCCACGCGGTCACCGGCGTCATCGAGACCCCGAACGGCGCGCACTTCACCTCCTGCGCCCCGGACTACGACCGCGACGAGGCATTCCAGCGGATGTACGCGACCACGCCCTGGCCGGAGTTCGCCGAGCGCTTCCTGTCCGGCGACGAGAAGACGTACCAGTCCGCCGTCCAGGCCTGGCACGAGGAGCAGAAGTGAACACCCAGAACCCCACCCGCGCCGAGACGTGCGTCATCGCCTGCGCCGAGGCCTGGCGCGACAACGGCGAGGTGCTGGCCAGCCCCATGGGTACGATCCCCTCGATCGGCGCCCGGCTGGCCCGGCTCACCTTCTCCCCCGCCCTCCTCCTCACCAACGGCGACGCGCTGCTCGTCGGCCCCGACGGGGTGACCGAGGGCTGGCTCCCGTACCGACAGCACCTCAGCATGGTCACGGGCGGCAAGCGCCACGTGATGATGGGCGCGAGCCAGATCGACCGGTTCGGCAACCAGAACATCTCCTGCATCGGCGACTGGCAGCGGCCCGCCCGCCAGCTGCTCGGTGTCCGCGGTGCACCCGTCAACACCCTCAACAACCCGACCAGTTACTGGGTGCCGAAGCATTCCGCCCGGGTCTTCGTCGAACGCGTCGACATGGTCTGCGGCGTGGGTTACGACAGTGCCGCCGCGGCCGGCCCCTCCGCGACCCGCTTCCACCGCATCCCGCGCGTGGTCAGCAACCTCGGTGTCTTCGACTTCGCGACACCGGACCGGTCGATGCGACTGGCCTCCCTCCACCCCGGCGTCACCGTCGAGGAGGTACGGGAATCCACCGGCTTCGCGCTCACCGTGCCCGACGACGTCCCGTACACGCGGGAGCCGACCGCGGACGAACTCCGGCTGATCCGCGAGGA
The DNA here is from genome assembly GCF_024213665.1 of Streptomyces sp. A3M-1-3. Lineage (GTDB taxonomy): Bacteria > Actinomycetota > Actinomycetes > Streptomycetales > Streptomycetaceae > Streptomyces. The sequence goes on from NZ_JANAVP010000003.1 coordinate 15,971, forward strand.
GCTCGACCCGCGCGGCACGCGCGACCGCGAGGTCCCGGCGTAATGGAGACGGCACCCGTCATGGATACGGCACTCACCAGGCTCACCGGCGTACGGCATCCCATCGTCCAGACCGGCATGGGCTGGGTCGCGGGCCCCCGGCTCGTCTCCGCCGCCGCCAACGCCGGCGCACTGGGCATCCTCGCCTCCGCGACGATGACCCCGGACCAGCTGAAGTCGGCGGTACGGGAGGTCAAGTCCCGCACAAACGCGCCCTTCGGGGTCAATCTGCGCGCCGACGCGGGCGATGCGCGCGAGCGGGTACGGATCATCATCGACGAGGGCGTGAAGGTCGCCTCGTTCGCCCTGGCCCCGTCCAGGGAGCTCATCGCCGAGCTCAAGGACGCCGGCGTCGTCGTCATCCCCTCCGTCGGCGCCCGCCGCCACGCCGAGAAGGTCGCCGCCTGGGGCGCGGACGCCGTCCTCGTGCAGGGCGGCGAGGGCGGCGGCCACACCGGCGAGGTCGCCACCACCGTGCTCCTCCCCCAGGTCGTCGACGCGGTCGGCATCCCGGTGATCGCGGCGGGCGGCTTCTACGACGGCCGCGGACTGGTCGCCGCCCTCGCCTACGGCGCGGCGGGGATCGCCATGGGCACCCGCTTTCTGCTCACGTCCGACTCGACCGTCCCGGACGCGGTCAAGGCCAAGTACCTCGCGGCGAGCGTCAAGGAGGTCACGGTCACCACCGCCGTGGACGGCCTTCCGCACCGCATGCTCCGTACCGACCTGGTCAACTCCCTGGAGAGGGCGGGCCGTACGCGGGCTGTTGCCCAAGCGGTGCGCCGGGCCGCCGGGTTCCGGAAGATCTCCGGGCTGAGCTGGGCGCGGATGGTCCGGGACGGACTCGCGATGAAGCACGGCAAGGACCTCACCTGGAGCCAGGTCCTGCTGGCCGCCAACACCCCGATGCTCCTCAAAGCGTCCATGGTCGAGGGCCGTACGGACCTCGGCGTCATGGCATCCGGCCAGGTCGCGGGGCTGATCGACGATCTGCCCTGCTGCGCGGAACTGATCGCCCGCGTCATGGCCGAAGCGCACACCGCGCTCGAAGAACTGCTCGCGCATCGCACCCTGCCGACAGCAGGGTGAATCCCCTCTCCCGTACAGGAGTTGTCCGATGAGCCGTGCCCGAATCCGCCTGGCGACCGGAGCCGTTGTCTCCGCCCTCGCCATCGGGTGTCTTCCCGCCTCGGCAGTCGCCGAGGCCCCGCGCACCACCGTTGTCTCCAGTACCCACATCCGCCAGATTCCCCTCCAGGGCGCGGTCAACGTCCGTGACCTGGGCGGCTACCGTACGTGCGGCGGGCAGACGGTCCGCTACGGACAGGTCTACCGCGCCGACGCCCTGAGCAAGCTCACCGACGCCGACATCGCAACCCTCTCCGGGCTCGGCCTGCGGAAGGTCGTCGACTTCCGGGTGCCGCTGGAGCTCCAGTACGACGGCTCGGACCGGCTGCCCGCCGGGCTGTCGGTCACCTCCCGCCCGGTGACCGACAGCGGCCTGTACGGACAGCTGATGACCGCGATCGGCTCCAGGGACCCGGTCAAGCAGGAGGAGATGCTCGGGGACGGCAAGGCTGCAGCGTTCATGCGCGGCGTCTACCGCACGTTCGTCACCAGTCCGGAGAACCGCGCCCAGTTCGGCGCCACGCTGCGCGACCTCGCGGACCGCGGCCAGGCCCCGCTGCTCTACCACTGCACGTCGGGCAAGGACCGTACGGGGTGGACGAGTTACGTACTCCTGCGCGCCCTGGGCGTACCGGCGTCGACCGCCGAGCGGGACTACCTGGCGTCCAACACCTACCGCGCCGCGCACGACGCAAAGGTCCGGGCGGGGCTGAAGCAGGCTGGTCTGATGCAGAACCCGGACCTGCTCATCCCGCTGCAGGAGGTCCGTACGGACTATCTGGAATCGGCGCTGGCCGAGGTCGAGCGGGAGTACGGAAGCCTGTACGCGTACCTGAGAAACGGCTTGGGCCTGGACCTTCGCACGCTGGCGAAGCTCCAGGCCCGGCTGGTGCGCTGACGGTGCGCTGAGCTGACCGGTCAGGCGGCGGCGCGGCGGCCTCCGCCGCCCTGGGCGCCGCCGCCCTGGCCGCCGCGTCCGGTACGGCCGCGCCCGCCGCGGCTGCGGCTGCCCGGCCGCGAGGGACGGCTGCCGTTCCCATTGCCGCTTCCGCTGCCACTGCCTCCGCCGGATCGGCGCTGCGGCTGTGCGGCGGGCTGCGGGACCTCGATGGTGACGGCCACACCCGAGGGCTCGCGGGCGCCGGTGAGCCGGGAGAGCTCGGCGTCGCTGGACTTGATACGGGCCGCCGTCTGCGGGCTGATGCCGGCGTCGAGCATCAGCCGGCTCATCTCCCGCTTCTGCTCGGGAAGCACCAGGGTGACGACGCTGCCGGACTCGCCGGCCCGGGCGGTGCGGCCGCCGCGGTGCAGGTAGTCCTTGTGGTCGGTCGGCGGGTCGACGTTCACGACGAGGTCGAGGTCGTCGATGTGGATGCCGCGGGCCGCCACGTTGGTCGCCACCAGCGCGGTGACGTGACCGTTCTTGAACTGGTCGAGCGTGCGGTTGCGCTGCGGCTGCGAGCGGCCGCCGTGCAGTCCGGCCGCGCGGACGCCGCTGGCCAGCAGCCGCTTGACGAGCCGGTCCACGGACCGCTTGGTGTCCAGGAACATGATCACGCGGCCGTCGCGGGCGGCGATGCGGGTGGTGACGGCCTTCTTGTCGGTCTCGTCCGCCACGTACAGCAGGTGGTGCTCCATGGTGGTCACCGCGCCGGCCGACGGGTCGACCGAGTGCACCACGGGGTCGGTCAGGAACATCCGTACGAGACGGTCGATGTTCCGGTCCAGGGTGGCCGAGAAGAGCATCGTCTGCCCGCCCGGCGCCACCTGCTTGAGGAGGGCCGTGACCTGCGGCATGAAGCCCATGTCGGCCATCTGGTCGGCCTCGTCCAGCACGGTGATCCGTACCTGGTCGAGCCGGGCGTCGCCCCGCTCGATGAGGTCCTTCAGGCGTCCGGGCGTGGCGACGAGCACCTCGGCGCCACGGCGGAGCGTGCCGGCCTGGCGGCCGATCGACATACCGCCGACGACCGTGGCCAGCCGCAGGTTGACGGCCGTGGCGTACGGGGTGAGGGCGTCGGTGACCTGCTGGGCGAGCTCACGCGTCGGCACCAGCACGAGGGCGAGCGGCGCATGCGGCTCAGCACGCCGGCCGGCGGTACGGCCGAGCAGCGCGAGGCCGAAGGCGAGGGTCTTGCCGGAGCCGGTGCGGCCACGGCCGAGGAGGTCGCGGCCCGCGAGAGAGTTCGGCAGGGTCGCGGCCTGGATCGGGAACGGCTCAGTCACATCCTGTGCGGCGAGCGTCTTGAGCAGGGCGGCGGGCATGTCCAGCTCGTCGAATGCCTGGACCGCGGGCAGCGCGGGGGTGGTGCTTTCCGGCAGGGTGAATTCACCCTGCGGGGGGGTGGACCTGCGGGCAGGAGCCTTGCCGGAGGACTTGGCAGGGGCCTGGCCGCGGGAATTCGACGGGCGCTTGCGGGCGGGACGGGCCGGGCGTTCGGAGCGAGTCATACAGAGAATGCCTTCCTGGGGACAGCACAAGCCGGGACCCGCACCTTCACGGTGCGGGCCCCGGCCAGGAGCAACGCGTCCGGGCGATTAGGCCGGGACGATGTTCTCCGCCTGCGGGCCCTTCTGGCCCTGCGTGACGTCGAAGGAAACCTTCTGGCCCTCCTGGAGCTCACGGAAGCCCTGGGTGGCGATGTTGGAGTAGTGGGCGAAGACGTCGGCGCCGCCGCCGTCCTGCTCGATGAAGCCGAAGCCCTTTTCCGCGTTGAACCACTTCACGGTGCCAGTAGCCATGTCATTCTCCTGAATAGGTAGGGGCCCCATCCGGAGAAGCCGGAAAAACAATAATGCGCCTGAGGAACATTCCCGTCAGGCGCACATAAAGTTCATGGGTACCAAAACTGCAACACTCAGAACTCTAGCATGCCCGGCGTCGGCCGTGCGGTGGCCCGTCGCACACGTCACAGCCGCTCAATGATCGTGACGTTCGCCTGGCCACCGCCCTCACACATGGTCTGCAGGCCGTACCTGCCCCCCGTGCGCTCCAGCTCGTGCAGGAGTGTGGTCATCAGCTTCACTCCGGTGGCGCCCAGCGGGTGGCCCAGGGCTATCGCGCCTCCGTTGACGTTGACCTTCTCCGGGTCGGCGCCCGTCTCCTTCAGCCAGGCCAGGACCACCGGGGCGAACGCCTCGTTGATCTCGACCAGGTCGATGTCGTCGATCGACATGCCGGCCCTCTTCAGCGCGTACGCCGTCGCCGGGATCGGCGCGGACAGCATCCGGATCGGGTCCTCACCGCGCACCGAAAGATGGTGGATGCGGGCGCGCGGCGTCAGCCCGTGTTCGGCGACGGCCCGCTCGCTCGCGAGCAGCATCGCCGAGGCGCCGTCGGAGACCTGGGAGGAGCACGCGGCGGTGATGCGGCCGCCCTCGACGACCGGCTTCAGGCCCGCCATCTTCTCCAGCGACGTGTCGCGGCGCGGCCCCTCGTCGACCGCGACCTCTCCGTACGGGACGAGCTCGCGGTCGAAGCGGCCCTCGTCGATCGCGCGCAGCGCCCGCTGATGCGAGCGGAGGGCGAACTCCTCCATGTCGAGCCGCGAGATCCCCCACTTCCCGGCGATCAGCTCGGCGCCGTGGAACTGGTTGACGGGCTGGTCGCCGTACCGTGCGCGCCAGCCCTCGCTGCCCGCGTACGGGCCCTCGGTGAGCCCGAGCGGCTCGGCGGCCTGCCGGGAGGCAAAGGCGATCGGGATCTGGCTCATGTTCTGTACGCCGCCCGCGACCACCAGGTCCTGGGTGCCGGACAGCACCCCCTGCGCGGCGAAGTGCACGGCCTGCTGCGAGGAGCCGCACTGCCGGTCGATGGTGACTCCGGGCACCTCTTCCGGCAGCCCGGCGGCCAGCCACGCGGTCCGCGCGATGTCGCCGGCCTGCGGACCGACCGTGTCCAGGCAGCCGAAGACGACGTCCTCGACGGCGGCCGGGTCGATGCCGGAGCGGGCAACCAGTGCCTTGAGGATGTGCGCGCCGAGATCGGCCGGGTGGACGGCGGACAGCCCGCCCTTCTTCCGGCCGACCGGGGTCCGTACCGCTTCGACGATGTAGGCCTCGGCCATGACTGCTGCTCCTCGGTGTGTCGGTTTACGGCTTACGTACGTACGGCGATGCCGTCCAGCACCATCGACAGGTACTGGCGGGCGATCTCCTCGGGGCTGTGCCCGCCGCCCGGGCGGTACCAGGACGCGGCGACCCAGACGGTGTCGCGCACGAAGCGGTACGTGAGGCGGATGTCGAGGTCCGCGCGGAAGACCTGGGCGGCGACCCCGCGCTCGAGGGTCCCCAGCCACGCCTTCTCGAACTTCTGCTGCGAGTCGGAGAGGTAGTGGAACCGGGGCTGGGCGGAGAGGTGCTTGGACTCCTTCTGGTAGATGGCGACGGCGGCGCGGTGCCGGTCGATCTCCCGGAAGGACTCGGTGACGAGGGCCTCGATGGTCTCCCGCGGGCCGAGTCCGGCGGCGAGGACGGCGTCGTACCCGTCCCACAGCTCGGTGAGGAAGGCGGAGAGGATCTCGTCGAGAATCGATTCCTTGGAATCGAAGTGGTAGTAGAGGCTGCCCGCGAGCATGCCCGCCTCGTCGGCGATCTTGCGGACGGTGGTGGCGTTGTAGCCCTGCGCGGCGAACACCTCGGCTGCGGTGTCGAGGAGTTCGCGCCGGCGCTCGGGCGAGGCGGTCACCTGGGTCTTTTTCTTGTTGTTCGGCACATGGCCATTGTCGTCCAGCGGCCCGGGCACCCCCTAGGCATGCTGGCTGCTGACGGAGACCGTCTCGCCCGTCATGTACGAGGAGTAGCCGCTGGCCAGGAAGACGATGACGTTGGCCACCTCCCAGGGCTCGGCGTACCGCCCGAAGGCCTCGCGCGCGGTCAGCTCTTCGAGCAGCTCGGGGGTGGTGACCTTGGCCAGGTGCGGGTGCAGGGCGAGGCTCGGGGCTACGGCGTTGACGCGTACGCCGTACTCGGCGGCCTCGACCGCCGCGCACCGGGTGAGCGCCATGACGCCGGCTTTGGCGGCGGCGTAGTGGGCCTGCCCGACCTGGGCGCGCCAGCCGATGACGGAGGCGTTGTTGACGATGACACCGCCGGTGTCCTGCGCCTTGAGGGAGCGCAGGGCGGCGCGGGTGCAGCGGAAGGTGCCGTTCAGTGTGACGTCGAGGACCTTCGACCACTGCGCGTCGGTCATGTCGACGAGCGCCGCGGTGCCGCCGAGTCCGGCGTTGTTGACGACGATGTCCAGTCCGCCGTGTGCCGTCCCCGCGAGCGCCAAGAGCGCCTGGACCTGGGCCTCGTCGGTGACGTCGCAGGGCAGCGAGGTGACGTGCTCGGCGCCGAACTCCTCGGCGAGTACGGCCTCGGTCTCCTTGAGTCTGCGGGCGTGTGCGTCGCCGATGACGATGCTCGCGCCCTCTTCGAGGAATCTGCGCGCGGTGGCGCCGCCGATGCCTGCCCCGGCGGCGGCCGTGATGACGGCGGTCCGGCCTTCCAGCAGACCATGGCCGGGCAGGTACTGCGGGGCGCCGCTCATGCGCGTATCTCCTTGGCTTGCCTGGGTTCTTTCGGGAGGCCGAGCACCCGCTCGGCGATGATGTTGCGCTGGATCTCGTCCGATCCGGCGTAGATGGTGTCGGCGCGGGAGAAGGGGAACAGCCGCTGCCAGTCGTCGAGGCCGTACGGTGCCCCGGCGGCGACCAGCGAGGCGGCGCCGCGGACGAGCCGGTCTCGGATCAGGGGGTCGCCCAGGGTGCCGTCCTTCCTCGCCAGCTCGGCGAGCGCTTCCCATTCCCTGCGGAATCCGACCTGTTGGCCAAGGGTGGAGACGCCGCGCTCGAAGCCGAGCGTGTCCATGGCGATGCGCCAGCCGTCTCCGGCCTCCCCGACGACGTGCGACGCGTCGGTGCGCGCCCCGTCGAAGAAGACCTCGTTGAATTCGCTGGTTCCGGTGAGCTGGACGATCGGCCGGACCTCGACGCCCGGCTGGTCCATGGGGACGAGGAGGTAGGAGAGGCCGGCGTGGCGCTTGGAGCCGGGCTCGGTGCGGGCGATGACGAAGCACCACTGTGCTTCATGGGCGAGTGAGGTCCAGATCTTCTGGCCGTGCACGGCCCATTCGTCCCCGCCCAGGGCCGCTCTGGTACGGACGCCTGCGAGGTCGGAGCCGGCGTCGGGCTCGCTGTATCCCTGGCTCCACAGTTCCTCGACGGCGACGATCGGCGGCAGGAATCGGCGCTTCCGCTCCTCGGTGCCGAAGGCGATCAGGGTCGGTCCGAGGAGCTGTTCGCCGATGTGGCCCACGCGGGCGGGGGCGTACTCCTCGTGGAAGGCGATCTGCTCCTCGACGCTCGCGCCCCGGCCGCCGTACTCCTTCGGCCAGCCGATGCAGGTCCTGCCGTGGGCGGCCATATGCCGTTCCCAGGCGAGGCGTTCGGCGAAGGCCTCGTGTTCTCTGCCCGGCCCGCCCCGGCCCCTTGAGGTCCGCGAACTCGCCGCTGAGATGAGCCCGTAGCCAGCTGCGAACCTCGGTGCGGAACTCCTCGACGCTGCTCATGGCCGTACGTTAACCTACCAAACACTTGTTAGGGAAGGATGTGCAGATGCCCGCCCACGAAGAACCTGCCGAACAACCCGCTAAGGAGCCTGTCCTGTACGAGCGCCGGGGCCCGGTCGCGTACGTCACCTTGAACCGCCCCCGCTACCGCAATGCCCAGAACTCCGCGATGACCTACGCCCTCGACACCGCCTTCTACCGCGCGGCGGACGACCCCCAGGTCAAGGTGGTCGTACTGGCCGGGGCCGGCGAGCACTTCTCCGCCGGCCACGACATCGGCACCCCCGAGCGCGACGCCCACCTCCCCTTCGAGCGCCGGGCGGGACTGTGGTGGGACCACTCGGACAAGGCGGGCGCGGAGAGCCGGTTCGCCCGCGAGTCCGAGGTCTATCTCGGCATGTGCCGGCGCTGGCGCGAGCTGCCGAAGCCGGTCATCGCCTCCGTCCAGGGGGCGTGCGTGGCAGGAGGGTTGATGCTCGTCTGGGTCTGCGACCTGATCGTGGCGAGCGAGGACGCCTTCTTCGCGGACCCGGTGGTACGGATGGGCATCCCGGGAGTGGAGTTCTTCGCGCATCCGTGGGTGATGCCGCCGCGCATCGCCAAGGAGTTCCTGTACACGGGCGACCGGATGAGCGCTCGGCGGGCGTACGAGGTCGGCATGGTCAACCGGGTGGTGGAGCGGGCCGAACTGGCCGCCCGTACCGATGAACTCGCCCTGCGCATCGCCCAGATGCCGAGATTCGGACTGGCGCTGACCAAGCGGGCGGTGAACCAGGCCGAGGATCTTCAGGGCATGCACACCGGCATGGACTCGGTCTTCGCACTGCACCACCTCGCCCATGCCCACAACGCCGAGACGGCGGCGGACTCGCTCGGCGGGATGGACGTGTCAGCGATGAAGAAGGCGAGCAGCTGATGGACCTGCGGCACACCGGGCAAGAGGAGGCTTTCCGGTCCGAGGCGCGCCAGTGGCTCGCCGCGAACGTCCCCGCCGAGCCGCTGCCTTCGCTGGAGACGGAGGAGGGCTTCGCGGCCCACCGGGAGTGGGAGGCGCGGCTGTACACCGATCGCTGGTCGGCCGTCTCCTGGCCCGAGGAGTACGGCGGCCGGGGGGCCGGCATCTTCCAGTGGCTGGTCTTCGAGGAGGAGTATTACGCGGCGGGGGCGCCCGGCCGGGTCTCCCAGAACGGTATCAACCTGCTGGCGCCGACGCTGTTCGACCACGCGACGGACAAGCAGCGTGCGCGGGTCCTGCCGTCCATGGCGAGCGGCGAAGTGATCTGGGCGCAGGCCTGGTCCGAGCCGGAGGCGGGCTCCGACCTCGCCTCGCTCAGGTCGACCGCGGTACGCACCGAGGGCGGCTGGCTGCTGCACGGCCAGAAGACCTGGTCCTCGCGGGCGGCCTTCGCCGACCGCGCGTTCGGCGTCTTCCGTACGGATCCCGAGGCCGCCAAGCCCCACCACGGGCTGACGTATCTGATGTTCGACCTGGCGGCGCCCGGCGTGACGGTACGCCCGATCGGCCGGCTGGACGGAAAGCCGGCCTTCGCCGAGCTGTTCCTCGACCGGGTCTTCGTCCCCGACGAGGACGTCATCGGGCAGCCCGGCCAGGGCTGGCAGGTCGCGATGTCCACGGCGGGCAACGAGCGCGGGCTCACGCTCCGCTCGCCCGGCCGCTTCCTGGCCGCCGCCGACCGGCTCGTACAGCTGTGGCGTACGGACGGGGACCCGGCCGACACCGCGATGCGGGACCGGGTCGCCGACGCCGTCATCGGGGCGCGGGCCTATCAGCTCTTCACGTACGCCAACGCCTCGCGCTTCGCGGCGGGCGGCACGATCGGCGCCGAGTCCAGCCTCAACAAGATCTTCTGGTCGGAGTACGACATCGCGCTGCACGAAGCGGCGCTCGACCTGCTGGGCCCGGACGGCGAGCTGGCGGACGGCGAGTGGTCGGAGTCGTACGTCTTCTCCCTCGCCGGCCCCATCTACGCCGGTACGAACGAGATCCAGCGCGACATCATCGCCGAGCGACTGCTCGGCCTCCCGAAGGGCCGCCGCTGATGCGTTTTCTCCTCGACGACGAGCAGCGCGCCTTCGCCCGCGCGCTGGACGCGATGCTCACAGCCGCGGACACCCCGTCCGCCGTACGGGCGTGGGGGGCCGGGGACCACGGGCCCGGCCGGGCGCTGTGGTCCCGGCTGGCCGATGCCGGGGTGTTCGCGCTGGCGGTGCCGGAGGCGTACGACGGCATGGGCCCCCTGCCGGTGGAACTCGCCGTCGCCTTCGTGGAGCTGGGGCGGCACGCCGTGCCGGGGCCTGTGGTCGAGACGGCAGCCGCCGCGGTGCTGCTGAGCGCACTGGCGCAGGAGTGCCCGGCGGCGAAGGAGTGGCTGCCCCCGCTGGCCTCCGGCCAGGTCTCGGCGACCCTGCGCCTGGACGAGGGCCGCTACGTCCTGGACGCCGACGCGGCCGACGCGGTCTTCGTGGTCAGCGGCGAGGAGCTGCGGCTGGCGCACGGGTACGGGCCGCCGCGGCCGTCGGCTGATCCGGCCCGGCGGCTGTTCCGCCCGGCGGCGGGAGGCGAGCTGCTGGCGAGCGGCCCGGCGGTACGGGAGGCGGCGGGCCGCGCCGGGAGCTGGGCGGCCCTGCTGACGGCGGCGCAGGCGCTGGGGGTGGGTGACGCTCTCCTGGCCCGGACCGTCGCGTACGCCGGGCAGCGGACCCAGTTCGGCGCGGCGATCGGCTCGTTCCAGGCGGTCAAGCACCGGCTTGCGGACACCCTGATCGGCCTCGAGTTCGCGCGGCCGCTGCTGTGGGCGGCGGCGCTGTCCCTGGACCCCGCCGAGGTCGCGGCGGCGAAGGTGACAGCGGGCGAGGCGGCGTACGCGGCCGCCCGGACGGCCCTGCAGCTGCACGGTGCGGTCGGCTACACGGAAGAGCTGGACCTCTCGCTGTGGCTGCGGAAGACGCGGCCGCTGCGCGACGCGTGGGGGACGCCGGCGGCGTGCCGGGCGCGGGTGCTGGCGGGCTGAGGGGGGCAGCGGCTGACGGGCCTGGACGGCACCGGTTTCCGAGGTGCACCTTCATGAACGCCGCCGCGGAATACCCCGAAGCCGGCCACCCGGTACGGGCCGCGGTCGACGCCCATCGCACCTGGCTCCGCGACACCATCCGCACTCATCTGATCGAAGCCGGCCACCCAGCCCCCGACCGGGCGGCCCACACCCTGGTCCTCCTCCGCGACGGCGCCATGTCCGGCGCCTACCTCGACGACGCCACCACCGTCAAGACGCACCTGCGCCAGGCCGTGGACACAGTCATCGGCTGCGCCTGACTTCCAAGTCGAGTTCCCCGACGGTCGACAGTGGGTGCCGATTCGGGATCGCAGCTTGCTGCCGTTGTCGGTCCTGCGCGCGGTCAGCCCCGCCCGGCGGGCTTCGGCCTGCTCATGTTCGGCCCCCCTTGGGCGGCGTAACCCCGAGGAGTGCGAGCTGGTCCGCCGGCGTGGCGAAGGGGGGTGGAACCGGACCGTCGCCCTGAGGAGACCGCGCCTTCATGCCCTGAGCGTCAGCGGGTCCGGAGCGTGACGACCGCCGCTCGCCCCTCCGTCCGCAGTACGCCGGGCGACTCGCCCGACGACCCGCCCCGCGACTCACCGGTCACCATCACCGCGTCGTACAGCCCGAGTTCGACGCGCGCCCCCGCCCCTTCGAGGACCGCGGTCCCCTCCAGCACGACGGCCAGTACCGTCCCGCCGGGCGGGACAGCGAGCCGCAGCCGGCCTCGTACGACCGAGGTCTCCGCCTGCGCGCGACCTCTGCGGTACATGACGTTGAAGTTGGCGACGGGCCCGCCGAGGAGCCGGCACCCGGTCGGCTCGTCGCCCGCGAAGTCCTGCGGTACGTAACGCTCGTCCACCCGTCGGCGCTGCCCGCCGACCGTGAGGTCCATACCCGCGCCCTCGACCATGGTCAGCGTCCGCTCGATGTCCGGGAACGCGGAGTACGGCCCGTCCGCGCCGACCTCAGCGAGACTCACCCGCCAGGCGAAGCCATCCATCCCGGCACCCTCGGGCCAGGCCGCGATCCCGCGCGTGACGCCTCCGCCGTTCTTCCAGGGCACGGCCGTACGGTCGGCGGCCCTCAGTACCCGTACGGTCAACGGACGACCTGCCGGTCCTGCCGTGGTCGGTACGCCGGCCATGGGTCTCCGTTCGTCTCGTGCGGGGCGACTGAGATGTCGAGATTACGTCCGCGGCCCCTTCTCGCACATACGGCCGAAGAGACCGCACATCCGTAGCGTGAAAAACGTTTGCATAGTCATACAAATAACCCGATAGGGACATCCTCACCTCGAACTGTTCACCCTGCGCGACGGCAAGGTCTACGGCCTCGGCCGTGACCCCAAGCAGCAGTGGGGTATTCGACCCGGTCAGGGAGACCCGCAAGGACCTGCCCTCGCGGCCCGACAACTTCAGCCGCAACTACGGCTCCGCGGTGCCCCTGCCGGCCGGATTCCGCGGCCCGGACTCCGTACTCGTCCTCGGGGGCAACAGGGACGACCCGAACACCTACCAGCTCACCGACGGCAAGTGGGAAACCCAGGAGCCGCGGGCGTTCGGCCGTACCCAGGACGACACCGTGATCCTGCCGGACGGCAGCCTGCTCACCGTCAACGGCGCCTACGACATCCGCGACTACGGCAACGGACCGTACATCTTCGCCCGTTGCGCCGAGTGCGGCCGCGATCCACTGGCGGCTGTTGGGGCCCAGATCGCCACCCGGTCGCCGGGCCGTACGCCGTGGGCGATGGCGGCGCGGGCCGCTACGGCGATCTCGTCGCGCAGCCGGGTGAAGGTCCAGCGGACCTCGCCGTCGGGCCGGTATCCAATCACAGCGTTTCGGTTAGGCATATACCTAGTAGAAATAATCCTCGGAGGCTCCAATGGAGACACTCACCCCCGCGGCAACGCCCCTCGACGACACGGTCATGAAGACCGTACTCAGCAGCTTCTGCACCGGCGTCGCCGTCGTCACCGCACTCGAACCGGACGGCCGCCCGGCCGGCATGGCCGTGCAGTCCTTCTCCGCGGTCTCGCTCGACCCGACCCTGATCTGCTTCCGCCCGGCCCACACCTCGTCCACCTGGCCGAGGATTCGCACGGCGGGGCGCTTCGCCGTCAACATCCTCGCGTCCGACCAGCAGGACCTGTGCCGCCGGTTCGCGTAGCCGGCCTTCTCCAGCCGCTTGAGCTCGCTGTAGATCTGGCTGAACGACGGGCTCCAGTAGAAGAAGCGCAGCGACCAGTCGGACCACTTCTTCAGGTCGTAGCCGGACAACTCCTCGCCGAAGGAGAGCAGTCCGAGCACCGCCCAGCTGGTCGCCGGGAGCGCGGGGCGCTCTTCGTCAGCTGCCGTCTTCTTCTCCGCCACGCCCCGAAGTGTACGGGCGGACCTCGCGGGACCCTTCCCCCTCTCCCACATGCCTGATAGAAGTATTCCTATTAGGAATAGCTGCCTCCCGGAGGTGCACTCCGTCACCGAGCGGAGGACCCCTGTCCCGGTACGGATCTACGATCCGGGACCGGGACCGGGGGCGAGGCCGAGGCCGGGGGCCGGGCCGGGGTCTGCCTGGGACCGTCCGCTCATCGTCTTCTTCCACGGCGGCGGGTGGGTGCTCTGCGACCTGGACACGCACGACGGCCTGTGCCGCCGGCTCGCGTCCCTCACCGGGGCGGTGGTGGTCTCGGCCGACTACCGCCGTGCCCCCGAGCACCGCTTTCCGGCTGCCGCCGACGACGCGTTCAGCGTTGCGGCGTGGGCGGCGGAGCACGCCCGCGAGCTGGACTGCGATCCGGCGCGGCTCATCGTCGCGGGCGACTCCAGCGGCGGCAATCTCGCGGCGGCCACCGCCCTGCGGGCGCGTGACCACGGGGCACGCCCGGCGATCGCTGGGCAGCTCCTGCTGTATCCCGTGCTGGACCCGCGTCTCGACGGCGTGTCCGCATCGGCGTACGCGGAGGGCTTCTTCCACACCACCGCCCATATGCGCTGGTACTGGGACCAGTACCTGGGCCCGGACGGCGACCCGGCCGACCCGTACGCCGCCCCTGGCCTCGCCCCCGACCTCTCCGGACTGCCACCCGCGCTCGTCGTGCTCGCCGACTGCGATCCGCAGCGCGAGGAGGGCCTGGCATTCGCCCGCCGCCTGTCCCGGTCCGGCGTACTCGCACAAGTACAGCTGCACACCGGCGTCTTCCACGGCTTCCTGGGAGCAGCGGACCACCTACCGGAGGCCTACGCGGCACTGGCAGGGGCGGCGGCGTGGCTGCGGGGTCTGGGTACGAGCTGAGGCGGGGGCGGGGGCGGTTCGTGGGCGGCTCTGGCCCGCGCGCCCGGCCGCAGGCCGGTGTGTGGGGGGCTCGCGGCCACTCCGGGGCGGCCCGGCCGGGCTTGGCGGGCGGCCCCGGGTTACCCCCGAACCCGCACCCCCGCCCCAGTCGCCCCCCCCGGTTACTGGATCGTCCACCCCACCGCGCCCACCCCGCTGCTGTAGAACGCGCAGATCCCGTTCGACTCCCCGTACCCGCCGGGGGCCAGCGTCACCCAGTCCCCGGACACGTCCGGGGCCCGTCCGCAGACCACCTCCGCGCGGAAGGTGATCGTGCGATCGGTGTTGTTCGTGCAGGCCGCGATGCCGTGGTCCGGGTTGTTGTTGTGCACGTAGCCGTCGCAGTCGACGCCCAGGGCGCGGGACGGAGCAGCCTGATGGGCCGCGGCGGGCGCGGTACCCACCAGTCCCAGCGCGGCGACGGTCACGGCGGCAGCGGTCATCGTCAGGTTCTTGAAGTTCATCGCATCCTCCTTGGAGTGGATTCCGCGCTTTTCTCCCCAAGATCCTTTTCTGGAAACATGCCGCGGCGCCTGCCCAGTTCCGGTCGGGGAAGGGCAGACGCCGCGGTCAGTTCCGTACGACGCTGTACGGGACGTTTCTTCAGACGGGCCGGTCAGACGAGCAGCGCCCGGTCCGTCGGCTTGACCGGAGCGGGAAGTTCACTCGTTCCGGTAAGGAAGCGGTCAGCCCCGCGGGCCGCCGAGCGGCCCTCGGCGATCGCCCAGACGATCAGCGACTGGCCGCGGCCGGCGTCACCCGCGACGTACACGCCGGGGACGTTCGTGGCGTAGTCCCCGTCGCGCGCGATGTTGCCGCGCTCGTCGAGCTGCAGGCCGAACTGCTCGACCAGACCGTTCGAGCGGTCCGTGCCCGTGAAGCCCATGGCCAGGGTGACCAGCTGAGCGGGGATCTGCCGCTCGGTGCCCGGCTTCGGGGTCAGCTTGCCGTCGATGAACTCCACCTCCGTGAGGTGCAGCGCCTGGACGTTGCCGTCCTCGTCGCCCTCGAAGTGGGTGGTCGAGACGGAGTAGACCCGCTCGCCGCCCTCCTCGTGCGCCGAGGTGACCTTGTACAGCATGGGGAAGGTCGGCCACGGCTGGTTCGCGTTCCGCTCCTCGCCCGGCTGCGGCATGATCTCCAGCTGCGTGACGGACGCCGCGCCCTGGCGGTGGGCCGTGCCGACGCAGTCGGCGCCCGTGTCGCCGCCGCCGATGACGACGACGTGCTTGCCCTCGGCGGTGATCGGCGGCGCGACGAAGTCGCCCTCCTGCACCTTGTTGGCGAGCGGCAGGTACTCCATGGCGAAGTGGATGCCGTTCAGCTCACGCCCGGGGACCGGCAGGTCGCGCGAGACGGTGGCGCCGGCGGCGATGACCACCGCGTCGTACCGCTTGCGCAGCTTCGCGGCGTCGATGTCTCGGCCGATCTCGATCTCGGTACGGAACTTGGTGCCCTCCGCGCGCATCTGCTCGATGCGGCGGTTGATGTGCACCTTCTCCATCTTGAACTCGGGGATGCCGTACCGGAGCAGACCGCCGATGCGGTCCGCCCGCTCGTACACGGCGACCGTGTGACCGGCCCGGGTCAGCTGCTGGGCGGCGGCCAGGCCGGCCGGCCCCGAGCCGATGACCGCGACCGTCTTGCCGGACAGCCGCTCCGGCGGCTGCGGGGTGACGTCGCCGCTGTCCCACGCCTTGTCGATGATCGAGACTTCGACGTTCTTGATGGTGACGGCCGGCTGGTTGATGCCGAGGACACACGCCGACTCGCACGGAGCCGGGCACAGGCGGCCGGTGAACTCCGGGAAGTTGTTGGTCGCGTGCAGCCGCTCGCTCGCGGCGGCCCAGTCCTCGCGGTACGCGTAGTCGTTCCACTCGGGGATGAGGTTCCCCAGCGGACAGCCGTTGTGGCAGAACGGAATGCCGCAGTCCATGCAGCGCCCGGCCTGCTTGCTGATGATCGGCAGCAGCGAACCGGGAACGTAGACCTCGTTCCAGTCCTTCACGCGCTCCGCGACGGGGCGGGTCTCGGCGACCTCGCGCCCCGTGGTGAGAAAGCCCTTAGGGTCAGCCATTGATCGCCGCCTCCATCATCTTCTCGGTGGTCTCGGACTCGGAGAGTCCGGCCAGCTCAGCGGCGTCCTTGGCGGCGAGCACTGCCTTGTACGTGGTCGGGATGATCTTGCTGAAGCGGGCCACCGCGGTGTCCCACTCGGCGAGGAGCTTTTCGGCGACCGTCGAGCCGGTCTCCTCCTGGTGGCGGCGCACCACATCGTGCAGCCACTGCTGGTCGGCGTCGGACAGGGCCTCGACCGCCGCCAGGTTCCCGGAGTTGACGTCCTCTGTGGCGAGGTCGATGACGTACGCGACACCGCCGGACATGCCGGCCGCGAAGTTGCGTCCGGTCTCGCCGAGCACCACCGCGTGTCCGCCGGTCATGTACTCGCAGCCGTGGTCGCCCACCCCCTCCGAGACGACCGTGGCACCGGAGTTACGGACACAGAAGCGCTCGCCGGTCCGGCCGCGGAGGAAGATCTCGCCACCGGTCGCGCCGTAGGCGATGGTGTTGCCCGCGATGGTCGAGAACTCGGCCAGGTGGTCGGCGCCACGGTCCGGACGGACGATGACGCGGCCGCCGGAGATGCCCTTGCCGACGTAGTCGTTGGCGTCGCCCTCCAGGCGCAGCGTCACACCGCGCGGCACGAAGGCGCCGAAGGACTGGCCGGCCGAGCCGGTGAAGGTGATGTCGATGGTGTCGTCGGGCAGGCCCGCACCACCGAACTTCTTGGTCACCTCGTGGCCGAGCATGGTGCCGACGGTCCGGTTGATGTTGCGGATCGCGACCTGCGCGCGGACCGGCTGGGCGTCCTCGGCGCTCGAAGCGTTCAGCGCGTCGGCGGCCAGCTCGATCAGCTCGTTGTCCAGGGCCTTCTCCAGGCCGTGGTCCTGCTCGATCAGCTGGTGGCGCACCGCGCCCTCCGGCAGCTCGGGGACGTAGAAGAGCGGAGCCAGGTCGAGGCCCTGCGCCTTCCAGTGGTCCACGGCCCGCTCGGTTTCGAGCAGCTCGGCGTGGCCGACGGCTTCCTCGATGGTACGGAAGCCCAGCTCGGCGAGGATCTCGCGGACCTCCTCGGCGATGAACTCGAAGAAGTTGACGACGAATTCGGGCTTGCCGGAGAAGCGGTCGCGCAGCACCGGGTTCTGCGTGGCGATGCCGACCGGGCAGGTGTCCAGGTGGCAGACACGCATCATGACGCAGCCGGAGACGACGAGCGGCGCGGTCGCGAAACCGAACTCCTCGGCGCCCAGCAGCGCGGCGATGATCACGTCGCGGCCGGTCTTGAGCTGGCCGTCGGTCTGTACGACGATCCGGTCGCGCAGACCGTTGAGCAGCAGCGTCTGCTGGGTCTCGGCGAGGCCGAGCTCCCAGGGGCCGCCCGCGTGCTTCAGCGAGGTGAGCGGCGAGGCGCCCGTACCGCCGTCGTGGCCGGAGATGAGGACGACGTCCGCGTGCGCCTTGGAGACACCCGC
The DNA here is from genome assembly GCF_024213665.1 of Streptomyces sp. A3M-1-3. Lineage (GTDB taxonomy): Bacteria > Actinomycetota > Actinomycetes > Streptomycetales > Streptomycetaceae > Streptomyces. Next base: position 33,614 of record NZ_JANAVP010000003.1, read on the forward strand.
GGCGACCGTGCCGACACCGACCTCCGACACCAGCTTCACGTGGATACGCGCGGCCGGGTTGGCGTTCTTGAGGTCGTGGATCAGCTGAGCCAGGTCCTCGATGGAGTAGATGTCGTGGTGCGGCGGCGGGGAGATCAGACCGACGCCCGGAGTGGAGTGCCGGGTCTTGGCCACCCAGGGGTAGACCTTGTGGCCGGGCAGCTGGCCGCCCTCGCCGGGCTTGGCGCCCTGCGCCATCTTGATCTGGATGTCGTCCGCGTTGACCAGGTATTCGCTCGTCACACCGAAGCGGCCGGAGGCGACCTGCTTGATGCTGGACCGGCGCGCCGGGTCGTACAGGCGCTCCGGGTCCTCGCCGCCCTCACCGGTGTTGGACTTGCCGCCCAGCTGGTTCATGGCGATGGCGAGGGTCTCGTGCGCCTCGCGGGAGATCGATCCGTACGACATGGCGCCGGTGGAGAAGCGCCTGACGATCTCGGAGACCGGCTCGACCTCGTCGACGGAGATCGACGGACGGTCCGACCTGAAGCCGAACAGTCCGCGGAGCGTCATCAGGCGCTCGGACTGCTCGTTCACGCGGTCCGTGTACTTCTTGAAGATGTCGTACCGGCGGTTGCGCGTGGCGTGCTGGAGGCGGAAGACCGTCTCCGGGTCGAACAGGTGCGGCTCGCCCTCGCGGCGCCACTGGTACTCGCCACCGATCTCCAGCGCGCGGTGCGCGGAGGGGACGCCGGAGGCCGGGTACGCCTTGGCGTGCCGGGCTGCGACCTCCTCGGCGATGACGTCCAGGCCCGCGCCGCCGATCTTGGTGGCGGTGCCGTTGAAGTACGTCTCGACGAAGGACTCGTCCAGGCCGACGGCCTCGAAGACCTGCGCGCCGCGGTAGGAGGCGACGGTCGAGATGCCCATCTTGGACATGACCTTCAGGACGCCCTTGCCGAGGGCGTAGATCAGGTTGCGGATGGCCTTCTCGGGCTCGATGCCCGGCAGGTCCTGGAAGAACGTACCGGCGCGAACCAGGTCCTCGACCGACTCCATCGCCAGGTACGGGTTGACGGCGGCGGCGCCGTAGCCGATGAGCAGCGCGACGTGGTGCACCTCGCGGACGTCGCCGGCCTCGACCAGCAGGCCCACCTGGGTGCGCTGCTTGGTGCGGATGAGGTGGTGGTGCACGGCGGAGGTCAGCAGCAGCGACGGGATCGGCGCGTGCTCGGCGTCCGAGTGGCGGTCCGAGAGGACGATCAGCCGGGCGCCGTCCTCGATGGCGGCGTCGGCCTCGGCGCAGATCTCGGTGATCCGGGCGGCCAGGGCGTCGCCGCCCCCGCCGACCCGGTAGAGACCGGAGAGCGTCGCGGCGGTCATGCCGGCCATGTCGCCGTCGGCGTTGATGTGTATGAGCTTGGCCAGCTCGTCGTTGTCGATCACCGGGAAGGGCAGCGTGACGCTGCGGCAGGAGGCCGCGGTCGGCTCCAGCAGGTTGCCCTGCGGGCCGAGCGAGGAGTGCAGCGAGGTGACGAGCTCCTCGCGGATGGCGTCCAGCGGCGGGTTGGTGACCTGCGCGAACAGCTGGGTGAAGTAGTCGAAGAGCAGCCGGGGGCGCTCGGACAGGGCCGCGATCGGGGAGTCCGTACCCATCGAGCCGAGCGGCTCGCCGCCGGTCTTGGCCATCGGCGCGATGATGACGCGCAGCTCTTCCTCGGTGTAGCCGAAGGTCTGCTGGCGGCGGGTGACCGAGGCGTGGGTGTGCACGATGTGCTCGCGCTCGGGGAGGTCCTCCAGCTCGATCTCGCCGGCCTCGAGCCACTCCTGGTACGGGTGCTCGGCGGCCAGGCCGGCCTTGATCTCGTCGTCCTCGATGATCCGCTTCTCGGCGGTGTCGACGAGGAACATCCGGCCGGGCTGCAGCCGGCCCTTGCGGACGACCTTGGCGGGGTCGATGTCGAGGACGCCGACCTCGGAGGAGAGCACGACGAGGCCGTCGTCGGTGACCCAGTAGCGGCCGGGGCGCAGACCGTTGCGGTCGAGGACCGCGCCGACCTGGGTGCCGTCGGTGAAGGTGACACAGGCCGGGCCGTCCCAGGGCTCCATCATCGTGGAGTGGTACTGGTAGAAGGCACGGCGGGCCGGGTCCATGGACGTGTGGTTCTCCCACGCCTCCGGGATCATCATCAGCACGCTGTGCGGGAGGGACCGGCCCCCGAGGTGCAGCAGCTCCAGGACCTCGTCGAAGGATGCGGAGTCGGACGCGTCGGGCGTACAGACGGGGAAGATCCGCTCGAGCTTCTCGCTCCCGCCGTGTCCATTGTCGGCAGAGCCGAACGCCTCGGAGGCGAGCTGCGACTCGCGGGCGCGCATCCAGTTGCGGTTGCCCTTGACCGTGTTGATCTCGCCGTTGTGCGCGACGAAACGGTACGGGTGGGCGAGCGGCCAGCTCGGGAAGGTGTTGGTCGAGAACCGCGAGTGCACGAGCGCGATGGCCGTGGCGCAGCGGCGGTCCGACAGGTCGGGGAAGAACGGTTCCAGCTGGCCGGTGGTCAGCATGCCCTTGTAGACGATGGTCCGGGCGGAGAGCGACGGGAAGTACACCCCGGCCTCGCGCTCGGCGCGCTTACGCAGCACGAAGGCCTTGCGGTCCAGGTCGAGCCCGGACGTTCCTCCTCCAGACACGAAGAGCTGGGAGAAGGCCGGCATGGTGGCGCGGGCGCCGTTGCCGAGCAGGTCCGGGGTGACGGGCACCTCGCGCCAGCCGAGGACCGTGAGGCCCTCCTCGGCGGCGATGGCCTCGATCTGCGCGACGGCCTGTGCGGAGCCGTCGGCGGGCAGGAAGGCGATACCCACGGCGTACGCGCCGGGCTCGGGCAGCTCGAACTCGGTGACCTCACGCAGGAACGCGTCCGGCACCTGGAGCAGGATTCCGGCGCCGTCGCCGGAGTCCGGCTCGGAGCCGGTGGCGCCACGGTGCTCGAGGTTCCGCAGTACGGTCAGCGCCTGCTCGACCAGTGCGTGACTGGCGACACCAGTCAGGGTGGCCACGAACCCGACACCACAGGCGTCGTGCTCGTTACGAGGGTCGTACATCCCCTGCTTGGCGGGGCGACCATCCATGGGCGACCAGGCGTCGGAACGCATCGGCACTCCCGTCGTCGTCGTGGCATATGCATTGCCGAGGGACGACGTTGGCCCTCTGCGAAATTTCGTGCAGGTTACATGATGAGGCGCTTCTCGCGAAGCGGATAGGTCATTCCAACATGCGGACACCACACAGAGCGGTGAAGGGGGACCGAAGCGGACAGATCGTCGATGATCAGTGCCCGTGGTCCGTAGCGGAGCAGGCTTCATTGCCGCAGCGCTTCCGACTCATGCCCCGTGGTTAAGGACTCGAAACCGCCGAGTAACGACTACTTATGTGCAGCCCTGCATAACCCCGCACCGTGGTGTCAGCCTAGTGCCGTACCGAACAGGCTGCCCAGGACGTACGTCACACCGGCAGCCGCCGCGCCGAGCGCCAACTGCCGCAGCCCGCTGTACCACCAGGACCGTGCCGTGACCCTCGCCACGACCGCCCCGCAGCCGAACAGGCCGACCAGCGCCAGCAGCACCGCGGGCCACAGCGCGCTCGCCCCGAGGAGGTACGGCAGCACGGGCAGCAAGGCACCCAGCGCGAACGAACCGAACGACGACACCGCGGCCACCGCCGGCGACGGCAGGTCGCCCGGGTCGATGCCCAGCTCCTCGCGCGCGTGGATCTCGAGGGCCTGCTCCGGGTCCTTCGACAGCTGCCTCGCCACCTCGCGGGCCAGGTCCGGCTCGACTCCGCGCGACTCGTAGAGCGCGGCCAGTTCGCGCATCTCGTCCTTGGGGTGCTTGCGCAACTCCCGCCGCTCGACGTCCAGTTCCGCCTCGACCAGCTCCCGCTGTGAGGCCACGGAGGTGTACTCGCCCGCGGCCATGGAGAAAGCACCTGCGGCCAGCCCCGCGAGCCCCGTGATCACGATCGTCTGCTGGGAGACGGAACCGCCGGCCACGCCCGTCATCAGCGCCAGGTTGGAGACCAGGCCGTCCATCGCGCCGAACACTGCGGGCCGCAGCCAGCCACCGTTCACATCGCGGTGGGTGTGGTTGTCGCGGTGCGCCTCGTGCAGTGCCGCTTCGGTCTCGATGATGGCCATCGCGCCCAGTGCTCCCTTCCCCGGAGTCGGGGCCGATCGCCCCGTCACTCCCCCTCAACACCTCGAAAGTACGCACGAATCAAGGCCCTCGCCAGCAAGGAAGGCCGTACTTACCGGACCTCGGCAGGTGCTTGGCGGGTGCTCGACGCGGCGGGGCGACCGGGTGACACGGGGGTTTCGCGGCGCTCGGCGAGCCCTCGGCGTGGCACGTATGCACAAAGGTGTCCGCATACAGCGAGAGGCACACGATGGCGTTGATTGCATGCAATCCCCAGGTCCTTCTCGAACGCGCCAGGGGCGCCCTGCTCGGGCTCGCTGTCGGTGACGCGCTCGGCGCCCCAGCGGAGAACATGAAGCCGTCGGAGATCCGGCGCCGCTGGGGGCGCATCGAAGGCTTCGTCACGGACGACCCGGCGGGCACGGACGACACGGAGTACGCGATCTTCTCCGGCCTGCTGCTCGCGCGGCACGGCTCGGCTCTCACCGTCGCCCATGTCGAGACGGCCTGGCACCACTGGATCGCGGACCTCGACGAAGGCCCCTTCCGGGGTGCGGGCTTCAGCGAGCGCGGCACCCTGGAGAACCTCCGCCGGGGGCTCGCCGCCCCCATCTCCGCCCAGCACCGGCACGCCTGGAGCGACGGCCTCGCGATGCGCGCCGCGCCCTTCGGCGTCTTCGCGGCGGGGCGCCCGGCCGAGGCGGCCCGGCTGGTCGCCGTCGACGGGTGCGTCAGCCACGACGGCGAGGGGATCTACGGCGGCCAGGCGGTGGCGGCGGGCGTAGCGGCCGCGATGGCCGGCGGCAGCACCGCCTCCGTGACCGCGGCGGCCCTCTCCGTCATCCCCTCCGACTCCTGGACGGCCCGCTCGCTGCGCCGTGCGGTGGCGGCCGCCCAGCGAGACGGCCTCCGGCCGGGAAGCGACCCCCTGGCGGTCGAGCACGCGGTCCGCTCCGCGGTGGTCATTGGCGGCTACCCCTGGACGGACCTGGCCCCCGAGGCGGTCGGCCTGGCGTTCGGCGCGTTCGTCGCGGCCCGCGGCGACTTCACGACGTCGGTCCTGACCGCAGTCAACATGGGCCGCGACGCGGACACGACGGCGGCGGTGGCGGGCGCCCTGGCAGGCGCGATGTCGGGGGAGGCATCGATCCCGGCGGACTGGGGCTCGGCCATCGGCCCGGTACGGGGCAGCTGCCTGCCCTCGATGCAGGGCTACCACGTCCTGGACATCGCGGAGTTGCTCACCCCGGACGACGACATCGAGGTGATGCCATGACCAACAACAACCCCACCCACCCCCCAACGAACCCATCCCCCGAAACCGCGCAACCGAGCGCATTGACGGGCCCCGGCCCAGACCCGCACACCAGCGCCACAACCCCAACCACCGCGGCGCCGGGGGCAGAGCCGTACACGGCCGCCGCAACGTCCGCCGGGGCAGCACCCGGAAGCCCACCCGCGACAGACCCGCACGCCGCCGCGCCCCCCGCCACAACCGCTGCGCGCAGCCCAGCCGGGGGGCCCGGGGGCTCGCCCCCGGTTTCGGGAAGGGGCGGTGTGGGGGAAGACTCCGCGGCCCCGCCCGGGCCAGGCGCCGGGCCTGCGGCCCAAACCGGCGGGGTCGCGGTGCCGGCCGAGGAAGCCGGGCCGCAGGCCGACCGCGGAGCCGGGGACGAGGAGCGGGGCCGGGGCACAGCCCACGCCGACCGTGGCACCGGCGCCGGGGCCGCCGCGCGGCCCACCGGCACGGCCGAGGCCGGGGCCCGGCCCAGTGCCATGCCGCAGGCTGAGGGCACAGCCCAGGCCAGAGCCATGCCGCGGATCGGGGGCACAGCCCCGGCCGGGGTGCCGGACGGTGGGAGCGACGGGCACCGGGCCGGGACGGGGGATGGGGCGCGGCCCCACGGGGTCGGGGCGTACGTCGGGGAGGTGGCGGCGTACCGGCCCGGCGCCCTCGTCCCGTACCGCCCCCGCCGCATCGAGGGCCTCCTGCTCGGCCTCGCCGCAGGCGACGCCGCCGGCTGGCCCGCCGCCCGCCACCGCGCCGCCCGCATGCCCGAGTGGACGCGCCGCCTCACCCGCGAGCTCGACACCTTCGCCGAGCAGAACGCCACCACCACCCTCCCCGTCCCCATCGCCCTCAACCAGCCCCCGGAGCCCCTCCGCCTAGGCCCCTCCGACGACGCCGAATGGGCCGCATTCACCGCCGAGACCGTCCTCACCGCCGCCGGCGCGCTACTCAGCGACCTCGGCCGGTCCCGCCGGATGCGCGCCGCCATCGACCTCGCGTGGAACGCCCTGGCCAGCGAGGTCGCCGCCGCGGCCGAGCGCGCACCCGAGGTCGAGTCGGCGGTCCTCCCTCTCCGCGCCCGGATCTCCGTACGCGCGGGTCTCGGCAACCTGGCCAAGGGCCTGCGCCCGCCCGCCACCGGCCACGACAACCCGCACTACTTCGACGACGCCGCCTGCGTACGGGCCGTCGTGCTCGCCGTCGTCCACCCCGGGGACCCGTCCGCCGCCGCCGGGCTGGCGGACTTCGACGCGCGCTACACACAGGACGGCGACGGCGTGCACGGCGCCCGCGCCATGGCCGCGGCCGTCGCCGCCGCGCTCGGCGGCGCGGACGTCGACACCGCCGTCGAAGCCGCCCTCGCCCAGCTCCCGGGGTCCACCGAGATCGGCCGCAACGCCCGGCACGCGGTGAAGCTCGCCCGTGCCACGGACGGCGCCTTCGCGCTCGTACCACTGCTCGAGCACGAGATCGTCGACCACGTCTACAGCTACGGGATCGCCGCCGCAGAAACCGTCCCCGTCGCCCTCGCCCTCGCCACCGCCGCCCGTGGCCGGGTGACCGAGGCCGTGCCCGCCGCGGCCTGCCTGTCCCGGGTCGCCGACTCCGCCCCCGCCCTGGCCGGCGCGCTGACCGGCGCGATCGGCGGCGGCGAGTCGTTGCCCGCCACCTGGCGGGACGCCTGCCGGACGCTCTCCGGGTGCGCCCTCCCCCGCCTCGCCGGCACCGATCTCGTAGAACTCGCCGAACTCCTGGTGCACACGGAACTGACCACACCAGAGGGATGATTCGGACATGACGCTCACATTGGAGGACAGGACAGCGGGCTGCCTCGTCGGCGCCGCGGTCGGCGACGCACTCGGCGGCCCGGTCGAGGGCTGGACCCCGGAACAGATCGCCGAACGGCACGGCGGACTGGTCCGGGGCATCGTCGGACCGTTCCACGAGGACTGGCGTACGGCCCGCCCGATCGCCCCGTACCACAAGGGCGACGGGCACGTCACGGACGACACCCTGATGACGCACGCGCTGATCCGCGTATACGGAGTCGTCCGCGACCACCTCGACGCGTACGCGGTCGCCGACCACCTGGTCCCGGACCTCATCTCCACCCCCCGCTGGATCCCGGAACTGGAGGCGGAAGCGCTCCCCCTCCAGCGGATCTTCCTCGCCGAGAAGTGGATGGTTGCCCGGCTGCACTACGGCCATGTGGACCCCCGCGAGGCGGGCACCGGCAACATCGTCAACTGCGGGGCGGCGATGTACATGGCGCCGGTCGGCGTGGTCAACGCGGGCAATCCGGCAGGCGCGTACGCCGAGGCGCTGGACATCGCCGGCGCGCACCAGTCCTCGTACGGCCGCGAGGCGGCGGGCGTGTTCGCGGCGGCGGTCGCGGCGGCGTTCCTGCCGGGGGCGACACCCGCCACGGTGATCGACCAGGTGCTCGCCCTGGCGAAGGACGGCACGCGGTCCGCGATCGAGGCGGTCTGCGAAGTGGCGGCCCGCCACATGGACTTCGAGTCGGCCCTGGCCCCGCTCCGCGAGGCGGTGGCGCCGTTCGACACGGTGGGGCCGGACTACCGGGCCCCGTCGCTGGCCGCCCGCCGCCCGTCCCGGCTGCACTCGATCGAGGAACTCCCCATCGCCCTGGGCATGCTGCTGATCGGCGACGGCGACTACCGGCACACCGTCCTGGGCGCCGTGAACTACGGCCGTGACTGCGACTCGATCGCCACCATGGCGGGCGCGATCGCGGGAGCGCTGCGCGGTGAGGGGATCATTCCGCGCGACTGGTCGAAGGAGGTCTCGGAGGCGAGCCGCCTGGACCTGCACGCGCCGGCGACGGCGCTCGTCGAGGTCACCCGGCAGGTCTTCGCGCGCGACGTACAGCGCCGCCGCGCCCACGAGTCCGCCTTCGGCGCGATTGCGGGTACGTGATGCCACCGCGCGCCCGGCCCGCTCCCGCGGAAGGGCCCCCGGTGAGCCGGACCGCGGCGGAGCCCGGATGCCGCGGGGCAGCGACGCCGGGAGCTCTGGCCAGGCATGCGGACCGCGACGCGCTGCGCCTGACCTGGGTCCAGCCCGAGGACCTCGTCGGCCACGAACTGCGGCAGGCCGCCGAGGACGGCCGCGACGCGGAGGAGATCCGGCGCGCCTGGCTGTCGGCGGGAGGTCCACCCGCCCCGAACCGCGCGGGCGCGTCCCCGACCCGGCCGTCCCCGCACCTGCGCGAGCTGGCGGTCCACCTACTGGACGAACTGGCCCAGCTCCCCTCCCCTCTGACGACGAAGGAGCCCAGGGCCCTGGCCGACATCCGCACGGCCTGCCCGAACTGGCCCGGTCGCCGGGACACCCCCGCCTCACCGCACCTGCCGGCGACCAGCGCTGCGCGCCCGGACCGGCCGACGCCTCAGGCGCGCCGGCCCGTGACACCGAGCCCCACATCGCCCCGGCCAGAAGCCGCGCCCTGGGGATCCGGGGCCCCACCACCCGGCGAAGCCGGCGCCCGGGGGCCCGGGGATCTGCACCCAGGCCCCCGAAGCGGCCCCGCCCCAGCCCACGGCCCACTCCGGCCCGCAACCGGCGTCAGCACGCCAGCAGGCCATCCCGCCGCGCGCACCGCAGACCCCACCACCACCCCGCCACCCGGCGAAGCCGGCGCCCGGGGGCCCGGGGATCTGCACCCAGTTTCGGGAAGGGGCGGGGCCGGGGAGAACTCCCCGCCCGCACCCGGGACCGCCCGGCCCGGGGCCGACGCCGGGGTCACCGCGACCCGCGCCCCAACCGGCGGCCTCCTCCCCCGGCTTCATGCCGGCTGGCTCGGGCGGGCCGTCGGGTGTCTCCTCGGAAAGCCCGTCGAGAAGCTCCCCCTCCCCGCCATCCGCGCGCTCGCCCGCGCCACCGGCAACTGGCCCCTGCACACCTGGTTCACCGCACGCGGCCTGCCCGCTGACCTCGCGGCCCGCCACCCCTGGAACCGCCGCAGCGCGCCGACCTCCCTCGCCGAGAACATCGACGGGATGCCCGAGGACGACGACCTCAACTATCCGCTCCTCAACCTGCTTCTGCTCCAGCGGTACGGCAAGGGCTTCCGCACCACCGACGTCGCCCGGCTCTGGCTCGACGAGCTCCCGGCCGGCCGGACCTTCACCGCCGAGCGTCTCGCGTACCGCAACCTCCTCCACGGCATCGAGCCCCCGCACACCGCCACCCACCGCAATCCGTTCCGCGAGTGGATCGGCGCCCAGATCCGGGCCGACGTGCACGGCTGGACGCATCCGGGCGATCCGGCCGCCGCGGCCGAGCAGGCGTACCGGGACGCCACCCTCACGCACACCGCGAACGGCGTGTACGGCGCGATGTTCGTGGCCGCCGCCCTCGCCGACGCGGCCGGCGGCACCACCGACGTACACATCTGCCTGCGCACCGGCCTGTCCGTCGTTCCGCCGGGCTCCCGCCTGGCGCAGGCGATTCGCTTCGGCATCGATGCCGCCCGCGCCCAGCCCGACGACTTCGACCGGGTCGTGGACCGCCTCCACATCACCTACGGCCACCACCACTGGGTGCACGTCGTCCCCAACGCCGCCCTCCTCGCGGCCGCCCTCACCCACGCCGACGGTGACTTCACCGGCTCCATCTGCCGTGCGGTGTCCGGCGGCTGGGACACCGACTCCAACGGCGCCACCGCCGGATCCCTCGCCGGACTCATCGCGGGCAGTCCCGAAGCGATCCCTCCCCGCTGGACGGCCCCGCTCAAGAACCGCCTCGCCACCTCGGTCGCCACCCTGGACGGCATCGGCTTCGACACCCTGGCAGCACTCACCGCACAGGAGGCACTCCACCCATGACCAGGACGACCATCGCCGTGCTCGGCAGCACGAACATGGACCTCGTCGCCTACGTGGCGAAGGCCCCGCGCCGCGGAGAGACCGTGACGGGCCGCGAGTTCCGTACGGTCCCCGGCGGCAAGGGCGCCAACCAGGCGGTCGCCGCCGCCCGCGCCGGCGGCACGGTGGCGATGATCGGCGCGGTGGGCGCCGACGAGTTCGGCGTACGGCTGCGCGCCACCCTGGCCGCCTCCGGCGTCGACACCGACGGGCTCCGCACCGTCGAGGGCGCGAGCGGCACCGCGCACATCGTGGTGGACGACGAGGGGGGCAACTCGATCGTCGTGGTCCCGGGCGCGAACGGCACGGTGACCGGGCTCGAACCCGGCGACGAGGACCGGATCGCCGCCGCCGAGGCGCTGCTCCTCCAACTGGAAGTCCCCATGTCCGGCGTGCTCGCCGGTGCGCGCGCGGCGCACGCCCACGGCGTACGGACGGTACTGACCCCCGCGCCCGCCCAGCCGCTGCCCGCCGAACTCCTCGCCGTCACCGACCTGTTGGTCCCCAACGAGCACGAGGCCGCCGCACTCACCGGGCTCACCGAGCCGCACGAGGCGGCCGAGGCCCTCCTGCGCCAGGTACCGGAGGTGGTGATCACCCTGGGCGCGGCGGGCAGTCTCTACGCGGCCCGCGGCGCCGCCGGACCGGTCACCGTCCCGGCCCCACGCGTGCGCGCCGTCGACACGACCGCGGCGGGTGACACCTTCGTGGGGGCGCTCACCGTGGCCCTGGGCGAAGGCAGGCCGATGCCCGAGGCCCTGGCCTGGGCATCGGCGGCCGCCGCGCTCTCCGTCCAGCGCCCCGGCGCCTCCGCGTCCATGCCGGCGCGCAACGAGATCGACGCCCAGGCCGGCGCCCAGTCGGAAGGCACCGCATGACTGCCCCCACCCCGGCCACCGCCCCGGCCACCGCCCCGCTCACCGGCCTGCGCGTACTCGACCTCGCCACCCTCTTCGCGGGCCCGCTCGCCGCCACCATGCTCGGGGACTTCGGCGCCGAGGTCATCAAGGTCGAGCATCCGCACCGGCCGGACCCGTCCCGCGGCCACGGCCCGGCCAAGGACGGTGTCGGCCTGTGGTGGAAGCTGTTGGGCCGCAACAAACGCACCATGACACTGGACCTCTCCACACGCGGCGGCCGGGACATCCTGCTCGCCCTCGCCGCCGAGTCCGATGTGATCATCGAGAACTTCCGCCCCGGCACCCTGGAGAAGTGGAACCTCGGCTGGAACGAGCTGAGCGCCGCCAACCCCCGCCTGGTACTGGCCCGCGTCACCGGCTTCGGACAGTTCGGCCCGTACTCCCACCGCCCCGGATTCGGCACCCTCGCCGAGGCGATGAGCGGCTTCGCGGTGATCACCGGCGAACCGGACGGGCCGCCCACCCTCCCGCCGTTCGGCCTGGCCGACTCGATCGCCGCGCTCTCGACCGCGTACGCCGTGATGACGGCGCTGGCCGGCCGCGACCGCACCGGCCGCGGCCAGGTCGTGGACCTGGCGATCATCGAGCCGATCCTCATGGCCATCGGCCCGCACCCGATCTGGTACGACCAGCTCGGTTACGTACAGCCGCGCACCGGCAACCGCTCGTCCAACAACGCGCCGCGCAACACCTACCGCACCGCCGACGGCCGCTGGCTCGCGGTCTCCACCTCGGCCCAGTCCGTCGCCGAACGGGTCATGCAGCTGGTCGGCCGCCCCGAGCTGATCGACGAGCCGTGGTTCGCGACGGGCACCGGGCGGGCCGCCCACGCGGACGTACTCGACGAGGCGGTCGGCGGCTGGATCGCCGCGCACGGCCGCGACGAGGTGATCACCGCCTTCGAGAAGGCGGAGGCCGCGGTCGCCCCGGTCTACGACATCCGCGATGTGATGGCCGACCCGCAGTACCGGGCGCTCGACACGGTCACCGAGGTCCAGGACGACGAACTCGGTCCCCTGCGGATGCAGAACGTCCTGTTCCGCCTCTCCGAGACTCCGGGCGCCATCCGCTGGGCGGGCCGCCCGCACGGCGCGGACACCGAGGAGATCCTGACCGGGCTGGGGCTGTCCGGCCCAGAGATCTCGCGGCTGCGGGAGGGCGGCGCGCTGTGACGGACGCGTACCTGACCTGGCTGTACGCCCCCGGCGACCGCCCGCAGGTGGTGGCCAAGGCGCTGACTTCCGGGGCCGATGTCGTCATCGTCGATCTGGAGGACGCGGTCGCGCCGGGCCGCAAGGAGTACGCCCGCTCGGCCACCGCGGAGCTGCTCGCAGCCCCCCAGCCCGTCCCGGTGCACGTCCGCGTCAACGCCCTCGACAGCCCGCTCGGAGTCGCGGACATCCACGCCCTGGCCGGGCTCCCGGGCCTGGGCGGCCTGCGCCTGCCGAAGATCACGCACCCGTCCGAGATCCTCCACGTCGTCGGTCTGACCGGTCCCGACCGGCGCAAGGGCCCCCCGCTCTACGCGCTGCTCGAATCCGCCCTGGGGGTCGAGCGCGCCTTCGACATCGCCGCCGCCCACCCCGCCCTGCGCGGTATCGCGCTTGGCGAGTCCGATCTGCAGGCCGACCTCGGTGTCGCGGACGAGGGCCTCGACTGGGCGCGGGCGCGGACCGTGGTGGCCGCCCGGGCCGCGGGCCTGGCCCCGCCCACCCAGTCGGTCTTCCCCGACGTACGGGACCTGTCGGGTCTGGCCCAGTCCTGCGCGCACGGCCGGGCGCTCGGCTTCCTGGGCCGGGCGGCGATCCACCCACGTCAGCTGCCCGTGATCGAACGGGCGTATCTGCCCACACCCGAGGAGGTCGAGGCCGCCGAGGACGTCGTGAAGGCGGCCGCCACCGACGGCGGGGCGCTGGCCCTGCCCGACGGCCGCTTCGTGGACGCGGCGGTAGTAGCAGGAGCCCGCCGCACCCTGGCCCTGGCCCAGCGCTCGCGCCAGTAACGACGAAGGGGCCGCAGCACCGGTCGGTGCTGCGGCCCCTTCGCGCAGGTAGTCAGGAATTCTTCGCGGACTCCGGGCCGGCAGCGGTGCTGACGTCGCCGTCCGGCTCCCCGTCGGCCGACGGGGAGTCCTCGGGCTCGCCCGGGCCCTTGTGGGCAGCATCGGCGTCGGCGTCGGCGCCCTTGTCCAGGCTCACGGCGTCCGCGTCAGCCTTGTCACCCGCGCCGGAGGCAGACGGGGCCGGCTCCACGATCTCCTCGCGGCCCGGCCGCCGCTTCGCCGAGACGACCAGGTAGACCACCGCGAGCACGAAGACGACGATCGAGGTCCAGACGTTGAGCCGCAGCCCCAGCACATGATGTGCCTCGTCGACGCGCATGTACTCGATCCAGCCCCGGCCCACGCAGTAGGCGGCGACGTACAGCGCGAACGCCCGGCCGTGCCCGAGCTTGAAGCGGCGGTCGGCCCAGATGACCAGTAGCGCGACGCCGATGCACCACAGCGACTCGTACAGGAACGTCGGGTGGTACGTACCGGCGAGCCGGTTCTCGCCCTCGCTGATCTTCAGCGCCCAGGGCAGATCGGTGGGCCGTCCGTAGAGCTCCTGGTTGAACCAGTTGCCCCAGCGGCCGATGGCCTGGGCGAGGGCGATACCGGGCGCGAGCGCGTCGGCCCAGGCAGGCAGCGGGATACCCCGCCGACGGCAGCCGATCCAGGCACCGAGCGCGCCGAGCGCGATCGCGCCCCAGATACCGAGGCCGCCCTCCCAGATCTTGAAGGCGTCGACCCAGTTCTGGCCCTCGCTGAAGTACAGCTGGTAGTCGGTGACGACGTGATAGAGCCGCCCGCCCACGAGGCCGAAGGGCACCGCCCAGACAGCGATGTCGGCAACGGTGCCGGCCCGGCCACCGCGCGCGACCCAGCGCCTGTTGCCGAGCCAGACAGCGACGAAGACGCCGATGATGATGCAGAACGCGTAGCCGCGCAGCGGGATCGGTCCGAGATGGATCACGCCGGTCGACGGGCTGGGGATATAAGCAAGGTCCATGGCAGGTACGACGCTACCGTGCCGGGCGGGACCCCAGGCAACCCACCCGGCAACGTCTCCATAACTCCGTAACCCGGAGCGTCAGCCTTTCGCCACTTCCTCGACCTTCTGCCTCAGCTTGTCCGGGGTCAGCGGGTTCTGCTGGTCCCCGAAGATGTTCTCCCCGTTGAGCAGGACCGTCGGAGTGCCCTGGAAGCCACCCGCCTGGAACGCCTCATTGGACTTCACGGCCCAGCTGTCGTGAGTGCCCTCGTTGACACACTGCTTGAACGCCGCGGTGTCGAGTCCCTCCACCTTGCCCGCCAGCTCGATCAGCCGGTCGTTCTTGGCGAAGGCGTCGTCCGTCTCGGGCGGCTGGTTCTGGAACAGGACGTCGTGGTACTCGGTGAACTTCCCCGCGTCCTGCGCACAGGCAGCCGCGTTCGCCGAGCGCAGCGAACCGCTGCCGCCCATGTTCCCGTCGATGAGGGTCGCGAGGTGGTACTCGACCTTGAGCTGCCCCTCGTCCGAGAGCTCGTGGATCGTGTCCCGGTAGTTGTCCTCGAACGACTTGCACGCCGGACAGCGGAAGTCCTCCCAGATCACGAGGGTGGACTTGGCGCTGTCCTTCCCCACGGGGATCGCGAGAGCGTCCTTCCCGGTCGCGCCGCTCGGCGCGACGACAGGACCCGAGGCCTCCTCGCCGTCGTCGCCGGCGTTGGCGGCGATCAGGCCCACCACCGCGGCCAGGCCGAGCACGCCGACGACGGCGGCGGACACGATCAGCGTCCGCCTGCGCCTGTCGCGCGCCTTCTGCCGCTCGCGCTCCTCGATGAGTCGCTCACGGGCAGATCGTTTTCCATCACGGTTCTTCTCGCTCACTCCCCGCAAACGAACCGGGGAGGCACTCGCGTGCCTCCCCGGCCCCATATCCACCCGTACGAGCGACGCAAGACGTCAGCGGCGACGTACGCCCGCCGCCAGCTCGGCCGCCAGCGCCTGCACATCCACCAGGCCGGCCGCCAGATCCGGCGCGTCCAGCAGCCGCTTGACGAACGCGGACCCGACGATCACCCCGTCCGCGAACCCGGCGACCTCCCGAGCCTGCTCCGCATTGGACACACCGAGCCCGACACACACCGGAAGCTCGGTCGTCGCCCGAGTCCGCCGCACCAGATCCTGCGCCTGCTCCCCAACCGACTCACGGGTGCCCGTGACGCCCATCAGCGAGGCCGCGTACACAAACCCGGAACCGGCGGCCGTAATGGTGGCCAGCCGCTCGTCCTTGCTGCTCGGCGCCACCACGAACACCGTCGCGAGCCCGTGCTTCTCGGCATGCTCGCGCCACACCGCGGACTCCTGGACCGGCAGGTCGGGCAGGATGCACCCGGCGCCCCCGGCCTGCGCCAGCTCAGCCGTGAAGCGCTCGATGCCGTACCGGTCAATCGGATTCCAGTACGTCATCACCAGCACGGGCGCCCCGGTCGCCTCGTGCGCCTCACGCACGGTCCGCATCACATCAGCGATCTTGACTCCACCCCGCAGGGCGATGTCGTCGGCGGTCTGGATGACCGGCCCGTCGAGAACCGGGTCACTGTGCGGCAGCCCGACCTCCACCACGTCGGCGCCACCCGCGATGACGGCCTTCACGGCCTGGATCCCGCCGTCCACCGTGGGAAAACCGGCCGGCAGATAGGCGACCAGCGCCGCCCGGTCCTCCGCCTTCGCCTTGGCGAGGACAGCGCTCAACAACTCAACATTCCCGCTCACTTGGCCCCCTCCTCGTACAGCCCGAAGTAGCGGGCAGCGGTGTCCATGTCCTTGTCGCCACGGCCGGACAGATTGACGATCAGCAACCCGTCCTTGCCCAGCTCCCTGCCCAGCTCCAGCGCGCCGGCCAGCGCGTGCGCGCTCTCGATGGCCGGGATGATCCCCTCGGTCCTGGACAGCAGCCGCAGCGCCTGCATGGCCTCGTCATCGGTCACCGCCCGGTACTCGCCGCGCCCGGTGTCCTTCAGATACGCGTGCTCCGGCCCGATCCCCGGGTAGTCCAGACCCGCCGAGATCGAGTACGGCTCGGTGATCTGCCCCTCTTCGTCCTGCAGCACATAAGAGCGAGACCCATGCAGAATCCCGGGCTCCCCCGCACTCAGAGTCGCCGCGTGCTCCCCGGTCTCAATCCCATGCCCCGCAGGCTCAAAACCGACCAGCCGCACCCCAGCATCCGGCAGAAACGCGTGGAACAGCCCAATGGCATTGGACCCGCCGCCCACACAGGCCGCCACCGCATCCGGCAGCCGCCCGGCACGCTCCAGAATCTGCCTGCGCGCCTCCACACCGATGACCCGGTGGAAGTCCCGCACCATGGCCGGGAACGGATGCGGCCCCGCCACAGTCCCGAACAGATAGTGCGTCCGGTCCACGTTGGCGACCCAGTCCCGGAACGCCTCGTTGATGGCGTCCTTCAGCGTCCGACTACCCGACTTGACCGCCACGACCTCAGCACCCAGCATGCGCATCCGCGCAACATTCAGGGCCTGCCGCTGGGTGTCGATCTCCCCCATGTAGATGGTGCACTCGAGCCCGAACAGAGCACACGCGGTCGCCGTGGCCACGCCATGCTGCCCGGCACCGGTCTCAGCAATCACACGCGTCTTGCCCATGCGCTTGGTGAGCAGCGCCTGTCCCAGCACGTTGTTGATCTTGTGCGAACCGGTGTGGTTCAGATCTTCCCTCTTCAAGAAAACCCGCACCCCACCGGCATGCTCGGCGAACCGCGGCACCTCGGTCAGCGCACTCGGCCGCCCGGTGTAGTTGACCAGCAGATCCTCGAGCTCAGCGGCAAAAGCCGGATCGGCCTTCGCCTTGTCGTACTCGACGGCGACCTCATCGACCGCGGCAACGAGCGCCTCGGGAATGAACTTCCCACCGAAGTCACCGAAGTACCCCTCGGCGCTGGGAACTCGACCGTCCGGATCCGGAATGAAGAAGTCAGAAGACATCCGACATACTCCTCAGAAGGGGCTCCGCGCCCCATAAGTCTCAACGGGTGGATTTCACCGTATGCGCCAAAACCAACACATCCCGCACCCGGCAACGATGGGGAGGGGACGGACCGGAGCGGCCTGCTTTTCGGACGTAAAGCGTCGCAACACGCGCGAAGCGCGGTGAGGATAGCAGTCCGGAAAGTAGGCCGCGGAGGGCCGGCACCGTACGCAGAACGCACCGGCACCGCACCCCGGCCAAGGTTAAGGCGCGCTCAGCCGCGCCATCGCATGCCGTTGACCTGCCCCGGCTCCGACCCGATCACATACCGCACCCGCCGCCCATGCACCCGCCGCGCCGGAGCCCGGCAGCCGCGAGGCCGGCAGCCGCGCGCCAGCGGCGCATGCGGCAGCCGCGCCTGCACACCGGCGAACCGCAGACGCAGGCCAGGGCGGGCAACGGGGCGGCGGACAGCAGTCATGTGGGCGGTCAGCTCCGCCCGTGCCGCAGCGCCGGATGCGCGCCCGCCGCGACAAGGTCGGCGACGGCGGACTTCGGGTCCCGCCCAGTAACGAGCGACTCACCGACCAGCACCGCGTCGGCACCCTCATTCGCGTACGCGATCAGGTCGTGCGGGCCACGCACGCCCGACTCGGCGATCTTGACGATGCCGGCCGGAATCTCGGGGGCCACCCGCGCGAACGTCGAGCGGTCGACCTTCAGCGTCTTCAGATCCCGCGCGTTGACACCGATGATCTTCGCGCCGGCCTCGACCGCGCGCTCGGCCTCCTCCTCGTCGTGCACCTCGACGAGCGGGGTGAGCCCGATCGACTGGGCCCGCTCGATCAGCGAGACCAGGGCCTCCTGCTCGAGTGCGGCGACGATCAGCAGGATGACATCGGCGCCGTACGCCCGCGCCTCCCACAGCTGGTAGGCCGTGACGATGAAGTCCTTGCGGAGCACCGGGATGTCGACCCTGGCCCGTACGGCCTCCAGGTCGGCCAGCGAGCCGCCGAACCGGCGCTGCTCGGTCAGTACGGAGATGATCGCCGCACCGCCCGCCTCGTAGTCGGCGGCGAGCCCGGCCGGGTCGGCGATCGCGGCGAGCGCGCCCTTCGACGGGCTGGAGCGCTTGACCTCGCAGATCACCTTGACGCTGTCGCCCCGCAGCGCGGCGACCCCGTCCTTGGCCCGGGGCGCCTTGGCGGCGCGCTCCTTGAGCTCGTCGAGGCTCACACGCGACTGCCGCTCTGCGAGGTCGGCGCGGACACCTTCGATGATCTCGTCGAGCACACTCACGCGAGCGGCCCCCTTCCGGGACGGTGAAACGGGACGGGACAAGTGGTCTGGCTGGTTCACGGTGTAACGGGATCAGCACTCCCGATGATATCCGCAGGAAGGCGTAGGCCCCGCATCCGGTTGACGGCGTCCCACGTCCCGGACGACCGGAATGGTGCATTCAGGGCGCCAGAACAGCCCCGAAGGGCAGGTTCCGGACCACGGTGAAAGCCAAGACGACGGCCCCGATGCCCCACCAGTACACGGGCCGCAGTGCGGCAAGAGCCGGCCGCCAAGCCCGGCCCCGCACCGCGCGCACCAGCCATACGGCGATCAGGACGGCGAAGATCCCGTACCCGAGCACGGCGAGCGCGTTGGCGCCGAAGGCGGCGGCCAGATCGCCGTGCGCGAAGGCGTGGGCGCTGCGCAGCCCGCCGCAGCCGGGGCAGAGGACCCCAGTGAGCTTCAGCAGGGGGCAGACCGGGTAGTGGCCGGGCTCGTTGGGGTCGACCGCACCGGCGTACGCGAAGGCGGCGACCACCGCGGCCAGGGTGCCGACCGGCGCCGCCAGACGTCGAGCGAGCCGCTCGGGAGCGGGGGCCGCCGGAACAGCGGCGGCGGGGGCCGGACCGGGGGCCGGGGCCGGCCCCGGAGCGGGGGCGGCGGAAGGGGAAGAGGCGTCCACCCGGCGATTGTCCACGATCACGAAGAAAGGCGCAGCCCCGGTGGGGCTGCGCCTCACGTCCGAACGGGCTCAGCTGCTCTGGAGCTGCGCCTCGGCACGTGCCTGAACGCGGGCAGGGGCCTGCTGCTTCTGGCCGAGACCGGCGGCCTTCATCGCCATGCCGACCACACCGCCGAGCGCTACGACAACGAGGCCGGCCCAGAACCCGAGCGGGATGTCCAGCACCATGAAGGCACCGGAAATGCAGAAACCGATGAAGGCGATGGTGACACCGGTCCAGGCGGCCGGGGTGTGTCCGTGGCTGCTGCCCGCCATGACTTTGCTCCTCGTTGCTTTCGTTGACGCTTGTCGCTGGCTATTGTCCCGCACTCCGCGGGGTGAATGGGCCCGGGGTGTCAGGAGTCACGCGTCGGGTCACCCGTCGGGTCACGCGTCGGGTCCTCGCCCCGGTCGAGCGCCTTCCAGAGCTCCTCGGGGCGCTCGGGGTCCACCGCGCTGCGGGTCTTGCGTACCCGGGGGCTGCCGTCCCGCTCGTACCGCCCCGACATGGCGGGCCAGTTCGCCCCGTACCGCAGGGCGAGCAGCCCCGCGAGCAGGATCAGCAGGCCGCCGGCCGCCGAGACGAACGGCCAGGCGGTATGGCTGACGGCATCCACGGTGGCGGCGGAGTCGGCGGCGATCCGCGCCGCCTCCTCGTTGAGCGCGTCGCTGTCCGAGGCGCCCAGGAAGGCCGCCAGGGCCGCCCCGGCGCCGCTCAGGGCGAGCAGTGCGGCCACAAGCACCCGTCCTGCCCTGCGGACCGCGAAGACCGCGACGAGGGCGGCCAGACCCACGATGGCGAGCGCGGCCGGGACGCCGGTGACGTCACGGCCGTCCACGTCCAGCGACAGCGTGCCGCCGCCGACGGCGGCCGTGCCCTCGGCCCAGGTCTGCCCCGAGGCGAGCAACACCACCGCCGCGCCCACGGCACCGAGCAGCAGGGCGGGGCCGACGCTGCGGCGGCTGCTCCTGGCTGTCGGGGCGACTCCGGTCGCGGCCGGCGCGGACTCGGGCTGGGGTACGGCACTCACGCCCCCCACTATCCCCCACGGCCTCAGCCGCCGTGGAGGCGGTTCGCCGTGCCCACCGCCCGCAGCACGGCGGCCGCCTTGTTGCGGCACTCCGTGTCCTCGGCGACGGGGTCGGAGTCGGCGACGACACCCGCTCCGGCCTGGACGTACGCCGTGCCGTCGCGCAGCAGCGCGGTGCGGATGGCGATGGCCGTGTCGGAGTCCCCGGCGAAGTCGAGATACCCGACACAGCCGCCGTACAGGCCGCGCCGCGTGGGCTCCAGCTCGTCGATGATCTGCATGGCGCGCGGCTTGGGCGCACCGGACAGGGTGCCGGCCGGGAAGCAGGCGGTGAGTACGTCGAAGGCCGTACGTCCGTCGGCGACCCTGCCGGTCACGGTGGACACGATGTGCATCACATGCGAGTACCGCTCGATCGACATGAAGTCGACGACCTCGACGCTGCCGGGCTCGCAGACGCGCCCCAGGTCGTTGCGGCCGAGGTCGACGAGCATCAGGTGCTCGGCCCGCTCCTTGGGGTCGGCGAGCAGCTCGTCGGCGAGGGCCTGGTCCTCCTGCGGGGTGGCGCCGCGGTGCCGGGTGCCGGCGATCGGGTGCACCATGGCCCGCCCGTCCTCGACCTTGACCAGCGCCTCCGGGCTGGATCCGACGACGTCGAAGCCGTCGAAGCGGAAGAGGTACATGTACGGCGAGGGGTTGGTGGCCCGCAGTACCCGGTAGACGTCCAGCGCGCTCGCCCGGCACGGCGTCTCGAAGCGCTGGGACGGTACGACCTGGAAAGCCTCGCCCGCGCGGATGCGCTCCTTGATGTCGTCGACGGCGAACTGGTAGGCCTCGCCGCCCCACAGCGCGGAGAACTCGGGCAGCTCGGAGGGCGGCAGCGCGGCGGGCACGCTGTGCACGGACCGGGCGAGGTCGGCCTCCATGGCGTCGAGGCGCGCGACGGCGTCCGCATACGCCTCGTCGACACCGGTTTCGAGGTCGTTGTGGTTGATCGCGTTGGCGATCAGCAGGACGGTGCTGTCCCAGTGGTCGAGCACCGCCAGGTCCGAGGTGAGCAGCATGGTCAGCTCGGGCAGCTTCAGGTCGTCCTGCGTGTGGTCGCCGATCTTCTCCAGCCGGCGCACGATGTCGTATCCGAGGTAGCCGACCATGCCGCCGGTGAACGGCGGCAGGCCACCCGCGAGGTCCCGGGGGGTGTGCAGCGTCTCGACGGTCGCCCGCAGTGCCTGCAGCGGGTCACCACCGACCGGGACGCCCACCGGCGGGGTGCCGATCCAGTGCGCCTCGCCGTCGCGTGCGGTGAGGGTGGCGGCACTGCGTACGCCGATGAAGGAGTACCGGGACCAGGAGCGGCCGTTCTCGGCGGACTCCAGCAGGAAGGTGCCCTCGCGCTCGGCGGCCAGTTTGCGGTAGAGCCCGACCGGAGTGTCCCCGTCCGCCAGCAGCCTGCGGCTGACTGGGATGACACGGCGGTCGGCGGCCAGCTTGCGGAACGTCTCGAGATCCATGGCGGCTGAGCCTACCTACTGTCCAAGGGGGAGTTGGTCGGCATCGAAACACGTGCGGTCGCCGGTGTGGCAGGCGGCTCCGACCTGGTCGACCTGCACCAGGACGGTGTCTCCGTCGCAGTCCAGGGCAACGGACTTGACGTGCTGGACATGCCCGGAGGTGTCGCCCTTGACCCAGTACGCCTGGCGGCTGCGGCTCCAGTACGTGCAGCGGCCGGTGGTGAGGGTGCGGTGCAGTGCCTCGTCGTCCATCCAGCCGAGCATGAGCACCTCGCCGGTGTCGTACTGCTGGGCGATGGCGGGGACGAGGCCGTCGGCGCCGCGCTTGAGGCGGGCGGCGATGGCGGGGACGAGGCCGCCGCGCGGGTCCGGAGGCTGGGGTGTCGTGCTGGTCATACGCCCATTCTGCCGTGACGGCGCACCAGAACGGGACGACTGTCCGGCAGGTGGGCGGGGCGCGGGGAGGCCGCGCTCCGGCTCTGCCGTGGCAGCGCTGCGCATACGGTCGTACGCTGGCGGTCATGTCGACCCATGCGAAGCGTGAACGGCTACTTTTCGCCGATCTGTTGGAAGCGGCGGGGCCCGATGCCCTGACCCTGTGCGACGGCTGGAATACCCGAGACCTCGCCGCGCACGAGGTGGTGCGCGAGCGCCGCCCCGACGCGGCGGGCGGATTGCTGCTGGGCGCGCTGAAGCCGCGCCTGGAGCGGGTGCAGGCGGAGTACGCGTCGAAGCCGTACGAAGAGCTGATCCAGCTGATCCGCACCGGGCCGCCGCGGATGTCGCCGTTCGCCCTCAAGCCGATCGACGAGGCGGCGAACGCGGTGGAGTTCTTCGTGCACGCCGAGGACGTCCGGCGGGCCCAGCAGGACTGGACGCCGCGCGACCTCGATCCGGTGTTCGCCGATGTCCTGTGGAGCCGCCTCGAGAAGGCGGCCCGCGTGCTGGGCCGCAAGTCCCCGGTCGGGGTGGTGCTGCGCCGCCCGGACGGCCAGACGGTGGTGGCGCACCGCGGCACCCCGGTGGTGACGGTCACCGGGGAGCCGGGTGAGCTGCTGCTGTTCGCGTACGGCAGGCAGGGCGCGGCGCGGGTGGAGCTGGACGGCGACAAGGACGCGATCGCCATGCTGTACGAGGCGAGGCTCGGCCTGACGTCCTGAGCCCACGCGCTCAGCGCGGCAGTTCGGCGCGCCGCAGGGCGGGTGCGCACAGGCCGATGACACCGCCGGCCGCACAGATCGCGGCGCTGGCGACGAAGACCGGCTGCGGCCCCCAGAGGCCGATGGCCGCGCCGGTGAGCGGGAAGCTGAGCGGCGCGACACCGAGACTGAAGAGGCTGCAGACGGAGGTGACCCGCCCGAGGTAGGCCGGGTCGGCGGTGGCCTGTACGAGTGCGTGGCACAGGGCGCCGCTGAGCCCCGCGAGCAGGCCGATGCACACGCCGACGGCGGCCGCGGCGGGCACGGTGGGGACGAAGGCGAGCACGCCGATCGCGAGCGCGCCCAGGGTCAGCGACCACCCCTGCACCAGGCCGGCGCGCGGCAGCCGCCCGCGTACGGCAGCAGCAGCGAGGCCGCGCCCGCTCCCGCGCCGAAGCCGCCGATGGTCCAGCCCATGCCGCCCGCGCCCCAGCCGCGGTCCTCGGCGAGGAGGGTCAGTCCGACATTGAGCGGCCCGACGAAGCCCAGGTCGCCGATGCCGATGACCACGACCAGCGCGGCGAGGGTGCGGTGGCGGCGGATGTAGCGCAGCCCGTCGACGAGGTCGCGGCGCAGCGTGCCGGGGGCGGTTTCCGTCTCCGCCACGGGCAGGGCGGCAACCCGTACCGCCATCAGCAGGACGAGCGATACGGCGAACAGCGCACCGGCTATCAGGAAGGCGGCGGCCGGGCCGCCTGTGGCGACCGCCAGCCCGCCCAGCGGAGCGCCCGCGACATTGCCGACGCGCATGGCGAGGCCGCGCAGGCCCTGGACTCGGGTGAGCTGCCCGGCGGTGGTGATCCGCGGCGGCAGCGCGCCGACCGCGGGCATGAAGAGGGCGTCGACCGCGCCGAAGACCAGCGCGGCGACGGCGAGCAGCCAGAGTCCGGGCCGGGCGGCGAACAGCACGGCGGCGACGGAGAGGATCACCAAACAGCGCACGAGATCGCTGCCGATCACGACGCGGCGCGGCCCGAGCCGGTCGGCGATCACTCCCCCGCCGAGCATCAGCACCGCGCGGGGCAGGGCGCCGAGGGCCAGCACGAGACCGGCCTGGGACGGGCTGCCGGCCTGGACGGCGGCCCAGGACAGGGCGACGAAGTACACGCTGTCGCCGACGAGCGAGGCGGTGTACGCGCCGAGCCACCGCAACACATTGCCGTCCCGGTGCGCGGGGCGCTCCGGGACGGCATCGGTTATGACGGTGTCGGTTGCGGGCGGGGCGTTCACGCTGCCCAGTCGCGCAGCTGACGGGCAATTTCCTGAAGGTCGGCCTCGTCACTGCGGATGTCCGCTACGAGCTTGGCCATGCCGCCGGGCGGGAGTGTGAAGGGCGTCCCTGACTGCTCCATGTACTCCCACGCACAAGCCGCACCAATCACCGCGTTGTAGTCGGTGAACGGCCGCAGCCGCAGCGCCGTGTGCAGGAAGGTCGCCGCCCGCGAGGCGGCCTCCTCGTAGTACGGCTCGCCCGCGATGCGCTCGAACCTGTGCCGATCAGCCATGCACTGGAGCGCGCCCCAGTCCCGGATTGGCGTATTGGGCGGGGAAACATCGAGCTGGATGTTGAGGACCCATCCGGCATCTACGTAGAGGGTCACCGCAGACCCGCCGGGAACCTCTGCTCGAACTCGGCCTTCAGCTCAATCGCCTTCTTCACCGCTCCCTCGATGAACCGCTGCTTCTGCCGTCTGCGCACGACATCCTCGGTCAGTATGTCGTGGGCCAGCCGCTTGATCGCGACGCCCTGTTCTTTGGCTTCCGCGCGGAGCTCGGCCAGTTCCTCTTCGGTGAACTCGATCGTGATTCCAGGCATGAGATCAGACTAGAGTGACCGCAACCATGACCGCTACCCGATTCACTACCGCGAGCGCCAACTCGAACTAGCGAACGGGGTGGCCCGCCGCCCGCAGCGTGTCCTTGACCTCGGAGATCCGCAGCTCGCCGAAGTGGAAGACCGTGGCCGCCAGCACCGCGTCCGCTCCCGCCGCGATCGCCGGCGGGAAGTCGGCCAGTTTGCCCGCGCCGCCGGAGGCGATGACCGGGACGGTGACGTACTTACGCACCGCCGCGATCATCTCGGTGTCGTAGCCGTCCTTCGTGCCGTCCGCGTCCATCGAGTTGAGCAGGATCTCCCCCGCGCCCAGCTCGGCGGCCCGGTGCGCCCACTCGACCGCGTCGATGCCGGTGCCGCGACGGCCGCCGTGCGTGGTGACCTCGAACGTGCCCGCCTCGGTGCGGCGCGCGTCCACGGAGAGGACCAGCACCTGGCGGCCGAACCGCTCGGCGATCTCGCGGATCAGCTCGGGGCGGGCGATGGCCGCGGTGTTGACGCCCACCTTGTCGGCGCCCGCGCGCAGCAGCTTGTCCACGTCGTCCGTGGTGCGCACGCCGCCGCCCACGGTCAGCGGGATGAAGACCTGCTCGGCAGTGCGCCGCAGCACGTCGTACGTGGTCTCGCGGTCGCCGGAGGACGCCGTGATGTCCAGGAAGGTCAGCTCGTCGGCGCCCTCGGCGTCGTACAGCTTGG
This sequence comes from Streptomyces sp. A3M-1-3, assembly GCF_024213665.1. Lineage (GTDB taxonomy): Bacteria > Actinomycetota > Actinomycetes > Streptomycetales > Streptomycetaceae > Streptomyces. Next base: position 59,165 of record NZ_JANAVP010000003.1, read on the forward strand.
CCATCTCGACGGGGTCGCCGGCGTCCCGCAGGTTCTGGAAGTTGACACCCTTGACAACCCGGCCGTTGTCCACGTCCAGGCAGGGGATGACCCTTACGGCCAGCGTCATTCGGGGGCTCCTCGGAATGCTTCTACTTCTACTTCGACCAGGATGCGCGGGTCGACGAAGCCCTCGACCACGAGCAGGGTCGCGGCCGGGCGTACGGAGTCGAACAACTCCTTGTGCGCCCGCGACACCTCGTCGACGTCCCGCGCATGGGTCAGGTACATACGGGTGCGGATGACGGCCTCGGCACCGAGGCCGAACTCCGCCAGCGCCTCCATCACGTGGCCGAAGGCGACCTTGGTCTGTTCGTACGGGTCGCCCTCGCCGTACAGCACCCGGCCCTTGAAGGACGTGGTCCCCGATACCGAGACCCGGTCCCCCGCGGCTACGGCACGCGCGAAGCCGATCGTCTCCTCCCAGGGACTTCCGCTCTGCACGCGTCGCACCTCTCCGGTCATTCGGCTACCGCCGCCAGCGCCTCTTCCAGCGTGAACGCCTTCGCGTACAGCGCCTTGCCGACGATGGCGCCCTCCACGCCCTGCGGTACGAGCGTCGCGATCGCGCGCAGGTCGTCGAGCGAGGAGACGCCGCCGGAGGCGACGACGGGCTTGTCGGTGGCCGCGCAGACGTTCTTCAGCAGCTCCAGGTTCGGGCCCTGGAGCGTGCCGTCCTTGGCGATGTCGGTGACGACATAGCGGGCGCAGCCCTCGGAGTCCAGGCGCGCCAGCGTCTCGTAGAGGTCGCCGCCGTCGCGGGTCCAGCCGCGTCCGCGCAGCGTCGTACCGCGTACATCCAGACCCACCGCGATCTTGTCGCCGTGCTCGGCGATCACCTTGGCGACCCACTCGGGGGTCTCCAGCGCGGCCGTCCCGAGGTTGACCCGGGTGCAGCCGGTGGCCAGCGCGGCGGCGAGGGAGGCGTCGTCACGGATGCCGCCCGACAGCTCGACCTTGATGTCCATGGAGCGGGCGACCTCGGCGATCTGCGCGCGGTTGTCACCCGTACCGAAGGCGGCGTCGAGGTCGACCAGGTGCAGCCACTCGGCTCCCGCGCGCTGCCAGGTGAGGGCCGCCTGCAGCGGGTCGCCGTAGGAGGTCTCGGAGCCGGACTCGCCATGAACCAGGCGTACGGCCTGGCCGTCGCGGACGTCGACGGCGGGGAGGAGTTCGAGTTTCGCCATTTAGAGAGTCCCAATCCAGTTGGTCAGCAGCTGGGCGCCGGCGTCGCCGGACTTCTCGGGGTGGAACTGGGTGGCCCACAGGGCCCGGTTCTCGACGGCCGCCACAAAGGGCTCGCCGTGCGTGGCCCAGGTGACCCGGGGGGCGCGGATCCTCGGGTTGGTGATTTCGAGGGTCCAGTCGTGCACGGCGTACGAGTGCACGAAGTAGAAGCGGGCATCGGCGTCGAGACCCGCGAACAGCTCGGAGTCCTCGGGGGCCTTGACCGTGTTCCACCCCATGTGGGGCACGATCGGGGCCTTGAGCGGGGCGACCGTACCGGGCCACTCGTCGAGGCCGTCCGTCTCCACGCCGTGCTCGATCCCGCGCTCGAAGAGGATCTGCATGCCCACGCAGATGCCCATGACGGGACGGCCGCCGGAGAGCCGGCGGTCGATGATCCAGTGGCCGCGCGCCTCGGTGAGGCCCTTCATACAGGCCGAGAAGGCGCCCACGCCGGGCACGAGCAGCCCGTCGGCGGTCATGGCCTTGTCGTAGTCGCGGGTGATCTCCACGTCCGCGCCGACGCGGGCGAGCGCCCGCTCGGCGGAGCGGACGTTGCCGAATCCGTAGTCGAAGACGACGACTTTCCTGGCTGCGCTCATTCCCAGATTCCTTGGATCCGCAGGACGCCGGCGACCAGACACATCACCGAGCCGATCGCGAGCACCACGACGATGCCCTTGGGCATCTGCTGCTTGGAGAAGGAGTAGACACCTCCGGCGAGGAAGAGTCCGACGACGATCAGGACGGTGGAGAGGCCGGTCACAGGGCGCCCTTCGTGGAGGGCAGGATTCCGGCGGCGCGCGGGTCGTGCTCGCTGGCGTAACGCAGCGCGCGGGCCAGCGCCTTGAACTGGCATTCAACGATGTGGTGGGCGTTGCGCCCGTACGGGACGTGGACGTGCAGCGCGATCTGGGCCTGCGCGACGAACGACTCCAGGATGTGCCGGGTCATCGTCGTGTCGTACTCGCCGATCATCGGCGCCATGTTCTCCGGCTCGGTGTGCACGAGGTACGGGCGGCCGGAGAGGTCCACGGTGACCTGGGCGAGCGACTCGTCCAGCGGCACGGTGCAGTTTCCGAAGCGGTAGATGCCGACCTTGTCGCCGAGCGCCTGCTTGAAGGCGGCGCCCAGGGCGAGGGCGGTGTCCTCGATGGTGTGGTGGGAGTCGATGTGCAGGTCGCCGTCGGTCTTGACCGTGAGGTCGAAGAGGCCGTGGCGGCCGAGCTGGTCGAGCATGTGGTCGTAGAACCCGACCCCCGTCGCCACATCGACCTTGCCGGTGCCGTCGAGGTTGATCTCGACGACGACCGAGGTCTCCTTGGTGGTCCGCTCCACGCGACCTACGCGGTTCATGCGTTCTGCTCCTTCTTGACTGCGCGAACCGCTTCCAGGAACGCGTCGTTCTCGGCCGGGGTGCCCGCGGTGACCCGCAGCCGGCCCGGTACGCCGTTGTCACGGACCAGGACGCCGTGGTCGAGGATCTCCTGCCACGCCACGTGGGCGTCCGCGAAGCGGCCGAACTGGATGAAGTTCGCGTCCGAGTCGGTGACCTCGAAGTCGAGCGCCCGCAGCTCGCTGACCAGGCGGTCCCGCTCGGCCTTGAGCTGCTCGACGTACCCGAGCAGGGTATCGGTGTGCTCCAGCGCGGCGAGCGCGGTGGCCTGGGTGACGGCGGACAGGTGGTACGGCAGGCGGACCAGCTGTACGGCGTCGACCACGGCGGGGTGCGCGGCGAGGTAGCCGAGGCGCAGGCCGGCCGCGCCGAATGCCTTGGACATGGTGCGGGACAGGACCAGATTCGGCCGGCCCTCGATGAGGGGCAGCAGCGAGGGGTGGTGGCTGAATTCGCCGTACGCCTCGTCGACCACCACCAGCGCCCCGGCAGGGTTCGCCTTGGCCGCCTGCGCCGCCTCGTACAGGGCGAGCACGGTCTCGGCGTCGACCGCCGTGCCCGTGGGGTTGTTGGGCGAGGTGATGAAGACGACGTCGGGCCGCTGTTCGGCGATGGCCCGCGCGGCCTCCGGGACGTCCAGGCTGAAGTCCTCGCGGCGCGGGCCGGAGATCCAGCCGGTGCCGGTGCCGCGCGAGATGAGCGCGTGCATGGAGTACGAGGGCTCGAAGCCGATGGCCGTACGGCCGGGGCCGCCGAAGGTCTGCAGCAGCTGCTGGATGACCTCGTTGGAGCCGTTCGCCGCCCATACGTTGGCCGGGCCCACCTCGTGGCCCGCCGTACGCGTCAGGTACTTGGCCAGTTCGGTTCGCAGCTCGACCGCGTCCCGGTCGGGGTAGCGGTTGAGGGTGCGGGCGGCCTCGCGGACACGCTCGGCGATCCGCTCGACCAGCGGCTCGGGCAGCGGGTACGGGTTCTCGTTGGTGTTCAGCCGTACGGGCACGTCGAGCTGGGGCGCGCCGTACGGGGACTTGCCGCGCAGCTCGTCGCGGATGGGGAGGTCGTCGATCCCGGTCATCGCTGAGGCACCTTCCACGCGAAGCGCGCCTTCAGCGCAGCACCGTGCGCCGGCAGGTCCTCGGCCTCGGCCAGCGTCACCACGTGGTGGGTGACTTCGGCGAGTGCGTCGCGCGTGTAGTCCACGATGTGGATGCCGCGCAGGAAGGACTGGACGGACAGGCCGGAGGAGTGGCAGGCACAACCGCCGGTCGGCAGTACGTGGTTGGAGCCCGCGCAGTAGTCGCCGAGCGAGACCGGCGCGTAGGGCCCGACGAAGATCGCGCCCGCATTGCGGACTCGCGCGGCCACGGCGGCGGCGTCGGCGGTCTGGATCTCCAGGTGCTCGGCGCCGTACGCGTCGACGACCCGCAGGCCCTCCTCGATCCCGTCGACCAGGACGATCGCGGACTGCTTGCCGGACAGGGCCGGGAGGATCCGGTCCTCGATGTGCTTGGTCGCGGCGACCTGCGGCTCCAGCTCCTCCTCGACCGCGTCGGCCAGCTCCACCGAGTCGGTGACCAGGACGGCGGCGGCGAGCGGGTCGTGCTCGGCCTGGCTGATCAGGTCGGCCGCGACGTGTACCGGGTCGGCGGTGGAGTCCGCGAGGACCGCGATCTCGGTGGGGCCGGCCTCGGTGTCGATGCCGATGCGGCCGGTGAAGTAGCGCTTGGCGGCGGCGACCCAGACGTTGCCGGGGCCGGTGACCATGTTCGCGGGGGCGCAGCCGTCGGGCCCGTCGGTGCCGTACGCGAACATCGCGACGGCCTGGGCGCCGCCGGCCGCGTACACCTCGTCGACCCCGAGCAGCGCGCAGGCGGCGAGGATCGTCGGGTGCGGGAGGCCGTCGAAGTCTGCCTGAGGCGGGGAGGCCAGGGCGATGGACTCGACGCCCGCTTCCTGCGCCGGGACCACGTTCATGATCACGGACGACGGGTAGACGGAACGCCCGCCGGGCGCGTACAGCCCGACGCGCTCGACCGGCACCCACTTCTCGGTGACCGTGCCGCCCGGCACGACCTGCGTGGTGTGCTCGCTGCGGCGCTGCGCGCGGTGCACGATGCGGGCGCGCCGGATGGACTCCTCCAGGGCGGCCCGTACGGCGGGATCCAGCCGCTCCAGCGCCTCGGCGAGCGCCTCGGCCGGAACGCGTACGCGCTCCAGCCGCACGCCGTCGAACTTCTCCGCGTACTCGATCAGCGCCGCCGTGCCACGATGGCGTACGTCCTCGCAGATGGGCCGCACCTTCTCCAGGGCGGCTTCCACGTCGAACTCGGCACGGGGCAGCAGGTCGCGCAGGGCGGCACCCTCGGGGAGGGCGTCGCCGCGCAGGTCGATACGTGAGATCACGTGGCCAATTCTCTCAGACCGCCCCAGACCACCGGACGCCTGTATCACTGGCTGATACGCATCACTGGCTGATAGCTGCCCACCCGTCGCCCGACCGCCACCCCTCAGCGAGGCGCTTCGCGCCACCCCTCTGGTTTCAGAAGTCGCTCATGACCACTAGCGTTCAGCCCGTCACACAGCGGGAAGAACGGCTGTACGAAATCGGGGAAAGGGGCGGCCTTGACCGAGCCGCGGGGCGACGACATGCCCGACGATCTCAGCCCGGAAGAACGGCGCATGTGGCAGGCGTTCCGCACCGGAAGCACCTGCGATCTCAGTACCCGTGTCGCGGAGGACGACGATCCGATGTCGAACCTCCCCTGGGGGCCGGAGCGCAGTGTGCGTGCCGACATCGTCGCCCTGCTGCTGCTCAGCGGGCCGCCGGCGCAGCCCGGGCGAGTCGCGTCCCTCAAGCTCCGGGGTGTGCAGATCACCGGCACGCTGGATCTCTCGGGCGGCTCGGTGGACCCGTACGTCGAGCTGAACGGCTGCCGGTTCGACAACGAGCTGCTGGTGCCGGAGGCCCACTTCACCACGCTGCGCATGGTGGGCTGCGCGATCCCTCGGATCGAGGCAGCCCGGCTGCACACCGAGGGCGATCTGCACATGCCGCGCTGCCGGGTGGCGAACGGCATCCGGCTGACCGACGCGCAGATCGGCACCGATCTACTGATCAGCCAGATCGTGGTCCACCGGGACCGCAAGGGGCGCTCGATCGCGGCGGACGGACTGTCCGTCGCCCAGGATCTCCAGGCGGAGATGATCGAGTCGTACGGCGAGCTGAGCCTGCGCGGTGCGAAAGTCGGGGTCTCGCTGAGCCTGCGCGGCAGCCGGCTGCGCAATCCGTACGGCCGCCGGGCGCTCAATGCCCCGCAGCTGACGGTCGAGCGCACGCTCTACATGACGGCCATCGCCCTCAGCGGTGCCGACAACGGCGGCACTCCCCCGTACGGCACCAGCAACACCCCGCTGCGCGGTACCCGGGTGCAGCGGTTCGAGTGCCAGGGCGGGATACGGCTGGACGACGGCCGGTTCGGTGACGCCGTGGACTTCGACCGGGCGCGCTTCACCCTGGAGAACGACCAGGAGGTGTCGCTGCGCCGGATCCAGACACCCGAGCTGCGGTTCCTCGGCGAGCGGCCGGAGCGGGGGCGAGTGGTCCTGTCCGGCGCGAGGGTCGTCAACCTGGTCGACAAGTCGACCAGTTGGCCGGGGCCCGGCGGCTTCGCGATGGGCGGGTTCAGTTACGAGAACCTCGTCCCGCGCGGGCACTTCCCGCTCGCGCGGCGCCTGGAGTGGGTGGAGGCGGCGACGCCCGAGTACGCCCCGGAGCCGTACGAACGGCTGGCCACCGTGCTGCGCAACAGCGGCGAGGACGCCGATGCCCGCGAGGTGCTCCTGGCCAAGCAGCGCCGACGCCGCGAGACGCTGCCGCTGGCCGCGAAGCTGTGGGGGTTCCTGCAGGACTGGACCGTGGCGTACGGGTACCGGCCCGGCCGGGCCGCGCTCTGGATGGCGGTGCTGTGGGCGGCTGGGGCAGTGGCCTTCTCCCGCTACGACCCGGCGGCGATCAAGTCCGACGAGCATCCCAAGTGGAACGCCTCCCTGTACGCGCTGGATCTGCTGCTTCCGGTGATCAATCTCGGCCAGGACGGCTACTGGCGGGTCGAAGGCCGCTGGCAGTGGGCTGCGGCGGCGCTGATCCTGCTCGGCTGGATCCTGGCCACAACTGTCGCAGCAGGCGCCTCACGCCTCCTGCGCCGCGGCTGACGCACGGTGGCCTTCACCGACCCCGCGTTCTTTACTTGTTCTTGACTCCGTCGATTACAACCAATTCGCCCCTACCAAAGCTTCACAGAAAACTGGTGACACGCGCCCGACCTGCGGTTTTCAATGGTCCGCAGCATGCTTTTCCACCGCGGCCACCGTCCGGCCGCCACCCGGCCGTCGCCTGTCGATGAGGTGCTCCTCGACGCACCCGACACGCGGCTCGGTCCGGCGCTGGTCGCGGCCGGGCAGGGGGACCACGGGCCGGCCGCCAAGCTGCTCGCGCTGACCCGCGAGAACGCCGAGTGGGAGAACCGCGACCGGTACGCCGTCCGGCTCGCCGCCTTCGCCCACCGCCGCCCCGAGTGGTTCGCCGGCTGGCTGGCCGCCTCCCCCGGCGACCCTGACGCGCTGCTCGTCTCGGCGGAGCTCGCGGTCCGCCGGTTCTGGGAGTCGCCGGCCCGCGCCGAACTCCTGCGGGACACGGCGCCGCTGATCCGTACCGCCGTCGCCGAGGGGGACCCGCGGGACCCGGTGCCGTGGCGCATAGCCCTCGACCAGGCGTGCGGCGTCGACGCCCCGCCGGACGTGTTCGAGCCACTGTGGGCGGAAGCGGTACGTCGCGCCCCGCACCACTACGGCTCGCACGTCTCGGCCCTCCTCTACCTCTCCGTCCGCGGCTCCGTGAACGACTGCTTCGACTTCGCCGAGCGGGCCGCGGAGGACACCCGGCCCGGCTCCCTGGTCCAGGCCCTGCCCGTGCGGGCCGCGCTCGCGTGTCTCACCGGCGGTGGCGCGGCGCCCGTGCCGGTCGCCCGCATCGACAGGGCGGCCGACCTCGCGATCGCACTCTCCGCGCAGTACGCGGCCGGCGACCCCTGGCCGGCGGAGGTGCGCAACGTCCTGGCGTACGTACTCCTCGCGCGGCAGCGGTGGGCCGAAGCGTCCAAGCAGTTCCGGCTCATCGGCCCGTACGCGACCTCGTTCCCGTGGGACGTGTTCACCGACGATCCGCTCGACCGGTTCCTCGCCGCACGCGACGCCGTCCGGTCCCGCACGGCCCCGCAGGTCCCGCAGGGTGGACGGGCCGGACGGATCCGCTCCCGCGGCCATTACGCTTGAGCGTTGTGACCACCGCTCGCCTCCCGCTCTTCCCGCTGAACTCGGTACTGTTCCCGGGCCTCGTGCTGCCCTTGAACATCTTCGAGGAGCGTTATCGCGCCATGATGCGCGACCTGTTGAAGACCGATGAGGACGAGCCTCGCCGGTTCGCCGTCGTCGCGATCAAGGACGGCCGCGAGGTCGCGCCGACCGCGCCCGGCCTGCCGGACCAGACCGCGGTGCCCGAGCGCGGCCCCGCGGCGGGCTTCGGCGACGACCCGATCCAGGCTTTCCACCCGGTGGGCTGCGTCGCGGACGCCGCGACCATCCGCGAGCGCGAGGACGGCGGCTTCGAGGTACTGGCCACCGGCACCACGCGGGTCCGCCTGCTGTCGGTCGACGCGACCGGCCCGTACCTCGTCGCCGAACTCGAGGAGCTCCCCGAGGACTCCGGCGAGGGCGCGGGCGCACTGGCCGAAGGGGTGCTGCGCGCCTTCCGCAACTACCAGAAGCGCCTGGCCGGCGCGCGCGAGCGCTCGCTGTCCACCGGTGCGGAGCTGCCGGACGAGCCGTCGGTGGTCTCGTACCTCATCGCGGCCGCGGCGGTACTGGACACCCCGGCCAAGCAGCGGCTGCTCCAGGCACCGGACACCGCGAGCCGGCTCGCGGAGGAACTGAAGCTGCTGCGCTCCGAGACCGCGGTGATCCGTCATCTCCCGTCGCTGCCGGCCGTCGACCTGACCCGGACCCCGACGAGCCCCAACTGACCTGAGGCAGACGCTCCTTGGCCGCGAAACAGAAGAAGAAGCAACAGTCCGCCGGCACCCCCGCGACGGTCGCCCTCACCACCGCGGGCACGGACTTCACCGTCCACGCATACGAACACGACCCCGCAGCGGCCTCCTACGGCGAGGAGGCGGCTGAGGCCCTGGGCGTCTGTCCGGACCAGGTCTTCAAGACCCTGATCGCGGACGTGGACGGCGAACTCACCGTCGCCGTTGTCCCGGTGTCCGGCTCCCTGGACCTCAAGGCCCTGGCAGCGGCGGTGGGCGGCAAGCGGGCGGCGATGGCGGACCCGGCGGCCGCGGAGCGCACGACGGGGTACGTAAGGGGCGGCATCTCCCCCCTGGGCCAGCGCAAAAAGCTGCGCACGGTCCTGGACACGTCGGCGACCACCCACGCCACGGTCTGCGTCTCGGCAGGCCGCCGCGGCCTGGAGATCGAACTCCCCCCATCAGCCCTGGCAGCCCTGACCAACGCAACCCTGGCCCCCATCGCCCGCCCCCACTGACACCCGCACCCACGGCATGCCGAACACCGGCCCCGCTTCCCGCGCCGCGAAGCGGACGCGCGGGGGGCTGGAGGCTGCCCCGCCTTTCGCGCCACGCCGCAGGCGCGCGCCGGACCCGGGCCGCCGCCCGGCTTCCGCGCCGCGCAGCGGACGCGCGGGGGTCCGGTGGGTCCCCCGGTTTCGGGAAGGGGCGGGGTGGGGGATCTACTGTCGGGCCGCGGGCGGGGGCGGGGGCGGGCCCCAGTCGAGCTGCGGCTCCGGGTCGCGGGGGCCGAAAACCGCCGTCAGACCGAGGTGCACCGCCAGCGCCGCCATGGGCCACGCCAGCAGCGCCCCCTTCGCCACCAGCTCCAGCGGCGATTCGAACGGGACTCCCTTGCCGACCGCCTTCGCCTGCGCGACCAGATCCTGCGTGGGACCGAGCCGTACGCCCAGCTGCCAGGCCAGTACCGAGCCCAGCAGCCCGCCCACGGCCAGGCCCACCACCAGCGGGATACCGCCGCGCCGGCGGAACAGGAAGACCGCGGCCGCGCTCAGCGCGCCGAAGCCGAGCGCCAGCAGCATGAACGTGCCGTCCGAGCCGACCGCTCCCTCACCCTCGGTGTCCTTGAGGAAGACCGCCTCGCCGTTCGAGACGAGCTGCACCCGCGGCGCCAGCCACAGCCACAGCAGCCCGAGAAGCACACCGGCGGCGGCGAGGATCACCGTCAGCACGGCTGCCTGCCGCACTTCCACCGCCGTCCCGGGCCCGTCGTCCGGGACGTCGGGCCCGGTCGGCGCGTGGTGGGGCGAGCCCCCGGCGGAGGGCTGCTGCCAGGGATGGTTGGGGGGCTGCTCGTGAGGCGGCGTCAGAGGTGCGGTCACCCTGCCATCGTGCCAGGCGGTCGCCACTCACCCGGAGGCGGGACGTCCGATCGGGTCAGCGGACGGCCGCCCGCCGGTACGCCCAGGTCGCGACGGCCAGGGAGACGATGCCCACGCCCGCGCACACCGTGAGATCCAGCGCGACCGCCGACCAGTCCGGGTCGGGGCCGAAGGTACGGGCGAGCGCCTCCACCCCGTACGTCGAGGGCAGCAGATCCCGCGCGTACCCGAGCGGGCCGGGCAGCCGGTCGGGCGGCAGTACGCCCAGAAGCAGGGCGGCGGACATGCCGAGCTGGCCGAGCAGCGTGGCGAGTTCCTGGCGCGGGGCGAGCAGCCCCAGCGCCGCGCCCAGCCCGGCCAGGGCGGCCCCGGAGAGGGGGATGACGGCGGCCAGGACCCACAGATGGGTCAGCGGCAGCTGGAACAGCGTGGAGCCCACGACGGCCGTGACGACCGTCCCGGGCACGGTGAAGGAGGCATACGCGCCCGCCGCCCCCAGCACCACCGCGGCGGGCGGCACGGGCAGCGTGGCGTAGTGGTCGAGGCCGCCGCCAGCCCGGAGCTGCCCGAAGTACTGGGCCAGCAGATTGAGCGCGACGAAGGCGACGACGAGCACGCTGGATCCGGCGACCACGGCCCGCGCCTCGGGGCCGCCGTCGACGACCCCGCGCATCAGGACCATGATCCCGACGGACTGGAACGTGGCCACGAAGAGCAGCGGGATGCGGGCCACGCGGGCCCGCGAGAGCTGCGCGCGGTACACGGCCACGAGCGACGGCAGCAGCCGTGCGCGCGGCGCGAGCGGGGCGGCGTCCTGGGCGGACACCGCACTCTGCACCCGGGCCTGCCGCCCGGTCACCGCCTCGGCGGGCACAACACTCACGCTGCGGTGCTCCTGTCCCATACGCCCCTACGGACGCGTACGCCCGCCACGTTCCCGCGGACGACGTCTGCCGCGTCCTTGCGGACCACGCCCGCCACGTCCGTGCGGACCACGCCCGCCATGTTCCCGCGCCCTGCGCCCGCCGCGTTCCAACGGACCAAGTCCGCCACGTCCCCGCGGACCGAGTCCGCCATGTCCCCGCGGGCCACGTCCGCCGCATGCCTGCGCCGCGACCTCGGGTTCATGCCTTCACCAGACCCTTCGTACGCCCGCCCAGCGCCAGGTAGACGTCCTCCAGGCTCGGCGTCGCGAGGGTGAAGTCGTCCAGCGCCGCGAAGGCCGCTCCCCCGGTCACCGCGGCGACCGCCGCCCTCGCCTCGTCGGGGGTCAGCCGCAGCACCCAGCTGCGGCCTGATTCCTGGGCGGAGCCGCGCAGCGCGGCGACCTCGGGTACGTCGAGCGGTGGCCGCTCCCGCCAGACCAGCTCCAGCCGTACCTCACCGGCGACCTCCGCCTTGAGCCCGGCCGGGGTGTCGCAGGCGATGACCTTGCCGCGTTCGAGGACGGCGACCCGGTCGAGCACGGTCTCGGCCTCGATGACGTTGTGGGTGACGAGGAGCACCGTCGCGCCGCGCTCCGCCCGGCGCCGGTCGACCGCGGCCCACACCGCGCGCCGCGCCACCGGGTCCATGCCGGTGGTCGGTTCGTCCAGTACCAGTACCGGCCGCTCGCCGACGAGCGCCGCCGCCAGGCAGGCCAGCCGGCGCTGTCCGCCCGACAGTTTCTTCAGCGGGCGCCCGGCGATGTCGGTGAGCCCGAGTTCGTCCAGTACGGCGTCCCGCTCGGCCCGTGCCGTCCGTACGTCGAGCCCGCGCAGCCGGCCGGTGGTCTCGGCGGCGAGGGAGACGGTGAGTTCGTCGAGCGCGGTCGATTCCTGGCCGAGGTAGCCGATGAGCCGGGACGCCCGCTCGGGGTGCCGCACCAGATCGTGGCCGAGCATCTGGACCGTGCCGGAGTCGGGCCGCATGAGTCCGGTCAGCTGGCGTACGAGGGTGGACTTGCCGGCGCCGTTGGGCCCGAGCAGGCCGAAGAGCTCGCCTCGGCGTACGTCCAGGGAGATGCCGTCCGTGGCCCGTACTTCCGGTGTGGCGGGGGCGCCGCGGCGGCCGCGGACGGCGGGGTACGTCCTGACCAGGTCACGCACCGCGCACACGACCGGGGCCTGCGCCGTCGCGGCCGCGCTGCCGTGTCCCGCCTGTGCTGTGCCCGTACTCACGAGGGATGAGCCTACGTGGTTCCGCCCTGCGGAACGCGCCCGGGTTGCACGAACGGGGTGGGGAGCTACTCCCCAGCCGGCCCCGTCGGCGCATGCTCGGCCGCCGCCCGGACGTCGATTTCGCGCCAGAACCCGGCCCGGATCGCATAGCGGTCGTGCTCGTCGATCTGGTCGTCCTTGTGGGCGAGGAGTCCGAACCTGGCCGCGTACCTCAGCAGTTCGCCGTCGATGCGGTGCGGAATCCGCGGGTACATCGTCGACAGCTTCTGCAGATGGACCGTCTCCGGCAGCCGCTCCATCCACCGCCGCGCGAAGACCTGGCCGACCTCGAAGGGGTCGCCGCCGACCGTGGTGATGTCCTCCTCCCGGTCCGCCCAGCGCTGCTCGGCGCTGGTGAGCAGGGCAAGGGTGGGCAGCGAGGCAGTTTCGGCCGGCTCGCCGAGCGGGCCGCCGCGCTCGACCCAGCCCCGGTCGGAGGACCAGCGCAGGGTCGCGTTGGCCGGCTGCTGTGCCGGCTGCGTACCGGGGCCGCGCAGGCTCGCCAGGTCCTTGGGGGTGGGGACGCCCTTGCCGCCGGGCGCCGCCTGGGTGTGCGCGGCCGCGGCGCCGTTCCCGTTGGGCGTCGGGGCGGTGCCGTTACGGGTCGCCTCCGCGAGCGCCGACTCGGGCAGTGGGGCGGAGAGGATCGCCGCGATCTCGGGGCGCGGTACGGGCGGCGGCGCGCAGACCCCGGTGAGCTCTTTGGCGCGTACGGCTCCGGTGATCCAGGCGCGGTCGAGCACCCGCCGCTCGTCGGCCTCGGCGACCAGGTCCTCGGACTGGTTGTAGTCGCCGTCGGCGGCCTGGACCGCCCACAGGTGTACGGCAACGCCGTGCTCCTTGGCGGACATCAGGCCGGGGAGCAGATCGCCGTCGCCGGTCACCAGGACCACATCGGAGCAGGCGCGGTTTCTGGCCAGTTCGGTGAGTTCGGCGTGCATCGCCGCGTCGACGCCCTTCTGCGCCCAGCGCCCGTCACTGCGGGTCAGTGCGCCCAGCCGGACCGTGACGCGGGGCATGACGCGCAGCCGCCGGTGCTCGGGCTGCGGAACCCGGTCGGGGGCGCCGTCGAACCAGTAGATGCGCAGCAGTGGCTGTTCCGTGTCCGCCTCGGCCCGCTCACGCAGCCCCTGGATGAGGGCGGCGTGGTCGACCGTGATGCGGGAGCGGGAAGGTTCTCCGGCGAGAAGACTCGCGGCGGCGCCCAGCAGATAGCCGGCGTCAACAAGGACGACGCAGCGGTCCACGCGTTCCACCCTCTTTCGGGAACGGTTTTGCATCGGGTTTCCCTCGAGTCTGCCCGACCGTACGGGGGTTAACGGCCGGAACTCGATCATCGGCGTGGCGGATGGCGAAGTTATCTCGAACTTGTTCCAGGACGGCCCTCAATTACGCACAGCAATGATCCAATATGCGCTGTTTGTCGGTATGTGTGAGTCTGGTCCCGGCCCTGGCCCCTAGATCCCCCACAGGAGGCACACCATGGCCAAGAACAAGAACCGCAAGGGCAGCCAACAGGAGAAGTCCGCCGCGGAGCGCGGCAGCGAGCACGCCAAGTCCTCTTCGATGGACGCAGCGCAGCAGATCCAGTCGAAGGCACAGGGCAGCCCCGCGGACGTGGCCCGTAAGCACCAGCGGCGCTTCGGCCACAACTGACGGCCGGTACTCCCGGCATACGACATATGACGAAGGGCGCGCCCGCCGGGGCGCGCCCTTCGTCATGTCCGCAAAATGTCCGCGGACGGCTCTCAGCCGGCCAGGCAGGAGGCACCGAGCAGCACCTTCAGGTCACCGAACAGCGCCGGATCGGGCTGGACCCGGTGCCGGTCGAGCCGGAGCACCGTGGTCTTGCGCGCGCCCTGGAGCTTGATGCGTACTTCGGTGTTGCCGCGGTGGTGGCCGAGGATCTCGCCGAGCCGGCTGACCATCGGCGGGGTGACCTTGACCGTCGGGATGGTGATCACCACCGGCGCGTTGGTGCCCGCCGCCGACAGGTCGGGAACCATCAGCTCCATCGCGACCAGCCGCGGCACGTCCTCGCGCTTGTCGAGCCGTCCCTTGACGAAGACCACGGCGTCCTCGACGAGTTGGGTCGAGACCAGCTGGTACGTCGCCGGGAAGAACATGCACTCGATGGATCCGGCCAGGTCCTCGACGGTGGCGATCGCCCAGGCGTTGCCCTGCTTGGTCATCTTGCGCTGCAGGCCGGAGATGATGCCGCCGATGGTGACGATCGCGCCGTCGGCGTGCTCACCGCCGGTCAGCTGGGAGATGGACGCGTCCGCCTTGTCGTTCAGGACGTGCTCGATACCGAACAGCGGGTGGTCGGACACGTACAGCCCGAGCATCTCGCGCTCCTGCGCCAGCAGGTACGCCTTCTCCCACTCGACGTCGGAGAACTCGACGTCGAGACCGAAGCCCGGCTCGTCGCTGTCCTCCTCGCCCATGCCGCCGAAGAGGTCGAACTGCCCCTCGGCCTCCTTGCGCTTGACCTGGACCACGTTGTCGATCATCGGCTCGTGGTGCGCGACCAGGCCCTTGCGGGTGTGGCCCATCTCGTCGAAGGCGCCCGCCTTGATCAGCGACTCGACGGTCCGCTTGTTGCAGACGACGGCCTCGACCTTGTCGAGGAAGTCGGGGAAGGAGGTGTACTTCCCCTTGGCCTTGCGGCTGCGGATGATCGAGTCGACCACGTTCTGCCCGACGTTGCGGACTGCGGTCAGACCGAAGAGGATCACGTCGTCGCCCTGGGCGGCGAAGTTCGACTCCGACTCGTTCACATTGGGCGGGAGCACCTTGATGCCCATACGCCGACACTCGTTGAGGTAGATCGCGGACTTGTCCTTGTCGTCCTTGACGGAAGTCAGCAGCGCGGCCATGTACTCGGCGGGGTAGTTCGCCTTGAGATACGCGGTCCAGTAGGTGACCAGTCCGTACGCGGAGGAGTGCGCCTTGTTGAAGGCGTATCCGGCGAACGGCACCAGCACGTCCCACAGCGCCTTGATGGCCGCGTCCGAGAAGCCCTTCTTCTTGGCGCCGGCCTGGAAGAGAACGAAGTTCTTCTCCAGCTCCTCGGCCTTCTTCTTGCCCATCACGCGGCGCAGGATGTCGGCCTCGCCGAGTGAGTAGCCCGCGATGATCTGGGCGGCCTTCTGCACCTGCTCCTGGTACACGATGAGGCCGTGGGTGAGGCCGAGGACCTCCTTGAGCGGCTCCTCCAGCTCCGGGTGGATCGGCGTGATCTCCTGCTGGCCGTTCTTGCGGAGCGCGTAGTTCGTGTGCGAGTTCATGCCCATCGGGCCCGGCCGGTAGAGGGCCGAGACGGCGGAAATGTCCTCGAAGTTGTCGGGCTTCATCAGCCGCAGCAGGGACCGCATCGGGCCGCCGTCGAACTGGAAGACACCGAGCGTGTCGC
This sequence comes from Streptomyces sp. A3M-1-3, assembly GCF_024213665.1. Classification (GTDB taxonomy): domain Bacteria; phylum Actinomycetota; class Actinomycetes; order Streptomycetales; family Streptomycetaceae; genus Streptomyces. The sequence goes on from NZ_JANAVP010000003.1 coordinate 74,905, forward strand.
CGCGCTGGAGGAGTTCGTACGTCGTGGGGTCGTCCAGCGGGAGTGCGAGCAGCTCGAGATCGATTCCCCGGTTGGCCTTCACCATCTTGACGGCGTCGTCCATGATCGTGAGGTTGCGCAGCCCCAGGAAGTCCATCTTCAGCAGGCCGAGGGACTCACAACTCGGGTAGTCCCACTGCGTGATGGTCACGCCGTCCGAAGGCCGCACCCAGACCGGGACGTGGTCGGTGATCGTCTCGCTGGACATGATCACGCCGGCCGCGTGCACGCCCATCTGCCGGACCAGGCCCTCGACGCCCTTCGCGGTGTCGATGACCTTCTTCACGTCCGGCTCGTTCTCGTACATCCCCCGGATCTCGCCCGCCTCGCCGTAGCGCGGGTGGCTGGGGTCGGTGATGCCGTTGAGGTCGATGCCCTTGCCCAGTACGTCGGCGGGCATCGCCTTGGTGAGCCGGTCGCCCATCGCGTACGGGTAGCCGAGCACCCGCGCCGAGTCCTTGATCGCGTTCTTCGCCTTGATCTTGCCGTACGTCCCGATCATGGCGACCTTGTCGGCCCCGTACTTCTCGGTGACGTACCGGATCACCTCACCGCGCCTGCGCTCGTCGAAGTCGATGTCGACATCGGGCATGGAGATGCGCTCTGGGTTGAGGAACCGCTCGAAGATCAGGCCGTGCTCGATCGGGTCGAGGTCGGTGATGCCCATCGCGTACGCGACGATCGAGCCGGCCGCGGAGCCTCGGCCGGGGCCCACCGCGATGCCGTTGTTCTTGGCCCACATGATGAAGTCGGCGACCACGAGGAAGTACCCCGGGAAGCCCATCTCGATGATGATGCCCATCTCGTACTCGACCTGCTTGAGGCGGTCCTCCGGGATGCCGCCCGGGTACCGCCGGGCCATGCCGCGCATGGTTTCCTCGCGGAACCAGGTGACCTCGGTGAAGCCCTCGGGCACGTCGAACCTCGGCATCAGGTTCCGCTCCTGGAACCAGCCCTCGGTGTCGATCTGCTGGGCGACCAGCAGGGTGTTCGCACACCCCTCCTGCCAGGCGTCCGAGGAGTCGACGGCGTACATCTCGTCCGTCGTCTTCAGGTAGTAGCCCGTGCCGTCGAACCGGAAGCGGTCCGGGTCGGAGAGGTTCTTGCCGGTCTGGATGCAGAGCAGGGCGTCGTGCGCGGACGCCTCGTTGGCATACGTGTAGTGCGAGTCGTTGGTGACGATCGGCGGGATGCCGAGCTTCTTGCCGATCTCCAGCAGCCCGTCGCGGACCCGGCGCTCGATCTCGATGCCGTGGTCCATCAACTCCAGGAAGTAGCGGTCCTTGCCGAAGATGTCCTGGTACTCCGAGGCGGCCTTCAGCGCCTCGTCGAAGTGGCCGAGGCGCAGCCGCGTCTGGACCTCCCCGGAGGGGCAGCCGGTGGAGGCGATGAGCCCCTGCGACCACTGGGCGATGGTCTCCTTGTCCATCCGCGGCCACTTGGTCAGCCAGCCCTCGGCGTACGCGTCGGAGGAGAGCCGGAAGAGGTTGTGCAGGCCGGTCTTGTCGGCCGCCCAGATCGTCTTGTGGGTGTAACCGCCGGAACCGGAGACGTCGTCCCGCTTCTGGTGCGGCTGGCCCCACTGGATGCGCCGCTTGTTCCGCCGGGACTCGGGCGCGACGTACGCCTCGATGCCGATGATGGGGGTGACCCCGGCCTTCTTGGCCTGATGGAAGAAGTCGTACGCCCCGTGCAGGTTGCCATGGTCGGTCATGGCGATGTGGGTCATGCCCATCTCGTTGCAGGCGTTGAACATGTCCTTGAGCCGCGCGGCACCGTCCAGCAGCGAGTACTGGGTGTGGACGTGGAGGTGCGTAAAAGGGGGCTTTTCGGACGTTGCTGCCACGGCGGGGGCCTCCAGCGAAACGGTGGATGACGGGTTGGGTGGACAGCGTGGAAGTCTACGTCTCCGGACTGACAGCGTGAGGGCACTCGCGGGTACCTTCGTGCGTTGTCAGGACGGAAACACCAGTCCTATGTGTCATGCACCAGGAGGCCCCTCGCGATGTCGGTCCCGCAGCCCAGCGCCGAGCAGCGCGGCGAAGAGATTCTCGCCGTTTTCGACACCGCCTTCGGTGAACTCCTGGCCGCCGACCCGGCCGCCTTCCGGGTCAAGTTCCGGAAGATGGCCGGCTCGGCGTTCGCGTTCTACCGCGGCACGGCATGCCTCTTCTACCGGGACCTGGAGCATGATCAGCGCAGCGGCCCGTACCTGGACGACCGCACCGGCCGGGTGTGGATCCACGGCGATCTGCACGCCGAGAACTTCGGCACGTACATGGACTCCAACGGCCGGCTGATCTTCAACGTCAACGACTTCGACGAGGCGTACGTGGGCCCCTTCACCTGGGACCTCAAGCGCTTCGCCGCCTCCGTCGCGCTGATCGGCTACACCAAGGCGCTCAGCGACGAGCAGATCACGGCGCTGGTACGGACGTACGCTGCCGCCTACCGCGAGCGCATCCACGCCCTGGCGACCGGCGCCAAGAACGACGAGGTCCCGCCCTTCACCCTGGACACGGCGGACGGGCCGCTGCTGGACGCGCTGCGCGTCGCCCGCTCACTCACCCGTTTCGGGCTGCTCGACTCGATGACCGAGATCCGCGACTTCGAGCGCCGCTTCGCACCCGGCGGCGGTTCGATCGAGCTGGACGCCGCCACCCGCTACAAGGTGCTCGACGCGTTCGACGGCTATCTGGAGACCCTGCCCGAATCGAGCCTGGCCCGCCCCGACTCGTACCGGGTGAAGGATGTCGTCGGCCGCCGCGGTATAGGCATCGGCTCGGCCGGGCTTCCGTCGTACAACATCCTGCTGGAGGGCAACAGCGACGCCCTGGAGAACGACGTCGTGATCTATCTGAAGCAGGCGCAGACCCCGGCCGTCTCCCGGCACATCACCGACCCGGCCGTCCGCGACTACTTCCAGCACGAGGGCCACCGCACGGTGATCTCGCAGCGGGCGCTCCAGGCCCACGCCGACCCTTGGCTGGGCTGGACGGAGCTGGACGGCGCCGGGCAGCTGGTGGCCGAGGTCTCGCCGTACGCGGTGGACCTGGACTGGTCGGACATCGACGACCTGGAGGAGATCGCGGAGGTCGTCGCCGATCTCGGCCGGGCCACGGCCACGATGCACGCGGCGGCGGACGACGAGAGCGGCCATTCGCTGGTGCCGTTCTCGACGGAGCGGGCCATCGACGCGGCGATCGCGGCCGACGAGGACGGCTTCGGGGACCTGCTGGTGGACTTCGCGCACTCCTACGGGGCGAGGGCGCGGGCCGACCACCAGATCTTCGTCGACCTCTTCCGCAACGGCAGGATTCCGGGCCTGGGCCTGTAAGGGCGCCCAACGTCCGGCCTTAGGAACCCCCTACAGGACGGCATGGCACACTCACCCGGTGGACATATCGGCGAACCGGCTCAGGGCATTTCGCGCGGCGCTTTTCACAGCGCTCGTCGTGACGCTCTCGGCTGCCTCGCACGTCCTGCTCTCCGGGGTGCCGCTGCCGCTGACTGTGGTCGCCGCGCTGTCCGGCGCCGTGTTCGTCATCGCGTACGCACTGGCCGGCCGGGAGCGCGGCTACTGGCGGATCGCCGGGCTGCTGGTCCCGCTGGAGCTGGCGGCCGACACGGTCTTCACCACCGGACAGCACGTCTGTTACGGGCAGGCCGGCGGCCCGGTCGCGGGCCCGCTGCGCTCGTTCGGTGTGGACGTGCTGTGCGGGGGCTCCGAGGTCGGGGCCCCGCTCGCCCGCGTCACCGGCCCGGGGCAGAACCCGGCGGCCCTGCTGCTGGACTCCCCCGGCCCCGCCACCCCCTGGCTGCTCCTCGCCGCGCATGTCACGGTCGGGCTGCTGGCCGCCGGCTGGCTGCGGCACGGTGAGAGCGCGCTCGCCCAGCTGCTGCGCGCGGCGGCCGCCCTCGCCTTCCGGCCGCTGCTGATCGCGGTGGCCGCGGCCGGTTCCGTGGTGGCTCCGGTGCGGCGCGGGGCCCGGCCCGGAGCCACCACGCGTACCACGCACGCCCGCGTCCTCGTGCACTCCGTCGGACGGCGCGGACCGCCCTGCTCGGCGCTCACCCCCGCCTGAGCAGAGCAGTCCCCCGAGCTGCGCCCCACGAGACCACACGGAGAAACGATCATGAGTGTACGCAACAGCCAGTCCAACAAGGCTGCCGCCCGCGAGCGGCTGCGTCAGGAGCGCGAGCGCCAGGCCAGGAAGGAAAAGACCCGCCGCCAGCTGGTCGTGGCCGGTTCCGTCGTCGGCGTCCTCGCGCTGGCCGGCGGCATCGGCTACGCCGTCATGCAGATGAACAAGCCCAGCGCATGGGAGGCGGCCGCCGACAAGAATCTCGTCGCGCCGAAGAACACCGAGGGCAAGGACGGCACCACCGTCGTCATCGGCAAGAAGGACGCGAAGAAGACGCTGGAGCTGTACGAGGACGCGCGCTGCCCGATCTGCGCGACCTTCGAGCAGGCCGTCGGCGAGCAGGTCAAGAAGGACGTCGACGCCGGCAAGTACCGGCTCCAGTTCATAGGCGCCACCTTCATCGACAACTCCGACAACGGCGAGGGCTCGAAGAACGCGCTGAGCGCGCTGGGTGCGGCGCTCGACGTGAGCCCCGAGGCGTTCTTGGAGTACAAGGCCGCGCTCTACTCCAAGGAGAACCACCCTGAGGAGAGCAAGGACAAGTTCGCCGACGACAGCTATCTGCTGAAGATCGCGGACGGCGTCGCAGCCCTGAAGAGCAACGCGGCGTTCCAGAAGGCCGTGCAGGACGGCACCTACGACAAGTGGGCGCTGGAGATGTCGAAGACCTTCGACAAGAGCGGCGTGGAGGGCACTCCCACGCTGAAGATGGACGGCAAGAAGATCGAGACGCCGCAGACCCCCGCGCAGTACACCGAGGCGATCGACAAGGCGCTGAAGGGCTGACGGTCTGAGGGTGACGCGGCCCGCGGGGTGACGCGGTGCGCGGGTGACGTCCCGAAGGGCTGACGCTCAGTCAACTGACCGTCGACGGGCGGGCAAACTTTCGAAGTTTGCCTGCCCGTCTCGCATACCGGTCAGTAATGTGATCGGCCGTGACCAGTCTTCTCCCCTCTTCTTCCCCGCGTCGCCGCACGGTCGTCAAAGCCGCCGCCACCGCCGCTGTCGCCCCGATCGCCTTCGGGACCCCCGCCTCCGCCGCCGTCATCGCGGCACCCGCCTTCCTCCACGGCGTCGCCTCCGGCGACCCGCTGCCCGACGGGGTCCTGCTGTGGACCCGCGTCACCCCCGCCCCGGATGCCGTTCCCGGCTCCGGCAAGGGGCCTGACACCACCGTGAGTTGGGAGGTGGCGGAGGACAGGGGCTTCACCCAGCCGGTCACCCGCGGCTCGACCACCGCGACCGCCGCCTCCGATCACACGGTCAAGGTCGACGTCAGGGGCCTGCGCCAGGCCACCGCCTACTACTTCCGGTTTACCGCGGGCGGCACCGTGTCCCCCGTCGGCCGGACCCGCACCACGCCGGCCGCTGACGCGGCGACGCCGGGCGTCCGGTTCGGGGTGGTCTCCTGCGCCAACTGGGAGTCGGGCTGGTTCTCGGCGTACAGACACCTGGCCACCCGCACCGACCTCGACGCGGTCCTCCATCTCGGCGACTACATCTACGAGTACCCGACGGGCGGCTACCCGGCGCCGGAGTACGCCGTACGGCAGCACGAGCCCGAGCACGAGATCCTGAACCTCGCCGACTACCGCACCCGGCACGCCACCTACAAGACCGACGCCGACCTCCAGGCGCTGCACGCCGCGCACCCGGTCATAGCGATCTGGGACGACCACGAGATCGCCAACAACGCCTGGTCGGGGGGCGCCGAGAACCACACCCCGGGCGCCGAGGGCGAATGGGCGCAGCGCGCGGCCGCCGCCAAGCAGGCGTACTTCGAGTGGATGCCCGTACGCACCTCCACCGAGGGCACGGTCTACCGCCGGCTGCGCTTCGGCAAGCTGGCCGACCTCCACCTCCTGGACCTGCGCTCCTTCCGGTCGCAGCAGGTGACCGTGGGCAGCGGCAAGGTCGACGACCCGGAGCGTACGGTCACCGGCCGTGCCCAGCTGGACTGGCTCAAGTCGGGCCTGGCCGCCTCCGACGCCTCCTGGAAGCTGGTCGGCACGTCGGTGATGATCTCGCCGGTGTCCTTCGGTTCCGTACCCGCGCATCTGCTGGGGCCGCTGGCCGGGTTGCTCGGGCTGCCCAAGCAGGGCCTGGCCGTCAACGTCGACCAGTGGGACGGCTACACCGACGACCGCAGGGAACTGCTCGCGCATCTGACCCAGCGGGGCATCAAGAACACCGTCTTCCTCACCGGCGACATCCATATGGCGTGGGCCAACGACGTGCCGGTCAAGGCTGCGACTTATCCGCTCTCGCAGTCCGCCGCCACGGAGTTCGTGGTCACCTCGGTGACATCGGACAACCTCGACGACATCCTCCATGTGGCGCCGGGGACCGTCTCGCTGGCCGCCTCCACCGCCGTCAGGGCCGCCAACCGCCATGTGAAGTGGCTGGACATGGACTCCCACGGCTACGGGGTCCTCGACGTGACCGCCGAGCGCTCGCAGATGGACTACTACGTCATCTCCGACAAGACCGCGCAGAACGCGAGCGCGAAGTGGGCGCGCTCCTACCGCACGCTCAACGGAACGCAGAAGGTCGAGCGGGTGAACCAGCCGGTCCGCTGACAGCCGATTTCCAGCCACATCCCGGCTTGTTACACACAGATCACGCCAGCAGGCGGGTGGTGTAAATCCGCCATCCGAAACCGGACACACCACCCGCCTCGGTAACCGTCCGCGTTACCGACTCATCTCAAAGTCCGGACCAGACCGAAAGTTTTCTCCTCGATGCCCCAATTGATCAGACGATTGATTGGGCTTGTTCAATCCTCATCAAGATCTGGCATGCGCACGTAATCTCCCGGCAGCGGCGAGGAAGTCACCTCCGCCCGCCCCCACGAGGAGTCAATGTGCGCGCTCTTGCCCGGATATCCCCCCGTCTGCGCAGCAGGTTCATCGCTACCGCAGTGATGGCCGGAACCCTGGTCCTCTCCCCGCTCTCCGCACCCACCGGAATCGCCGCCGCCAAGGCCCCCGCGGAGGACTGCGCCGACACCGCGAGCGCCTCCGCCACCGCCCGCGAAGCACGCCCGGGCGGCGCGGCACACCACGACGAGCCCAACGAGGTGACCGCGGCGCAGGCCAAGGCCATGGACGCCGACCTGCAGAAGAGACTCTCCAAGGCCCGCGCGAACGGCAGAAGTCTCTCGGCCGCCGCCGTGACGTCCATCCCGGTCTACTTCCACGTCATCCACAGCGGAACCACCGGCAAGCTCACCGCGACCGACATCAACAACCAGATGGCGGTCCTCAACTCGGCCTTCGGCGGCCAGGGCACCGGCAACGCGAACACCAACTTCCAGTTCACGCTGGCGGCCACGGACTACACCGACAACGCCTCCTGGTACAACCTGGCCTACGGCTCGAGCCAGGAGACGGCGATGAAGTCCGCACTGCGCAAGGGCGGCGCCGGCGCGCTCAACTTCTACACCGCCAACCTCAGTGGCGGGCTGCTGGGCTGGGCGACGTTCCCGAGCTCGTACGCCTCCAACCCGCAGGGCGACGGCGTCGTCGTACTCGACAAGTCGCTGCCCGGCGGATCCGCCGCCAACTACAACGAGGGCGACACCGCCACCCACGAGGTCGGCCACTGGATGGGGCTCTACCACACCTTCCAGGGCGGCTGTAACGGCAACGGCGACTACGTCTCCGACACCCCGGCCGAGAAGAGCGCCGCGTACGAGTGCCCGACCGGCCGCGACTCCTGCGCCAGCAAGACCGGCGTCGATCCGATCCACAACTTCATGGACTACACGTACGACTCCTGCATGTACCAGTTCACCGCGGGCCAGGTGACGCGTATGACCAACAGCTGGACGGCCTACCGGGCAGGCTGACCTACAGCGTGTCCAGGAAGGCGAGGGCGACCCGCCAGGTCCGCTCTGCGGCCTCGGCGTCGTAGTCCGGCAGTTCGGGGTCCGTGTAGAGGTGTCCGGCGCCGGGGTAGTGGTGGATCTCCACCTCTGCCCCGGCGCGCCGCGCGCGCAAGTACCAGGCGTTCAGCCAGTCGTGCGGCTCGAGGGGGTCAGGGTCCGCGATGTGCAGCTGTACGGGCAGCTCGTCCACCGACGCATCGTCCGCGATGTCGGACGTACCGTGCAGCAACAGCACGCCGCGGGCCTTCTCGTCGGCGAACGCCAGATGCTGCGCGACGGAACCGCCGAAGCCGGGGCCTGGCTGGTATTCCGGATCGCCGCCGCGGTCGTGGAGTCCACCTACGCCCGGCGACGTCACCGGCCGAACTGCCACCGGACGGGCAGTGGCCGGAGCGCGGCAAATCGGACCGCATTCCGCCGCCCGCGGAGGAGATCCACAGCAACAACTCCGCGGCGTACACGGCGGATGCGGACGCGGAAAGCCCGGACGGCAGCCACCCCCGCACCGGCCGCGGCTGACCGCCCATCGCCGCCCGCTCACCGCAGGCTGCGGACGTCCGGGTGCCGGAGTACGCGGTCCATGATCTCCGGGTCCGCGCACGGCGCGCAGCCCGGTCAGAGCACCTTGCGCATCGCGCGGTGCGCGATCCCCGCGTCGGCGAACTCCGGGCCGTAACTCACGTATCCCAGCCGCTCGTAGAACCCGAGCGCATGCGTCTGCGCGTGCAGATCGACGGCCGTCAGCCCGAGCCGCGCCGCTTCCGCCTCGATGGCCCGCACCAGGGCGACTCCGACGCCCAGCCCACGGGCCGCCCGGCTGACGGCCAGCCGGCCGAGCGAGCCGACCGACACATCGGCGCCCCCGGTCTTCGCCGCCGCGGCCGGACCGTACAGCAGCCGCCCGGTCCCCAGCGGGCCTGCCGGCCCGAGAGCCAGCGCATGCGCGGTGTCGGCGCTGTCCGCGTCGAACGCGTCGTACTCGATGTCCGCGGGGACTTCCTGCTCGACGACGAAGACTTCCCTGCGGACCGCGAAGCACGCCTCGCGGTCGGCCGGACCGGTCGCGACGCGGACGGTGTACGAGGCGGTCGTACTCACTCGCTCTCCGCCCGGATCACGTCCAGCGCCTGCTGGAGGTCGGCCGGGTAGGCGCTCTCGAACTCGACCCACTGGCCGTCCGAGGGGTGCTCGAAGCCGAGGCGCATGGCGTGCAGCCACTGCCGGGTCAGCCCGAGCCGCTTGGCGATCGTCGGGTCGGCGCCGTACGTCAGGTCGCCCACGCAGGGGTGCCGGTGGGCGGCCATGTGCACGCGGATCTGATGCGTACGGCCCGTCTCCAGCTTGATGTCCAGCAGCGACGCGGCCCGGAACGCCTCGATGAGGTCGTAGTGCGTGACGGACGGCTTGCCCTCGGCGGTCACGGCCCACTTGTAGTCCAGGCTCGGATGCCGGCCGATCGGCGCGTCGATGGTGCCGCTCATCGGGTCCGGGTGGCCCTGGACCAGCGCGTGGTAGCGCTTGTCGACCGTACGCTCCCGGAACTGCTGCTTGAGCGAGGTGTACGCGCGCTCCGACTTGGCGACGGCCATCAGCCCGGAGGTACCCACGTCCAGCCGGTGCACGATGCCCTGCCGCTCCGCCGCACCGGAGGTCGAGATCCGGTAGCCGGCGGCCGCGAGGCCGCCGATGACGGTGGTGCCGGTCCAGCCTGGGCTGGGATGCGCGGCGACGCCGACCGGCTTCACGATGACGACGATGTCGTCGTCATCGTGGACGATCTCCATGCCCTCGACGTGCTCGGCGACGATCTGCACGGGCGCGGGGGGCGCGGGCATCTCCACCTCGAGCCAGGCACCACCGCTCACGCGCTCGGATTTCCCGACGACGCTGCCGTCGACCGAGACCTTCCCCGCAGCCGCGAGCTCGGCCGCCTTCGTCCGGGAGAAACCGAACATACGGGCAATGGCGGCGTCGACACGCTCGCCTTCCAGGCCATCGGGTACGGGCAGGGTTCGAATCTCGGGAATCGTACTCACCCGTCGAGTATGCCTTGTCAGTCCTTGTGGACCGTGCCGTCGGGGTCCAGCCCGCGGAACGACAGGATCACGATCAGGATGCCTCCGCACACGATCGCGGAGTCGGCGAGGTTGAAGACAGCGAAGTGGGCGGGCGCGATGAAGTCGACGACCGCGCCCTCGAAGACGCCCGGCGAGCGGAAGACCCGGTCGGTGAGATTGCCGAGCGCGCCGCCCAGCAGCAGGCCCAGCGCGATCGCCCAGGGCAGGCTGTACAGCTTGCGCGCCAGCCGGGCGATCACCACGATCACGGCCGCCGCGATGATGGTGAAGACCACGGTGAAGGCTTCACCGACGCCGAACGCCGCGCCGGGATTGCGTACCGCCTCGAACTTCAGCAGATCGCCGATGATCTCGATCGGCGCGTGGTGCTCCAGCTTGGCGACCACGATCATCTTGCTGACCAGGTCCAGCGCGTAGGCGAACGCGGCCACGGTGAACAGCGCCAGGATCCGCCGCCTGCCCTTGGGCCGGTCGACCGGAGCCGACTCGGCTCCTTCCACATCCGGCGTACCGATGATGCGCTCCGCCTCTGCCACGTGAGTCCCTCAACCTAGGTGCCTGACCAGAAGACGAGGGTACGGCACAGGGGTGCGGACCCCCGAGGCCCCCGGGCGCCCGCACCGCGGTCTCAGGAGCGCCGCTCCTGCTTCTGCTTGCACTCCACGCACAGCGTGGCCCGCGGGAAGGCGAGCATCCGGGCCTTGCCGATCGGGTTGCCGCAGTTCTCGCAGAGCCCGTACGTGCCGGAGTCGAGCCGCTCCACGGCCCGCTCGGTCTGTTCCAGCATCTCCCGCGCATTGGCGGCGAGCGCCAGCTCGTGCTCGCGGGTGATGTTCTTGGTGCCGGTGTCGGCCTGGTCGTCGCCCGCGCCGTCCCCGGAGTCCCGCATCAGGCCGGTGACGGCCTGCTCGGAGTGCAGGATCTCGTTACGCAGCCGCAGCACCTCGCCCTCCAGCTCGGCGCGCGCGTCCGCGACCTCTTCGGGCGTCCAGGGGTCCTCACCGGGCCGGACCGCCAGCTCGCCCGGTTCCGCCGGGGCTGCCGTACGCGCCTTGGGCAGGGCGGTCGCCGCCGCCGAGGCCCGCTTCCTGGCGGCCGTTGTCCGGGCCGGAGTCTTCTTCGCAACCACCGTCTTGGCTCCCGTCTCATCCGCGGCCTGCGCCGCCCCCTTGGCCGCGGTGGCGGCCTTCCTCGCGGTCGCCTTGGCAGATGCCGCAGCGGGTGCCGCCTTCTTGGCCGCGGCCTTCGCCGGTGCCTTGGTGGCCTGGGCCTTCTTGGCCGGAGCCTTTGTGGCCGGAGCCTTTGTGGCCGGCGCCTTTGTGACCGGCGCCTTCTTGGCCTGTGCCGTGGTGGCCTGTGCCGTGGTGGCCTGTGCCTTGGTGGCCGAAGCCTTGGTGGCCGAAGCCGTGGTGGCAGGAGCCGTGGTGGCCTGTGCCGTGGTGGCCGGAGCCTTGGTGGCCTGGCCCTGGGTGGCCCGGCCCTTCGTGCTCTCGGCCGTGGTGTCCTCAGCCGCGGTAGCCGGCGCCTGCTCGGCCTGCGCCTTCTTGGCGGGCTTTGCCGACACCTTCTTCGCCGCGACCTTCTTCGCCTGCGTCTTGTTCACCGTTGCCTTCTTCACCGCGGCGTTCTTGACCGCTGCGGCCGTCTTCACCGCGGCCGTCCGCGCCGCCGTGGCCTTCTTCGCGACGGTTTTCCCGGCTGTGGCCTTGTTCGCGACGGTGGTCTTCTTCCCGTTCGCTTGCTTGGCCGCCGCACCGGTGGACCCTGCGGACGCCGTCTTCTTCTGTACGGCGGTCTTCTTCGCCACCATGGCCGCGGCCCCTTCACATATTGTGATCTTGCGCGCGAATCGTGCTGGGACGATAAATCGACTCCAGCCCCACGGCAACGGGCCACGCCGCCCGATCGGCCCGCCCCGCACATCCGGCAAGGCGAGCCTGCATCCGTTGTGCCCAGCTCCCCGCCCCGTAATCCGCCACACGGGCGCAGCCGGAGTCCGCAGGACCTCGTATACCCATTCGGGTCATGTGCGCAGTGGAGTCGCAGGGCAGTCGCAGGGGAGCCCCGAAGCCACCCGGCGGCCGGAAAACCTGTCTGCCGCGTCGCCCGGCGGCCCGTACACTGGGCCAAGCGAAAGGCATGGATGGGGACCAGTAGCGTCGTACGCAGCCAAGAGCGACCCGGGGACGGTGTGAGCCCGGGGGGCGAGCGCGAGGTGAAGCATCACCCCGGAGCCGCCGGAAGAAAGCCCACGGAACCACCGGGGGCAAGTAGAACCGGCATCGCAACCCCAATGAGGGGGCCACCGGCACCGTCGGCGGCCAAGGAGGGTGGTACCGCGGGAGCGCTCAACGGCTCTCGTCCCTCCGACGGAGACGACACGTCCGTTGGAGGAAGCCGCCGATGACATCGCCGCAGTACCGCCAGGTGCCCGCCCAGGTCGACCTGCCCGCGCTCGAGCACGCCGTGCTCGACTTCTGGCGCGAGAGCAAGGTCTTCGCCAAGAGCCTCGAACAGTCCGAGGGCCGCCCCGAGTGGGTCTTCTACGAGGGCCCGCCGACCGCCAACGGCATGCCGGGCGCGCACCACATCGAGGCCCGCGTCTTCAAGGACGTGTTCCCGCGCTTTCGGACCATGCGGGGCTACCACGTCGCCCGGAAGGCCGGCTGGGACTGCCACGGCCTGCCGGTGGAGCTGGCGGTCGAGAAGGAGCTCGGCTTCAACGGCAAGCAGGACATCGAGGCGTTCGGCATCGCCGAGTTCAACGCCAAGTGCCGCGAGTCCGTGACCCGGCACACCGACGCCTTCGCCGAGCTGACGACCCGCATGGGCTACTGGGTCGACCTCGACGACGCGTACCGGACGATGGACCCCGAGTACGTCGAGTCGGTGTGGTGGTCGCTGAAGGAGATCTTCAACAAGGACCTGCTGGTCCAGGACCACCGCGTCGCCCCCTGGTGCCCGCGCTGCGGCACCGGCCTGTCCGACCACGAGCTGGCCCAGGGGTACGAGACGGTCGTCGACCCCTCGGTCTTCGTCCGCTTCCCGCTGACCTCCGGCCCGCTGGCGGGCGAGGCGGCGCTGCTGGTCTGGACGACCACCCCGTGGACCCTGGTGTCCAACACCGCCGTCGCCACGCACCCCGACGTCACGTACGTCGTGGCGACGAACGGCGAGGAGAAGCTGGTGGTCGCCCGGCCCCTGCTCGAAAAGGCGCTGGGCGAAGGCTGGGAGCCCACCGGCCCGACCTTCACGGGTGCCGAGATGGAGCGCTGGACGTACGACCGCCCCTTCGCCCTGGTGGAGTTCCCGTCCGAGGCCCACTATGTCGTCAACGCGGACTATGTCACCACCGAGGACGGCACCGGTCTCGTCCACCAGTCCCCCGCCTTCGGTGAGGACGACCTCAAGGTCTGCCGTGCGTACGGCCTGCCGGTAGTGAACCCGGTCCGCCCCGACGGCACCTTCGAGGAGGACGTCCCGCTGGTGGGCGGCGTCTTCTTCAAGAAGGCCGACGAGGCCCTGACCAAGGACCTGGCCGACCGGGCTCTGCTGTTCCGGCACATCCCGTACGAGCACAGCTATCCGCACTGCTGGCGCTGCCACACCGCGCTGCTCTACTACGCGCAGCCGTCGTGGTACATCCGCACCACCGCGGTCAAGGACCGGCTGCTCCAGGAGAACGAGAAGACCAACTGGTTCCCGGAGTCGGTCAAGTACGGCCGCTTCGGCGACTGGCTGAACAACAACATCGACTGGGCACTCTCCCGCAACCGCTACTGGGGCACCCCGCTGCCCATCTGGCGCTGCGAGGAGAACCACCTCACCTGCGTCGGCTCGCGCGCCGAGCTGTCCCAGCTGACCGGCACCGACCAGTCCGCGCTGGACCCGCACCGCCCGTACATCGACGAGGTCACGTTCCCGTGCACCCACGAGGGCTGCGGGCAGACCGCGACGCGCGTCCCCGAGGTCATCGACGCCTGGTACGACTCGGGTTCGATGCCGTTCGCGCAGTGGGGCTACCCGTACAAGAACAAGGAGATCTTCGAGAAGCGCTATCCGGCGCAGTTCATCTCGGAGGCCATCGACCAGACGCGCGGGTGGTTCTACACGCTGATGGCCGTCGGCACGCTGGTCTTCGACAAGTCCTCGTACGAGAACGTCGTCTGCCTGGGCCACATCCTCGCCGAGGACGGCCGGAAGATGTCCAAGCACCTGGGCAACATCCTCCAGCCCATCCCGCTGATGGACCAGCACGGCGCGGACGCGGTGCGCTGGTTCATGGCGGCCGGCGGCTCGCCGTGGGCGGCGCGCCGCGTGGGGCACGGCACGATCCAGGAGGTCGTGCGGAAGACCCTCCTCACGTACTGGAACACGGTCGCCTTCCAGGCCCTGTACGCGCGTACGTCGGGCTGGGCCCCGTCGGCGGCGGACCCCGCTCCGGCGGACCGTCCCGTCCTCGACCGCTGGCTGCTGTCCGAACTCCACGCGCTGACGGACCAGGTCACCCAGGCCATGGAGGCGTACGACACCCAGCGCGCCGGCAAGCTGCTCTCGGCGTTCGTCGACGACCTGTCCAACTGGTACGTACGCCGCTCGCGCCGCCGCTTCTGGCAGGGCGACAAGGCGGCGCTGCGCACGCTGCACGACGTGGTCGAGACGGTCACGCGCCTCATGGCCCCGCTGACCCCGTTCATCACCGAGCGGGTCTGGCAGGACATGGTCGTCCCCGTCACGCCCGGCGCCCCGGAGTCCGTCCACCTCTCCCGCTGGCCGGAGGCGGACCTGTCCGCCATCGACCCGACGCTGTCGCAGCAGATGCTGCTGGTCCGGCGGCTGGTCGAGCTGGGCCGCGCGACACGGGCCGAGTCGGGCGTGAAGACCCGGCAGCCGCTGTCCCGCGCGCTGGTCGCGGCGGGCGGCTTCGAGTCGCTCTCCCCCGAGCTGCACACCCAGATCACGGAGGAGCTGAACGTCTCCTCCCTGGCCTCCCTCTCGGAGGTGGGCGGCTCGCTGGTCGACACCACGGCCAAGGCGAACTTCCGCGCGCTGGGCAAGCGCTTCGGCAAGGGCGTCCAGGCGGTGGCGAGGGCGATCGCGGAGACGGACGCGGCTGCGCTGTCGCTGGCCCTGCGCGAGGGCAGCGCGAGCGTCGAGGTCGACGGTGCGCCGGTGCCCCTCTCCCCGGAGGAGGTCATGATCACGGAGACCCCGCGCGAGGGCTGGTCGGTGGCCTCGGACTCGGGCGCGACGGTCGCGCTGGACCTGGAGATCACCCCGGAGCTCCGCCTGGCGGGCCTGGCCCGTGACGCGATCCGCCTGATCCAGGAGGCCCGTAAGAACAGCGGCCTGGACGTCGCGGACCGTATCGCGGTGCGCTGGTCCTCGACCGACGCGTCGACGACCGAGGCCCTGACCGAGCACGCGGAGCTGATCTCGGACGAGGTCCTGGCGACGGACTACGCGCAGGGCGCCCCGGATGCCACGTACGGCCCCCCGTTCAAGGACGAGGGCCTGGCCCTCACCTTCCGCCTCCGCAAGGCATAACCGTTCCAGGGATGGGCGGCCCGGCACCGATGGCGCCGGGCCGCCGGCGATGGGGCGCGGGGCCGAGAGGCAGCGCCCCCGCGCAGCGGCGGGCACCGCGCACCGGAAACGGCCAGCGCCTCGCTACCGCCGAACGGGCGGGCAGGGTGGGAGACCAAGCCCGCCCGCAGCGCGGGGAACCACCCACCGGCCCGCGGCGATGAGGCACGGTGCCGGGAGGCGGCGCCCGCGCGCAGCGGGGGACCGCGCACCGGAAACAGTCAGTCCCTCGCTACCGCCGAACGGGCGCGCAGCGCGGGGAGCCACCCACTGGCCCGCGGCCCACGCACCGGCACGGCAAAGGGCCGGGCCCCGGGGAAACCCCGGGGCCCGGCCCTCAGCCTGCCGACGGCTACGCGCTCAGCGCGCGGCCCGTCAGTTGTCGTCCTCGTCGATCAGAAAGCCACGCATCGGCGACGGAGCCTGCTGCATCGGCTGCGGCGCCTGCGGCCGCACCGGCGCCATCGGCTGGGTCATCGCGGGCGACATCTGCTGCTGGGCGCCGTACGACTGAGCACCCGAGGACGGCCCGTGGCCCATGGAGGGGTTGCCCATCGACGGGTTGCCACCCATCGTGTGCCCCATCGCACCGGCACCGGCCGGAGCCATGGAGCCGCTCATCGAGGGGGACGGCGGCAGCGACGCGGTCGCCGGCTGACGCGGCGGGGCCAGCGAGTCGTCCGCCTGGGTCTCCAGCTGACGCAGCTGGCTCTCCAGGTAGGACTTCAGGCGGGTCCGGTACTCGCGCTCGAAGCCGCGCAGGTCCTCGACCTTACGCTCGAGCGTGGCGCGGGCGGACTCGAGCGAGCCCATCGCGACGCGGTGCTTCTCCTGGGCGTCCCGCTCCAGTGCGTCGGCCTTGGCGCGGGCATCCCGCTCCAGGCCCTCGGCACGGCTGCGTGCCTCGCCGACGATCTTGTTGGCCTCGGAACGGGCCTCCGCGATCGCCTGGTCGGCGGTCTGCTGCGCCAGCGAGAGGACACGCGCGGCGCTGTCGCCGCCGGGGGCCTGGCCGGGCTGCGACAGCTGCGGGCCGTGGCCGCCCATGGGGCCGCCCATGGGGCCGCCCATCTGCTGACCCATCTGCTGGCCCATCTGCTGGCCCATCGGGCCGCCCATCGGGCCGCCCATCGGCTGGCCCATGGGGCCGCCCATCGGGCCCTGGCCCATGGGGCCGGGACCGTGCTGGCCCTGGGGGCCGTGTCCGCCGGGGCCGGCGGGAAGCTGGGGAGCGCCACCGGGCAGCTGGGGGGGACCCATCTGCGGGGGCTGCTGCTGGACCGGCGGGCCGGATATGGCGGCGGGAACGGGCGCACCGGGGCCGCGGCCGTCGTGCGGCTCCGGCGGCTTGCGCATGCCCTGCTGCTGCTGGTTCTGGGCGGCGGCACGCGTCGCCGCGGCCAGCTTGGCGCGCAGGTCCTCGTTCTCGCGGAGCAGACGGGTCAGTTCGGCTTCGACCTCGTCGAGGAAGGCATCGACCTCGTCCTCGTCATAGCCTTCTCGGAGGCGGACGGTCGTGAACTGCTTGTTCCGCACGTCCTCGGGGGTCAGCGGCATCTCTTCTTCACCTCTACGTAGTCGTCGGCAGTCGGCAAGACCGTATCGTCCACATTCACCTCGCGAAGCTGCTCACGAAGGAGATCAAGATGTAGACGATGATCATCAGAACGAAGAAGGACAGGTCGAGTGCCACGCCCCCGAGACGCAGCGGCGGAATGAACCGCCGCAAAAGCTTGAGCGGTGGATCGGTGACAGTGTAGGTGGCCTCCAGAACGACCACCATCGCCTTGCCGGGTTCCCATGCACGGGCGAACTGGAAGACGTAGTCCATGACCAGCCGGAAGATCAGCACGATGAGGAAGCACACCAGCACGATGTAGACCACCTGTAGTGCCACGCCCATCTTGCGCTTCCCTCTCCCCTGGCTCTCGCGTTTCCGGCCTTCCGGCCGGGTTCGTTCCCGGTGTCGTGTCTCAGCTCTGGTTGAAGAATCCGCCCTCAGCGATGCGGGCCTTGTCCTCCGCCGTGACATCGACGTTAGCAGGCGACAACAGGAACACCTTCTGCGTCACCCGCTCAATGCTGCCATGCAGACCAAAGACGAGACCCGCGGCAAAGTCGACAAGTCGCTTCGCGTCGGTGTCGTCCATCTCGGTGAGATTCATGATCACCGGGGTCCCCTCGCGGAAGTGTTCCCCGATGGTACGGGCCTCGTTGTAGGTCCGCGGGTGCAGTGTGGTGATGCGGTACGGCTCCCTCTCGGACACGACCTTGGGCATGATCACCGGTGCGTTCTTCTCCAAGTTCGAGCGTTCAGGTGTGATGGATGCCACGGGGGCGATTCGTGCCGGACGTCCACTTTCAGCGGGGAGCGGAACGGGCTCGCGCTGCGCGGGCGGATGCACTACTCGTACTGGTTCGTCCTGCACCTGCTGATGCGAAGGCTGGTGCCGCCGACGGTCCCGCTCCGGTTCCGGCTCGGGCTCGAACTCGTCATCGGGGTCGAACCCCGGGCCGTCGTACCCATCGTCCTCCACGAGGCCGAGGTAGACCGCCATCTTGCGCATCGCGCCGGCCATTCTCTGAGTCCTCCGCTCTGTGGTGGATCCGCCTCGCCGCCAAGCGTCCGAGATCCACTGAGTCTGACCGCCTATTGGCGGAAATGACCATATTTTCTGCTGTGGTCCGACTTGCTTGGCGACGTTACCCGAGCCGGGGTCGGACTCCGAGTACCGCAGTGCCGACGCGTACATGTGTCGCCCCGGCGGCCACGGCCTCTTCGAGGTCCGCACTCATCCCAGCTGACACCATGTTCGCAGCCGGATGGTCCGCGCGCAGGCGGGATGAGAATCCCATCAGCCGCTCGAATGCCGCCTGCTGCCGCCCCGCGTACGGGCCGGCGAGCGGCGCGACGGTCATCAGGCCGTCCAGCCGCAGTCCGGGCGATTCCGCCACAAGAGCCGCCAACTCCCCGATTCCGTCCGGCCCGACACCGCCTCGGGCACCCCGCTCGCCCGACTCGGCGTCGAGTGCGACCTGGATCAGGCAGCCGATCTCGCGCTCCGCCCGTACCGCCGCAACAGACAGAGCGGAAACGAGCTTCGCGCGGTCGATGGACTGCACCACATCGGCATAACTCGCCACGGAACGAACCTTGTTCGTCTGAAGTTGTCCGACGAAGTGCCAGTCGAGAGGCAGACCCGCGCAGGCGGCGGCCTTGGGGGCCGCGTCCTGGTCGCGGTTCTCGGCGACATGGCGGACGCCCAGCTCCGCGAGCAGCCGTACATCGCTCGCGGGATAGGTCTTGGTGACCACGATCAAGGTCACTTCCGTCCGCTTCCGACCGGCGGCCGCACAGGCGGAGGCGATACGTTCCTCCACCTTCACCAGATTTGAAGTGAGTTGAGTCTTGCGGTCCGTCATTACCTGTCCAACCAGACATATCCGGCGAGCCGCCCGGTCGTGCGGTCGCGGCGGTACGAGAAGTGGTCGCCCGATTCCAGGGTGCAGACCGGGAACCGTTGCCGGTCCCGTACCCCCCTCGCTTCGAGCTGGGCGTGCACTCCAGCGGTGACATCGACAGCCGGCGTCCCCCAGCTCGTCTCGGACCAGGCCTCCGGTACGGCGTCGGCGACTTCGGCCCGCATCGCTTCGGGGACCTCGTAGCAGCGTCCGCAGACCGCCGGCCCCGTCCGGGCGATGATCCGCTCCGGCTCGGCCCCGAGCGTGAGCATGGCGTCGACGGTCGCCGGCACGATTCCGGCGACCAGGCCGGGACGTCCGGCGTGCGCCGCCGCGGCCACCCCGGCGACCGGATCGGCCAGCAGGACCGGCGTGCAGTCCGCGGTCAGTACGGCGAGGGCGAGCCCGCGCCGCGCGGTGACCAGTCCGTCCACCGGCGGGGTCGGCCCCGTGGGCCAGGGGCCGTCGACCTCGGCGACATCGTTGCCGTGAACCTGGTTCATCCAGACCACGGCGCCAGGGTCGAGTCCGAGGGACTTCGCCGCCAGCGCCCGGTTGGTCAGTACGGCCTCCGGGGCGTCGCCGACCGCTCCGCCGAGGTTGAGCTCCTCGTACGGAGCGGCGCTCACCCCGCCCCACCTGTCGGTGAAGGCGAAGTGAGCGCCGCCCACAGGTATCACCGCGTCGTGCTGCACGGTCACTTCAGGAAGTCCGGGACATCCAGCTCTTCGGCCTGGCTGTCGTACGGACGGGCCGTCGGGACGTGCGGCGGGGCGGCCGGTGCGGACGGGGCCTCGTTCACCGGGGCCGGCTCGACCGGGGCCTGCACGTCCTCACGCGGGGTGACACTGCCGAGGCCGCCGAACGACGAGCGGGGCTCGGCCGCGCGGACCGGCGGCGCGGGCTCCTCGCGCTTGGCGGAGGTGGAGCCGATGACGTTCTCCCGGCGGGCCGGCGGCTGACCGCCGTCGAAACCGGCCGCGATGACGGTGACCCGCACCTCGTCGCCGAGCGCGTCGTCGATGACCGCGCCGAAGATGATGTTGGCCTCGGGGTGGGCGGCCTCGCTCACCAGCTGGGCGGCCTCGTTGATCTCGAAGAGACCGAGGTCCGACCCGCCGGAGATGGAGAGCAGTACGCCACGGGCGCCGTCGATGGACGCCTCGAGCAGCGGGGAGGAGATCGCCATCTCGGCGGCGGCCACCGCGCGGTCGTCGCCGCGGGCCGAGCCGATGCCCATGAGTGCCGAGCCGGCCTCCGACATCACGGACTTGACGTCGGCGAAGTCGAGGTTGATCAGGCCCGGCGTGGTGATGAGGTCGGTGATCCCCTGGACACCGGAGAGCAGCACCTGGTCCGCGGACTTGAACGCGTCCAGCACGCTGACCTGGCGGTCCGAGATGGACAGCAGCCGGTCGTTGGGGATGACGATGAGGGTGTCGACCTCTTCGCGCAGCTCGGCGATGCCGTCTTCCGCCTGGTTGGCGCGGCGGCGGCCCTCGAAGGTGAACGGCCGGGTGACCACACCGATGGTCAGTGCGCCCAGCGAGCGTGCGATGTTGGCGACGACGGGTGCGCCCCCGGTGCCGGTGCCGCCACCCTCGCCGGCGGTGACGAAGACCATGTCGGCCCCCTTGAGGACCTCCTCGATCTCCTCGCGGTGGTCCTCTGCCGCCTTGCGACCGACTGCCGGGTTCGCTCCGGCGCCGAGGCCCCGGGTGAGTTCACGGCCGACGTCGAGCTTGACGTCGGCGTCGCTCATCAACAGGGCTTGCGCATCAGTGTTGATCGCGATGAACTCGACGCCCTTGAGACCGACCTCGATCATTCGGTTGATGGCATTGACACCACCGCCGCCGACACCGATGACCTTGATGACTGCGAGGTAGTTCTGCGGTGCTGCCACGTCGAAGGCCTCTCGCCTCGAGTTACGTGTCGCCGCTTCGCGGGCCGCGCTGCGACGACTGATGCCGAAATGGGACGGCCCGACCAACCTGACTGCCGACCCGAACCCTAACGCTGAAGTTTAGGGTTACCAGTGTGTCTGTTCTCTGGACTCTTCCGAACAGGACACTAAGTCGACAAGTGGCGCACGTTCAACGAACACGCCGAACCTCCCGTTTTTCTTTTCACCCTATGTGATCACCCTTATCGGTGGCCAACCAGGGTGCTGGCCAGCTCGAATGTGCGTCAACTCCTCGATACTGCCGGGGCGGTGGGAGTGCTCACATCGAAGTGCCGGGCCTTGGGCGCTGCTTTCATGAGTGCGGTGATGGCCCGCACTTTGGCCTCGGTCCGCTCGCCGCTCCCCCACACGACCGTGCGGTCGCCGCTCAGCTCCAGCGAGATGGAGTCGTACGAACGCACCTTGATGACCCGGAGGTCCTCGGCGAACTCGCCGGGGAGTCCGCCTGTGACCAGTACCGCTTCGATGACCAGCCGGTCGGTGTCGAAGCGGCGCAGGCTCGGCGACTGATCCGCCGTCAATTCGAGCAGCGGGACACCCTTCGGCGCATTCGGGACCGTGGCGAAACGCACACCTTCCGCGTCCACTTCGATGAACTTTGCGCCCTTTTCGATGAGCAGCGCAGGCTTTCGTTCGACCACTTTCAGACCGATTCCGTGCGGCCAGGCACGGACCACGTCGACGGAATCGATCCGGGGCAGCCGGCTACGCAACCGGCTCTCGATCGCGTCGGTGTCGACGGAAATGAGCGGGGCGCCGAGGGGGACGTCAGCCGCCTCGCGCACCTCGCCGGGCGAGAGAACTTCGGTGCCCGACGCGCTCACCCGCTCGACGCGCAGCCAGGTCGAGCCGTAGAGCACCCAGGTTCCGAAGGTCCCGCCGAAAATCGCGGCGATGACGGCCAGGACCAGCAGCCGCCGGCCGCGGAACCCGAGCCGGCGGCGGGGCCGGCCCGGGCGGCGGGGCGGGCCGGCCTTCAACGCCTCTCGCTCACCGCGCTGTGCGGTCGTCGCTCCGGCCACGCTCCCTGTCGCCTCCTGCGTATGAGGCCCGTGCCGGGCGCTCAGCGGTTCCTTCGTGCGGCAATCGCCTCGTACACCATTCCGACAAGCAGATCATCGGCATCCCGGCGGCCGAACTCGGCGGCGGCGCGGGACATCTCGTACAGCCGGTGCGGATCGGCCAGCACCGGAAGCACATTGCCCTGGACCCACTCGGGAGTGAGCTCCGCGTCGTCGACGAGCAGACCACCGCCGGCCTTGACGACCGGCTGGGCGTTGAGCCGCTGTTCGCCGTTGCCGATCGGCAGCGGGACGTACGCGGCGGGGAGCCCGACGGCGGAGAGTTCGGCGACGGTCATCGCGCCCGCGCGGCAGAGCATCATGTCGGCCGCGGCGTACGCGAGATCCATCCGGTCCACGTACGGTACCGGGATGTACGGCGGCATCCCGGGCATGTTGTCCACGCGCGGCAGTTCGTTCTTGGGGCCGACCGCGTGCAGGATCTGGATTCCCGAGCGCTGGAGCACCGGCGCGATCTGCTGGACCACCTCGTTGAGGCGGCGGGCGCCCTGCGAGCCGCCGGAGACCAGCAGCGTCGGCAGGTTGGGGTCGAGCCCGAAGGCCGCACGCGCCTCGGGGCGGACCCGGGCCCGGTCGAGGGTGGCGATGGTGCGGCGCAGCGGGATGCCGATGTAGCGGGCGCCGCGCAGCTTGCTGTCCGGGGTGGAGACGGCCACGCCGGCCGCGTAGCGCGAGCCGATCTTGTTGGCCAGTCCGGGGCGGGCATTGGCCTCGTGGACGATGATCGGCACCCCGAGGCGTTTGGCCGCGAGGTAGCCGGGCAGCGCCACATAGCCGCCGAAGCCGACCACGCAGTCGGCCTTCGTACGCTCCAGGATCTGCTCCGCCGCCTTGATGGTGCCGCGCAGCCGCCCGGGGACGGTGATCAGCTCCGGCGTGGGCTTACGGGGCAGCGGCACGGCGGGGATCAGCCCCAGCTCGTAACCACGCTCGGGCACGAGACGGGTCTCGAGTCCGCGCTCCGTGCCGAGGGCTGTGATGCCCACGGTCGGGTCCTGCCTCCGCAGGGCGTCCGCGAGGGCGAGCGCCGGCTCGATGTGGCCGGCGGTCCCCCCACCGGCGAGTACGACATGCACCGAAATTCACCGCTCTCCGGACGGACGCTTCTTCACGCGCCGTCTCATCGACTTCCATCTCACCCCAGCCCGCTTCTTGCCGAAGACGGGCTGTCGCATGGCAAGCGCCGCACGCGCCGCGGGCTCCTCACGCGCGAACGCGATCAGCAGCCCGATGGCGAACATGGTCGGCAGCAGGGCGGAGCCTCCGTAGGAGAACAGCGGGAGAGGGACACCGGCGATCGGCAGCAGGCCGAGCACCGCACCCATGTTGACCACGGCCTGGGCCGTGATCCAGGTGGTCACACCTCCCGCGGCGTACCTCACGAAGGGGTCCTCCGTGCGTCCGGCCACGCGGATACCCGCATAGCCTAGAGCCGCGAACAGGGCGAGTACCGACAGCGTCCCCGCCAGACCCAGTTCCTCCCCGGTGATGGCGAAGATGAAGTCGGTGTGCGCTTCGGGTAGTTGGCCCCATTTTTCGACACTTGCACCCAGGCCGGATCCGAACCATCCGCCCGAGGCAAGAGCATAGATTCCGTGCACCGCCTGCCAGCACACGTCCCCCTTCCCCGGCTCGGTGGCACCGATGCAGGCGAGCCGGTCCATCCGGTGCGGGCTGGTCTTGATGAGCAGCAGCCCGATCACGGCGGACACGCCGAGCACCCCGGCGAACAGCCGGGTGGGGGCGCCGGCCATCCACAGCAGCCCGAACAGGATCGCGGTGAGGATGATCGCCGTACCCATGTCCCCGCCGAGCATGATCAGCCCGAGCAGCAGGAAGGCGACCGGGACGAGCGGCACCAGCATGTGCTTCCACTGGGCCAGCAGCCGCCTGTCGTGCTTGCGGGCCAGCAGGTCCGCGCCCCACAGGATCAGCGCCAGCTTGCCGAATTCGCTGGGCTGGAGCTGGAACGGGCCGCCGAGGTAGATCCAGTTCTGGTTTCCGTTGACGGCATGCCCTATCCCCGGCACCTGGACCAGGATCATCAGGAAGACGGTCCCCGCGAGCAGCGGGTACGACAGGGCGCGGTGCAGCTTCGACGGCATCCGCGAGGCGATCAGCAGCAGGCCGGAGCCGAGCAGCGCCGCCACGAACTGCTTGCCGAAGAAGTACGAGGCGGGCAGCGAGAGCTGCAGCGCCTTGATCATCGAGGCGGAGTACACCATCACCAGGCCGAGCACGGTGATCAGCATGGCGCTGCCGAGGATCAGGTAGTACGCGGTCAGCGGCCGGTCCCAGGCCCGCTGCGCCTGCTGGTACAGCCGCAGGGCGCTCGCCAGGGGGCCGCGGCGCGGCGGGCGCGACTGCGGCGCGGGGCGCCGCCGTCCCTGGACCCTGGGCGGCGCGGAGGGGCGTCCGGACCCGGCGGTGGTGCGCTGGCGCAGCGCGAACCCGAGGGAATGGGCGGTTTCGTCGGCCGGCATCAGGGCTTCCCCTCCACTCGTGCCCGGCGCGGCCCTCCGTAAGTCGACTTGCGGAGCCGCAGTACGGCGTGCGGCCGGGCCGGCTAGGCGCTCTCGGCGGCCAGCTCGCGTACCGCTTCCGCGAACGCCTCGCCGCGCTTGTTGTAGTTGGCGAACATGTCCATCGAGGCACACGCCGGAGCCATCAGTACGGTGTCTCCGGGCCGGGCGAGCCGTGCCGCCTCCCGGACCGCCGCCGACATCGCCCCAGTGTCGGTCCGGTCGAGGTCGACCACCGGGACCTGGGGGGCGTGTCGCGCGAGGGCTTCGCCGATCAGGGCACGGTCGGCGCCGATCAGGACGACTCCGCGCAGCCGCTTGGCCGACCTGGCCACGAGTTCGTCGAAGGTCGCGCCCTTGGCGAGGCCGCCGGCGATCCAGACGATCGGCTCGTACGCGGCGAGGGATGCCTCCGCGGCATGCGTGTTGGTCGCCTTGGAGTCGTCGATGTAGGCCACCCCGCCGACGTCCGCGACGTGCTCGATGCGGTGGGCGTCGGGGCGGAAGTTTCGCAGGCCGTCGCGTACAGCCGCGGGCGCGACGCCGAAGGCGCGTGCGAGGGCCGCGGCGGCCAGCGCGTTGGCGATGTTGTGCGGGGCCGGCGGATTGACGTCCGTGACCTCGGCCAGCTCCTGCGCCTGCTGGTGGCGGTTCCGGGCGAACGCCCGGTCGACGAGGATGCCCTCGACGACGCCGAGTTGGGACGGGCCGGGGGCGCCGAGGGTGAAGCCGATCGCGCGGCAGCCCTCCTCGACGTCCGCTGCCCGGACCAGTTCCTCGGTGGCCGGGTCGGCCACGTTGTAGACGCAGGCGACCGTGTTGCCC
Organism: Streptomyces sp. A3M-1-3; assembly: GCF_024213665.1. Classification (GTDB taxonomy): domain Bacteria; phylum Actinomycetota; class Actinomycetes; order Streptomycetales; family Streptomycetaceae; genus Streptomyces. Next base: position 100,499 of record NZ_JANAVP010000003.1, read on the forward strand.
TCGTAGATCCGGCCCTTGTCCGCGGCGTACGCGGCCATCGAGCCGTGCCAGTCGAGGTGGTCGGGGGCGAGGTTGAGCACGACCGCGGAGTGGGCGCGCAGCGAGGGCGCCCAGTGCAGCTGGTAGCTGGAGAGCTCGACGGCCAGGACGTCGTACTTCTCGTCGCCCAGGACCACATCGATGATCGGGGTGCCGATGTTGCCGACGGCCACGGTCCGCAGGCCGGCCGCCGACAGGATCGAGGCCAGCATCTGGGTCGTGGTCGTCTTGCCGTTGGTGCCGGTGATCGCCAGCCAGGGGGCGGCGTCCGGGCCGCGCAGCCGCCAGGCGATCTCGACATCGCCGACCACGTCGACGCCCGCCTCGGCGGCGGCCGCGAAGAGCGGGCTGGCCGGCTTCCAGCCGGGCGAGGTGACGACGAGCTCGGTGCCGGGCGGCAGTGTCTCCGCGTCACCGAGGCGTACGGAGATCCCCTCCGCAGCCAGTTCGGCGGCGCGCGTGCGGTGCGTATCGCTGTCGCCACCGTCCACGACCGTCACGACAGCGCCGAGGCCCGCCAGGGCGCGGGCGGCGCTGACGCCGCTCACGCCGAGACCGGCGACGGTGATGTGCATGCCTTCCCAGGCCGTGCTGGTCACTTGTCGGCCGCCCAGCCCGCGTAGAAGAGTCCGAGTCCGACGATCACGCACATGCCCTGGATGATCCAGAAGCGGACCACCACAAGGACTTCGGACCACCCCTTGAGTTCGAAGTGGTGCTGCAGTGGCGCCATCCGGAAGACGCGCTTCCCGGTCAGCTTGAACGAGCCGACCTGGATGACCACCGACATGGTGATCATCACGAACAGGCCGCCGAGGAGGGCGAGCAGCAGCTCCGTGCGCGAACAGATGGCCAGACCCGCGAGCGCGCCGCCGAGGGCGAGCGAGCCGGTGTCACCCATGAAGATCTTGGCCGGCGAGGTGTTCCACCACAGGAAGCCGAAGCAGGCGCCCATCAGGGCGGAGGCGACGATCGCCAGGTCGAGCGGATCGCGGACCTCGAAGCACGCGTCGGGGTTGGTGAGGGTCTGCGCGTTGGCGCAGGACTCCTGGAACTGCCAGACGCCGATGAACGTGTACGCGCCGAAGACCATGACGGAGGCGCCGGTGGCTAGACCGTCGAGGCCGTCGGTGAGGTTCACGCCGTTCGACATCGCGAGGATCATGAACAGCGCCCAGACGACGAAGAGCACCGGGCCGATCGACCAGCCGAAGTCCGTGACGAACGACAGCTTGGTGGAGGCCGGGGTGTTGCCCCGGGCGTCCGAGAACTGCAGCGCCAGCACGGCGAAGGCGATACCGACGATCAGCTGGCCGGCCATCTTCGCCTTGGCCCGCAGGCCGAGCGACCGCTGTTTGACGATCTTGATGTAGTCGTCGAGGAAGCCGACCAGGCCCATGCCCGCCATCAGGAAGAGGACGAGCAGTCCGGAGTACGTCGGCTGACTGGAGGTGATCACCTTCGTCAGCGCGTACGCGATGAGCGTGGCCAGGATGAAGGAGATACCGCCCATGGTGGGCGTGCCCTTCTTGCTGCCGTGGCTGCGCGGGCCGTCGTCCCGGATGAACTGGCCGTAGCCCTTGCGGGCGAGGAGCTTGATGAGCAGCGGGGTACCGACCAGGGTCAGGAAGAGCCCGATGACTCCCGCGAAGAGGATCTGCCTCATCGGACGGCGACCTCGCCCTCGGTACCGCTGTCGAGCAGCGCCAGTGCGACCTGCTCCAGACCGATCGACCTGGAAGCCTTCACCAGCACGACGTCTCCCGTGCGCAGTTCACTGCGCAACAGGTCGATCGCCGCCTGCGCGTCGGACACGTGCACCGACTCCTCACCCCACGAACCCTCGTTATATGCGCCCAGCTGCAGCCATGACGCTTCCCTGCCCCCGACTGCCACTAGCTTGCTCACGTTGAGCCGCACGGCCAGCCGCCCGACCGCGTCGTGCTCGGCGAGCGCCTCGTCACCGAGCTCGGCCATCGGGCCGAGCACCGCCCACGTACGGCCCCCCTCAGCCTTGGCGGCCTCCCCCATGGCGGCCAGCGCGCGGAGCGCTGCTCGCATGGATTCCGGGTTCGCGTTGTAGGCGTCGTTGACGACCGTCACGCCGTCCGGACGCTCGGTGACCTCCATACGCCAGCGGGACAGCGTGCCCGCCTCGGAGAGCGCCAGTGCGATCTCGTCGGTGGGCATGCCCAGCTCATGGGCGACGGCGGCCGCGGCGAGCGCGTTCGACACGTGGTGCTCACCGTACAGCCGCAAGGTCACGTCGCTGCACCCGGTGGGTGTGTGCAGCGTGAAGGACGGCTGTCCCGTCGCCGTCAGCCGGACATTCGAGGCACGTACGTCGGCGTCCTCGGCCTCTCCGAAGAGGACCGTACGGGCCTTGGTACGGGACGCCATGGCGCGGACCAGCTGGTCGTCGGCGTTGAGTACGGCGACGCCGTCCTCCGGCAGCGTCTCGACCAGCTCTCCCTTGGCCTCGGCGATCTGCTCCCGGCCGCCGAACTCGCCGATGTGCGCGGTGCCGACGTTCAGCACCAGGCCGATCCTCGGCGGGGTCAGGCCGGTGAGATAGCGGATGTGGCCGACGCCGCGGGCGCCCATCTCCAGGACGAGATGCCGGGTGTCCTCGGTGGCGCGCAGCGCGGTGATCGGCAGGCCGATCTCGTTGTTGAGGGAGCCGGGCGTCCATACGGTCGGGCCGTGGCGCTGCAGCAGCTGCGCGATGAGGTCCTTGGTGCTGGTCTTGCCGGCGGAGCCGGTGAGCCCGACGACGGTGGCGCCGAGGCGTTCGACGACGGCGCGCGCGAGGGCGCCGAGCGCGACCTCGACGTCCTCGACCACGATGGCGGGGACGCCGACGGGACGGGCGGCCAGTACGGCTGCCGCGCCCGACTCGACGGCGCGCCGCGCGTAGTCGTGGCCGTCGACCTGCTCACCCACGAAGGCGGCGAAGAGGCTGCCGGCCTCCACCTGGCGGGAGTCGATGACGACCGGCCCGGTGATCCGGACCTGCGGGTCCGGTATGTCGTACGACTGCCCGCCGACGATTTCGGCGATCTCGGCGAGGGAGAGGGCGATCACTGCTTCATCCCTGACTGTTCTCGTGACGATGGGCGAGGATCGCGGCGCGCAGCACCTGGCGGTCGTCGAAGGGGCGTACTACACCGTGGATGTCCTGGCCCTGCTCATGTCCCTTGCCCGCGACGAGCACGGTGTCGCCGGCCTCGGCTCGGGCCACGGCGGCGGCGATGGCGGCGGCACGGTCGGCGAGCACCAGGACGTCGCCGCGTTCGTGGACCGGCACCTCGGCGGCGCCGGCGAGCATCGCGGCGAGGATCGCGAGGGGGTCCTCGGAGCGGGGGTTGTCCGAGGTCAGTACGGCGGTGTCGGCGAGCCGCGCGGCGGCGGCGCCCATCGGGCCGCGTTTGGTCTTGTCCCGGTCGCCGCCGCAGCCGAGCACGATGTGCAGCTTGCCCTCGGTGACCTTGCGCAGCGAGCGCAGGACCGATTCGACGGCGTCCGTCTTGTGCGCGTAGTCGACGACCGCGAGATACGGCTGGCCGGCGTCCACGCGCTCCAGGCGGCCCGGCACACCGGAGACGGCGGCGACGCCGTCGGCGGCGGTCTGCGGGTCGGTCCCGGCGACCGCGAGCGTGACGATCGCGGAGAGCGTGTTGGCCACGTTGAACGGGCCCGGCAGGGGCGCCGAGGCGTCGATCCGCCGGCCCTTGGGGCCGACGGCGGTGAACGTGCTGCCCCGCGGGCCGACTTCGACGTCCTCGGCCCGCCAGTCGGCGTCCGGGTGGCCTTCGGCGGAGAAGGTGGTGACCGGCACGGTCGCCTCCTTGACCAGCCTGCGGCCGTACTCGTCGTCGAGGTTCACCACCGCGACGCGGCTGCGCTGCGGGGTGAAGAGCTGCGCCTTGGCCCGGAAGTAGTCCTCCATGTCGGAGTGGAACTCCATGTGCTCCGGGCTCAGGTTGTTGAAGACCGCGACGTCGAAGACGCAGCCGTCGACCCGGCCGAGCACCAGGGCGTGGCTGGAGACCTCCATGGCGACCGACTGGACACCGCGCTCGCGCATGACGGCGAACAGGGCCTGGAGGTCGGTGGCCTCGGGGGTGGTGCGCTCGGACTTGATGCGCTCGTCGCCGATGCGCATCTCGACCGTACCGATGAGGCCGGTGAGCCCGCCGGCCGCCTTGAGGCCGCCCTCCACGAGATACGCGGTGGTGGTCTTGCCGGAGGTGCCGGTGATGCCGATCTGGAGCAGGTCGCGTCCGGGCCGTCCGTAGATCTCGGCGGCGAGTTCGCCCATCCGGCCCCGCGGGTCCTCGACGACGAACACCGGCAGGCCGGTGGCGGCGGCGCGGTCGGCGCCGGCCGGGTCGGTGAGGATCGCGGCGGCTCCGAGGCCGGCGGCCTGGGCCGCGAAGTCGGCGCCGTGCAGGCGGGCCCCGGACAGGGCCGCGTAGACGTCGCCGGGGCGGACCGCGCGCGAGTCGTGCGTGATGCCGGTGGCCTCCCCGGGGCCAGGGTTCCCGACGCCCAGCAGGCCGGCCAGCTCACCGAGCGGGATCGGGCGGACCTGTTCGGGCCGAGGCGCTCCCGGGTGGTTCACGGGGGCTTCCTTCTGGGGCGTTGGGGACTGATCAGCGTGGGGCACGGCGGTGAGCGTACCGGGCGTACCCGGCCGGTCGCGAAGTGAGGGGCCCTGGGTGCCGTCGTTCCCGGGGTCCTGGCTGATGGTCGTCACTGGTGGTCCCTTGCGTCACTCGTGCGTCACTCGCCGGCTGCGAAGGTCACCGGCAGCCCGGCGGGGGCGGTGCCGGTCGGTGCGATCTGGAGGGTCTTCAACGCGAACTCCATGACCTGCTGGTAGATGGGTCCGCAGATCTGTCCGCCGAAGTAGCTGCCCTTGGTGGGGTTCTGGATGGCGCAGTAGACGGTGATACGCGGGGCGTCGGCCGGGGCGAAGCCGGCGAACGAGGCGGTGTAGCCCTTGTAGCGGCCGGTGGCCGGATCCACCCGGTTGGATGTTCCGGTCTTTCCGCCGACCCGGTAGCCGGGGATCTTCGCCTTGGTGCCGGTGCCCTCCCGGTCGTCGACGACCGATTCGAGCATGGCGGCCAGAGTCTTGGCCGTCTTCTCGCTGACCACGCGGGTCTTCTGAGGCGCGGCGGCCGGCGTGAACGTGCCGTCGGGTCCCTTGGTGCCGCGTACCAGCGTGGGCTCGATGCGTACCCCGCCGTTGGCGATGGCCGAGTACACGGAAGCCGCCTGCATCGCGTTGAGCGAGAGCCCCTGGCCGAAGGGGATCGTGTACTGCTGCGAGGTGGACCAGTCCTCGGGTTTGGCGAGGATGCCCCGCGACTCGCCCGGGTAGCCGAGGCCGGTGGGCGATCCGATCCCGAACTTGTGCAGGTAGGAGTGCAGGACCTTGTTGGCTTCCGGCTGCGTCTTGCCCAGCTGCCCGGTGGCCAGGATAGTGCCGATGTTGCTCGACTTGGCGAGTACGCCGTTGAGCGTCAGGTACCAGGTGGGGTGGTCGATGTCGTCCTTGAACAGCCGGTCGCCGCGGTGCAGCCGGTTGGGCACGGTGACATGGGTGCCGGGCGTGGCGGCCTCCTCCTCCAGCACGGCGGCCATGGACATGACCTTGCTGGTGGAGCCGGGTTCGTACACGTCCTGGAGCGCGGCATTGCCCATGGCCGCCGCGTTGGCCTGCGAGAGGTCGTTGGGGTCGAAGCCGGGAGCGTTGGCCATGGCGAGGACTTCGCCGGTGCGGGTGTCCTGGACGATGACGTAGCCGCGGTCGGCCGCTGACTCGGCGACCTGCTCGGAGATGGCGTTCTGGGCGGCCCACTGGATGTCGCGGTCGATGGTCAGCTCGATGTCCGAGCCGGGGACCGCGGGCTCTTCCCTGGCGCTCACCGTGGGGACCCGGCGGCCGCCGGACTGCGCGTAGGTGATCTCGCCGTCCTTGCCCGCCAGTTCCTTGTCCAGCTTGGACTCCAGGCCGCCGGAGCCCTTCCCCTCGGCGTTGACGTAACCGAGTATCCCGGCGGCCAGCTCTCCGTTGGGGTAGACGCGTTTGCTGCTCGGCTCCTGGAAGATGCCCGCCATGGCGTTGGCGCCGGGGCCGCCCTTGGCCCGGTCGGCCCTGGCCTTGTCCGCGAAGACGGTCCTGAGGTCCTTGATCTGGTTCCACGTCTGCGGGGTCTGGCGGCGCGCGAGGACGACGTACTTCGTCTTCGGCGTCCGCAGCTTCGCGGCCAGTTCCTTGGCGTCCTTGCCGAGGATCGGCGCGAGGAGCGCGGCGGCCTGCTCGGGCGCGTCGGGCGCCTTGCTCTCCTGCGGCGTGAACATCGTGGGGTCGGCCGTGATGTCGTACGCGTCCACGCTGATGGCGAGCGCGACTCCGCGGCGGTCGGTGATCTCGCCGCGTTCGGCGGTCAGCTTGTAGCTGGCGTACCGGTTCTTCTCGGCCTTGGCGGCGTACACGGAGGCGTCGACGGCCTGCACCTGCAGCAGCCGTACGACGAAGGCCAGCATCACCATGGTCAGCCCGAGACTGACCAGCCGCAGGCGTGGCCGGGGGCTGCCGAGCTTGATCGAGTGCGGCGGCCGGGAGGCGGCTGCCGGGCGCGGCCGGCGGGCCGCCGGGCGCGCGGAGGGGCCGGGCACCCGGCGGCGCGGGGGTTCCTTGGCGGTCACGACGTCACCTGCCGGGGGTCGGGGTGGGCTGCGCGGATGTGCTCGGCGGGGCGGAGGACGGCGCCCGGCGGGGGGCGGCGGACGCGGACGGGGGCGCCGACGCGGACGGGGGCGCGGAGGGGACGCCGGACGTGGCCGGGGTCGCTGTCGCCGCGACGGAGGAGGACGGGGACGCGGACGGCGTGGCCGAGAGCGACGGGGAGGGCGTCGGCGGGGTCGCCGGCTCGGGGGCGGACAGCGGGGACGGGAGGGCCGTCGCCTTCTCGACCAGCCCGCGGACGGTCCCGTCCGGGTTGAGGAAGACCGGGCTGCCGCCGGGCACCAGACCCAGTTCGCGGGCCCGCCGCGCGAGGGCGTCGGGCGCGGAGTACGCGTCGACGTCCCGTTGCAGTGCCTGCTGCTCGTCGGTGAGTTCGGTGGTCTGCTTCTTCAGCCGGCTCAGCTGGAACGATCCCTCATTGAGCGCCGAATTCAGCAGCAGCAGGGTGATGAGTCCGCCGCCCAGCAGCACCACGACCAGCAGCACGAACGGCGTGCGCGCGGCCGTGGCGGGACCCGAGGGCATCAGCCGGGCCAGCCTCGCTGCCCGTCCCCGCAGTTGCTTCGCCGGTTTCCTCACACAGCCCCCCGGTGCGATGCGGACGGATCGCTCACAGAGCCTCCTCGCGAATGCGCTGCGCGCCGCGCAGCCGAGCCGGGGCGGCGCGGCGGTTCTCCGCGACCTCCTCCTCGGTGGGCAGTTCCGCGCCACGGGTGAGGAGCTTGAGCTTCGGCTGGTAGCGCTCGGGTACCACCGGCAGACCGGGCGGCGCCGTGTTGGCGGCGCCGGCCGCGAAGACCTGCTTGACCAGCCGGTCCTCGAGAGAGTGGTACGAGAGGACGGCGATGCGGCCGCCGAGGGCGAGCGCCTGCACCGCGGCCGGGATCGCCCGCTCCAGGACGGTCAGCTCCCCGTTGACCTCGATCCGCAGGGCCTGGAAGGTGCGCTTGGCGGGGTTGCCGCCGGTGCGCTTGGCGGCCTGCGGCAGCGCGTCGCGGATCAGCTCGACCAGCCGGGCGCTGTTGCTGAACGGCTCCTTCTCGCGCTCCCGGACGATCGCGCTGACGATCCGCTTGGCCTGCTTCTCCTCGCCGTACGCACGCAGGATCCGGACCAGTTCGCCCGGCGGGTACGTGTTCAGCACCTCGGCCGCGCTGACCCCGGTCGTCTGGTCCATGCGCATGTCGAGCGGGGCGTCCTGGGCGTACGCGAAGCCGCGGTCGGCCTCGTCGAGCTGCATCGAGGAGACACCGAGGTCGAAGAGGATGCCGTCCACGCGGGGGACGCCGAGCCGGTCGAGGACCTCGGGCACCTCGTCGTAGACGGCGTGCACCAGGGTGGCCCGGTCGCCGAAGGGCGCGAGCCGCTCGCCGGAGAGGCGCAGCGCCTCCTTGTCCCGGTCGAGGGCGATCAGCCTGGCCTCGGGGAAGGCGCTGAGCAGGGCCTCGCTGTGCCCGCCGAGGCCGAGGGTGCAGTCGACGACGACCGCCCCGGGCCGGTCCAGAGCCGGTGCCAACAGGTCCAGGCACCGCTGGAGCATCACCGGGACGTGTCGGCTCTGGCTGCTCATGCGCCCTCTCAGGTAACGGCACGGCCGTACGCACCGCCGGGTCCCCGCCCTCCCCCAGCCAACGCTGGGAGATGCCCCCGGAAGGGGAACGGTCCGCCGGCACCGGGGAAGGGGCGCCGGCCGGCCGCGAGCGGGAGGAGGCCGAGCCGTACGTACGCGCCGCGCACGCGGGGGGGTGTTCGGGACTGCGGGGTCGGTGTGAAGCGGAAAGGAGCGCGTCTCGCCTCCCACTTCGCGCCACTTTAGTCCACGCGACCTCCCGGTCAACCAACCGACCTGCGCGTCGGGAAGCATGCCTCCGGCGGATCCGCAAACGGAACAGATCACCCGTACGGGTGGGGTGACTCCACCCCTGTGGGTTACCTCACAACAAGCCTTGTTGACGTTCTTTGTCCCTCTTCACAGCAGGCTCGGACCCTTTGTGAGCACTAACGTCATACTCATGTCGACTTCCGCATCCCTCCCCGCCGAGCCCGCCGGTGCCGCCGATCCGGCCCCCACCGGCGGCACCGTCACCGACCGGCTCGTCGAGGCGAACCGGCGCTACGCATCCGCGTTCCGCGACCCGGGAATGGACGCGCGACCCGTACTGAAGGTCGCCGTCGTCGCGTGCATGGACGCGCGCCTCGACCTGCACGCCGCCCTCGGCCTGGAACTCGGCGACTGCCACACCATCCGCAACGCGGGCGGCGTGGTCACCGACGACACCATCCGGTCGCTCACCATCAGCCAGCGGGCGCTCGGCACCCGCAGCGTGATCCTGATCCACCACACGAACTGCGGTCTGGAGAGCCTGACGGAGGACTTCCGGCACGAGCTGGAGGACGAGGTCGGGCAGCGGCCGGCCTGGGCAGTGGAGGCCTTCCGCAATGTGGAGCAGGATGTCCGCCAGTCGATGCAGCGCGTACGGACCTCACCGTTTCTGCCGCACACCGACGACGTCCGCGGCTTCGTCTTCAACGTGACGACAGGGCTGCTGCGGGAGATCGACCCCATCAGCTGAGCCGGTTGAGCAACATCTCGGCAACAGCTGAGCAGCCGAAAAGAGCGCAACCCCCGACATAACCCACTCACTTATCCACAGGCGAGTGACACGAAGCGGTAACGGCAACAAGAATGCGGGGTGTGACATCCCTCCGGAACCGTCCGGGGGTGGTGTCCGTGTTTCGCGGTGGGCCGGTCGCTCGTAATGGCGTCGGCCCTGGAACGGGCCGAGGAGGGCCGGGTGACGACCTATGACGATCGAGCGAGCCTCACTGATCTGACCACCACAGCGGAGCGTGTCCGCAGGTCGGTGGAGGGTGTGATCGAAGGCAAGCCGGAGGTCGTACGGCTTTCGCTGACTGTGCTGCTGGCCGAAGGCCATCTGCTCATCGAAGATGTCCCGGGCGTGGGCAAGACCATGCTCGCCAAGGCGCTGGCGCGGTCCATCGACTGCTCCGCTCAGCGCATCCAGTTCACACCCGACCTGCTGCCTTCGGACATCACCGGTGTGAGCATCTACGACCAGCAGCGGCGCGACTTCGAGTTCAAGCCGGGCGCGATCTTCGCCCAGATCGTGATCGGCGACGAGATCAACCGCGCTTCGCCGAAGACGCAGTCCGCGCTGCTGGAGTCGATGGAGGAGCGCCAGGTCACCATCGACGGGCAGACGTACGAGCTGCCGAGCCCGTTCATGGTGGTCGCCACGCAGAACCCGGTCGAGATGGAGGGCACGTACCCGCTCCCCGAGGCGCAGCGCGACCGCTTCATGGCCCGCGTCTCCGTCGGCTATCCCAGCGCCGAGGCCGAGCTGCAGATGCTCGACGTGCACGGCGGGGTCTCACCGCTCGACGACCTGCAGGCCGTCGCGCACGCGCACGACATAGTCAAGCTGATCGAGGCGGTGCGCGAGGTCTACGTCGCCGAGCCGATCCGGCGGTACGTGGTGGATCTCGTCTCCGCGACGCGCACCCACCCGGACCTCAGACTCGGGGCCTCGCCGCGCGCGACCCTGCATCTGCTGCGTGCGACCAAGGCCTCCGCGGCGCTGAGCGGGCGGGAGTACGTCCTGCCCGACGATGTGCAGGCGCTGGCCGCGCCGGTGCTCGCCCACCGGCTGCTGCCGACCGCGCAGGCCCAGCTGAACCGCCGTACCGCAGAACAGGTCGTCGCCGAGATCCTCCAGCGCACGCCCGTTCCGACTGCTTCCGCCCGGGGAGTTCAGCAGCCGGCGGCGGTCGCGCCGCGGGCCGTCGCTCCGGCGTACGGCCAGCAGCCGCCGGGCACCCGGGGCTTCTGATGGCGGCCGGCGGGCCCGCGGCCCGGGCCGACGAGGACAAGGGCGGTCTGCGTGCGGCGCTCACCGGCCTGACCACGCGAGGGCGCTCCTTCCTCGCCGCAGGTGTCGCCGCGGCGATCTGCGCGTACGTCCTGGGCCAGAGCGACCTGCTCCGGGTCGGGCTGTTCCTGGCGGTGCTGCCGCTGGTCTGCGCGTACGTCCTGCACCGCACCCGCCACCGAGTCTCCGGCAGCAGGCGGCTCGCGCCGAGCCGGGTGCCCGCGGGCTCCGAGGCGCGGGTGCACCTGCGGATGGACAACGTCTCCCGGCTGCCCACCGGGCTGCTCATGCTCCAGGACCGGGTGCCGTACGTGCTCGGGCCGCGGCCCCGGTTCGTACTGGACCGGGTGGAGGCGGGCGGCCGGCGCGAGGTGTCGTACCGGGTGCGGTCCGACCTGCGCGGGCGCTATCCCCTGGGGCCGCTTCAGCTGCGGCTCACGGACCCGTTCGGCATGTGCGAGCTGACCCGGGCGTTCAGCGCGTACGACACCCTGACGGTGATCCCGCGGACCGAGCCGCTGCCGCCCGTGAAACTCACGGGCGAGTCATCGGGGTACGGCGAGGGGCGACAGCGCTCGCTGGCGCTGGCCGGCGAGGACGACGTGATCCCGCGCGGGTACCGGCACGGCGACGATCTGCGCAGGGTCCACTGGCGTTCCACCGCGCGCTACGGCGAGTTGATGGTGCGCCGCGAGGAGCAGCCGCAGCGCTCGCGCTGCACGGTTCTGCTCGACACCCGGGAGATCGCGCACCAGGGCGCGGGACCGGACTCGGCCTTCGAGTGGGCGGTGTCGGGGGCGGCTTCCGTCCTGGTTCACATGCTCGAACGAGGCTTTTCGGTACGGCTGTTGACCGACACCGGCAATGCCGTGCCGAGCGAGGGGGCCGGCGGCTTCGCCGGTGCCACCCAGGAGTCGGCCGACGCGGCCGGTCTGATGATGGACACCCTCGCGGTGATCGACCACTCCGACGGCGCCGGGCTCTCCCGGGCGTACGACGTCATACGGAGCGGGAACGAAGGACTGCTGGTCGCCTTCTTCGGCGATCTGGACGAGGAGCAGGCGGCCATGGCGGCCAGGATGCGGCAGCGCAGCGGCGGCGCGGTCGCCTTCGTACTGGACAGCGAAAGCTGGATGCACGGCTCCGCCGCGGCGGTGTCCGGACCGGTCGAGAAGCGGCTGCGGCTGCTGCGGGAAGTGGGCTGGACGGCCGTCTCGGTGCCGCCGGGGGCGTCGTTCGCCGACGTGTGGCGGCAGGCGGGTTCCGCCTCGCTGTCCAGTGCCGTGGCGGGCGGACTCACGGGTACGTCGGGGGGATGGTCATGAGCGGTCGCGCGAGGCTGGCGCTGTGCGCCTTTGCCGCCACGGTGCTGGCGGCGTGCGCCCTGCTGCCGCTGGTGCATCCGGCGACCTGGATCATCCAGGCCGGGTTCCTGGTGGCCGTGCAGAGCGGCGTGGGCGCTCTGGCCCGGCGGGTGCCGCTGGCCCGGTTCCTGACGGTCGCAGCCCAGGGCCTGGTGACTCTGCTGCTGCTCACCGTGATCTTCGTCGGGGACCAGGCCGTCATCGGTGTGCTGCCCGGCCCGGACGCCTTCCAGGCCTTCGGGAACCTGCTGTCCTCGGGCGCCGATGACGTCGGGCGGTACGCGATACCGGCGCCGGTGACGGACGGCATCCGGCTGATGCTCGTCGGCGGGGTGCTGCTCATCGGCCTGCTGGTCGACGCGATCGCGGTGACGTTCCGCAGCGCGGCCCCGGCCGGGCTGCCGCTGCTGGCGCTTTACTCGGTCGCGGCCGGGCTGACGCAGGGCGGCGCGAGCTGGCTGTGGTTCGTGCTGGCGGCCGCCGGCTATCTGCTGCTGCTCCTGGCCGAGGGCCGGGACCGGCTCTCGGCGTGGGGCCGGGTCTTCGGCGGCGCGGCCCGCGCACCGGGCCGGGTCGCGGCCGGGCTCGAGTCGGGCGGCGGCGCCGCGTTGGCCCCGGTGCGTACGGGCCGGCGTATCGGCGCGGTCGCCCTCGGCATCGCGCTGGTGGTGCCCGCCGCGCTGCCCGCGCTGGACGGCGGGCTGCTGGACGGAACGGGCGACGGGCCCGGGTCGGGGTCCGGCGGCGGCACCATTTCGGCGGTGAACCCGCTGGTCTCGCTGCAGAACAGCCTCAACACCCCCGAGGACCGCGAGGTGCTGCGTTACCGGACGAACGCCGAGCGGGTGCAGGACCAGTACATCCGGATCGTGGCGCTCGACCAGTTCGACGGCACCGAGTGGAAGACGTCGACGCGTCGGCTGACCGACGTGCCGGACAAGCTGCCGGATCCGCCTGGGCTGAGCCGCTCGGTCGCCACCACCGAGGTCACGAGCAGCATCTCGGCGGCCGGCTGGTACGGGCAGACGTACTTGCCGATGCCCTATCCCGCCTCGGACGTGGACATCAAGGGGCGCTGGCGGTTCGAGCCGACCGGCCGGACGCTGGTGGGCGACCGGGGCCAGTCCACGCGTGGCGTGCAGTACACGGTCAAGAACCTGGTCGTGCGGCCCAGCGCGCAGCAGCTGGCGGGGGCCGCCCGGCCACCGGCCGAGTTGGAGCGGCAGTTCACCAAGGTGCCGGACTCACTGCCGGCGATCGTCAAGAGCACTGCCCTCAAGGTCACCGACGGCGCCACGGACGACTACGGCAAGGCGGTGAAGCTCCAGGACTGGTTCGCGTCCAGCGGCGGCTTCACGTACAACACCAAGGTGCGGTCGGGCACGGGATCGACCGCGATCGTCAACTTCCTGAAGCAGAAGGAAGGGTTCTGCGTCCACTTCTCCTTCTCGATGGCGGCGATGGCCAGGACGCTGGGGATCCCCGCCCGGGTTTCGGTGGGCTTCACGGCCGGCACCCCGGAGTCGGACGGCAGTATGTCCATCGGCCTGCGGGACGCGCACGCGTGGCCAGAGCTGTACTTCGAGGGAGTGGGCTGGACCCGCTTCGAGCCGACCCCGTCGCGTGGCAGCACGCCGGACTACACGCGTCCCCAGACTCCGTCCGGACAGCCCTCCAGCCCGGCCACGGACACGCCTCGCGAGTCGGCCGCGCCGTCGGCCGCGCCCTCGGGGTCGAGCAGCTGCAGCCCGCAGTTGCAGCGGCAGCTGGAGTGCGGCCCGGACCAGGCCGTGGGCGGTGGCGGTCCGACCGACTCCGGGTGGGCGGGGCTGTTCCTGACCCTGCTGTGGGTCGTCCCTCTGGTGCTGGTGGCGCTGCTGATCCCGCTGCTGCCCATGCTGTGGCGGATCCAGCTGCGGTCGCGGCGGCTGGGCGGCTCCGACGGGCGCGCCCCGGCGGACGCGGCCGCCCGGACGCTGGCGGCCTGGCAGGAGGTCAACGATTCGGCCTGGGACCTCGGGATCCTGCCCGATGAGGCGCAGTCGCCGCGGAAGGCGGCGGCGCGGATCGTCAGGATCGGACGGCTGGACACCGAGGCCGCCGAGGCGGTCCACCGGGTGGCCGCCGCCGTCGAACAGGCGCTCTACGCGCCCGCGCCGCGGCCGGTCATGGGACTGGCCGACGATGTGCGGCGGGTACGCGCCGGCCTCTGGGCGGGACTGAGCCTGGGGACCCGCCTGCGGGCCCTGCTGGCGCCCCGCTCGGCTGCCCGGGTGGTTCTGGGTACTCTCCGAGCAGTGGGCCGGCGTCACCGGCCGTCTGGCCGATGCCGGGCAGCGCGTCGAGCGGTGGACGGCGGACCTCCGACGGCCGCTGCGGCAGCGGGGCTAGGGGGATACGAGTGAGGGGAGACCGCCTTCAGGCGGTCTCCCCTCACTCACATCTGATCGGGCTGCTCAGTGGCCCTCCTCGCGGCGGCGCTGCCACCGCTCCTCGATGCGGTTCATCATCGAGCGGCGCTGCCTGGCCTGCCGGCGCGTGGCCGTGCCGCCCGGCGGCGTCCCTGCGCCGGCCTGAGGCTGCTCCCCGGGCTTGGGCGCTTTGCGCCAGCCCGTGACCGCAAGCACTGCGCAGCCGAGCATGACGAGGAACCCCACCACGCTGACCCAGATCTGCTGTGCGACCATTCCGGCCATGAGGAGCGCGATACCCACCAGGAAGCCTGCGACCGCCTGGTAGACCCGTCGCCGGGTGTACGTACGCAGCCCGCTTCCCTCAAGCGCTGTCGCGAACTTGGGATCTTCGGCGTACAGCGCTCGCTCCATCTGCTCGAGCATTCGCTGCTCGTGCTCCGAGAGCGGCACGGGAGTCCTCCTCATCCGTCGGTCGCGGGTAACGACCGGGGGGTCCCCTTCAGGATAGGCAGGGAATCGCCCCCGTGAAACCCGCCCCTCTACGCCAATTCGCCAAACCGGACGTCACAGCGATTCGGGTGCTGAGGCGTTGATTCCCCAACCTCCGATCCGTCATGCCGGACCGTGTCCCCCGATCATACGGCGCGAGGCGGCTGATCGGGGGGCCTGTGGCGTACTCCATCTGCGACTGCGCCGCTGATCAGCCGCGCTTCTCACCGAGAACGTGCAGCTGGGTGGCGACGGAATGGAAGGCCGGCAGCTCCGCCGCGGCCATCTCCAGCTTCAGCAGGGCATCCACCGCGCCCGGCTCGGTGTCCACCAGAACACCGGGGACGAGGTCGGCGAAGACCCGTACGCCGTGCACCGCGCCGATCTCCAGCCCTGCGTCGCCGACCAGTGCGGTGAGCTGCTCCGGGGTGAAGCGCCGGGGCACCGGGTCGCCCTCGCCCCAGCGGCCGGCCGGGTCGGTGAGCGCCTGCCGCGCGTCGGTGAAGTGACCGGCCAGTGCCCGGGCGAGTACGGCGCCGCCCAGACCCGCGGCGAGCAGGCTGAGGGTGCCGGAGGGGCGGAGGGCCGAGACAGCGTTGCGCACGCCCTCGGCCGGATCGTCCACGTACTCCAGGACGCCGTGGCACAGCACCGCGTCGTACGCCTCGCGCTCGACCACGTCGAGCAGCCCCTGGACATCGCCCTGGACCCCGCGGACCCGGTCGGCGACCCCGGCCTCGGCGACCCGGCGCTCCAGCCCGAAGAGCGCGTTGGGGCTCGGGTCGACCACCGTGACCCGGTGGCCCAGCCTGGCGACGGGCACCGCGAAGTTGCCCGTACCGCCGCCGGTGTCGAGAACGTCCAGGACATCTCGCCCGGTCGCCTTGACCCGGCGCTCGAGGGCGTCCTTGAGCACCTCCCACACCACGGCGGTACGGAGGGAGGAGCGGGGGCGGGGACGGTCCGACACGACAGATGACTCCTCGGCGCGGTGCCGCCGCGGGCGGCGGGGCTCGAACGGTGAACTGCGCAGTCCACCCTATTGCCTCCCGCCGCCCGCCAAGTCACCCCGCGTCGGGCCGCTCCGCACGTGGTTGTGGCAGTACCGGCTGAAGTACCAGCATCCTTTCCACCAGGCGAAGGAACATGGCCGCGTCGCGCAGCAGATCGTCGGCGTCGCGGCTGCTCGCCGCGTCCCGTATGCCTGCCTCCGCCCGGGCCCTGCGCTGGGCTCCCGAGGCGAACAGGGCACTCCACTCGGTCAGTTCCGGTGCGATCTCGGGGAGGACCTCCCACGCGCTTCGGATGCGTTGGCGCCGGCGCGGGCTGGTCTCGGGGCGGCCGCGCGCGGCGAGTACGGCGGCGGCGGTGCGCAGAGCCGCGAGGTGGGCGGTGGCGTAGCGCTCGTTCGGGAAGTCCAGGACGGCGGCCTCTTCGAGTCCGGTACGTGCCTGGGCGAGCAGGTCGAGGGCTGCGGGCGGGGCGGTGGCACGGCGCAGCACGGGATGGACATCGCTCGCGGGACCGGTCAGTGAGGGTGCAGGGCCGGTGGCGCGGCGCCGACGGGCGGCGGCTGCGGACGAACTGGCCATGACGAACCTCCTGTCGTCGTGTGACGGCTCTGTGGCCGTATGTGTCCATCGTGGAGGCCACCACTGACAATCCGCCCTGACCAGGACTTTTTCTTCGATCGCAAGTTCGGTGGTAGTTTCTGCACTGACTGGTCAGTTCAAATATTGGGGGAGGGTTCGTGGACAGTCCGCACGGCGCAGCCGTCACGGCCGAGGACTTCGGACTGAAGGGCCCACGCGGCTGGGCCTTCCGCGGTGTGTGTCTCGACGCGCAACCCGGGTCGCTCATCGCCATCGAGGGCCCCTCGGGCTCCGGCCGCACCTGCCTGCTGCTCGCGCTCACCGGCCGGATGCGGCCAGGCGAGGGCGGGGCCGAGATCGCGGGCCATCACCTGCCGAAGCGGATGGCCGCCGTACGGCGGATCAGCGCGCTGGGACCGGTGTCCGGGGTCACCGATCTGGACCCGGCCCTGACCGTCGGCGAGCACCTTCGCGAACGCGCCCTGCTGCAGCGCCGCTTCGGGAGTTCGGTACGTACGCTGCTGCGGCCGCGCGCCGAGCGCACCGCCGAGGCCCGCAAGCGTGTGGACGCGGCACTGGCGGCCGCCGGCCTGGAACTTGAGGCGCTGCCCAAGGGGCCCCGCACCTCCGTGCGCGATCTGGAGCGGCTCGAAGCGCTGCGACTGTCGGTGGCTCTCGCGCTGATCGGCGGCCCGCGGCTGCTCGCCGTCGACGACGCCGACATGAAGCTCTCCGACGCGGAACGCGAGGAGGCCTGGGCGTTGTTGAGGTCCGTCGCCGCGAACGGGACGACGGTCGTGGCCGTGTGCAGCGAAGCACCCGAGGGCGCGGTGCGGGTCTCGACGGGCGGGAGCGCCACTGAAGAGCCGGCGCGCGACGCCGACACCGAAGTCACCGAAGTCACCGAAGTCACCGACACCGACGAGAAGGGGGCGGCGGATGCGATCGCCGAAACTGGCCGCGCTTGAGCTGAAGCGTTTCGGCAGGGGCAAGCTGCCACGAGCCGCACTCGCCGCGCTCCTGCTGCTGCCGCTGCTGTACGGCGCGCTCTATCTGTGGTCGTTCTGGGACCCGTACGGGCGCCTGGACCGGATACCCGTCGCCCTCGTCAACGACGACAAGGGCGCCGTCGCCGCCGGGAAGAAGATCAGGGCCGGTGACGAGATCACCGAGGGGCTGCACGACAGCAAGGTCTTCGAGTGGCACGAAGTGAGCGCCGCCGAGGCCCGCGAGGGCGTCGAGGAGGGCGCGTACTACCTCTCCCTCACCATGCCGTCCGACTTCAGCAGCCGTATCGCCTCCAGCTCGGGCGACTCCCCCGAGACCGGCGCCCTCCAGGTGCGTACGAACGACGCCAACAACTACATCGTCGGCCAGATCTCCCGGACGGTGTTCTCCGAGGTGCGGACCGCCGCCTCGACCGACGCCTCCCGCTCGTTCCTTGACAAGATCTTCATCAACTTCTCCGACATCCACGGCGCGACCGAGAAGGCGGCCAAGGGTGCCGACACCCTCAAGAGCGGTATCGGGAAGGCCAAGAAGGGCTCGCAGGACCTGGCGACCGGCCTGGCGGACGCCAAGGAGGGCAGCGGCAAGCTGTCGCGCGGCGTCAAAAAGCTCGACACCGGCGCGGGCGATCTGGAGACGGGCGCGAAGAAGGTGGCCGCCGGCACCCAGAAGCTCGCGGACAAGGTCAACGGGACCGCGGCGAAGGTGGGCCCGTTCCTGAAGGACAACGACAAGACCATCGGCGACACCGCCCAGATGGTGGCGGACTCCTCGCAGGCGGTACGGAAGAACCTCGGCGCCCTCGTGACGGCCGCCCCGATCGCGGAGACCGCCTCCCGCAAGGCCGCCGACGACCTGGCGGCCGTCCACAAGGATCTCTGCGTGGACGCGCTCGTGCCCAACCCGGCCTGCCCCCAGCTGAAGCGGGCCAAGGACGCCGCCGCCGACTCGGCCAAGGTAGCCAAGGACGTGAACAAGGTGGTCCAGGGCTACGAGGGCGACATGGAGAAGCTCGACGACCACCTGGAAAAGCTGCAGAAGCAGGCCCAGGCGCTCGCCGACCGCGCACCGACCCTGGGCGAGGACCTGGACGCGGCCGTCGCCAAGATCAACGCGCTCAACACCGGCGCCAAGGAGGTCGCCAAGGGCGCGGACAAGCTCCACACCGGGCTGACGTCCGCCAAGACCGGAGCCAGCGACCTCGACGCCGGCATCGGCAAGCTCACCACGGGTGCCAACAGCCTCGACGGCGGGCTGTTCAAACTCGTCGGCGGCTCGGGCGACCTGGCCGGCGGGCTCCACGACGGAGCCGCCAAGATCCCCGACTACGACGAGGGCGAGCGCGACCGGCGCACCGAGGTCATGGCCGATCCCGTGCGGCTCGCCTCCCAGTCGCTGCACAAGGCGCCCAACTACGGCACCGGTTTCGCCCCGTACTTCATCCCGCTCTCGCTCTGGGTGGGCGCCATGGTGGCGTACATGCTGATCCAGCCGCTCAACCGGCGCGCGCTCGCCGCCGGCGCCTCCGCCTGGCGGATCGCGCTCGCCGGCTGGCTGCCCGTCGCCGCGCTCGGCGTCCTCCAGGTCGGGGCCCTGATGTCCGTACTGCACTGGGGGCTGGGCCTGCAGATGGAACGGGCCGCCGGAACGGTCGGCTTCCTGGTCCTGGTGACCGGCTGTTTCGCCGCCATCGTCCAGTGGCTCAACGCCCGCTTCGGCGCGGCCGGCCGGATCCTCGTCCTGGCGGTGCTGATGCTCCAGCTGACTTCGGCCGGCGGCACCTACCCCGTACAGACCAGTCCGGGCTTCTTCAATGCCATCCACCCCTTCCTGCCCATGACGTACGTGGTCGAGGGGCTCCGCAGGCTCATCACCGGCGGCGGTCTCGGCCCGGTCTGGCAGGGCTCGGTGGTGCTGCTCGCCTTCACCGCCGGGGCGCTCGCACTCACCGCGTGGTCGGCCCGGCGCAGGCAGGTATGGACCCTCGACCGCCTGCACCCGGAGCTGAGCCTGTGAGAATCGACGTCATGGACAGCAGCAGCACCAGACGGCAGGCCACCCGGCAGAAGCTCTACGAGGCGGCCGTCACGCTCATCGCCGAGCAGGGTTTCTCCGCGACGACGGTGGACGAGATCGCCGAGCGGGCCGGGGTCGCGAAGGGCACGGTCTACTACAACTTCGCGAGCAAGACCGTCCTGTTCGAGGAGTTGCTGCGGCACGGCGTCGGGCTGCTCACCGCCTCGCTCCAGGCCTCGGCCGACGACACGGAGAAGCGCGGCGGCACCAAGGTCGAGGCGCTGGACGCGATGATCCGGGCCGGGCTGGTCTTCATCGACCGCTATCCGGCCTTCACCCAGCTGTACGTGGCCGAACTCTGGCGCACCAACCGCGCCTGGCAGTCCACGCTCCTCGTGGTGCGGCAGCAGGCGGTGGCCGTGGTCGAGACCGTGCTGCGGGAGGCCATCGACAACGGCGAACTCAGCGCGGAGATCGACATTCCGCTCACGGCCGCCGCGCTGGTGGGGATGGTGCTGGTGGCGGCGCTCGACTGGCAGGCGTTCCAGCGGGAGCGGTCGATCGACGATGTCCACGCGGCGCTGTCGCGGCTGCTGCACGGCCGGGTGAGCGGGCGGGGGTAGTCCTCCGGGCGACGGCGTCGGCGCGGTCGGTCCACGGCACGCCACGCCACGCATACGGAACGCATACGGAACGCATACGGAAGCGAAACGGCACCGGGCCGGCGAGGCTCGATCCCCCCGAGCCCCGCCGACCTGGCGCTTTCCCCGTGTCCCCCCGTGGCCGTCAGGGGTGCCACGCCGTTTCCGCCGCCCCGTGTCGGCGGTGCCGGCGTCGCTCCCCTTCCGTGGCCTCCACTCTTCCGTCCCCCGCAGGCCGGGCCCATCCGCACAGCTACTCATCTCCACCGCTGGGTACGGATACTCAGTCCTACGTGCTCAACCTCAGGACCGGTGACCGCCAACTGGTTACGATCACGTCCGTGTCCGTACTCCCCCTGGTCTTCACCAGCGGCTGGGCCAGCGGGATCAACGCCTACGCGGTGGTCCTGCTCCTCGGCGTCTTCGGCGCGACCGGTCTCACCGACGAGGTGCCCGAGTCGCTGCAGCGCACCGACGTCCTGATCGTCGCGGGCGTGCTCTTCCTCTGCGAGGCCGTCGCCGACAAGATCCCGTACGTGGACTCGGCCTGGGACTCGGTGCACACCGTGATCCGGCCGGTGTCGGGTGCGGTCGTCGGCGCGCTCCTGGCCGGCCAGAGCGGGTCCCTGTCCGACCTGGCGGCCGGCGCGGTGGGCGGCTCGACCGCGCTGGCGAGCCACTTCGTCAAGGCCGGCACGCGGATGGCGATCAACACCTCGCCCGAGCCCACGAGCAACTTCCTGATGAGCACGGCCGAGGACCTCGGGGTCGCCGGGATCATCACCTTCGCGATATTCAATCCGGAGGCGGCGGCGATCATCGCGGGCGTTCTGCTCGTGCTCGGCATCGTGATACTGGTCTTCCTCGCCTCGCGGATCCGCCGCTTCCTGCGCCGCAGGGCGCAGCGACGCGAGGAGAAACGGCTGGCGGCCGGCAGCTCCTGGCCACCTGGCTGAACTGTCGGAGGTGGCCGATAAGGTCGCTGACATGGCACGTATTGCGGTGATCGGCGCCGGGATGGGCGCGATGGCGGCGGCCGCCCGGCTGGCCGTGGCAGGCAACCGGGTGACGGTGTACGAGCGCTCCGGCACGTACGGCGGCTCGGTCGGCCGGTTCGAGCGCGAGGGCTTCGCCTTCGACACCGGGCCGGGGCTGCTCCATCTGCCTGCCGTCTACCGCGACTTGTTCGTCAAGACGGGCAAGGAGCCGCTGGAGCGGTGTGTCGAGCTGACCCAGGTGGACCCGGCCGTGCGGCACGTCTTCCCCGACGGCACGGAGGTCTCGCTGCCCAACGCCTCGCGCGGAGGCGTCGCTTCCGCGCTGGACGAGGTGCTGGGCGCGGGCGCCGGCGAGCGCTGGAGCGCCTACCTGGGCCGCGCCCGGACTGCCTGGGACGCGACCCGCAGACCGCTGCTGGAGGAGCCGCTGCGGGCGGACCGGAAGGCGCTGGGCCGCGATCCGTATCCGGCGGTGCGCGGGAGCGGGCTGCTGCGGCGCCGGCCGCCGACGCTCGCCGAGGTGGCGCAGCGCGAGTTGGGTGATCCCCGGCTGGTGGCCGTGCTGGAGAGCGGCGTGCTGGCGTACGGCCTCGATCCCCGCAGCGCGCCGGCCGCGGCGGCGGTGCTCCCGTACATGGAGCAGACCTTCGGCAGTTGGTACGTACGCGGCGGGATCCGGGCGCTCGCGCAGGCGCTGTACGAACGCTGCCTGGCCCGCGGGGTCGAGTTCGCGTTCGGCACCGAGGTGACGGGCGTACGGGAGAAGGACGGCCGCGCTGCGGGCGTGGAACTGGCTGGGGGTACGGACGCGGTCGCCGAGGCGGACTTCGTCGTCTCGGGCGCCCCTGTCCCCGGCGCCCCTGTCCCGGCCCTCTACAAGCACCATGTACCGGCGGTCCCCGCGACCGGGCGGTTCGTGGTGTGCGTGGCGCTGAGCGGAGCCCGGCCCGGCGACGCGGTGCACCGCACCGTGGTGCACGCGGCCGACCGGTCCGCCGAACTGGGCGCGGTCTTCGACGGCCGCCTGCCCGAGCGGCCGACCGTGACCGTGCTGCGCCCGGACGATCCCACCCTCCACCCCGAGGAGCACGAGTCGGTCACACTGACGACCGTCGTCCCGGCCGGGGACCTGTGGTCGGCGGACAGCCTGTGGAGCGAGCCGGGTGCCACCGAGCGCTTCGCGGACCGGGTCCTTGCGGCGGCGGCCGCCGCCGTACCCGGCCTGAGCGAGCGGCTGCTGTGGCGTGAGGTGCGCACCCCGGACGACACCCTGCGCGAGACCGGCCTGCGCCAGGTGCCCGCGCCCGCGCTGGCGGGGGCGGGGGGTGACTACCTGCCGGCGGACAACCGGTCACCCCTGCCGGGGCTGCTCTTCGCGGGCGGCTTCGCCCACCCAGGCGGCGGGCTGGCACATGCCGGGATGTCGGGGGCGCTCGTCGCCGGCCTGATCGTGGAGGGGGCCGGCTTCCGCGGCTCGCAGTGAGCCGGACAGGGCCTGGCTAGTACATACCGCTGGGCCTAGTACCGGTACTGCTCGTTGTAGTCGCCGGTGTCCTGGCCGTCGTTCTGCCCGTTCTGGTACGGGTAGCCCTGCTCGTCGCCCGCGGCGTACGGCTGCTCGCCGTCGCGCTGCTGCGGGACCCACACGCCGCCCGGCGGGGTCTCGCTGTACTGGGGCTGGGCGTACGGCTCGGCGTACTGCTGCTGGCCCGTGCCGTAGTCGTACGGGCTGTACTGCTGGGTGCCGATGTACGGGTCGGAGTACGCGGCGTACTGCTGCTGGCCGGTCCCGTAGTCGTACTGCCCGGAGTAGGCGTCCTGATTCTGGCCCTGCGGGTCGTAGTAGCCGGCGTAGGCCGACGCGTTGGCGTCGTAGCCGCCGTTCTGCTCGTTCTGCGCGGCCGTCGCGAACGCCGAGTCGCGGTAGACGCCGTACTGCCCCGTCTCGTCCGGCAGCGGCTGCGGTTCATACACGTCCGCCGCCTCGGCGGTCTCCCGGCCGGGCACGCGCTCCGCCTCCGCCTCCGCCTCGGGCACCGGCTCGTACGCGAGGTCCGAGACCTCGAGCGTGGGCTCGGGGCGTGCGGCAGGGTCACCGCCGGACCTTCGCCGCCGGCTCGCGCCGGGGTTGCCGCCGATCGCCCAGCCCGTCGAGAAGCCGCGGCGGAAGGAGAGGGTGACGTACGTCTGGCCGATCGCGAAGGCGATGGCGCCGACCCCGATGACGATCACCGAGGCCAGCAGTACCCCGACGACCACACCCAGGAAGCCGAAGAAGGCGAGCAGCCGCCAGCGCAGCCGCGCCTTGTACTGCAGCAGTACCTCGCCCAGCAGCCACAGCGCGACGAATCCGAACGCGATGTAGAGGACCGTCCAGCCCATGTACGCCCCTCTCGTACGGCCGCCGCCCCCTGGGACACGACCGGTCAGGCCCGCTGGTGCAGGCCCAGATTCTCGTAGATTTCGAGCGTCGCCGTGGAGTGGTTGAGCGTAATGAAGTGAAGCCCGGGGATGCCCTCCGCCATCAACCGCGCGCACAACTCCGTCGCGTACTCGATCCCGACCGAGCGTACAGCGGCCGGGTCGTCCTTTACAGCGAGGATCCTTTCCGCGAGCTCGGGCGGGAACGCGGCGTTGCTGAGCTGGGCAAACCGCTCGATCTGGCGGACGTTGGTGACCGGCATGATCTCCGGGATGATCGGCGTCGAGCAGCCGGCCGCGGCCACCCGGTCACGCAGCTGCAGGTAGTCCTCGGCGTAGAAGAACATTTGTGTGATGGCGAAATCGGCCCCGGCGCGGCACTTGTCCACGAAGTGGCGGACATCTGTGTCCCAGTCCGTGGACCGCGGGTGCATCTCCGGGTATGCGGCGACGCCCACACAGAAGTCGCCCGACTCCTTGATGAGCCCAACCAGTTCCGCGGCGTACGTCACGCCCTCCGGGTGGGGCACCCAGTCGCCCAGCGGGTCGCCGGGCGGGTCGCCGCGCAGCGCCAGCATGTTCCTGATCCCGGCGTCCGCGTACTGCCCGATGACATTGCGGAGTTCGGCGAGCGAGTGGTTGACGGCGGTGAGGTGGGCGACCGGGGTGAGGGTGGTGTCGGTCGCGATGCGCTCGGTGGCGCGGACCGTGCCCTCACGGGACGTACCGCCCGCGCCGTACGTCACGGAGACGAAGGTCGGTGAGACGGCCTCGATGCGGCGGATGGCATTCCACAGCGTCCGCTCGCCCTTCTCGGTTTTCGGGGCGGCGAACTCGAAGGAGTAGGACTGCTTGCCGGAAGCAAGCAGATCACGGACCGTGCGCGCTCGGTCCGTCCTGGTGGAAGCGGTGCCTAGGGCCATACGGGAAGGTTAGCCAGGGCTCGCGCGCAGCCCCAAGAATTCCAGCTGATACGCACGCTTTGTCTGGTTTCCGTCCACCCATTGGACACACTTGAGACGGCTACGCGCTCCGCGCCGCGACCCGCTTGGCCAGCTCCGCCGCCGCCGCACCCGGATCGTCCGCCTCGGTGATCGCCCGTACGACGACGACCCGGCGGGCACCCGCGTCCAGCACCTCGTCCAGGTTGCCCGCGTCGATCCCGCCTATCGCGAACCAGGGC
The DNA here is from genome assembly GCF_024213665.1 of Streptomyces sp. A3M-1-3. Lineage (GTDB taxonomy): Bacteria > Actinomycetota > Actinomycetes > Streptomycetales > Streptomycetaceae > Streptomyces. The sequence goes on from NZ_JANAVP010000003.1 coordinate 125,314, forward strand.
CGCTCCTGGCCGAGCGAGGCCGCGTACCGCACGAGGCCGAGTCCCGGCGCGTACCGCCCCGGCTTGGTCGGGGTGGGCCAGCAGGGGCCGGTGCAGAAGTAGTCCACGCCCGCCTCCCCGACTGCCGCGTCCACCTCGGACTCGGCATGCGTGGAACGGCCGATCAGCGCATCCGGGCCGAGGATCGCCCGCGCGGCCGGGACCGGAAGGTCGCCCTGCCCCAGGTGCAGCACCTCGCAGCCGATGGCGTGCGCGACGTCGGCGCGGTCGTTGACGGAGAGCAGCTTGCCGTGCCTGCGGCACGCGTCGGCGAAGACCTGGAGGTGCTCCAGCTCCTCACCCGCCTCCATCCCCTTGTCGCGCAGCTGCACGATGTCCACGCCGGAGGACAGCACGGCGTCCAGGAACTCGGAAAGGTCCCCCTGGCGCTTGCGCGCGTCCGTGCACAGGTACAGCCGGGCGTCGGACAGCAGGGCGCGTGCGGTGGACCGCGCGGCGGAGCGTGCGGATGACATGGAGACGTTCCCCCCGTGGTGGGCGGTGTACGGGCCGGGCAGGCCGGCCCGTACACCGCAAGAGTGTCGGATCGGGTCAGACGGCGAGCGCCTGGGCGCGGCGCTTCACCTCCGTGCCGCGATTCTCGCTCAGGGCCTGCGCCGGTGTGCCCGGCAGGGTCGGGTCGGGAGTGAAGAGCCACTCCAGCATCTCTTCGTCGCTGAAGCCGTCGTCCCTCAGGAGGGTCAGGGTCCCCGAAAGGCCCTTGACCACCTTCCCGTCGCTGATGAAGGCGGCGGGCACCTGGAGCACCCGGTTCTCACCACGGCGCACCGCGATCAGCTGGCCCTCCTTGACCAGCTGCCGGATGCGCGTCACCTCGACATCGAGCAGTTCCGCGATGTCGGGAAGGTTGAGCCAGGCGGGGACGAGAGCATCGATCTTTGCGTCAATCTCGGTCACGGGACAAGCCTGCCATCCCGGACTGACAGTGGGTAGCCGGGTAGGGCGGAAGGGGCGTCGCCCGGGCGTGTCGCCCCCATCCACCGGCAAGCCCCCATCCACCTGCAAGCCGCAGCCGTCAGCGGACGGCGGTCTTCAGCGGTACGGAAGGGTCGGCGGCCCGCACCGGATCCAGATGCATCCCGGCCTCGATGAGCCTGCGCCCCTGGGCGAGGTCGCGCGGCCGGCCCACGGCGAGCAGGGCGACGAGCGCGCCCTCCTTCAGCCAGCAGACCGACCAGGCGGCCCCGGCGGGATCCCCGCGCCACACCATCGTGTCGGCGGCGCCGTGGTGGCCGGCGTACTGGACGAACCTGCCGAACTGCTCCGACCAGAAGTACGGGACCGGGTCGTAGACCTCCGGCACCCCGCCGGCCGCCCCCGCGATGATGTTGGCGGCGACCGTCCGCGGCCCCTGCAGGGCGTTGTCCCAGTGGTGGACGAGCAGCCGCTCGCCGTAGCGCCCGGACGGGAAGGAGGCGCAGTCCCCCACCGCGTACACGTCGGGCAGCGAGGTGCGCAGCCGCTCGTCGGCGGTGACGGAACCGTCCGCCCCGAGCGCGATGCCCGATCCCGCCAGCCAGCCGGTCGCCGGCCGGGCGCCGATCCCGACGACCACCGCTCCGGCGGCGAGCCGGGTCCCTTCGGCGTCGGCTAGGACCACCGCGCCCGGCTCGATCCCCGCCACCCGCGCCCCGGTGAGCAGGCGCGCGCCGCTGTCCGCGTACCAGCCGGCCATGGGGGCCGCGACCTCTGCGGGCAGCGCACCGGCGAGCGGCCGGTCGGCTGCCTCCACGACGGTCACCTCGCAGCCGGCCTCCCGGGCAGCCGTCGCGAACTCCGCACCGATCCAGCCCGCCCCGACGACCACGATCTCGTGCTGCTCGGCGAGCACCGGCCGCAGCCGCTCCGCGTCGTCGAGGGTGCGCAGCAGATGGACCCCCGGGACGCCCTCGCCGCCGGGCAGCGTGATCGGTTCCGCGCCGGTGGCGATGACCAGGACTTCGTACGGGACGGAACCATCCGGGGTGTCGATCTCGTGCGCCTCCGGGCGCAGGCCGGTCACCTCGCGGCCGAGCTGAAGGCCGATCGACAGCTCCTCGAAGTCCACGTCGAACGCGGACCCCTCGGCCTTGCCCAGCAGAACCGCCTTGGACAGCGGCGGCCGGTCGTACGGCTGGTGCGGCTCGGCCCCCAGCAACGTGACCGGCCCGGTGAAACCCAGTTCGCGCAGCGCCACGGCGGTCTGCACACCGGCCATCCCGGCGCCGACGACGACGATGCGCTGCTCTGCCTGCCTCTGCTCGGTCACCCGATCACCTTACGCATTTGACAAAACGTCAGGAAGAGAGGCGACCGACCAGCTGCCGGCGGCTGCCCTGCTCCCTTACTGCGCGCCGACTCCGGAGGTTACTCTGGCCAACGAAAACCACTCGCGGGAGTCCGGACGCACCGGGCTGAGAGGGAGGCTGGGGCGGCCTCCGACCGTACGAACCTGATCCGGGTCATGCCGGCGAAGGGAGGGGCTGGACGCCCATGCACGCATCTCGAAAGGGATCCGACGGATCCGACGTCCTGGTCATCGGGGGCGGAATCATCGGCCTGGTCACGGCCTGGCGGGCGGCCCGGCGAGGACTGCGCACCGCCGTCGCCGACCCCGATCCGGGCGGCGGAGCCGCCCAGGTGGCGGCCGGCATGCTCGCCGCCGTCACCGAACTCCACTACGGCGAGGAAACCCTCCTCGGGCTCAATCTCGCCTCCGCGCAGCGCTATCCGGCCTTCGCGGCCGAACTCGCCGAGGAGAGCAGCCAGGACATCGGCTTTCGCGCCTGCGGCACGCTCGCCGTGGCGCTCGACGCGGACGACCGGGCCCACCTCCGCGAACTCCATGCCCTCCAGCACCGCTGCGGCCTCGAGTCCGAGTGGCTCACCGGGCGCGAGTGCCGCCGTCTGGAGCCGATGCTCGCGCCCGGCGTGCGCGGGGGCCTGCGCGTGGACGGCGACCACCAGGTCGACCCGCGCCGGCTCGCCGCCGCCCTGCTGACCGCGTGCGAGCGGGCCGGGGTGGTCTTCCACCGCGCCACGGTCGCGCACCTGACGGTCGTACGCGACCGGGCCTGCGGGGCCGTACTGGACGACGGCGCCGCGCTCCCCGCCGACCAGGTGGTGTTGGCGGCGGGCAGCTTCAGTGGCCGGCTGGACGGGGTACCGGCCGAGGTGCTGCCGCCCGTGCGTCCCGTCAAGGGCCAGGTCCTGCGGCTGACCGTGCCCCGCCCGTACGCCCCGTTCCTCACCCGGACCGTACGGGCCGTCGTACGCGGCAGCCACGTCTATCTGGTCCCGCGCACGAACGGCGAGCTGGTCGTCGGCGCGACCAGCGAGGAGCTCGGCTGGGACACGACCGTGACGGCCGGCGGCGTGTACGAGCTGCTGCGCGACGCGCACGAGCTGGTGCCCGGCATCACCGAGCTGCCGCTGACGGAGACCCGGGCCGGCCTGCGCCCCGGCTCCCCCGACAACGCGCCGCTGCTCGGCCCCACCGCCCTGCCCGGCCTGCACCTCGCCACCGGGCACTACCGCAACGGCGTGCTGCTGACGCCCGTCACCGGCGATGCGATGGCCGCCGTCCTGACCACCGGCGAACTCCCTGAGGTGGCCCGCCCGTTCAGCCCCCGGCGATTCTCGCCCGTCCCCTCGCCCGTCCCCTCTCCCGTGTCCTCTCTCGCGCGTGAGGAGCAGCCCGCATGACCACGACCGCGTCCGCGCACGTGTCCGTGTCCGTGTCCGTGTCCGTGTCCGTGTCCGTGAACGGAGAGCCCCGCGAGATCCCCGGCGGAACCACCCTCGACGCTCTCGTCTCGACCCTCACCCAGGCCCACTCCGGAGTCGCCGCCGCCGTCAACGAGACGGTCGTCCCGCGCGGCCAGTGGTCCGCCACCCCACTCGGCGACGGCGACCGCGTCGAGGTCCTCACCGCAGTCCAGGGAGGCTGAACCGCCATGGCCGACGACCTTCTCACCCTCGGCGACACCACGTTCTCGTCCCGGCTGATCATGGGGACGGGCGGCGCGCCCAGCCTCGATGTGCTCGAACGCTCCCTCGTCGCCTCGGGCACCGAACTGACGACCGTCGCGATGCGCCGCCTCGACCCCACGGTCCAGGGATCGGTCCTCTCCGTCCTCGACAAGCTCTCCATCCGCGTCCTGCCGAACACCGCGGGCTGCTTCACCGCAGGTGAGGCCGTACTCACCGCCCGGCTGGCCCGGGAGGCGCTCGGCACCGACTGGATCAAACTGGAGGTCGTCGCCGACGAGCGCACGCTCCTCCCCGACCCGGTCGAGCTGCTCGACGCGGCGGAGATCCTGGTCGACGACGGCTTCACCGTCCTGCCATACACGAACGACGACCCGGTCCTCGCCCGCAAGCTGGAGGACGTGGGCTGCGCGGCGATCATGCCGCTCGGCTCCCCCATCGGCTCCGGCCTCGGCATCCGCAACCCGCACAACTTCCAGCTGATCACGGAGCGCGCGAAGGTACCGGTGATCCTCGACGCGGGCGCCGGCACCGCGTCCGACGCGGCGCTCGCCATGGAGCTGGGTTGCGCGGCGGTGATGCTGGCCTCGGCGGTCACCCGCGCGCAGGAGCCGGTCCTGATGGCGGAGGCGATGCGGCACGCGGTGGAGGCGGGCCGCCTGGCGTACCGGGCCGGCCGGATTCCGCGCCGGCACTTCGCGCAGGCGTCGTCACCGGCAGCGGGCATGGCGGCGCTGGACCCGGAGCGGCCCGCCTTCTGAGCCAGGGTGTTTCCCACCACCGGTGTCACAGGTCGGCTTCAGTCCTGCGGCGGGCCTGTGCACCCGGTGAGCGCTGTCGGCGGCCGCTCGTAGACTCTCCTGCGTGGATACGACCCTTCAGGACCCGCTCGTCGGGCGCGTGCTCGACGGCCGCTACCGCATCGACGCGCGCATCGCCGTCGGCGGCATGGCCACGGTCTACCGGGCCCTGGACACCCGGCTCGACCGCATCCTCGCGCTGAAGGTGATGCACCCGGCGCTGGCCGCCGACACGTCGTTCGTGGACCGGTTCATCCGCGAGGCCAAGTCCGTGGCCCGGCTCTCCCACCCGAATGTGGTGGGGGTCTACGACCAGGGCACGGATGGGCCGTACGTCTATCTGGCCATGGAGTACGTCGCCGGCTGCACCCTGCGTGACGTACTGCGCGAGCGCGGCGCGCTCCAGCCCCGCGCGGCTCTCGACATCCTGGAGCCGGTCCTGGCGGCCCTCGGCGCCGCCCACCGGGCCGGGTTCGTGCATCGCGACATGAAGCCGGAGAACGTCCTGATAGGGGACGACGGCCGGGTCAAGGTCGCCGACTTCGGCCTGGTACGGGCCGTGGACACGGTGACGAGCACCACCGGCTCAGTCCTCGGCACCGTGTCGTATCTCGCCCCCGAGCAGATCGAGAACGGCGCCACCGACACCCGCGTCGACGTGTACGCCTGCGGTGTCGTCCTGTACGAGATGCTGACCGGCGCCAAGCCCCACACCGGCGGCAGCCCCGCCCAGGTGCTCTACCGGCATCTGCACGACGACGTGCCCGCGCCCTCGGCCGCCGTCCCCGGGCTGGCCTGGGAGCTGGACGAACTGGTCGCGAGCGCGACCGCCCGCAATCCCGGCATCCGTCCGCACGACGCGGTGACGCTGCTCGGCCGGGCCCGCGAGGCGCGTGCGGCTCTGACCGACGCGCAGCTCGACGCGGTGCCGCCGCAGGCCCGTGGCGAGGAGCACGGCACCTCGGACGACCGGACGAGCGTGATCCCCCGGGCCGTCCGTATCCAGGGGGCCGCATTCGCCCAGAACCGCGAGGTCAACCACACCAGCCGGCTGGAGATGCCGCCCGTGGGGCCTCCCGCGCCGGCGGCCCCGGCAGGCCGCCGTCCCCGGCGCGCGATGATCGCCGTAGTCACCGCCGTCCTGCTCGCCCTCGGCCTGGGCGCAGGCGTCTGGTACATCAACTCCGGCCAGTTCACCCGCGTCCCGAGCCTCCTCGGCCAGACCGAGCAGGAGGCCAGGAAGCGGCTCGGCGACGCCGGGCTGGACGTGAAGGCGGTCGAGCGCGGCTTCAGCGACTCCTTCGCGCGCGGCACGGTGATGAACAGCGATCCGGCATCCGGTGCACGCATCCGCGGCAACGGGTCGGTGACGCTGGCCGTCTCCCGGGGCCCGGAGATCGTGAAGGTCCCGGACGTCACGGCCATACCGCTGGCCCAGGCCAAACGTCAGCTGAAGGACACCGGGCTGGCCCCGGGCATCGTCAGCCGGGAGTTCAGCGACGAGGTCCCGCAGGGCGCGGTGATCCGTACGGATCCGGCCGCCGAGACCAAACGCAAGCCCGACTCGGCGGTGGCGCTGGTCGTGAGCAAGGGCTCTCCGGTGGAGGTCCCGGGGGTCGTGGGCGAGCCGGTCGAAGGCGCGAAGGCCGAGCTGGAGGACGCAGGCTTCAAGGTGAAGATCGCCGCCGAGCAGATCAACTCCCCGGAGGAGCAGGGCGCGGTCGCCAAGCAGTCCGCCGCCGAGGGCAGCGAGGCCGCGCGGGGCGACACCATCACCCTGACCGTCTCGAAGGGCCCACGGATGCTGCCGGTCCCGGACGTCACCGGCGAGAACGTCGACGACGCGAGGAACAGGCTGGAGTCGGCCGGGTTCGAGGTCAAGGTGGACCGCCCGTTCCTCTCCTTCAGCGACACCATCGAGAGCCAGTCCGTGGAGGGCGGCTCCCAGGCCCCCGAGGGCAGCACGATCACGATCAGGACCAAGGGGCTCTAGAACACATGTTCAATCCCGACGTGCGCAATCCCGTCGGCGGGCATGTTCCGGTGGCCGGGGGCCTCGCCTCGACCGGTCTCGCGTACGCCCGTGAGATGGGCGCGGAGACCGTGCAGGTCTTCGTCGCCAACCCGCGCGGCTGGGCGACACCGACCGGAAACCCCGCTCAGGACGCGCAGTTCCGGGCGGTATGCGCCACCGAGGGCATACCGGCGTACGTCCACGCGCCGTATCTCATCAACTTCGGCTCGCACACCGAGGCCACGGTGGAGAAGTCCGTGGAATCGCTGCGCCATTCGCTGCGCCGCGGCCGGGAGATCGGTGCGCTCGGTGTCGTCGTCCACACCGGGTCGGCGACCGGAGGCCGCCCCCGCGCCGAGGCGCTCGCGCAGGTACGCAGGCACCTGCTGCCGCTGCTCGACGAACTGACACACGACCATGACCCCCAGCTGCTGCTGGAGTCGACGGCGGGCCAGGGCTTCTCCCTCTGCTCGCGCACCTGGGACTTCGGGCCGTACTTCGAGGCACTGGACTCCCACCCCAAGCTGGGCGTCTGCCTCGACACCTGCCACGTCTTCGCCGCGGGACACGATCTGGCGGAGCCGGGCGGGATGAAGCAGACGCTCGACCTGCTGGTCGACACGGTCGGCGAAGGGCGGCTGGGGCTGATCCACGCCAATGACTCCAAAGACGTGACCGGCGCGCACAAGGACAGGCACGAGAACATCGGCGCAGGTCACATAGGCGAGGAGCCGTTCCGGGAGCTGTTCTCGCACCCGGCGACCGAGGGCGTGCCGCTGATCATCGAGACCCCGGGCGGCAAGGAGGGCCACGCGGCCGATGTGGCCCGACTGAAGGAGCTGCGCGCGTTCTGAAGATCGGCCAATGCCATTGAGGAATACCCTAGGGGGGTATACGGTTCTGTCTGTGGACAGGAACCGCTACCTGGCTTTGGGGGCCTTCTGATGCAGCGCGACGCCCATACGCAGCACGTGCACGACGAGCACCGCCACGCTCACCACGACCACGCCGGCCATGCGGGCGGCCACGCGGGCGGCCACTCCAAGGTCAGCTGGTCCATGGCGACGAAGGCCACGCTGCACTGCCTCACCGGCTGCGCCATCGGCGAGGTGCTCGGCATGGTGATCGGCACAGCCCTCGGCTGGGGCAACATGCAGACGATGATCCTCGCGATCGTCCTGGCCTTCTTCTTCGGTTACGCGCTCACCCTGCGCGGCATCCTCAAGGCCGGCGTCGACTTCAGGACGGCCATCCGCGTGGCCCTCGCCGCCGACACCCTCTCCATCGCCGTCATGGAGCTGATCGACAACGGGGTGCTCGCCCTGTGGCCGGGCGCCATGGACGCCCATCTCTCCGACGCGATGTTCTGGGGCGTGCTCGCCTTCGCCCTGTTCGCCGCCTTCCTGATCACGACACCCGTCAACAAGTGGATGATCGGCCGCGGCAAGGGCCACGCGGTGGTCCACCAGTACCACCACTGAGGGCGGTCGGGCGGCTCCCGGTCCCGAGCGTCAGAGCTCGGGGCCGTCCCCCGGCTCCTCCTGGTACGAGTAGCGCTGCTCGCGCCAGGGGTCGCCGACGTTGTGATAGCCGCGCTCCTCCCAGAAGCCGCGGCGGTCCGCCGTCATGTACTCGATGCCGCGGACCCACTTGGGCCCCTTCCAGGCATACAGATGCGGAACGACGAGCCGCAGCGGAAAACCGTGCTCCGCGGTCAGCACCTCACCGCCCTTGTGGGTGGCGAAGACGGTCCGCTCGGCGCTGAAGTCCGCAAGCCGGAGATTCGAGCTGAAGCCGTACTCGGCCCAGACCATGACGTGGGTGACGTTGTCGGCGGGCGGCGCGAGCTCCAGGACCGTACGGGCGAGGACACCACCCCATTCGGCTCCGAGCATGCTGAATTTCGTCACGCAGTGCAGATCGGCGACGACCGAGGAGAACGGCAGGGCCGAGAACTCCTCGTGGTTCCAGCAGTGTTTCTCGCCGTCGGCCGTGGCGCCGAAAACCCTGAACTCCCAGCGGTCCGGCTTGAACTTGGGGACGGGCCCGTAGTGGGTGACCGGCCAGCCACGCTGCAACCGCTGCCCCGGCGGAAGCTCCTGCTGCTCCGATTCGCGGCTTTCCGGCTGACCCATGACTCCATGGTGACAGACCGGACAGGGTGGTCCTGACCAGGTCTGGGCCGATTCGGGCAACTCCTACTAAGCATGCACTTACTGGACTACCCAGGGTCGCGGTGCAAGGATTCGCGGCAACCTGCCCAGTTACACGTCTGGAAGGAGCCGCTGCGATGCAGGGCGACCCCGAGGTCATCGAGTTTCTCAATGAGCAGCTGACCGCCGAGCTGACTGCGATCAACCAGTACTTCCTACACGCGAAGATGCAGGAGAACTTCGGCTGGACGAAGCTCGCGAAGTACACGCGGGCCGAGTCGTTCGACGAGATGAAGCACGCGGAGGTGCTGACCGACCGCATCCTCTTCCTCGAGGGCCTGCCGAACTACCAGCGGCTCTTCCATGTGCGTATCGGGCAGACCGTCAAGGAGATGTTCGAGGCGGACCGCCAGGTCGAGGTCGAGGCGATCGACCGGCTGCGGCGCGGCATCGAGGTCATGCGCGCCAAAGGCGACATCACGTCCGCGAACATCTTCGAGAGCATCCTCGCGGACGAGGAGCACCACATCGACTATCTCGACACCCAGCTGGAGCTGGTCGAGAAGCTTGGAGAGGCGCTCTACCTCGCCCAGCTGATCGAGCAGCCGGAGGGCTGAGGCGTGGCGGGGGCCAGGCGTGACGGGCCAGGCGTGACGGGCCAGGCGTGACGGGCCAGGCGTGACGGGCCAGGCGTGACGGGCTAGGCGGCCTCGTTCAGCGCGGCCTCGGGGGCGAGCGCAGCGTCCGCGGCCAGTACGCCGACGGGGTCGCCCTGGTCGAGCAGCTCCCGACGGGGGCATACACCGCGGCCGAGAATGCCCTGAATGCGGCGTACGCACGATCCACAGTCCGTGCCGGCCTTGGAGACCGACGCGATCTGACGGGGGGTGCACGCACCGGCTTCCGCGTGTTCCTTGACCTGCTTCTCGGTGATGCCGAAGCACGAGCAGACGTACACGCGGTTCACCTCCCGGCGGGATCGATTGCTGGCGCCTTTCCCGATAATCGGTGAGGCTAACCTAACCTTACCCGCCGAGTCCGCCGCACAAAAGTCCGGGAAACGACGGTGGGGCGCGGATCACATCGATCCGCGCCCCACCGTCATTGATCCGTCACTACTGGTCGCGGTACATCTCCGCCACCAGGAACGCCAGGTCCAGCGACTGGCTGCGGTTGAGCCGCGGGTCGCAGGCCGTCTCGTAGCGCTGGTGCAGGTCGTCGACGAAGATCTCGTCGCCGCCGCCCACGCACTCCGTGACGTCGTCGCCGGTCAGCTCAACGTGGATGCCACCGGGGTGGGTGCCGAGGCCCTTGTGGACCTCGAAGAAGCCCTTGACCTCGTCGAGCACGTCGTCGAATCGGCGGGTCTTGTGGCCCGAAGCCGCCTCAAAGGTGTTGCCGTGCATCGGGTCGGTCACCCACGCCACCTGGGCGCCGGACGCCGTGACCTTCTCGACCAGCTCCGGAAGCTTGTCCCGGACCTTGTCGGCGCCCATGCGGACGATGAAGGTCAGCCGGCCGGGCTCGCGCTCCGGGTCGAGCTTGTCGATGTACTGCAGCGCCTCGTCGACCGTGGTCGTCGGGCCGAGCTTGATCCCGATCGGGTTCCGGATCTTCGACGCGAACTCGATGTGCGCCCCGTCCAGCTGGCGGGTGCGCTCACCGATCCAGACCATGTGGCCTGACACGTCGTACAGGCTGCCGGTCCGCGAGTCGACGCGGGTGAGCGCCGACTCGTAGTCGAGGAGCAGAGCCTCGTGGGAGGAGTAGAACTCGACGGTACGGAACTCCGCCGGGTCGGTGCCCGCGGCCTTCATGAAGTTCAGCGCGTTGTCGATCTCGCGCGCGAGCTGCTCGTAGCGCTGCCCGGACGGGGACGACTTCACGAAGTCCTGGTTCCAGGCATGCACCTGGCGCAGGTCGGCGTAACCGCCGGTGGTGAAGGCGCGGACCAGGTTGAGCGTCGCGGCGGACGCGTTGTACATCCGCTTCAGCCGCTCGGGGTCCGGGATCCGGGCCTTCTCGGTGAAGTCGAAGCCGTTGACGGAGTCGCCCCGGTAGGTGGGCAGAGTGACCCCGTCACGGGTCTCGGTGGGCTTGGAGCGCGGCTTGCTGTACTGGCCGGCGATCCGCCCCACCTTCACGACGGGCACGGATGCCGCGTACGTGAGGACCGCGCCCATCTGGAGCAGGGTCTTGAGCTTGTTACGGATGTGGTCGGCCGACACGCCGTCGAAGGCCTCGGCGCAGTCGCCACCCTGGAGCAGGAACGCCTCGCCCTTGGCGACGGCTCCCAGTCGGGCGCGCAGCTGGTCGCATTCGCCCGCGAAGACGAGCGGCGGATACGACTCGAGGTCCGCGATCACATCGCGCAGAGCCTCGGCATCGGGGTACTCAGGCTGCTGCGCCGCGGGAAGGTCTCGCCAGGTGTTGCCACCGGTAGGGGTGGTCTTAGCGTTCACGGTCACCTGGTCAACATTACGGGGTCGCTCGGCGTGTCCACCCCTTCGCCCAAAGAATGAGACAAACGGATCACTTCGTGACTACTGCTTGAGCTCGAACCACACGCACTTCCCGCCGCCCACCGGGTCCGGCTCGACGTCCCAGACGTCGGTCACGGCCGCCAGCAGCGCCAGCCCCCGGCCGCCCTCGTCCCACGCGTCTGCGCTGCGCGCGGTGGGGAGGGCGGGGTCACCGTCGTGGACCTCGACCCGGACCCCTGAGTCGCGCCGCAGCACATACGTGGTGCACCGCCGGTCCGGGACGTGCCGGATCACGTTCGTGAGCAGCTCGGTGAGCGCGAGCTCGGCGGCGTCCGTGAGCTCCGCCATGTTCCAGAGCCGCAGGTACGCGCGGACGACGCGGCGGAGGTGGGTGGGCGAGTGGTCGCCGACGGTGAGGGTGATGCGGTACTGGCGGGGTGGGTACTCGGTGGGCCCGTAAATGAGATTCACATCACAAGCCTGTAGTGCGACGACTACGCTGAGCTATGGCGTGAAACCAACTCCCGCCGGAGTGACGTTCCTTGAACGAGGGGGCTCCCATGGCCAACATCAAGCCACTCGACCCCGGGGCGTCGCCGCTCCACTACTTCGGAGCCGAGTTACGGCGCCTGCGGGACGCGGCGGGGCTCACGCTGGACCAGCTGGGGAAGATCGTCTTCCTGACGGGCTCGATGATCGGCCAGATCGAGACGGCCACGAAGACGCCCAAGGACGAGCACATCCCACGGTTGGACGGGGCGCTGGGGGCGGATGGGGGGGTGGTGCGGGTGTGGGAGCTGGCACGCCGGAGCCGGTTGCCGGGGTGGTACCAGAGGATCGCGCAGCTGGAGGCGACGGTCGACAAGATCCTCGTGTTCCAGGCAACCGTGGTGCACGGACTGTTGCAGACCGACGGTTACGCACGGGCCGTGCTCGGCGTGATGCGTCCGGAGGGCTTGGACACCAAGGTCGAGGCCCGGCTAGCGCGGCAGGAGATCCTCAAGCGGGTGGACCCACCGATGCTGTGGGTTGTACTGGCCGAGGCGGTGCTGCATCAGGAGATCGGCGGCAAGGCCGTGATGCGGACGCAACTGGAGCATCTGTTGAGTTTTCGGAGCTGCGAGAACGTGCAAATCCAGGTGCTGCCCTTCACGGCCGGGGCGCATGCGGGAATGACAGGCTCATTCACCATTTTCTCGTTCGACGACCAGGCGGATGTGGCGTACTCGGAAGGGTACGAGGACGGCGGCTGGGCGGTTGTCAACAGCAAGGAAGTCAAGGCGCGTTGGCTCCGTTACGATCTCCTGCGAGCTGCCGCTCTCTCCCCCGAGGACTCGGCAGAACTGATCCACCGCGTGATGGAGGAACGCTATGAGCAGCAGCCAGAGCCCGGTCGACGTCCAGTGGCGTAAGTCCAGCTACAGCGACGACAAGGGCGGCGAGTGCGTCGAGGTCGCGCCGCTCGACGACGCCGTCGCGATCCGCGACTCCAAGCGGCCCGACGGGCCCGTCCTCACCGTCTCTCCCTCCGCATTCGCCACCTTCGTCACGGGCGCCGCATCGCAGCTCCGCTGAGGAAGGCGAGCACGGCGTCGATGAGGGCCGGGGCACTCTGCGCGTCCATCATGTGTCCGGCTGCCGGGATCCAGCATTCCGCACGTCTCTTGAGCGAGGTTCGTACGCATGTCCTGCGGGTCGATGAGTTCCACCGCACGGCCCGAGCGTCGTGCGCGAGCACTCCTCCTCGTTGCCTGGCTCGAGACGGCCGTAACAGCCGTGGCGATGATGTGCTGGCTCCTCCTCGCTGTGGCCATGTACATGGAGTCGTACGACTTGGACCACAGCGCTCCGGAGCAACCAGAGGGATACGACCAAATCGCGGTCATGGCCTTCGCCGTGCTCGGCTCGCTGGCGGTCTCGTGGTTGCTGAGACTTAGGCGTAACAGCATCGTGAGGGGCGCCGCCAACGGGCTGATCCTGGTGAGGATCGTCTTCGTGGTGGCAATGTCTGGCGTCATGCTCGCGGACCTGCTCAACGGTTAGTGATGCAAGGACCGCGCAGGGCGGTCATCGCGGACGGGCACACATGATCCCGGCGGGATCGGCTAAGGTCGTCGCATGTTCGCGCAGACGACCCAGAACTGGTGGTGGACCGCTCATCCGGCGGCCCACTGATCGCGCGTACACGCTGAACTGACGCGAAGGCCGCCCCGAGGGGCGGCCTTTCTGCATGTCACGGGCCGTTCCTCCCACTCTCGAAGGAACACCACAGATGCTCATCAGCAGACTGCTGAACGACGACTGCCCGCCCTTCGCGCTGCTCCGCCGCCGGACGCCCGGGCGGGACCACGACACCGTGGAGGTGCTGGTCGGCGGGGTGCGCGAGGTGGCGCGGCTCGCGGACATCCCCGTCGGCGGCCTCGGAACACTCGCCCTCGTACCCTTCCGGCAGATCAGGGAGCGCGGGTTCGACGTGCGCGACGACGGGACGCCGCTGAGCGTGCTCGTCGCGGAGGAGTCGTACGAGCTGCCGCTCGCAGACGTGCTGGACGCCCTGCCGGCGCACGACGTACGAGTCGAGGGCGGGGCGTTCGACGTGGCCGACGACGAGTACGCCGGGATCGTCGAGCGGGTGATCCGGGACGAGATCGGGCAGGGCGAGGGCGCGAACTTCGTCATCCGAAGAACGTTCGAGGGTCAGATCCCGGGCTTCGGACGGGCCGACGCGCTGGCGCTCTTCCGGCGACTGCTGGCCGGGGAGCGGGGCGCGTACTGGACGTATGTCGTACACACCGGGGACCGCACGCTGGTCGGGGCGAGCCCCGAGGTGCATGTGCGGATGTCCGGCGGGACGGTCGTGATGAACCCGATCAGCGGGACGTACAGATATCCGGACGGCGGGCCGACCGCCGACTCGCTGCTGGAGTTTCTCGGGGACCGCAAGGAGACCGAGGAGCTCTCCATGGTCGTCGACGAGGAACTCAAGATGATGTGCACGGTCGGGGACATGGGCGGGGTCGTGGTCGGGCCGCGGCTGAAGGAGATGTCCCATCTCGCGCATACGGAGTACGAGTTGCGGGGGCGTTCGTCCCTGGACGTACGGGAGGTGCTGAGGGAGACGATGTTTGCGGCAACCGTCACCGGGTCACCTGTGCAGAACGCGTGCCGGGTGATCGAGCGGCACGAGGTCGGCGGTCGCGGCTACTACGCGGGGGCGCTCGCCCTGATCGGGCGGGACGCGAGTGGGGCGCAGAGGGTCAGGGGACCGCACCCGCGGCCTTTGCCATACGCCTGAGCCAGTAGGGGACGCTGGTCTTTCAATTCAATAGGCAACTAAACCGCCAAGGGTCCGGGCACGTAGGTACGCCATCGATCGGCGAACCGTTGTCGCACCAGCTCTTTGTGCCGTACGCCGCGAGCGACGCACCCAGAAGCGACAGCATTCTCGACTCCGTCTTCATGGAGTTCCTACCTCAAATTACGCTCAAAGAATCACCGCTTCCTTGCATGCGCGCAGTGAGCATAGATAACGTGATGTCACTTGCTCCTCTCTGCAGAAGCAGGAGCAGAAAACGGGATGGGGAATCGTGAATCAGACCACCACGCTTAGCCTGCTCGCCGGCACATTGGCATGCGCAATCCTCGGTTCGGGGGTCGCCTCGGCGACATCAATTACAGCATCCAATCAAAAGCAGGTACAGGACGATCAGGGGACACCGGAAGGCTTCATTAAGCCCGGTGCGGACATGATCGTAAAGCGCAACGCCGAAACCAGCCCGACACCTGCTCCCAGTTCTTTCGTGACACCCAAGGCGATCATGAAGGTAAAAAACAAGAGGGACCTGGGGGAGGTCTGCGGTACCAGCGTGATTCAGGCGACAAGCGGTCAGGGGAAGGCCACGCTGGTATTGACGATTTCGAAGGCCGTCGAGGTGACGTGGACCAAGGGCGGGGGCGTCACTGCAGGAGCGGTTAGCGCCACCATGGGATTCGACGTTACAAAGAAATACACCGTCGAAAATCAGAGCCGTCTGGAGGTACCGAAGGGGAAATTCGGTTACATAAAGGCGTACCCTCTCTACAACTACTACACTTGGGACGCATACATGGTTGACCGCAAGATTAAGAGCGGCTCCACCCTGAAGCCTATCGGGGTATGCTTCAATCAAGGGTACTAAGCACAAGGCATGTTGAACTGAAGGGGATCACCGATGGGGCGTTCTACAAGGGCACTGACTATCGCGGTCTCCCTTTCGTTTGTTCTGACTGGATGCACCAGTGGGGGAGAAGGGCGCCCCGCCTCCCCCACTGGGAACCGCACTGCCTCCCTAAATGAGCTACCTGAGACCCAACTGGATGGAATCTCGTTCCCAGAGGGGGACCCCCACTTCCCTCTACCGGGAAAGGCAGTGGGTGAGGTTCGGGTTGGCGCGCAGCGGGTGGCCGTTTTCATTGGCCAGGGGAAATGTGGAGTTGTTGTCGCTGGGCCGAATGATGAGGATGCGCCTGAAGCCTTCTCTAACAAATGGCCAGCCAGCTCGTCTGACGGGACTTCACCATTCCCGGGCGGCCCGTACTACACTTCTACCGCTTCGGGATCCAGCACTCCAACGTCATGGATAGCATTGCATTGTGGAAAAAATTCGATGGTAGTCGAATATTCACCTGGGGAAGCGCTTTCCACTCCTGTCAGTAAGGGGTCCATCTCGGCCGAGCTCAGGGCGGGAAAGTCTAGCCTGCTGATAGCAGTCGGGTCGAAGGCCGGGAGAGACGCAGTATTGAACGGCGATTAACAAATACCAGCAGCGGCTCCCCCAGCCAATCGAGATTACTTCCAGTTGATTGGGGGCTAAGGAGCCTCATCAAATTCTTGTCTGTTTCATGCACTGGGAGAGTAGACTCGCCCGAAACTTTGCCATCAAGATTGGTACACGTCGCGGTCCAACGGACGACTGTTGACCCTGGACTCACCGATCCTGATCCGTACTGCGAACATCGACCCGGCGGGCCGGTCGGGGCGACGCTCGTACGCCACTCCGACCCGGCGAGCGAGGTCGCGGAGACGCACGCCAAGGCGGCGGGCGTGCTGGCCGCCCTCGGCGTACGGGCCGGGCGGCCGGAGGGCGAGGCGGTACGCCCGCGGCTCGCCGACGACCCGCGGGTGCGGGCCGCGCTGGACGCCCGGCGGGCGGATCTGGCGCCCGTTCTGGCTGCGGATGCAGTCGCGGGCCGCCGAGCTGAGCGGGCACGCGCTGGTGATCGACGGGGAGGACACGTTCACCGCGATGCTGGCGCATGTGCTGCGCTCGACCGGGCTGGAGGTGACGGTACGGCGGTACGACGAGCCGGGGCTGTGGGAGGTCGCGCTGCGCCACGTCGGCCCGGTGGTACTCGGGCCCGGCCCGGGCGATCCGGGTGACGCGTCGGACCCCAAGATGCGGTTGCTGCGCGGGCTGGCGGCGGAACTGCTGCGCGATCACCGGCACGGGTTGCTGGATGTGTGCCTGGGGCACGAGCTGATGGCGGCGGAGCTGGGCCTTCCCATCCTGCGGAAGGCCCAGCCCGCGCAGGGGGCGCAGATGGTGATCGACCTCTTCGGACGCGAGGAAGTCGTCGGCTTCTACAACACGTTCGCGGCGAACTGCGACGCGGAGAGCGCGGCCGAGCTGGCCCGGCACGGCGTCGAGGTCAGCTGCGACGCCGTGACGGGCGAGGTGCATGCGCTGCGCGGGGCGCACGGCTTCGCGGGCGTGCAGTTCCACCCGGAGTCGGTACTGACGTTGCGCGGCGCGGCGCTCGTGGCCGAGCTGCTGGCATCGGTCACAAGCCCGGCCGCTGCGCAGCCGCCGGCGCGAGGGGTCGCCGGGCAGGGGATGGTTGGCCGGGGCCAGTAGCGAGTCGTTCGGGGATGGGGGCGGCCCGGTTGTTGGTCACGGTCCGCCGCCGGCCGCAGGCCGGTGGGTGGGTGTTGCGCGGTGAGGCCGGTGGGCCCCCAAGGCCGGCGCCCGGCCGCAGGCCGGTGGATGGCTGCGGGGACGCGGTCGGCCCGGGATGGCTTGGGCCGGGCTCGGCGACCGCCAGGCCGGTGGGTGTTGGCCGGGTCGGACGTGTCCGGGGGTGGGTGGTTCGGGGATGGGGGCCGCCCGGTTGTCGATGATGGCGGCTGCGGGCCGGGCGTCAAGGGCGCTCCTGCGTCGCGTCGCTGCGCGATGGCCTTCGGCCCCCCTTGACCCCCGACCCTCCGCCGCTGACTGATGAGTGGGGGGCGGCCCCCGGGGCGGGGCCCGGGGCAGACCGGCCGTTGGTCCCGGTCCGCTGCCGCCCGCAGGCCGGTGGGCGGTTACGGGCGCGGACGGTCCGGCATGGGGCCCGTCACGGTATAGCGGCCGCAGGCCGGTGGGCGGTTACGGGCGCGGCAGGTCCGGGATGGGCCCGGCCCCGGCTCAGCGGCCGCAGGCCGGTGGGTGTTTGCGCCGTCACTTGGGAGGGGGCCCAACTTGGCTCAGCGGCCGCAGGCCGGTGGGTGGTTACAGGGCGCGGTCACCCCGATATGGGCCGGCCCCGGCTTGGCGGCCGTCAGGCCGGTGGAGCCGAGGTATGGCGACGTTAGTCGTGGTCGGGTGTCTTCAGGACCACAATGCCGTCCGATTTGCCGGGGTTTATGAGGCTGCTCGGGGCTCCTCCGGTCGCTTGGTGGCGTCTCACCTCGGATTGGCCGTAGTGGCAGACGAACAGACCGCCGTCGGCCGCTGATCCGGGAACGGAGCACCCCCGAAGCTGCCGCGCGGCCCGCCGCCCACCGGCCTGCGGCCGCTATACCGTGACGGGCTCATCCCCGGAGCTGTCGCGTGCCTGGACCCTCACCGGCCTGCGGCCGCTATACCGTGACGGGCCCCCGTCCCGGACGGATCGCGCCCCGCCCACCGGGCTGCGGCCGCTATACCGAGCCGGGCCCGTCTCGGGCCGACCGCGCCCGTAACCGCCCACCGGCCTGCGGCCGTTGAGCCGAGGCCGGGCCCGTCCCGGACCTGCCGCGCCCGCAAGCACCCACCGGCCTGCGGCCGGGCGCGGACCGCAAGAGGGGCTCCAGCTGTCCCCGGGCCCCGCCCCGGGGGCCGCCCCCCACTCATCAGTCAGCGGCGGAGGGTCGGGGGTCAAGGGGGGCCGAAGGCCATCGCGCAGCGACGCGACGCAGGAGCGCCCTTGACGCCCGGCCCGCAGCCGCCATCATCGACAACCGGGCGGCCCCCATCCCCGAACCACCCACCCCCGGACACGTCCGACCCGGCCAACACCCACCGGCCTGCGGCCGCCGAGCCGGGGCCGGCCCTCCCGGGCGACCGCGTCCCGTCAGCCGAAGAACACGCCCACTTCCGTGTACAGCTCCGGGTCCACCGTCTTCAGCTTTGCTGTTGCCTCCGCGATCGGGACTCGCACGATGTCCGTGCCTCGCAGGGCGACCATCTTGCCGAAGTCTCCGTCCCGTACCGCCTCGATCGCGTGCAGACCGAAGCGCGTGGCCAGCCAGCGGTCGAACGCGCTTGGGGTTCCGCCGCGCTGGACGTGGCCCAGGACCGTGGTGCGGGCCTCCTTGCCCGTCCGCTTCTCGATCTCCTTGGCCAGCCACTCGCCCACACCCGACAGCCGGACGTGGCCGAACGAGTCGAGCGTGCCGTCCTTGAGGACCATCTCCCCGTCCTTCGGCATCGCGCCCTCCGCGACCACGACGATCGGCGCGTAACTCGCCTTGAACCGGGAGGTGACCCACGCACACACCTGGTCGACGTCGAAGCGCTGCTCCGGGATGAGGATGACGTTGGCTCCGCCGGCCAGCCCCGAGTGCAGGGCGATCCAGCCGGCATGACGGCCCATCACCTCCACCACGAGCACCCGCATGTGCGACTCAGCCGTGGTGTGCAGGCGGTCGATGGCCTCGGTGGCGATGCCCACGGCCGTGTCGAAGCCGAAAGTGTAGTCCGTGGCCGACAGGTCGTTGTCAATGGTCTTCGGCACGCCGACGCAGTTGACGCCGTACTCGTCGGAGAGCCGCGCCGCCACCCCGAGGGTGTCCTCGCCGCCGACCGCGATCAGCGCGTCGACCTCCTGCTTGGCGAGGTTCTCCCTGATCAGGCGGACGCCGTTCTCCTGCTTCAGGGGGTTGGTGCGCGAGGAGCCGAGGATGGTTCCGCCGCGCGGCAGAATGCCGCGCACCGCAGGGATGTCGAGCGGAATCATGTCGCCTTCGAGGGGCCCGCGCCAGCCGTCCCGAAAGCCGACGAAGTCGTACCCGTACTCCTGGACGCCCTTGCGGACGACGCCTCGGATCACCGCGTTCAGCCCGGGGCAGTCGCCGCCCCCGGTCAGCACTCCGACCCGCATGGAATTCTCCCTTCGCCGCATTGGCCCTTGTGACGGCCACGCTAATGGTGAGCCAGGTCACTCCGGGATGGGAGGAGAGACAATTCCCATGGATGTACCGGGAGTTGGAAATCTGCGTTCACCCTTACGGGGACTACGCGTCGTCCAGCCCGCGCTCTATCGCGTACCGCACCAGCTCCACGCGGTTGTGCAACTGCAGCTTGCCGAGGGTGTTCTGCACGTGGTTCTGCACGGTGCGGTGCGAGATGAACAGGCGCTCGGCGACCTGCTTGTACGACAGCCCCTTGGCCACCAGCCGCAGCACCTCCGTCTCGCGCTCGGTGAGCTGCGGGGCCTTCGGCTCGTCCGGGGCGACGGGCGCGGGGTCGGAGGCGAGCCGGCGGTACTCGCCGAGCACCAGGCCCGCGAGGCCGGGGGTGAACACCGGGTCGCCGACAGCCGTGCGCCGGACCGCGTCGATGAGTTCCTCCGTGCTGGCGGACTTCAGCAGATAGCCGGTGGCGCCGGACTTCACCGCCTCCAGCACGTCCGCGTGCTCACCGCTGGCGGAGAGGACGAGGACGCGCAACGCCGGGTTGGCGCCGACCAGCTCCTTGCACACCTGCACGCCCGGCATCCCGGGCAGATTCAGGTCCAGCACCAGCACATCGGGGGCCGCGGCCCTGGCCCGGCGGACCGCCTGCGGGCCGTCGCCCGCCGTGGCGACCACATCGCACCCGGCGGCGGCCAGGTCGCGGGCCACCGCGTCCCGCCACATCGGGTGGTCGTCGACCACCATCACCTTGATCGTCGTCTGCGTCGTCTGCTGCTCGCTCATCCTGCTGCCTTCCCCCGTGGAACCTTCAACTCGACTTCTGTGCCCTGACCCGGGACCGACACCAGCTCGGCGGTCCCGCCCAGGTCCCGCAACCGCCCGCGGATCGACTGGGCGACGCCGAGGCGCCCCTCCCCCTCGGCCTGCGCGAGCCGGCCCGCCGGGATGCCGGGCCCGTCGTCCCGTACGGTCACGATCACCACGTCCGGCTCGTCCTCGACCAGGATCCAGGCCTGGGCGCCCTCGCCGGCATGTCTGCGGACATTGTCCAGGGCGGCACTGACAGCCGCGGCCAGCTCCTTCGCGGCGGCGGGCGTCAGCAGTACCGGAGCCCCCGGCTCCGAGAAGCACACCCGGGATCCGGCGTGCGGAGCGAGGAGCACGCGCAGATCGCAGGCCCGGTCGCCGGCCTCCTCGTCGTCCGCGTCGACGGCACGGACCACCGCACCCCGGGAGGCGTCCTCCGACGCGTACGTGGTCGGCACCAGGCCGCTGGAGACCAGCGTGCGCAGGGCGACCTCCTGCTCCCCCGCCATCCGTCCCAGCTCCGCGGCCTCGCCGCCCAGCGCGGTACCGCGCCGCTGCACCATGGCCAGCACCTGGAGCACGCTGTCGTGGATGTCGCGGGCCAGCCGCTCCCGTTCACGCGTCGTGGCCTCGATCTCAAGCGCGCGGGCGAGGGTGGCCTCACTGGCGCGGGCGACCTCGACGACGTAACCGATGGCGATGGACGCGACCCAGACCAGCAGGACGTTGTGGAAGGTGTCCGCGCTGGGCCGGCCGCGCTCGACGATGTTGGCGACGGCGACGATGGAGGACGCGAAGCCCGCCCAGCGCCAGCCGCCCTTGATCGCGTACGCGAGGACCGAGCCCGCCGTCCATATCGTCGGCAGGGTGGGGCCGTCGAACTGCTGCGCGTGCGCGTCGGCGAGCGGCGTGAGCAGGATGCCGGTGAGCGCGACCGTGAGGTCGACGACGAGGAAGCGCCTGGTGCAGCTCCTGGCGTTCGCCACCTTGGGCAGCGTCGCCAGCGTCCAGACCACGAGGAAGCCGAGGAAGCCGATGGCCACCCAGGGGCGCTCGAAATTGTCGCGGGCGAACACGAAGAGCAGCACCGCGTAAACCATCGTCAGCAGGCGGTACCCGGTCAGGGCGCGCCACAGCGGCTGCTCCACCGACATACGCACCACGCGCTCGCGCTTCGCCATGTTCCCCACCCCTGGACCCCCTGGACGCACGCGGCTAACTGCCGGCCCGTTCCGCCTTCTCCGCCTTCTCGTCCTCGGCCCGCCGCTTCGCCGCCTCGGCGATCTGCCGCTTGGCCGCCGTCGCGTAGATGTCGACGTACTCCTGGCCGGAAAGCTTCATGATCTCGTACATGACCTCGTCGGTCACCGAACGCAGGATGAACCGGTCGCCGTCCATGCCGTGATAGCGGCTGAAGTCCAGCGGCTTGCCGATCCGGATCCCCGGGCGCATCAGTTTGGGGACCACCTTGCCGGGCGGCTGGATCTTCTCGGTGTCGATCATCGCGACCGGGATCACGGGCGCGCCGGTGGCCAGCGCCACGCGCGCCAGGCCGCCCGGCTTGCCGCGGTACAGGCGGCCGTCGGGCGAGCGGGTGCCCTCCGGGTAGATGCCGAAGAGCCCGCCGCCCTCGATGACGTCTATACCGGCCTTGATCGCCGCCTCGCCCGCGCCGCGCGCACCGGAGCGGTCCACGGGCAGCTGGCCGACGCCCTTGAAGAACGCGGCCGTGAGCTTCCCCTTCACGCCGGGCGAGGTGAAGTATTCGGCCTTGGCGATGAAAGTGACCTTGCGGTCGAGGACCGCGGGCAGGAAGAAGGAGTCCGAGAAGGACAGATGGTTGCTCGCGAGGATCGCCGGCCCCTCGGCGGGGATGTTCTCGAGGCCCTCCACCCACGGCCTGAAGGCGAGCTTCAGTGACCCTCCGATGGAGAACTTCATTGCGCCGTAGATCAACTCGAGTGCCTTCCTGTGTCTGTCGAACAGACCTTAACCCGTGCCACGGCTGCGCTCTCGCTCACAGCGGGCCGTCGGCCCTGGTCGGTGTCAGTCCGGTCGCGTACGGTGAAGTACACATGGCGCACCCCTCGTACGACGCATCGCCCGACCCTCGTTCGACCCCTTCGAACGACCCCTCGTCCGACCCTTACGAACAGGAGTCCCCGGTGCCGGTCCTCCCTGGAGCTGAGCCGTTCCGTCACGAGGGCGGTGAGGTCGGTGTCCTCCTCTGCCACGGCTTCACCGGTTCCCCGCAGTCGCTGCGTCCCTGGGCCGACCATCTGGCCGCGCGGGGGATGACGGTATCCCTGCCGCTGCTGCCCGGGCACGGCACCCGCTGGGAAGACATGCAGGTCACGGGCTGGCAGGACTGGTACGCGGAGGTGGACCGCGAGTTGCGCGCCCTGCTGGAGCGGTGCCGCCGGGTCTTCGTCTTCGGCCTGTCGATGGGCGGGGCGCTCACGCTGCGGCTCGCCGCGAAGCACGGCGACGCGATCAGCGGCATCGTCGTCGTCAACCCGGCGAACAAGGTGCACGGCCTCTCGGCGTACGCGCTGCCGGTCGCCCGTCATCTCGTACGGACGACGAAGGGCCTGCGGAGCGACATCGCGAAGGACGGCATCGAGGAGGTCGGCTACGACCGGGTGCCGCTGCACGCCGCCCACTCCGTACGCAACTTCTTCCGCATCGTCGACACCGAACTGCCCCAGGTCACGCAGCCGATGCTGCTGCTGCACAGTCCCCAGGACCATGTGGTCCCGGCCGCCGACTCCGCCCGGATCCTGAGCCGCGTCTCCTCGACCGACGTCACCGAGACGATCCTGGAACAGAGCTACCACGTCGCGACGTTGGACCATGATGCGGAGCGCATCTTCGAGGACAGTTTCGCATTCATCGGCCGGCTCGCTCCGAGCGCCGGCGAGGTGGGGTCGCCCCTGCCGGAGGTAAGAGGAGGGACGGCCACCGGTGGCTGAACAGGACGCGGACCGCGGCGACAGCCGTGAGGACGACCGGGAACCGCAGGTGACCCCCGCCGGGGAGGCCGGCGCCGGGGCCGCCGAAGGCGGTGCGCCGATCGACGAGGACGCGGCCTGGGCGGCGATCGTCGCCGGTTACGGCCAGGAGCCGCCGGATCCGCCGGGTGCGAAGCCGTTCAAGTCGATCGAGGACCTCGCCCTCCCGGAGGGCGACCTCAACAGCACCGACAGCACCGAGCCGGGCAGGAAGTCCCCCGAGCCGGCCGCCGACAAGCCGCTGGGCAGTTCGGTCGTGTTCGCGCCCGGGGTCGGCCCCGGCCCGCGCGACCACGAGCTGGCCGAGCCCGAGGACGACGACCTCGACGAGAGCGACGAGGGCCACTTCGTACCGCCGGAGCCGCCGCCGCTGCCGCCCGCCGACACGACGGCCAAGTTCGCCTGGCTCGCGGTGGTGGGCGGTCCGCTGCTGCTGCTCCTGGCGGTTCTGCTGGGCTGGAACATGACGTGGTGGCTGACCACGCTCGGCATCGGCGGCTTCCTGGGCGGCTTCGCGACGCTCGTCGCCCGTATGCAGCACGACGACGAGGAGGACGACGACCCGGGTCGCGGAGCGGTCGTCTGATCCTTCGCTCAGGCGGCGGGTACGCGGAGGGCGGCCAGGACCGGGAGGTGGTCGGTGGCCGCCGCCAGGTCGGCCATGCTGATCCCCGGTAGGTCCAACGGCACGCCGCAGCCCAGCACTTCGATCCCCCTGGTCGCGAAGATCGCGTCAATGCGCTGGTGCGGGTCGCCGGGTGTCGAGGTGTACTCGCCGCCCCACGGCTTGGCCGTCCAGCAGTCCTGGAGTTCCGCCGCCACCCGGCGGAACGACCGGCCGCCGGGGCGCTCGTTCAGGTCGCCGGCCGCGATCGCGTGCGGGACGTCCATCGCCTTGAGGCGGTCCAGCAGCAGCCCGGCCTGCGCGAAGCGCTCATCGGTCTGCAGGCTCAGATGGCAGCTGACCAGCCCGAGCCGGGTGCCCCCGATCCGTACCACCGCGGTGGCGAAGCCCCGCTGGTGCAGGCCGGGGGTCCGGGGCAGCAGCACGTCCTCGGTGCGTTCCACCGTGGCCCGCAGCGAGCACAGCAGCAGCGGCCCGGCAGCGGTGGCACCGCCGGACAGCACCACCAGATCGGTGTGGGCCGCCAGCCAGGCCGCGTGCTTGCGCCACCGGAAGAACCGCGGTGCCTCCTGTACGAAGACCAGGTCGGGCGCGCACGCGCTGATCACCCGGGCCAGGGCTTCCCGGTCGTCGCGCATTGAGCGGATGTTGTAGCTGAGGACCCGGATCACGGACGAACCGTCGGGCTCGGTACGGGAGTCGGGCAGCGCGTTCGTCGCCATGCGGCTCAAGATATGCCAGTGCCCGCCGCGGCCCCAGAGGGCGCGGCGGGCACGGTCGTACGTACGTATCGGCCCCGGCGTGAGCCCGCGCCGGCCTTGGCGCCGGCCTTGGCGTCCGCCTTGGCGTCCGCCTTGGCGTCCGCCTTGGCGTCAGCCCTGGCGGGCCAGGTCCGCCGCGCCCACCAAGCCTGCCCTGCCGCCCAGTTGGGCGGCCAGAACCTGTGCGTGCGGGCGCCACTGGCCGCCGATCAGCCAGCGCCGGAACGACTTGCGGATCGGGTCGAGGACCAGCTCGCCCTCGTCCGAGACGCCGCCGCCGACGATGAACGCCGAGGGGTCGAAGAGCGAGGCCAGGTCGGCCAGGCCCGCGCCCGCCCAGCGCGCCAGCTCACGGAACGAGTCGACGGCCACCGGGCAGCCCTGGCGGGCGGCCGCGCTGACGTGCTTGCCCTCGATGCCCTCGACCGTGCCGTCGCCGAGGGAGAGCAGGATCGTGGCGTTCTCGGGGGTCGCGTTGGCGCGCTGCTTCGCGTACCGGACGAGAGCGCGCCCCGACGCGTACTGCTCCCAGCAGCCCTGGTTGCCGCAGCCGCACAGCAGGCCGTCTGGCACGACCCGGATGTGGCCGAATTCCGCGGCCACACCGAAGCGTCCCCGGCGCAGCTTGTTGCCGATGATGATGCCGCCGCCGAGGCCGGTGCCGAGGGTGATGCAGATGACGTCCTCGTGGCCCTGGCCTGCGCCGAAGCGGTACTCGCCCCAGGCGGCCGCGTTCGCGTCGTTCTCGACGACGACGGGCAGGCCGACGCGCTGCTCGACCTTGTCCTTGAGCGGCTCGTGACGCCAGTTGACGTTCGGGGCGAAGAGCACGGTGGCGCGCTTGTCGTCGACGTATCCGGCCGCGCCGATGCCGACGGCTTCGATGTCGTATCCGCCGCTGACCTCGGACACCGCCGTGCAGATCGCGTCGATGACGCCGTCGGCGGTCGGCGGGGTGGGCACCTTGTACGTGTCCAGGATGGTGCCCTCTTCGTCGACCACGCCCGCCGCGATCTTCGTGCCGCCGATATCGACGCCGATGGTGAGTCCCATGTGTCCCTCAGTATTCGGTCGAGCCCCGCTATGGCCAACCGTACCCGAGGGGGACGGCACGTCAGTCGAGGTCGATGTGCTCGGCCGGCCCGGGACCCTCGCCCTTCGGGCCCTGCGACCAGCGGCGCTCCTGCGACTCGACGGCGGACCGGTACGCGGCGAGAAGCTCGGAACCGGCCGCGGCGAGGTGGTCGAAGACGTCGGGGTTCCGCTCGATGACCGGCTCGACGGCGGACTTCGCCTGGCTGATCAGCTGCTGTACGGCGCCCTGCGCGGCCGAGCCCAGCAGCGGCGACTGGAGCGAGGCGACCTTGTCGGCGACCGCGTCGACGAGCTTGCGCAGCTCCTCGGCGGCCGTGCCGGGCGGCGGGCCCTGCCGGCCGCGGCGACGGGCCTTCTCCGCGGCGAGATCCTCGGCGCATGCCTTGGCCCACGCGTCGGCATCGGCGTCGACGGGGCGATCGGTGGCTTCGCTCATGGCGGGCTCCTGCGGGAGAACAAACGGGTTACAACCGAAGGTACCTGAACGGAGGTACGGCGTTCATCGTGTCCGCGGCCACAGCGCCGGGTCGGGCGTGAAGCGGATGCGCAGCTCGCTGTCGCGCAGGCCGGCCCCGGAGACGGTGCAGCGGCGCAGCGCGGACGGCAGGGTGACGATGCGGCGGAACGCGCCGACGGTGAGGACGAGTTCGTCGCCGCGGCGGACGAGATCGAGCTCGTCGCGGGTGGCGCCGGGCAGCGGCAGGTGCCAGACGAGGACGTTGTCCTCGGCAAGGCGGTCTTCGATGGTCCAGCCCGGCCCTGCGTCGCGGCCGGCGCCGACGGGCAGGTCCAGGCCGGCGAGGTCGTCGAGGGAGCGCGGCGCACGGCCGAGGTGCGGCAGCTCCCGTACGGCGGGGAACTCGTCGGTCAGCTGCTTGAGATGCTCCTGCTGCCCGGCGGAGGCGGCCGCGAGCCACGGGTCGGTGGACCCGGTGGGCAGCAGCCGGTTGGCAACGACCACGTCGGCGGTGCGGCCGTAGAGGGCGAGCCCGGTCCTCGCGGTACGCAGGGTCTCCGCCGCGGCCGGCCCCGGTTCGAGGACCAGCCGGACCGTCGTGTCCGGCGACTCGACCGCGGCCTGGGCGCCGGCGAGCTCGGCCTCCCAGCGGGCGGCGGTCGCGTACAGCCACTGCGCGGGCATGGGTACGCCGGCGAGCTGGGCCAGCACGGGCCGCAGCGCCCGCGCGGCCTGCCGCTCGGCGGGCACGAGCCGCCGGAGGTAGCGGCGCAGCTGCTCGGGCAGCGCGAGGGCGGCGATGGCCTGCGGAGTCGGAGGCATGTCCACCACGACGAGATCCCACCCGGCCCGGGCCTGCGGGTCCGCTGAGGCACCGCCACCGGGTTGCGGCGCGGCGGCCCCGTTTGCCGAGCGCCATCCACGCGGCGAAGACGAGCCGGGCCCGGGCCCCGCCCCGTCGGCGCCCCCGCGCGGGGCGCCGGCGCGGGACCCCTGGCTGGGACCGTCGATGGCCTCGTCCAGGGCAGCCGAGCCGGACCGCTGGTCCTGGCTGTCAGCGCCCCCGTGCAGAGCAGCGGTGCGGGATCGCTCCCCGCCGTCGGCGCCCCCATGCGGGGCGGCCGGGCCGGACTCCTGACCGTCGGCTCCCTCGCGTGCTACGCCGGAGCCGGACGGCAGGTCCGGGGCGTCGGTTCCCCCGCGCAGGGCGGCGGAGCCGGGCCACGGGTCCGGACCGTCGGCTCCCTCGCGTGCTACGCCGGAGCCGGACGGCAGGTCCGGGGCGTCGGTTCCCGCGTGCGGGGCCGCGGGGGCGGACCATCGGCCGTCAGTGCCCTCGTGCAGGGCGCGCAAGGTGCGTAGCAGTGCGAACTGTTCCGCGCCCGGGAGTTCTGTCAGCTCCTCCGCGTCGAGGCGGTTCGCGCCGAGGAGGTTCAGTGCGGCCGAGCTGCGCTCCTGCAGGGCCAGCAGTTCCGTACGGCAGTCCGTGGCCGAGTCGATCCGCGCGGCCCAGAGGCCGGGGGCCGCCTCGGTCGGTTCGTCACCGAGCGGCGTGCCGAGCAGGGCCCCGAGGGTGTCGCCCCGGTCCGTGGACAGGAGCAGCACCCGCCGGCCGGCGCGCGCGGCGGTGACCGCGGTCGCCGCCGCGACGGTGGTGCGACCCGCGCCGCCGGGGCCGGTGACGAGGACCGTACGCATCAGGCGGCCGGGCCGCTCTCGACGCGCTTCTTCAGGCCGGCCAGCGCGCGGTCGATGATGACCTTCTCCGCCTTGCGCTTGATCATGCCGAGCATCGGGATCTTGACGTCGACGGTCAGCTGGTAGGTGACCTCGGTGCGGTCGCCGCCGCCCGCCGGTACGAGGCTGTACGAACCGTCGAGCGCCCGCAGCATCTGCGACTTGACCAGCGTCCAGCTGACCTCGTTCTCGCCGGTCCAGGTGTACGCGAGCGTGTGGTCGTCCTTGATCGCACCGGCGTCCAGCAGCAGCCGGACCTGCTCGGCGCGGCCCTTGGGGTCGGTGGAGAGGACCTCGGCCTCCTTCACCTCGCCCGTCCACTCCGGGTAACGGGCGAAGTCGGCGATCACGCCCATGACGTCGGCCGGTGCCGCCTCGATCGTGATGCTCGAGCTGGTGTGCTCCGCCATCGCTGTGGCTCCTCCAGTGCGGTCCGGTGAGGGAGTGGGCCAGGCGTACGTGCCGCCTGCCGCGTGAAGGCTATCGCGAGCTGCACTGTTCACCACTCCGGGTCACACGTCAGGTCACCACTCCATGGCCCAGGGCCGCCCGGTGGACGCGAAGTGACCAACGTTCACGCACTCGGTGGCGCCGATCCGCAGCCGCTGCGCCAGCGGCTGGTGCACGTGCCCGAAGAGGGCGTACCGCGGCCGCACCCGGTGGATGGCGGCCAGCAACGCCCGGCTGCCGCGCTCGAACCGCCGCGCCACCGTGTCGTAGCAGAGCTCGGGAACGTCCGGCGGGATGTGCGAGCACAGCACGTCCACCTCCCCGAGCGCCTCGATCTTGGCCGCGTACTCCTCGTCGCCGACCTCGTACGGGGTCCGCATCGGGGTGCGCAGTCCGCCGCCGACGAAGCCGAAGACCCGGCCGCCGATCTCGACGCGCTCGCCGTCGAGCACGGTGGTGCCCGGGCCGGCGTACTCCGGCCAGAGGGTGGGGATGTCGACGTTGCCGTAGGTCGCGTACGTCGGCGTGGGGAACGCTGCGAACAGCTCGGCGTACTGCTTGCGCACGGCCGCCTCGATCGCGGCGTTCCGGTCCAGGCCCGCCCAGAGGCGGGCGCCGAACGCGCGGGCCTCCTCGTAGCGCTGGGCGGTGCGCAGTTCCACGATGAGATCGGCGTTCTCGACGCCGAACAGGTCGGGGAAGATGCCGCGTGAGTGGTCCGCGTAGTCGAGGAAGAGCACGAGGTCACCGAGGCAGATGAGGGCGTCGGCGCCCTCCCCCGCTCTGGCGAGATCCGCCGCGTTCCCGTGTACGTCGCTCACCACATGGACTCGTGTGCCTGGCATGACGATCACCCTAGGACGACCCGCGCGCGCATGGTAGACGCTGCCGGACCTGCGGTTACTTCCGGGTTGTGTGAAGGGTGGACTACTCTGCGCCAGGTACCGCCATGTCGTGTGACGCATGGAACATCTGGCCGGAACCCCCTATCCGGAACCCACTACCGATGGGTAACGTCCGGGCAGTCCAATCGTGGCGATGGCGCCCAGAGGAGCAGCAGTCTTGCGCGAGTTCAGCCTTCCGGCCCTGTACGAGGTCCCTTCGGACGGCAACCTGACGGATCTGATCCGCCGCAATGCCGCTCAGCATCCCGACGTGGCGGTCATGAGCCGCAAGGTCGAAGGCGTGTGGACCGATCTCACCGCGACCGAGTTCCTCGCCGAGGTGCGGGCCGTGGCCAAGGGGCTGATCGCCTCCGGCGTGCAGCCGGGCGACCGGGTCGGTCTCATCTCCCGTACCAGCTACGAATGGGTGCTGACCGACTTCGCGATCTGGAGCGCGGGCGCGGTCACCGTCCCGGTGTACGAGACGAGTTCGCCCGAGCAGGTCCAGTGGATCCTGGGCGACTCGGGCGCGGTCGGCGTCATGGTCGAGGCCGGCGCGCACTCCGCGGCCGTCGAGTCCGTACGCGACCACCTGCCCGCCCTCAAGCAGGTCTGGCAGATCGACAAGGACGCCGTCGACGAGCTCCGTACCGCGGGCGCGGAGGTCTCGGAAGAGACGGTGG
The DNA here is from genome assembly GCF_024213665.1 of Streptomyces sp. A3M-1-3. Lineage (GTDB taxonomy): Bacteria > Actinomycetota > Actinomycetes > Streptomycetales > Streptomycetaceae > Streptomyces. The sequence continues at coordinate 155,716 of NZ_JANAVP010000003.1, forward strand.
ACGAGCGCAGTTCGGCCGCCAAGGCCGACGACATCGCCACCATCGTCTACACCTCGGGCACCACCGGTAAGCCCAAGGGCTGTGTGCTCACCCACCGCAACTTCTTCGCGGAGTGCGGCAACGTGGTGGAGCGGCTGAGGCCGCTCTTCAACACCGGCGAAAGCTCCGTCCTGCTCTTCCTCCCGGCCGCACACGTCTTCGGGCGGCTGGTCGAGGTCGGTTCCGTGCTGGCGCCGGTCAGGCTGGGCACGGTCTCGGACATCAAGAACCTCACCGACGAGCTGGCCTCCTTCCGGCCGACGCTGATCCTCGGCGTACCCCGCGTCTTCGAGAAGGTCTACAACTCGGCGCGCGCCAAAGCGCAGGCCGACGGCAAGGGCAAGATCTTCGACAAGGCGGCCGACACGGCCATCGCGTACAGCCGGGCGCGCGCCACCCCGGGCGGCCCGTCCTTCGGGCTCAGGATCAAGCACAAGGCCTTCGACAAGCTGGTCTACGGCAAGCTCCGCGCGGTGCTCGGCGGCCGCTGCGAGTACGCGATCTCCGGTGGCGCCCCGATGGGCGAGCGGCTGGGCCACTTCTTCAGCGGCATCGGCCTCACGGTGCTGGAGGGGTACGGCCTGACGGAGACCTGCGCGGCCACCGCGTTCAACCCCTGGGACCGGCAGAAGATCGGTACGGTCGGCCAGCCGCTGCCCGGTTCCGTGGTGCGGATCGCGGACGACGGCGAGGTGCTGGTGCACGGCGAGCACGTCTTCCAGGGCTACTGGAACAACGAGGCGGCCACCGCCGAGGCGCTGGCCGACGGCTGGTTCCACACCGGTGACATCGGCACGCTCGACGAGGACGGCTACCTCGCGATCACCGGCCGCAAGAAGGAGATCATCGTCACCGCGGGCGGCAAGAACGTCGCCCCCGCGGTGATCGAGGACCGCATCCGCGCGCATGCGCTGGTCGCGGAGTGCATGGTGGTGGGCGACGGGCGGCCGTTCGTCGGCGCGCTGGTCACCATCGACGAGGAGTTCCTGGGCCGGTGGGCCGCGGAGCACGGCAAGCCGGCCGGTTCGTCGGCGGCTTCGCTGCGCGACGACGCGGATCTGCTGGCCGCCGTGCAGTCGGCCATTGAGGACGGCAACGCCGCCGTCTCCAAGGCGGAATCGGTGCGGAAATTCCGCATTCTGCCCTCCCAGTTCACGGAGGAGTCGGGTCACCTCACGCCGTCGCTGAAGCTCAAGCGCAATGTGGTGGCGAAGGACTTCGCGAACGAGATCGAGGCGATCTACACCGCGTGACCTGCACCGCGTGATCTACACCGCGTGGTCTGCACCGCGTGATCCTCCGACAGGATCCGGGCCATGTTCCGTTCCGCGAGAGCGGTGATCGTGACGAACGGATTGACCCCGACCGAGCCGGGGATCAGTGAGCCGTCGGTGACATAGAGGCCGGAATACCCCTTCGCCCGGCCGTAGTTGTCGGTCGCGTCACCGAGCACGCAGCCACCCAGCGGGTGGTACGTGAAGTCGTCGGCGAAGCTCTTGTTGCCGCCGAACAGGTCGGAGCGGTAGATCGTCACGTTGGCCTTGTTGATGCGGTCGAAGAGGCACTTGGCGGCGGCGACCGAGGGCTGGTTCTGGTCCCGGGTCCAGTTGAGCCGCACGGAGTCGGTGGCGGCGTCGTACGAGAAGGTGCCGCGCTCCGGGTTCTTGGTGATCGCCAGGTAGAGGCTGATCCAGTGTTCGAGCCCGGTCGGCAGCGGCGCGATCTCCGCGAAGACCGGGTTCGTGGGGTTGGCCCAGTCGTCGATGCCGAGGGCGGGCATGGTCGACTGGTTCGCGCCGACGGTGTCCCAGAGGTGGTTGGCCCGGGCGGTCATCACGTTGCCGTTGTGGCCCCAGCCGGTGCCGACCCGCGTACTGATGTCCGGCAGGGTGCCGGTCTCGCGGGCGCGCAGCAGGAGTTCGGTGGTGCCGAGGCTCCCGGCTCCGAGGAAGAGCTGCCGGCAGCCGATCTCCCTGGTCTCGACGACCCGCCCGGTGACATCGGTGCGGTCGACGGTGAGGACGTACGTACCGTCCGGCTGTCTGCGGACTGCTCTGGCCCGGTGCATGGTCTCGATGGTGACGTTGCCGGTGCCGAGCGCGGCCGCGAGGTAGGTCTTGTCGAGGCTGCGCTTGCCGTGGTTGTTGCCGTAGATGACCTCGCCCGCGAGGGCGGACCTGGTGGCCTGGCCGGCGGCTTCCCGTTGCATGTACCCGAAGTCGTAGACGTTGGGTACGAAGACCGTCTTCAGACCCGCCTTCTGGGCGTGTTTCCGGGAGATCCGGGAGAAGCGGTACCACTCGGTGGACTCGAACCAGGCCGGATCGACGGTGTTGACACCGAGCATCCGGTGGGCGCGTGGGAAGTACGTGTCGTACATCTCGGCGGCGTCGACCTGCGGGAGTACCTCGGAGAAGTGCGTACGCGGCGGGGTCACCGCCATACCGCCGTTGACCAGCGATCCGCCGCCGACGCCCCGGCCGACGAACACGGACATGCCGCTGTACCGGACCCGGTCCAGGACACCGGGGTAGGGACTGACGTCCTTGTTGACGACGTCCAGCCAGAGGAAGGTGGCGAGCGGGGCCTCGGTGCGGGTGCGGAACCACATGGAGCGCCCGTCGGGTGCCGAGGTGCCGCAGAAGATCTTTCCGTCGGCGGCCGGGGTGTCCCAGAGTCGGCCCATCTCGAGGACGAGCGTACGGATGCCGGCTTCGCCGAGGCGGAGCGCGGCGACGGCGGCGCCGTAGCCGGACCCGACCACGACGGCGGGGGCGTAGTCGGCGGCGGCCGCCTGAGCAGCGGCTGTCGCCGCGGGCTCCGCGGCGGCTGCCGGGGAGAGACCGATACGGGTGAGACCGAGCGCGGCCGCCGTCTGCAGGGCGCCCAGGCCCAGAAGATGACGACGCGTCAGATTTGATGTCATGGGCGCATCATGAGCGGAATATCCGATTCCGCCTATATCCCGCGCAGTGGCGCTTTTACAAGAGCGCCTTGAGGTTTTCGGCCAGCAGGTCCCAGCGCCACTTCTCCTCGACCCACTCCCGGCCGCGCTCACCCATCCGGCGCCGCAGCTCCGGGTCCTGGAGCAGGGTGACGATCCGGTCGGCCGACTCCCGCGCCGCGACCGCCGGGGGCCCACCGGGCACCACCCAGCCGGTCTCCCCGTCGAGTACGGCGTCGGGCGCGCCGCCCGAGTCGCCCGCCACCACCGGCAGCCCGGTCGCCGACGCCTCCAGGTAGACGATGCCGAGCCCCTCGACATCGAGCCCGCCGCGCCGTGTACGGCAGGGCATGGCGAAGACGTCACCCGCGCCGAAGTGGGCGGGCAGTTCCTCCCACGGGACGGGTCCGGTGAAGTGCACGGAGTCCGCGACACCCGTCTCGGCGGCGAGCTTCCTCAGGTCCTTGGCGTACGGTCCGCCACCGACGACGAGCAGCACGGCGTCCGGCACCTGCGCGAGGATGCGCGGCATCGCGCGGATCAGGGTGTCCTGGCCCTTGCGGGGCACCAGCCGGGACACGCACACCACGACGGGCCGGGCGGCCAGACCGAGGCGCTCGCGGACCGCGTCGCCGCCCGAGCCGGGGTGGAAGGTCTTCTCGTCGACCCCGGGCGGCAGTTGGACCATACGCGCGGCGGCCCCCGGGGTGAGCGCGCCGGCTATCCGCGAGCGTGTGTACTCGCCGAGGTAGGTGATCGTGTCGGTGCCCTCGCCGATCCGGCGCAGCAGCTGCCGGGACGCGGGCAGCTGCGCCCAGCCCGCCTCGTGGCCGTGCGTGGTGGCGACCAGCCGCTTCGCGCCCGCCCGGCGCAGGGCCGGAGCCATCAGCCCGAGCGGGGCGGCCGCCCCGAACCACACCGACTCGCAGCCGTGTTCGCGCAGCAGCTGCACGGCCTGCCGGGTGACGCGCGGGCTCGGCAGCAGCATGGTCGTACGGTCGCGTACGACCGTGAAGGGCTGCTCGGCGTCGAAGGCGGCGGTGGCCTCCGCCCCCTCGTGGCCGCGCTTCCAGGTGGAGGCGTAGACAACGAGCTGCTCGGGGTCCAGGCGCAGCGCCATGTTGTGCAGGAAGGCCTGGATGCCACCGGGGCGGGGCGGGAAGTCGTTGGTCACGATCAGGGTCTTGTCCATCGCCGCCGACAGTACCCAACGGCGGTGCTCTGTGGCTCCCCGGCCGGGGCGGAAGGCATTATGGCTGCTCAGTGACGGCAGAGCGCCGAAGACGAGCACGAGGTGGCCATGGCAGGCAGCGGCGGCAGAACACCCCCCGGGACCGGGCGGCCGCTCGTGCTGTGGGGCGTCACGCGGGCCCTCCTGCTGCTCTGCGTGTTCAAGGTGTTCACGTTCCCCGGGCCGGATGTCACCAGCGATGTCTCCGTCATCTACCAGGGCTGGTACGAGGTGCTGAAGACCGGCACCTTCCCGCTCGACGACGTCACCTGGCAGTACCCGCAGGCCGCCGCGCTCGCCATCCTCTCCCCCGCCCTGCTGCCCTTCCTCGAGTACGCCCCGGCCTTCTTCGTGCTGGTCTGCCTCGCGGACGCGCTGGTCATGGGCCTGCTGCTGTACGCGGGGCGCCGACCCGCCCGGCGGCTCGCGGGCGCCTGGGTCTGGGTGGCGGGGGTGCCGCTGCTCGGCCCGACCGCGTACGCCCGGTACGACCTGATGGTGACCGCCGTGGCCGTCGCCGCCCTGCTCGCCGGGGCACGCCACCCGCGCGCGATGGGGACGCTCGCCGGGCTGGGTGCGCTCCTGAAGGTGTGGCCCGCGCTGCTCCTCGCGGGCACCCGCCCCGGCCGCGCCACGCGCGCCGCGTGGGGCTCGGCGGCCCTGACCGGCGGCGGGCTCGCCCTGCTCTTCGCCGCGGCGATGCCGGGGGCGCTCGCGTTCCTCACCTTCCAGCGCGACCGCGGTACCGAGATCGAGTCGCTCGGCTCGCTGGTCTTCCACGTCGCGCGGCACTTCGGCTGGGAGGGGCAGGTACTGCTGAACTACGGCTCGGTGGAATTCCTCGGGCCGTACGTCCCCCTGGTCAGCACCCTGGCGCTGGCGCTCACGGCGATCGCGTTCGGCTGGCTGCTGGTGTGGCGGCTGAGCGCGCGGACGTTCGGGGCGAGCACCGCGTGTGACGCGGCCTTCGCCGCCGTCCTGCTGTTCACCACCACCAGCCGGGTGATCAGTCCGCAGTATCTGCTGTGGCTGGTCGGCCTGGCCGCCGCCTGCCTCAGCCTGCGTGCGAGCCGGATGGACGTACCGGCCCGGCTGGTGCTGGCCGCGACCGGCGTCACGCTGCTGGAGTTCCCGCTCTGGTTCTCCCACGTCGTGGCCAGCGACTGGCCGGGCATCCTGCTGCTGACCGTACGCAACGGGCTGCTGGTCGCGGCGGCGCTCACGGCGTGCCGCCGGCTGTGGCGGGACACCGTGCGAGGACCGGCCACGGCCGGTCGGCCCACGCGAGACGAGGAGTCCGAACTCCTCACCTCGTGACGCCGGCCGGCCACCCGGCGGCCTGGCGGCCCGGCAGCACGCCGGCGTGACGGCCCGGCGTCGTGACGGCCCGGCGTCGTGACGGCCCGGCGGCCCAGCCGCCCGGCGGCCGGTCATGCCAGCTGCGCACGCAGATACGCGCGCCACTGGGCGGTGAAGTCCTCCGGCGTGGTCGAGAGCACCTCGTCCATCGCCCGTTCCACCGCGCCCTCGCGCTTCTTGTGCGCGCCGACGGCCCGGTAGAAGGCCGTCAGCTTCTCCTCGCCCCAGCGGTCCGCGATCAGCCTGCACGCCAGCCAGCCGCCCTCGTACGCCCGCGCCAGCCGGTCCGCGTCCCCGCTGAAGCCGAACTCCCCGTCCGCGGGCAGCCGCCCGGGCAGCCCACCGCCGCGTACGGCCCGCCGCAGCTCGGGCGCGGCCTGGGCGGCGGTGCGGTCCGTACCGCGGTACGCCACCCAGTCGGCGAACCCCTCCGAGAGCCACAGCGGCGTGGCCGCGGAGGTGTGCGCCCGGGTGGCGACATGGGCCGTCTCATGGGTCAGCACTGTCCGACGGCCATGCTCCCCCAGTACGGCGTACGCCTCGGGGTTGACGATCACCCGGTCCGCGGGCGCCGACGAGGAGCCGCCGGACTCCCCCGTGGTGACGGCCGCGATACCCCGGTAGCCGGCCGCCGGCGCGCCCAGCAGCGAGGCCATCCCGTCCAGCGATCCGGGCACCAGGACGACCACGCGCCCGGCCCAGTCGCCCGTCCAGGCCGCGTCGACGGCGGGCACCGCGCGGTCGGCGGCTTCCGCGACCGCGCGCAGCATCCCGGCCGGGCGGCCGACGCCGAGGACCAGGCTGTGCGTGCCGCGGACGGCGGTGACCCGGCCCTGCTGCCAGAGCTGCTGCGTGCCGCCCTTGACGGGCCGGTCGGCGGCGACGTACCAACGGCCGTCGTCCTCGGCCAGTTCGAGCTCACGGCCGGCCGTCACGGGCGCGCGGTCGTACCCCTGAAGCCGGTAGCGCAGTTCGACGCGGGCGGTGGCCGTGGAGCCGTTGCGCCGCAGGCTGGTCAGTTCGTACGCCCAGGACTGCAGCGGTACGTCCGCGAGGTTCGCGAACTCCCTGCGCGCGGCGGCCCGCAGGGCGGACGCCGCCGGGTCGAGCGCCGCGAGGTAGGCGTCCTCGTCGCGGTCGAGTACGGCGGCAGCGCGGAGGTCCAGCGTCCGCTGGACCTCCCGTGCGGCGGTGTCGGGTACGGCCGGCGCCCCGCACGCGGCCGTCAGCAGGAGGAGCAGCGCCAGTACCGGCCCCGCCCATCGCCTCGTCCCACGCCCTGCACGCCCGCGACCTGCCACTCTGCCGAGAATACGGGGCCTGCCGAGAATGCGGGGCCCGGGGAGAACCTCGCGGGTCAGACCCTGGTAACGGCCGAGACCGGCATCATGCCGACCGGGTCGTAGCGCACCGGTGCGCCGGGGTACGGGGCGTGCACGACCTGCCCGTTGCCCACGTACATCCCGACATGGCTGGCGTCGCTGCGGTACGTCACCAGGTCGCCCGGCCGCGCCTCGGCGAGGGACACGTGCCGCCCGGCGTTCCGCTGGGCCTGTGAGGTGCGGGGCAGTGAGACTCCGGCCTGCCGGTAGGACCACACCATGAGCCCGGAGCAGTCGAAGCCGGACGGCCCGATCGCGCCCCACACATACGGCCGGCCGACCGCCTGGCGTGCGGCCGCCACCGCGGCGGCCGCCCGCGCGGAGGACGCTCCGAGGCCGGAGAGCTCGGGCAGTGCCTCGCCCCGCCCGGATCGCGAGGCCCTGTCGTACGCGGCGCGCTGATCGGAGGGCAGCGAGTTCAGCAGCCGCTGCGCCTGGGCGAGCTTGGCGGTGACCGAGCGCTTGTGGCGGGCCACGTCGGCACGCAGGCGCTCCAGTTCGGCGAGCTTGCGGGTGGCTTCCGCGCGTTGTTGCCCGAGCCCCCGCTGTGCCGCCTCGAATTCCAGCAGCTTGCCCGCCTGGCGAGCGCCGATGCGGTCCAGGGTGGCGGCCTTGTCGAGATAGCTGTCCGGGTCCTCGGACAGCAGCAGGGCGACCGACGGGTCGATCCCGCCCGCCCGGTACTGGGCGCCCGCGAACGAACCGAGCACGCCCCTCATACGGTTGACGCGGTCCTGGCCGCGGGCGACGGCGTCCTGGGTCTGCCGTACCTGCTCGCGCAGCTGATCGGCGTGCTCGTCCGCCTTGTTGAACTGCTCGGTGGCCTTCTCCGCCTGCTCGAAGAGGTGGTCCACCTTCGTCTGGACGGCGGTGGTGGTGTCGTGCGGTTCCGCGTCCGCCGGTGCGGCCGTGAAGGCTGCCGCCGCGGTGGCCGCGGCGGCGGACAGGACGGTGACACGGGTGCTCCGGTCAAGGCCCGACTGGGTGGGCCGGCGATGGGACGCCACAGGAAGCCGCACTCCCTTCCGCTGCAGGCGGTCCCCTGCCGCCCTGGTGGGCGGACGAATTGCCGGGAACCGCGCGGCCAGACAGTAGCCGCGCGCACCTGTGACGGCCAAAGACCTCGGCGCATACACACAGTGACGCCCCGCCGGAGACGCAGGTCACCGGCGGGGCGGACAGTCAGCGAAGGGTGCCGGAAATCGCCCGAATGGGCGGTGCGGACACCGTGGGTGGCGTCAATGGCGCCTCCTCGGCGACGTCAGAGACGACCCGTCATATGCGTACGCCGAACTGGAAGCTTCCGGCCCACTCCATGGCCTCGTAGCGCACCACGGTGCCCGGCTTGGGGGCGTGCAGCACCTGGTTGTTACCGGCGTAGAGACCCACGTGGCTCAGTCCGCTGAAGAAGACGAGGTCGCCCGGCTGCAGCTGGCTCCGGCCGATCCGGGTGCCGTCGTTGGCCTGGGTGTAGGTGGTGCGGGTGATGCTCACGCCGGCCTGGGCGTACGACCACTGGGTCAGGCCCGAGCAGTCGTAGGAGTTGGGGCCCTCGGCGCCGGAGACGTACGGCTTGCCGAGCTGGGTCTGGGCGGCGGCCAGGGCGGCGGCGGCGCGGCCCGAGGACGGCTTCTCGTTGCCGAGGTCGGCCCGAGCGCTGGCGCGGTTGGCGCGGTTCTCTTCCTCGTTGATCGCCGCACGTTCCTCGGCGGTGAGGGAGTTCAGCAGCCGCTGGGCCTCGCTCAGCTTGCTCTGGACCACCTTCTTCTTCGAGGCGAGTTCCTTACGCGTCTCGGCGAGGTCCTTGAGCTTGCCGGACGCTTCCGCGCGCTGCTGTGCGAGAGCGCGCTGCTTCGCCTGGATCTTCTCCACCGACTCGGCCTGCTTCGAGCTCAACTGGTCGAGCGAGGATGCCTTGGAGAGGTAGTCGTCCGGATCCGCCGAGAGGAAGAGCTGCACGGACGGGTCGATACCGCCGGAGCGGTACTGCGCGGTGGCCATCGAACCGAGGCCGTCCCGCAGGGCGTTGAGCTCGTCCTGGCCGCGGGCCACCTTGTCCTGGAGCTGGCTGATCTGCTTCTGGAGCTTGTCCTGCTGCTCCTTCGCCCCGTTGTACTTGTCGGTGGCAATCTCCGACTCGTGGTACAGCTTGTCGACCTTGGCCTTGACCTCGCTCTTGCTCGGCTTCGGGTCGGCCTGGGCGGTCTGGGAGGTGAGGGCCACGGCGGCGGCTGCGGTTGCGGTGAGCACGGTCACACGTGTGCGGCTCGGCTGCTTGGGTCGACGGTGGGACGCCACGAAGGCGAGCTCCTTCTTCCTCGAGCCGCCGAACAACGCTGACTCGGCGGTCCCTTCGCCGTCACCCCGGATGGGTGATCAACCGCACGAAGGTTTGAAGCCTGACACTAGTGACCTACCTGTGATCACTTCAAATCCTCGCAGGAAAAATCTCGGTCACGGAGCGCATAATTTGCAGACATCGCACAGCCAGTAATGGTCACTTGACGGTACGTTCCATGAATTCGGGCATTGCGCCCAGGAGTTACTAGACGCGCGAAAGCCGCTTCAGCAACAAGGCGGACGCAACCGGACGCGCCCCTGCCTTGGCCACTCCGTCGGCCACTTCCCGGTCGGTCGAGACCACCACGACGGGCCGGCCCGGCGGCTCCGCCCGGACGAGCTGGCGGATCAGCTCGTCCGCCGTCACCCCGGGCTTGGAGAACAGCACACGCACCCCGCGCGGTGGCGCGAGCAGCACCGGCGCGGCCAGCTCCGCCCCGTCGAAGACACACGTCATCTCGGCGCCCGTCTGCGCGGCGAGCATCGAAAGACCGCCCAGCAGCCGCAGCCGCTGCTTCTCCAGCGGCATCGTCGGATAGCCGGTCTTGGTCACGTTGTACCCGTCCACGACCAGATGGGCCTGCGGCAGCGCCAGCAGCTGGTCCAGCAGCGCCGGATCGGTCTCCGACAGCGCCCTGGCCGCGACGTCCTTGGGCGACATCCGCCCCGGCTCGACCGCGTCCACCGTGTCCGCCGGACGTACGGACGCGGGCGGCAGGGCCAGTTCGCGCCGCAGCCCCTGCGCCGACTCCAGCACCGTGTCGAGCAGCAGCCGCAGCCGCATGTCCTCGACGCTGCGGCCCTCGCGGGCGGCCCGGCGGCTCGCCTCGAGGGCCGATTCCGCCTCGGCGAGGCGCGACTTCAGCCGCCGGGTCTCGCTCTCGGCCGCGGCGACCTGGCCGGTGGCCTCGTTCCGGATGCCGTCGATCTCGGCGGCCGTCTTGCGCAGCGCCGCTTCGCCGCGCTTGAGGTCGCTCTGGGCGCTGCGCAGCTTGCGCTGAAGCGATTCGGCTTCCCTGCGGGCCGTCTCCAGCTCCGTACGCAGCCGCTCGGTGTCGTTCTTCGTCTGGGCGCGGGCCCGCTCGAGCTCCTCGCGCAGCCGCTCCAGCTCGCGCTGGGTCTCCTCGCCCACCCGCTCGGCGTCCGCGCGCTGCGCCTCCTCGCCGGCGGCGGCCACCAGCTTGACCCAGCCGGCGGGCCGCAGCACGTAGGCGGCCGCGGCCACATCGACGGGATCGGCGGCGGCCGGGGGTGCACCGGACTCGAGGGCTCCGGTCAACTCCGGCTGGGCCTCCCGCAGCCGCTCGCCGATGCGCTGGCGGAACAGCGCGTCGCCCTCCAGGGCCGACGCCATCGCGTTGCCCGCGAACTTCGCCCGCCTGGTCGGGGTGAACCGGGCGTACTGGCGCAGCTGCGCCGGGAGTTCGGCGACCGTGAGCCCACCGAACGCGTCCGAGACCAGCGAGACGACCCGGCGCCTCACGCCTTCCGGCAGCGGGCGGTCGAGCACCTCGGCGGCGTCGCCGGCCTCCGGGGCCGGCTCAGCGCCGCTTGCAGGCTCCACAATCTGTCACCCCTACCGTCACTACGGGGCGGCTCCCCTCAGGAGCCGGCGCCCGGCCTGTCCACGAGTTCGATCTGGTCCACCGCGTTGCACCACCGGCAGCGCACCGACTCGATGGTCTCACTGACCACCTCGCGTTCTTCGACCTTCGGCTCTCCGGCCAGGTCGAGATGTACGTACTCGACGACCTTGGAGGATCTGGTGACGTCGAACCGGGTGAGGTTGCCACAGAGCGCACAGCGCCACCGGGTCGTGGTGCTGGGCAGGGGAACCGTCATCGTCCCGTCCCTCTTTCTTGGCTGTGCGGGTGGACTGCCCGTAACCCTATTGCCTGGCGGGTACCCCAGGTGGCGCACAGTCCTGCATGCGAGACGCGGCGAGGCACCCTGTTCCAGTCTGTCCCCTTACGACATGCTCTGTTCATGATCGTACGGTGGGGAGCGGCCGGCGGGCCCCTGGTGACCTACGGGGTGATCGGCGCCTGCTGCCTGGTCTTCGTCCTCAGCCCGGTCTCCGGGCTCAATCCGGTGTACGGCACGGGTGAGCAGCTGACGGCCGCGCAGAGCGCCTACTTCGAGCGCTGGGGCGTCATCCCGGACGAGCTGTTCAGCGGCTCCGGCCGCGCCGCCCTCACCCCGCTGACCGCCCTGTTCGTCCACGGCAGCTGGCTGCATCTGCTGGGCAACATGCTGTTTCTGTACGTCTTCGGGGCGATGGCCGAGGAGCGGATGGGGCGCCTGGAGTTCGCTCTCTTCTCCCTCGCCTGCGGCTACCTCGCGCTGGTCGGGTACGCGGCGGCGAACGCGGGCTCGCAGCAGACCCTGGTGGGGGCGTCCGGCGCGATCTCCGGGGTGCTCGGCGGCTTCCTCCACCTCTTCCCCAGGGCCCGGGTCACCAGCCTGTTCCCGTTCCTCCTCTTCCTGCCGCTGCGGCTCCCCGCCTGGCTCGTGCTGCTGTTCTGGTTCGCCATCCAGTGGCTGGCGGCGCGCAGTGCCGACAGCGGGCCGGGGGTCGCCTATCTGGCCCATCTGGTCGGCTTCTCGATCGGCTTCCTCTATGCCTGGGGGCGCTACAGGCGTACGGATAGAGTGAGGCGACCAGCGCCGGCCACCGAGGGAGACAGCAAGCCGTGATCACCGCGATCGTGCTCATCAAGACCAGCGTGGACCGGATTCCTGAGATCGCGGAGTCGATCGCCGCCCTGGACAGCGTCAGCGAGGTCTACTCCGTCACCGGTACGTACGACCTCATCGCCATGGTGCGGGTGGCCCGGCACGACGACCTGGCGGACATCATCCCGGGCCGGATCAGCAAGATCCCCGGCGTGGAGGCCACGGACACCCACGTGGCGTTCCGTACGTACTCCCAGCACGACCTGGAAGCGGCGTTCGCGATCGGCCTCGACGCGTAGCGCCTCCGGCGGGGCGACCGGCGCCCCAGGCCCTGTCCGGCCGCGTTGTCGTCGGTCGCCCCAGCTACCCCTGGGGGTGCCCCCACCGCGTCGCCCGTCGCGGCATCCGGCCTGATCGACCGGACAGGACCTGGACGGCGGGGACGCAGCGGCCGTCCTCGGTGCGGTAGTTCCACTGCGCGCCGTCGGCGACCAGCTCCTTCACGGCCCCGACGAAGCGCTCCACGTGCTCGTCGGGGGTGCCCGCGCCGAAGCTGACGCGGATCGCGTTCAGCGACCGCTCCCCGGGGGCTGCCTCGGGGGCGCCGCACTCGCCCGGCTCCTGGGGCTCGCTGCCCAGCAGCGTCCGTACCAGCGGGTGGGCGCAGAACAGGCCGTCCCGTACGCCGATGCCGTACTCGGCGGAGAGCGCGGCGGCGAGGTGCGAGCTGTTCCAGCCGTCGACCACGAACGAGATGACGCCGACCCTCGGGGCGTCGTCGCCGAACAGCGAGAGCACCCGCACCTCGGGCACCTCGGCCAGGCCCTCGCGGACCCGGGCGACGAGCTGCTGCTCACGGGCGACCAGGGAGTCGAAGCCGGCCTCGGTGAGCGCCTTGCAGGCCGAGGCGATCGCGTACACGCCGATGACATTGGGCGAGCCGGCCTCGTGGCGGGCCGCCGTGGTGTGCCACTCGACGTCCACCCCGCCGTCCGCGCGGCGGGCCACCTTGCGGCTCGCGCCGCCGCCCGCGAGGTACGGCTCGGCGTCCCGCAGCCAGTCGGCGCGGCCGGCGAGCACGCCGGAGCCGAACGGCGCGTACAGCTTGTGCCCGGAGAAGGCGGCCCAGTCGACGTCCAGCTCGGCGATGTCCACCGGGTGGTGGGGCGCGAGCTGGGCGGCGTCCAGCACGATGCGGGCTCCGTGGGCGTGGGCCGCGGCGGCGAGCTCCCGCACCGGCCACAGCTCACCGGTGACGTTCGAGGCGCCCGTGACACACACCAGGGCGGGGCCGTGGGGGTCGCGGTCGGCGAGGGCCCGCTCCAGCGTCTCGACGGCCTGGGCGGGGGTGCGGGGCGCGTTCAGGTAGGTCACCTGGCGAGCGAAGCGAGATGGGGGTCCCCCTGGCCGAAGGCTGGGGGAACGCCACGGCAGGAGGGAGGCGTGGTGCTCGGTCTCGAAGACGAAGACCTGGCAGCCCGCCGGGAGCGCCGCGGCGAGCAGACTGAGCGAGTCGGTGGTCGAGCGGGTGAAGACGACCTGGTCTCCCGGGCGGCAGCCGAGGAACTCCGCCACGGTGGCGCGGCTGTTCTCGAAGAGGTCGGTCGACAGCTGCGATAGGTAGCCGGCGCCCCGGTGCACGCTGCCGTAGTACGGGGCGTACGCGGCCACGTCGTCCCACACGCGCTGGAGCGCCGGGGCGCTCGCGGCGTAGTCGAGGGCCGCGTAGGTGACCTCGCCCCCGGTGACGAGCGGAACGGTGACGTCCCGGCCGAGCACCGGCAGCGGCGCCGGGCAGGCGGGTTCGGCGGCGCAGTCGCCCGACTCGGCGGAGGCGGCGGTCTCGAGAGCGTTCGGGTACACGGACATGGCGGTTTCTCCCGGCAGGACAGGCGGAATGGCTTCGAAAGACCCGACGGCGGAAGGACAACTGCCGTACCGCTCACGGGGATTGCCTCAACGCACGGCAGTCACCGCGCGGAGGACATGAAGAACGGGCCGTAGGCCCTATCGCATTCGCTTGCTCACGAGACAGCTCCCTCAAAGGACCAGGACCCCTGGCGGTTCGAGGGGTCCGCGCTTGCCGTAGACCTCACTGCCTACGGCCTGGTCTTCACCCGGGGCACCCCGCCACGGACGGAGGGTTGCCGGACAGCAAGCCGGGGCCTGAACGCTGTCACTCATGACCTGCGCAGCATCTTGCCACATGATCTTCCACGCGCAAGGCGGAGTCCGCATGTCGGACTCCGCCTTGCGTCACCCAAACGGCTACGCGTTGCTGGCCGCCACCCAGCGCTCCAGCGTGCGCAGTGCCTCGCCCGAGTCGATGGACTCGGCGGCCTTGGCGATACCGGCCGCGATCCGGTCGTTCAACGTGCCCTCACCCGGATCGAGCGCCACCAGCGCCGCCGCCGCGTTCAGCAGCACCGCGTCCCGTACCGGGCCGGTCTCGCCGCCCAGCAGCCTGCGGGCGACATCCGCGTTGTACGAGGCGTCGGCGCCCCGCAGCGCCTCCACCGGCACCAGTTCGATCCCCACGTCACGCGGGTCGAAGGCCTGCTCGCGGACCTCGCCGTCCCGTACCACCCATACCCGGGAGGTGGCGGTGGTGGTCAGCTCGTCGAGGCCGTCGTCGCCGCGGAAGACGAGCGCGGAGGACCCGCGCTCCGCCAGTACACCCGCGACGATCGGCGCCATCCTCGCGTCCGCGACCCCGGTCGCCTGCGCCCGCACCCGGGCCGGGTTGGTGAGCGGGCCGAGGAAGTTGAAGGTGGTCCGGATCCCCAATTCCCGGCGCGCGGCCGCCACATGACGCAGCGCCGGATGGAACTTCACCGCGAAGCAGAAGGTGATCCCCGCCTCGTCGGCGACCTCGACCACCCGCTGCGGTGTCAGCTCCAGATTGACGCCGAGCTTCTCCAGCACGTCCGACGCACCACTGGCCGAGGACGCCGCGCGGTTGCCGTGCTTGACGACCTTCGCCCCGGTGCCGGCGACCACGACGGCCGACATGGTGGAGATGTTGACGGTCTTGGCACCGTCGCCGCCGGTCCCGACGATGTCGACGGTCCGGCCGGGTACCTCGATCAGATTGGCGTGCTCGTACATCGACCGTACGAGTCCGTTGATCTCCGCGACCGTCTCGCCCTTGGCCCGCAGGGCGACCGCGAAGCCGGCGATCTGCGCGTCGGTGGCCTCCCCGCGCATGATGCGGTCCATCGCCCAGGCGGTGTCGTCGGCGGTCACATCGGTGTTGCTGAGCAGCGCGTCCAGTACGCCCGGCCAGCTGCGGGCCGCCACGCTGTCGCCGCCTGCCGGGGTCACAACGTTCATGGTCCGCTCCTGGGGTCCACAGCCAATAGAGATGGCTCCACCCTATCCAGCGCCGGTTACGGCAAAGAGCCCCGTCCGGCGATTGGACGGGGCTTCTGCCGTGGCGACCGCTCCGGGCGGTCAGCGGGGATCAGTGGTGGCCGTGGCCGCTGGTGATCTCCTTGTACTCCTCGACGGTGGCCTTCTCGATCTGGCTGTCCTCGCCGTAGAAGCCCTTGCTGAGCTTGGCACGCAGCTTCTCGGTGCGCTTGACCTTGCGCACGACACCGTTCTCGTCGACCGTCGGGCCGATCTCGGCCGGCTTGTACTGCTCGTGCGCGGTCAGCGTGTGCAGCTGGCCGGGCGAGAGCGGCTCGTGGACCTCGACGAACTCACCGTGCGGCAGGCGCTTGATGACGCCGGTCTCGCGGCCGTGCAGCACCTTCTCCTTGTCACGCCGCTGCAGACCCAGGCAGATCCGCTTGGTGATGACGAAGGCGATGACCGGGCCGACGAAGAAGCCGATCCGGGCGAACCAGGTGATGTTGTTGATCGACAGGTTCAGGAAGAGGGCGAACATGTCGTTTCCGCCGGCGATCAACAGGACGACGTACCAGGTCAGCCATGCGACACCGAAGGCCGTACGGGTCGGGGCGTTGCGCGGGCGGTCCAGGATGTGGTGCTCGCGCTTGTCCCCGGTGACCCAGGACTCGAAGAACGGCCACACCGCGATCGCGACCAGGACCAGCGGGAAGACCATCAGCGGGATGAACACACCCAGGGCGAGCGTGTGGCCCCAGAAGTTGATCTCCCAGCCGGGCATGGCACGGATCAGGCCCTCGGAGAAGCCCATGTACCAGTCGGGCTGGGCGCCGGTGGACACATGGTCCGGACGGTACGGTCCGAGCGCCCAGATCGGGTTGATCGTGGCGATCGCCGAGATGACCGCGGTGACACCGAAGACCAGGAAGAAGAAGCCTCCGGCCTTGGCCATGTAGACAGGCAGCAGCGGCATGCCGACGACGTTCTTGTTGGTCCGGCCGGGACCCGCGAACTGCGTGTGCTTGTGGTAGAAGACCAGGATCAGGTGGGCCACCAGCAGGCCCATCATGATGCCGGGCAGCAGCAGGATGTGGATCGAGTAGAACCGGGCGACGAAGTCGCCGCCGGGGAACTCGCCGCCGAAGAGGAACATCGACAGGTACGTGCCGACGACCGGCACCGACAGGATCGCGCCCTCCATGAAGCGGACACCCGTACCGGAGAGCAGGTCGTCCGGGAGCGAGTAGCCGGTGAAGCCGGTGAACATGCCGAGCACCAGCAGCAGGAAGCCGAAGACCCAGTTGACCTCGCGCGGTTTGCGGAACGCGCCCGTGAAGAAGACGCGCATCATGTGCACCATCATCGCCGCGATGAAGATCAGCGCGCCCCAGTGGTGGAGCTGCCGGATCAGCAGACCACCGCGGACGTCGAAGCTGATGTCCAGCGTCGAGGCGTACGCCTCGGACATCCGGATGCCCTGCATCGGCACGTACGAGCCGTGGTACTCGACCTCGTTCATGCTCGGGTGGAAGAACAGCGTCAGGTACACACCCGTGAGGATGACGATGATGAAGCTGTAGAGCGCGATCTCACCGAGCATGAAGGACCAGTGGTCCGGGAAGATCTTGCGCATGTTGGCCTTGGCCAGGCCGTAAATGCCGAGTCGGCCGTCCGCCCAGTCGGCAACCCGCTCGCCCGCGGGCGCTTTGCGCTTGGTGTCTGTCGCAGTGCTCATCCGCGCTCCCAGAAGGAAGGACCGACGGGCTCTTCGAAGTCGCCGAGCGCTTCGAGGAAGCCTTCGTCATTCACGCCGATCCGCAGCTGCGGGAGGGCGTGACCGGCCGGGCCGAAGATGACGCGGGCGCCGTCGGAGAGGTCGAAGGTGGACTGGTGGCACGGGCAGAGCACGTGATGGGTCTGCTGCTCGTACAGGCTGACAGGGCAGCCGACGTGGGTACAGATCTTCGAGTAGGCCACGATTCCCTCGTGGGACCACTCGAGCTCCTGCCTGTCCTTGATGTCCTCCGGCTGGATACGGACGATCATCAGGGCGGCCTTGGCGATCTGCGTCTGGAAGTCGTGCGCGTCCTCCTCCAGGCCCTCGGGCATGGCGAAGGTCAGCGAGCCGACGGCCACGTCCTCGGGACGCAGCGGCTCCATCGTGTTCTGGTTGATGAGCAGCTTGCCCCTGGCCCAGAGCGTGTGGCGGAGCTTGTCCTCGGGCAGCGGGCCCAGGTCGCGCATCAGCACCACGGCGGAGAGCGGCAGCATCGCCAGCGCACCGAACATCGTGTTGCGGATGAGCTTGCGCCGGCCGAGGTCGGACTCCTTGGCGCCGGCCGCGAAGTCCGCCATGACCTGGGCCCGGACCTCGGGCTCGGCCGCGATCGGGTGGCGCTCGGCAGCGCTCTCCACGTCGGACATCAGGGTGCGGGCCCAGTGGACCGCGCCCGCGCCGATGCCGAAGAGCGCCACGCCCAGGGTCATACCCAGAGAGAAGTTGAGCGCGCTCACGTGCCCGAACGGGAAGATGTAGGTGATCAGGTCGACCGGGAAGATCACGTAGGACGCGATAAAGCCGATCGTGGCCAGCATGGACACGGTGAACAGGAACGCGACCGTGCGCTCGGAGCGCTTGGCGGCCCGCTCGTCGATGTCCTGGATGCGCGGCTTGTGGGCCGGCAGGCCGGGGTCGGCGAACGGGTTGTCCGCGACCTCTACCGCGCCGTGCGCGGTGCCCTGCTCGGTGGGCAGGGTCTCTTCTGGAATCTCTTGGCTACTCATGACTTCTTGGCCTTAGCGGTGTGGGCCGCGACCCAGACGGCGACTGCGATGAGCGAACCGAGACCGAAGATCCAGCCGAACAGACCCTCACTGACCGGACCGAGGCCGCCCAGCTTGAGACCACCGGGGCTCTCGGACTTCTCGCTGTTGACGGTCTGGAGGTACGCGATGATGTCCTGCTTCTCCTGCTCCGGCAGCGTCGAGTCGGGGAAGGAGGGCATGTTCTGCGGGCCGGTCAGCATGGCCTCGTACATGTGCTTCGGCGACACGTCATGCAGGTTGGGGGCGTACTTGCCGTCCGTCAGCGCGCCGCCCTCGCCGGTGAAGTTGTGGCACTGGGCGCAGTTGTTGCGGAAGAGGTCGCCACCCCGGGCGATGTCCGCCCCTGCGGGGTTGTACTGCTTCTCGGTCGGCGTGATGGGGCCCGCGCCGAGGGAAGCGATGTACGCGGCGAGCTGGTCGATCTGCGCCTGGGTGTAGATGTTCTTCTTCTTCGGCACCTGGGCGCCGGGCTGCTGGGCCGGCATGCGGCCCGTGCTGACCTGGAAGTCCACGGCTGCGGAGCCGACTCCCACCAGGGGCGGGCCGTCAGATGAACCCTGACCCCCGGTGCCGTGGCAGCTTGCGCAGCCGACGGCGTACAGCTTCTTGCCCTCCTCGATGGCGAGGGACTGGGAGGTCTCGTCGGCCTGCGCCTTGCCCGCGGGCGCGAACGCGGCGTACAGCCCCCCGGTGGCCGCCAGCGCGAAGAGTAGAACGACGACCGCCGCCAGCGGATGGCGTCGTCGTGCGGAGAGCTTTTTCACGGATTACCCCGGTGTCAGGATCTTCTGCGTCGGTGCTTGCTGGATGTGTGTCGGGTGCGAGCCCGATTACTTGATCATGTAGATCGTGGCGAAGAGGCCGATCCAGACGACATCGACGAAGTGCCAGTAGTAGGACACGACGATGGCCGCGGTGGCCTGTTCGTGGGTGAATCTCCTGGCCGCGTACGTCCGGCCGAGGACCAGCAGGAAGGCGATCAGGCCGCCCGTCACATGCAGACCGTGGAAGCCGGTGGTCAGGTAGAACACCGAGCCGTACGGGTTGGACGAGAGCGAGAGGCCCTCGTGCTTGACCAGCTCGGTGTACTCGAACACCTGGCCGCCGATGAAGATCGCACCCATCACGAAGGTGATCACGAACCAGGCGCGGAGCTTCTTCACGTCGCCGCGCTCCGCGGCGAAGACGCCGAGCTGGCACGTGAGGGAGGAGAGCACCAGGATCGTGGTGTTCGTCGCCGAGAACGGGAAGTTCAGGCTGTCCGCCTGAGCCTTCCAGAAGTCGGCACCCGTCACCGATCGCAGGGTGAAGTACATCGCGAAGAGGGCCGCGAAGAACATCAGCTCGGAACTCAACCAGATGATGGTTCCGACGCTGGTGAGGTTCGGCCGATTGACCGACGGGTGCGCGTGCCCGGTTTCTACTGTCGTTGCTGTCGCCACGACCGACATTATGTCGGTCGCTTATCCCGCCCTCACTCCGGGGGGTGCCGTTCGGTGTGTCTGCCTCTGCCAGCGGGCTTCGGCCGGACCCGAACGGCCCATCGAAGCACGGTCCGAACCGGTGCTGACTGGGTGTCGGACGGAGTAGCATCCGCGCATCGGTTCCTGACCCGAAGCTGTGTCATTGAGAAGCGTGGAGGAACAATGCGGGCGACTGCCACGGTGCTGGTCTACAGCGACGACTCCAGTACGCGCGAACAGGTGCGGCTGGCAGCGGGACGCAGGCCGGCCGCCGATGTGCCGCCGGTCGAGTTCCTCGAGTGCGCCACCATGCCGGCCGTACTGAAGGCCCTGGAGCGGGGCGGTGTCGACGTCTGCGTGCTGGACGGGGAGGCGGTTCCCGCGGGCGGTATGGGCGTGTGCCGGCAGATCAAGGACGAGATCTTCCATTGCCCGCCCGTTCTGCTGCTCATCGGCCGCCCGCAGGACGCCTGGCTGGCCACCTGGAGCCGCGCGGACGCGGCGGTGACCCTTCCGGTGGACCCGGTGGAGTTCGCGGACTCGCTGGCGGCGCTGCTGCGCCGCCGGCTGTCCGTGGAGGCCTGAGGCCCCGGCGCGGCAGGTCCTGTCAGACGGCAGGCCGGAGCCGGGCGGCGTCAACGGATGTCCGCCCCTCCGGTGTGCCGGCCAGCAGGGAACTGCCCTCGCGCCACTGGCCCCAGGGCAGGTTCCAGTCGCCGAAGCCGTTGCCGAACGGGGCCATCTCCGCGCCGCCGCTGTTGATCACCTTGACGATGTCGCCTTCGCGCACGGTGTTGAAGAACCACTGGGCGTTGCCGGTGCTCATGCCGGTGCAGCCGTGGCTGACGTTGGCGTACCCCTGTGAGCCGACGGACCAGGGCGCAGCGTGTACGTACTCGCCGCTCCAGGTGACCCGGGTCGCGTAGTAGACCGGCAGGTCGTACGACTCCGAGCTGCCTTCCGGAATGCCGACACTGGTGCCGCGCATCCGTACGAAGTACTCCCTGCCCAGTACGACCTTGACGCCGTTGCGGGTGGAAAAGCCGGGTTTGCCGGTGGTCACCGGAATGGTCTTGATCACTTCGCCGTTGCGCTTGACCGTCATCTGGTGCGACGCGGCGTCCGTGATGGCCTCGAACCTGTCACCCGTGGTGAGCTGAAGCGGCTTGACCGCGGCTCCGTGGAGCTTGCCCACCTTGATGCCCTCGAGATTGCTCCGCACGTCTATGGAGGCGTTCGCGGGCCAGTATTCCTTCGGGCGGAAGTGCACTGTCTTGTCGTCCACCCAGTGCCAGGCGCCTTCGACCGAGGGTGTCGAACGGACGCTCATGGCCCGTTCGACGACCGCCCGGGCCGCCTTGTCCTTGACCGGCGCGCTCAGTTTCGCCGTGACGGGCTGGCCGACGCCGTACTTGCCCGCCTTGGGGCCGAATTCGACCTTCAGGAGCTTCTTGGCCGGGGTCGTGTCGAACGACAGCGTCCGCACCCCTGGGGAGCCTTCCTCGTCCTCGGTGCTCACCCTGAGGGTGTAGTGCGCCCCGGCGGCCAGCGGGGCGGTGCTGTGCCAGCGGCTGCCGTCCGCGGAGAGTTCGCCGGCCACATGGCGGCCGGCGCTGTCTATCGCGGTCACGTCGGTTATTCGGCCGTCCTTGCCCTTGGCCGTCACCTCCAGGGGCCTGTCCGGGTCGACCGGGCGGCTGCCCGCGGCCTGGTTGAAGGCGACCTGCCCGGCCGCGTCGTAGGGCGGGGCGGAGAGCGGATGACCGGTTGAGCCAATGCAGGCGGTGGCGCCGGCCCCGAGGGACAGGACCAGCGTGCTGCAGCTCAAAACCGTCCGTATTCGCGGTGAGTGGTTCATAAGCACACATTAGGAAGACATGTGTGGAACGGCGCGCCAGGTGACTGCAAACGAGGGGCCCGGCCACCTGTTTGACGAGGTGTCCGGGCCCGACGTGGGTGAATCTCAGGTGCTACTGCTTACTCGCGACCGCTTACCGGCTACTGGTTCTGGTTCTCGCCGCGGTAGTACTCGAAGACCCAGCCGAACAGTCCGATGAAGACGAGCGGCATCGAGAAGTACAGCAGCCACCAGCCGAAGACGACGCCCAGGAAGGCGAACGCGCCACCGATGGCCAGCGAGAGCGGCTGCCAGCTGTGCGGGGAGAAGAATCCCAGCTCACCGGCCTCGTCCGCGACGTCGGCCTCCTTGTTGTCCTGGGCCAGAGCGTCCACTCGCCGGGCCGTGAAGGCCAGGTAGTAGCCGATCATGACGCTCAGGCCGAAGGCCAGGAAGAGCGCGGTGGTGCCGGCCGGCTCCTTCGACCACACGCCATAGACGATCGCCATGGCGAGGATGAAGATGGCGAGCCAGAGGAACATCTTGCCCTGGACCTTCACTTGCCCTCCTCCTTGTCACCAGCGATGGCGCTGGCACCGTGACCGGCATGCTCGAGCGGGTCGAGGGCAGCGATCTCCGGGTAGTGCAGGTCGAACGCCGGGGATTCGGAACGGATCCGCGGCAGGGTGAGGAAGTTGTGCCGCGGGGGCGGGCAGGAGGTCGCCCACTCGAGCGAACGGCCATAACCCCACGGGTCGTCGACCTCGATCTTCTTGCCGTACTTCGCCGTCTTCCAGACGTTGTACATGAAGGGCAGGACCGACATGCCCAGCAGGAACGAGCTGATCGTGGAGATGGTGTTCAGCGCGGTGAAGCCGTCGGCCGCGAGGTAGTCCGCGTACCGGCGCGGCATGCCCTCGGCGCCCAGCCAGTGCTGCACCAGGAACGTCCCGTGGAAGCCGATGAACAGCGTCCAGAAGGTGATCTTGCCCAGGCGCTCGTCGAGCATCTTGCCGGTGAACTTCGGCCACCAGAAGTGGAAGCCCGCGAACATCGCGAACACGACGGTGCCGAAGACCACGTAGTGGAAGTGCGCCACCACGAAGTACGAGTCCGACACGTGGAAGTCCATCGGGGGCGAGGCCAGGATGACGCCGGTCAGCCCACCGAAGGCGAAGGTGACCAGGAAGCCGACCGTCCACAGCATCGGTGTCTCGAAGGACAACGACCCCTTCCACATGGTGCCGATCCAGTTGAAGAACTTCACACCGGTCGGTACCGCGATCAGGAAGGTCATGAAGGAGAAGAACGGCAGCAGCACACCACCGGTGACGTACATGTGATGCGCCCACACCGTCACCGACAGGCCCGCGATCGCGATCGTCGCGCCGATCAGGCCGATGTAACCGAACATCGGCTTACGGGAGAAGACCGGAATGATCTCGGAGACGATGCCGAAGAACGGCAGCGCGATGATGTACACCTCTGGATGGCCGAAGAACCAGAACAGGTGCTGCCACAGCAACGCGCCGCCATTGCCGGCGTCGAAGATGTGCGACCCGAACTTGCGGTCCGACTCCAGCGCGAGGAGCGCGGCGGCCAGCACCGGGAACGCGAGCAGGACCAGCACACCGGTCAGCAGCACGTTCCAGCAGAAGATCGGCATCCGGAACATCGTCATGCCGGGGGCGCGCATGCAGATGATCGTGGTGATGAAGTTGACCGAGCCGAGGATCGTGCCGAAGCCGGAGAAGGCCAGACCCATGATCCACATGTCGGCACCGACGCCCGGCGAGCGGACCGCGTCCGACAGCGGGGAGTAGGCGAACCAGCCGAAGTCGGCCGCACCCTGCGGGGTGAGGAAGCCGGCCACCGCGATGAGCGAGCCGAAGAGGTACAGCCAGTACGCGAACATGTTCAGCCGCGGGAACGCCACGTCGGGCGCGCCGATCTGCAGCGGCATGATCCAGTTCGCGAATCCGGCGAACAGCGGCGTCGCGAACATCAGCAGCATGATCGTGCCGTGCATCGTGAACGCCTGGTTGAACTGCTCGTTCGACATGATCTGCGTGCCGGGACGGGCCAGTTCGGCGCGCATGACCAGAGCCATGACGCCGCCGATGCAGAAGAAGAAGAACGACGTGACCAGATAGAGCGTGCCGATCGTCTTGTGGTCAGTGGTGGTCATCCACTTCACGACGACATTTCCCGGCTGCTTGCGCCGTACCGGCAGCTCGTCCTCGTACGAGTCGTCTGCTGCCGCGGCACCCTGAGGTTCGTTGAGGATGCTCACAGTTGGTTCGTCTCCGCATTCCTGGCCGGGTCCGTCTGCTTGATGCCGGCCGGGAGGAAGCCGGTCTGCCCCTTCTCGGCCAGTTCCTTCAGGTGCTGCTGGTAGCGCTCCGGAGAGACGACCTTGACGTTGAAGAGCATCCGGGAGTGGTCGACGCCGCAGAGCTCGGCGCACTTGCCCATGAAGGTGCCCTCCTGGTTGGGAGTCACCTCGAAGACGTTGGTGTGGCCCGGGATGACGTCCTGCTTGAACAGGAAGGGAACCACCCAGAAGGAGTGGATGACGTCATTGGACGAGAGGATGAAGCGCACCTTCTCGCCCTTGGGCAGCCACAGCGTCGGACCCGGGTTGCCGTTCTGCGGGTTCCGGTCGCCCGGGACACCCTTGGCGTAGACACCTTCGGCGCCGGCCGGGAAGTCCTTGGTGTACTTGTCCGGGAGGGAGGCCAGCTCCTTGGGGAGCTTCCCGGGCGTGTCGGCCTTGCCGTCCACGTCCTCGATGTAGTTGAAGCCCCAGCTCCACTGGTAGCCGACCACGTTGATGGTGTGCTGCGGCTTGTCGAGCTTCAGGAGCTTGGACTCGTCACGCGCGGTGAAGTAGAAGAGCACCGACACGATGATGAGCGGGACCACGGTGTACAGCGCCTCGATGGGCATGTTGTACCGGGTCTGCGGAGGTACCTCCACCTTGGTGCGGCTGCGCCGGTGGAAGAAGACACTCCACAGGATCAGGCCCCATACCAGCACGCCGGTGGCGAGTGCTGCCGCCCACGAACCCTGCCACAGGGAGAGGATGATCGGCGCCTCCTCCGTGACCGGAGTGGGCATTCCGAGGCGGGGGAAGTCCTTGTATGTGCAACCGGTGGCGGTCGCCAGGACCAGGCCCGCAGTCAGCGCCTGCAGCAGCTTCCGCCGCATCGGGCGCCGCGGCGAGCGGTCGGAGCCGTAGGGACTCACGTAGCGCCTTCCCGAGAGTCTCGCCCGCGCGGCCGGCGCGGCCGTCTCGCTTGGTCGGTCGCCGGCCCTGACCACGGGCAGGGGTTTGGATGTTTATGCGGACCAAACCCTACTGGACGCTATTTGGGGTCGCGCGGGGAGGGTGCCCAACGCGCCGCCACTGACCCCGAAGGGGTGGAATACCGGCCTCCGGGGGGCATCTGACGCCCCCTCCCCTGACGGTCCGCTGACCGTCCCCGCAGGCCACGGGCGCAATGGGCGCGCGCGGGGTTAGCGTGGCAACGTGCCTTATTTTGATACCGCGTCCTCCGCTCCGCTGCATCCGGTCGCCCGGCAGGCCCTGCAGGCCTCGCTCGACGAGGGGTGGGCCGACCCCGCCCGCCTCTATCGCGAGGGGCGGCGGGCCAGGATGCTGCTGGACGCGGCGCGCGAGGCCGCCGCGGAGGCGGTGGGGTGCCGGCCCGACGAGCTGGTGTTCACGTCCTCCGGTACGCGCGCCGTACATACGGCAGTCGCGGGCGCCCTGGCCGGACGCCGTCGGGTGGGCGGCCATCTGGTCGTATCGGCCGTGGAGCACTCCTCCGTACTCCATGCGGCCGCCACGCACGAGGCGGCGGGCGGGACGCTGACCGAGGTGCAGGTGGACCGGGGCGGATCGGTGGCGCCCGAGGCGTACGCGGCGGCCCTGCGCGCGGACACCGCGCTGGCGTGCCTGCAGTCCGCCAACCACGAGGTGGGCACCGAGCAGCCGGTCGCCGCCGTGGCCGAAGCGTGCCGGGCCGCCGGGGTGCCGTTGCTGGTGGACGCGGCCCAGTCGCTGGCCTGGGGGCCGGTGGAGGGTGACTGGTCGCTGCTCGCCGCGAGTGCGCACAAATGGGGCGGACCGGCCGGCGTCGGGCTGCTGGCCGTACGCAAGGGAGTGCGGTTCGCACCGCAAGACCCGGCCGATGAACGGGAGTCGGGGCGGGCGGCCGGCTTCGAGAACATCCCGGCGGTGGTGGCGGCGGCCGCCTCGCTGCGTGCTGTACGAGCCGAAGCCGCGGCGGAGGCGGGGCGGCTGCGCGAGCTGGTGGACCGGATCCGGGAGCGGGTGCCGGCGCTGGTGCCGGACGTCGAGGTGGTGGGCGATCCGGTGCGGCGGCTGCCGCACCTGGTCACCTTCTCCTGTCTCTATGTCGACGGGGAGACCCTGCTGCACGAGCTGGACCGGGCGGGCTTCTCGGTTTCCTCCGGCTCGTCGTGCACCAGCAGCACGCTGGTGCCGAGCCATGTGCTGCGGGCCATGGGTGTGCTCTCGGAGGGCAATGTCCGGGTCTCGCTGCCGCTCGGGACGACCGGCGAGGAGGTCGACCGCTTTCTGGAGGTGCTGCCGGGCGCGGTGGCCGGGGTCCGCGAGCGGCTGGGCGCACCCACCGGCCCCGCGCCCTCGGTACGTACCGAGGACTCGCTCGTCGTGGACGCGCTCGGCCGGCGGTGCCCGGTCCCGGTGATCGAACTGGCCAAGGTCATCGGCGACGTGCCGGTCGGCGGGACGGTGTCGGTCCTGTCGGACGACGAGGCGGCGCGGCTCGACATTCCGGCGTGGTGCGAGATGACCGGTCAGGAGTACGTGGGCGAGCAGCCGGCGGACCGCGGTTCTGCCTATGTGGTCCGCCGCCGCTCGTAACCCGTACGCGACCGGTACGGGCTCAGGCCAGGTGGGCCCGTACCTCGGTGGCCGAGTCGTGGCCGTACGCCTTGGTGAAGCGGTCCATGAAGTGGGCGCGGCGCAGGGTGTACTCCTGGGTGCCCAGCGTTTCGATCACCAGGGTCGCGAGCATGCATCCGACCTGGGCGGCGCGCTCCAGGCCGACGCCCCAGGAGAGGCCGGACAGGAAGCCCGCGCGGAACGCGTCGCCGACGCCGGTCGGGTCGACCTTCGCGTCCTCCTCGGGGCAGCCCACGACGATGGGCTCCTCGCCGACGCGCTCGATGCGCACACCCCGCGAGCCGAGCGTGGTGACCCGGTGGCCGACGCGGGCCAGGATCTCCTCGTCGGTCCAGCCGGTCTTGGACTCGATGAGCCCCTTCTCGTACTCGTTGGAGAAGAGGTACGTCGCGCCGTCCAGCAGGGTGCGGATCTCGTCACCGTTCATCCGGGCGATCTGCTGGGAGAAGTCCGCGGCGAAGGGGATCACGCGGGTACGGCACTCCTCCGTGTGGCGGAGCATCGCCTCCGGGTCGTCCGCGCCGATCAGTACCAGGTCGAGGCCGCCGACCCGGTCGGCGACCGACTGGAGCTCGATCTGCCGGGCCTCGCTCATCGCGCCGGTGTAGAAGGAGCCGATCTGGTTGTGGTCGGCGTCCGTCGTGCACACGAAGCGGGCGGTGTGCAGCACCTCGGAGATGCGGACCGAGGCGGTGTCGACGCCGTGCCGGTCGAGCCACGCGCGGTACTCGTCGAAGTCGGAGCCCGCGGCGCCGACCAGGATCGGCCGGGTGCCGAGCTGCCCCATGCCGAAGCAGATGTTGGCGCCGACGCCGCCCCTGCGTACGTCGAGGTTGTCGACGAGGAAGGAGAGGGAGACCGTGTGCAGCTGGTCCGCGACCAGCTGGTCGGCGAAGCGGCCGGGGAAGGTCATGAGGTGGTCGGTGGCGATGGAGCCGGTGACTGCGATTCGCACGGCGAAGCGCTCCTGTGGCGTCGAGGGGAGGTGACAGTTCACGCTACCGGGTCCGGGGCCCCGCGCCGACCTGGCAAAACTACCCGATAGTAGGTCTTTTTCGTGACGACCGTCGTGCATACGGTGCCTGTATACGGGGTCCGCGAGCGGATCTCCGAGATACGGGAGCAGCCCGCATGCCGAAGTACATCGTCACGGACCCCGCCCCTGAGTTCAGCCTGGCCCAACTGCGCGGCGACTGCGCCCGTATGGCACCGCACTGGGCGGTCCCGGCCGAGCCCGCGCCCGCACCGGTGCGGCCGTCGCAGATCCACGGGATCACCGTGCCGCCGGCGTCCGCCCGGCTGCTCGACTCCATGTCGGAGTACGGGGACTGATCCGCCGGGGGGGGACTGACCGGCCGGACGGGGGACTGACCCGCCGGACGGGAACCGCTCGCTCCCCCGTTCCGTCTCAGCCGTGTCCCCTGTCGAAGGAGTAACACGGTGAGCAGCGAGCGGTCCGACACACCCACCGACGGTCCCCGCCGACGGCGTTCTCCGTTTGCCGTCGCCTCGGTCGCGGCAGCCGTGCTGCTGGCCGGCGGCGGTGGCGCGTACTTCGCCTCGACCGCGGCCGGCAACGGCGGCGATGACGGCAGGAACGGCGCGCCCGGCGCGGCAGGCAACCCGCCTCCGCTCGCCCTCGGCGGTCATACGGACGGCTCGGGGAAGGGCGACATCGCTCCGGGCGAGCCCGACCCGAACGGCGTCGTCTACCGCGCCGAGGGCAAGCTGCCGGACGGGCCCGCCTCGGCATCGGTCTACCGCACCAAGGGCGAGGTCACGGCGGCGGAGGTGACCCGGCTCGCGGCCGCGCTCGGGGTGACGGGCAAGCCGCGCCTGGAGGGCGACGTCTGGAAGGCCGGCGTGGTCAGGGACTCGTCGGGGCCGGTGCTCCAGGTGAACCGGCAGGCGCCCGGAACGTGGACGTTCCTGAAGTACGCGGCGGGCGGCAGCGACAACTGTGTGACGGGGAAGGACACCTGCGGCGCGACGACGGTCCCGCCGGGCGACGCGGGTTCGGCGGTGAGCGAGAAGGCCGCGAAGGCGGCTGCCGCTCCGGTGCTGAAGGCAGTGGGCCAGGACGACGCCAAGCTGGACGCACGGCAGCTGATGGGCGCGGTGCGCGTGGTCAACGCCAGTCCGGTCGTCGGCGGGCTGCCGACGTACGGCTGGACGACCGGGGTGCAGATCGGCCCGGACGGCCAGGTGGTGGGCGGCAGCGGACAGCTGGAGACGCCCGTGAAGGGTGACACGTACCCGGTGGTTGACGCGGACGAGGCGCTGGACCGGCTGAACAAGGCCGGCGAGGGCGCGGGGCCGATCGGGATCGGCGGCTGCGCGACGCCCGTACCGCTGGACGAGCCGACGCCGCAGGGTGAGATCGCCGCTCCGTGCGAACCCTCGGGCGGTGCCGGCAAGCCGGAGACGGTGATCGTCGAGAAGGCGGTCTTCGGGCTCGCGGCGCAGCTGGTCGACGGGCAGCAGGCGCTCGTACCGTCGTGGCTCTTCGAGGTCCGGGGCAACAACGGCGCGGCGGAGTTCACCATCACCCATCCCGCCGTGGACCCGAAGTACCTCACAAGCCCCACTGCGGACCCGCCGGCCACCACGCTGCCGGCCCCGGCGCCGGAGGACTCGACGCCCCCGCCGGTGACGCGCAGCTCGCCCATCGAGTCGTACAGCGTCGACGGCCGGACTCTGACCCTGACCTTCTGGGGATCGGTGTGCAGCGACTACTCGGCGCAGGCCACCGAGAGCGCCTCGGCAGTGACCGTGAAGATCCTGGAAGCGGAGAAGGGCAAGGACCGGGTCTGCATCATGCTGGCCAAGGAGCTGACCGAGACGGTGACCCTGGACAAGCCGCTGGGCGACCGGAAGGTCGTGAACGGGGCGACCGGGGAGCCGGTGCCGCCGACGCGGAAGTAGCGCGCGGCGCCTGGCTGTAGGTGCGTACGTGGAGGTGCGTCCGTACGACTGAGGCGGCGCTCCCAGTAACCGGGGGCGCCGCCTCTGTCTGTTGCTCGGACGAGTCGACTCAGCTGAACGAGTCGCCGCAGGCGCAGGAGCCCGTGGCGTTCGGGTTGTCGATGGTGAAGCCCTGCTTCTCGATGGTGTCGACGAAGTCGATGGAGGCGCCGCCGAGGTAGGGCGCGCTCATGCGGTCGGTGACGACCTGCACACCGTCGAAGTCCTTCACGACATCGCCGTCGAGCGAGCGCTCGTCGAAGAAGAGCTGGTAACGCAGACCGGAGCAGCCACCGGGCTGAACGGCGACGCGCAGCGCCAGGTCTTCGCGGCCTTCCTGGTCCAGCAGGGCCTTGACCTTGGCCGCGGCGGCGTCGGACAGGAGGATGCCGTCGCTCACAGTGGTCTTCTCGTCCTGAACGGACATCTGCTTCACTCCCGGGTTGTTCGGACTGCTTGCCGTCGGCTGCAACCGACGGGGCCGCGGATTCATTCCGGGCCTAGCGCTTGGTTTTCCGTTCTTCATGCTCGCACACCTGACTGGCAGGGGGAATGCGTCACATCGACACTATGGACATCGTCAAACTGACATGAAGCGGTTATGATAGATAACGTCAAATAGACGAGAAGGTCCCGCTGCAGATGAAGAAGGGGTGCGTGTCGTGACCACCGCCCAAACCCGCCCGGAGCTCGACGTCCAGCCGACGCCACTCGCCCTGCTGCTGCTCGGCCGTGAGGCCGACCCCAGGAGCGAGCGCGGTGTGGAGTGTCCCGGCGACCTGCCCTCGCCGTCCGACCCGGACCTGGTGGAACGCGCCCGCGCCGCCAAGGAGAAGCTCGGGGACAAGGTCTTCGTCCTCGGCCACCACTACCAGCGTGACGAGGTCATCCAGTTCGCCGACGTCACCGGTGACTCCTTCAAGCTGGCCAAGGACGCGGCCGCCAAGCCGGAGGCCGAGTACATCGTCTTCTGCGGTGTGCACTTCATGGCGGAGTCCGCGGACATCCTGACATCCGATGACCAGAAGGTCGTCCTGCCGGACCTGGCCGCCGGGTGCTCGATGGCCGACATGGCCACCGCCGAGCAGGTCGCGGAGTGCTGGGACGTGCTGACCGAGGCAGGGGTGGCCGAGGCCACCGTGCCCGTCTCGTACATGAACTCCTCCGCCGACATCAAGGCGTTCACCGGCAAGCACGGCGGCACGATCTGCACCTCGTCGAACGCCAAGCGGGCGCTGGACTGGGCCTTCGAGCAGGGCGAGAAGGTGCTGTTCCTGCCGGACCAGCACCTGGGCCGCAACACCGCGGTGCGGGACATGGGCATGTCGCTGGACGACTGCGTCCTGTACAACCCGCACAAGCCGAACGGCGGCCTGACCGTCGAGCAGCTGCGCGACGCGAAGATGATCCTGTGGCGCGGGCACTGCTCGGTGCACGGCCGCTTCTCGCTGGACTCGGTCAACGACGTACGGAAGCGGATCCCGGACGTCAACGTCCTGGTCCACCCCGAGTGCAAGCACGAGGTCGTGCGGGCGGCGGACTTCGTCGGCTCCACGGAGTACATCATCAAGACGCTGGAGGCGGCTCCGGCCGGCTCGAAGTGGGCGATCGGCACGGAGCTGAACCTGGTGCGGCGGGTGGCGGCCGCCCATCCCGACAAGGAGGTCGTCTTCCTCGACAAGACGGTCTGCTTCTGCTCGACGATGAACCGGATCGACCTGCCGCACCTGGTGTGGGCGCTGGAATCGCTGGCCGAGGGGAACCTGGTCAACCAGATCCAGGTCGACACGGAAACCGAGAGCTTCGCGAAGCTGGCCCTGGAACGGATGCTGGCGCTGCCGTAACGCTTCTTCGCTCGGTTTACGCGAAAGGGGCGCCCCTCATGCTCCTCTTGGAGGGGCGCCCCTTCGTCATGCGGCGGGTCGGACCGGCGTGGTCAGACCTTGGCCAGGTCCGGCTTGGCGTCCGGCACGCTGTGCGTCGCCTGGCCTCGCGCTTGGTGCGGCGGCGGTCCTTGCGGAGTTCCACCATCGCGTACAGCGTCGGGACCAGCAGGAGCGTGAGCAGGGTCGACGTGATCAGGCCGCCGATCACCACCACCCCTGCACCCGGTACTGGTTGATCAGGTCGATCAGCACGATCGCGTTGGTGACCACGATGCCGATGAGCATCAGCATGCCGATCATCGCCGGGACGCCCATCGGGGTGCCCGTGACGACGAGGAGGCCGATGGCTCCCGTCGCAGCGAACGGGATCGAGACCAGCAGGATCAGCGGCTGGATGAGCGAACGGAACGTCGCCACCAGCAGCATGAAGACGATCGCGGTGACTCCTCCCCCCGGATGAATCCGGGGGGTGCGTCAGTACACAGCCGGGGTGACCGGGCGATCATGCACGGCCGGTTCTGATCCAGCTACTCGCCGGGTCCTGCGGCGGCGCGCCCCTCGGTGTCGTGAAGGACGACATCGAGAACCAGAAACGCCCCGCCTGAAGGCCGAGATTCCTTCGAAGATCAGGGATGGCACCGAAGACGAGCGCGACGATCGAGATCAGCCCGATCAAGGCCCGTTGCGCGAGGCTGAATCTGGACAGCCAGGACATGGGAGGGTCTCTCTTCTGTGGCTTACGAGGCAGGAGGGGCGCGCAGTAAGCGCCCGTCTCTACCTTCGGCCACCGGGAAGGGGGATTCCTCGCTCCCAGGTCTCTTTCCTTATGCGGCGTATACCGCGGCTGGAGTACGGGGGTGGGCGCTCACTCCACCCTTGGACGTACCAGGCCCGATTCGTAGGCGACGACCACCAGCTGGGCCCGGTCCCGGGCGCCGAGCTTCGCCATCGCCCGGTTCACATGCGTCTTGACGGTGAGCGGGCTGACCTCCAGGCGCCGCGCGATCTCGTCGTTGGAGTGCCCGCCCGCGACCAGGACGAGGACCTCGCGCTCGCGGACGGTCAGCGCGGCCAGCCGCTCGGAGTGCGCGCGGCCCTGGTCGCCGTCGCCGTCCGAACCGCCGCCCTGCGCCAGGCCCCCTCCTTGCTTCAAAAACGTCGCGATCAGGCCCTTGGTCGCCACCGGGGAGAGCAGCGCCTCGCCCGCCGCGGCGATGCGGATGGCGCCCAGCAGCTCCTCCGGCTCCGCGCCCTTGCCGAGAAAGCCGGAGGCGCCCGCGCGCAGCGACTGCACCACGTACTCGTCGACCTCGAAGGTCGTCAGCATCACGACGCGTACTTCCGCGAGGGCCGGATCGGCGCTGATCAGCCGGGTGGCGGCGAGGCCGTCCGTACCCGGCATCCGGATGTCCATCAGGACGACGTCCGCCCGCTCGGAGCGTGCGAGCAGTACGGCCTCGGCGCCGTCGGACGCCTCGCCGACGACCTCCATGTCGGGTTCGGAGTTCACCAGCACCTTGAACGCACTGCGCAGCAGCGCCTGGTCGTCGGCGAGCAGCACCCTGATCGTCATTGTTCCTCCCCCGACCCCGTGCGGGCCTTGACCGGCAGTATCGCCTGTACGCGAAAGCCGCCGCCGTAGCGGGGACCGGCCGAGCAGCTGCCGCCGAGGGCGGTGGCCCGTTCGCGCATGCCCATCAGCCCGTGGCCGCCGCCGTCCTCCGGGGGCCGGGCGTCCGTACCCGTGCCCGTGCGGTCGCCGTTGCCGTTGCCATTGCCGTTGTCCAGGACGGTGACCTCGACGCAGGAGCCGACCCGTACGACGCTGACCTCCGCCTTCGCTCCGGCTCCGGCGTGCTTCTGCACGTTGGTCAGCGCCTCCTGGATCACCCGGTACGCGGCCAGGTCGACGGCCGCGGGGAGCGGGCCGTCCTCGCTGCGGGCCACCTCCACCGGGAGGCCCGCGTGCCGGAAGGTGTCCACCAGCGCGTCGAGGACGGCGAGTCCCGGCGCCGGTTCGGTCGGCGCCTCCGGGTCGCCGGACTGGCGCAGCAGGCCGACGGTGGCGCGGAGTTCGTTCAGGGCCGAGCGGCTGGCCTCGCGCACATGGGCGAGCGCCTCCTTGGCCTGGTCCGGGCGCTTGTCCATGACATGGGCGGCCACCCCGGCCTGGACGTTGACCAGGGCGATGTGGTGGGCGACGACGTCGTGCAGGTCGCGGGCGATGCGCAGCCGCTCCTCGGC
Source organism: Streptomyces sp. A3M-1-3 (assembly GCF_024213665.1). Lineage (GTDB taxonomy): Bacteria > Actinomycetota > Actinomycetes > Streptomycetales > Streptomycetaceae > Streptomyces. The sequence goes on from NZ_JANAVP010000003.1 coordinate 189,218, forward strand.
GACGCGGCGGCGGGCCTCCTCCTCGCGGGTCCGCTCGGCGCGTTCGGCTCGTTCGCGGATGGCGTCGATGAAGGCGCGCCGGCTGCGGACGGCGTCGCCCGCGGCGGCGGCCATGCCGGTCCACGCGAAGATGCCGAGGTTTTCCTGGGCGTACCAGGGCAGTGGGCCGGCGAGCATCGCCGCCCCGGTCAGGCCGGTCATGGTCAGCAGGCCGACCCGCCAGGTGGTGGGGCGGTCGGTGCGGGAGGCCACGGTGTAGAGGGCGACGACGGCGCACATCGCGACCGGGGCGCGCGGCTCACCGGTGATCAGCTCGACGAGGGAGACGGCGCCGGTGGCCGCGAGCACGGCCATGGGACGGCGGCGGCGGAAGATCAGCGCGACCGCGCCCAGGACCATCAGCGCGAGGCTGAGGGCGTCGGGGGTGCGGGTGCCGAAGGTCGGGCCGTGCGGTCCGTGCGGGTCGGCGAACGATCCGACGGTCATCGCGACAAGCACGGCGAGCGCGAGGGCGGCGTCGAGCGCGAGCGGATAGTCGCGCAGCCGGTGCCGCGTGCGGGCCAGGCCCGGTCCGAAGGTGGTCGTCACGTCAAGCAACGGTACGGCGTACCCCGCCACCCCAGAACCAGCCTGCGACGGGACGGGGCCCGGCAGGATTTCCCCTCCCCGCCCCGGGGGCCCCGCAGCGCGCTGCCCCGCTCCCTATGGTGCGTGGGGGCGGGGCAGTGGGTGTTGGAGGGTGGGTTGTGGTCAGCCGGGGATGAGGCCGTCGTCGCTCAGCATCTCGCGGACCTCTTCGAGCGTCGCCTCAGGCGCGGGCAGGATCAGATCGGACGGCTCCAGGGCCGCGTCCGGCAGGGGTTCGCCCAGTTCGCGCACCTTGTCGAGCAGTGCGTTCAGGGTGCGCCGGAAGCCGGGCTGGTCACCGCTCTCCATCTCGGCGAGCAGCTCGTCGTCCAGCTTGTTGAGTTCGGTGAGGTGGCTGTCGGCCAGGCTCACCTGCCCCTCCCCCATGATCCGTACGATCACGACGCTCTCCTTCGTGAGGCGCGGGGACTACTGCTTGTCGAACTTGTGCTGGGTCGGCGACTGCTGCGCGGCGTCCTGCGGGTCGGCGCCGCCTTCGATGGCCTGCTTCGGCGCGGAGCCGCCCGCGAGCTCGGCCTTCATCCGCTGCAGCTCCAGCTCTACATCAGTACCACCGGAGATGCGGTCCAGCTCGGCGGCGATGTCGTCCTTCGCCATCCCGGACGGGTCGTCCAGGGCGCCGGAGGCCATCAGCTCGTCGATCGCGCCGGCCCGTGCCTGGAGCTGGGCGGTCTTGTCCTCGGCCCGCTGGATCGCCAGGCCGACGTCGCCCATCTCCTCGGAGATACCGGAGAACGCCTCGCCGATCCGGGTCTGCGCCTGCGCGGCGGTGTACGTGGCCTTGATGGTCTCCTTCTTGGTACGGAAGGCGTCGACCTTGGCCTGGAGGCGCTGAGCGGCCAGGGTGAGCTTCTCCTCCTCGCCCTGCAGCGTCTGGTGCTGCGTCTCCAGGTCCGTGACCTGCTGCTGCAGCGCGGCCCGGCGGGACAGCGCCTCGCGCGCCAGGTCCTCGCGGCCCAGGGCCAGCGCCTTGCGGCCCTGGTCCTCCAGCTTGGTCGACTGGCCCTGCAGCTGGTTGAGCTGCAGTTCGAGGCGCTTGCGGGAGGTCGCCACGTCGGCGACTCCACGGCGTACCTTCTGAAGCAGCTCCAGCTGCTTCTGGTACGAGTAATCGAGGGTCTCGCGCGGATCCTCGGCCCGGTCAAGGGCCTTGTTTGCCTTCGCGCGGAAGATCATCCCCATACGCTTCATGACACCGCTCATGGGCTTCGCGCGCCCCCTTCTGACGGACTCCGGCTCCAGCACTCCAACAGAACCCACAGTACGGGCCCTGCCTCCATTACCGCACTGTTCGAGCGCGGATGCGCTCCTCCTCCAGGACGACTGTTGACGGGCGTCCTCAGGCGTACGGAGTAGGTGTCGCTCAGGGAAACTCCCGGCCACGTCCGCTCTGCCCCCATTACGACGCGTGACGTTGCCCGATCGTTCCCCGCGGGGGTGGGGTCCATGCCCGCCACCCCGTACCCTTGGTTCTGTGTTCCGTAGCCGTTCCAAGGAAGAGAGGCCCGCCCCCACCGCCAAGGTGGCGCCGGACCTCTCCAAGCAGCCCCGTGACCCGCAGGCCCCCAAGGGCCGCCCCACGCCGAAGCGCAGCGTCGCCCAGACGCAGCGCCGTTCCGTGGTGGCCTCTACAGGCAACCGCAAGGAGGACGCGAAGCGTGCGCGGGAGCGCCGCCGTGCCGACCTCGCCCGGCAGCGCGAAGCACTCGCGAGCGGTGACGAGCGCTATCTGCCGGCCCGCGACAAGGGCCCGGTGCGCCGTTTCGTGCGTGACTTCGTCGACTCGCGCTTCTGCATCGCCGAGTTCTTCCTGCCGCTCGCGGTGGTGATCCTGGTCCTCAGCATGATCCGGATGTCCAACATCCAGAACATCGCGCTGCTGCTCTGGCTCGGCGTCATCATCATGATCGTCATCGACTCGATCGGCATCTGGCTCCGGCTCAAGAAGCAGCTCGCCGAGCGCTTCCCGAACGAGCCCAAGCGCGGCGCCGTCGCCTACGGCCTGATGCGTACGCTCCAGATGCGCCGGCTGCGTCTGCCGAAGCCGCAGGTCAAGCGCGGAGAGCGGCCCTGAGTACAGCCTTCTCCGGGGGCGCCGGCTTCGAAGGCGCTTCCTCCGCATGGCTCAAGGGCGTGGGCGGACTGCGCAACACCGTCCGTCAGGAGCTCGTCGCCCGCCAGGTCGACGAGCAGCTCGCGGCACGCTTCCCGGTCGGGCAGCGGCTGCGGGTCCTCGACGTCGGTATGGGGCAGGGCACTCAGGCGCTGCGGCTGGCCCGGGCCGGACACAAGGTGACCGGGCTGGAGTCGGACCCGGACATGCTGAACGCGGCGCGTGACGCGCTGGCCGGTGAGCCGGCGGGCATCCGCGAGCGCGTGCGGCTGATCGAGGGCGACGGCCGGGACACCGGGGTGCACTTCCTGCCGGGCAGCTTCGACGTCGTGCTCTGCCACGGCGTTCTGATGTACGTACAGGAGCCGGACGCGATGCTCGCGGGCCTGGCCCGGATGCTGGCCCCCGGCGGTCTGCTGTCCCTGCTGGTACGGAACGCCGACGCGCTCGCGATGCGGCCGGGCCTGTCCGGGGACTGGCCGACGGCGCTCGCCGCGTTCGACACCGACGCGTACACCAACCGCCTGGGCCTGGAGGTCCGCGCGGACCGGCTGGACGCGCTGACCAAGACGCTCGCCGGTATCGGCGCCCCGCTGCATGCCTGGTACGGGGTGCGGGTGTTCAGTGACACCGCGGCCGGCGACGCCGAGCTTCCGGCGGCCGAGGAGCTGGAGCAACTGCTGGCCGCGGAGGACCGGGCCGGGCGCACCGATCCGTACCGCCGGGTCGCCGCACTGATCCATCTCTGCGGAGTGCGCGGCTGAGTCAGGCGTAAGGGGCGCTGCGTGCGTCCTGTCCGGCGTGACCACAGCGAGACGGTCGTCGGCCACCGCGGCTCGAAGCTGTCCGGCGGTGAGCGCCAGCGGGTGGCGATCGCGCGGGCGCTGCTGCGCCGGCCCCGGCTGCTGTTGCTCGACGAGGCGACCTCCCAGCTCGACGCGGTCAACGAGATGGCGCTGCGCGATGTGGTGGCGGAGGCCGCGCGGGACACGACGGTGCTGGTGGTGGCGCACCGGCTGTCCACGGTGACGCCGGCGGACCGGATCGTGGTGATGGAGGCGGGAAAGGTGCGGGCGGTGGGCACCCACGCCGAGCTGGTGGCGGGCGATCCGCTGTACGGCGAGCTGGCGGCCACTCAGTTCCTCGCCGCCACCCCGTGATCGGCCCCCGGCACGCACGCCCCCGGCCCCCGGCGCACGGCCACGCCCGCCGTCCCCTGGCGGGAGCGACGGGCGTGGCTCTCTTACGTCGGGTACGTCGGGGGTTCGTCAGGCGTTCTCGGCGTGCAGGCTCATCGGGCCGTAGACCTTCGCGCCGTCCTCGAACAGGGACACCTGGTCCGCACCGCCCTCGACGAGGTCCTTCCAGACCTCACCGATCCAGGACTCCGCGTCTCCCTGGGTGGTGAACTCCTCCGGCTGTACCGCCGGTTCCGTCTCCGTCCCGTCGGACTTCTCGAACCGCCACGTCCACGCCATGTCGCCTCCTGGGTCCGGCCACTTCGTCATCACAGCCTGCCCGCAGAGTAGCCGGGCGCGCACCAGCCGCGGTGACGCGGGAGGATCGTCGCGTGGAACTGACTCTCCTCGGCACCGGGGCCCCCAACGGGCTGCCGCGTCCCGACTGCCCCTGCGCCGCCTGTGCGGTGTCGCTGGGCAGCCGGGCGCGCGCCGCCACCGCACTTCTCGTGGACGGCGCGCTGCTCCTCGACCTCACCCCGGGGGCCGCCCTCGCCGCCGCCCGGGCCGGGCACTCTCTCGCCGGTGTACGGCATGTACTGCTCAGCCACCCGCACGGCGGGCCGGCCCTCGAGCTGCCGGTGGGGCTGCCGGCCGCCGGGCGGGTGCCCGACGGGCGGGAGCTGGCGCTGATCAGCGGACACCGGGTGCGGGCGGTGGCGATGGACTCGCCGGGCACCGGGTACGAGGTGACCGGGCCCGACGGGGAGCGGCTGCTGTACCTCCCGCCGGGCAGCGCGCCCGCCGGGGCGGAGGGCAACGGTCCGCCCACGCCGTACGACATGGTGCTCGGCGATGTCACCGGGCGCCCGGACGCGCTCGCCCGGCTGCGCGCCAACGGTGCCGTCGGCCCGACGACCGATGTGATCGCCGTGCATCTCGACCACGACGTGCCGCCGGGCGCGGAACTTCAGCGCCAACTGGCGGCCTCGGGTGCGCGGGCGGTGCCCGACGGGACGACCGTCGTGGTCGGCGAGTACCACGCGGTGCCCGATCTGCCGCGCCGCACGCTGGTGCTGGGCGGGGCGCGCTCGGGCAAGTCGTTCGAGGCGGAGCGGCGGCTCGCCGCGTTCCCGGAGGTGGTGTACGTGGCGACCGGCGGCAGCCGGGACGGCGACGCCGAGTGGGCCGCCCGGGTCAGCACGCACCGCGAGCGCCGGCCGGGCTCCTGGCGGACCGTCGAGACGTGCGATCTCGTACCGCTGCTGGCCGGGGACGGGCCGCCGCTGCTCATCGACTGCCTCGCGCTGTGGCTCACCGACGCGATGGACCGGGCCGGGGCCTGGGACGACGCCAGGTGGGCGAGGGGCGGCGAACGGGAGCTGCAGGAGCGGATGGGCGCGCTGGTCGCGGCGGTGCGCGCGACCCGTCGTACCGTCGTCGCGGTGAGCAACGAGGTCGGCTCCGGCGTGGTGCCCGCGACCGCTTCGGGCCGCCGCTTCCGCGACGAACTGGGCCGCCTCAACGCGAAAGTGGCCGGCGAGTGCGAGCAGGTGCTGCTGGTCGTCGCGGGTCAGGCGCTGCTGCTGCGCGGCTGACCGGACAAGGGGACGGGCGGGCCCCGGCGGGTGGTTGGGGTGCCGGTACTGTTCGGGAGATGAGCAGGCTGAATCTCGACGACTTCTCCGATCTGATCGAACGCCCCGACGGTGGTGTACGGCGTGACGCCGAGGAACGCCGGGAGCGGCTGGCCGTGCCGCCCGGCTCGCTCGGCCGGCTCGACGAGCTGGGCGAGTGGCTGTCGGCCGCGCAGGCGTCCGTACCGGTCCGGGCCATCGAGCGGCCCCGCGTGGTGCTGTTCGCGGGCGATCACGGGGTGGCGGAACTGGGCGTCTCGGCCCGTCCCGCCGGGGGCGCGCACGAGCTGGTTCGTGGCGTGCTCGACGGCGCGAGCGCCGTCTCCGTACTGGCCCGGCGGCTCGGCGTTCCGGTACGGATCGTGGACGCCGGCCTGGACTGCGACCCTGATCTGCTGCCCGACGAGGTGGTACGCCACCGGGTGCGGCGCGGCTCGGGGCGGATCGATGTCGAGGACGCGCTGACGGTGGAGGAGGCCGAGGAGGCCGTACGGCTCGGCATGGCCATCGCGGACGAGGAGGCGGACTCCGGCACCGACCTGGTCGTCCTCGGCGATCTGAGCGTCGGCGGTACCACCCCCGCGGCCACCCTGATCGCCGCACTGTGCGGCACGGACGCGTCCGTGGTCACCGGCCGCGGCGGCTCGCCCATCGACGACCTGGCCTGGATGCGCAAGTGCGCGGCCGTGCGCGACTCGCTGCGCCGGGCCCGGCCGGTCCTCGGCGACCAGCTGGAGCTGCTGGCCGCAGTGGGCGGCGCGGATCTGGCGGCGACCACCGGTTTCCTGCTGCAGTGCGCGGTGCGCCGTACCCCGGTGATCCTCGACGGCGTCGTCTCCGCGGCGTGTGCGCTGGTGGCGCAGCGGGCGGCGTTCCGGGCGCCGGACTGGTGGCTGGCGGGCCAGACGAGCGGCGAGCCGGGGCAGGCGAAGGCCCTGGACCGGATGGCACTCAACCCGCTGCTCGACCACGGCGTCACGGTGGGCGAAGGAACCGGGGCGTTGCTGGCACTTCCCCTCGTCCAGGCGGCCGCCGCACTCGCGGCCGAGCTGCCTGAGCTGCCTGAGCTGCCTGAGCTGCCTGAGCTGCCTGAGCGTACGGACTGAGTTCCTGCGTACGGACTGAGTTTCCCGGGGTGCGGCCCTGACCCGGCCGCGCCCTCGCTCACCCTCCATGGCATGCGATGCCCCATATCATCGCTTTTCATGGGAGAAGTCCGTTTGGCTACCGAAGAGACCGGCCGGAGCACCGCCCGGTCGCGGCGTAGCGCGGCGTTCGCCGTCTGGTACCTGCGCGTCGTGGCGTTCATCAACTTCCTCAGTGCCGTCTGGGTCTCCTTCGGCCAGGACCTCCGACGGCACAACACCGAGAACTACTTCACCCCGTACCTGCTGACCGCGGGCTTCGCCTCCGGCGCCTTCACACTCTTCCTGGCGATCACCATGCGCCGCCGCAAGCGCGCCGCCTGGATCCTCAATCTCGTGCTCGGCGGGCTCTTCGTGCTGCTCTTCGTCTTCGCCATGTTCTTCCCGGAGATCCGCCAGTACCCGCAGAACTGGATCTCGCTGGCCCTGACCGCGGCCTTCGTCGCCTCCCTGCTGCTCGGCCGCCGGGAGTTCTATGCGAAGGGTGACCGCTCCAACCCCAGACTCGCCGCCGCCGTCGCGTTCTTCGGCCTGCTCGTCACCTCGCTCGCCGCCGCGCTGCTGGTCGGCATCACCAACACCGCCGAGGACGACTACCGGGCGTCCTTCATGGACCGCTGGCGGTACGGCGTGATGCGGCTGGTCTCGCTGGCCACCGACGACTCCGCCTACCCCGGGATCACCTCCCCCGGCTGGGTCGACGTCACCATCAACGTCCTGTCCACCCTGCTGCTCCTCGCCGTGCTGTACGCCGCCTTCCGCTCCCGCCGGGCCGTCGATCCGATCACCGAGGACGACGAGGCGAAACTGCGCGCGCTCCTCGACAAGCAGGGCGAGCGCGACTCGCTCGGCTACTTCGCGCTGCGCCGCGAGAAGAGCGCCCTCTGGTCGCCCACCGGCAAGGCCGCCGTCACGTACCGCGTCGTCGGCGGCGTCTCGCTCGCCTCCGGCGACCCCATCGGCGACCCCGAGGCATGGCCCGGCGCCATCGAGCCCTGGCTGGCCGAGGCCCGCGAGCACGGCTGGATCCCGGCCGTGATGGGCGCGAGCGAGGAGGCCGGCGTGATCTACGCGCGGCACGGCATGGACGCGCTGGAGCTCGGCGACGAGGCGATCGTGGAGACCGCGGACTTCACCCTGGACGGGCGGGCGATGCGGACCGTCCGGCAGGCGTACAACCGGGTCAAGCGGGCCGGCTACGAGGTCCGTATCCGCCGCCACGAGGACATCCCCGCCGACGAGATGGCGGAGCTGCTGCGGCGCGCGGACGACTGGCGCGACGGCGCGACCGAGCGCGGCTTCTCGATGGCGCTGGGGCGGCTCGGCGATCCGGCCGACGGGCGGTGCGTGATGCTCGAATGCACCGATGCCCAGGGCGAGCTGCGTGCGGTGCTGAGCTTTGTGCCATGGGGCCCCGAGGGCCTGTCCCTCGATCTGATGCGGCGTGACCGGGACTCCGAGAACGGCCTGATGGAGTTCATGGTGATCGAACTCCTCCAGCGCGCCGGAGAGATCGGGATCACTCAGGTCTCGCTCAACTTCGCGATGTTCAGGTCGGTCTTCGAACGTGGCTCCAAGCTCGGCGCGGGCCCCGTGCTGAGGCTGTGGCACTCGCTGCTCAGCTTCTTCTCCCGCTGGTGGCAGATCGAGTCGCTGTACCGCGCCAATGCCAAATACCGGCCGATCTGGGAGCCCCGTTTCATGCTCTTCGAGAAGAGCAGCGACCTGCTGCGCATCGGACTCGCCGCGGGCCGCGCCGAGGGCTTCCTCGAAGCGCCGGGACTGCCCAAGTGGCTGCACCGCAAGCACCTGGAGACAAAGCGATGAACCGCTCCGGCCTGCGCCGGGCCACCCGCCGGGAGTGGGGACGGCTCTACTGGACCGTCCGCAACGCGCTCGCCGCGCAGAAGTGGCGGGCCATTCCCATCACCCTGGTCGCCGTCTGCCTGACGGCGTCCTTCCAGGTCGTACAGAACCAGTCCTGGGGCTATCAGCCGGTTCAGAACATCGGCTCGGTCAGGGCGGACGACCCGCTGTGGCTCGCGCTGCTGCGCACCCCGCTCTCGCTGTTCGTACCCGCCCTCGATCTGCCGGTGTGGGGCGCGCTCGCGCAGGTACTGCTGGTGTTCGGCATCGCGGAGATCTGCATCGGCTGGTGGCGCACGCTGGCGATCGGTTACCTGGCGACGCTGGCCGGGACCCTGTACGCGCGCGTCGGCATCGCGCTGGGACCCGACGGCTTCCTCGGCCTGCCCGCCTCCGACGCACAGGTGGTCGACACCGGCCCGTCCGCGGCCGTCGTCGGCCTCGCCGTCTTCGTGAGCTGGCGCTACCGAGCGTACGTCACCGGCGCCCTGGTGATCGTGCTCATGATCGTGGAGGTGCTGGTCAAGAACAACCTCGCCGGCAAGGAGCACCTGGCGGCGATCGCCGCGGTGCTGGTGCTGTGCGGGATCTCCGCGGCGCGCCGCGCCAGACAGCGTCAGCGACGCTCCTCGGCCGCCGTCGTCTCCGAGTCGGGCGCGCCACCGATGAGGTCCTGAAACCTGCGGCGCGGGACCGCCCAGCGCCGGTCGTGATGGAACGCGCGCAGCCCGGCCCTGGCGCGGGCCTGGGGGCGGTTGCGGTAGAACCGCTTCGCCCACGGGGAGCCGGGCCGGGCGAGCCGGACCGCCCCGATCAGGGCCACGAACGGGATGACCGTGCCGAGAATTGCGGTACGCGGTTTGCCCTTGCCCAGCGCGAGCAGGGCGAAGAAGAAGTTGAGCGCGATGTTCATCATGACCGCGCCGCGGCTCTGCCGCTCCTGGGCGGTCAGTTCGTTGACGCCGAAGGGCAGGAAGCCGGCGAGGATCAGGGTCACCAGGGCGACGGTGAGCACCACGACTTCGACGCTCTTACGGCCCTGTTCGCTCCAGTAGACGTCGTCGAGATGGAGGATGAGCGCGAACTCGTCCAGCACCAGCCCCGCGCCGAGCCCGAAGAGCACGGCGGACAGCATGGCCCCGAGACTGTTCCGGCCGCTGCCGACCGCCCCGAACCCGCCGATGACCGTCAGGATGACGCCGGGCACGACATGGTGGACGTGCAGCCCGCCCGGCGAGATGTTCCTGAACGGCCCCTTCCCGGCCCGGATCAGCCGGGTGATGGTACGGGTCACCAGGAACGACAGGACGAACGAGAGCAGGGCGAGGAGGAGCGGGAGCTTCCCCGGCTCGATGATGTTGCGGTACCACCAGTCACCCATGCGACTTGCTCCCGGTTTGCGCGTTATGGGTAACTTACCCGCCTCGGTGCCTGTGCCTGTGGCGCGCGGGCCGGGATAGCCTGCGCCCGATGACCGAGACCAGTCCCCCGCCCGTGCCGCCCTCGCTCGGCGACGGCATACGGTTCGCCTTCGGCACCCTCACCGCCCTGCCCGTCCGGGTGGGCCGGTGGGACCGGCCCGCCGCGCGCGCGGGCATGCTGGCCGCCCCGCTCGCGGGGCTCGTCGTGGGGCTCTGCGCGGCCGGGCTCGGCGGCGTACTGCTGCTGCTCGGCTCGGGCCCCCTCCTCGCCGCGGTCGCCACGGCGGCCGTACCGGCGGCGCTCACCCGCGGGCTGCATCTGGACGGGCTGGCCGACACCGCGGACGGCCTGGGCAGCGCGAAGCCGGCGGCCGACGCGCTGCGCATCATGAAGCAGTCCGACATCGGTCCGTTCGGCGTGCTTGTCCTGCTGTTCGTCCTGCTCGCGCAGGTGGCGGCGGTGTACCAGCTGTACGACGCCGGGGGCTGGGCCCGCGGCGCCGTGGCCGTTGTCGTCGCGGCCGTCGCCGCCCGGCTGGCCCTGACCCTGGCCTCCCGCGCGGGTGTCCCGCCGGCCCGCCCGGAGGGCCTGGGCGCGGCGGTCGCGGGCGTGGTGTCCGTACGGGCGGCGCTACTGGCGGCCGTGCTCGTGGCCGCCGGATGCGCGGGCGCGGGCGCGCTGTTCGGCAGGTACGGCGCACTGCACCATGCGCTGGCGGCCCTGGCGGCGCTGGGTGTGGCCCAACTCCTGCTGCGGCACTGCGTGCGCCGGTTCGGCGGGGTGACGGGGGACGTCTTCGGAGCGCTCGCGGAAACGGCGGCGACGACGGCGCTGGTCGTGCTGACGCTGGGCTGACGAACCTGGCGCGGCGCTCGGGGCTCCGTACGAATGACTGGTTCAAGGCGGGGAACACGGTTGGTCAACTACCCGGGACTAGAGTCCCGGGGCTTGCACAGCGGGCGTCACTGGCGGTGACGTGCCGCTTGCGTCCAGCCCGGCCCCCCGGGTTTCGGGGGTGGGGCGGGGGCCGTTGACGGGGCCCCGCGTCGCCACAACTCCCACGCTCTCGCGCGGATGTTGCGGGAGCCGTTCCGGTCCGCGTGATCAAAGAATCCGCAGTTCCGGCACGCGAACCGGGCCTGTGAGACCCGATTCGCCCTGTCGATGTGCCCGCATTCGGCGCAGGTGCGGGAGGTGTACGCCGGATCTACGTGCACCACCGGCACCCCCGCGCGGCGGGCCTTGTACGCGATGAATGCTCCGAGCTGGGCGAAGGCCCAGCTGGAGTGGGTGGCCCGTTGGGGCTTGCGAAGCCGTACCCGCTCGCGGATGCCCGTCAGGTCTTCCAGGGCGATGCCGCGACCGGTGCGTTCTGCCTCAGCCACCACATGTTTCGCGATCTTGTGGTTGATGTCCTTGGCCCGTCGGGCCTCCTTGCGGCGGCGCTTCTTCAGGCGGCGCTTGGCCGACGGGGTGTTCTTCTTCTGCAGCTTGGTCCGCAGGCCGCGCTCGCGCACCCGGATGAGGTTGAGGTCACGTCCGGCCATGATCTGACCGTCCGAGGTGGTGGCGATATTCACGATCCCGAGATCTATGCCGAGGAAGTCGGACGGGTCGGTGTTCAGCGCGGCTTCGGAGACGTCGCAGGTGGCGAGCAGGAACCACATGCCGTCCCGCTGCACCAGGTCGGACTCGCCCTTGCGGTACAGGGCCAGGGTAGCCAGCTGCCCGGGAGCCGCCGTGAAGGCCACGTGCTTCCTACGGCCGTCCACCAGGCTGATCTCCGCGACCGCACCGCTGCCCTCCGCTCCATTGGCCGCGCACAGGACGCCCTCGACCGAGCCGATCAGTCCGGTCCGCGCCCGCCCTGGATGCGCTTCTACGACCAGGCAGAACTGGAACTCCTCGCGCTGATCTCGAATTTCACGCTCGGCCGGTGGGCGGAAGCTGAAGCACACGCTCACCGCAACCTCGCTCTCCTCCGCCCTGATCTGAAGCGCAATCGCGCCCTGGCACTGGTGTATCTCGCCCACGCCCAGCTCAGTCAGGATGCGTTGGGGCACGCGGTGGCCACCGGGCAGGCCATCCCGGCCGATGCACGACAAGGCCGCGCCGGACGCCTGCTGAACGCGTTCGGCGATCGACTGAGCACCAGAGCTCCAGACGCATCTGAGACCCAGGACTGGGCCGACCACATTCGACAGACAGGGAGCACACCGCAGCGTGACTAGTGACATCAAGTTCAGGCACGTCCGCGACTTCGAGGAAGTCCGTCTGGAGATCCTCGGTATCCACGTGGAAGTGCGTGCCCGGGACTTCGGGCTCACCGGCCCCTTCTACACGGCCGAGCGGTTCGACGAGCGCCTCACCGTCCACAGCTCGGCCCCAGGGTGGGAGGCCGTCGTCGGGTACGACCAGGGCGAACCGGTCGGGTTCGCGTACTGCACGCCACTCGGCCCCAACACCCGCTGGTGGACCGCTATGACGACCCCGCTGCCCGAGGGCTACACCGACGAGACCGGCAGCCGGACCCTCGCTCTCAACGAGATCGTCGTCCGCAAGTCCTGGCGCGGCACCGGCGCCGCCCACCGGATTCATGAGGAGTTGCTCGTCGACCGCAGCGAGGAGCGCGTCACTCTCCTGGTGAACCCGAAGGCCGGTGACGGCAAGGTCCAGGCCCTCTACGAGCGATGGGGCTACGAGAAGATCGGCGAGCAGCGGCCGTTCGCCGACTCCCCCGTCTTCGCCGCCATGATGCGCTCCCGGCGGTAATCCGCCTAAACCCCGTGGCAGATACGGGCGGGCGCAGCACGTCAGCAGGCGCGGCGCCAGGCGCCCAGTTCGTACTTCTTCTGGATCGAGCTGAGCTTCAGGCCGCGTGCCTCGCGGCAGAACCGGGCCGTCGGGAGTTCGTACTCCGCGTGGAAGACCGCCTTCCCAGCGGCGGTGAAGGGCGCCAGCTCGGCGCACTCGCCGTACTGCGCGCACTGCTCGTTGACCGCGAAGTCGAAGTAGCGTACGAGCTGCGGGATCTGGTCCAGGTCGTTCTTGAGGCCGACGGCGAGACCGCGCTCGTGCGCCAGCCGGGCGATCAGCCGGTTGTAGCGGAGCTGGTCGGCGGCGGTCAGCGGGAAGCCGGTGCGGTTGCGGTAGCCGTCCATGTTGTCCGGCTCGACCGCGTCGAAGCCCTTCTTGCGGCACATCTCGATCCGCTCGGCCATCAGGGGCGCGAGGACGTCCGTACGGCGGATGTCGAGCCAGCGCTCGCCGTCCCAGCCGTTGCCCCGCCCCAGCACGTCCTTGGGGAAGTCGTCGGCGTCCGGGCGGAATTCCTCCCAGGCGCCGGTGGAGAGATAGCAGATGACCTTGCGGCCCTTGCGGTGCAGGGCGGCGACGGCGGAGGCGGGGTGGTCGAAACCGTCGATGTTGTAGACGGGGACGTCGACCGAGGTGTCCAGCTTCCCGCTGAGCTGCCACTGCCAGGCGACACCGGGCTTCGGCTGCCAGCGGGTCCGCGCGGGCGGAGCCGCGTCGTCCGCCGGGGACGGGGAGGGGGACGTGCAGCCGGCGCCGGCCAGCAGGAGGAGCAGGACCAGCAGGCATACGCGTCTCATCCGGCGGCCTCCAGGGCGTACGGGAGGGTCCCCCAGGGGTGCGCGCCGCCACCAGGGACGGCGCAGTGCACGGCGGCGCCGCGTTCTGCGGCGAGTTCGGCGGCGGGCATGCCCGGCGGCACCGCGTAGACGAGGTGGCAGAAGCGCTCGGAGGGGTGCTCGGCCGTCCACTCCGGGACGACGTCGGGCTCGTACGCGTCCCAGGGGCCTTCGAACGTGACCAGTACGTCGGCCAGGTCCAGGTAGCCGGGGTGCGGGTGGACGCCGTGGTTGAGCACGACCGTCGCCGCGCCCGCGGCTCGCGCGGCGACCGACAGCCGGCCGTAGTGCGGCAGCAGTTCGGGTCCCGCGGAGACCTGGTCGAAGAAGACACCGTCGGTGCCGTACCAGTCACGGTGGCGCAACAGGTCCTGGACCACGGCCGGGTGCGGCCGCCGGGCGTAGTCGGTGTCGGCGTACCCCAGGAGCCGGACGCCGGCCGACCGGAGCCGCTGCGCGACCGTGGCGAACGCGGGGTCGGGCGCGCTGCCGGGGCCGTTGGCCGGGTTGAGCACGACGCCGTACAGCCGGGCGGCGGACCGGATCACGGCCTCCCAGGCGTCCGGCCGGTCGGCGGGGTGCTCGTAGAGGGGCACCAGCAGCATGGACTTCCTCGCTATCGGTGGGCGGTCGCCCTGCCCAGCAGAACACAGACCAGCACCGCGAGGATCGCGGCCGCCGATCCCGCCACGGTGAGCTGGACCGACTGCGGACTGCCCGCGCCGGTCAGCAGGGCCACGGTCTGGGCGAGGGCGGCTGCTCCGCAGACCGAGGCCGCGGCGAGCACCGCGCCGAAGGACTGCAGGAGCAGCCCGGTCCACATGACCGCGCCGAGCAGCAGGAGCGTGGCGAGCCGCACCCCGCCGAGGCCGGGCGCGCCCGGCCAGAGCGCGGTGCCGGCGAGGCCGAGGGCCAGCAGGACGACCAGGTAGCCGGTCAGGCACTCGGCGAGAGTGCCGGCCGTGGCCCGCCAGAAGGCGCCGGGGGTGGTGGAGGCGCGCAGCCCGGCGAGGCTGTCGCTGCGGAAGCGGTGCAGCAGCCACTCGGCGGGGCCCATGCTCAGGGTGAGCGCGACGGCGGAGGGCGCGGCCACCACCGCGCCGGGCCCGCCGGCGAGCACGTCGCCGAGCGCGGCGTGGAGGACGAGCACGCCGGTGCCGAGTCCGAAGAGCCCGTACGGAAGCGAAGCGGCAACCCGAGGCGCGGGCCGCACCGCCGAAGCGACCCCACGCGCACCGCCACCCCCACGCCACCACGCCGAGTGCCCGGCTCCGGCTCCGCGCGCACCGCCACCCCCACGCCACCACGCCGAGTGCCCGGCTCCGGCTCCGCGCGCACCGCCGCCCCGACGCCACCACGCCCATGGTCCGGCTCCGCGCGCCGCCGGTCGTCGCACGGGCCCGTCGGCCGGCCGCGCCCAATGCGGCACCCGGAGTTCTCGCGGCGGCCGGACCCGCGCGGCCGAAGCTGCCCCGCTCGCGCGAACACCACCACGCAGAACCCGCCCCCGGAACCACGCCCTTCGCCCGGGCCCGGCCCAGGCCCCGGCCCCACGCCCTTGGCGCGACCGCCACCACGCCCACAGCCCGGTTTCGCCGGCCGGCCGGGCCCAGCGCGGTACGCGGCGCTCCCGCCCGGCGGGGCCCCGGGACGCGGGCACGGCTCCGGCTTCGGCGGCCGCAGCCCGCTGCGCGGGCCCTCCGGGCAGACCGCCGTGCCGTGCCCAACGCCCCGGCACGGCCGGCGAACCGTCGCGCCCTCCGCTGCCCGTCGGCCGTGCCCGGCGCGGCACGCAGGGCTCCCGGGCTGCCGGGGCCGGCGGGCCCCACTGCGGGGCCGCCGCTTCGCGGCTGTACGGGGGCGGTGCGGCCGGCGCCTGCCTTCGGCGGCGGAGCCGGGCGAGCAGGTCGCGCACTGGGAGTTCGTGGGCCGCCAGGGCCAGCGTGGTCAGTAGTGACGTCGCCAGGAGCGCGATGCGTACCCCGGTGGGGAGGGCGAGGGTCGTGGTGAGGGCGGCGCCCGCCGCCATCGGCAACAGGGCGTACAGCAGGGCGCGTTCCCGGCCCAGTACCAGCAGGACGGTCGCCGCGCCGAGGTACAGCGACTGGCCCGCCGCGAACGCCGCCGCCGGGCCGGGTCCGGACACCGAGAACGCGACGGCCGCTCCCAGCAGCGCCCCCGCCGGCGCACCGGCGAGCAGCGCGCGGCCCGCCGCCTCACGGTCGCCGAGGCCCAGCCAGGAGTACGCCCGGTGGGAGAGCGACTGGTTCCACACCCACCCGACGAGCGCACCGGCCAGCAGCGTGACCGTTCCGGCAGGCAGCCCGAGCCGGTCCGGGGGGCCGGCCAGCAGCGGGGCGCCCAGGACGTACGCCAGTCCCGGCAGCGCGAAGACGAGTCCGCGGAGGAGGCAGCCGAGGAAGCTGGTGTGCCAGGGGTCCAGGGCGGGGCCGGGCGGCTCGGGGAAGCGGCGCGGCACCCGGGTGTACAGCTCCTCGGCGAGGGCGAAGGAGTCCTCCCGGCCGTAGGTGAGCCTGATGTGGTCGTCCGTCATTCCGTCGGACTCGAGGATCGCGGCGATCTCGTCCGGGTGCACGGCGGCGGCGATCAAGTCGTCGAGGCGCTCGGCGAGTTCCTCCAGCGGGTCGGCGGCCGCCCAGCTGGGGCGTTGCCTGGGGATACGCGGCAGGGTGTCGGCCCGTTCGTCGCCGGGCGTGAGCCAGAGCGGGCCGCTCACCAGGAGGATCCCTCCGACGCGAGTTCGCGGTGCCAGGGGTCGGTGAGCCGCAGGGTCCACTCCGAGCTGTCTTCGTGGCCCGGGCCGGCGTAGGCGGGCTCGAGTCCCGGCTCGTACGCGGGCTCCGGATAGCCCGCGAGCTCGCGGTAGATCCGCCGGAAGCCGTCCACCGAGCGGCGCAGCGTGAACTGCTCGACGACCCGCTGCCGGGACAGCCGGCCCAGCCTGGCCCGTCGTTCGTCGTCGGTCAGCAGCGCGAGCGTGGCCTGTGCCATGAGGGAGGGTTCCCTCGGGGGGACGACGAGTCCGGTGTCGCCGACGGCTTCGCGTACGCCTCCCACGTCGGTCGACACGGTGGTCCGCCCGCAGGACATGGCCTCGATGATGCTGAACGGGAAGCCCTCGCTGATGCTGGAGAGCATCACCACGCTCCCCGCCGCGTACGCGCGGGCGACATCGGAGACCCGGCCCTCGTACGTGATGCCGTCGGTGACGCCGAGATCGGCGGCGAGTTTCTCCAGCCTGGTCCTGTAGTCCTCGCCGCCCGCCGGGACCCCGCCGAACAGGCGCAGCCGCAGTTCGGGAAGTTCGGCGCGCATCAGCGCGTACGCCCGTATGAGCGTCTCCAGGTCCTTGATCGGGTCGATCCGCCCGGCCCAGCTGAGGGTCGGGACACTCGGCTCGGCGCCCGCCTCCGGGAACGCGAGCGGGTCGACGCCGTTGTAGACGGTCCGGATCTTGTGCGCGGGGGCGCCGCCCCGCTCCTCCCAGCGCCGGTTGTACTGGTTGCAGGGGGTGATGAGGTCGGCCCGCCGGTAGCCCTCCGAGTTCAGCTCCCGGTAGAAGCTCAGCATCAGGGCCTTGACCGGCCAGCGCTGCGCCTCGCTGCGGTAGCCGAGGTAGCGCTCGCGCAGGTAGATGCCGTGCTCGGTGAGGAGGAAGGGGACGCCGTCCAGCTGTTGCGCGGCGAGCGCCGGCAGGGTCGCGAGCCCGCTGCTGACGGCGTGCGCGACGCTGTCCTCGGGGATCCGGACGGACAGCGGGCGCAGCGCGTGTTCCAGCAGGTCGGTGGCGGTGAGTGCGTCGTGGACGGTGGGCCGGGCCGCGGATATCTCCAGATGCGGCATGGTCCAGATCCACATCAGCGAGCGCAGTACGGCCTCCGAGCGCAGCGCCGCCGACAGCCGCCCCTCGCGGGCCAGTTCGGCGAGCGCGTACAGGGCGGAGGAGAAGTCGCAGCCCGACTCCGGGTCGAGCAGGGCGAGCAGAAACCTTTCGTACGTATCGATGAAGCGGCGGCGTTCGCGCCCGAACATCGGACGCCGCGCCGACCGGGCCGGCGGCGGCCCCCAGAGGGGGACCGCCGTGTGCCGGTAGACATTGCGCGGCAGTTCCCAGGTGACCGGCTCGCGGCCGCTGCCGGTGAGGGCGACGACATTGAAGTCGACCTCGGGCATGCCGCGCACGAGCTGGTCGCACCAGGTGCTGACGCCCCCGTGGACGTGCGGATACGTTCCTTCAGTGAGCATGGTCACGTGACGCCCATGGCTCATTCGGTGTCCCCCCAGGACGTGATCGGCTCTGCTGGTCGGCTGTGCTGGTCAGGCCGGCCGGGCTTGCGGGTCGGGCGGCCGGGCGGTCAGGCGGGCAGTTTCAGCGTGACCGCCGACTGGAACAGTTCGGGCGCGGCCCATGCGGAGCGCTGCCCGGCGTACGCGGTGCCGAACGCGCTGGTGCCCAGGAACAGTTGCTTCTTCGTCCCCTCGGGCGCGGTGACAGGTGCGGTGACCCCGGACGGCGCCTTGACGGTGACCGTGGTGCCGATGCGGTAGGCGGTCACCTTGCCGTCGGCGAGCGCCTTGTTCCACGCCGTGCGGCGGTTCAGCTCGGCGCCGGCCTCGCGCTGGCGCGGATTGACGACCGGCGCGCTGTCGGCGAACAGCCCGCGGTAGTCGGCCAGCACCTTGTCAAGGACGGGGTAGAGGATCCGCTCCTCCGCCAGGTTGGACTGGTGGACGTAGTGCGGGCGCGGGTCGTTGCCGATGACGTGGCCGAGGGCGATCCGGGCCTCCTGCGGGACGATGTACGTGGCGTAGCCGGTGGCCTCGTCGAGCGGTTCGTCCAGACAGGTGGAGGCGGGGTTGGTCGAGCACACACCGCTGCCGCCGTCCTCCTTGCTCGCGTAGATCCAGTTGTACTCGTCGGTCATCTCGGCGGCGGTGCCCACGTTGTAGTACACGTTCATGGGGTGGCGGGGCACGGTGAGCGCGCTGCCGGCGGCGCGCTGCTGCGGCTCGCGGGAGTTGTCGCTCGCCGTCCACTTGACCCTGCTGTCGCCCAGCGCCGGTCCGAGGTTGGGGTTGTCCACGGGCTGCTGCGGGAGGGTCTTGAGCCCGGAGTGCTCGCCGGTGACCAGCTCGGTCCGGTCGACCGGGAGGCCCTTGCCGACGGCCCAGTCGTGGTTGTCCTTGATCTGCGCGGAGATCTCGGCGCGGCTCATCCACCGGGTGTTGCCCGCCGCGTCCTTCGCGCACTGCCACGGCACGGTCGAGGTGTCCTGGACGCAGCCGAGGAAGGGGTGGGTGTAGGTGTGGTTGATCCAGCGGTACTGCGCCCGGTCGGCCAGGAGCTGCGCGGTCAGCGCGTCGGTGCCGCCGTGCTCGGCCTTCCACTCCTCGCCGGAGCCCGCGTTGTAGACCATGTCGAGGGTGAACCCGCTGGACCGCTGCCATTGGGCGGCGTACTGCGCGTCGGCGGCGGTCATCCGGATCGGCGTGGTACCCGCACCCTCGCCGTCACCGCAGTCGAAGTCGCCGGGCGTGCAGTTGAGCTGCTTGTCCCAGCGAGCGTCCGGTGCGAAGACGTCGTCGACGTGTACGGAGAAGTAGTTGCGGCTCTGTCCGAGGTGGACGCCCTGGGTGAGCCATTCGACGATGCCGCGGGCCAGCAGCCGGAACTGCCGCTGGTGCTGGTTGTAGCCGAAGGTCACGACGAGCTCGCGGCGGCCGTCGTGGGCGTACTCGCCGAGCAGGCTGCCCCGCCCGGTGCCGCCGGTGACGGGGGCGTCGAGGTAGCTGGTGAAACCTTCCCTCGGCCGCGCGATGTAACCGTAGCTCTCGGGGACGAGCCCGGAGTTGTCCTCGAAGGTCACCCCGCCGTCGAGGTAGCCGAACGGCCCGGCCTTGCCGGCCGGGGTGAGCGCGGCGTCCGCGCCGTCCAGGACCCCGGAGTAGCCGCCGCTGTCGGTGTAGTCGAGCCCGACGCCCGGGTGCGCCCAGGTGTACGCGTCGACCTGGCGGATGCCGTACGTCTTCTCGTACGCCACCAGGGCGGCCATCTCGGCGGAGCCCGCGCCGAACGGATCCTCGTTGGGCAGGACCACGCCCTGGTACTTGGCGCGCGGCCGGCCGTCCACGGTGTCGCTGAGGAAGGCGCTGTCGATGACCGGCCGACCGTACTCGCCCAACTCGATCTCGGTGTACGGGACTCCGGTGTTCTTCAGCTCGTCGGTCACGGCCTCGACCGCGCTGCCGCCGTCGTCGACGACGAGTACCTTGAGGTCGATGCGCGGCGCGGGTGGTGCCGCGGCCGCCGATGCCGGCAGGGCCGCCGACACCAACGCTGCCGCCACGCACGCGACGGCAGCTCTGCTCATACGGATGCTCTGAACCATCTGTGGTCTTCCCCCCTGCCAGACCTCCATGGACGCCCCAGGAAGGATCTGTGGAAATCATGCAAAGGAACACCGCGTTCCCTTGCGAGAGTGGCTCGAGTGTGGCGGACCTCTCATTGTGTAGGCGGCAAACCTGGAACAGAGACCACAGACGGGTGAACCACATCCCGTCGCGCTCGAACAACTTGCCAAACCTCCGAGAGTCGTACGCTCGAGTCCGGGCGCGTAGGCTCATTTCCGGCGTGCGCGGGGCCGGAATACGATGCGCCGGGAACGGCTGACCCAACCCCCTCGGCCGAGGGTGCCCCAACACCACAAACGGAAGCGAGACCTCACTACCGTGACTGCTCTGACTCTCAGCACTGCCGGCGCGGCGACGCTGCGCGCCGACGCCCTCGTCGTCGGTGTCGCCAAGAGCCCGAAGGGCGGGAAGGGCCCTGTCGTCGCCCCCGGCGCGGAGGCCGTGGACTCGGCGTTCGGCGGCAAGCTCGGCGCCGTTCTGGAGTCCCTCGGCGCCACCGGTGCCGAGGGCGAGGTGACCAAGCTCCCCGCGCCGGCCGGACTGAAGGTCCCGGTCGTGCTGGCGGTCGGGCTCGGTTCGGCGCCCGAGAAGGGCGAATCGTTCGACCCGGACGCGCTGCGCCGCGCCGCGGGTTCCGCGGCCCGCGCACTGTCCGGCTCCAAGAAGGCCGGCTTCGCGCTGCCCGTCGAGGACGCCTCCGACGTGACGGCGATCGCCGAGGGTGCGCTGCTCGGCGCGTACGCCTTCACCGCGTACCAGGGCGGCGAGAAGACCGGCAAGGGCAAGAACGACAACGGCGGCGCGAAGCTGCCGCTCGGCGAGATCGCCGTGCTCGGCGCCAAGCCCCGCGACAAGGCGCACAAGGCCGCCGCCGAGCGCGCGCAGGTCGTCGCCACCGAGGTCAACATCGCCCGTGACCTGATCAACACCCCGCCGAACGACCTGAACCCCGAGTCCTTCGCCGCCGTCGCCACCGCGGCCGGCAAGGAGAACGGCATCAAGGTCCAGGTGCTGGACGAGAAGGCGCTCGCCAAGGGCGGCTACGGCGGCATCCTGGGCGTCGGCAAGGGCTCCGAGGCGCCGCCGCGCCTGGTGAAGCTCGCCTACACCCACCCCAAGGCGACCAAGACGCTCGCCTTCGTCGGCAAGGGCATCACCTACGACTCGGGCGGCATCTCGCTGAAGCCGGCCGGCCACAACGAGACGATGAAGTGCGACATGAGCGGCGCGGCCGCGGTGTTCTCCGCCGTCGTCTCGGCCGCGAAGCTGGGCCTCGAGGTCAACATCACCGGCTGGCTCGCGCTCGCCGAGAACATGCCGTCCGGCTCGGCCACCCGCCCCGGTGACGTGCTGCGCATGTACAGCGGCAAGACCGTCGAGGTGCTGAACACCGACGCCGAGGGCCGGCTGGTGCTGGCCGACGCGCTGACCCGGGCCTCGGAGGAGAAGCCGGACGCGATCGTCGACGTGGCGACCCTGACCGGCGCGATGGTGATGGCGCTGGGCAACCGCACCTTCGGCATCATGGCGAACGACGACGCCTTCCGTACCTCGATCCACGAGATCGCCGAGGAGGTCGGCGAGGCATCCTGGCCGATGCCGCTCCCCGCCGACCTGCGCAAGGGCATGGACTCCCCGACCGCCGACATCGCCAACATGGGCGAGCGGATGGGCGGCGGCCTGGTCGCCGGTCTGTTCCTGCAGGAGTTCGTCGGCGAGGGCATCACCTGGGCGCACGTCGACATCGCGGGCCCGGCCTTCCACGAGGGCGCGCCGTACGGCTACACCCCCAAGGGCGGCACCGGCTCCGCGGTCCGCACGCTGGTCCGGCTGGCCGAGCGCACCGCCGCCGGTGACCTGGGCTGAGACCGCTCTTCCCGCTACGGCGCTCTTCCCGCTACGGCCCCGGACTGCGCGCAGCCCGGGGCCGTAGGGCTGTCTTCACCGGCTGTCTTCACGGCGACGAAATCCGCACGTTCGTACGCAGCGGTAACCCCGAGACGGCAGAAGCAACGTCTCACACCCCGGCCCGGCGTCCCGCCTCCCGTCAACAAGTGCGAAGATGGGTTCTCGGCAGGACAGGGCCCCCACCACAGGGCCGAAGAAAAAGCGGCCGAACACCAGCCGCCGCCCGGTCACAGAGGACCGGCGCCCGGCGCACATGCATGGAGGACGTGACGTGGCGAACGACGCCAGCACCGTTTTCGACCTAGTGATCCTCGGCGGCGGTAGCGGCGGTTACGCCGCGGCCCTGCGCGCTGCGCAGCTGGGTCTGGACGTCGCCCTGATCGAGAAGAACAAGCTCGGCGGCACCTGCCTGCACAACGGATGCATCCCCACCAAGGCTCTGCTGCACGCCGGCGAGATCGCCGACCAGGCGCGCGAGTCGGAGCAGTTCGGTGTGAAGGCCAGCTTCGACGGCATCGACATGGCGGGCGTCCACAAGTACAAGGACGACGTCATCGCCGGCCTGTACAAGGGCCTGCAGGGTCTGGTCGCCTCCCGCAAGGTGAACTACTTCGAGGGTGAGGGCCGCCTCTCCTCCCCGACTTCCGTCGACGTGAACGGCCAGCGCATCCAGGGCCGCCATGTCCTGCTGGCGACCGGCTCCGTGCCGAAGTCGCTGCCGGGCCTGGAGATCGACGGCAACCGCATCATCTCCTCGGACCACGCGCTGGTCCTGGACCGCGTCCCGCAGTCCGCGATCGTGCTGGGCGGCGGCGTCATCGGCGTCGAGTTCGCCTCCGCGTGGAAGTCCTTCGGCACCGACGTCACGGTCGTCGAGGCCCTGAAGCACCTCGTCCCGGTCGAGGACGAGAACAGCTCCAAGCTCCTGGAGCGCGCGTTCCGCAAGCGCGGCATCAAGTTCAACCTCGGCACCTTCTTCGAGAAGGCCGAGTACACCGAGAACGGTGTGCGGGTCACCCTGGCCGACGGCAAGACCTTCGAGGCCGAGGTGCTGCTCGTCGCCGTCGGCCGCGGCCCGGTCTCGCAGGGCCTCGGTTACGAGGAGCAGGGTGTCGCGATGGACCGCGGCTACGTCCTCGTCGACGAGTACATGCGTACCAACGTGCCGACCATCTCGGCCGTCGGTGATCTCGTCCCGACCCTCCAGCTGGCGCACGTCGGCTTCGCCGAGGGGATCCTGGTGGCGGAGCGGCTGGCCGGCCTCAAGGCCGTGCCGATCGACTACGACGGTGTGCCGCGCGTGACGTACTGCCACCCCGAGGTCGCCTCCGTCGGTATCACCGAGGCCAAGGCCAAGGAGGTCTACGGTGCGGACAAGGTCGTCGCTCTGAAGTACAACCTCGCGGGCAACGGCAAGAGCAAGATCCTCAAGACCGCGGGCGAGATCAAGCTCGTCCAGGTCAAGGACGGTGCCGTGGTCGGCGTCCACATGGTCGGTGACCGGATGGGCGAGCAGGTCGGCGAGGCTCAGCTCATCTACAACTGGGAGGCTCTGCCGGCCGAGGTCGCGCAGCTCATCCACGCGCACCCGACCCAGAGCGAGGCGCTCGGCGAGGCCCACCTGGCCCTGGCCGGCAAGCCCCTGCACTCCCATGACTAGTAAGCCCGGGCGCGACGACCACTTCCGCACATTTGTAAGGAGCAACTGAAACCATGGCGGTTTCCGTAACCCTTCCGGCGCTCGGTGAGAGCGTCACCGAGGGCACTGTCACCCGCTGGCTGAAGGCCGAGGGCGAGCGCGTCGAGGCCGACGAGCCGCTGCTCGAGGTGTCGACCGACAAGGTCGACACCGAGATCCCGGCCCCCGCCGCGGGCATCCTCGCGTCCATCAAGGTCGCCGAGGACGAGACCGTTGAGGTCGGCGCCGAGCTGGCCGTCATCGACGACGGCACCGGCGGCGCAGCCGCTGCCCCCGCCCCGGCCGCTGCCGAGGCCGAGACCGTTCAGGCCGAGGCTCCGGCCGCTCCGGCCGCTGAGGCACCCGCGGCCGAGGCTCCGGCCCCGGCTGCCGCCCCGGCTCAGGCCGGCGGCGCCGCCGAGGGCACGGACGTGCTCCTTCCCGCGCTTGGTGAGAGCGTGACCGAGGGCACCGTCACCCGCTGGCTCAAGGAGGTCGGCGAGAGCGTCGAGGCCGACGAGCCGCTGCTCGAGGTCTCCACCGACAAGGTCGACACCGAGATCCCGGCCCCGGCTTCCGGTGTGCTGCTGGAGATCGTGGTCGGCGAGGACGAGACCGCCGAGGTCGGCGCCAAGCTCGCCGTGATCGGTGCCGCGGGTTCGGCCCCGGCTGCCGTTCCCGCGCCTGCTGCTCCGGCTCCGGCCGCCGAGGCCCCCGCGGCCGCTGCCCCGGCTCCGGCCCCCGCGCCGGCGCCTGCTGCCCCCGCCGCTCCGGCTCCGGCCGCCGCCCCGGCGCCCGCGCCCGCGCCTGCCCAGGCCGCGCCCGTCGCCCCGGCTGCCCCGGCTCCGGCCGCCGCCGAGGACGAGGGTGCGTACGTGACCCCCCTGGTGCGCAAGCTCGCCGCCGAGAGCGGCGTCAGCCTGGCCACGGTCAAGGGCACCGGCGTCGGTGGCCGTATCCGCAAGCAGGACGTCATCGCCGCCGCGGAGGCCGCCAAGGCCGCCGCTCCGGCTCCCGCCGCCGCTGCCCCGGCAGCCGCCGCCAAGGCTCCGGCTCTCGAGGCGTCTCCGCTGCGCGGCCAGACCGTCAAGATGACCCGCATGCGCAAGGTCATCGGCGACAACATGATGAAGGCGCTGCACACGCAGGCCCAGCTGACCTCCGTGGTCGAGGTGGACATCACCAAGCTGATGCGCCTGCGCGCCCGGGCCAAGGACGCCTTCGCCGCCCGCGAGGGTGTCAAGCTCTCCCCGATGCCGTTCTTCGTGAAGGCGGCGGCCCAGGCGCTGAAGGCCTACCCGGTCGTCAACGCCCGGATCAACGAGGACGAGGGCACCATCACTTACTTCGACACCGAGAACATCGGTATCGCGGTGGACTCCGAGAAGGGTCTGATGACCCCGGTCATCAAGAGTGCGGGCGACCTCAACCTCGCCGGTATCTCGAAGAAGACCGCGGAGCTGGCGGGCAAGGTCCGCGGCAACAAGATCACCCCGGACGAGCTGTCCGGTGCGACCTTCACGATCAGCAACACCGGCTCGCGCGGTGCGCTCTTCGACACGGTCATCGTGCCGCCGAACCAGGTCGCGATCCTGGGCATCGGCGCCACCGTCAAGCGCCCGGTGGTCATCAACCACCCGGAGCTCGGCGAGACCATCGCCGTGCGCGACATGACGTACCTGGCCCTCTCCTACGACCACCGTCTGGTGGACGGCGCGGACGCCGCCCGCTACCTGACGGCCGTCAAGGGGATCCTGGAGGCCGGCGAGTTCGAGGTCGAGCTCGGCCTCTGAGGCTCATCAGTACGTAAACGGCACCAGCGAGGCGCCCCCCGGCCGGATCTCCGGCCGGGGGGCGCCTCGCCGTGTGGGCGCGTACCGCGATAATGGGCGTCGTCGCTGACCCGAGGAGTGCTCCATGACCCCGCCCGTCGTCCACTCGCTGCGCGAGCAGATCCGCGAGCACATCGTGGAGGGGATCGTGAGCGGGCGCTGGAAGCCGGGCGAGCGGATCGTCGAGCGGCGGATCGCGGTGGAGCTCCAGGTGAGCCAGACGCCCGTACGGGAGGCGCTGCGCGAGCTGGAGACGCTGCGGCTGATCGAGTCGGCGCCGAACAAGGGCGTCCGGGTACGGAATCTGTCGGCGGCCGATCTGGAGGAGATCTATCCGGTACGGGCCGGCCTCGAACAGATCGCGGCGGAGCTGGCCGCCCCCTGGCTCGCCGAGGACGTCTCGCTGCTGGAACCGCATGTCGCCGCCCTCCACGAGGCCGACCGCAGGGCCGATGGGACGGCCCAGGTGCTGCACACGGTCGGCTTCCACCGCGAGCTGGTGCGGGCGGCCGGGAACAGCGTGCTGCTGCACACCTGGGAGAGCCTGGGTATCGAGGTGTTCACCGCGCTCTCCATCCGCTGGCTCGGAACCGTCCAGAAGTCGTACGCGGAGGAGCACGAGGCGCTCGTCGACGCCTTCCGGCGGCGCGATCCGCAGATCGGTGTACTGGTGAAGGACCACGTGCTCGGATGTGCACCGCGCGCCTGACTTGCGGCGTATGCGCCATATCTGAGGCGGCACCGCGTGCCCCATTTCGCGGCACGGAATGCCAATTTCGGTGTACGGAGAAGTTTTTCCCCTCAACCCTTTGATCGATCATCGATCAGTTGCTTACAGTCTTCGACGGGCTTACCTGCCCTTCGCCCTGTCCTGCCAGACAAGGCTCCCCCGGCCGGGGGTCCGGGGGTTGCCCCCCGGGAAACACAGAACCCCCTCCCAGTCCGGAAGGCGGCGCACCATGACCGACCCCGTAGGAAAACTTCCGAGTGAGCTCGACCAGCTCCCGGACCGTGACACCGAGGAGACCGCCGAATGGGCGGCCTCCCTCGATGCCGTCACCAAGGCCGCCGGCCCGTACCGAGCCTCGTACCTCATGCGCCGCACGCTCCAGCACGCCGAGGGCGCGGGCCTCGCCCTGCCCAAGCTGCTGGAGACGGACTACGTCAACACCATCCCCACCGCCGCGGAGCCCGAGTTCCCCGGTGACGAGGAGATGGAGCGCCGGATCACCGCCTGGAACCGCTGGAACGCGGCCGCCATGGTGACCCGCGGCTCCCGCTTCGGCGTGGGCGGCCACATCGCCACCTTCGCCTCCGCGGCCTGGCTGTACGAGACCGGCTTCCAGCACTTCTTCCGCGGCAAGGAGACCGACGGGTCGGGCGACCAGCTCTACATCCAGGGCCACGCCTCCCCCGGCATCTACGCGCGCGCCTTCCTGGACGGCCGCATCAGCGAGCAGCAGCTCGACCTCTTCCGGCAGGAGTCCGGCGGCAACGGCCTGCCCTCCTACCCGCACCCGCGCCGGCTGCCCTGGCTGTGGGAGTTCCCCACCGTCTCCATGGGCCTCGGCCCGCTCTCCGCGATCTACCAGGCGCGGTTCAACCGCTACCTGCAGAACCGCGGGATCAAGGACACGGCGAACTCGCACGTCTGGGCCTTCCTCGGCGACGGCGAGATGGACGAGCCCGAGTCGACCGCAGCCCTCGCCCTCGCGGCGCGCGAGCAGCTCGACAACCTGACCTTCGTCATCAACTGCAACCTGCAGCGTCTCGACGGCCCGGTCCGCGCCAACTTCAAGATCGTGCAGGAGCTGGAGGCACAGTTCCGCGGCGCCGGCTGGAACGTCGTGAAGTCGCTCTGGGGCTCCGCCTGGGACGAGTTGTTCCAGCTCGACACCACGGGCGGGCTGGTGCGCCGCCTGCGTGAGGTGCCGGACGCGCAGTTCCAGACGTACGCCACCCGCGATGTCGCGTACATCCGCGAGCACTTCTTCGGCGCCGACCCGGCGCTCGTGCAGCTGGCCGGTGTCCTGACCGACGCGAAGATCGCCGAGTGCTTCCACACCTCGCGCGGCGGCCACGAGCCCCGCAAGGTGTACGCCGCGTACCGCGCCGCCGTCGAGTTCAAGGGCGCGCCGACCGTGATCCTGGCCCAGACGGTGAAGGGCTACACCCTCGGTCCCGGCTTCGAGTCCAAGAACGCGAACCACCAGATGAAGAAGCTGTCGGGCAAGGAGTTCCGCGCGATGCGCGACCTGCTCGACCTTCCGATCCCGGACGCCAGGCTGGACGAGGACCTGGTGCCCTACGGCCACCCGGGCGAGAACTCCCCCGAGGTCCGCTACCTCCAGGAGCGCCGCGCGGCCCTCGGCGGCCCGGCCCCGGCCCGTCGCGTCCATGCCGTGGCCCTGCCCGAGCCGGAGGAGCGCGCCTTCAAGGCCCTCTACAAGGGCTCCGGGAAGCAGGAGATGGCCACCACGATGGCCTTCGTCCGCCTGGCCAAGGACCTGATGCGGGACAAGGAGACCGGCAGGCGCTGGGTGCCGATCGTCCCGGACGAGGCCCGCACCTTCGGTATGGAGTCGCTGTTCCCGTCGGCCGGCATCTACTCGCCGCTGGGCCAGACGTACGAGCCGGTCGACCGCGACCAGCTGATGTACTACAAGGAGGCCAAGGACGGCCAGATCCTCAACGAGGGGATCACCGAGGCCGGCGCGATGGCCGACTTCATCGCCGCCGCGACGTCGTACGCGACGCACGGCGAGACGATGATCCCGTTCTACATCTTCTATTCGATGTTCGGCTGGCAGCGCACGGCCGACCAGATGTGGCAGCTCGCCGACCAGCTCGGCAAGGGCTTCATCGTCGGCGCTACCGCCGGCCGTACGACCCTGACCGGCGAGGGCCTGCAGCACGCGGACGGCCACTCGCACCTGATCGCGTCCACGAACCCGGCGTCGCTGAACTACGACCCGGCCTTCGCGTACGAGATCGCGGTCATCGTCAAGGACGGTCTGCGCCGGATGTACGGCCCCGAGGCCGAGAACGTCTTCTACTACCTGACGGTCTACAACGAGCCGAAGCAGCAGCCCGCGATGCCGGAAGGCGTCGAAGAGGGCATCGTGCGCGGTCTCTACCGCTTCAAGGAAGCGGTGGCCACCACCGCGGACATCCCCCGGCTCCAGCTCCTCGCCTCCGGTACGGCGATCCACTGGGCTCTTGAGGCGCAGGAACTCCTCGCCGCGGACTGGGGAGTCGCGGCCGACGTCTGGTCCGCGACCTCGTGGGGCGAGCTGCGCCGCGACGCGCTGGAGTGCGACGAGGCCCTGCTCCGGGGGGAGCAGCGGACTCCGTACGTCACCCAGGCGCTGGAGGGCGCGCCCGGCCCGGTGCTCGCGGTCAGCGACTGGATGCGGCAGGTGCCGGACCAGATCAGCCAGTGGGTCGAGCAGGACTACTCCTCGCTCGGCACGGACGGCTTCGGTCTGTCGGACACGCGTGACGCGGCCCGCCGCCACTTCGGCGTCGACGCCCAGTCGATCGTGGCCGCCTCGCTGGCCCAGCTCGCCCGGCGCGGTGAGGTCCCGGCCTCGGCCGTGAAGGAAGCCCGGAAGCGGTACGGGCTCTGACCGCACCGTCGTCCCACAGGCCATCCCTGAGCCGGGGCCGGCGAGCGAAGCCGGGGCCGAGGGCCCGTGCCGGCCGACACCCGCCCGGCGTCGGCCGGGGCCGGCCGCCGCCGCTCGCCGCAGCAGTGACCGGACCCGGCGAGAGGCGGTCCCGGGCCAGCAGCCTCCTGGGGCCGGGGCCGGGGTCAGCGGTACTCCTCCGCGGAGCGGTCAGCGCCGCCCACCGCCACCTCCGCGATGTATGTCCACGCGTCCGGCCGGCTGCCGTCCGCGTCCGTGAAGCCGTACACCTTCGCCAGCTGTCCGCTGGACAGCGACTGGCCGTTCCAGCGCGCCCGGTCCGGGTCCGCCGCCAGCGCGGCGACCGCGCGGCCGACGAAGACAGGCGACTCGGAGATCGCGAAGTGCGGGTCCTTCTTCGTCCCGTCCCGCCAGGTCTCCTCGGTGACGCCGAAGATGTCCAGCATCTCCTCCGACCGGATGAAGCCGGGGGTGACCGAGACCGCCGTGCAGCCCTCGCTCTTGAGCTCCTCGCCGAGGATGAAGGCCATCCGGATCGGGCCGTTCTTGGCGAGGTCGTAGTAGAAGTTCTCGCGGAAGCCCTGGTTCGACTCCGCCGTGCCGTCGGTGACCTCGACGACCAGTCCGCCCGGGTTCCGTACCAGCAGCGGCAGCGCGACGCTGCTGGTGATGACATGGCTCTTCACCCCGAGCTCCAGCATCCGCAGGCCCCGGTCGAGGTCGACATCCCACATCTTCGTGCCGAAGTCGAGGAGCTGGTTCCCGCCCCAGAGGTTGTTGACCAGGATGTCCAGCCGCCCGTGGTCGCGTTCGATCCGCGCGACGACGTCCCGTACCTGGTCGCGGTCGAGGTGGTCGGCGGGCACTGCGATGCCCGTCCCGCCGGCCGCGGTGATCAGTTCCGCCGTCTGCTCGATCGTCTCCGTCGAGCGGCCCATCTCGCTGACCTTCTCCCTGGTGGTGCGGCCGGTCGCATACACCGTCGCGCCCGCCGCGCCGAGCTGGACGGCGATCGCCCGGCCGGCTCCTCGGGTGGCTCCGGCCACCAATGCGATCTTTCCGTTCAGCGGTGTGGGTCCCATGGCTGTCCTCCTGAAGTGCGGCGGCGGCGCTGTCTCCACCGACGTTCGCACGTAATGCCGACATCCTCTGTCCGCATTACCCGGAGGTGCATGAGGTGGCGTCGGCCCCCGCCAACCACGATGCTTGACCCGTGATGATGGACGAGACGGAGTTCTGGGAGATCGTCGACGGCACCCGGGCGGCCGCCGGGGGCGACCCCGAGGAACAGGCCGACCTGTTGGTCGAGCGCCTGATCCAGCTGGACCCCGACTCCGTGCTGGACTTCGCCCGGCACTTCGAGGCGCGCTACAACCGCGCGTACCGCTGGGACCTGTGGGGCGCGGCCTGGGTGATGCTCGACGGAGCCAGCGACGACGCCTTCGACTACTTCCGCTGCTGGCTCATCGGGCAGGGCCGGGAGGTCTTCGAGGGTGCGCTGCACGACCCGGACAGCCTCGCCGATCTCCTCGGCGAGTTCGACGAGGAGATCGACGGGGACGGTGAGGAACTCGGTTACGCGGCGGACGAGGCGTACGAGCAGCTCACCGGAGTGGTCGCACCCGACCTGGGAATCCCGGGGCAGGCCGCGGAGCCGGAGGGTACGGCGATCGACTTCGAGAACGAAGCGGTTCTGGCCGAACGATTCCCCCGACTCTGGGACCGGTTCCGGCCATAAAGAGGAGGGGAACCGGGCGGTTCAGAAGTGCGTGCCGCCGTCGATCCGGATCTCGGTGCCGGTGATGAACGCGCCGTCCTGCGACCCGAGCATGGCGACGACACCCGCCACCGTCTCGGGTCCCGCGAAACCGGCCCCGATCGCCGGGGCGAGCTTGGCGAACAGGCTCCAGTCGGTGTCCTCGGGCAGGCCGGGCCCCTTGCCGCTGGTCATGTCGCTGGCGATGGAGCCGGGCGCGACGCAGACGGCGCGCAGGCCCTGCTTGCTGTACTCGGCGGCGATGGCATGGGTCATGGACTGGATGCCGCCCTTGCTCGCCGCGTACGCCGACATGTAGGGGTGCGCGAAGCTCGCGGAGGTCGAGCTGAAATTGACGACGACCGGCCGGTCGCCCGCCAGCAGCGCCGGGACCGACTCGCGGATCATCAGGAAGGTACCGGTCAGGTTGACCGAGATGATCTGGTTCCAGAAGTCCAGGGTCGTCCGGTGGGTGTGCTCGGAGCGCAGGATGCCGGCCGCGTTGACCAGCACGTCCAGACCGCCGAGCGTCTGTACGAACTGACGGGTGGACTGCGCCTGCTGGACAGCTCCGCGCGGTCACTGAGCTGCGGTGGCGGGTGCGGCGGCGGCCGACGTGACTCCCGGGGACAGCACCAGCAGAGCCACGTCGTCCGCCACGGCGCCCGCAAACCGGGACAGGTCCCGCCAGAGCGCGGTCGCCAGGGCGGCCGGGTCCGTCTCGAATTCCGCCGACAGGACCGGCAGCCGTTCCTCCAGCGGGTAGAAGGCGCCCGCTGCGTCCCGGGCCTCCGTCACCCCGTCGGTGTGGACCAGCACCCGGTCCCCCGGCTCCAGCCGTACGCTCGCCACCCGCGGCCCGGCCGGACCCGCCAGGCCGGCCAGCCCGAGGCCCAGCGGCGCGCCAGGTTCCGCGTCCAGCTCGGTCGCCGAGGCGCCGCGGAGCAGCAGCGGCGCGGGGTGCCCGCAGGAGACGATCCGTACCACCGGGGCGTCCGGCGGGAACTCCAGCAGCACGGCGGTCGCGAAGAGTTCGGCATGCTCCACGCCCGCCGAGTCGGCCACCAGCCGGCGGTCCAGCCGGGCCGCGACCGCGCCCAGTCCCGGGTCGTCGAGTACGGCTTCGCGGAAGGCGCCGAGCAGCGCGGCGACCGTCCCGACGGCCGCCAGGCCGTGCCCCTGGACGTCGCCGACCAGTGCCCGGACCCCGTACGGGCCCTCGCGTACGTCGTAGAGGTCACCGCCGACGAGGGTGCCGCGCTGGGCGGCCCGGTAGAGCCCGGCACAGCGCACCGGGCCGACCTGCTCAGGCAGTGGCGGCAGCACCGCCAGCTGGGCCGCCTCCGCCATGGTCCGTACGCTCACCAACTGGGCGTCCCGGTGCTGCCGTACCCAGGCGATGACCACGCTGAGCAGCGCGACGAAGGCCACGGTGACCAGGTCGCCGCTGCCCGCGCGGCCGACCTCGATGGCCGGCACGGCCAGCAGGATGAGCGTCACGCCGCCGAAGAGAGCGGTGCCCACCGCTCCGTACGCGAACGCGGCCACCGGCGGCAGCGCGGCGAGGAAGTACCCCAGTTCCACGGTCCGGGGGGTGGCGATCCGGGCGGCCGACAGACCGATCAGCAGGACGATGGGCAGCACACGTACCCAGCGCGGCGGCGGGGCTCCGCGCCGCCAGCCCGGTTCCTCGTCCATCCGGTCCATCTCTCCAGCCTTGTACGCACCGGTCGGCGCCGCACCCCGGGCGGGCGGCCGGGCGGCCGGGCGGTCGGTCGGGTGGGCGGCCGGGGGCCCGTCGGGCTGCCCGTCGGGTGGCCGGGACCGCGCCGGAGGCCGACAGTGGTCCGGTGAGCAACGACGGGCCGCAGCCGCACGAGCCTCAGCCCCGCGAACCGCAGCCCCGCGAACCGCAGCCGCACGAGCCGCACGCCGAGGGCATGAGCACGCGGTTGAACTGGCTGCGGGCCGCGGTGCTCGGCGCCAACGACGGCGTGACGTCGACCGCGGGACTCGTCGTCGGTGTCGCGGGAGCCGCAGGGTCGCGGGCGACCATCCTGGCGGCCGGGGTCGCCGGGATGCTGGCCGGTTCGCTGTCCATGGCGGCCGGCGAGTACGTCTCCGTCAGCTCCCAGCGGGACTCCGAGCGGGCCGCCCTGGACACCGAGCGCCAGGAGCTGGCCGAGGACCCGGAGGCCGAACTCGACGAACTGGCGCAGCTGTTGGAGGGGCGCGGGCTGAGCCCTGAGCTGGCCAGGGACGCCGCCGTACAGCTCACGGAACGTGACGCGCTGCGCGCCCACGCGCGCGTGGAGCTGGGGCTCGAACCGGACCAGTTGGCCAACCCCTGGCATGCGGCGGTCGCCAGCTTCGCCTCCTTCACGGTGGGCGCGCTGCTGCCGCTGCTCGCGATCGTGCTGCCACCGGCGGATCTGCGGCTGTCCGTGACGGTGGTCGCGGTGCTCTGCGCGCTGGCCCTGTGCGGCTGGGTCAGCGCCCGGCTGGGCGCGGCGCCGGTGGGCCGGGCGGTGCTCAGGAACGCGGCGGGCGGAGCGCTGGCGATGACGGCGACCTATGCGGTGGGGACGCTGCTGGACGCCGGTGGCGTGTGATCACCCGGTCGTGCCCACCCGGTGTCGATCATCCGGTGCTGATCATCCGGTGCTGATCATCCGGCGAGAAGGCGGCCCATCAGGACGTCGTCCACGTAGTGGCCGTCGAGCAGGAACTCCCCCGGCAGCACGCCCTCCACCCCGAACCCCTCGGACGCGTACAGCCGTCGCGCCGGGGTGTTGGGGCCGAGGACCCGAAGGGTGATCCGGCTCGCGCCGCGGCGGCGGGCCTCGGCGCAGGCGGCCCGCAGCAGTGACCGGCCCAGACCGCGGCCACGCGCCCGGTCGGCGACGGCGAGGCCCTGGATCTGGAGCACATGCGCGTTGGCGGCGAGCGGGGTGGGCGGGCCGAGCCGGATGTAGCCGGCGACCAGCCCGTCGTACTCGGCGACCAGGTAGTCGGTGGGAGGGTGCCGCTCGTCGAAGAACGGGTCGTACGGCGGCTGCGGCTCGGGCATTACCGCGGTGCAGCGGGGACCAGGTGGCACGGTCGAGTTCGGCGAGTGCGTCGTCGTCTCCGGCGCGGGCGGGACGTATGTGCGGCTCGGACACGCCGGCCACAGTGCCAGACGGGGGCCGGGCCGGGCAGGATGGGGCTCATGCGCATCGCAGTCACCGGCTCGACCGGGCTCATCGGCAAGGCACTCGTACGCTCGCTGCGCGCGGATGGACACGAGGTGGTCCGCCTGGTGCGACACGCCGCCGGGGCGCCGGACGAGGTCGAGTGGGACCCCCGGCGCCAGTACGTCGACACGCGAGGGCTCATGAGCTGCGAGGCCGTGGTGCACCTGGCCGGGGCCGGGGTGGGCGAGCACCGCTGGAACGAGGAGTGGAAGAAGGAGATCCGGGACAGCAGGGTGCTCGGGACGGCAGCGGTGGCCGAGGCCCTGGCCTCCCTGGACGTCCCGCCGAAGGTGCTGGTCAGCGGCTCGGCCATCGGCTACTACGGCGATACGGGCGACCGCGCGGTGGACGAGGACGCGCCTCCCGGAGACGGTTTCATGGCCGACGTGTGTGTGGAGTGGGAAGGGGCCGCGGCGGCGGCCGAGGAGGCCGGCGTACGCACGGTCTTCGCCCGCACCGGACTGGTGGTGGCGAGCGAGGGCGGCGCCTGGGGCAGGCTCTTCCCGCTGTTCAGGGCGGGGCTCGGCGGGCGGCTCGGGAACGGCCGCCAGTTCTGGAGCTATATCTCCATGCACGACGAGATCGCGGCGCTGCGCCACATCATCGACACCGAGTCACTGGCCGGCCCGGTGAACCTGACGGGGCCTCAGCCGCTCACCAACCGGGAGGTGACGCGGGCGATGGGGCGGGTACTGCACCGGCCCACGCTGTTCGCCGCTCCCGCGCCGGCGATGCGCCTCGTGCTCGGCGAGTTCGCCGATGACGTGCTGGGCAGCCAGCGCGTACTGCCCACGCGGCTGCTGGAATCCGGGTTCTCCTTCGCCTTCCCGGAGATCGACGAGGCGGTGCGGGCGGCGCTGCGCTGAGGCAGGGGGGTGAGCGGCTGCGCAACCGAGCGCGAAGGCGAGCGCGCAACCGAGCGCGAAGGCCGCGAGCGCGAAGGCCGCGAGCGCGCAGATGCAGCCGACCGTGAATGCAGCCGACCGCGAATGCAGCCGACCAGAGCCGACCGCCACTGACCGAATCACTCTCCCTGTGCGACCGGTGTGCGCCGATGCCCGGTCGGTGCGCGACTGTGTCCGACCGGAACCACTTCTACTCTCGTCCGGACTCGGGTATTCCCGGGGCCTGTTGGGGGAAGGACGACCCCACCAGCCGCGCCGACCTCGGGGAGGGGCACGTGCTCAGCAGCGCACACCACGCGGATGTCGTCATTGTGGGAGCCGGAGTCGCAGGACTGTCGGCGGCACACCAGCTCATCAACGCCGGAGTAACCGTCACCGTGCTGGAGGCCGCCGCCTGTCCGGGCGGCCGTATGGCCACCGAGCGGATCGACGGGTTCCGGCTCGACCGGATCGGCCAGTTGCTCAGTACGTCGTACCCCGAGCTGCGCCGCACGCCGGGGCTCGACGGCCTGGCCCTGCGCCCCTTCTCCCCCGGCGTCCTCGTCCACAGCGAGGGCCGTCACCTCCGGGCAGGCGAAGCGGGGAGCGCGCGGGGCGCACTTACTGCCGCGCGCGCCCTTGCGAGCGCCCCGCGCCCGCCCTTGGGCGGCGCGCTCGACCAGGCCAGGCTCGGTGCGGCACTCGGCCGCATCGCCTCGATGCCCACCGAGCGGCTACTGGCCCGCCCCGAACGGCGCGCGCTCGAAGC
This sequence comes from Streptomyces sp. A3M-1-3, assembly GCF_024213665.1. Lineage (GTDB taxonomy): Bacteria > Actinomycetota > Actinomycetes > Streptomycetales > Streptomycetaceae > Streptomyces. The sequence continues at coordinate 225,025 of NZ_JANAVP010000003.1, forward strand.
GCTCGCCGGCCGTGGCCTGCCGCAGCGCACGGTCAACGGCTTCCTGCGGCCGCTGCTCTCGGCCCTGCTCTGCGACCCGGAACTCACCACCTCCAGTCGGTGTGCCGACCTCGCGCTGCGCGGGTTCGCGCGCGGCCGGCTCTGCGTGCCGGAGGGCGGCGCGGCGGCTCTCCCGGAGCGCCTGGCGGCGGCACTTCCGCCGGGAACCGTCCGGACGGGCGTACGCGTCCGGTCCGTCTCCATCAGCTCTGTCGTCACCGAGGACCACGGCGAATTCGGCTGCCGTTCCGTGCTGTTGGCGACGGGGGCACGGGCCGCGGCCGGGCTGCTGCCGGGGCTGCGGGTGCCCGGCTTCCACCCGGTGACGGTGCTGCACCATGCCGCACCCGTGCCGCCGCTGGCCGAGCCCGCGCTGCTGCTGGACGCCGACCGGCGCGGGCCGGTGGCGCACACCGCCGTCATGAGCGAGGTCGACCCGACGCGCGCCCCGCACGGGCGCGCGCTGGTCTCCTCCACGGTGCTCGGCACCCCGCCCCCGGCGGGGGACCTGGACCCCACGGTCCGCGCCCATCTGACCGCGCTGTACGGCACCGGGACGGACGACTGGGAACTCCTCGCGGTCCACCACACCCCGGAGGCGGTCCCGGCCATGCCCCCGGCCCACGACCTGCGCCGCCCGGTGCGCGTACTGGCCGGCCTGTACGTCTGCGGCGACCACCGGGACACCAGCACGGTCCAGGGAGCCCTGTTCTCGGGCCGCCGCGCCGCGCAATCCCTCCTGGCGGACCTGGGAATCCGCCCCGAGTACGGCCCGGTCCCCCTCCCAGCGGCGGCGTAGCGGTGCCCCACCGGGGGCAAGCCCCCAGCCCCACCCCGCCCGCTCCGCAACGCGGGCCCTCGGGGGGACGGAACCCGGCCCGGCCCCGTGTCCCCGCCCCTCGGCGCGGAGGCCTCACGGTACGGAAGCCAAGCGCCGCTGCCACGGCAGCCCGGCAGGAGCCCGCACCTCCCGACGCTCCCGAACGGGCGGGCGGGAGACCCCGCCCGCCGCAAGGCGGGCACACCACCCACCGACCCGCAGCCGGAAACGCACCCGGCACGGCCGGCCCGCGTCAGCCCATCGCCGCCACGCGGTCGCGATAGCCCCGGACCGCCGCCACGTCCCGGTACGGCTCCAGGCGGCGCTCAAAGTCCCGTACGTACTCCAGCGCCCGCACCGACCGCATCTCCATCGACTGCTGCGCCGCCTCCGCCCCCAGCGCGCACGCCTGCTCGAGCTCCCCCAGGCCGAGCCGGGCCGTGGCCAGTACCACCCGGCAGAAGAGCCGACTGCGCGCGAACGCGGGCCCGCGCAGTTGCAGCGAGCGCTCCGCGTACTGCGCGGCGGCCCGGTACTGCTGCAGATCCCGGTAGCTGTGGGCGAACTCGTCCGCGAGCTGCGCCTCGTCGAAGAAGCGCGCCCAGTGCGGTACGTCGTCGCCTGGCCGCGCCGCCTCCAGCGCCCGTTCCGCCCGTACGAGCGAGGCCGTGCATGCCCGCACCTCCCCCAGCACGCCGTGCCCCCGCGCCTCCACCGCGTGCAGCAGCGCCTGCACCACCGGCGGGGCGCCCGTGCCGACGCCCTGCTGGGCGACCCGGGCCAGCTGTACGGCCTCCCGCCCGTGGCCCAGATACACGGCCTGGCGGCTCATCGTGACCAGCACATACGACCCGTATGCCCGGTCACCGGCCGCCTGCGCGAGCCGCAGCGCCTGGACGAAGTAGCGCTGGGCGAGGCCGTGCGCGGCGATGTCGTACGACGTCCAGCCGGCCAGCCGGGTCAGATCGGCGGCGGCGGCGAAGAGGCGCCGCCCGGTCGCCTCCCCGTACGTCCCGCGCAGCATCGGCTCGGCCTCGTGCTCCAGATAGCGCACCAGCGCCTGCCGGGCATGGCCGCCGCCGTACGCGTCGTCGAGTGTGCGGAAGAGTTCGCCGACCGAGCGCAGGGCGGCGATGTCGCCACCTGTGACCCGCTGGCCGGGCCCGCGGTCGATCTGCCGCTGCCGGGGCACGGAGGGAGGCACGGAGGGAGCCACCGAGGGCCGTCCCTGCGTGGGGATGAGCCCTCCGGGCACCGGGACCTCGCCGCGCCCCACCCGCTCATCGGCGCGGCCGATCAGCCAGTCCCGGCTGGGCACCACCAGACCCGCCGGGGTGAAGGCGATCTTGCGCAGTTCCGCATGGCTGCCGGAGTCCTTGCGCCACAGTCCGCTGGCGATGTCGACGGCCTCCTCGGGGGTGGCCGCGAACTCCAGCCCCGCGTAGACCGGAGCGCACGCGTCCAGCCCCAGGTCCTGCGCCGACAGCCGCCACCCGAGCCGGCGGGTGAAGACCTCGGCGATCAGGGCGGGCGTGGTTCCGCGCGGCTGCTGGCCGCGCAGCCAGCGGGTCACCGACGTCTTGTCGTACCGCAGGTCGAGGCCGTGCTCGAGACCGAGCTGGTCGACCCGGCGGGCAAGCCCTGCATTGGAGAACCCCGCTTCTGCGATGAGCGCGGCGAGCTGTCGGTTGGGGATGCGCTGCGGAGGTCGTTCCGTCATCAGCTGTACCGGTCTCCTGCCTTCTGGGCCGGGAACAGCCCTTTGATCGGCGCGAATTTAGCGGCCCTCCGCGCCCGCGCTGCCACCTTCGCCCCACATTCATCCGATCGTGTGAGGATTGCCCCTCAGGCTGACGGGAATGGCGTGCCCGTACAGTGGCTTGAAGGCGGATGAGTGCACGGTGAACCTTCTAAGGAGGCGCTGCAGTGACTGAGCTGCGGTTTGTCCATCTGGGATTCGGCGCGGACGCCGTCGAGTACCAGGCAGCCTGGAATGAGCAGCGCCGGGTGCACGCCGCCCGGTTCGCGGACGACATCGAGGACACCTGCCTGCTGCTGGAGCACCCGCCGGTATACACGGCCGGCCGGCGCACGGCCGAGAACGAGCGCCCCTTGGACGGCACCCCGGTCGTCGACGTCGACCGCGGCGGCAAGATCACCTGGCACGGACCCGGCCAGCTGGTGGGCTACCCGATCATGAAGCTGCCGCGACCGGTGGACGTGGTCGCCCATGTGCGCCGGCTCGAGGAAGCCCTCATCCGTACGGCCGCGGACTTCGGCCTGGAGACCACCCGGCTCGAGGGCCGCAGCGGTGTGTGGGTGCTGGGCGACCCGGTCGAGGAGCGTCCCGCGTTCGGCGGCCTCTCCCTCGACTTCACCGCGTCGGTTCTGGACCCGCGCCTGGCGGACGAGGAGTTCGACCCGCGGCTGAACGGGCCGGAGTACGCCCCGTCCAACGCCGGCCAGCGCCGCGAGGACCGCAAGCTGGCCGCGATCGGCATCCGGGTCGCCAAGGGCGTCACGATGCACGGCTTCGCGCTGAACGTGAACCCGGACAACACCTGGTTCGACCGGATCGTGCCGTGTGGCATCCGCGACGCGGGCGTCACCTCGCTCTCGAACGAGCTGGGCCGCGAGATCACCATCGCCGAGGTGGTTCCGGTGGCCGAGAAGCACCTGCGGGAGGTCCTGGAGACCGCGGACCTGCGGCCGCGGGAAGTGGAAGCCGCGGTCCGCACCGCCTGACCCCAGGGCGCCTGCCCAGGGCGCCCGCCACGGGCCTCCGGGCCTAGAAAATTAAGGGCGTACCCTGGTGTCCGCCGAAGATTCAATGCCGCGTTAGCAGAAAGGGGCGCCGGACGTGTCCGCTGTCGCACCCGACGGACGCAAGATGCTGCGCCTGGAGGTCCGGAACAGCCAGACCCCCATCGAGCGCAAGCCCGAGTGGATCAAGACCCGGGCCAAGATGGGTCCCGAGTACACGAAGATGCAGAGCCTCGTCAAAAGCGAAGGCCTGCACACCGTGTGCCAGGAAGCCGGCTGTCCGAACATCTACGAATGCTGGGAGGACCGCGAGGCCACCTTCCTCATCGGAGGTGACCAGTGCACCCGGCGCTGTGACTTCTGCCAGATCGACACGGGCAAGCCGCAGGCTCTGGACCGTGACGAGCCGCGCCGCGTGGGCGAGTCCGTCGTCACGATGGACCTGAACTACGCCACCATCACCGGCGTCGCGCGCGACGACCTGGAGGACGGCGGCGCCTGGCTGTACGCGGAGACCGTGCGCCAGATCCATGCGATGACCGCGGAGCGCGCCGACGGCCGTACCAAGGTCGAGCTGCTGATCCCCGACTTCAACGCCGTGCCCGAGCAGCTCGCCGAGGTCTTCTCCTCGCGCCCCGAGGTGCTCGCCCACAACGTCGAGACAGTGCCGCGGATCTTCAAGCGCATCCGGCCGGGCTTCCGGTACGAGCGCTCGCTCGAGGTCATCACCAAGGCGCGCGAGGCCGGCCTGGTCACCAAGTCGAACCTCATCCTGGGCATGGGCGAGGAGCGTGAAGAGGTCAGCCAGGCGCTCCAGGACCTGTACGACGCGGGCTGCGAGCTCATCACCATCACCCAGTACCTGCGGCCCTCGCCGCGGCACCACCCGGTCGAGCGCTGGGTGAAGCCGGCGGAGTTCGTGGAGCTGAAGGAGGAGGCCGAGGAGATCGGCTACTCCGGTGTGATGTCCGGTCCGCTGGTGCGTTCTTCGTACCGCGCGGGACGCCTGTACCTGCAGGCGATCGAGCGGCGTGGAGCGGTGATCGCCTCCCAGGCCGTGTGACCGACGCACGGCCGCTTATGTGAAGCTGCGCACAAGCAGTTACCGGCCAGTAATGCCACATCGACGCGGTTCATGCCGTCCCCGCTGGTCGGGGGCGCGTATGGACCGCGTCAGTGTTCTGTGCCCCCTCACGCCCCCGGCGTAAAGGTTTCATCGGCGTTTGACCACCCGGTCACGCCCTGGTAACACCAATCAGTGACAGTAGGTTCACGCACCGCTCCCACTCATCGCCGACGCTCGTCCCGAGGGGGGACCTCCACCATGCAGGCCGCGCCCGTTCGCGCCACCGCCATCCCGACGTTCACCGACGCCCTCCGCGCAGTCGAGTCACTGCTCATGGGCAGCGGCCAGCGCACCGCCCGCCGGAATGCGTGGACTGCCGTGCTCGAGGACCGGCGTCGCGCCAAGGACCGGGTCGAGGCGCAGCACGTACTGGAGGCCGTGGCTAGCCGCACTTCGTGAGCCACGTAAACTTCAGTTCATGGCGAGGAAGGCAAACGCAGACACTGCGAACACCGGGCGGCTCAAGCAGATCGCCCTGACGTACAAGATGACCCGAAAGGCCGATCCCAGGGTCGGTCTTGTCGTCGCGGCTGTGGGAATCGTCACCTTCGGTGTCCTCCTCGCGATCGGCTTCCTGATCGACCACCCCGTCTATGCGGGCATCCTCGGCTTCCTGCTGGCCTTCCTCGCGATGGCGATCGTCTTCGGACGGCGCGCCGAGCGGGCGGCCTTCGGGCAGATGGAGGGCCAGCCGGGTGCGGCCGCGGCGGTACTGGAGAACGTCGGCCGGGGCTGGTCGACCACTCCGGCGGTCGCGATGAACCGCAGCCAGGACGTCGTCCACCGCGCTGTCGGCAAGGCCGGCATCGTCCTGGTGGCCGAGGGCAACGCGAACCGGCTCAAGAACCTGCTGGCGGCCGAGAAGAAGAAGATGGCGCGCATCATGCCGGACGTCCCGGTGCACGACATCATCGTCGGCAAGGGCGAGGGCGAGGTGCCGCTGAAGAAGGTGCGCACCACCCTGCTGAAGCTGCCCCGCACGCTGTCGGGCCCGCAGGTCACCGCGACGAACGACCGGCTGCGCGCGATGGGCGACCTGATGAGCAACATGCCGCTGCCGAAGGGCCCGATGCCCAAGGGCATGCGGATGCCGCGCGGCGGAAAGATGCGCTGACGCGCACTTCGTACGTACGAGGAGGGCGGCCCCGGAACCGATCGGTTCCGGGGCCGCCCTCCTCGTACGTCTCTTGCGTACGAATCTCTGGGTTAGATCCTGACCTGGACGGCGCGGGACAGCCGGTCGTGCAGGCCGCGGCCGTCGCGGTCCCAGACGATCGCCGGGATCGCGAGGCAGAGCAGCACGCTGCGCACCAGCACCCGTGGGACCGTGAGCCGGCCGCCGCCCTCGGCGGCGATCCGCAGGCCGAGCAGGCGCTTGCCGGGCGTGAATCCGACCGTTCCGACGGTGAGCACGCCCAGGACCAGGAAGACGCCGAGCGCCCAGTTGCCGGCCGCCCGCTGGTCACCGGCGGCGAGCAGCCCGTATGCGATCAGCAGGCAGAGCCCCCAGTCGATGACGAGAGCGCCGACGCGCCGGCCGAGCGGTGCCATCGATCCCGGCCCCTCCTTGGGCAGACCGAGCTTCTCGCCCCGGTAGCCGTAGTCGGCACCCATCTCCTCGGCCGCCGCGCGGGGCCCGGAGAGCCACGATCCGATTACTTGCCTGTTGTCCACCCGTCCACGGTACTGTGCGCGCTTTCGGTCCCCACCTGGCGGGGCGGCCTCACGCCGGCTTCATCCCCGGTCCGGTTAACTTGGACGAAACAAATGGGTCACGCTTGAGAAATCACGCCTGCCTATCGTCATGTGCAGCGTGTGCCACCGCACTGGCCGCACAACGAGCTACAACCCCGCCCGTCCCGGGTCGGGAGTAGGAGGAGTTGGATGTTCCAGAACGCCGACGACGCCAAGAAGTTCATCAAGGACAACGACGTCAAAATGGTCGACGTCCGGTTCTGTGATCTTCCGGGCGTGATGCAGCACTTCACGATCCCGGCAACGGCGTTCGACCCGGCCGAGGAGCTTGCCTTCGACGGCTCGTCGATCCGCGGTTTCCAGGCGATCCACGAGTCCGACATGGCGCTGCGGGCGGACCTGTCCACGGCGCGGCTGGACCCGTTCCGCAAGGACAAGACGCTCAACATCAACTTCTTCATCCACGACCCGATCACGGGCGAGCAGTACAGCCGTGACCCGCGCAACATCGCCAAGAAGGCCGAGGCCTACCTCGCCTCCACCGGCATCGCGGACACGGCCTACTTCGGCCCCGAGGCCGAGTTCTACGTCTTCGACAGCGTGCGCTTCCAGACCAGCGCCAACGAGGGCTTCTACCACATCGACTCCGAGGCCGGCGCCTGGAACACCGGTGCGGTCGAGGACAACCGCGGCTACAAGGTCCGCTACAAGGGCGGCTACTTCCCGGCCCCGCCGGTCGACCACTTCGCCGACCTGCGCGCCGAGATCTCCCTGGAGCTGGAGAACGTCGGCCTCCAGGTCGAGCGCCAGCACCACGAGGTCGGCACCGCCGGCCAGGCGGAGATCAACTACAAGTTCAACACGCTGCTCGCCGCGGCCGACGACCTGATGCTCTTCAAGTACATCGTGAAGAACGTCGCCTGGCGCAACGGCAAGACCGCGACCTTCATGCCGAAGCCGATCTTCGGCGACAACGGCTCGGGCATGCACGTCCACCAGTCGCTGTGGCAGAACGGCGACCCGCTCTTCTACGACGAGCAGGGTTACGCGGGCCTGTCGGACACCGCGCGCTACTACATCGGCGGCATCCTCAAGCACGCCCCGTCGCTGCTGGCCTTCACCAACCCGACGGTGAACTCCTACCACCGCCTGGTCCCCGGCTTCGAGGCCCCGGTCAACATGGTCTACTCGCAGCGCAACCGCTCCGCCGCGATGCGCATCCCGATCACGGGCTCGAACCCGAAGGCGAAGCGAGTCGAGTTCCGCGCCCCGGACCCGTCCTCCAACCCGTACCTGGCCTTCTCCGCCCTGCTGCTCGCGGGCCTGGACGGCGTGAAGAACAAGATCGAGCCGGCCGAGCCGATCGACAAGGACCTCTACGAGCTGGCCCCGGAGGAGCACGCGGGCGTCCCGCAGGTCCCGACCTCGCTCCCGGCGGTGCTCGAGGCGCTGGAGGCGGACAACGAGTACCTGCAGGCCGGCGGCGTCTTCACCTCCGACCTGATCGAGACGTGGATCGACTACAAGCGGACGAACGAGATCGCCCCGATCCAACTCCGCCCGCACCCGCACGAGTTCGAGCTGTACTTCGACATCTAAAGATCAACGAAACACCCGGCCCCGGTCCGTTCTCGGACCGGGGGGCCGGGTGTTTCGCCTGGTGGCGGCTACGCGTCGGCCAGGGCTGCCAGGTAGCGTTCCGCGTCCAAGGCTGCCGCACAGCCGGTGCCCGCGGCCGTGATGGCCTGTCGGTAGGTGTGGTCCACCACGTCGCCCGCGGCGAAGACGCCGGGGAGGTTGGTGCGCGTCGAGGGTGCGTGGACCTGTAGGTAACCCTCGTCGTCCAGTTCCAGCTGGCCCTTGACCAGTTCGGTGCGCGGGTCGTGGCCGATGGCGACGAACAGGCCGGTGGCCGGGAGCACGGAGGCCTGGCCCGTCCTGGTGTTGCGCAGGGTGAGGCCGGAGAGCTTCTGCTCGCCGTGGATCTCGGCCACCTCGCTGTCCCAGGCGAACTTGATCTTCGGGTCGGCGAAGGCGCGCTCCTGCATGGCCTTGGAGGCACGCAGGCTGTCCCGGCGGTGGACGATCGTGACGGACCTGGCGAACCGGGTGAGGAAGGTGGCCTCCTCCATGGCGGTGTCACCGCCGCCGACGACGGCGATGTCCTGGTCCTTGAAGAAGAAGCCGTCGCAGGTCGCGCAGTACGAGACGCCGCGGCCGGAGAGCGCGTCCTCGCCCGCCAGGTTCAGCTTGCGGTGCTGGGAGCCGGTGGCGACGATCACGGTCTTGGCGCGGTGGACCGTGCCGGCGGTGTCCGTGACGGTCTTGATGTCACCGGAGAGGTCCGCCGAGATGATGTCGTCAGGCACCAGCTCGGCGCCGAAGCGCTCGGCCTGGGCGCGCATGTCGTCCATGAGGTCCGGGCCCATGATCCCGTCCCGGAAACCGGGGAAGTTCTCCACCTCGGTCGTCTGGACCAGTGCGCCGCCCGCGGTCACCGAGCCCTCGAACACCATCGGCTTGAGCGACGCGCGCGCGGTGTAGAGGGCGGCGGTGTAACCGGCGGGACCGGAGCCGATGACGATGACGCTGCGGATCCCGTTCTCGGTGGTCACTTGGCGACCCCCGGGGCGATCTCCTCGATCAGGCCCTCGACGAGCTTCCGGATCTCGTCACGGATCGGGCGCACGGCCTCGACGCCCTGGCCGGCCGGGTCCTCCAGCGTCCAGTCCAGGTAGCGCTTGCCCGGGAAGACCGGGCATGTGTCGCCACAGCCCATGGTGATGCAGACGTCCGATGCCTTGACCGCGTCGACGGTGAGGATCTTGGGGGTCTCGGCGGTGATGTCGATGCCGACCTCGCGCATGGCCTCGACGGCGGCCGGGTTCACCTGGTCCGCCGGTGCGGAACCGGCGGAGCGGACCTCGACACGGTCCCCGCCCAGGTGGGTCAGCCACGCGGCGGCCATCTGGGAACGGCCGGCGTTGTGGACGCAGACGAACAGTACGGAGGGCTTCTCGGCCATCGGGGTCTCTCTTGTCTCGCTGTGGAAACGGATCTCGAGCGGGCGGGCGAGCGGCGGGGCGGCGGGCGCCGGGCATTCGGCGGGATTCGCATCAGCACCCGGTGGTGTCAGCCACCACTGATGTGAGAGTATCAGCCCATGATGACGTCAGTCGACACTGACCTGATCCGCGTCCTCGCCGACCCGCTCAGGCTCCGGATCGTGACCCTGCTCGCCCACGAGACGCTCTGCACGACCCACCTGGTCGAGGAAACGGGCGCCCGGCAGACCAACCTCTCGAACCATCTGAGAGTGCTGCGCGAGGCGGGAATCGTCGAGACCGAGCCGTGCGGCCGGTTCACGTACTACCGGCTCAGGCCCGATGTCATCACCCAGCTCGCCGGCCAGTTCACCGGCCTGGCCGAGACCGCCCGTACGACCGCCGAGACCGGCCGGAAGAGAGCCTGTTGATGACCGCCACTCTGACCACTGAACCCGAGTCCGGGGTCGTCGCGAAGTTGTCGACCCTGGACCGTTTTCTGGCCGTGTGGATTCTGCTCGCCATGGGTCTCGGGCTCGGGCTGGGCCGCCTGGTGCCCGGACTGAACGACGCACTCGCCAAGGTCGAGATCGGCGGTATCTCGCTGCCCATCGCCGTCGGGCTGCTGGTCATGATGTATCCGGTCCTGGCCAAGGTCCGCTACGACAGGCTCGACGCGGTCACCGGCGACCGGAAGCTGATGGTCTCGTCGCTGGTCATCAACTGGATCGTCGGTCCCGCCGTGATGTTCGCGCTGGCCTGGATCTTCCTGCCCGACCTGCCGGAGTACCGCACCGGGCTGATCATCGTCGGGCTCGCCCGCTGCATCGCCATGGTGATCATCTGGAACGACCTCGCCTGCGGCGACCGCGAAGCCGCAGCCGTGCTGGTCGCGCTCAACTCCGTCTTCCAGGTCATCGCCTTCGGCGTGCTCGGCTGGTTCTACCTCGACCTGCTGCCCGGCCGGCTCGGCCTCGGCCACGGCGAGCAGCTCGACATCTCCATGTGGAAGATCGCGCTCAACGTCGTCATCTTCCTGGGCGTTCCGCTGCTTGCCGGCTTCCTGACCCGGCGGATCGGCGAGAGGAAGCTCGGCCAGGAGCGGTACCAGAGCACCTTCCTGCCGAAGATCGGGCCCTGGGCCCTGTACGGGCTGCTGTTCACGATCGTCATCCTCTTCGCCCTCCAGGGGAAGACGATCACCTCGCAGCCGCTGGACGTGGCCCGCATCGCGCTGCCGCTGCTGGTCTACTTCGCCGTCATGTGGTTCGGGACGTTCCTGCTCGGCAAGGCCATCGGCCTGGCGTACGACCGCACCGCGACCCTCGCGTTCACCGCGGCCGGCAACAACTTCGAGCTGGCCATCGCGGTCGCCATCGCGACCTTCGGCGTCACCTCCGGCCAGGCCCTGTCCGGTGTCGTCGGCCCGCTCATCGAGGTTCCCGTGCTGGTCGGGCTGGTGTACGTGTCCCTGGCGTGGCGCAGGAAGTTCGCCGCCGCGATCGGCTGATCAGTCGACGTACCGGCCCAGGATGTGGCCCATGGCGGACAGTACGGACGGCTCGACCCGGTAGTACACCCAGGTGCCGCGCCTCTCGGAGCTGAGCAGGCCCGCCTCGCGGAGCTTCTTCAGGTGATGCGAGACGGTCGGCTGGGAGACGCCGACGTCCGAGATGTCGCAGACACAGGCCTCGCCGCCCTCGTGGGAGGCGACCGCGGAGAACAGGCGCAGCCGCACGGGATCGCCGAGCGCCTTGAACATGGCGGCGGTCCGCCCGGCCTCGTCGGCCGTCAGCGGGCGCTCGGTCAGCGGCGGGCAGCACGGGGCCACCTCGGGTTCGACCAGTGGAAGGACCGGAAGCACCTGCGTGTTCGACATACGTCCATGCTGACATATTAATTCGACTTCCGTCTATGTTGACGTCTGTCGAAGTGGATGGCAGGCTGGAAAAACCAGAACATCGACAAACGTCGAAACAAAGGGGAAACAACGTGACTCCGCTCGTTACCGAGGGCCCGAGCGCCGCCGGCCTGCCGGTCGTCGTCGTCGGAGCCGGCCCGATCGGTCTCGCCGCTGCCGCCCACCTCATCGCACGCGGCATCACCCCGCAGGTTCTGGAGGCGGGCCCGCGCGCGGGCAGCGCCGTCCTGGAGTGGTCGCACGTGCGCCTGTTCTCCACCTGGGAAGAGCTCATGGACCCCGCCGCCGAGAAGCTGCTGGCGCCCACCGGCTGGGTCCGCCCGGACGGTACGGCCTACCCCACCGGCGCCGACTGGGCCGAGCAGTACCTCCAGCCGCTGGCGGACGCACTCGGCGACCGCGTCCGCTTCGAAGCGACGGTGACCGGGATCTCCCGCGCCGGACGGGACCGGGTCGTCGACTCCGGCCGCGACGAGCAGCCCTTCACCGTCCACCTCCTCGGCCCGGACGGGACCGAGGAGCGCGTTCTCGCCCGCGCGGTGATCGACGCCTCCGGCACCTGGTCCACCCCCAACCCGCTGGGCGGCGACGGCCTGCGCGCTCTCGGCGAGCGCGTGGCCGCGGACCGGATCACGTACCGCGTCCCCGACCTCAAGGACCAGGTCACACGCGCCCGTTACGCCGGCAGGCGCACCGCCGTTGTCGGAACCGGCGCCTCCGCCTTCACCGCGCTGGCCTCCCTCGCCGACCTGGCCGCGGACACCCCCGGCACGCACGCGGTGTGGGTCCTGCGGCGCGGCATCGGCGGCAACACCTTCGGCGGCGGCGAGGCGGACCAGCTCCCGGCCCGCGGGGCGCTGGGTCTGCGAGCCAAGGCCGCGGTCGAGGCGGGCCACGCCACCGCGGCCACGGGATTCCGTACGGCGGCAGTCGAGAAGGCCGGTGAGCAGCTCGTGCTGGTCGCCGACGACGGCCGCCGGCTCGACCCGGTAGACGAGGTCATCGTGCTGACCGGCTTGCGGCCCGACCTCTCCTTCCTCTCCGAGCTGCGTCTCGTGCTCGACGAGCGCTTGCAGGCCCCGGTGGAACTGGCCCCGCTGATCGACCCGAACGTGCACTCCTGCGGCACCGTCTACCCGCACGGGGTGCGCGAGCTGTCTCACCCGGAGAAGGACGTCTACCTGGTCGGGATGAAGAGCTACGGCCGCGCGCCCACCTTCCTGGCCATGACCGGCTACGAGCAGGTCCGGTCCATCGCCGCCGCGCTCGCCGGTGACCAGGAGGCCGCCGAGCGGGTCGAGTTGACCCTGCCGGAGACCGGTGTCTGCGGCGGCGCGGGCCTGTTCGACGAGCCGGACGCCGCCAAGGCCGACAGCGGCGGCTGCTGCGCCGCTCCGGCCACCCTCCAGATCGGTGCGCCGGCCGCTTCGGGCGGCAGCTGAGGCGAGGCATCAGGTCAGCGTCGGGATGACCTCGCGGACCTTGGCGGCGATGCCGACGGGCAGCGGCGCGTAGTGGAACCCGGACAGGGCCTGCTGGCCCTCCTCGCTCGCCGTGTAGGTCAGGAAGGACTTCAGGGCGGGCAGGGTTTCGGCCTTGTTGCCCCGGTTGCAGACGATTTCGTACGTGACCAGGACGATCGGGTAGGCCCCCTCGGCCTTGGTCGCGTAGTCGAGCTTCAGTGCCAGGTCCCCATCGGTGCCCACCACCTTGGCCGAGCCGATGCCGGCCGACGCGGTCTGCACAGTGGCGGCGACCGGTTCGGCGGCGCCCGTGTCGATCCTGACCGTACTGATGTCGCGTGCGGCGGCGAAGGACAGCTCGAAGTAGCCGATCGCGCCGTCGTTGCCCTCCACCTCCGACGCGACTCCGTCCGAACCGCTGGCGGCCTGGCCGCCCTTGCCCTGCCAGGTCTTCTCCTTCGGGTACGGCCACTGCTCGGGCGCCGCGCCCGCCAGATAGGCGTTGAGGTTCTGCGTGGTCCCGGAGTCGTCCGACCGGTGCACGGCATGGATGGGCAGGGCGGGCAGCGAGGCGCCCGGGTTGAGCTTCTTGATCGCCGGGTCGTCCCACCGGGTGATCTCCGAGTCGAAGATCCTGGCGAGCGTCGGAGCGTCGAGTACCAGGTCGTGCACACCGGAGAGGTGGTAACCGATGGCGATGGTGCCCCCGACCATCGGCAGGTCGATGGCGCGGCCGCCGGGGCAGACCCGCTTGGACTGGTCGGCCTGGCCCGGCTTCAACGCGCTGTCGGAACCGCCGAACGCCGTTTCGCCCAGCAGGAACTGGGCCACGCCCGCGCCGGAGCCCTGGCCCCAGTACGCGATCCGCACGCCCTTGCAGGCCCGCTCGTAGTTCTTGATCCACTGCTTCATCGCGTTCTGCTGAGCGGTGGAACCCGATCCGAGCACCTTGCCCTGGGTGGCGCACTCAATGGTGGAGGCGACGGGCTGCCGGCCGGAGGCCCTGTCGGCGGCCGGACTCTCGTCGTCCACCAGCCCGCACGAGGTGAGGAGCAGCAGCATGCCTGCCGTCGCGATCACACCCGACAGACGTGAGGCCGGCACACGGGACCTGTCACTGCGTCGAAACTGCACCGTCGAGTCTTCCTTCTGAGCGCATGCGGAATTCAGCCGGTCACAACTCCCGACCTGCGCACAGATACTTGCCGATGCCTGGCGCGGTCTCGGCAAACTGCAGGCGAACAACAGGCGTCGCACTGCTGCGGGGTGGGTGGCCGGGTGACTCACCGCTCGCTGTGGCCCGCCACTCCCGCGTACGGGGTGGCGGGCCACAGCCGTGCTCAGCGGCCGTACCGGATCAGGGCACGGACCATCGCGCAGGTGAGGTCGGACGGCGGGTGGATCCCGATCCGGGCCGCCGTGGTGCGGATCTTGCGGTTCGGGGCCATGTCCGGGTGGTAGACGCCGGTGTCGAGCAGGGCTATCGCCAGCCGCATGGCCTTGAGGCGGCGGTTGTGGGTTTCGTACCACTCGCGCGGCCGTCCGGCCGGCAGTGGCTTCTTCTGCAGGGGCTGGTGCTTGGGCTGGTGCCTGGGCTGGTGCTTGGGTTTCGTCGCGAGTGCGGCAGCGGCCATCGGCAGCCTCCTGGGGAGCGGTGTCGGACTCTGTCGAACTGCCTCAATTCTACTGCCGGGCACTGACAAAAGCCGCTGGCCAGGGGCCACTTCACGGCCTGGGGAAGCGGGCTTCGGCGGTATCGTGAGCGGATGGAGATCTGGATCAATCCCGCATGTTCCAAGTGCCGCAGCGCGGTTCAGCTGCTCGATGCGGAGGGGGCCGAGTACACCGTCCGCCGCTATTTGGAGGACGTACCGTCCGAGGACGAGATCCGAGCGGTGCTCGACCGGCTCGGACTCGAACCTTGGGACATCACCCGCACCCAGGAGCCGGCCGCGAAGGAACTCGGCCTGAGGGACTGGCCCCGCGAGGCCGCCGCGCGCGGCCGCTGGATCGCGGCACTCTCGGCGCACCCGAAGCTGATCCAGCGCCCGATCATCACGGCGGACGACGGCAGCGCGGTGGTGGCACGCACGGAGGAGTCGGTACGGGACGCGCTGGGCCGGCAGCCGTTGCTCCGCTCAACCACGGCCGGTGGTAACGAAGTTATTTCAGTGACGGTTGAGACGAACCGGATTCCTACTCGTACGTAACGGCACACGGATCGAAGCCGGCCGAGGTTCACTGGCCGGGGACAGGGAGTCACGCGTGTCGCGTAAGAAGACCCTCAGCCGCAAGAAGAAGGTCGTCCTGCTGATCAGCGCCGCAGCGCTGGCCGGCGGCACAGCGATTGTCATGACCGGGACAAGTCAGGCTTCGGTGGCCTGTGACGGACTGGCCACGGCACTCAGCAACAACGAGAAGTTCATCGCCGGCCAGCGGGCCAACCCGGATGCCCAGTCGGACGCCAGGATCGCCAACCGGCAGGCCGTGATCGAGGAGATCAAGCGAAAGCAGGCCGCGTCCGGCTGTGAAGTCGGCGAGGGCGGCGGCGAGGCGGCCCCGGAGCAGCCCCCGGAGCAGCAGCAGCCCGCGGATCCGGGCGAGGCGGCACCCCCCGCCGAGCCCACCGGGGAGCCGACCGAGGCCGCGCCGCCGGCAGGCGGGAACGAGGGCGGGAACGAAGGCGGGAACCAGGGCGGTGCCGCCGGTGAGGTCGTCTGCGCGGGATCGACCGTCACGCTCTCCGGCGAGGGCGGCGCGCCGGCCGCGTCCAGCAACCAGTTCCCCGTGGGCACCCAGCTGAAGGTCACCAACCTGGACAACAGCAAGTCCACGACCGTGGAGGTCACCTCGGTCTCCGGAAGCTGCGCCCTGCTGAACGACGCGGCCTTCGAGCAGGTCCGCGAGCCCGGCAAGTTCCTGATCCGCAAGGCCCGGATCGAGCGGGTCGGTCAGTAACCCGGCACGGGTCAGGAGCAGTCGAAGCGGTACGCACTCGGCGTTCCGGGACAGTGCGGGCATACGAATATGTAGATCCCGCCCATGTCCCCGAGCATCAGACCGGGCGCGCACTGCAGGCTCATCCGCTCCTCGTACGGCAGATCGAGGACCGTCCCGGACGCGGGGCGGTCCTCCTCCGGCAGCCAGGTCCGCCAGCCGGCGCCGTCGAACTCGACGCTGCCGACCGTCAGCAGATGGTCCATCCGCCGGCCGCACTCCGCGCAGTCCGGCCAGTCGGGGCCCTGGGTCCAGTTCGGATAGCCGCCGGCCTTGATGCCGTCGGCCACGGCGAGGTGGGAGTGGTACTCCAGGCCCGTCTGCCGCTCCAGCTCGTCGAACCGCTCACGCAGTGCCTCGCACAGCTGCTGCGGCAGATCCCAGCTCGGGTACTCAACGACCCGCTCGGGGTGCAGTACGCACGGGTCGGGCACATGGTCGTCGGGCGCCCCGGCGGGGCGCGGCGGATCGCCCAGGACCGGCCCGTCGTACGACGAGGCGCGCCAGTAGAGCCGGGGCTCTGGCGCGCGGTGCGGCTCGTGCTCGAAGGGGCACCACAACACGTGCACCATGTCGCTGCCCGCCGGAAAAGGCAGGTCCGGTACACCCGGTATGTCGGCCGCGTACAACTGCAGTACCGGGACCAGCGGGGCGGGCCCGTCCGCCGGGACGTCGAAGGCGACCGGCAGATGCTCCGCCGCGCAGTACGGCCAGGGCTCCGCGGCCGGCCACAGCAGCGGTCCGCCCACGGAACTGTCCCGCACGCCGGGGGAACCGGCGCGCGGATGCAGCCGTATCGCCTCGTGGCGGTAGGGAACGACCTCGGGGAAGAGCGCTTCCACGTCGACCGGACGTGGTGGTGTGGTGCGCGTCATCGGGGCCTCCGGCGGGTCTCGCGGCTGTGATCGAAGAGTAACCGCGGGCGCTGACAACGCTCCTGGCCCCGTCGACCCTGGCCCCGTCGACCGGCTGCTGCCGGCCTGCCTCGGCCTGACGCTACGTACGCGCTCGCGCCTGCGACTGCTCCTCCGCCTCCGCCAGGACCTCCGTGACCCTCAGTCCGAACCGGAGGTCGCAGGCGTGCGGCACGCCACCGCGGGCGGATTCCAGCAGGGCGTCGACCGCCCGGCCGAAGGCTCCGGGCACGTCGCTCCACTCCGGTAGCACCGCAACGCCCCGCTCGCCCCGGAACTCGATCCCGACCCCCGCCGCCGCCACCGGCGCGCCCAGCCCCATCGTCGCCGTACTGGACGCACCCGAGGCATGCCGCAGGACGAGATGGGTGGTGCCGGCGGGGCCGCCCGCGGCCGTCACACTCGTCACGTCGCCCAGCACCGGCATGAGTACGGACAGCACGTGCGGACCCACGTCCCACAGCCCGCCCTTCTCCCGGCGCCAGGGCGAGCCGGCGTACGGGCTGCTCGCCCCGGCGCCGGGCGCGAAGAGCGCGCCGAGCCATTGCGCCCGGGCCGTGAACCAGCCGTCCGCCGCCGCCTGTTCCGCGATCCAGTCCGCCGAGGGCGTGGCGAAGCGCAGCGTGAAGAAGACGACGGACGCGACGCCGGCCCGTTCCGCCGCGTCGGCGGCCTCGCGGGCGCCCGCCACCGTGGTCGCGACCGGCTTGTCCAGCAGCAGATGGCATCCGGCGGCGGCCGCCGGTACGGCCAAGGCCGCCTGTACGTCCGGCGGCAGCGCGAACGCCACGGCGTCGCAGTCGGCGAAGAGCGCGCTGGTGGTTTCGTACACCTTCACGCCGTACGTCCGGGCGAGCGCGCCCGCCGCCTCGGGGCGGCGCCCCCACACCCCCGCGAACTCGACCGCCGGATGGGCGGCGAGGGCGGGTGCGTGGGTGCGGGCTGCCCAGGGCCCGGTGCCGAGGAGCCCGACACGCAGGGGGTTCATACCGTACGAAGTCATCACCCACCCAGTCTGCCTCCTCCGAAACCTCGGTAACACGGGGTTCACATCCGGGCAACGGACGGGAAATCGCGTGTTGGCACGCTGTATGGCATCACCGCAGCACCCGCAATGACTGCGCCGTAGCGACGCACAAAGGATGAAGCCCGTGACCTTCAAGGCTGAGTACATCTGGATCGACGGCACCGAGCCGACGGCCAAGCTTCGCTCGAAGACGAAGATACTGGTTGGGGGTCCCTCCCAGGCCGAAGGCTCTGGGGGAGGCGCCGAGCTGCCCATCTGGGGCTTCGACGGGTCCAGCACGAACCAGGCCGAGGGCCACGCCTCCGACCGCGTACTGAAGCCGGTCTTCACCTGTCCGGACCCGATCCGCGGCGGCGACAACGTCCTCGTGCTGTGCGAGGTCCTGAACATCGACATGACGCCGCACGAGTCCAACACGCGTGCGCTGCTGCGTCCGGTGGCCGAGCAGTTCGCGGCGCAGGAGCCGATCTTCGGGATCGAGCAGGAGTACACGTTCTTCGACGGCACCCGCCCGCTCGGCTTCCCGGTGGGCGGCTTCCCCGCCGCGCAGGGCGGCTACTACTGCGGTGTCGGCTCGGACGAGATCTTCGGCCGCGAGATCGTCGAGAAGCACCTCGACCACTGCCTCGCGGCGGGTCTGGGCATCTCCGGTATCAACGCCGAGGTCATGCCCGGCCAGTGGGAGTTCCAGGTCGGCCCGCTGGCGCCGCTGGAGGTCGCGGACCAGCTGTGGATCGCGCGCTGGCTGCTCTACCGCATCGCCGAGGACTTCAACGTGTCGGCGACGCTGGACCCGAAGCCGGTGAAGGGCGACTGGAACGGCGCGGGCGCGCACACCAACTTCTCCACGAAGGCGATGCGCGAGGGTTACGACGCGATCATCACCGCGTGCGAGTCGCTGGGCGAGGGCTCGAAGCCGATGGACCACGTCAAGAACTACGGCGCGGGTATCGACGACCGGCTGACCGGTCTGCACGAGACCGCCCCGTGGGACGAGTACAAGTACGGCGTCTCGGACCGTGGCGCCTCGGTCCGTATCCCGTGGCAGGTCGAGGTGGACCAGAAGGGCTACATCGAGGACCGCCGCCCGAACGCGAACGTCGACCCGTACGTCGTGACGCGACTGATCGTCGACACCTGCTGCACCGGCCTGGAGAAGGCCGGCCAGGTCTGACCCGGATCTCTTGATCCGGATCCTCCGACAGCTCGGGGCGGGCGCCCACCGGTCATGGTGGGCGCCCGCCCCGCTGTCAGTGGTTGCGTATCACGGTACGAGAGGGCTCTGCTCCGGTGGCGTTACATCTGCTTCAATGGGGCCATGGTCGGCTACCAGTACATCGCGACGGGTCGCAGCGACCTCGAGCCGTTCTGGCCTTCCCGTCAGCATCACGACTTCGACCGGGTGTGTTGCGGCGCGACGATTGCGCCGGCCCTCTAACACCGCACCGGTCTTCGGCCAGCGCGCACGACGTACGTCTCCTGTCGACGACTCTCCGCGTGAAAGAGCTGACTTCTCATGGCGAACACCCGTTCCTTCTCCGCTGCGACCGCTACCGCCACCGCGACCGCCACCGCCACGCCCACCGCAACCGCGCTGCCCGTCGACCAGAACCGCCACCTGCGTGCCGTGGACCGCGACGAGGTGGCTCATGTCGCGGACTTCCTGCCGCCCGGCGCGACTTGGCTGCCCGCGCCCCAGCACTCCCTGCCCAGCCGCCCGGGCCGGCCGCCGATGATCGGGTACCTGGTGCTCGTACCGGCCGGTGAGTCCCCCGCCGTCGCCGCCGGCGTCGCCGAAGCGGTCACGGGCGGGGACGAGCGGGTACGGATCGACTCCGCCCAGCGCACAGCCGAGGTTGACGGGCAGGTGCTGGACCTGACGTACCTCGAATTCGAGCTGCTCGCCCATCTGGTGGCGCACCCTCACCGGGTGCACACCCGCGACCAGTTGGTGACGACGGTGTGGGGTTACGGGCACGTGGGCGACGGCCGCACCGTCGACGTCCACATCGCCCGGCTGCGCCGCAAGCTGGGCGCCGAGCACCGTGGGACGATCCAGACCGTGCGGCGCGTCGGCTACAAGTACACGCCCTGACCGGGCCGTCCGTCAGCGGACCTGGGCGGCGGCGCTCGCCATGAAGGCGCCGAGCGCGTCGAGACAGCGGGCTTCGTGGTCCAGCAGTTCGGTCCGGCCCGCCGCGTCGCGGACGGCGCCGATGGTGGCGAACGCCGCATCGGCGAGCACCGTGAGAGCGGGGTCTTCCGCAACCAACTGCACCCGGAACCTGGCATGTTCCGCTGCTGCGCCCAAGCGGTCACATTCAGCCAGGGCCGTCGCGTATTCGGCGCCGTGGGGATCGGAGCGGCGACGGAGCCAGAGACCGACCACCGCTCGCTTGAGCTCCGTGATGGCCCCGGCGCAGGCGCTGTAGGCCGTCAGGCGCTCCTGGCGCAGTCGTTCCTGCCGGGCGAAGACCTCGGCGCGCTGGGCGCTGCGGCGCTGGAAGACAAAGGTGCTGATCGAACCCACAGGGTTCCGGTGACGGCGATCAGACTCGCGAGAAGACCTTCCATGCCGCGGATCCCACCACGTTTCGCGTCACCCGGCCACGGGGCCCCCGAGGCATGTGGACTGCGTCCATGTGTCCCGGGGGCCCACGTCGTACCGCGGTCGTACCGCGGTACGACCGCGATCAGGCCGCTTCGCGGGCGCGGATGCGGGCGACGAGCCCCAGCACCACGTCCAGTACCAGGAAGGCCAGCAGGCTGATTCCGAGCAGCGGGACGAACCAGCCGGTCAGCGCGGTCGCCGCCGCCAGCGGCAGCAGGACGGGGACCGGCACCCGGCGCCACGCGCCACGCGGCATCGGCCGGCCCACGCTCAGCCTGCGCTCCTTCGTCGGCCGGCGCAGCCACCACATCCGGTAGCCCCAGATGATCAGCATGATCAGCGCGAGCATGAGGACCGCCAGCGCCAGCTGGTTCGCCAGGCCCAGGAAGACGCCCATGTGGGCGTCGATCCCGAAACGGGTCAGCTTGGCGAGCACGGGGTAGTCGGCGAAGCGCAGTTCGTCCAGCACCTTGCCGTCGGCCGGGTCGACCGCCACCGAGTCCAGGTGGACGGGGAACTGCTTGTCGGTCTCCTTGACGACATATCCGTTGCCCTCGCTCGGCAGGATCACCGAGACCTGGCGGCCGTCGATACCGCTCGCGCGGGCGGCTTCGAGGGCCTTGTCGACGCCGACGTCCTTGCCCTGGTGGGCTCCTCCGCCGGAGCCGCCGCCGTGGCCTTCGTGGCCACCGCCGCCGGCGCCCCCGTCGAGGGCCGCGGAGACCACCGGGCTGGCGCCGCCGAGCTGGTCCTGGACCTTGCCGATGTTCTCGCCGGCGTACCGGGACCAGGTCAGACCGGTGGCGGAGAGCAGCACCAGGCCGATGACCGCCCACAGGCCGACCGAGCCGTGCCAGGACAGCGTCCTGCGGCGGCCGGTGACGCCGCGCTCGGGCACGATCAGGGCCCGCTTCCTGGACCGCTTACGGCCGGCCCGGAGCAGCAGCCCGCCGAGGGCGACCACCCACAGCCAGCTGGCGGCCAGTTCGCTGTAGTAGCGGCCCGTTTCGCCGAGCCGCAGATCACGGTGCAGCTCGTCGAGCCAGGTGCGCAGCGGGAGGGCCCCCGAACTGCCGAAGCTGGTGAGCTCACCCCGTACCTCCGCGGTGTACGGATTGACGAAGACGGCGAGGGACTTGTCCTCGTCGACCTCGGGGGTGGTCATCAGGACGCGGCTGGTCGCGCCGTCCTCGGCCGACGGCCAGACGGCCGTCACCGTGCCCTCGGGGTGGGCGGCGCGGGCGGCCGCGACCTGGGCGTCGAGCGGCTTGGCCGCGTCGCCGACGGGCACCTCCAGCTCATGGCTGTAGATGATCTTCTCCGCCTGGAAGGAGAGGGCGTACAGCAGCCCGCTCACGGCGGCGAGGAGGAGGAGCGGGGCGATGAGGATGCCCGCGTAGAAATGTATGCGCAGTACGAGGGGACGCAGGGTGCTCCACGTCGACGGGCGCGCTTGCCGGTCGGCGGGGGTTGGGGCGGGTTCGGTGGTTTCTTCTGTCCCCTTGACGGGGTCGTCAATGGCCATGGTTGTCCTAGGAGTCGGCGTAGACATGGGGAATCGGCCCCCAGGTCACGCCGCGTGTACTAGGCGGCGGTGGTACGGCCGGGGGCCGTGGCGCGGGTGAACACCCGGGCGGGCGGTCCTCGGCGGGAGAGCGTGTGCGCGAGCAGTACGCCGTGGATGCGGGGCGTCGGCCGGGCCTCCGCGCGGACCAGGTGCGGGGCCTCCGGCACGCGGATGCGGACGGACGAGAGCAGCAGCAGGCGCAGCGGGGCGAACGCGAGTGTGCCGAGGGTGCGGGCCAGCCGGAACGCGGCGGCCTCGCCGCCGGCGAGCCACAGCGCGCAGACGAGGGCGGCGAGGAGGTGGGCGACGAGCATCCCGGCGGAGCTGTGGCTCGCGGCGCCCGTGGTGAGCGTCTCGCTCGCCATGCCGGTGTGGGCGTGCGGCGCGTGCGCGTCCTGGTGCGGCTGCGCCGTGCCGAAGATCAGGTGCAGGGCGCCTTGGACTGCGAGCAGTCCGGCACCGATGGAGGGGATGCCGCGGCGCCGGCCGCCGGCCAGCCAGGCGGCGGTGCCGGTGACGGCGAATGCAGCGAAAAGCGCACCGATCGGTATGTCGTGCGCGGACATGTACGAATGCCCCACCGCGGCCAAAGCCACGCACACTGCCGCGAATACCGCGGCCCGCGTGGCGCGCATCGGCGACCGGGCATCCGTCATGGTGGGCACATGGTGCCATCCTCGCGGGGGCGGTGCGGAGGCCGGGGCGGAAGTAGGCGGGAGCCGCCCGCCGACGCCCGCCGACGCCCGCGCGTGCGTGGGGCAGCCCGCCGCTGCGCGGCGGGGTCTCCCACCCGCCCGCCCGTTCGACGGCGGCGAGGAGCTTCAGGCCCCTCGCCGGGGCAGCCCCTCCGTCGGCGGGTGCGGGTGCGCTGGCACCGCCGCACGCCCCACTGGCCCCCGCAAGGGCCGCCCGCCGACGGCGGCCGCCGGTGCGCTGCCCGCGATCGCGACGCAGCTGTTCATCACGGAGCGGGCGATCGCGAAGCACACCTCCGACATCCTCGCGAAGCCGGCCCTGCCGGTCTCGGACGACGACAACCGGCGGGTGCTGGCGGTACTGGCGTATCTGGACCGGGATTGAGATCAGGCCACCGATACGCGGTACATACGCCCGGTTTGCGGATGGAGATTAGTACGAACTCGGAATTGCTTTGAACAGGGCGTGACGCGGATCCGTATGGAACGTCGCGCTTCTCCCCTGCCGGGCGTCCCCCTACCCCGGCATCGAAGCAGAGGAGTTCCATGGGACACGCATCGCGCAAACGATCAACACTGGCAAACCGGGCAATAGCCGCCTCAGCTGCATTGATTCTGGGCGGAGGTGGGCTGGTCGCGGCCAATGTCTACGCCTCCGCAGGAGAGGGCAAATGGGGCGGCAACCGCCCCCTCCAGGGCGAGAACGCGGGGCAGCAGGTTTCCACCATCGACTGCCCGGAGGTCGCGAATGGGCTGCCTGATGTGCCGCAGCAGTCTCGCGGTGAAGTCGACCGTGAACTGGCGGCGATCGACACTCAGATCACTGACGCCTACAAGCAGTTCGCGGACCAGAAGGAGCAGATCGAAAGAGATCCGAACCTCGGAAAGAACGCCATTCTCGATCCTCTGGAGGACAGGCGTCGCGCCTCCATCGATCGCATAGCCGTCGCGATCGGCCGTTCCGGTCAGCAGCCGGGCAACCTCGAGGGAATGGCCCCCTGCACGCTGCGCGCCGAGGAGAACCAGAACGGACAGGGCCAGGAGAACGGCCAGAACCAGGGCCAGAATCAAGGTCAGGGCGACGGCCAGGACCAGGGTCAGGGCGACGGTCAGGACGGCAACGGCGACGGCGATCAAGGCGGTGAGCAGGAGCAACAGGGCAACGGGCCCAGCCCGGACGACTTTGTCGACATCACGACCGTTCAGCCCAATGTCAAGGCCCCCCGGAAGAAGCGCAACGCCTCCAGGGGCACATTCACCACCGATTGCGGCGTGAATGAGAACGGAAAGTTCAATCCGGACAACGTCATCGTCGCCCCCGGTGTGAGCAATGGCGCGCACCATATGCACGATTACGTCGGCAACCAGGCCAATGACGCCTTCGCGAGCGACGACGACCTGGCGAACGGCGACACGACCTGCCGGAACCAGGGCGACAGGTCCACGTACTACTGGCCCGTCCTGCGACTGCAGAATGGCCAGGACGAGGCCGACGTCAACGACGACGGTGGCGGCAAGGACCAGAATATCGGCGAGATCCAGACGCCGGACCAAGTCACTCTGAAGTTCGTCGGCAGCCCGGCGTCGAAGGTCGTCGCCATGCCGCGCTTTCTCCGGATCATCACCGGGGACGCCAAGGCATTCACCAACGGTGACGCGAACGCGAATGCGTCATGGAGTTGCACCGGGTTCGAGAACCGGCAGCTGAAGGACAAGTACCCGATCTGCCCCGAGGGCAGCAAGGTGGTACGGACTTTCAAGTTCCAGAGCTGCTGGGACGGCCAGAACACCGACAGCGCCAATCACCGTACGCATGTGGCATTCGCGGACGCAAACGGCCGGTGCCAGAATGGGTTCAAGGCGATTCCGCAGCTTCAGCAGCGGATCGTCTACGACGTACCGCCCGGTCCGGGATTCGCGGTCGACTCCTTCCCGGAGCAGCTGCACAAGCCCGCCACCGACCACGGCGACTTCATCAACGTCTTCGACCAGAACGTGATGAAGAAGGTGGTCTCCTGCATCAACGGTGGCCGCAAGTGCACCTGAGCCTCTGACCAGCGGAGGGCGGCGGTGGCCGCCGTCCTCCGCTTTTGGCCTGCGCGGTCAGCTCCCGTGGTGACCGGAGTGCCCGGACTCGTTCCCCCCACTGCCACTGCTCCCCGAGTGGTCCGAGCCCGACTCCACTGTCCCGCCGAGCCGGCCGCGCAGCGTCTTGACCACCTCCGGCTCGCCGACGGCGACCCACTTGCGCCCGACCAGGTACTCACCGCCGTAGTCCTTGGCGCTGTTCAGCCACTCCCGCTGACCCCGGTCCGTGGTGAATGTGGCGAGCACCCAACTGCCGTCTTCCGTCTTGCAGTTGGCCTGCCGCAGTTCCGCCGCCTCCGTCTGGATGTTCGGCTTGCAGTCCGTCTTCGCCGCCAGCTGTTCCAGGCTGCCGGTCGCGGTCTCCGGCGCTTCCTTCTTGGCGTTGTCGCCGCTCTTGCCGTCCGATGTGCCGTCCGAGCTGCAGCCCGTCACCAACGTGAGGGCCAGCACCGCCGCGGCAGCTGCTATGTGGGGGTACTTGCGCATCTGGCCATCGTGCCCCGTGCGCCACTCCCGTGGGGCGCGAATGGACGGATCGCGCGCCCCCGGCGCCGAGGTGACCATCCGACGATTCGCTCGTTTTGCTGAACGTGCCCCCACAGGATGCCGTTACCCGCACCGCACCCGCCCCCATCGACGTCGAGCAGGCCGAGGCCGCACTCGTCGAGCACTACCCGCGGCTGGTGCGGCTCGCCTATCTGGTGCTGCCCCCCACCCTCGGCCGCAACCGGCGGGTACTGACCGCGCACTCCCTCGTCCAGCGCGCGCTGCCCCGCAACCGCTCGGCGGGCACCGCGGCCGACATCCCCGTACCGCGCCCGGAGGCGGCGGACGGGACCGCCGCCGACCCCGGCTATGCGTACGTACGCGGGCGCGTGCTGCGGACCGCGCTGGAAGCCGGGCTTCCGCTCCGGCGGCGGGCGTGGCCCAAGCGGGCACAGCTGCCTCCGCTGCTGCCCCAGGTGTGGGGCCTGCGGTTGTTCCCGCGCTCGGGCGGCGCCGACGAACTCGCCCTGGACCAGCGGCTGTCCACGCTGTCCGGGCCGGGCCGCGCCGCGTTCGCCCTGCGGGGTCTTGAGCACCTGGGGGACGCGGCCGCCGGGCGGGTACTCGCCGCCGCCGGGGTGGCCGACCCGCAGGCGGCCCTGTCCGAGGCCGACCGCATGGACGCCGACGCGGGCCGGACCCCGGCGGGCCGGTCCCCGGCCGCGCTGCTGGACTCCCCCGAGTTCGACCCCTGTTCTCTGCAGGCGCGCCCCACCGACCTGATGCGGCGCAGGCAGCACGCGAAGGCGGCGCTGGCGGCCACGGCCGCGGTGCTGGTGTGCGGCGCGCTGCTGGGGCTGCCCGGGGACGGGTGGGGGCCGGACGGAGCGGCCGCGCCGCCGTACGCCCGCAATCCGGCTTCCGAACAGGCCCTGGACCCCGGCCGGCTGACCCTCGTCGCTCCGACCGCGTGGCGCTCCTCGACGCGTACCGACTTCTCCGTCTGGCCGGCCCGCGGCGACCGCACCAGCGACCGTTCCCTGCTGCGCCGCGCGCTCGCCGTCTGGGCCCGGCCCGGCGCCTCCGTGCAGGTGTCGGCCACCCCCGGCACCCCGGCCGGGCCCCCGCCCGGCCCGCCGCAGCTGCTGTTCGCCGGGGCGGTCGACCAGGCCGTGGTGGTCCTGCTGTACGACGGACTGCGCGTGGTGCGGTACGCGGAGCCCAAGGACGGCGCGGGCGGCGGGGGCGGCGCGGCGCTCGACTTCGCCCGCGCCGACGGGGCGGACGCCGCCACGGCCAACGCCCTGGTAGTGGGCCGTACCGATGGCAACGTCCGCTATCTCACCGCTCCCTGGGTGACCGGAGCGGCGGTACGGGATCTACTGCGGCCCGCCGACACCCCCACCGCGCTGAAGCGGACGGCGGACGGGGTGACCGTACCCGTCGCCGGCCCGGCCCAGGCCCGCGGCTGCGCCGGCTGGAACGCCCTCGAACTGACTGCGGACCGGGACACCCGCCTGATGACCGACCTCGGCGAACTCACCCCGGCGCGGCTGACCTCGGGCCCGCCGTCCGCCCCGCGCGACGTGTCGGGCCGCACCGCGCTCGCCGGCTGGGCACGCACCGCCTGCCTGCTGCCCGCGGTGCGCTCGCACGGCGTACGCAGCGTGAACGCCTGGCAGTACGCGAAACAGCGGCTGCCCGAGTCCAACGGCACCGCCACCTGGCTCTGCACCCGCGCCGAGACCTGGCGGGGCGCGGGCAGCCGGGTGCTGGCACAGTTCCACGCCCCGTCGACCCAGGAGTCGGCGCCCGGAGCGATCGCCGCCCGCGCCGAGGACTCACCGGCGTGCGGGGCGCGCGAGCCGCGGGTCCTTGCGGGCGTGCTGTGGAAGTCGCGGGGCGGGCAGTGGTACGTGCTGGCGGCGGGCAGCGCACAGTTCGCGTCGATCACCACCTCGGGCGGGGTGAACGGCAGCGGCGTGGGCAGCCGGCTCGCCGTACCGGCGGCGGAGGGCGCGCGGGCGGAGCTGAACGGCCGGCTGGCGGACGGCACGGAGGTCGACGCGTTGCGCTAGGTGTGTTCTTCGCGGACCCGGTGAAGAACTCCGTGCACGGGCCTGTTGCCACCGCCTTACTCGTCAGTACATTGACGTCATGTCTAATACGCAACCCGCACCGGTGGCGTCGGAGCGCGTCCCGCTCAAAGCCCGCAAGGTCTCCTTCGCATGGGATGCCACCCCGCTCCACTGGGTCCCAGGCGACCCGTTCACCGCGCACACCATCAACGTGCTGCATCTGCTGCTGCCCGCCGGTGAGCGCTGGTTCGTCCACGTGTACAAGCAGGTCCTGCCGTACATCCACGACGAGCAGCTGCGCGAGGACGTGATCGGCTTCATCGGGCAGGAGGCGATGCACTCCCAGGCCCACAACGACGTACTCCCCCACCTCAAGCGGCTGGGCCTCGACCCGACGCCGTACACCGCGCAGGTCGACTGGCTCTTCGAGAAGCTCCTCGGGGACAGGACCCTCCCGCCGGGGCGGGCGCGCGAGTGGTGGCTGATGGAGCGGGTCGCGATGATCGCCGCGATCGAGCACTACACCGCGTTCCTCGGCGACTGGGTGCTCAACGCGCGCGAGCTGGACCGGCGCGGGGCGGACCCGGTGATGCTGGACCTGCTGCGCTGGCACGGCGCCGAGGAGGTCGAGCACCGGTCCGTTGCCTTCGACCTCTTCATGCATGTGGACGGCGGCTACCGGCGGCGGGCCCGCACCTGGGCCACGGCCTTCTCGGCCCTCGTCTTCCTGTGGCAGCGGGGCGCGCGGTTCTTCATGGAGAACGACCCGACGCTGCCGGCCGGCAAGGCGACCATGACGGCGTTCATCCGCAGCGGCCGCCAGGGCGTCCTGCCCACCACCGGCGCGATGATCCGGTCCATACCCCGCTATCTGAGCCGCAGTTACCACCCCTCGCAGGAGGGCAGCACGGAGCAGGCCGTGGCCTACCTCGCCTCCTCCCCCGCAGCGAACGGCGGTGCCTGACATGCCCCGTATCCGTACCGTGCTGCTGGCAGCGGGAGCCCTCGTACTCACCCGGGGCGCGCTGCGCCGGCGCGTCCGGCGCTCACCCCTGTGGCCGCTGCCGGCCCTGGAGAACCCGGTCTCGGGCCAGGCCCAGGACCATGGCCACGGCAGCACGCGGGGGCTGCGCGTCACCGTGACCGAGCGGACGTCCCCCGCCTCCGGAGTCGTCCAACTCCGCCTCGGAGGTACGGATCTCCCTCCCTGGCAGCCGGGTGCCCATCTGGACCTGGTCCTCCCCTCGGGCCTGGTCCGGCAGTTCTCGCTCTGCGGCGACCCCGCCGAACCGGACAGCTACACCATCGCCACCCGCCTGATCGAGGACGGCCGCGGCGGCTCCCGCGAGGTCCACGAGCAGCTCCACGAAGGCAGCGAGGTGGAGATCCGCGGCCCGCGCAACCGCTTCGCCCTCGTCGACGCCCCCGCGTACGTCTTCGTGGCCGGAGGCATCGGGATCACCCCGGTGCTGCCGATGCTGCGCGCGGCCGAGGCGGCGGGGGCGGACTGGCGGCTGCTGTACTGCGGCCGTACGCGCGCCTCGATGCCGTTCCTCGACGAGGTCGAGAAGCTCGCCGGCCCGGAGCGGATCACGGTCGCGCCCGAGGACGAGGCGGGCCTGCCCGATCTCACGTCGGCGCTCGCCGCGATCCCGGCGGACGCGGCGGTCTACTGCTGCGGCCCGGAAGGCCTGATGGAAGCCGCCGCCCGGGAACTCCCCACCGGCCGCACCCTGCACCTGGAGCGCTTCGCACCCCGCGCACTCACCGACGGGTCGGGCGAGTTCGAGCTGGAACTCCACCGCACCGGCCGCACGCTCACAGTGCCGGCGGACTCCACAGTGCTGGCTGCCGTACGCAAGGAGCTGCCCAACACCCCGTACTCCTGCGAGCAGGGCTTCTGCGGTACCTGCCGGCAGCGCGTCCTGGAGGGCGAGATCGACCACCGCGACGAGCTCCTCACGGACGGGGAACGCGACGACTCGATGCTGATCTGTGTCTCGCGAGCGCGGGGCGGCCGCCTGGTGCTCGACCTCTAGTCCTCCTCCAGTCCTCGCTCTCGTAACTCTGGAACCAGTGGGTGTCGAAGTAGCGGGCCGTCGAGAAGGGGTGCTGCCGCTCGGTGAGCATGCGGTAGATGAACTCGGAGGTCGTGCCGTCGAACCGCACCCACGAGTCGGGGATGTCCTCCGTCACGAGGATGGGCCAGGTGTCGGGGTCGGGGCCCTCGGTGAGCCGGTAGAACTGGTCGGCCTGCTCGGTGCCCGCCCACTCCAGCAGCCCGCCGGGGGCCGGGTGCACCGGTGCACCCCGTACGGCTCCCACATGTCGCTGCCGCGCCTCCTGGCCCACTCGGCCAGCCACTCCGTGTGCCGCACGATGTCCCCGCTCTCGAAGGGGGCATCGGGTATGAGGAGTTCGAGGTAGCCGTCGAACGCGCCGTGCCCGAACAGCTCGACAAGCCGCCTGCAGTCACCGGGCAGCGCGGTCCCGAGCCGGGCCTCGACCGGCGCCCAGTCGACCGTACCCACCCGGGTCGCGTCCCATCCCGTGACGGCGACGATCCCGTCCACCCAGGAGGCGCCCTCCGGCATGTCCGCCATCAGGTCCTCCCGTTCCGTCACCAGCACCACGAGCCGTATGCCGTCGTCGAAACGGGCGGTACCGCAGCCGATCAACCGGCCCCCGTACGCCCATGCGCGCATCTCGACGAGCCGCTCACCGAACGGGGCCAGGAGCGGCAGCCCGGTCCGCGCTGTCACGGTCGGATCGGCGTACCCGCCCATGGCGAGGTTGCGCGGCTTCCCGTACCTTCCGCTGAGCGCCTCCTGGAGCCCGGCGAGGCTGTTCCCGTCCGAAGGCGTCAGGCACACGTGCCCCGCCGGGTGCCCTGCCTCCTCGCACTCCAGATCGCCCGTGCCCGGATGGGCCAAGCGGTGAACGGCCGAGAGGAGTTCCTGTTCGCTCATGACAGCGATTGAAGCGGACGGCACTGACATCGACGTGCGGACGGCAGCCGGTATCGCCCCACGGGGTACTACTGATCAGTCGGTCGGTAGGCTGGCCGGTATGACAACCGGGTTGCGCCGCAGGATGGGCGTGGAGGAGCGACGGCAGCAGCTGATCGGTGTGGCGCTGGAGCTGTTCAGCCACCGCTCCCCCGACGAGGTGTCCATCGATGAGATCGCGGCTGCCGCCGGTATCTCCCGGCCCCTCGTGTACCACTACTTCCCCGGCAAGCTCAGCCTGTACGAGGCCGCGCTGCGGCGGGCCGCCGACGAGCTGGCGAGCCGGTTCGTGGAGCCGCGCGAAGGTCCGCTCGGGGCGAGGTTGCTGCGGGTCATGGGGCGGTTCTTCGACTTCGTCGACGACCACGGGCCCGGCTTCTCCGCGCTGATGCGCGGCGGGCCGGCCGTGGGGTCGTCCACGACGAACGCGATGATCGACGAGGTGCGGCAGGCCGCGTACGAGCAGATCCTGGCCCACCTGGGGGTGACGGACCCGCCCGCCCGCCTCGAACTGGTCGTACGGTCCTGGGTCTCGCTCGCCGAGTCGACCGCCCTGATCTGGCTGGACGGGCGCCGGATACCGCGCGCCGAGCTGGAGTTGCAGCTCGTGCACGACTTCGCGGCGCTGGCCGCGGTGAGTGCGGCGTACGACGCGGAGATGGCGGGCGTACTGCTGGGCATTCTCGCGGAGGAGCCGGCCGACGGGCCGTTCGGCGACCTTGTCGGACGGCTGGTGGCGCTGGCGCCGTCGTTGCCCGCGGTGCCGGTTCAGCGCGTGCCGTAGGTGACCTTCACCCGTAGGTGACCGTCACTCGTTCGAAGCCGAGCGAGTGCAGCAGGCCCTGGAGCATGCTGGTGGTGTTCTTCTCGGCGCGGGCGGCGAGTTCGCTCTCCTCTGCCGCCTCACCGATGTGCTGTGCGGCGAGGCGGTGGACGGCCCGTTCGTCGGCCGGGTTGTCGGAGAAGAAGTCACCGAGCCGGTCCAGGAGCCCCCGCTGCTTGGACACGGCGTACGAACGGTCGGCGTCCAGGGCCGGTTTGCCGAGCTGGGCGTGCGGCAGACGGATGGTGGCCGCGGTCCGGTCCTTGTTGACGGTGACGCTGTTGCCGTCGGCGCGGCCGAGATCGACGTACGCGCCGACGGTGCCGGCGCCCACGTACAACGTCCTGCTGCCGCGGATCGCGTCCGGCAGGAACTTGGCGTCCTTCTCCAGGTCGACGACGACCTGGAAGTTGCCGGAGGCCGCCTCGTAACGGCTCATGTCCTGGATGGACTTCAGGAGCGCCGGGCCGGAGCGGTCGTGGGTCTCCTCGCCGAACACGTCGTCGAGGCCGGGCAGCAGGCTGAGCCTGGTGCCCAGCAGGAGCAGCACCGCGACCACGGCCAGCGCGCCGGGCAGCTTCACCCACCAAGGCAGCCGGCCGCGGCGCCGTGCCGGGCTCGGCCGGGGCTCGGGGGTCTGGTCGGGGCGGTCCGTTCCGGTGGGGCTCGGCGTCGGCATCGCGGCGGTCCTTCCGGGCTACGGACTACGGACTACGGGCTACGGACTACGGACTACGGACTACGGAGGTGACTTCCCTCCCTACGCGTACCCTCCGGATCCCGCCGCAATAATCTCTTTCCATGATCGATTCGCCGAAGATAACGCTCCGCCACACGGCGGATTCCGATGCGGGCACTCTGGTTGCCCTGTACGACCGGGCCGCCCGCTGGATGCGGGACAACTCCATCGACCAGTGGAAGCCCGGCGAGAAGGACTCCGAGCACTTCCGCGAGCGGATGAGAACCGGCGAGGTCTGGCTCGCGGAAGCCGACGGGCGGCCCTGTGCGGCGTACGAACTGTGGTGGTCGGACGAGGCCGCCTGGGGGGTGCAGCCGCCCGTCGCCGGCTATGTGCACCGGCTGATGATCGACCGTACGACCGCGCCGCGCGGTCTCGGCCGCCGGGTGCTCGGCCACGCCGAACTGCGGATCGGGCAAACCGGCCGGGAGTTCGCCCGGCTGGACTGCCTCTCCTCCAACCCCCGGCTGCGTACGTACTACGAGGCCGCCGGCTACCGGGTGGCGGGCGAGCACCCGTCCAAGGAGGCAGCCGACGGCAGTACGTACGCGGTGGTGCTGCTGGAGAAGCGGCTGCCCAGACGCCCCTGACACCCAGTTCCGCGCCGCACCGCCATCAGGCCTGGTTCAGGTGAGGGCGCCGATCCGGGTGGCGAACGTCCGTACCCCGGGGAGGCTGCGGTCGTGGCGCAGCAGGTCGGCGGCCATGTTCCGTACCGAGCCCCGTCGGACTTCCTGCGGTGCCGCCTGCTCAGCGGCCAACAGCGCGAGCTCGGCGACCGACGTTGCCGCCTGCTCGGGATACCCCTCGGCGCCGAGGGCTTGGGCGAGAGCGATCCGGGAAGGCAGGGTGCGAGCGAGGGGGTCGTAGCGGCAGGCGCCGAAGTCCCGGCGGGCGGCGTCCACTGCAGCGGTCACCGTGGCCACGGTGGGGTCCGGTCCGAGGGCGGTACCGGCCTGCTGTCGGTACAGCAGGAGGTCTTCGAGACCGGACAGACTGGGCCGCGCGGAGGCAGCTGGGGCGGGGCCGAGGATCGCGCCGGTGGTGGCACCGGTCAGACCGCGCCAGGAGTTTGCGGCGTCGCAACGGGTC
Organism: Streptomyces sp. A3M-1-3; assembly: GCF_024213665.1. GTDB lineage: Bacteria > Actinomycetota > Actinomycetes > Streptomycetales > Streptomycetaceae > Streptomyces. The sequence continues at coordinate 258,021 of NZ_JANAVP010000003.1, forward strand.
CTCACCCTCTTCACCCAACGGCGGCTCTGTGCCCACCCTAGTAGCGCCGGGCAGTCGGTGAGGAGCGTTCGGACGCGGTATTGCCCGGTCGTGTTGGGAGGCGAGTCCGAGCAGGTGAGGTGGGATGTCCAGTGCGGTGGCCAGCCGCCCAAGGAGGACGACGTCGCGCATCGGCTGTTTGCCGCGCTCCATGCGGGAAATGGAGGCGGCGGTGTAGCCGACGGCCCCGCCGAGCTCGGTCTGAGTGAGGTTGGCCGCGCGGCGGCTCAGCCGGACGATCGCTCCCGCGTCGCTGTGGGCGATGGCCTCTTGCATAGGGGCCGAGCGCCAGATCGGGTGTGCGTGCACGGGCCTCACCTCCTGTCGGGCCGATTGTCCCGTCAACCCGCCTGTGATCACGAGTAGTTGCACGTTGTTTACGCTGTGTGCAAACCGTGTGCGTCCTGCGAGGCCACCCCTGCCGCCACGGGGAGGAATGCGGTGCCCTTCAGGAGCGGGGCAGCCCGGACAGTGGGCTGCCCGCCCCGTAGACGAGGGGTGAGCAGATGAACGTACTCAAGAGGGCCGGTGTGGTCGGGCTCGGAGCCCAGGCCCAGAACGACCACCTGCCGGGGCTGGCCGACTGCCAGTTCGCCGAGCTCGCGGCGGTCTGCGACACCGACCCGGACCAAGTCGCCGCCCAGGCCGAGATCCATGCCGTGCCCGGCTACACCGACCTGACGGCGCTACTTGACCAGGTGAAGCCGGACTTCGTCATCGCCGCGGTGCCGCACCACGCCGGCCGGGAGGTCATCGCGACCTGCGCCGCGGCCGGGGTGCATGTCATGAAGGAGAAGCCGTTCGCCATCAACCCTGCTGAAGCGGCTGAGCTGGCCGCGCTGTGCGCCAACGCGGGCATCGAGCTGATGGTCACCGTGCAGCGGCGTTTCCACCCGATCTACACCGCCGCATTCCAGCTCCTGGAGCAGATCGGCCAGCCCTACCTGGTGGAGGGCCGATACACCTTTCACTGCCCCGACCCGGCCGCCGGCTGGCGAGGCCAGGCACAACTCGCGGGCGGCGGGGCCCTGGCGGACATGGGCTACCACCTGATCGACCTGGTGATCTGGTATCTCGGCCTGCCCGACCGGGTGCTGGCCGACATCTCCGCCGCCGCGGCACCGGGCTCCGACTACGACGCCGAAGACACTGCCCTGGTCCATCTCGCTTACGACAGCGGCCTGTACGGCTCGCTGCTCGTCTCCCGTTCAGCGGGTCCCAAGACTGAACAGCTGACGGTGACCGGGCCGCGTGGGGGGCGGTCGTGGTCGAGCGGGGCAGTGTGCGCCGCCTGGACCCGGCCGGGCATCTGATCGAGTCCCTGACCCGTGAGCCGGCCTGGCCGTGCGCGGCAGCCAGCCAGATCGACTGCTTCTGCCGCGTCCTGGACGGACAGCGCCCCAACCCGTCCGGCCCCGCTGCGCATCTGCCGCACACCGCTTTCCTGGCCGCCGCGTACGGCTCTCAGGCCGCGGCCCGCACCTGCCATCCGAAGGAGTTCCTGGCATGACCGACTCCCCACTCGCGCTGCTGGGCGGGCCGCCGCTGATCTCCACGCCCGGCCCGCACTTCACCTGGCCGCCGATCACCGAGACGGACACCTCGGCGGTGACCGGTCAGCTGATCGAGGCTGTGTCCATCCCGGACCGTTCCGGGATCGTCGCAAACCTGGAGGACGCGCTGGCGTCCTGGCTCGGCGTACGTCACGTGGTCACCACCTGCACCGGCACGGCGGCACTGCACTCGATGTACGTCGCGGCCGGGATTGGACCGGGCGATGAGGTGATCGTCCCGGCGCTCACCTTCCATGCCACGGCGACACCGCTGTTCCACCTCGGAGCCCGTCCCGTCATCGCCGACGTTGACGAGTCGGGGCAGCTCGACCTTCATGACGCCGAGCGCCGGATCACGCCGAGGACAAAGGCGATGGTCGCCGTCCACCTCTGGGGCATCCCGGAGGACATGGACGCTCTGGCCGCCTTCGCGATCAGCCGTGGCCTGATGCTGCTGGAAGACGGCTCGCACGCACACGGCGCCGCCTGGAACGGGCAGCCGGTCGGCTCCTTCGGCCGCGCCGCAGCGTTCAGCCTGAACGGGCCCAAACCGTTGTCTGCCGGGGAGGGTGGCTTCGTTGCCACTGACGACTCCGAGTTGTACTACCGGGTGCTCCTGCACGGCCAGTACAACAAACGGTGCCGTCGCGAGATCCCCGCCGACCACGCCCTCGCCCCGTACGCGGTCACCGGCATGGGCCTCAAGTTGCGTATCCACCCGCTCGCCGCCGCCCTCGCCCGCGCTCAGCTGCCCCGACTGGCGGGCCACCTGGCCGGGCGGACGGACGTCGCAGCACGGATGTGCACGGCCCTGGAGGGGGTGGCCGGCATCCATGTGCCACAGGTCAACGGCCGGGCCCGTGCCTCCTGGTACGCGTTGCCGCTGCGGTACGAACCGACTGAACTCGGCGGGCTTCCCGTCCGGCGGTTTCTGGACGCGCTGCGCCGCTACGGCCACCGGTGGGACGATCAGGCTCAGCGAGCACGACGCGCATCTGTGGGCCGACCACACCGGGCAGGAGATCGCCAGCAGCGCGGTGCGGACCGTACTGGCCATCTGGAGCGAGCGAGCCGCCTGATCCTCCGGGCAGGCCCGCACAGACAGCGGCCCCGGCGCTGCCGCGCCCCCGTGGGCAGCGCCGGGGCCGACTGCTGCGCCACGGGGGCGGCCGGGGCTCAGCCCCGCTTGAAGACGGCGACCGTGCGGCCGGGGACCGTGAAGGTGGCGGAACTCCCTTCGTACACGGCCTTCTTGACGGTCGCGTCCGCGCCCGCCGCCTGCACCGGGTGCAGCGCGTACGACCGGCCCGCCGGCGAGTCGGCCCGCTGGGTCTGCGTGTCCGGCGTCGCGTTGAAGACGACGACCAGGTCGCCGAGGGCCATGGTGATCACGCCGGGCGTCTCGTCCTTGCCGGAGAGCGGGAAGGACAGCGCGGACTGCACGTCGGACGCGGAAGACAGGCTGAAGACGGGCTCGGTGGTGCGGATCTTCAGCAGGTCCCGGTACGCGGCCGAGGCGCCGGTGATCTCCGGGCAGCCGGCGGAGACCGAGGGAGCGGTCAGCAGGGGCTTGGCGAAGGGCCACTTGGACTTGTTGTCGGCGGCGGGCGGCAGGCCCCGGCCGAAGCCGTTGCCGTCGCGGCAGTCCCAGTGGATCGCGTTGAACCAGTCCCCGCTGTCGTACGAGTTGCGGTCCAGGGACTTGGAGCGCAGTAGGTCCGTCCCGGCCTGGAAGAGCGCCGGGCCCTGCGAGAGCGCGGCGGTCGCCATCGCCAGGACCTGCATACGGGCCCGGTCGGCGGCCTTCACCGAGTGCGGCAGCTTGAAGGCGAGCGCGTCGTACAGGCTCTCGTTGTCGTGGGCGTCCGCGTACGCGAGGGCGTCGCCGGGGGCGGCCGCGTAGCCGGCCGGGGAGCCGTTGTAGTCCACCTCGGAGCCCTTTACCGTACGGCCGGCGGTGTCGGTGAAGGTGTACGCGGCCAGGTTGCCGCTCAGGCCGACCTTGATCAGGTCCTGGTAGTGCAGGAGCCGGGCCTTCTGGGCGGCCGGAGTGCCGTTGGCGGAGGAGGAGTTGGGCTCGGTGAAGAGGCCGGAGGCGAAGCCCTGGACGCCGGGGTCCTCGTCGAAGGGGCCGCCGCCGCGGACCGCGTCCCGTGCCCGGTCGGAGAAGGTCGCGATACCGGTACCGGCCATGTTCTTCTGGGTGGCCTGGACGAAGCGGGCGTCGTCGGCGATCTCGCCGAAGTTCCAGCCCTCGCCGTAGAGGATGGTCTTCTTCCCGTCCACACCGTCCTTGGCCGGTGTCAGGGAGTCGAGAGCCTTCCGCACCGCCAGGATGTTGGCCTTCGGGTGGTGGCCCATGAGGTCGAAGCGGAAGCCGTCGACCTTGTACTCCCGCGCCCAGGTGACGACGGAGTCGACGACGAGCTTGCCCATCATGGCGTTCTCGGGCGCGGTGTTGGCGCAGCAGGTGGAGGTCGCGACCGTACCGTCGGCCAGCAGCCGCTGGTAGTAGCCGGGCACGATCTTGTCGAGTACGGACTTGTCGGCCTGGCCGCTCGCGACCGTGTGGTTGTAGACGACGTCCATGACGGTCCGCAGACCGCTTGCGTTCAGCCCCTGGACCATCCGCCGGAACTCGACCGTGCGCATGGTGCCCTCGGGGTCACTCGCGTACGAGCCCTCCGGGACGGTGTAGTGCAGCGGGTCGTAGCCCCAGTTGTAGGCGTCCTTCGCCGCCGTCTTCGCGACGCACTCCTGCTGCTGGTCGGAGTCGGGGGCGTAGGAGGCGAGGTCGCAGCCGGGCTCGGCCCGGTCGGACTTCCTCTCGGGGATGGTGCCGATGTCGAAGGCCGGCAGGAGGTGTACGTACGAGGTCCCGGCCGCGGCGAGCTTCTCGAGGTGCTTGACGCCGTCCGAGTCCTGGTCGGTGAAGGCCAGGTACTGGCCGGGGTGCTTGGAGGTGCGGTCGGCGACGGAGAAGTCGCGGATGTGCAGCTCCTGGATCTGCGCGTCGCGCAGCTCGGCGGCCGCCGGCTTCTTCAGCCCCGCCCACCCCTTGGGTGCGAGCTTCGGGTCGGCCAGGTCGACGACCAGGCTGTGCTTCGAGTCGGTGGTCAGGGCGGTCGAGTACGGGTCGGTGACCTGGTTCGTGACGACCTTCTGGACGCTGGGCGCCCAGACCGTGACGGCGTACCGGTACTGCTTTCCGGTCCAGCTCTTGGGGCCGGTGACGGACCAGACACCGCTGCCGGCGTCCCGCTTCATCGGGACGGTCTTCCCGTCGAGTTCCAGGGCGACCCGCTGGGCCGTCGGCGCCCAGACGGACAGGGTGGGCCGGCCCTTGGCGAACACCGGGCCCAGGGACGCCTTGCTCGCGGCGCCGGAGTACAGGTCGTCGAGGATGCCGGGCGTCTGGACGCCGGTGGCGGCGAGCAGAGCACCATTGGCCGCCCGCTGGGTCGCGATCAGCTGCCCCTTGAGGGCGTCACGCACCCGGTCCCGGTCGCGCGGGTCGACGGTGAACGCCGGATAGTCCTTCAGGTGCGGGTACTTGGCCTTCTGCGCGTCGGTCAGGGCGGCCGGGGTGAGCCGGAGCCACTGCCCCTCGTCGGAGAGGGCGCCGTCCTTGACCGTGATGCCGCCGCCCGGCGCGTACACCAGCTGCTGGCTGGTCGCGTCGGTGGCCTTCACCTTCCAGGCGACGGTGGTGCGGTCGATCCACTGGGCCTCGGCCTTGGTGAGGTCGAGGGCGGGCGCGCCGCCGACGGTCGGCAGCAGGTACTTCGGCTTGCCGGCCAGCAGCCACACCTCCTGCCCGAAGGTGGCGAGATCGAGTGACTGGTCGCTGGGGAGGTCCTTCTCGTCCCCCTTGTGGAGGATGTAGCTGAGGGAGGTGGCTCCCGCGGCGAGCGGCACCTCGAAGGTCACGCCGTAGGCGTCCTTCTTCACCGGCAGCAGCGGCTTGGACCAGTCGGTCGGGTTCGCGGCGCCGGTCCAGGTGTGCAGACCCCAGCCGTCGTAGTCGCCGCCGGCCCGCTGGTAGTGGAGTACCGCCTTGGTCTTGTCCTGCGGCGGATACGTGCCGTCGGGGGCCTTCTCCGACTGCCCGTCCTTGCCCTGCTCGACCCAGACCTCACCGGTCCGGCCGAGGGCGATCGTGCGCTCGGGGCCGTCCGCGCTCCCGCCCTTCTCTACGGTGTACGAGACGGTCGAGGCGCCGTCGGGGACCTTGATCCAGGCGAACGCGCCGTACGCGTCGCGGCCGGTGAAACTCCCGGTCAGCTCACCGGACCGGATCTGCCGGCCGTCGTAGTCGCCGTCGGCGCGCCGGTAGTGCACGATCGCGTACTCGCGCTCGACGGCCGTCGGCTTCTCGGGCGACGGCGCCTGTCCGGTGGTCGTCGAGGCGGGGGCGCTCGCGGTGCGGCCCGCGCTGTCCACCACAACCGCCTTGTACCGCACGGTGATTCCGGCGGCCACCGTGCTGTCGACGTACTGCGTGATCTTGTATGGGGCGTGGTCGGCCGAGCCGAGGGTCTTCCACTTGCCGTTGCCGGTCTGGGCCGCGAAGACGACCCGGTTCAGCTGTCCGCCGTCCACGTCCGCCGCGATCTCGACGGTGCCGGTGGCACCGGGGGCCGGGGCCTTCAGGGTGAGGGAGGGCTTGGTGGCGGGCGGGGCGAGGGGCTTCGCCGCCTGGAGTACGACGGAGGAGAGCGCGGGCACGGTGACGGCCAGCTTGCCGTCGGCGCCGCTGCGCGCGGTGCCCGAACCGCCGTACAGCGTACGGAAGTCGGTCCTCGGGGAGCCGGTGGCCAGCTCCATCGTCTTCGGCATGGCCGCGTTGTTCACGGCGACCAGGTACTCGGTCTGCCGCTTGGCGTCCGTCCGCGAGAACGCGTACACGGAATCGTTCGCGTACCGCGGGGTCTGGACGCCGTCGCGCAGCGCCGGGTGGTCCTTGGTGAGCTTCGACAGCGCGGCGATCGAGCGGTACAGCGGGTGGGCCGGGTCGTACGCGTCCGCAGCGTGCGTCCGGTCCGTGCCGAGCTGGTCGTCGTCCAGGTAGTCGGCCGTCTTCGACGCGAAGAGCGTCTGGCGGGCGTCCTTGTCGCCGCCTGCGCCGGTGAAGCCCTGCTCGTCGCCGTAGTAGACGACCGGGTTGCCCCGACTGAGGAACATCAGCTCGTTCGCGAGCCGGGCCCGCTGCACCAGCTCGGCGTCGTCGGCCTCCGGGTTGTCCTGCCGCAGGAAGGTGCCGATGCGGCCCATGTCGTGGTTGCCGAGGAAGGTGACCTGCTCATAGGCGTTGGCCCGGACGGTGGCGTAGCGGTAGTCGTCGGCGAAGACCCTGGCGAGCCGGTCCGCCGACGCGCCCTGGGAGGCGTACGCCCGGGCCGCGTCCTGGAAGGGGAAGTCGAGGGTCGAGTCGAGACGGCCGCGCGTCACGTACGGCGAGGTGATGGCGGTGTCCGCCGAATAGACCTCGCCGAACATGAAGAAGTCGTCGCGGCCGCGCTTGGCGGCGTACGCGTCGAGGGCCGTCGCCCACTGGGTCCAGAAGTCCAGGTCGACGTGCTTGACGGTGTCGATGCGGAAACCGTCGATATCGAAGTCGCGGACCCACTTCTCGTAGATCCGCTGCATGCCCTTGACGACCTCGGGGCGCTCGGTCCACAGGTCGTCGAGGCCGAAGAAGTCGCCGTACTCACTGCTCTCGCCCGCGAAGGTCGAGTCACCGCGGTTGTGGTACATGGTGGGGTCGTTGAGCCACGCCGGGACCTTGGTCTCACCGGCACGCGGCTGCGGGGTGTACGGGAAGGAGTCCGCGTCCACCTGTGCGGTGACGGAGGGCCGGTCGTCGAAGGGGCGGCCGTCCTGGTCGAGGTACGGGTAGGCGCCCTTGGGGCGGTAGCCGTACTTCTTCTCCGCGTAGTCCACGGTGTCGGCGGTGTGGTTGGTGATGACGTCGAAGAAGACCTTCATGCCCTTGGCGTGGGCCTTGTCGATCAGCTTCTCGAGCTCGGCATTGGTGCCGAAGTGCGGGTCGACCTGGGTGAAGTCGGTGATCCAGTAGCCGTGGTAGCCGGCCGAGGCATCTTTGCCGGTGCCCTGGACGGGCTTGTTCTTGAAGATCGGGGCCATCCAGATGGCGGTGGTGCCGAGGCCCTTGATGTAGTCGAGCTTCTGGGTCAGCCCCCCCAGGTCACCGCCCTGGTAGAAGCCCTTGTCGGCGGGGTCGTGACCGGTCTCCAGCCGCGAACCGGTCAGTCCGCCCCGGTCGTTGGCGGTGGAGCCGTTGGCGAAACGGTCCGGCAGGACGAAGTAGAACTGCTCGCGCGTCAGATCGTGCCGGGCCGGTTCGGCGGCGAGCTTCGCGTCCGAGGGCGGCGCCGGGGGCGTGGGCGGCTTCGCCGCCGCTGCCGGTACGGCAGGTATCAGTGCCGCGCAGAGCGCGGCCGCGACGGACGCCGACGCTCTGCGGCGCGGGGAGGAACCGGTCACCGGTTGGATCTCCTTCATAGATGGCTGATGAGCAGGGGCCGCCGGACACGCGCGGGAACGCGGCGGGCGGTCCTGGAGGCGGCAGTCGCCGCCCCCGCGGCGCGGGGAGGGTTCGCAGGGCGGCCGACCAGCGGGGTGCCCCCGCGCGCCGGAGCGCAGGGGCGGGGGCCGGGATGGGGGCGCTCCGCGCCGAGGCGCGAGGCGCAGGGGCGAGCCGGCGCAGCGTCAGTTGCGCCAGGTGTCGGTCAGCGTGACCTTGCCGGTCGCCGGCACGGTGGCGGTGCGGTTGGCGCCGCTCTCCCAGGTGACGTTGCCGCCGGCGTCCTTGCGGATGTACTTGTACTCGAACGCCGTTCCGGCGGGCAGCGAGACATCCAGCTTCCACACCGGGTAGCTCGCCGGGTCGAGCCCCCGCGCGCTTCCGGTGTTCCAGTTGCCGAGGGCGGCCTGGTTGCCGGTGACGTAGATGTTCTCGCCGGGCACGGTGGTGGCGTTGACGCCGAACGACGCGCCGGCCGCCGTGGAACCCCCGCCGCAGGTACGGGCGTTCACATGCAGCGCGACAGCAGTGTGCGCGCCGAGCGTCTTCGTGAACTGGCCGGAACCGTTCACCGTGACGCCCGTACCGCTCTGTACGTCGCAGTAGTCCCCGGCGGGCAGCGAGGTCTGGAACGTGCGGGTCAGCGCGGACCCCTCGTGGTTGATGGCCACGTACGCCTTGCCGCCCCGCCCGAAGGCGATCTGGTCGCCGCCGTTGTCCCACCAGTTGGTGACGCCCTGACCGCGCGCCGCGTTCCGGAAGGCCACCATGGACTCGATCTCGCGCCAGGTGTGCTGGCACTTCCACCCGTCGCTGTAACAGGCGTTCACCGTACCGCCGTTCGGCGGTCCGGCGTCCTTGTCGGTCCACTCGTACCCGGAGTGCACATCGGGCGCGCCGTACGGCCAGGCCAACATGAAGACGTTGGCGAGCGTGTAGGTGGCACCGTCCTTGTAGCTGAGGGTGTCGCCGCCGCGCTCGGTGTCGTGGTTGTCCACGAAGACGGCGGACTTGCCGGTCTCCATGAAGCCCCAGCCCTCGCCGTAGTTCTTCAGGTAGGCGAGGTTCTCGTTGGTGAAGACCTGCTTGAGGCCGCGGGCGTAGCGGAACTCCTGGACATCGCCGTTGCCGAGGTACTCACTCGGGGACACGGCCTCACCGGCCCCGTGGATCGCCTCCTGCTTCCAGTACACGCCGGGGTTCGACAGCCGCGACTTGATGTTGGCGAGGTCGGCCGCGGGCATGTGCTTGGCGGCGTCGATCCGGAAGCCGTCGACGCCGAGCGACAGCAGGTCATTGAGGTACGCGGCGATCCGGCCGCGGACGTAGTCCTCGCCCGTGTCGAGGTCGGCGAGCCAGACGAGCTCGCAGTTCTGTACGTTGCCGCGGTCGCCGTAGTTGGTGATGTTCGACCGGCAGTCGTCCATATCGGCGCCGGAGTAGATGCCCGGGTAGTCGTACTTCGTGTACGAGGAGCCGCCGGTGCCGGTGCCGTTCGCCGAGGCCATGTGGTTGATCACCGAGTCGGCGACCACCTTGACCCCGGCGGCGTGGCAGGTGTCGACCATGTTCTTGAATGCGGTCCGGTCGCCGAGGCGGCCGGCGATCTTGTAGCTGACGGGCTGGTACGAGGTCCACCACTGGCCGCCCTGGATGTGCTCCTGGGGCGGGGAGACCTGGACGTAGCCGTAGCCGGCCGGGCCCAGGGAGTCGGTGCACGCCTTGGCGACCGAGGCGAACTTCCACTCGAAAAGGACGGCCGTGACGTCCTTGTCTCCGGGCGGGGCCGCCTGCGCGGCGCCCGCCGGTGCGACCACAGCGACCGCCGCGCCCACCACAAGGGCGAGAGCGGCGGCGAGGGATCTGCCGGCCATGGTTCCTCCTGGCATGGGGGGAGGTGCGGGTGACGGTGCGGCCTTGTCCGGCAACGCGCCGTGCCCGTCAGGCCTTCGGGAGTTCTTGCTGCAAGAGAGCAGAAAGTTCTTGCGATCGAGACCGTACGAGCCACCGATGTCACGGTCAACCCCTAGGACACACTCGCGTTGCATGCCAGAAATCTTGCCGTTTCATGGCTGCAAGACCTTTCGCAAGTCTTGCAGTGGTGTTACGTTCACCCACACCCGGGCCGGCCGGCCGAGGGTCCGGCAGGCCCGGACCCACGCGCCCGGCCGGCCGGTCCGGCCCTGTACTCCCGAAGCTGCCGCGAAGTTGAGCGGTGCGCACGGCGTTCGTCTGCGTAACTACCTCGCCGACGCCGACCTGCGCCGCGAGATCAACGACGGACTCCAGGTCGTGGAGAACTGGAATTCCGCCAACCACGATCTGTTCCACGGCAAGGACGGCGACCTGACCGGCTCCGACAACGAGAGCCAGGGAGGTCTCCGAGCACAGCGCCTGAGTCGCGGAGCACGGAGGCGAGCGTTGGAACGCCCGGGCCGCATGGCGCGACATCGTCCCCGCTGACGACTGGACCGCGGTGAGGGAGGGCCCTGCGGGCGGCGGTCCGCAGTGCAGGCAGCAGCCGGGTGATCGGGGATCTCTGAGGGCGGTAGCAGGCGCACATCGTCCAGCTGGTTGAGCCCCGTTGTAAGCTGGTGCGGTCCTAATATGAGCCGGTGACCGAGACACTGCCCCCTTTGGGTGTTGACCTCTTCGATGTTCACCGGCTCCGCCTGGCGGAGGTTGACGCGCCACCGGTATCGTCCGAGGACCAGTTGGCCAGGGACCGCGTGTGGGACAAGGCGGTCCAGGCCAACTCGAGCCTCTTCGACGGACCGGCCGTCGCATGTGCGGGGATGGAGTGGGAGGGCCCGCACACTCTCGTCCTCTCCTGGGCGCGGGTGACGTACAAGCACTACGCCCTGCGCCTGGTACCGGGAGCCACCTCGTTACCGTCACTGTTCGTGAACGTCGTGCAGCCGACGGACGACGGGTGTCTCCTGGCGGCACGGATGTCGGCGTCAACGGCTGCTCCGGGACGCTGGCAGCTGCCGGGCGGGTCAGTCGAACCGCCGACGGACCACGACGTGCTCGACGAGGCTGTGCTGCGTCGCCATGCCGCGCGCGAGCTGGCCGAGGAGACCGGGCTCGACACGGCGCCCGAGGACCTGACCCTGTGGGCCGTCACGCGCGGCGAACACCGGAGCATCGGTCTCACCTTCCTTGCCCCGCGTCAGCCGACGTCGGTGCTGCGTCAGCGCTTCGCGGCCTTGATGGCCGGCGAGCGGGCCCTTGGGTGTGAACCTGAGCTCGACCGGATCGCTCTGGTGCGCTCCCCGGACGAGCTTGCGGCCCTGGTCGGCCCGCACGTTGACTACTTGGAGCCGGTCGTCCGCCGGTACACGGAGGCGCTTCTCCACCGGGATGCCTGAGCTTCGTCAGCCACTCGATCGTGTAGCTGCCGAACCGGATCTCAGGTGCTGGCGAGGAAGTCTCTGGCTCGTTCGTCGAGTTCGGCCGCGCACCGCAGGCCACGGGTCCGGAAGCGGGCGAGGTCGCCGCGCATTCTGGTGACGGCCTTGCGGGTGCGGACGGACCGTACGCCGTCCATGTGGTCGATGGCCCGGTTCCAGGTGGCGCAGGCCCGCTCGATGCCGCCGCGTTTGAGGTGCATCTCGGCGCCGGCGACCAAGTCGAGGGCGACGATCCGGGCATAGGTTCCGGCGGGACGAGTCGCGGCGGCGTGGGCGTACTGTTCGGCGGCGGCCCGGTGGTCGCCCAGGGTCTCGTAGACCTTCGCGGTGCGCGAGTACACCGATGCCGCCGGGGGTCCCCAGGCCAGAGCCCAGAACGGCACTTCGTCCCCGCGGTCGCCGGCCAGCAGTACCCGGGCCTGCTCCGCCTCGGCGAGGGCGGCCTGCCGTTGCCCGGCCTTGGCCAGGGTGTGGGCGTGCACCACCCGGAACAGGGCCTCGGTCTGGCTGTCCACCCGGCCCTTCGCCCGGTTCAGGCCCGTCTCGGCAAGACCCTGACAGTGCTCGGGGCGGTGGAGCTTGAGGCCCTGCATGGCCATCGTGCGCATCACGAACCCGTCGTGCCCGGTGATTCCGGACTCGGCGGCCAGAGCGTAGGACTGCAGGTAGTACCGCTGGGCGAGCCCCTGCTGACCGGCGTCGTAGCTCTTCCAGCCCAGGAGATGAACGCCGCGGCTGGCAGCGGAAAGCATCTGCTGGCGGACCTCCTCGGTGCGGAAGCGGCTCCGGCACAGCAGGGCGACGTCGTCGCGCAGATAGGTGACCAAGGCGCTGCGGCCGTGCTGTCCGCCGTGGCGCTCGTCCATGTCGGAGAAGGCGCGGATCATGTCGCGCACGGCGGCGACCTCGGCCATGCCTGCGGTGTGGCCGGCGCGGGCGGCGGCGCTGCGGGCGGCGATCTCCTGTACGTGGGAGAGCGGCAGCGCGGCGGCCGCCACGGAGTAGGCGGAGGTCGTCAGGAAGCGGCGCCGGTCCAACTCGAACCTCCACATCGGCAGCAGGGCGTCCAGCGGGTCCGCCCCGAGGGCAAGACCGATGGTGTCATTCTGCTCCTCGCTACCGACTGGCAGGCCGAGTTCGGCCGGGGTGAGGAGACGGCGGAGGCGTCTGGAGAGGGCCACGGCTAGGTAGCGGCCGGTATCGCCTTGGGGTGTGGTGCCGGCGATCCAGTGCTCGACGGCGGACTTGTTGGTCCGTAAGACGACGCCACACTCGGCGGCCACCGAGCGGACCGTCTTGGCCAGGGCCTCGTAGGTGAGCCCCGATTCGGCGACGAGGTCGCGGAGCTTGTGGTTTGGCGTGCGCGTGGTCATGAGCACCTGCCCGTATACCCGATATACCGCTTGGCCTGCCCGTCACCGTACCGCCAACTGCCCGTCGCAGGTTGACTGTTCATCAGGCCAAGCCGGGGCCCGAAACCATCCCTGGCCTGGGGCTTGGCCTGACGGCGGTCTGCGCGGCGCCGTGCTGGGCGCGCGACCGCGAACCTCCCGACTCCGACCCGGCGCCGCATCTCCTGAACCAGACGGAGGGGATCATGAACACCGAAGCTCCCGTGGAACAGCCCCCGGCGGCCCCGGACGCGCGGGGCGAGGGCGGAACGGAGGGCCACCGGGACAGTCGGTGGACCGCCGACGAGGCGGCCGGCCTGCTCGCCGCAGAGCGTGCCAGGGTCCCGGTGGCTCCCCTCACCGAGCGACGCCCCGGCCTGAGCCTTGAAGATGCCTACCGCGTCCAGGCCACCGCCGTGGCGTGCCAGATTGCCGACGGGGCTCGTGTCGTGGGGCACAAGGTCGGCGTGACCTCCGAGGCCATGCAGCAGCAGATGGGGGTCGACGAGCCGGACTCCGGCGTCCTCCTCGACGACATGATCCTGCCCAGCGGGAGTGAGCTGCTGATGGGCGACCTCATGAATCCGCGGGTTGAGGCGGAGATCGCATTCCGGCTCGGCCGTGATCTACAGGGCCCGGACGTCGACGTGGACGCCGCGAGGCGCGCGGTGTCCGACGTGTTCCTCGCGCTCGAGGTGATCGACACCCGGTTCACGGCGAACTGGCGGATCGCTCTGGAGGACAGCGTGGCGGACAACGCGTCCTGCGCGCGGGTCGTCACCGGCGCGATGCTCCCGCTCGATCCCGGCTGGGATCTCGGCGCCGAGGAGCTGGTGGTGAGCGTCGACGGCACAGCCGTCGCCGCGGGGGAGGGCCGGGCCGTCCTGGGCGATCCGGTCAAGGCGCTGATCTGGCTGGCCCGTCGGCTGAGCGGCCTGGGTGCCGGCCTGAAGGCCGGGGATCTGGTCCTGGCCGGGTCGGTACACGCGAGCCTCCCCCTCGAAGCGGGGACCGAGGTGCGGGTCACCTCGGCGACGCTGCCCGCCGTGCACCTCCGGGTGGGCTGACCCACCGCCCGGCCCAGGGCACGAAGGGCCGCATCCGCCAGCGCGGCCTGTGGTCCCGCTGCCCGTGACCAACCACTCATCACGACCAAGGAGCGGCCCATGACCAGGGAACGGACGAGCGTCGCGGTTCTCGGAGCCGGTCTCATCGGGATCGACCTGATCGGGAAGATCCAGCGATCCGCGGCCCTGGACTGCCGCCTCGTCGTGGGCCGGGGCCCACGGACCCTGGGCCTGCGCAGGGCGGCCGAGCTGGGGTTCACGACCGCAGCCGGCGGAATCGTGTCCCTGCTCGATTCTGGGCCCTTCGATGTCGTCTTCGACGCCTCGAACGCCGACGCCCACGCCGAGCACTCGTCCTGCCTGAAGGCGACGGGCGCGACGCTGATCGACCTCACGCCCGCACGGCTCGGCACGATGGTCGTGCCCACCGTCAACGGGGCGGACGCGGCGGCGCACCGCCACATCAACCTCGTCAGCTGCGGCGGCCAGGCGGCGATCCCTGTCCTGCACGCCCTCGCCCAGCACTGCTCGCCCCAGTACATCGAGGTGGTCTCCACCGGGGCGAGCGCCAGCGCGGGCCGGGCAACACGGCTCAACCTCGACGAGTACATCACCACGACGCAGGAGGCCATTCGGGCCTTCACTGGCACGCGGGACGTAAAGGTGATGGTCAACCTCAGCCCTGCCCTGCTGGCGCCGCCGTTCCGGGTGGCCATGACGGTGCTGGCGCCCGGCCTGCGGCCCCTACCGGTCCGCGCGATCGCCGCGGCCGCCGCCGAGGGAGTGCGGGCGTTCGCTCCCGGATACCGCGTGGCCTCGGCCTCGGTGAGCGAGGGCCGGATCTCCGTCGCCGTGGAGGTGACCGCTGAGGGCGGCCGCATTCCGAGGTACGCGGGAAATCTCGACATCATCAACGCGGCCGCCGTGCTGGTGGCCGAGCAGCACGCGACCGCCCGGGCGAAGTGAGGACACTCATGGACCAATCCGTTCAGGATGAGGCGCCCCGGGTGCTGATCCACGACCCGACGCTGAGGGACGGCCACCACGCGGCGCGCCACCAGCTCGACCGCAACCAGCTGCGCGCCTACGCGGCGGCCGCCGACGCCGCCCGGGTTCCCGTGGTCGAGATCGGCCACGGAAACGGGCTGGGCGCCTCGTCCCTCCAGATCGGCCGAGCCAGGCTCAGCGACGACGAAATGCTCTCGGTGGTACGCGAAGCCCTCGCCCACAGCCGCATGGGCGTCTTCATGGCCCCGGGCTGGGGCACTTCCGCGGACCTGCGGGGCGCGGTCGCACGCGGTGCGGACGTGGTCCGGATCGCGGCGCACTGCACCGAGGCCGACGTGACCGAACGACACCTTGGCGTCGTCCGTGACCTCGGTGCCGAAGCCCACGGTGTGCTCCTCATGAGCCACATGGCCCACCCGGAGCAGCTGGCCGGGCAGTGCGCCCTCCTCGCGGGGTTCGGCGCCCAGGCCGTGGGGATCTTCGACTCCGCCGGTCACTACGTCCCGAACGACGTGATCGACCGGATCGCTGCCATCAGATCGGCGGTCGACATCCCCGTGATCTTCCACGGCCACAACAACCTCGGTCTGGCCGTCGCCAACTCCGTCGCCGCCATCGAGGCCGGGGCCTCGATCATCGACGCGACCGCGCGCGGCTTCGGCGCCGGAGCGGGGAACACCCAGCTGGAAGTCCTCGTGGCCGTACTGAAGCGCCTGGGGTATTCCACCGGGATCGACCTCCGCAAGCTCCTCCATGCCGCGGACACCGCCCAGGACCGGCTGATGGATACCCCGCCGACGATCGACTCGGTCAGCCTCGTCAGCGGCCTGGCCGGCGTCTTCTCCGGCTTCAAGACGCCCGTCCTGGAAGCCGCCCGCCGCGAGGGCATCGACCCCGTTGATCTCCTCTTCGCCCTCGGCAAGCGCCAGGTCGTCGCGGGCCAGGAGGACCTGATCGGTGATGTCGCCCGGCAGCTGAAGAGCACGTAATGCAGACCCACGACGGACGAGTGCGTACGCGCACCACCACACCGAGAACACGAAGGAGTCGCCGTGAACGGTGATCTCGAAAGCTTCCTGCTCGACGACCTCAAGCTGCCAGCGGACCGGATGAGCCCGGACGCCGGCCTGGACGACGCCGGTCTCGACTCCCTCGCGGTCGTCGAGCTCTCCGTACTGCTGAGTGACCGGCTCGGCATCAGCATCCGCGAAGCCGAGATCGAGGGCGCCGCGACCCTGGGGCAGCTCGACCTCCTCATCGAGCAGAAGCGCGAGGAAGGGTGAATCGGCCATGGACCCGAAGAAGAACAAGTGCCACGGACGGGCGTGGATCATCACACCGGCCCTGAGGGCGGACCGGTTCGAGGCGGCTCAGACCTCCGGCGCCGGTGTCGCCCTCGTGGACCTCGAAGACTCCGTAGCCCCCCAGGACAAGCAGGCCGCCCGGGTGGCAGCGCAGCAGTTCTTCGACCGGCCGAGCGCGCCCTGCACCCTGGGAGTCCGCATGAACTCGCCCGCGACCCTTGAGGGCGCCAGGGACCTCGTCGCCCTCTGCGCGTACGCGTGCAAGCCCGACCTCGTCCTCGTCCCGAAGACCGAATCGCCCCGGGACGTCGAGCTCGTGGCCGGCGTCCTCGACACCGACGGCTACACCCCGGACATCTGGGCCCTGATCGAGACCCCGCGCGCCTTCGACCGGCTCCCCTCGATCCTGGCCGCGCCTCGGCTCGGCGGCGTCGTCTTCGGGTCGGCGGACTACGCGGCCGCCGTCGGCTGCGGGCTGGGATGGGAGTCACTGCTCTACGCCCGCTCCGCCCTGGTAAACAGCGCGACCGCCGTCGGAATCCCCGCCATCGACGCGCCGGTTTACGACCTGAACGACGTCGACGCGCTGCGGCGCGACGCCGAGCGGGGAAGGGAGCTCGGGTTCTACGGCAAGGGAGCCGTGCACCCCCGTCACGCGGCCGTCATCAACGACGTCTTCACACCCTCCGAGGGGGAGATCGCCCGGGCGCGTGCCATCGTCGCTGCCGGCCGGGCGAGCGGAAGGGGCATCACGTCCGTCGGAGGGCAGATGGTCGGCACACCCTTCTTCGCCGCGGCGGAAGCCCTCATCCGTGATGTAGACGGCTGATCCAGCCGACTCGCCAGACAAACCGGAGTCACATTGTGAGCAGCGATCTCCCGCAGGGCTACCGCCGAGTCGCCGAGGGCCGAATCCGTGAGAACGTCGGCCTCGGATACGGCGACTTCACGATCGGCATGATCATTGAGCACCGTCCGGGGCGGACGGTGACCGAGACGGACAACCTCCTGGGAACGGCGCTGACCGGCAACGTCGCGCCGATCCACACGGACGCCCACTACAGCAGCACGACCGAGTGGCGTCAGACCTTGGTGTGCAGCGGCGTCACGCTGAACATCGTCGCAGGCATGACCGTACGGAGCACCAGCGGCCTGACCATCGCCAACCTCGGGCTCGACGAGGTCCGATTCGAGAACCCCGTCTTCGTGGGCAACACCCTGTATGCGGAGACGGAGATCGTCGACCGCAGGCTCTCGAAGAGCCGCCCTGAGCACGGGATCGTGACGTGCCAAACGTCCGGCTTCAACGAGGACGGCAAGCGCGCGGTGAAGTTCACGCGGACCTTCCTCGTCCCGACCGAACCCGAGACCGTCCGGGCTGCGACCAACTACTAGAAGGCCATCCATGAGCGAGCAGCTTTCCTTCGTCGCGGCCGATGACGGCCTGTGGCAGCAGTACGACGAACTCGCTACCCGCAGCTACGGCCACCCCGTCGGCGATATCACGCACCTGCGCGAGTACGCCGGCCTCCAGGTGGCGACCCGAAAAGGCAGGGTTGTCGCTGGGGGCCTCGGCCTACTGATCCCTCAGCTCTTCGGCGGCTCCCCGGTCCCCAGCGCGTGCCTCGGCGCCGGCTGCGTCGCCCCAGAAGAACGCGGAGAGCACCTGGCGACACGCATGGCCGCCGAGCGGCTGCGCCCCCTGCGAGAGAAGGGCGCGGTGGTCTCCGCGATCTCGACGTCGTCGAACGGCTACGCCCGCAGGCTGGGTTGGGAGGCCCCCGTACCCGTGTTCGCCTGGACCGTCGCCACGGACGACCTGAAGCGGTCCTTCACTGGCGAGGACTTCGAGATCGAGCACGGGCTCACCCCGGACGCCCAGGACCTGCAAAGGGAACTCGCCCGGCAATGGAACGGGCCCGTACTCCGGCCCGACTGGTGGTCGTCGTGGAAGGAGAACAAGAGCGCCCTGACGACCTACCGCTTCAACAGGCCGGGGCACCCGACGGCCGGTCTGCTGTCCCTCGCCATGCAACGGCGAGAGCGCCACGGCATGAATCTCGTCGTCCACGACTTCTGGGCAGCCGGCGAGAGCACGGCCCGCGCCATGCTCGCCTTCCTCGGCTGCCACAACACCCGAGCCGAAACCATCGAATTCCGTCGCGGCGCACTGCCTCCGTACCCCACGCTGCTGCACAACCTGCACCGCTACCGGCCCACCGCAAAGGCGTGGCACCCGTGGATGCTGCGCATCCTCGACATCCCCGGAGCCGTGCGGCTCCGCGGATGGCCCGCCGACCTCGACAGCACCGTGCCGATCGAGATCGAGAACGAGAACGGCGACGCCTGGGACCGCTACATGCTCCAGATCACCGCCGGATCGGCCGAGATCAGCCCGACGCACATCGAGGGCCAGGTGATTTTCACCAGAAGGCAGCTCGCTGTCTGGTACGCCGGCGGCTACAGGACCGCCACGTCGGCGCGCATGGCGGGAGTCCGCGCCGCATCGGAACAGGCGCTCGCGACCCTCATCCGCAGTACGGCAGAACTCGAACCATGGCTGCCCGACCATTTCTAGCGACCACCATCGGCATCCCCCTCCCTGAACTGGGCGACACGTGCCCGTGTTCCGGCCCCCACGGCGGAACACGCGTCGTCACGGCCCCGACTCCGCGCCCGGCGTCGGGGCCCTCCCAAGTGGTCAGCCCCTGCGACGGGGCGACCGGGGCGCGTTCGGCGACGTCTGGCGACCGCGTACACGCCGGGACGTGCGTGCCGCTCCAGGGAGCAGACGAAGGCGTGGCATTGTCACTTCGCGGCAGCTTCGGGAGTGCAGGGCTGGTCCGGGTGGCACCGGTGCGCGATAGCTACCGGCGCGCCTGCGCGGTGGAGCCGCGGACCACCAGCTCCGGCTGGAGCACGTACTCCGTGCTCTCCACGGGACTCCCCTGGAGTTCTTCCAGCAGTGCACCGACCGCGGCGGTCGCCATCGCGGTCACCGGCTGCCGGACCGTGGTCAGCGGCGGATCGGTGAACGCCACCAGCCGCGAGTCGTCGAAGCCGACCACCGAGAGGTCGTGCGGCACGTCGAGACCGCGTTCCCGGGCTGCCCGGATGACGCCGAGGGCCATCATGTCGCTGCCGCAGACGATGCCGGTGCATCCCTTGTCCAGCAGCGTTCCGGCGGCCGCATGGCCGCCCTCGACGCTGAACAGGGTGCGCTGGACGAGCTGTTCGGCCGCGGCGGGGGTGTAGCCGAGGATGCTGGCCAGAGCGTCCGTGAACCCCTCGTTCTTGCGCCGGGCCGGCACATAGCGGATGGGGCCGATGGCCAGGCCGATCCGCTCGTGGCCCAGCTCGGCCAGATGGTTCACGGCCATCCGCATCGCGGCCCGGTCGTCGGCGGACACGCACGGCGCGCTGATGTGCTCGCTGGGCCCGTTGATGAGTACGAACGGGACTCCGCGGTCCACGAGTTGGGCGTACCGCGTGTGATCGGCGGCGGTGTCGGCGTGCAGTCCGGACAGGAAGACGATGCCGTTGACGCCGCGTTCCTGGAGCTGCTCCACCAGCTCGTCCTCGGTCGCTCCGCCCGGCAGCTGGGTACACAGCACCGGCGTATAGCCGTGACCGGCCAGGACCTGCTCGACCGCCTGGGCGAAGGCCGGGAAGATCGGGTTGGTGAGCTCGGGGGTGAGCAGGCCGATGAGGCCCTCGCTGCGCTGCCGCAGCCGTACGGGCCGCTCGTAACCGAGCACGTCGAGGGCCGCCAGCACCCGCTGACGGGTACTGCTGGCGACCCCCGGTTTGCCGTTCATGACGCGGCTGGCGGTCGCCTCGCTCACGGAGGCCTGTGCGGCGATGTCCGCGAGCCGCGGGGCGCCGCCGCCGGTCTGGACGGCGGCGTCCCGCGACGGGGGAATCGTCACACCGTCCACCACACAGCGGTGTCGGCGGGCAGTTCGGCCTCGCCCCTGGCCACGTACCCGGCCGGGTCCACGGCGGAGCTGGCCAGCAGGACGCGGCCGGGGGCCGGGATCCGTACCGGCGCGCCCGTCGTGTTGACCGTACAGACGAACCCGCCGGCCCGGCCGAAGGCGAGCACGCCCTCGGGGGCGTCGAGCCACTGGACGGCGTCGCCCGCGCCGAGTCCGGGGTGCTCGGTGCGCACCGCGAGGGCGCTGCGGTACAGCTCCAGGGTGGAGTCGGGGTCACCGGTCTGCGCCTGGACGCTGAGCCCGGCCCAGCTGTCGGGCTGCGGCAGCCAGCTGCCGCCGGTGCCGAAGCCGTACGAGGAGCCGTCGGTGGTCCACGGGATCGGCACCCGGCAGCCGTCGCGGAAGCCGTCCTGACCCTCGGTGCGGCCGAAGGCCGGGTCCTGACGGACCTCGTCGGGCAGGTCGGTGACATCGGGGAGGCCGAGTTCCTCGCCCTGGTAGAGGTACGCGGAGCCGGGCAGCGCCAGCATCAGCAGCGTGGCGGCGCGGGCCCGGCGCAGGCCCAGTTCGCGGTCGCCGGCGGCACGGATCTGGGTGCCGGCCGGCGGGCCCGCGAAGCGGGTGGCGTGCCGCGTCACATCGTGGTTGGAGAGCACCCAGGTGGCCGGGGCGCCGACGGGCCGCATGGCGTCCAGTGAGGCGTCGATGACCTCGCGCAGCTCGACGGCGTCCCAATGTGTGCCCAGGTACTGGAAGTTGAATGCCTGGTGCAGCTCGTCGGGGCGTACGTAGTTGGCCGTGCGCTCGACGGTCGGAGTCCATGCCTCGGCCACGGCGATGCGGTCGCCGGGGTACTCGTCGAGGATCTTGCGCCAGGCGCGGTAGATCTCGTGGACGCCGTCCTGGTCGAAGAAGGGCATGACGTCATTGCCGAGCAGCTTCAGCTGTTCACCGGCGCCGAGGTCGGGCAGGCCCTCGGCCTTGACCAGCCCATGGGCGACATCGATACGGAAGCCGTCGACGCCCATGTCGAGCCAGAAGCGAAGGATCGACCGGAACTCGTCGGCGACGGCCGGGTGGTCCCAGTTGAAGTCGGGCTGCTCCGGCGCGAAGAGGTGCAGGTACCAGTCGCCGGGGGTGCCGTCGGGGTTCTGCGTACGGGTCCAGGCCGGGCCGCCGAAGATGGACTCCCAGTCGTTGGGCGGGAGTTCACCCTTCACGCCCTTGCCGGGGCGGAAGTGGTACCGGTCCCGCAGCGCGCTCGCAGGCCCCTCGGCGAGGGCGCGCCTGAACCATTCGTGGGCGTCGGAGGAGTGGTTGGGCACCAGGTCGACGATGATGCGCAGCCCGAGGTCGTGCGCGTCCCGGATCAGCGCGTCGGCGTCGAGCAGCGTGCCGAACATCGGGTCGATGGCGCGGTAGTCGGCGACGTCGTAGCCCGCGTCGGCCTGCGGGGAGGCGTAGAAGGGGGAGAGCCACACGGCATCGACGCCGAGTTCCCGGAGGTACGGCAGCCGGCTGCGGATACCCGGGAGGTCGCCCATGCCGTCGCCGTTCCCGTCGGCGAAGCTGCGCGGGTACACCTGGTAGATGACGGCGCTTCTCCACCAGTCCGCGCGGGGCGCGGACCGGTCGGCGGTGCGGTGGGCGTCAGCCAGGTACTGGGTCATTCTCGGTCCCTTTGGATGCTCGGGAGCTGGTTGCGGCGTTCGGGCGGTGCGTACGTCAGGACTTCGAGGCGCCGGCGGTGAGGCCGGTGACCAGGTGCCGCTGCACGAGGTAGAAGACGAGCGCGGCGGGCAGAGCGATGAGCACGGAGGTGGCGGCCATCAGGTCCCACTGGGTGTCGTACTGGCTGACGAAGGTGGTCAGGCCGATAGCCA
Source organism: Streptomyces sp. A3M-1-3 (assembly GCF_024213665.1). Classification (GTDB taxonomy): domain Bacteria; phylum Actinomycetota; class Actinomycetes; order Streptomycetales; family Streptomycetaceae; genus Streptomyces. The sequence continues at coordinate 280,164 of NZ_JANAVP010000003.1, forward strand.
GGGTGTACTTGTCCTCGCTCAGCATGAACACCGAGGCGTAGGCGACCTCGGCCCAGGCGGTGAGGAAGGTGTAGAAGGCGGCGACGGCGAGGCCGGGCCGCGCGAGCGGCAGGATCAGCCGGTAGAAGGTGCCGAACGGGGTGAGGCCGTCGACCCGGCCCGCCTCGTCGATCTCCTGCGGGATGGTGTCGAAGTACCCCTTCAACAGCCAGGCGCAGTACGGGATGGCAGTGGTGCAGTACACCAGGATGAGCGCCCCGTAGGTGTCCAGCAGACCGAAGTTCGCCACGATGTTGTAGAGCGGCACCATCAGGATGGCGACCGGGAACATCTGGGTGACCAGGAAGGTCCACATCAGCTGGCGGTGGCCGGGGAAGCGCATACGGGAGACCGCGTAGCCGGAGCTGGCGGCGATGAACACACCGAGCACACAGGTGCCGAGGGCCACGATCAGCGAGTTGGCGAACCACTGCAGGAACTGGGTGTCGCCCAGGACCGCCGAGTAGTTCTCGAAGCTGATCTTCCCGGCGATGTTCTCCGGGTGGAGGAAGTCCGTCTTGTCCGGGCCGAGCGAGATCCAGGCGATCCAGGCGACCGGGAAGAAGGCGATGAAGCTCGCCACGAGCAGCGTGGCGTGGATGGCGAGCGAGGCGCCGCGGCTGCGCTCGCCGCGGCGGCTACCGGCGCGCTTGCCTGAGTCGGCGGACCGGGCAGCGTCGGTGGCCGCTGCGCGTTCGAGGGTGGTGCTCATGTCGGTGGCGTCCTTTCGTGCGTCAGGGGGTCTCCGGTCGGTCAGGCCGGATCAGCGAGCGGCGGCTGGTGCGTGCAGTTGCAAGGCGGCCGGATTCGGCCATAGCGGAGCTATGGGTGGATTCGGCCAACGCAGCAGATGTGCGTGCCAGGCGTCGGGAGCCCGGCATGATCGACCGGACACCCCCTAGGCGGCGGACTGCTCGTTGCGAGCGAGCCAGCGCCGGTAGAAGGAGGCGAAGACGATGAGCATCGACAGGATGATCACGCCGTACGCGGCCGATCCCGCGTAGTCGCGCGGGTCCTGGCCGAAGCCGAGGCGGTACGCCCAGGTGACGAGGATCTGCGCCTCGGGGGCCCCGGTGCGGCCGAACAGCAGGAAGATGACGACGAACTGGTTGAAGGTCCAGATGACGCCGAGCAGGATCACGGTGGAGCTGACCGAGCGCAGGCCCGGCAGGGTGACATGGCGGAACCGCTGCCAGGGGGTCGTCCCGTCCATCTCGGCCGCCTCGTACAGGTCTCCGTTGATCGACTGCAGTCCGCCGAGCAGCGAGACCATCATGAACGGCACGCCGACCCACACATTGACCATGATCGCGGCGGTGCGCTGCCAGAGCACCTCGCTGAGCCAGGCCGGCTGGGGCAATTGCAGCCAGCCCAGCGCGGTGTTCAGGATGCCGCCCTCGTCGGCGAGGATCAGCCGCCAGGAGAAGACGGTGACGAAGGTGGGCACGGCCCACGGCAGGATCAGCACCAGCCGGTAGAAGGTGCGGCCGCGCAGCTTGCGGTTGAGCAGCAGGGCGAGGCCGAGTCCGATGCCGTAGTGGAAGGCGACGCAGACGGCCGTCCAGACGATCGTCCAGAGGAAGTGCGGCCAGAACGAGCCGTCGGCGCCGGACAGGATCTCCGTGTAGTTCTCCAGGCCCACCCAGGAGAAGGAGTCCGGGATCTCGTTGACGCCGATGGTCCGGCCGATGTTCTGGCTGTTGGCGTCGGTCAGCGACAGGTAGATGCCGCGGGCGAGCGGGTAGAGCACGAGGGCGCCGAGGACGACGACGACCGGGGCCACCATGGCCCAGGCGTACCAGTGCTTCTCGTAGGACAGCTTCGTACGGGCGAAGAGCCCGGGGCGCGGGGCGTCACCACGCCCGCCCTTGGGGGCCTTGGGGGCAGCGCCCTCGACGGCGACGGTCATCTTCGGCACCTTCTCGGCAGATCTCTGCGGGGGTCGGTCGGGCATGCGGAAATGCGGCTGCACGGCCGGCCCGCCCCCGTCAGGAGGGGCGGGCCGGCCGTGGGACTCAGGAGTAGTCCGGGAGCAGCTTCTTGTAGGCCTTGGCGGTGTCGTCCAGACCCTGCTGCACCTTCACCTTGCCCTGGAGGATCTTGGTGACGTTGGTCTCGAAGTCGGTGTAGAGGGAGCTGTAGCTCGGGTCGGAGCCACGCGGCTTGCCGCCCTCTGCAAGCACCTTCTGCATGTCGGCGAAGCCGGGCAGCGCCTTGACCTCGGCGGTGTAGGCGGAGGTGCGGGTCGGCAGGGTGCTGTTCTTCAGCGCGATCTTGGCCTGGGTCTCGCCCGAGGTCATGAAGCCGACGAACTTCTGGGCGGCAGCCTGGTGGGCGGCGTCGGCACCGGCGTACACGGAGAGGTTGTGGCCGCCGATCGGGGCCCCCTTGTCGGCGGAGCCGGCCGGGACGGTGGAGATGCCCAGGTTGGCCTTGTCCGTGAAGGCGGCGCCCTTGTAGATGTTGGTGAGCTCCCACGGGCCCTGGACGATCATCGCGACCTTGCCGCTGGTGAACGCGTCCTGCATGTGGGCGTAGGAGTCGGCGGAGACGTCGAGCTTGGCGACACCGTCGGAGGCCAGCAGGTCCTTGCTGGCCTCGATGGCCTTGGCGGCCTTGTCCGAGTCGACGGTGATCTTCTTGCCCTCGGAGTCGATCAGGTCGACGCCCTCGCCGTAGAGGAACGGCATCTGGTAGTAGCCGGCCTTGTTGAGGAAGAAGCCCTCGGCGTCGGTCTTCGCCGCGACGGCCTTGGAGACGGCCTTCAGCTCTTCCCAGGTGGTGGGGGCCTTGTCGAAGCCGGCCTTCTTCAGGAGGTCCTTGTTCCACATCAGCGCGAGGGTGTCGGTGACGATCGGCGCGCCGTACGTCTTGCCCTCGTACTGGGCCTGCTTGAGCAGGGCCGGGGTGATGTCCTCGGAGTTCTTCAGCGCGTCGGTGCCGTCCAGGGGGCTGAGGAACTGCGACTTCGCCCAGGAGCCGGTCCAGCCGACGTCGGCGCGGATGACATCGGGAGCACCCTTGCTGCCGGCCGCGGTCTGGAACTTGTTCTGCGCCTGGTCGAACGGCACGTTGACGTAGTTGACCTTGATCGTGGGGTTCGCCTTCTCGAACTCCGCGATCCTCGCGTTGTAGGTCGGCGCCTCGTTCGTCGCGTTCGAGGTGTCCCACCAGGTCAGGGTGACCGGGCCGCCGGCCTTGTCGCCCTTGTCGCTGTCGCCACCGCACGCCGTCGCCGCCAGTGCGAGGGCCGCTACCAGCGCGGTGGCCGCTATGCCACGCCGCATGTGAACTCCTTCAGAGATGCCCGAGATGGCGGGGGCGGCCAGGGCCCCCTGCCGACCGCTCCCTCGCGGCGCCGGGTTCGGGCAGGAACGTAACAAGGATGCAAGACCGCCGAAAGACCTTGCGGCAACTTTCTGCAAGAGCAGTGGATCGTTACGTCCGCGTGTCCTGAGAGTTGCCGTTGCATCGCTTGACAGAGGCACTTTCACTCGGCCGACCCAGCTCGCCAGAAGCCATGGCGCCTTTCGCAAGACCTTGCAAGGCTGTTTACTTTCCTCGTCAGAGCACCGTCACCATCGGCCCCGAACCCGCGTTGACCTCGTTGGTTGTACGACTCCCCGACCCAGGACCGTACGAGAGGGAACCCCCTGTGACCCACGACCTCGCTCCCGCCGTCGACGTTCCCGCCCCGGCCGCCGAGATGCAGCACTCTGCAAGCTCTTCCAACGAGGGTGGCGGCTGGTGGCGCGATGCCGTCATCTACCAGGTGTACGTACGCTCCTTTGCCGACAGCGACGGTGACGGCATCGGCGATCTGCGCGGGGCCACGGAGCGCCTGCCCCATCTCGCACAGCTGGGCGTCGACGCCGTCTGGCTCACCCCCTTCTACGCCTCGCCGCAGGCCGACGGCGGCTACGACGTCGCCGACTACCGGGCTGTCGACCCGCTCTTCGGGGACCTCGGCGACATCGACGACCTGGTACGCACCGCCCACGAGCTGGGGCTGAGGGTGATCGTCGACATCGTTCCCAACCACACCTCGGACCGCCACCGCTGGTTTGCCGAGGCGCTGGCCGGCGAGCCCGAGGGGCCGGCCCGGGGCCGCTACCACTTCCACCCCGGCAAGGGCGTGGCGGGCGAGCTGCCGCCCAACGACTGGGAGTCCGTCTTCGGCGGTCCCGCCTGGACCCGCACGCCGGACGGGGAGTGGTACCTCCATCTCTTCGCACCCGAGCAGCCCGACCTCAACTGGGAGAACCAGGAGGTGCACGAGGAGTTCGATGCCGTCCTGCGCTTCTGGCTGGACCTCGGCGTCGACGGATTCCGTATCGACGTCGCGCACGGCATGGTCAAGGCGCCCGGCCTGCCGGACATCGGCCACAAGGAACAGGCCAAGCTGATCGGCGCGCAGACGTTGCCCTTCTTCGACCAGGACGGGGTGCACGAGATCCACCGCTCCTGGCGCAGGCTGCTCGACTCCTGTCCCGGCGACCGGATCGGCGTCGCGGAGGCGTGGGCGCCCGGCCCGGACCGGCTCGCGCTGTACGTACGCCCCGACGAACTGCACCAGGCGTTCAATTTCAGGTTCCTGAAGTGCCCCTGGGACGCGGAAGCGATGCGGGCCGTGATCGACGAGTCGCTGATGGCCACCGCCTCCGTCGGGGCGCCGACCACCTGGGTCCTGTCCAACCACGACGTCGTCCGCCACGTCACCCGCTACGGCGGCGGAGAGCAGGGCCGGCGCCGGGCCCGCGCGGTCGCGCTGCTGATGCTGGCGCTGCCCGGTTCCGCGTACATCTACCAGGGCGAGGAGCTGGGCCTGCCCGAGGTCGTCGACCTGCCGGACGAGGTGCGCCAGGACCCCGCCTTCTTCCGCGCGGCAGGCCAGGACGGTTTCCGCGACGGCTGCCGGGTGCCCATCCCGTGGACCACCGAGGGGCCGTCGTACGGCTTCGGGCCCGGAGCCGGCTGGCTGCCGCAGCCCGACGACTGGCGGGAACTCTCCGTCGAGGCCCAGACGGGCGATCCGGGCTCGACGCTCGAGCTCTACCGCTCGGCGCTGGCCCTGCGGCGCCGGCTGCCCGGGCTCGGAGACGCCGCGGGCGTACGCGGCGAAGGCGGCGCGGGCGGCGCGGGCGGCGCGGGCGCGGCAGCTTTCGGGAGCACCGGAATGCGGTGGCTGGCGGCGCCCGACGGCCTGCTCGCCCTGTCCCGCCCGGGCCTGCTCTGCACCCTCAACACCGTTGGCCACGCGGTCGAAATTCCGCTGCCCGGAAGGCTGCTGCTCTCCTCCGGCACCGTGGAGACGGCGGCCGGCACAGCCCGTATCCCGGCCGATTCCGCTGCGTGGTGGGCAATCTGAGATGCGACCGGTACAGTCCAATACTGTGACCGCACGGCTTGCCGACATCGCAACCCAGGCGGGGGTCAGCGAAGCCACAGTCAGCCGCGTGCTCAACGGCAAGCCCGGCGTGGCCGCGGGCACCCGCGAATCCGTCCTCGCCGCTCTCGACGTGCTCGGCTACGAACGCCCGGTGCGGCTCCGGCAGCGCAGCGCCGGCCTGGTCGGCCTGATAACGCCGGAACTCGACAACCCGATCTTCCCCGCGCTCGCCCAGGTCATCGGCCAGGCCCTGACCCGGCAGGGCTACACGCCGGTTCTCGCCACCCAGACGCCCGGCGGTTCCACCGAGGACGAGCTCACCGAGATGCTGGTGGATCGCGGGGTCTCCGGGATCATCTTCGTCTCGGGCCTGCACGCCGACACCACCGCCGACATGCAGCGCTACGACCAACTGCGCGGCCAGGGCGTCCCATACGTCCTGCTCGGCGGCTTCTCACCCAAGGTCAAAGCGCCGTTCGTCTCCCCCGACGACCGGGCCGCCATGCAGCTGGCGGTGACCCATCTGGTCTCGCTCGGCCACACCCGGATCGGCCTTGCGGTCGGCCCGAAGCGCTTCGTCCCCGTCCTGCGGAAGATCGAGGGCTTCCAGCAGGCGTTGCAGGAACAACTCGGCCTCGCGCCCGAGGAGTCCGACCAGCTCATCCAGCACTCCCTCTATACCCTCGAGGGCGGCCAGGCCGCCGCGTCCTCGCTGATCGAGCTGGGCTGCACCGCCATCGTGTGCGCCAGCGACATGATGGCGCTGGGCGCGATCCGGGCCGCGCGCGGACGCGGCCTCGGCGTGCCGCGCGACGTCTCCGTGGTGGGCTTCGACGACTCCCCGCTCATAGCGTTCACGGACCCACCGCTGACCACCATCCGGCAGCCGGTCCAGGCCATGGGGCAGGCCGCGGTCCGCACGCTGCTCGAAGAGATCAGCGGAACCCCTGCTCCGCACAGCGAGTTCGTGTTCATGCCGGAGCTGGTGGTACGGGGCTCAACCGCCTCGGGGCCCGTACAGCGGCCCTGACAGGGAGGGCTCGTTCTCAGGGTGGAGGGAATGCACCGAAGACCAGTCCGGGGGATGATCGATGGTGGCACGCCCATCTGGCAGACTCTCTCCCCATGGGTGAAGCGACCGTGAAGACACTGGAAGGCCGGACGGCCACCACGCCACCCATCGTGGACGAGGACCGCCCGGCCTCGAAGCGTGCACGCGCCCTCCTCGGCCGGGTCCGGTCGCCGCGTCGTCCGCGACTCTGGTTCGAAATCCTGCTGATCGCGGTCAGTTACTGGACGTACTCGCTCATCCGCAATGCGGTACCGGAGCAGAAGGCCGCCGCCCTGCGCAACGCCGACTGGATCTGGAGCGCCGAGCACACGCTCGGTCTCGCCTTCGAGCAGACGGTCAACCACGCGGTGAACTCGGTGACATGGCTGATCGTCACCATGAACTACTACTACGCGACACTGCACTTCATCGTGACCATCGGCGTACTGGTCTGGCTCTACCGCTGGCATCCCGGCCGGTACGCCGCCACCAGGACCGTGCTCTTCTCGACCACGGGTGTCGCTCTGGTCGGTTACTACCTGTATCCGCTCGCGCCGCCACGGCTGATGAACGGGCAGAACTTCATCGACACGGTGCTGGTGCACCACACGTGGGGTTCGATGGCCTCGGGCAACTTCAAGAACATGTCGAACCAGTACGCCGCGATGCCGTCCATGCACATCGGCTGGTCGCTGTGGTGCGGGATCACCATCTTCGCGCTGGCATCTGCACCCTGGGCGAAGATCCTGGGCCTCCTCTACCCGACGCTGACCCTGGTCGTCATCGTGGCCACCGCCAACCACTTCTGGCTGGACGCGGTGGGCGGCCTGCTGTGCCTGGCGTTCGGTTACCTGCTGTCGTACGGCTGGTACGGCGCGCTCCCGCAGCTGCTGCCGAAGCTGGTCGAGGACCAGCCCCGGCAGCAGCAGAGCGAAGACGGCCTGCTGCCGGAGCGCGTCCGCGTTTAGCCCTGCCATGTGCCGCGTTCAGCCCCGGTACGTGACGCGCCCGCCGGTCATGGTCAGCCGTACCGGCGCCTCGGCCAGTTCGTCCGCGGGGGCCTCGACCGGGTCCAGGCCCAGCGCCGTCAGGTCGGCCCGGTAGCCCGGAGCGACACGGCCGGCCACGTCCTGCTCCCCCGCCGCGAGCGCCGCGTGCGAGGTGCAGCCCTCCAGGGCCATCAGCCCGGTCAGCGCACGGCCGGGCGCGGCGGCGCCCCTCGGCGCCAGCGCCGTGGCCAGCACCTGGCGTACGTCGTAATGGGCGATCGGCCAGTCCGAGCCGAGCGCCAGCACCGCGCCCGCGTCGCGCAGATCCCGGCAGCGCCAGGCGCGGCCGGCCCGCTCGTCACCGAGCCGCTTGGACCATTCGTCGGTGCGGTCGGCGCGGGTGTACGCGGTGTGCGGCGGCTGCATGGAGGCGATGACACCCAGCGCGGCGAACCGTGCGATCTCCTGGTCGGGCACGGTCTCGATGTGCTCGATCCGGTGCCGGAGCCGGCCGCTCGCCCCCAGTGACTCCACGGTGTCCAGGACGTGGCGGACGGCGGCGTCGCCGATTGCGTGCGTGGCAGTCCGTACGCCCGCCTCGTGGAGCCGGCGTACGGCCTTGGTGTACGCGGCCGGGTCGGGCCAGAACGCGTCGGTGCCCTGGCCGTGGCAGTCGGCGTCCTCCAGCCATGCGGTGCCGCCCTCGACCGTGCCGTCCATGAAGAACTTCACCCCGCCGACCCCCCAGTGCCGGCCGCCGCGCAGCTGGAGGTCGACCAGCTCCTCCAGGTCGTCCTCGCCCGCGCCGGGCATGCACCAGGGCGCGAGGCGCAGCCGTACCGGGAGGTGGGTCTGCGCCTCCAGCGAGGCGAGCAGCTCCGGCACGTCCCCGTCGCCGAGGTCCATCACATGGGCGCCGGTCAGTCCGGTTGCCGCCATGCCGTCCAGCAGCCCGAGCAGCCGGGCCCGGCGCTCGGCCGGCGCCGGCTTGGGTACCAGGACGGAGACCAGGTCCATGGCGGCGTGCTCGATCAGGTGGCCGGTCGGGCGGCCGCCGGAGTCGCAGACCACGGTGGCGCGCTGGGCGAACGCCCGCGGGCCGGTGACTCCGGCGGCGGCCAGGGCGGCGCCGCTGACCAGGGCGGAGTGCCCGTCGTAGAGGCGGATGAACGCGGGGGCGCCGGCGAGTACGTCCTCGACGAGCGCCCGGTCGACGGGCCGGCCGCCGAAGGCGTTGTGGTCGAGCCCCCAGCCGACGACCCAGCCGTCGTTGCGGGGAGCCGTACGGAGGGCGGCCCGGAGCTGGTCCGGGTCGCCGACGCCGGACAGGTCGAGGCCGGTGGCCATCTCGATGCCCCATACGGGGTGGCTGTGGCCGTCGGTCAGGCCGGGGGTGAGGGTCGCCCCGGCCAGGTCGACGACCTCGGTGCCGGGTCCGCGCCAGTCGCGTACGTCGGCGTCGTCGCCGACCGCGACGATCTCGCCCGCCCGGACGGCTACCGCGCCGGCTCTGGGGCGGGCCGGATCGAGGGTGTGGACGCGGGCTCCGGTCAGGACGGTGTCGGCAGCGGGCACGGCGGCTCTCCTTGCAGGTTCGGGTCGGCTGTGTGGGTCGGGGGCGGGGGCTCGGCGGCGAAGTTCGCGTACACCTCGGGCCTGCGGCGGCGCAGCCGGAAGGCGAGGGCGATGCCGAGCAGGAAGACGGCGGGGACGAGTGCGACGAGGACGGTGTTGACGGTGCTGGAGGCACCCGTGAACAGGTCGACCTTCGAGACGACCAGGACGATCGCGGCAGCCAGCAGCACGGCCGCGACGACCGGGGCGACCACGGTGCGCAGGACGCCCTCCTGGTGGCTGATCCGGCGGAAGTAGATCGGTATGGCGATCGCGGCGAGCAGCTGGAGCGCCATCAGGCCGATTCCGCCGGGGGTGTTCACCCAGAGCAGCAGCTGCGTGTACGGGTCGGCGCCGGCCGCCGCGAAGCCGAGTACGACCGCGAGGCCGAGGACGGTCTGGGCGATGCCCGCGACGTACGGCGAGCGGTGGCGCGCATGGACCTTGCCGAGTACGGGCGGCAGTACGCCTTCCTCGGCGAGGGCGAGTCCGTAGCGGTTGATGGCGTTGTGGAAGGCGAGGAGGGAGGCGAGGACGCTGGTGACGATGAAGATGTGCATCAGGTCCGCGGCCCAGCCGCCGACGAAGGTGGTGATCGCGGCGAAGAAGAGGCCGCCGGGGTCGTCGGCCGCGGCCTTGACGACGGCGTCGTTCCCGAACGCCTGGATCACGGTCCAGACGACGAAGGCGTAGAAGAGGCCGAGGAAGCAGACGGCGATATAGGTGGCGCGGGGAATGGTGCGGCCGGGATCGCGGGCCTCCCGCCGGTAGATGACGGTGGACTCGAAGCCGGTGAAGGCGGTGAACGCGAAGGCGAGGACGGCGGCGGTGCCCGGGACCAGGACATTGCCGGGGGTGAAGGAGGCGAGGGAGAGGCCGTCCGCGCCGCCCTTGAACAGCACTCCGCCCGCGAGCAGGACGAGAATGCCGGTCTCGGCGAGCAGCAGGATGCCGAGGAGCTTGGCGCCGAAGTCGATGGAGCGGAAGCCGCCGTACCAGATGAGCAGAAGTCCGGCGAGGGACACCGGCAGCCAGGGGATGTCGATGCCCCACAGGGCGTGGGCGGTGTCGACGGTGGCGGTGCCCAGCAGGCCGTACACACCGATCTCCATGCCGTTGTAGCCGAGCATGGCCAGCAGGGCTGCGGCGATTCCGACTGGCTTGCCCAGGCCCTGGGTGATGTACGCGTAGAAGGCGCCGCCGCTGCGGACGTGGCGGCTCATGGTGGTGAACCCGACGGCGAAGATCGCCAGGGTGATTCCGGCGAGCAGATAGCCGGCGGGCGCGCCGATGCCGCCGAGCACGATGGCGATCGGGGCGACGCCGGCCATCACGGTGAGCGGGGCGGCTGCCGAGACCACGAAGAACGAGATGTCGGCGGTGGAGAGGGTGGCGCGGCGGAGCGAGGGGGGTCTTTCCTGGGTGTTCTCGGGCATGGCGAGGAGAAGCCCTTCTGCTGCGGCGGGGGACGGAGAGCGGGAGGCAGAAACCTAAAGGCTTTCGGTTTGCGGCAATGTAGCCTCCGTCTGGGCATACGGGAAGACCTCACGGAACGTGACGGAGAGAGCGGGAACATGGGACGACCGCGGACACCCCTGCTGGACCGGGAGCGCATCACCACGACGGCGCTCCAACTCGTCGCCGAACAGGGCGATTTCAGCGTCCCCCAGATCGCCCGGCGGCTCGGGGCGCAGACCGGATCGGTGTACCACCACGTGGACGGGCGCGGCGGGGTCGTCGAACTGATGCGGGAGCGGGTGTGCGACGCGATCGACGGCGGCACACTGGACGTGGAGCCGTGGGACCGCGCGATGGCGGCGTGGGCGCGCTCCTACCGGGCCGCCTTCGCCGCGCACCCCCGGGTGATCCCGCTGCTGATGACCACCCCGGTGCGGGCCCCGAAGGTGCTCGCCCAGTACGAGCGGGCCGTACGGCTGCTGCGCGGCGCCGGCTTCGCGAACCCCGACGTCATGACGGTCATCATCGCCCTGGAGAACCTGGTGCTCGGCTCGGCGCTGGACCTGGCGGCCCCCGAGACGATGTGGGAACTCCCGGACGACACGAGCACCCCCGAGCTGGCCCGCGCCCTGTCGGCGGTTGGCGCGGGCCGCGCGGAGGCGGCCTTCGACCTGGCCCTGACCGCGTTCCTGACCCACTGCCGGACCCTGCTGCCGAAGGCACCCGCACCGGACTGACCTCGGTCCGCCAGGTCGGGGCGGCGGCCGGCCGTGGGCACGTGCCGGCGCCGCACAGCCGCACCAGCCCGGTCGGGGGTCCGGGAAGCGCCGCCCGCTCGGCGGCGGGAGCCCGTCGCTTGGCACGGCACCCGCGCCCCGCAAGCCGCGGGCGCCCGGCCGCGGCCCGGGCTTGCCGCGCCACGCGGCGGAGCCGCACATCGATGCAGCGGGAAGGGGCGGGGTCGGGCAAACGCCCCGCGGACCCCCTACGCCCCGTAGAACAGCTCCTCGACGACCGCCCGGGCGCGCCGCGTCGTACGCCGGTAGTCGTCGATCAGCTCGCCCGCGCGGCCCGGGCCGTACCCCAAGTACCGTCCCACCGCCGCCAGTTCGCGCCCGTCCGACGGGAACGTGTCGCCCGCCCGGCCACGTACCAGCATCACCGCGTTCCGTACGCGCGTCGCCAGCACCCATGCCTCGTCCAGGATCTGCGCGTCCTCGGTCGCCATCAGGCCCGCCGCATGCGCGGCGGCCAGCGCCTCGCGGGTCCGGGTGGTGCGCAGGCCCGGCTCCGCCCAGCCGTGCCGCATCTGCACCAGCTGGACCGTCCACTCGACATCGCTCAGCCCGCCCCGGCCGAGCTTGGTGTGCAGCGTCGGGTCGGCGCCGCGCGGCATCCGCTCCGACTCCATCCGGGCCTTCAGCCGGCGGATCTCACGTACTGCGTCCTCGCCCAGCCCTTCCGCCGGATACCGCAGCGGATCGATGAGGTCGACAAAGCTCCGGCCCAGCTCCTCGTCGCCCGCCATCGGCGCGGCCCGCAGCAGGGCCTGGCTCTCCCAGACCAGGGACCAACGCCGGTAGTACGCGGCGTACGAGGCGAGCGTCCGTACCAGCGGCCCGCTCTTGCCCTCCGGTCGCAGATCCGCGTCGATGAGCAACGGCGGGTCGGCTGTGGGCAGTTGGAGCAGGCGGCGCATTTCCGTGACGATGATCTGCGCGGCCTTGGCGGCCTCGTGCTCGGCGACCCCCTCGCGCGGTTCGTGGACGAACAGCACATCCGCGTCCGAGCCGTACGCGAGCTCCTGGCCGCCGAAGCGGCCCATGCCGATGACCGCGAAGCGCGCAGGCAGCGTGTCGCCCCACTGCTCACGTACGGCGGCCCGCAGCGCACCGGCGACCGTCGCCGCGTTGAGGTCCGTGACGGCCTTGCCGACCAGGTCGACCAGCGCGCCGGGGTCCTCCTCGGCGGGGCTGTCCTCGGTCCCGTACGAGCCGATGATGTCGGCCGCGGCGGTACGGAACAGCTCCCGCCGCCGCACCCCGCGCGCCGCCGCGACCGCGCCCTCTGCGGTGTCCGCACGGTTGACCGCGGCCAGGATCTCCTGCTCCAGGTGATCGCGGCCGCGCGGCCTCAGCCCCCCGGGGGCGCCGAGCAGGGCGACCGCCTCGGGCGCCCGCAGCAGCAGGTCGGGGGCGAACCGCCCGGCCGACAGCACGCGGGCGAGGTTCTCGGCGGCAGCGCCCGTGTCGCGCAGCAGCCGCAGATACCAGGGCGTCTTGCCGAGCGCGTCGGACACCTTGCGGAAGCCGAGCAGGCCCGCGTCGGGGTCGGCCGAGTCCGCGAACCAGCCGAGCAGGACGGGCAGCAGCGTGCGCTGGATCGCCGCCTTGCGGGACACCCCCGAGGCGAGCGCCTCCAGATGCCGCAGCGCGGCGGCGGGGTCCGCGTAGCCGAGGGCCTCCAGCCGCTGGCCGGCCGCCGTTGGACTCAGCCGGGTCTCGCCGGGCGCGAGCTGCGCGACGGCGTCGAGCAGCGGCCGGTAGAAGAGCTTCTCGTGCAGCCGGCGCACCACCGATGCGTGCCGCCTCCATGCCTGGTTCAGCTCGGCCACCGGATCGGTGCGCAGACCGAGCGATCGCCCGAGCCGCCGCAGATCGGCCTCGTCCTCGGGTACGAGGTGGGTGCGGCGCAGCCGGTAGAGCTGGATGCGGTGTTCCATCGCCCGCAGGAAGCGGTACGCCTCGTCCAGCTGCGCGGCGTCCGCCCGCCCGACATAGCCGCCGGCCGCCAGCGCCTGGAGAGCGTCCAGGGTCGTCCCGCTGTGCAGCGTGGCGTCGCTGCGCCCGTGCACCAACTGCAGGAGCTGTACGGCGAATTCGACGTCCCGCAGCCCGCCGGGACCGAGCTTGAGCTCGCGTTCCACCTGCGCGGCGGGGATGTTGTCGACCACCCGTCGGCGCATCTTCTGCACGTCGGGGACGAAGTTCTCGCGCTCGGCGGCCTGCCACACCAGCGGCGCCACCGCGTCCTCGTACTCGGCGCCCAGTTCGGGATCGCCCGCCACGGCCCGGGCCTTCAGCAGCGCCTGGAACTCCCAGGTCTTGGCCCAGCGCTGGTAGTAGGCGAGATGCGAGGACAGCGTGCGCACCAGCGGGCCGTTCCTGCCCTCGGGACGCAGGTTGGCGTCGACCGGCCAGATCGTGCCCTCGACCGTCGTCTCGGAGCAGATCCGCATCAGGTGGGAGGCGAGCCGGGTGGCGGCGCGCAGCGCCTTGCCCTCGTCCGCGCCGTTCGCGCCGTTCGCGCCGTTCGCGGGCTCGCCGACGAAGATGACGTCCACGTCGGAGACGTAGTTCAGCTCGTGGCCGCCGCACTTGCCCATCGCGATGACCGCGAGCCGGCACATCGCGGCGTCCTCGGGAGCGGCCGCGCGGGCGATCGCGAGAGCCGCCCGCAGCGTCGCCGTGGCCAGGTCGGCCAGCTCGGCCGCCGCCTGCGCGACATCGGTCGTACCGCAGACGTCACGTGCCGCTATCGCCAGCAGGCAGCGGCGGTAGGCGATGCGCAGCGAGACGGGGTCGGTCGCCTCGGCCAGACCGCGCTCGAACTCCTCGACGCCGGGGTGCAGGTCGGCCGACTCGTAGGTGACCAGCGCGTGCCAGTCGCGCGGATGCCGGGCCAGGTGGTCGCCCAGCGCCTCGGAGGCGCCGAGCACCCCGAGCAGCCGGTCACGCAGCGGCTTCGCCCTGACCAGGGTGGAGAGCAGAGCCCGCCGCTCCTCCGGGTCCTGGGCCTCCACCAGCCGTACGAGCCCGCGCAGCGCGAGATCGGGGTCGGCGGTGACGCCGAGGGCGTCGAGCAGCACCGGATCGGTGCGTACGGAGGACAGCTCGGGGGTGTCGAGCAGCCGCCCGGCGGCGGACGGATCGGTGAAGCCGTGCCGCAGCAGCCGGGTGAACGTACTGCTCCTGCGCCCGGGAACCGAAGTCATCCCGCCGCCTCCGTCCGATCAAGGTCCGGCCGATCAAGGTCCGGTTCCCGAGCCTAACGGGTGCACCGATGAGTTCCGCGGGCGCGACCGGTCCACACTGAAACCGAAAAGGGATCCCGAGCGGAAGGACACAGCCATGACGGCGACGCACCAGCCCCCCATCGGACCGCTGACCGAACTGGACACCAGGTACAGCAGCACGGACGCGACGGCGACCCCGTGGTTCGAGGCGGTACAGCACCTCGACTCGGCCGAGATCTTCTGGCTGTCGACCGTACGCCCGGACGACCGCCCGCACGTCACACCGCTGCTCGCCGTCTGGGTCGACGACGCCCTGTACTTCTGCACGGGCGCGGACGAGCGCAAGGCCAGGAACCTCGGCGCGAACCCGAACGTCGTCCTTACCACCGGCGCGAACGCCCTCCGCGAAGGCTTCGACCTGGTGATCGAGGGCGAGGCCGAGGTGGAGACCGACGAGAAGGCGCTGCAGCGCGCCGCCGACCGGTACGAGGCGAAGTACACCAGCGAGTGGCACTTCGACGTACGGGACGGGGCGTTCTGGGCCGAGGGCAACCGGGCGGTGGTCTACCGGGTCGAGCCCAAGACGGCGTTCGGCTTCGGCAAGAGCCCGTACAGCCAGACCCGCTGGCGGTTCGCGTGACAGCGGCTCGTTAATCCGCATGCGGCCCGGCCACCGGGCGTGATAGTCCACCGTGTCATGGACGATCTTGTAACGGACCGGCTGGTACTCCATCCGATGAACGCGGCCGAAGCGGAACAGGTGCTGACCGGAAAGCCGGCCGACGGCGACCGCTGGGCACCGGGCTACCCCGCCGAGGGCGACATGGCCGGAGCGCGACGCTTCCTGAACACCTGCGCCGGCTCCGGCGACCCCCAGCCGTTCGGCGCGTACGAGATCCGCCTGCGCGAGGACGGCCGGGCGATAGGCGGCCTGGGCTTCCACGGCGCCCCGGACCAGGACGGCGGCGTGACGATCGGCTACGGCCTGATCCCGTCGGCCCGAGGCCAGGGCTACGCGACGGAGGCGCTGCGGGGCCTGCTCCGGTTCGCGCGCGAATGCGGCATCGCGTACGTGAAGGGCGACGCCGACCACGACAACATCGCGTCGCAACAGGTGATGACGGCGGCGGGCATGCGCCTGGTGGCGGACGACGGCCACCTGAAGCACTACCGGATCGCCCGGCCCGATCCGGAGAGGGCCCAGCCGCATTGAGCACCTCGGGTTCAAGGAACGGCGGCCATCCCGATGGGTCACAGGCTCACGGATGTCGGCCCGGTGATTGGCCCGCCGAAGTCGACGGTCTCCTGGTCGGTGACGAAGGGCTCGTCCCAGACGCGATGGGCAAGCGCGATGCGATGGATGCCCTCACGGATTATCTCGGCCGGGGAGACACCGGTACGGGCGGCGGCCGCCTCGATCAGAGCGAGATCACTGTCGTCGGCATAGACCTTGATGCGCTGCAGAGCCATGCCTCCATGGTGCAGGCCCGGCCGGGTGACGGAGTGCCTGACCGCAGCCCTTCAGCCCAGGAGTCGACCGGCTTTCAGCCTCAGCTTGTCGGCTTGGGGCATGCCCTGGCAGCGGTTCAATCGCGTTCGCATGTCGTCGATGGCGGTACGGACCTTGACGGAGCGGATGCCGTCGGCGCAGGTGATGAACTCGCTCCAGGTTGAGAGGGCGCCGTCCAGATCGCCCTGCCGATAGCGGACTCCTCCGAGATCGGCGAGAACGATGGCGCGAGTCCTTCGGCGGTCCAGGCCGTGGATCTCCAAAGCCAGGTGCAGGTGCTCCTCCGCGGCGTCCAGATCTCCGAGACGAGAAAGGATCATGCCGGATTCGTGAGCCCACCGGCCGGGTGAGTAGTGCGCCGCCCAGGAGGCATCGGAACCGGTCGACGGGCGTCCGATAGCCACCTCCGAGAAGGCCAGGTGGCGGGTGGCCGTGCGTCGGTCGTCGTCCTGGGCCGCCGCGTTCGCCAGCGTGGCTTCGTAGTAGGCCACAGCTCTGTGGTTCTCCAAGTGCTGTCCGTATCGGACGCATGCTTCGCCCAGTTGCACGGCCTCGGCCCGGTAGCCCAGGTCTATGGCTTGCACCGCCATGCCGCGTAGGGCCGTGGCGGACAGTTCTGGGTCTCCGGCTTCGGCTGCCAGCCGGTAGGCGTGCGCGTAATACTGCTGAGCCCGGCCCTGGTTCTCGGGGGTGTTGCCCTCGTCCTGCGCCATCCACCCAGCCAGATGCACGAGTTGACTGGTGGCTGCGAACAGTTGACGGCCGGTGGCTTCGGTGTACTTCCCGTTCAGCCACGGGCCAACGTCCTCGGTGAGGTAGCGAACTGCAAGGTGCCGGGCGTGGCCGCCACCGAGTTCTGCCGCCGAATCACCAAGTGCCTTGACCATCTGCTCGACGGCTGCGACTTCGCCCGCGCCTACGCGCACAGCGCCGGCTGCCGCGGCCTTGGTCCGGCGGGTGATGCTCTCCAAGTCGGGCAGCGCGAGGGCACTCAGGGCGTAACCACTGGTGGCGACCAGGAAGCTCCGGCGGTACACGTCACTCCTCCCCAACTCAATGACTGATGTCACGGTATCGGTGGTGGTTACCTTCGGCTCATCGGATTCCGCCGCCTCAGCGTCCCCTAAGTGCAGGTCAAGAACCCGGGCGATGTATGGGAGCCAGTAGGTGGGGCATCGTTTGCCGGCCATCCAGCGACGAGCCGACTGCCGGTCGACGCCATGCGGACCACGGCCCTCGGCGATTCCGACCTCGCGCGCGAGCTTGGAAGGACCCCAACCGCGCGCCTGGCACTCCTGTCTGATCGCACCTGCGATCTCCTCACTGCTCGGCACCGGGCCTCCTCACCGCTGGCCTACACGGGACTACAACTGGCCCACATCCTGGCCCCTCCTCACCTGACGTACCCGGCCGTTGACTGAACATCACCCGCTCGGTTCTCGCACGGCGGGTCTGCGACCCGATACGTGCGATGCCGGCCGCCCAGGATGACTCAGAGAGACGGTGAACCCCGATGCCACGCGCACCTCGCAACAGCACAACCAACCAAGCACCGGAGCTCGGCGCGACGCCTCGAAGCACGCCCGCCGCGGCGCCGCCCGAATCCGCGGACACGGACGAGTCCACGATGCTCAGGCACATCACCCCGCTCAAGCGGGACATGCAGTACGACCACGAGGCCGCGCAGGCCGTTCTCCCCGTCCGGGCTCACTTCAGCGACGGTCGCGTCGTGGACACC
Source organism: Streptomyces sp. A3M-1-3 (assembly GCF_024213665.1). Taxonomy (GTDB): domain Bacteria; phylum Actinomycetota; class Actinomycetes; order Streptomycetales; family Streptomycetaceae; genus Streptomyces. The sequence continues at coordinate 297,967 of NZ_JANAVP010000003.1, forward strand.
ACCGTCGTCTTCGACCCGGACCAGATGCAGGTCTTCTCCATCCAGCTGGAACGAGCCATCGCAGCCCGCCAGCACGCCTTCTCGAAGACCCCGTGGTGATGCGCGCGCGGCGAGTGTCAACGAAAACGACAACGGAGGCATCGTGTACGTCAGTTACGACATGAGCAGTGAACTCGCAGATAGGACCGTGCTGGTCACCGGCGGGGCAGGTCTCATCGGAAGCCGTATCACTGCGCAGCTCAAAGCGCTCGGGGCCCGGCCCATTGCAGTGTGCAGGCTGGACGCCTATCCGCCGCATGTCTACCGGGACTTGTTCGGCATCAACATCGACGACCCCGACACGGTCTGCGGGGACGTCCAGGACGCGGAGCTGATGCGTCGGCTGATCGGGCAGTGCGATTACGTCGTCCATGCCGCGGCACTGGCCGACGTCGCCGCCTGCACGCGCAAACCGATGAGCGCGATCGGTACGAACATCACCGGCACGCAGGTGCTGCTGGACGCCGTAACGGCGTCCGACCGCATCCGCCGGATCTGCTTCGTCTCGTCCGCCAGCGTCTACGGCAACGGCAACCCCGACGACTGGGCGTCCCCCACCGTCGAGGCGCGTACGGTCCGTAGGCTGCTGGAGGCCATCTACCAGGGCCGTACGCCGCCGCAGTTCCACGAATATGCCCCGATGCGCCCCATGTCGGTCTACGGCAACACCAAGGCATGGGGCGAGACGCAGACCGCACTTGTTATGGGGGCCGTGGGAACCTCGTACACGGTCGTGCGTTACTTCTCCGTCTACGGAGAGCCGCAGACGATCAAGCCGAACAGCCACTCGTGGGTCGTGGCCTGGTTCGCCGCACGCGCGGCCCTCGGCCTTCCACTGCACCTGAACGGTGGCGGGCATCAGGTACGGGATCTCGTGCACGTCGACGACATTGCGGCCGCCACGGTGCGTTCGCTGATTGCCCCACGAGCACACAACGAAACCCTCAACGTTGGTACCGGCACCCCCACCAGCGTTCGCCGGGTCGCGGAGCTGGTGCGGGCTCAGTTCCCCGGCACGGTGTTCCTGGAAACGCCGATGCCACCCGGCGACCCGCTCGGCGGATACGCATCCACCCGGCACATGGAGCACGTCCTCGGCTGGCAGCCCGGCATCACCGTCGCGGAAGGGGTTGCCCGTTACGTCAGGTGGCTGAAGGAGACCCCGGCTGCCATCCCCGACTGGCTGCGGGACGGCGCCCGCCTCGCTCAGGAGGCCGACACCCCTAAATGACCGGTGGGCGGCCCAGGCAAGTCATGCGCCAGACGGTGCGCCAGCGCATGGGCCGCCGGGGACCACACGGCGTTCTCACGCCCTCGGCGAAGCCGCCGAACCAGGCCCGCAGCCCGCTGAGCGAGCGCGTGCGGACCAGCGTCAGCGTGATCCATACCCCCAGATACACGGGCACCAGGGTGGCCGGGAGATGCCTGCGGGCCATCCACACTCGGTTGCGGGCGGTCATGCGGAAGTACACCGCATGCCGGGCCGGCGAGGTGCGGGGGTGCTGGAGCACCAGCTCCGGTTCGTAGCGGATCTTCCAGCCCGCGTCCATGGCCCGCCAGGCGAGATCGGTCTCCTCATGCGTGAAGAAGAACTCATCGGGCCATCCGCCGATCTCGTCCAGCATCCGCATGGACAGACCGTGGCCACCGCCAAGGAAGGTGGTCACCTCTCCGCCGCGCATCGCGTCGCCGGCCCCCAGCCGGGGCACGTGCCGCCGCTGGGTGAAGCCCGTCTCGTCCGCGATGCGGAAGCTGACGATGCCGAGCCGGGGATCGTCGGCGTACAGGTCGGCCAACCGTGTGAAGACGTCCGCTTCGACCAGGAGACCGTCGTCATCCAGGTCCACTAGAACATCCAGGTCCCCGGCTTCGCGGAGCTTGTCCATAGCAACATTCCGGCCGCCGGAGACGCCGAGATTCTCGTCCAGCTCTACCCCGATCACACCGGCCGGCAGATCCGGCAGGGGTGAACCGTTGCCGACCACGACCACGCGCGCCGCAGGTTCCTGCTGCTTGGCCACCGAGTCGAGGAGGGCCTGCAGTTCGGCGGGCCGGTTGCCCATGGTCAGCACGGCCACACCCACACGCGGTCGGGACACGTCCAGATCACTCCAGCTCTCGGTGGCGGCAGAAGGGCGATGTTAGCGGTCCCCAAGCCAGTCACCGGCCTCCGAAAGGAAGCCTTGGCCATGCCCTCCCTTCATATCGGTGTCTTCATCAGCAGTGCCACGCAGGAGCCGCTCAAGGACACCCCGTACGGGGATTTGGAGAACTACGAGCTGGCCGATTTTCTGACCGCATGGTCCGACCTCCACCGTGAGGCACTGGCCACCGTGACCCAACGCATCCACCCGACGGCGTTCGTCCACCCCTCGGCGATTATCGGCGACGACGTGATCATCGGCCCCAACGTCCGGGTCCACGAATTCTCCACCGTCCGCAAGGGCAGCGTCTTGTGTGCCGGGGCGAGTGTCGGTTTCAACTGCGAAGTGACCAAGTCATTCGTCGGCGAGAACACGGTCCTCGGCCACCGAATCGGCATCAACCACACTCTGGTCGGAACCGACGCCCACCTCTCGGCCGGCGTCAGCGTGGCAGCCATCAGCATGTGGAGCGACGACCTGCGCCGGCCCGACCGGGAAATCATCATGCGCGCGCCGGGAGGCATCTACCGCTGCGGCACAGCTCAGTTTGGTGCAGTCATCGGCGACCGGGTACAGACCGGCAGCAGCATCGGCCTGGGACCGGGCGTCGCTATCGGACGAGACTCGCGCATCTCCAGCGGCGTCACGCTCGCGGGCCGAGCCATCCCGGACCACAGCGTCCTCAGTGCCCCGCACACGGCCGACACGCACGTCCGCATCCGACCTCAACGAGGTCGTCCCTGACGGCGGCGAATTCCGCGCACTGGACGGCGCCGGGGGGGTGAGACGACTCCGGGCCGGCAGCACAGCGCCGTCGGCCCGGACCGTTGTTCTGCTGGGGCACTGCCCCTGACCTGCGGTTACAGCACCGGGAGGTTCTTGCGGAGTTCGAACGCCGTGACCTCGGAGCGGTACTCCTCCCACTCCTGCTTCTTGTTGCGCAGGAAGAAGTCGAAGACGTGCTCGCCCAGCGTCTCGGCGACCAGTTCGCTTCGCTCCATCAGCGAGATCGCCTCGCCCAGGTTCTGCGGGAGCGGTTCGATGCCCATCGCTCGGCGTTCCGCGTCCGACAGGGCCCAGACGTCGTCGTCCGCTCCCGCCGGGAGTTCGTAGCCCTCCTCGATGCCCTTGAGGCCGGCCGCCAGCAGGACCGCGTACGTCAGGTACGGGTTCGCGCCGGAGTCGATCGAGCGGACCTCTACTCGCGAGGAGCCGGTCTTGCCGGGCTTGTACATCGGGACCCGGATCAGGGCGGAGCGGTTGTTGTGGCCCCAGCAGATGTACGAGGGGGCCTCGCCGCCGGAGCCGGCCGTGCGGGCCGAGCCGCCCCAGATGCGCTTGTAGGAGTTGACCCACTGGTTGGTGACCGCCGAGATCTCGGCGGCGTGCTTGAGCAGGCCCGCGATGAAGGAGCGGCCGACCTTGGAGAGCTGGTACTCCGCGCCCGATTCGTAGAACGCGTTGCGGTCGCCCTCGAAGAGGGAGAGGTGGGTGTGCATGCCGGAGCCCGGGTACTCCGAGAACGGCTTCGGCATGAACGTGGCCTGCACACCCTGCTCCAGCGCGACCTGCTTCATGACCAGGCGGAAGGTCATGACGTTGTCGGCGGTGGAGAGCGCGTCGGCGTAGCGGAGGTCGATCTCCTGCTGGCCGGGGGCACCCTCGTGGTGGCTGAACTCGACCGAGATGCCCATGGATTCGAGCATGGTGATCGCCTGCCGGCGGAAGTCCATGCCCACGTTCTGCGGGGTGTGGTCGAAGTAGCCGGAGTTGTCGGCCGGGGTGGGCACCGAGCCGTCGAGCGGCTTGTTCCTCAGCAGGAAGAACTCGATCTCCGGGTGGGTGTAGAAGGTGAAGCCCAGGTCGGAGGTCTTGGCGAGGATGCGCTTCAGTACGTACCGGGGGTCCGCGAAGGACGGTGAGCCGTCCGGCATCAGGATGTCGCAGAACATCCGGGCCGTGCCGGGGGCCTCGGCGCGCCAGGGCAGGATCTGGAACGTGCTCGGGTCCGGCTTGGCGATCATGTCCGATTCGTACACCCGCGCGAAGCCCTCGATCGCGGAGCCGTCGAAGCCGATGCCCTCGTCGAACGCCTGCTCCAGCTCCGCCGGAGCCACCGCGACCGACTTGAGGAAGCCGAGCACGTCGGTGAACCACAGGCGCACGAAGCGGATGTCGCGCTCCTCGAGCGTACGGAGCACGAATTCCTGCTGCTTGTCCATAGCTACATCCTTGCAGTTCAGACGGCCTGTGCACCACCGCCCGGGCAGAGGGGAGAAACCCCAGTATCCCGACCCGTCGTTTCGGCCACATTACGCAACCCATATGACATGCGGCACGCCCCCGCCCACTACCATCTGGCCCCATGGGGGGATCCCGGCACACGCGGCGCGGGCGCATCAGGCGTCCTGCGGCGATGGTGTGCGCCCTGGCGACGCTGCTCGCCGGGCTTCTCCTCTGTCTGAGCGCCGGTGAGCCTCATGGCGGCGGGACGGACGACCCCGGCGCGCGGCGCGTCTCGGCCACCATGTCCGCCGGCCACGCCGAGTACACGTGCCCGTTCGACCGCTCGGACTGCGGCACCTTCTCACATCTGACCCCGGCGGTCCTGACGGCCCCGCCGCCCGATGCCCCGGCCGCCGTGGCCGACGTACCGCACGGCGGGCTCCTCCGGGTCCCCGCCGACGTACGCGCCGCGGGGGCGCAGCCCCGGGCCCCCGACCTCCATGTCCTTCAAGTGCTGCGGACGTGAGCCGGGACTCGCACCACGGTTCTCGCATCACGGCTCCCGTACCCCTATCCCTCCCCGCAGAAGGACATCGCCCCCCATGGCTTCCACCAAGAACCAGAAGCAGAACAGCTCGCGCAAGGCCCGAATAGAGGAGATGCGCCGCGCCGAGAAAGCGCGTGACCGCCGCGACCGCATCGTCGCCATCACCGTCAGCGCGGCCGTCGTCGCCGGTCTCGTCGGCCTCGGCGCGTACGTGCTGAACAAGGAGTCCGAGAAGAAGGAGAAGGCGGAGGCGGCCGTCAAGGCGCCGGTGACCGGCGAGCAGAGCTGGGACGCCAAGAAGCTCGGCCGCAACCACGTCACCAAGGCCGTGACGTACCCGATGAAGCCCCCGGTCGGCGGTGACCACCACCAGATCTGGATGAACTGCGAGGGTGACGTCTACAAGAAGCCGATCCCGGAGGTGAACGCAGTGCACTCGCTGGAGCACGGCGCCGTCTGGGTGACGTACAACGACAAGGCCCCGGCCGCGGACGTGAAGAAGCTCGCCGACAAGGTCGGCAAGACGCCGTACTCGCTGATGAGCCCGGTCAAGGACCAGTCCGGCGCGATCATGCTGAGCGCCTGGGGCAAGCAGGTCACGGTGGACGGCGCCGCCGATCCGCGGGTGGATCAGTTCTTCACCAAGTACGTGCAGGGCCCGCAGACCCCTGAGCCGGGTGCCGCGTGCACCGGCGGAATGGGCGAGCAGTGACCCGTGCGCTGACTCGTACGCACTGGGCGGCCATCACGGCCGTCGTCCTCGCGCTGCTCGTCGCGGCGGCTGCCACGGTCGCGACCGCGAGGGGCGGCGCGTCGTCCGAGCAGGCGGGCGCCGCGGCCGCCCCGGCCGAGGACTCGGCGGACGCCGGCTTCGCCCGGGATATGGCGGTCCACCATCAGCAGGCGGTGGAGATGTCGTTCATCGTGCGCGACCGTACGAAGGACGAGGACGTGCGGCGGCTGGCGTACGACATCGCCAACACGCAGGCCAACCAGCGGGGCATGCTGCTGGGCTGGCTGGACCTGTGGGAGCTGCCGAAGATCTCGATGGGCGAGCCGATGGCGTGGATGGCGTCGGAGCAGGCGCAGCACGGCGGGCACTCCGGCGGGCACTCCGGCGGGCACGCCGGGGCCTCGGGCGGCGACGGCGGGGCCTCCGGCGGGCACGAGGTGCGCGACGGCTCCCTCATGCCCGGCATGGCGACGAAGACCGAGCTGGCCGCACTGGCCAGGGCGGAGGGCAAGCAGGCCGAGATCCTCTACCTCCAGCTGATGACCGACCACCACAAGGGCGGTGTGACCATGGCCCGGGGCTGCGCCGACCTGTGCGAGGTCGGTACGGAACGGAAGCTGGCCCAGGGCATGGCCGACGCTCAGGAGTCCGAACTGGCCCTGTTGGCCGACCTGTTGAAGCAGCGGGGCGCCAAGCCCCGCGCCTGACGGACCGCCGCTGCGCGTCCGACAGCCGCCCCGGTCGCCGAACGGCACCGGGGCGGATGTCGGACGTCACACCGGGTGGCTCAGTACCGCCCGCGCCACCGACCGCGGCTGGTCGAGCATGACCATATGGCCGGACGGCTCCGCGACTTCGAAGCGGGCGCCGAGACGGTCGGCCAGTGCGGCCTGGCGGTCCAGCCACCGCACCGCCCACCGGCCGCTGCCGCCGTCGTGCCCGGCGAGGACCGTCACCGGCACGTCCGGGAGCGGGTGGCGCTCGCGCAGCGCCAGCAGTTCGGCCGCCACGTCGCGGTAGCGCGCGTTCTCCAGCAGCGCGCCGCGCAGCACGCGCCCGGTGCGGTAGCAGCGGCGTACGAGCGCGTCGGGCGCCGGATCGCCGCCGCCCGTGCGCGAGACCCGCGGGACCCGCGAGACCCGGACGACCGCGCGGCGGGTGAGCGGGCCGAGCGCGGCGGGGGCGCCGACGGCGGTGAGCACCGAGCCGAGGGTCCGCGCGGCGGCGGTGCGCAGGGCGGGGGCGGCGGGGGTACGGGCGTCCTCCTCGACACTGCCGTCGACCATGACGACAGCGGCGGTACGGGCAGGGTGGAGGCGGGCGAAGGCCTCCACGTGGAAACCGGCGATGGAGTGGCCGACCACCGTGGCCGGACCGGGCAGCCCGAGCGCGTCCAGCAGTCCCGCGATGCGGTGCGCCTCGCCGGCGGCGGTGGGCGGTACGGCGGCGGGGGCGCTCAGTCCGTGTCCGGGCCGGTCGAAGCGGACGACGGTACGGAAGGGGGTCAGCAGCGGAACGACCAGGTCCCAGTCGTACCAGCTCATCGCGAGGCCGGCGCTCAGTACGCACACCGGTCCGCTGCCCTCGACGGCCACGTGCAGCGGCACGCCGCCGACCCGTACGAACGTCATGTGCGCCCTTCCCCGGTTGCTCCAGCCAGGAACAGTATCCGCAGCCACGGCCCGGCCCCTGCCCGGGGGGCCATACCGGGTGGGGGTAGGCTGCGGTCTGTGATGACCACGAGAGGGGCGACGTTCTGGCGGCAGGTGCTGCTGTTCGCCGCGCTGCTCTTCGGGATCGTCACGATGCATACGCTGGGGCACCCGGCCCAGGAGCACGGCCCCCAGGGCCCGGCCGAGCACACGGTGTCCGCCGCGGCTCCGCCGGAACACCACACCGGCCACACCTCGCACCAGACCGCCGCCTCCGCGGACGGGCAGACCGGCGCCGGGTACGCGGGGCCGGCGCTGCCGGGTATGGACATGGACCCGATGGCCGTCTGTCTGGCGGTACTGGGGGCGTTCACGCTCGTCGTACTGGCCACGGGCCTGCTGCGCACCCGCCCGGCCGGCGCGCACCCGGTCGGCCGGGACCCGCTGCTGCGCGCGATGTGGCCGCACCCGCCACCCCGTAAGACCGTCCTCGCCACGCTGTCGGTGCTGCGGATCTAGAACCGGGCCCCGCTGCCTGGGAACCTCCGCGCTCCGAGCGGTGTACCAGAAGCAGCAGACGCGCCCATCTGCACGCATCACCACAGACCACGAGGTGCACTCAGTCATGCGCACTCAACACACCCGCCGCGCCGTGCTCGGCGCCGGAATCGCCGTGGCCGGTACGGGAGTTCTGGCCGCCTGCTCCGGTTCGTCCGGCGGCATGGACCACGGCTCGATGAAGCACGGCGGCTCGCCGTCGGCCGCCCCCGGCTTCGTCACGCCCGACGGCAAGGAGGTCGCCGCGGCCGAAGCCGGGCGACGGCCGGGCCCGGTCCGTACGGTCAAGCTGACCGCCACCGCCACCCCGCTCGAACTGGGCGGCGGCCGTACGGTCAGGTCCTGGGCGTACGGCGACCGGCTGCCCGGCCAGGAGGTCCGCGTCACCGCGGGCGACACCCTCGCGCTCACCCTCGCCAACAACCTGCCGCAGCCCACGTCGTTGCACTGGCACGGTCTGGCCCTGCGCAACGACATGGACGGCGTCCCCGGCCTGACCCAGCGCGACATCCGGCCGGGCGCCTCGTTCGACTACCGCTTCGCGGTCCCGCACGCCGGGACGTACTGGTTCCACCCGCACTCGGGCACCCAGCAGGACCGCGGCCTGTACGCACCGCTGATCGTGGAGGACCCGCGGGAGCCGCTGACGTACGACAAGGAGTGGGTCGTCGTACTGGACGACTGGGTCGACGGGGTGGACGGCTCGACTCCGGACGGCGTGCTGGCCGAACTCAGCAAGGGCATGGGCGACGCGTCCGGCGGGCACGCCGGTCACGGCATGCCGTCGCCGTCCGGACCGGTCGGCGGGTCCGGCGGGTCCGGCGGGTCCGGCGGCCCGTCCCGGATGATGGCGGGCGCCACCAGCCCGCTGCTCGGCGGTGACGCGGGGGACGTCGCCTACCCGTACTACCTGGTCAACGGGCGGACGCCGGACGACCCTGCCGTCTTCACCGCCAAGCCCGGCGACCGCATCCGGCTGCGCCTGATCAACGCCGGCGGCGACACCGCGTTCCGCGTCGCGCTGGGCGGCCACGAACTGACGGTGACGCATACGGACGGCTTCCCCGTCCAGCACGCCAAGACCGACGCCCTCCTCCTCGGCATGGGCGAGCGGTACGACGTCCTGGTCACCGCGAAGGACGGGGTCTTCCCGCTGACCGCGCTCGCGGAGGGCAAGAAGCAGACGGCCCGGGCCCTGCTCCGTACCGCAGGCGGCGCGGCGCCGTCCGCGTCCGTACGGCCCAGGGAGCTGGACGGGAAGCTGCTGACCGCCGACCGTCTGAAGGCGGACGAGTCCGTCGCGCTGCCCGCCCGGAAGCCGGACCGCACGATCAGGCTGAAGCTGACGGGCGGGATGGAGAAGTACGACTGGGCGTTCGACAGGAAGCCCTACTCCCCCGCGCGGCGGCACGCGGTCCGGGCGGGCGAGCGGGTCCGGGTGGTCTTCTCCAACTCCACGACGATGTGGCACCCGCTCCATCTGCACGGGCACACCTTCGCCCTGGCCAACGTCCCGGACGGGCCCCGCAAGGACACCGCGGTGATCCTGCCGAACGGCACTCTGACGGTGGACTTCGACGCCGACAATCCGGGCCTGTGGATGATCCACTGCCACAACGTCTACCACTCGGAGGCCGGGATGATGACCGTGCTCGGTTACCAGAAGTAGCCAGAGACGGGCCGGAGGCGGGAGCCGGAGACGAGCGACAGAGGCGAGCGAGTGCGGGGCGCACCCGAGTGGGGCGCCCCACACCCGCCCGCCGGGACATCGCGTCAGACAGACGATTACACTGGGCCGCGTGCCTCAACTACGCCTCGCTCTGAATCAGATCGACTCGACCGTCGGCAGCCTCACCGCCAACGCCGAATCGATCATCCAATGGACCCGGCACTCCGCCGAGCAGGGCGCCCATCTGGTGGCGTTCCCCGAGATGGTGCTGACCGGCTACCCCGTCGAGGACCTCGCGCTGCGCTCGACGTTCGTCCAGGCCTCGCGCGACGCGCTCCGCGCGCTCGCCGCGCGCCTCGACGACGAGGGATTCGGCGAGCTGCCCGTCATCGTCGGGTACCTGGACCGCTCCGAGAAGGCCCAGCCGCGGTACGGCCAGCCGGCCGGCGCCCCGCAGAACGCCGCCGCGGTGCTCCACCGGGGCACGGTCGCGCTGACCTTCGCCAAGCACCACCTGCCGAACTACGGCGTCTTCGACGAGTTCCGGTACTTCGTCCCGGGCGACTCGATGCCGGTGATCCGGGTGCGCGGCGTCGATGTCGCGCTCGCCATCTGCGAGGACCTCTGGCAGGAGGGCGGCCGCGTACCGGCCACCCGGTCCGCGGGGGCCGGGCTGCTGGTCTCCGTCAACGCCTCGCCGTACGAGCAGAACAAGGACGACACCCGGCTCGAACTCGTACGCAAGCGCGCGCAGGAGGCCGGCTGCACCACCGCCTATCTCGCGATGATCGGCGGCCAGGACGAGCTGGTCTTCGACGGCGACTCGATCGTCGTCGACAAGGACGGCGAAGTCATCGCGCGCGCCCCGCAGTTCGCCGAGGGCTGCGTGCTGGTGGACCTGGATCTGCCGGCCGCGTCGGCCGAGCCCCCGGCGGGGGTCGTCGACGACGGGCTGCGCATCGAGCACGTGGTCCTGTCGGAGGAGCCCGTCCCGGCGTACGAGGCCGAGGTCGGCGGCGGCTACGCCGACCGCCTCGACGACGACGAGGAGGTCTACTCGGCCCTGGTCGTGGGCCTGCGCGCGTACGTCGCCAAGAACGGCTTCCGGTCCGTACTGATCGGCCTGTCCGGCGGTATCGACTCGGCCCTGGTGGCCGCGATCGCCTGTGACGCCGTCGGTGCGCAGAACGTGTACGGCATCGCGATGCCCTCGCGGTACTCCTCGGACCACTCCGAGGGCGACGCGGCCGAGCTGGCCCGCCGTACCGGGCTCAACTTCCGGACCGTGCCGATCGCGCCGATGTTCGACGCGTACATGGAGTCGCTGGGGCTGACCGGGCTCGCCGAGGAAAACCTCCAGTCACGGCTGCGCGGCACGATGCTGATGGCCGTCTCCAACCAGGAGGGCCACATCGTGCTCGCGCCGGGCAACAAGTCCGAGCTGGCGGTGGGCTATTCCACGCTGTACGGCGACTCGGTCGGTGCGTACGGTCCGATCAAGGACGTCTACAAGACGGCCGTCTTCCGCCTCGCGCGGTGGCGGAACCGGGCGGCGCAGGAGCGCGGGCAGACCCCGCCGATCCCGGAGAACTCCATCTCCAAGCCGCCGAGCGCGGAACTGCGGCCGGGGCAGGTCGACACCGACTCGCTGCCCGACTACCCGGTGCTCGACGCGATCCTCGCCCTGTACGTGGACCGCGACCAGGGCATGGAGTCGATCGTCGCCGCGGGCTTCGACCGGGAGCTGGTGGCGAAGACGCTGCGCATGGTGGACGTGGCGGAGTACAAGCGCCGTCAGTACCCGCCGGGCACCAAGATCTCCGCGAAGGGGTTCGGCAAGGACCGCCGGCTGCCGATCACCAACGGCTGGCGCGAGCGCGCCTGACGGCGAGGTACGACGTCAGGCCCGGGGCGCTCGTCCCCGGGCCTGACGTCGTACCTCGCGCCGTCAGAACTCGACGCGCGCCGCGATCGGCAGATGGTCGCTGCCCGTCTCCGGCAGCGTCCACGACGACACCGGCGTGATGCCCTTGACCATGATCTGGTCGATCCGCGCCATCGGGAACGACGCCGGCCAGCTGAAGCCGAAGCCGTCACCCGCCGCGCCCTGGGTGGAGCGCATCTGCGAAGTGACCGGGGACAACGCGCGGTCGTTCATGGTGCCGTTGAGGTCGCCGAGGAGGATAACCCGCTTCAGCGGGTCCCGGACGATCGCGTGGCCGAGCGCGTCCGCGCTGTCGTCGCGCTGGTGGGCGGTGAAGCCGGCGTTGAGCTTGACCCGTACCGACGGCAGATGGGCTACATAGACCGCGACCGGCCCCTGCGGGGTCTGGACGGTCGAGCGCATCGCGCGGATCCAGCCCAGCTGGATGTCCACGGGCCGGGTGTCGCTCATCGGGTACCTGCTCCAGAGCCCGACCGTCCCCTGCACCGAGTGGTACTTGTACGTCGGCGCCAGCGCGCTCTCGTACGACGCGACCGCGCCCGCCTTCAGCTCCTCCAGCGCCACCACGTCAGCGCCCGACGCCGCCACCTTCTGCGCCGTGCCCTCGGGGTCGGGGTTCTCGGCGTTGACGTTGTGCGTGGCGACGGTGAGGTTGCCGCCGTCGCTGCCCGAATTACCGGTGACGAGTCCGCCGAAGAGGTTGAGCCAGACGACGGCCGGCAGCAGTACGGCGATCAGCGCCGTCGCGGAGCGCCGTACCAGCGCGAGAACCAGCAGCAGGGGAATGGCGACGCCGAGCCACGGCAGGAACGTCTCCGTCAGGCTGCCCAGGTTGCCGATGGTGTTGGGGATCTGCGCGTGGAGAATCATCAGCAGCGCGGTGAGCACGGCGAGCAGCGCGAGAAGGATGCCGCGCCGCCAGATGCCGCGGTCGCGCCGCAGATCGTCCAGCAGGCGCCGGAAGCCGGATCCGGTGCGCTCGGGCCCCGAGCTGCCGTTCCCCGTCTCCGTCATGTACGCCTGCGCCATTCCGCTGCCCTCGCTGCCTTGCCTCGCACACCGTCTCGCCCCCTGACCCTAGGGGATGATCGGTGACTTTCCCTGCCGTCCTGAACGGCCGTACTGCCACGAGGACGAAGGCGCGGCGCGGGGAGTTCCGAACGACCCGGTCAGGGCCGCGGCTGTGACAAAACGCGCATATTCAGGAGCCGTTCTGGAACGGATGAGAGAGCGCGGGTCAGGGCCGTGGCCGGAGCCCTGCCAGCACGGCGTCGACGATCCGCTCGGCGAGGTCCTCGTCCAGTGGGCCGTCCGGCCGCAGGACCGTCCGTACGAGCATGGGCCCGACCACCAGATCGCCGACGAGGTCGAAGTCCAGGTCCGCCCGGATCTCCCCGCGCTCGATCCCGCGCCGGAGCACGTCGTCCAGCACCTCCCGCCGGGCCGCGATCACGCTGTTCTGGTAGTGCTGCCACAGCTGCGGATAGCTCTGCACCTGGCCCAGCACACTGCGCAGCATCGCCGACGAACGCTTCGCCAGGCCGCGGCGGCGCAGCCCCTCCAGCATGGCGATCAGGTCATCGCGCACCGAAGTGCCGGGGAGCGGCGGGTCCTCCTCCTCGACGGACCGCAGCACGTCGACGAAGAGGGCCTCCTTGCCCTCCCAGCGGCGGTAGATGGTGGCCTTGCCCACCCCCGCGGTGCGGGCGATCCGCTCGATGGACAGCTCGGCGAGCGGGACGCCGTCCTCCAGGAGCCGGACGACGCCGTCGATGATGGCGCGCTCGGCGGCCTCACTGCGCGGCCGCCCGCGCGGAGCCCTGCCCTCGGCGGGCTGCTCGGGCCGGTCCTTCAGCGCCACGTCCGCCCGCCTCTCGCATGTACGACGTACGACAATCGTCACGGAGGATTCTCGCGCGGGCCCGCCAGAACCCCGGCCGCGGCCCCCTAGGGCTCCCGGGCGTCGACGGGACTGCGGGCCGGCTCGCTGTGCTCGTTTCCGTCCCCCGCGGCCGGCTTCGCGCCCCGGCCCGGCAGGAACAGCGCGACGACGACCGCGCCCAGCACTGCGACGGCCGCCGCGCCCAGGGCGGTGATGTGCATCGCGTGGATGAACGCGGCATAGGCCGGGCCGATCAGCGCCTCGCCCTCCGGGCCGAGCCGCTGCGCGGCCGCGAGGGTCGCCTCGACCGACTCACCCGCCGCGTGGCGCGCGCCCGGCGGCAGGGCGGTGAGGCTGTCGTCGATGCCGGCGCGGTAGACCGTGGACAGCAGCGAGCCGAGCACCGCGACGCCCAGCGCGCCGCCCACCTGCCGGAAGGTGTTGTTCAGGGCCGATCCGGAACCGGCCTTCTCGCGCGGCAGGCTCTGCATGATCGCGACCGTGACGGGCGTCATGACGTGCGCCGAGCCGGTGCCCTGAAGGAAGAGGATCGCCTCCAGTACCCAGATCGGGGTGTCCGTGCCGAGCAGCAGGAACGCGCTGAGCGTGACGGTCAGGAGCAGCAGTCCCGCCGTGCAGGTGACGCGCGCACCGAAGCGCGCGACGGCCAGCCGGGCGCGGGGCGCGAAGATCAGCTGGGCCACGGCGAGCGGCAGGACCAGCAAACCGGTCTGCAACGGCGAGTAGCCCCGAACGCTCTGGATGTAGAAGACCGAGAAGAAGGAGACGCCCGTCAGCGCGAAGAAGACCAGCGCGATGGCGGCTACAGCTGCCGAGAAGGCGGGGTTGCGGAACTGGCGGACATCGATCGCGGGGTGGTCGCTGCGCCTCTCGTACAGGACGTAGACCGTCAGGACCACGAGCCCGCCGCCGAGGGTGAGCACCACCTCGGGCGTGGTGAAGTCGGCGTACCGGCCGCCCGTGATGATCCCGTACACGAGCAGGACCAGGCCGGCGACGGACAGCAGCACACCGACCGGGTCGAGCCGTCCGGGGTTCGGGTCGCGCGAGTCGGGGATCAGGACCAGCATCGCGATCACGGTGACGATGACGATGGGCACGTTGACGAGGAACACCGAACCCCACCAGAAGTGCTCCAGCAGCAGCCCGCCGGTGATCGGGCCGATGGCGATCGCGATGCCGACGCCACCGGTCCAGATGCCGATGGCCTTGGGCTGTTCCTCGCGGTCGAAGACGTTCATCAGGATGGCGAGCGTGGTCGCCATCACAAAGGCGCCGCCGACGCCCATCACCGCGCGGTACGCGACGAGCGCGCCCGGCGATCCGGAGAACGCGGCGAGCGCCGAGCCGGCGCCGAAGACCAGCATGCCGAAGATCATGGCCTTCTTGCGGCCCAGCCGGTCGGCGAGGAGGCCGGCGGTGAAGAGGAGGCCGGCGAAGACGAGCGTGTAGGCGTTGATGGCCCATTCCAGCGCGCTCTGGGAGGCGCCCAGGCCGTGCGGCGGAGGGGTCGCGATGGTCTTCATCGCGACATTGAGGATCGAGTTGTCCAGCACCACGATCAGCAGGCTGAGGATCAGAACCGCGAGGATCGCCCAGCGGCGCCGGTGCACGGCTTCGGGGATGAGGGAAGGGGCCGGGGTGGGGCCGGGGGTGGGGGACGCGGCGGGTCGGCCGGTGTTCATGGGGCGAGTTTAGTCCATTTTCGATACGGCGCCGTCTCGTATCGAAAAGCTTGTCGCAATGTCCCCCTTCCGCCTCCGGCCGGCGAGGTGCCACCATGGGGGGTACGTCCGGGGACGCCGTAAGGGCGCCTCGAGATGACACAAGGAGCCGTTGCAATGACGCACGCCGTCACGCCTGCCCCGAACACGTCCTCCGACAGCAGCAAGGCGCTGTACGGAGGCAAGGGCACCCGGCGCATCACCGTCCGCGACGTCACCGCCGCCAAGGAGCGCGGTGAGAAGTGGCCCATGCTCACCGCCTACGACGCGATGACCGCCTCCGTCTTCGACGAGGCCGGCATCCCGGTCATCCTGGTCGGCGACTCGATGGGCAACTGTCACCTCGGCTACGACACCACCGTGCCCGTCACGCTCGACGAGATGACCATCCTGTCCGCCGCCGTCGTACGGGGCACCCAGCGCGCCCTGGTCATCGGCGACCTGCCCTTCGGCTCATACCAGGAAGGCGCCGTCCAGGCGCTGCGCAGCGCCACCCGGCTGGTCAAGGAGGCCGGCGTCGGCGCGGTGAAGCTGGAGGGCGGTGAGCGCTCGCTGGCCCAGACCGAGCTGCTCGTGCAGTCCGGCATCCCGGTCATGTCGCACCTGGGCCTGACCCCGCAGTCCGTGAACGCCATGGGCTACCGGGTCCAGGGCCGTGGCGACGAGGCGGCGCACCAGCTGCTGCTCGACGCGAAGGCGGCGCAGGACGCGGGCGCGTTCGCGGTCGTCCTGGAACTCGTACCGGCCGAGCTGGCGGCCGAGGTCACCCGATCGCTGCACATCCCGACGGTCGGCATCGGGGCCGGGTCCGAGTGCGACGCGCAGGTGCTCGTCTGGACGGACATGATGGGCCTGACCGGCGGGAAGATGCCGCGCTTCGTCAAGCAGTACGCCAACCTCCGCCAGACCATGGGCGACGCGGCGAAGGCTTTCGCGGACGACGTCGTCGGCGGCGCGTTCCCGCAGCCGGAGCACGCTTTCCACTAGCCACCGCGGCACCATCGACGGCCCGCCGATTCCCCCGTCGGCGGGCTGTCGCCGTTCGGCCGGCGAGGCTGTCGGTGCTCTGTCGGTGGGTTGTCGTCGGGTTGTCGGTGGTGGCTGGTCCGATGTGGGCATGACGCGATTCGACAAGAACCCCCGGCACGGCACCAACGCCGTCGAAGTACGGGGACTGGTCAAGCACTACGGCGAGACCAAAGCCCTCGACGGGGTCGACCACGATGTGCGCGAGGGCACCGTCCTCGGCGTCCTCGGGCCCAACGGCGCCGGCAAGACCACCCTCCCGATGTGCGATTTCACACCCGCATGAACTGCGCCGAGTCGAGGGTGAGCGTCTGGCCCGCGACCGGAATCTCGATCTCCTGGCCGAAGGCCCCGGATACCGTGTGCTGGTACTCCCCGTTCTCCGGCTGTGTCAGCAGCGTCCAGCGGGCGGTAAGGACATTGACGACGAGGTAGGCCGGGATTCCGCGCAGCGCGTAGTGGTCGGACTTGCTGTTGTAGTCCCGGTTCTTGCTCTCGGGCGAGACCACCTCCACCACGAAGGGCAGCAGCGACTCGTCGAACTCGCTCTTGGCCGGGTCGAACTGGTCGACGGGGAGGGCTGACGCGTCCGGTTCCGGCTTGTAGCCCTCCCGCGCGGGGACGACCTTGAACTCGCCCACCGGCAACCAGCCGGGCAGCCGTTCCTCGATCTGGTTCGCGATGCGCCGCTGCGCCGTCAGGTGCGCTTGCGTGACTGGTACGAACGTGAGCCCGTTCCTCGTCAGTCGCAGCCGCACGTTCCGGGGCAGCTGGATCTCGTCCAGCATCTGCGCCACCCATGCCTCCATGGCGGACACGGCTATCAGGAACCGTGACGGATCCGCAGGACGTTTCCCTCACGTCACCGGTACGGTCGACGCGCACCGCCCGCCACCCCACCCCGGGAGCCCGCAATGACCACGGCAGCAACCCGCAGCGACCGGCGTGTCAGTCCCGTCTTCCTGGGGATCGTCGCCGTCATGGCGGTCACGGGCTGGGCGGTGTGGACGGACTTCTCCCCGAGCGCCGGCCTCGCCGTCTTCCTCTTCGTGACGGCCGCGTGGGTCGTGTCGCTCTGTCTGCACGAGTACGCGCACGCCCGCACCGCGCTGCACGGCGGCGACATCTCGGTCGGCGCCAAGGGTTATCTGACCCTGAATCCCATGAAATATACCCATGCCGTCCTGAGCATCATCCTGCCGGTGCTCTTCGTGATCATGGGCGGAATCGGTCTTCCCGGCGGCGCCGTGTTCATCGAGCGGGGCCGGATCCGGGGCCGTTGGAAGCACAGTCTGATCTCTGCGGCCGGGCCGCTGACGAACGTCCTGTTCGCGATCGTCTGCACCGCGCCGTTCTGGCTGGACGCCCTTGACGGGGTGCCGCTGATGTTCCGTTACGCGCTCGGCTTCCTCGCCCTGCTCCAGGTGACGGCCGCCCTGCTGAACTTCCTGCCGGTGCCGGGCCTGGACGGGTACGGGGTGATCGAGCCGTGGCTGTCGTACAGGATCCGCCGCCAGGTCGAGCCGATCGCGCCCTTCGGGCTGATCGCGGTCTTCGGCGTCCTCTTCATCCCCGCGGTCAATCACGCCTTCTTCGACGGGATCGACGTGCTGCTGCAGGCGCTCGGCGTGAGCGAGGTGGACACGTACTGCGGGCAGAACGCCTACCGCGCCTGGACCGACCTGAACCCGCTCTGCCTCACGCGGTAGGCGAGGGCGCGTTCCGCTCGGCCTTCGCCTTGCGCAGGTAGTACCAGGCCATGTTCGACGACAGGCCGGCCAGCAGCACCCACACGATCCCGAGGAAGCTGCCCCGGACGAAGGCCAGCACGGCCGCGGCCACGGCGAGGGCGCAGACGACAATGGCGTACAGAGCAAGGCGGGGCATGGGGGTCGGCTCCTGTCCGGGGGCTTATCACGTACAGCCCCTCCAGTGTCCCCCATGCCCCGGCCCGGCTGTCCCGGCTCAGACGTCGGTTACTCGCAGGCCGGCGTGCGCCTTGTAGCGGCGGTTCACCGAGATCAGGTTCGCGACGAGCGACTCGACCTGGTGAGCGCCCCGCAGCCGGCCCGCGAAGACGCCGCGCATGCCGGGGATCCGGCCGGCCAGGGCCTGGACGAGGTCGGTGTCGGCGCGTGTCTCGCCCAGCACCATCACATCGGTGTCGATCTCGTCGACCGACTCGTCCTGGAGCAGGACGGCGGACAGGTGGTGGAAGGCGGCCGTGACCCGGGAGTCCGGCAGCAGGGCGGCGGCCTGCTCTGCGGCGCTGCCCTCCGCCGGCTTCAGGGCGTACGCGCCCTTCTTGTCGAAGCCGAGCGGGTTGACGCAGTCGACGACGAGCTTGCCCGCGAGCTCCTCGCGCAGCGACTCCAGCGTCTTGGCGTGGCCCTCCCACGGCACCGCGACGATCACGATGTCGCTGCGCCGCGAGCACTCGGCGTTGTCCGCGCCCTCGATACCGAGGCCCAGCTCGTCGGCGGCGGTCTGCGCCCGCTCGGCCGCCCGCGAGCCGATGATCACCTTCTGGCCGGCCATGGCCAGCCGGTAGGCGAGCCCGCGCCCCTGGTCACCGGTGCCGCCGAGGACGCCGACCACCAGGCCGGAGACGTCGGGGAGGTCCCAGGGGTCTTTCGCGGGGGCCTTCTGCGCGCCCTGCGCGCTGGGGGTGGACGCCGTGCCGGCACTGTCGGTAGAAGTCATGAGCCGACCTTACTTGCTGGTAGAGGCGCCGACTCCAGGACTGTGGAGACGCCGGTACGGCAGGATGCGGAGCCATGGATGCCGTACGCGTCGCCCTGCTGCGTGAGGTCCTCGCCGGGACGGAGTGGCTCGGTGCCACCCGGCGGTTCGCGGGGGTGCTCCGGTCGTCCGTCGTGCCGTACGGCGGCGGGCTGCTGCTGGTGGGCACCGAGCGGTACGAGCCGTGGCATCTGGCCGCCCACCTCGTCGACGAGTCCGCCTGGTCGGGGCTGCCCCAGCTGGCACCCACGCTGGTACGCCACCGGGTGCTGCCCGGCGAGCCGCCGCACCTGTCCGTCGGGCTGGGCAGGATCGCGGCGGCCCGGCGCGGGGAGACGCTGCTGGTCGTGGCGCCCGAGCGGCCGGACGAGGGGCTGCTGGAGCGGGTGCACGACGCCCGCCGGGCCGGGGCGACCGTGCTGTCCCTGGACTCCCTGGACGGCGGGGACCGTGAGCTGCACACGCTCGCGCACGACGCGCTGTCCGTGCCGTCCGTGCCGTCCGCGCCCTCCGCGCCCGGCAGCGCCGATCTGGACCTGGACACCGTGCAGCACCTGGTCAGCGCAGCCGCCGGGGAGAACAGCGTGCCCGCGCCGCGCACGCCCCGCCGGTTCCGGGACCGGCTCTCGCGGCTGGCCGACCAGCTGACCGCGCCCCCGCCGGCCCGCTGGTAGCCGCCCCGCGCTCGTCAGGCCGGGGTGTCCTCGCCCCCGCGCTGTGCGTCGTGCCACTTGGGGTCGGTCTCCCACTCGAGGTTCCGCTCCTGCGCGGTCTCCATCGCCTGGTTGGCCTCCTCGCGGCTGACGTAGGGACCGAAGCGGTCCTTCGCCGGGCACTCCGGGCCCTCTTCGACCTTCCGGTGCACGAGGCAGTAGTACCACTCGCCCGGTTTGCCCACCGTGCGCTTCTTGAACAGGGCCATCGTCGGCTCCTCTCTCTGCCGCCAGCTTGCCCGATCCGCGCTGGATACACTCGCTCTCATGTCTGGCCAGTCGCTGCTCGTACCAGGGGAGATCTCTCCCATCCGTTCCGTCCCCGGAAACATCCGGCGTCCCGAGTACGTGGGCAAGCCCGCGCCCACGCCGTACTCGGGGCCCGAGGTGCAGAACGCCGAAACGATCGAGCGCATGCGTATCGCGGGGCGGATCGCCGCCCAGGCGATGGAGGAGGCGTCGAAGCTCATCAAGCCCGGCGTGACGACGGACGAGCTGGACCGGGTCGCGCACGAGTTCATGTGCGACCACGGGGCCTATCCGTCGACCCTGGGCTACCGCGGCTTCCCCAAGTCGCTGTGCTCCTCCGTCAACGAGGTCATCTGCCACGGCATCCCGGACTCCACGGTGCTCCAGGACGGCGACATCGTGAACCTGGACGTCACGGCGTACATCAACGGGGTGCACGGAGACAACAACGCCACGTACCTCTGCGGGGACGTCGACGACGAGTCGAAGCTGCTCGTCGAGCGGACCCGCGAGTCGCTGAACCGCGCCATCAAGGCGGTCAGGCCGGGCCGCCAGATCAACATCATCGGCCGGGTCATCGAGTCGTACGCGAAGCGGTTCGGCTACGGCGTCGTGCGCGACTTCACCGGGCACGGCATCAACTCGTCCTTCCACTCCGGCCTGATCGTCCCGCACTACGACAGCCCGCACGCCACCACCGACATCCAGCCGGGGATGACGTTCACCATCGAGCCGATGCTCACGCTCGGCACCCACGAGTACGACATGTGGGACGACGGCTGGACCGTGGTGACCAAGGACCGCAAGCGCACCGCGCAGTTCGAGCACACGCTCGTGGTGACGGCGACGGGGGCGGAGATTCTCACGCTGCCGTGATCCCGTCCAGGGCGTAAGGTTTTTACCGACAGGACGTCGGGAACCATTGACTTAGGTATGCCTAAGTAGGAGGATCGCGGGGGCGGCTGCCCCCGCGGCTCTTCCTTCCCTGTCCCTCGGCCCCGGAGGTCCGTCTTGGACGCCTTCTCCACACTCATCCGTACCGCGTCGCACGAGCAGCACACGGAGGCGGAGACCTCGACCTTCATGAGCGACCTGCTCGGCGGGCGGCTCGGCGTCGACGCGTACACGCGCTACACCGAGCAGCTGTGGTTCGTCTACCGCGCCCTGGAGGACGCCGCCGGGTCGCTGGCGGACGACCCGGTCGCGGGCCCGTTCATACAGCCCGAGCTGATGCGTATGGCCGAGCTGGAACGGGACCTCGCCCATCTGCGCGGTCCGGACTGGCGTGCCGGCCTGGCGCCGCTGCCGGCCACGGCGGCGTACGCGGCGCGGGTGGCCGAGTGCGCACGGACCTGGCCCGCCGGGTATGTCGCGCACCACTACACGCGCTACCTCGGCGACCTCTCGGGCGGCCAGATCATCCGCGACAAGGCGGAGAAGACCTGGGGCTTCGCGCGCAAGGGCAACGGTGTGCGCTTCTACGTCTTCGAGGAGATCGCCAACCCTGCGGCGTTCAAGCGGGAGTACCGGGAGCTGCTGGACGCGGTGAACGCGGACGACCTGGAGAAGCAGCGCATCATCGACGAGTGCAAGCGCGCCTTCGACTTCAACGGCGCGGTGTTCCGCGAGCTGGGCCAGGAGTTCCGTATCAGCGCCTGATGCTCAGCCTCGTGCCGCCCACCGGACCCGGCCGCCGATCTCGATCGTGCCGTCGGGTCCGGGTGCGGTCAGGATCTGGGAACCGCGCCCCTGCGTGATGTTCAGGGCACGGTTCAGCTCGGCGGTGAGCACCAGGGCCGCGGCGCCGGTCGCCTCGTCCTCCACGATGCCGTCACCGCGGCGGGGGAAGGCCCGGGCCCGCACCCGGCCGGCGGCTTCGTCCTCCCACGCCCAGGCGTACAGCCAGCCCTCACCCGGCGGCGGGCCGGGCAGGGCGTCCACCTCGGCGACGGTCGCGTACCGCTGCGTACGGCGGCCCGCGGCCCACTCCGGCCGGGCGGTGATCCAGGTGAACTCGCCGTCGCTGCGCGCCCAGACCTCGCCCGCCGGCGGCTGCAGCTCCTCGACGTCCAGCAGCCAGGCGGCGCCGACGAGCGGATGCCCGGCGAAGGGCAGCCGGAGACCGGGCGTGTAGATGTCGATGATCCCGCGCTCGGGGTCGTCGACGAACACGGTCTCGCTGAAGCCGAGTTCGGCGGCGAGCGCCTGCCGGGACGCCTCGTCGGGATACGCGCGCCCGTCGCGCACGACACCGAGCGGGTTGCCGTGGCGGCCGTCGGGCCCGCAGAAGACCCTGACCACGTCCAGTACGTGCGGTGCGTCAAGTACGTCGAGTTCACTCACTCCGGCATTCAAGCACCTGAGGGGCGCCGCCTGCGGGCGGCGAAGACAACCGCGGCGCCGGCTGCGACGATCGCGCCGGAGGCGGCTAGCAGGGGGCCGGCCGGAACCTCGGCACCGGTGGCGGCGAGGTTCCCGCCCACCGATCCCCCGACGGCGCCGCCCGTACCCCCGGTCGTACCACCCGGGGAGCCGCCGGTGGTGCCTGAGGTGCCGCCGTCCGGAAGGTCCGCGTCCTTGTCCAGGGCGAGGGAGAGCGTCACCGGATCGAGGGGGTCGCCCTTCTTGTACATCGAGCCCGTGGCGTCGTTGGCGAACTGCGCGGCGCCGTCAGCCGTAAAGGCCGCCGGGATGCTCTTGAGCTGGACGATGCCGTTCTTGGCGGTGTAGTCCGCCGTGGACAGGTCGAGCGTCGCGAACTTCACGCCCTCCTTGGTGCCCTTGGAGGTGGTGACGTCCAGGACCAGGGTGCCCGCGGCGCCGGCCGTCTCGATCCTGACGTCGCTGAAGGTCATGTTGATGCCGTGGGCGGCATAGGCGAACCGGACGCTGCCGGTGAACGACGCGTTCAGCTCGCGGGCGTCCAGGTCGGCCTTGACGAAGGAGAAGTCGAAGACGTCGCCGTTCTTCGTGGCGCCACGGGTGGCCGTGATCTCGCCGCCGCTCTGGATGTACTTACGGAAGGACTCCTTCAGCCCCCAGGTCAGCGTGCCGTCGAGAACCGCACCGTCCTCCGCCGGCTTGGACGTCACGGCCGTCGGCTTCGGAGTCGGCGTGGGCTGCTGCGTGACCGTAACCGTGGGAGTTGGAGTCGGCTTCGGAGTCGTAGGCTGCTCGAACTCCAGCTTCACCGTGAGCGGATCACCGGCGATGCCCTCGTACGGCCCGCCGAGCTCCTCGGCCGCCTCCTTCGTGAGCGTCGTGGCCAGGTTCTCCAGCGACGGACCGGCGACCTTCACGTCGGCCAGCGGAACGTCCTGCTTGGTGGCGGCGCCCTTGGTGACGTCCGCGGTCAGCTTCTGCGTACCGGTGTCGAACTGGAAGTCCGAGAGCTTCACCTCGAAACCGTGGCCCTGGGGCGGCGCGGGCGAGGAGAAGGTCACGCTGCCGTCGAAGGCGGCCTTCACAATATGCGTGTCCCGGTCGTACGCGCCCTCCGCGCCCCCGAAGTTGAAGGTTCCGTCCGCGTTCCGCTTCGCGCCGTCCGCGACCGTGATCGTGCCGTTCGCTCCGCGCGGCGGCACACCCGTCACATAGTCGCGATACCGCTGCACGACGCCCCAGTCGAGCGTGCCCCCGACGATCTTCAGCGGCGGCTTGACCGCAGGCGCGGCAACGGGGTCCGCGGCAAGCGCGGGCAGGGCGAGCACGGTCGCACCGAGTGCGGTCGCGGTGGCGACGGCGGCCGCGAAAGCGACCGGACGGCGGGTAAGAGCCATGGTCAGAGGTCTCCTTGAGAAGGTCAGTTGAGGCCGGACATGCGTCGCTTGCGCACCACGAGCAGTACGGCGGCCACGGCGACGAGCACGCCCGCGCCGATTGCCACGTACGTACCGGTGTCCGAGGAGGGCGAGGTGGCGACGGCGGTAGCGTTCCTGGCGCCGGGCGTCGGCGTCGCCAACGGCGGGGCGGAGGTCTGGCTGCCCAGGTCGGGGAGGGCCGGGAGCCGCGCCTTCCGGTCGAGAACGACGGCCAGCGAGACCGGATCCATCTCGGTGCCCGCCGTATACATATCGTCAAAAGCCTTGGCGCCCTGAGGAGTCAGCGTCGTGGGCGCCTCGGTCAGAGTGACAAGCCCCGCCGACGCCCTGAGGCCCTTCGCATCGAAGGTGACCAGGGAAACGGCTTCCTGAGTCGCGCCCTGCCGGGTGACGTCGGCGGAGAGCGTCCCCCGGCCGCCCTTCACCCGCACTTCGACCTTGCTGAGAGCAAGGTCGAGGTGCCGCCCGGTGAAGCGCACGGTTCCGGCGAAGGCGCCGGCCAGGATGCCCTTCCTGCCGTCGTACGTGCCCTCGCCGCGCGGAAAGCGGAAGAGCGCTCCGCCGTCCTGGGCGCCTGCGGACAGCGTCCACTTGCCCCGGGCGATCGAGCCGGTCACGTACTCACGGAAGGTGCGGCGCACCCCCCAGTCAACGGCGGCATCAACGATGTCACCCGAAGCCGTTCCATCCGTCCCTTCCTTCTCCACCGGCTTCCGAGTAGCCGAGGCGACCACATCGGCGGACAGACTCACCGGGTCCAGCTGCGTACCGGCGGCGTAGTACCCGGCGAAGGCCGCGGCACCCTGCGAAGTCAGCGTCGCCGGAACGCCAGTGAGGACGACGGGCGTACCGCCTCCCCGCATATTCACGCCGGCGAGGGACAGCGAGGCGAGCGCGACCTGAGAGGAAGCGGTGCTCCGGCTGACCACATCGGCGTACAGCGTGCCGCTGCCCCCCGAGATCCGCACGGTGGGACGGCTGATGGTGAGGTCCAGTTCATACGAGCCGTCCGGCTTCCGGTGGCCGACGAACCGGACGCCGCCGGAGAAGCCGGCCCGGAAGGCGCCGCTGTCGGGGTCGTAGGAACCGGTGGCGGAGTGGAAGCGGAACTGGCTCCCACCGGCCGTGGCCGCGCCACCCCTGAGCCGCCAACTGCCCTTGGCCACCGGCCCGGTGACATAGCTCTGGAAGGAGGACTTGATGCCCCAGTCGAGCCGGCCGCCCTGCACGGTGCGGCCCCCAGCGTGGGCTGCCGGCACGAATGCCCCCAACAACACCGCGACGAGCGCGACGGCACACACACGAGCCGGTCTGAACGACGGCATCAGGCTCCCTCCGAGGTCTGGCGAAGCGAGGTAAGGCTAACCTAAGCTAGCCCGACCCGGAACCCTTCGACCGACAGGACGGTGCCCGTGCGTACGCCAGCCGCCGCACTCATCTCCGCAGTCGTCCTTGCCCTCGCCGGGTGTACAGCCACCACCCCACCGCAGGAGCACACTTCGGACCGGGTCGAGCCGCTGTCCACCGTCCCGAAGCCGGAACTCCCCGTCACCGTGCGGTCCGCCGACGGCAGCAGGGTCACGGTCTCCTCGGCCGACCGGATCGTGCCGCTGACCGGCAGCCTCAACGAGATCGTCCACACCCTCGGCCTGGGCAGCCAGGTCGTCGCCCGCGACATCACCGCCACCTTCGAACAGGCCAAGGACCTCCCGGTGGTGACCCGGGCGCACGATGTCTCCGCAGAGGGCGTACTGTCACTGAAGCCGACGCTGGTCCTCGCCGACACCTCTACCGGCCCCGCCGAGGCCGTGGGCCAGATCCGGGACGCGGGCATCCCCCTCGTCGTGGTCGAGCCCGCGAAGAGCCTCGACGACATCGCCACGCGCATCGACTCAGTGGCGGCGGCCCTGGGCGTCAAAGCGGCCGGCACAGAGCTGAAGGCGCGCACGCGAAACCGGATCGCCGCCGTACAGAAGGCCGTTCCGCCGCCCGCCAGAAAGCCGCGCGTGGCCTTCCTCTATCTGCGCGGCACCGCCTCCGTCTATCTGCTCGGCGGCCGCGACTCGGGCGCCGGTTCGCTGCTGGAAGCCGCGGGTGCGGTCGACGCGGGCTCCGGGCTGGACAAGGACTTCACGGCGATCACGTCGGAGGCTCTCGCGAAGGCGGCGCCCGACGCGATCCTGGTGATGAGCAAGGGACTTGCCTCGGTGGGCGGTGTGGACGGCCTGGTGAAGATCCCGGGCGTCGGGGAAACCCCGGCTGGAATGGACCGCCGGGTCATCTCCATCGACGACGGCGTCCTGCTCAACTACGGCCCCCGCACGGACCAGGTACTGAAGTCCCTGATCGAGCAGCTGTACCCGTGATCGCCGAGCCCCCGACCCCGCCGTCGGCCACCGCGCGTGAGGGGTCGTGTCGGGGCGCTCCCCGCAGGGCCGCGAACACAAACACCGGTGCCGACCACGCCCCCGCCGAACGTTCGCGGCCCGAGGAGACGCCCCGGCGCGGCGCCGGCCCCGGCACCCCGCCCGACGGCGAGCACACCCCACCCGAACGCACCGCGCCCCAGCGCAAGCCCACCCTGCCCAAGGGCAGACCCACCCCATACGCACTCACCGCCGCACTCCTCGCCACCCTGCTCGTCCTGTGCCTGCTGTCCGCAGGACTCGGCGCGTACCGCATCTCCCTCGGTGACGTCCTCGCCTCCGTCCAGCACCGGACCGGGCTCGGCGGCGCCGCACTCGACCGGATCGGGGAGAGCGTCCTGTGGAACGTCCGGTTGCCGCGCGTCGTGCTCGCGCTGCTCGTCGGCGCTTCGCTCGGCTGCGCCGGCGCCCTGATGCAGGGCGTGTTCGGTAACCCGCTCGCCGAGCCCGGCGTCATCGGCATCTCGGCGGGCGCGGCGGTCGGCGCGGTCGGCGCCATCGCGCTGGGCCTGAGCTTCTTCGGCAACTGGACCGTGACAGCCTGCGCGTTCACGGCAGGGCTCGCGACCGTACTGTTGGTGTACGCGCTGTCGCGCTCCGGCGGGCGCACCGAAGTGGTCACGCTCATCCTCACCGGCATCGCCGTCAACGCCTTCGCCGGTGCGCTGATCGGCCTCTTCATCTTCTTCGCCGACAACGCGCAGATCACCCAGATCACCTTCTGGCAGCTGGGCTCGCTGTCCCAGGCCACCTGGCCGAAGGTGCTCGCCGTACTCCCCTGCGCGGCCCTCGGCCTGGTCGTCGCCCCGTTCTACGCCCGCAAGCTGGACCTGCTGGCCCTCGGCGAGCGTCCCGCCCGCCACCTCGGAGTCGACGTGGAACGGCTGCGGATCGTCCTCGTCCTCGTCGTCGCGCTGCTCACCGCTGCCGCCGTCGCCGTGGCAGGCATCATCACGTTCGTGGGGCTGCTGGTCCCGCATCTGCTGCGGATGGCGAACGGTCCGGGCCACCGCTTCCTCGTCCCGGGCAGCGCCCTGGGCGGGGCGGTCGTCCTGGTCGCCGGCGACCTCGCGGCGCGCACGGTGGCGGTCCCCGCCGAGCTCCCGCTCGGCGTGCTCACCGCGCTCTTCGGCAGTCCTTTCTTCTTCTGGCTGCTGCGCAGGACCCGCCGCAGACAAGGCGGTTGGGCATGAGACAGCTGCGGCTGAAGGACCTGTTCAGGGCAGGGGTACGGGTACGCACCCGAGAGCTGCCGTCGCGCATCCCGCCCGGCGCGGCCACCGCCGAGGTACGGGGCCTCCATGTGCGCCTGGGGCGGCGGGAGGTGCTCGCCGGCATCGACCTGACCGTCCGCGCCGGCCAGGTGCTGGCTCTGGTCGGCCCCAACGGCGCGGGGAAGTCGACCCTGCTGGCCGCCGTCGCCGCGGATCTCCCCGCCGCGGCCGGAGAGGTACGGATCGACGGGCGCCCCGCCGCCGCCTGGACGCCGCCCGAACTCGCGCTGCGGCGCGCCGTACTGCCCCAGTCCGCCGCGCTGTCCTTCCCCTTCCCGGTGGCGGATGTCGTACGGATGGGCCGCGCGCCCTGGGCCGGTACGGAGCACGAGGACGCGGACGACGAGGCGGTCGCCGAGGCCATGGCGGCCACCGAGGTGGCCGAGTTCGCGCCGCGCCCCTTCTCCGCGCTGTCCGGCGGCGAACGGGCCCGGGTCGCGCTGGCCCGCGTACTGGCCCAGCGGGCACCCCTGTTGCTGCTCGACGAGCCGACGGCGGCGCTCGATCTGCGCCATCAGGAGCTGGTGCTGCGCATCTGCCGGGAGCGGGCCTCGGCTGGTGACGCGGTGGTGGTCGTCCTGCACGACCTCGGGCTCGCCGCGGCGTACGCGGACCGGACGGCCGTACTGCACGGCGGTCGCATCGCGGCGGACGGGCCGCCCGCCGAGGTGTTCGGCGACGAACTGCTCAGCCGCGTCTACCGGCAGCCGGTCGAGGTGCTGGCGCATCCGCACGGCGGGGCACCGCTGGTAGTCCCGAGGAGAGACCAGCGGTGAGCTGAATCACTGGACGCATGGGTACTGGTGAGGTAAGCCTCAGTTAAGTTAGGTCTGCCTCACCGCCGCCGCCCTTGGAGCCCGTATGAGACCCGCCCGCTTCTCCGTCGTGACCGCTGCCGCCACCGTGGCCGCCCTGACCGCCGTCACCGGCTGCGCGGACGCCGAGAAGAGCGACGCGAAGGTCGAGGGCGCGATCACGGTGACCGCGACCGACACGTCCTGCCAGGTCTCCGCGAAGGAGTTCCCGGCCGGCAAGGTCCAGTTCGCGGTGGAGAACAAGGGCTCCGAGGTCACCGAGGTCTACCTCCTCTTCCCCGACGACCGGGTCGTCACCGAGCGCGAGAACATCGGCTCCGGCACCAAGGCGAACATCACCGCCGAGGTCAAGGCCGGTGACTACGAGATCGCCTGCAAGCCCGGCATGAAGGGCGACGGCATCCGCCAGAAGGTCAGGGCCACCGGCGGCGGCAAGGCCGTCAAGCGCGACCCCAAGCTGGACGCGGCCGTCGCCGAGTACCGCACGTACGTTCAGCAGCAGGCCGACGAGACGCTGCCCAAGGTCAAGGTGTTCACGGACGCGGTGAGGATGGGCGACATCGAAGCGGCCAAGAAGGCGTACGCCGACTCCCGCATCGGCTGGGAGCGCACCGAGCCGGTCGCCGAGTCCTTCGGCGACATCGACCCGAAGGTCGACCTGCGCGAGGACGGTCTGGAGAAGGGCCAGGAGTGGACCGGCTGGCACCGGCTGGAGAAGGCGCTGTGGCAGGACAAGAAGCTCGGCCCGGCGGAGACCGAGCTCGCCGACCTGCTGGTCAAGGACCTGACCGGGTGGCAGGACAAGGTCAACGAGGCCGAGATCACCCCGACCTCCATGGCCAACGGCGCCAAGGAGCTCCTCGACGAGGTCGCCACCGGCAAGGTCACCGGTGAGGAGGAGCGCTACAGCCACACCGACCTGGTGGACTTCAAGGCCAACGTCGAGGGCGCGCAGAAGTCGTACGAGCTGCTGAAGCCGGTCGCCTCGAAGAACGATCCGGCGCTCGCCAGGGAGCTGGACATCCAGTTCGCGGCGCTGAACGCCCTGCTCGACAAGTACCGTGCGGACAAGAGCGGCTACGTCTTCACCTCGTACGACAAGGTCGGCAAACCCGAGCGCAAGGAGCTCTCCGACGGCGTGAACGCGCTCGCGGAGCCGCTGTCCCAGCTCGCCGCGGCCGTCGTCAAGTAGCGGGGGGCGCCATGTCCGACGAGACCAAGACACCTGCCGGGCCCGAGCCCGACGAGACCGAGGCACCCGCAGAGGCCGCCGGCCAGGCGGTGGCGGCCCCGTCCCGCCGGTCCCTGCTCGGCTGGGGCGGTGCCGGGCTGGCGCTCGGTGCCGCCGCGGCCGGCGGCGCCGCTGTCGCGCTGCGTCCCGGGGACGCGCCCTCCCCCGCCGCGGCGGCGGGCGCGGCCGTGCCCTTCCACGGTGTACACCAGGCCGGAATCGCCACCGCCGTACAGGACCGGCTGCACTTCGCCGCCTTCGACGTGACGACGAAGGACCGGGCGGCGCTGGTCCGGCTCCTCAAGGACTGGACGGCCGCCGCGGATCTGATGACCCGTGGGCACGCGGTCGGCGAGGGCGCCTTCGGCGGGCTGCCCGAGGCCCCGCCGGACGACACCGGTGAGGCGGTCGGGCTCAAGCCGTCGCGGCTGACGCTGACCATCGGCTTCGGTCCGTCGCTGTTCGCCAAGGGCCGCTTCGGTCTGGCGGACCGCAGGCCGGACGGGCTGGTCGACCTGCCGCTGTTCCCCGGCGACAATCTCGATGGGGCGCGCAGCGGCGGCGATCTGTGTGTGCAGGCCTGCGCGGACGATCCGCAGGTCGCGGTGCACGCGATCCGCAATCTGGCCCGGATCGGCTTCGGCGAGATCGCGATCCGCTGGTCGCAGCTCGGCTTCGGCAAGACGTCGTCCACCACGCCCGAGGCGCAGACCCCGCGCAACATGATGGGCTTCAAGGACGGCACCCGGAACATCTCCGGCACCGACGCCGACGCCCTCGACCAGCACGTGTGGGTCGCGGAGAAGGACGGCCCCGCGTGGCTGGCGGGCGGCTCGTATCTGGTGGCACGCCGCATCCGGATGCACATCGAGACCTGGGACCGCACCTCCCTGCGGGAGCAGGAGGACATCATCGGCCGCGACAAGGCCGAGGGCGCGCCGGTCGGCAAGTCCCAGGAGCGCGAAGAGCCGTTCCTGAAGGCGATGCTGCCGACGGCGCATGTACGTCTCGCCCACCCGGACACCAACAACGGCGCCCGGATGCTGCGCCGCGGCTACTCCTTCACCGACGGCACGGACGGCCTCGGCCGCCTCGACGCGGGCCTGTTCTTCCTCGCGTACCAGCGGGACATGCGCAAGGGGTTCATCCCGGTGCAGCGCAGCCTGGCGCGCGCCGACGTCCTCAACGAGTACATCCAGCACGTGGGTTCGGCCGTCTTCGCCGTCCCGCCGGGCGTCCGCGACAAGGAAGACTGGTGGGGGCGGGCGCTGTTCTCTTGACCTCCTCGCCCTCGTGAACGGGGGCGATTCTCTCCCTGGTGCCCGTTGTCACGGTTCGCCTTGAGTGGGGTTCCTGGTTCCTTCCCACCATCGGTGGGGGTTGTGCGCGCTGCCGGGAAGAATCCTGGTCTTACATGCGCTTCGCAGGCGTTTACTCGCGCCGTTACCGGTGTGAGGCCCCCGGCCCGGGGGTGGATGGTGCTGTCTTAAGGAGTCGCCGCTCGTATGCGGCGTCCTTCGTGCTTGACGTTCTTTGAGGCGTTCCAGTCGCGGTCGTGGTGGGTTCCGCACTGGCGGCAGGTCCAGGCGCGGATGTGCAGGGGTTTGGGTCCGTCGCGGTGTCCGCAGGTAGAACAGATCTGGGAGGACGGGAAAGCCCGGTCCACCTTGGTCAGGGTGCGGCCGTGCCGGACGGCCTTGTACTCCAGCATGTGCACGAAAGCGGACCAGCCGGCGTCGTGCACGGACTTGGCCAGGCGTGTACGGGCGAGGCCCCTCACGCTCAGGCTCTCCACGCTGACCGCTTGGTTCTCGCGTATCAGCTTGGTGGACAGCTTGTGGTGGAAGTCCTTGCGCGCGTCGGCTACCTTCGCGTGCGCGCGGGCGACCTTGATCCGCTGCTTGTTCCGGTTCTTCGAGCCTTTGGCCCTGCGGGACAGGCGGCGCTGTTCCCGTTCGAGTTTCTTCTCCGCCCGGCGCAGGAATCGTGGCGACCTGACGCGGGAGCCGTCCGCCATGACGGCGAAATGGGTCAGGCCCAGGTCGATGCCCTGATCCGCGTCGAGCGGGGGCAGGATGTCGGCTGCCGGATCGGTCTCCACGACGAACGATGCCCAGTACCGGCCGGACGCATCCTTGAGCACGGTCACTGTGGACGGCACGGACGGAAGGGATCGTGACCAGCGGACCTTCACTTTCCCGATCTTGGGCAGGTTCAGTCTGCCGTCCGCCGTGATGGACCAGCGGGCATTGGCGGTGAACCGGACGGCCTGCCGACTGTCCCGCTTCGACTTCATCCGCGGCTCGCCGATCCTGGG
The DNA here is from genome assembly GCF_024213665.1 of Streptomyces sp. A3M-1-3. Taxonomy (GTDB): domain Bacteria; phylum Actinomycetota; class Actinomycetes; order Streptomycetales; family Streptomycetaceae; genus Streptomyces. Next base: position 329,721 of record NZ_JANAVP010000003.1, read on the forward strand.
ACCCTTTCGGGTGCCCTTGACGCTCGCGAAGAAGTGGGAGTAGGCGGCATCCAGGTCCCGCAACGACTGTTGCAGAACCACTGCGGACACCTCCCCGAGCCAGGAACGCCCGGGGGTTGTCTTCGCCTCGGTGATGAACCGCTTCGACAACTCCGACGACTTCGGATACGGCAAGCCCGCCCGGTGCGCGTCCCGCCGGGCCCGAAGACAGTCGTTGAACACCACCCGCACACAGCCGAACGCCCGGTTCAGCGCCAGGCGCTGACCCGGCGTCGGCTCGATGCGAAAGGCGTAACGAAGCTGCACAAGCACGACCGTACTACGGTTGGCTTATCGCCCAGCATGGAGAGATCAGAACTGGCAGACAATGCGCATTCCTCATGCACGCGCACTTGGTTTTCGTGACGAAATACCGTCACAATGTGTTCACCGACACCCACCTGAGGCGCATGGAAGAGATCATGCGCGCGGTCTGCGCCGACTTCGAGACCGAGCTGACCGAGTTCAACGGCGAGGCCAACCACGTCCACCTGCTCGTGAACTTCCCGCCCAAAGTCGCCATCTCCAAGCTGGTCAACAGCCTCAAGGGCATGTCCTCTCGCAGAATGCGGCAAGAGTTCCCCGACCTCGTACGGCACTACTACCGCGCGAACAAGCTGTGGTCCGGCTCCTACTTCGCCGGGTCCGTGGGCGGCACGCCCCTGAGCATCGTCCGCCAGTACATCGAGCAGCAGAACCGTCCCCTACAACCCACAGGTCAGAGCAGTTCACAGAATCGCTTCACCACCGGGCTGAAGCCCGGCGCACTGCGATTAATCCCGGTAGCCGGGAGGGACTCGCCGCTGCGGCACGGGTAGGCTTCGGACGGTCGGTGGGGCGAAGGAGCAGAAGAGTACGCATGAGCAGCAGGCTGAGGCGGCTGGCCGGACTGACGGCCGCGGTGACGGTGCTGACGGTGACGGCAAGCGGGTGCGTGACGGTGCACGGCGAGCTGGAGGTCGTACCGTCGGCGACGAAGGCTGAGGCCGCGCAGGCCGTGAAGGACTTCACCGACGCGTACAACAAGGCCGACCGGGCCTTCGACCCGGCGCTCGACGCGGGCCGGGTCACTGGCGCGCTCGGCGCCATCAACCAGGCGGGCCTCAAGGCCAAGGGCATCAACAACCCGAACGGCAATCCGCAGCACGTACCGCTGGAGCTGGCGGACGCCACGTTCACGATTCCCAAGAAGGCGGGCTGGCCACGCTGGTTCGTCGCGGACACCGACAGCAACCGCGACGCCGACCAGGGCCCGCAGGACAACCGCTGGGTGCTCGTCTTCGTCCGCGGCGGCGCCGATCAGCTGTGGGAGGTCGCCTATCTGTCGATCCTCGCGCCGGACGAGATCCCCGCGTTCAAGACGGACAAGGCCGGCTTCGCGGAGCCGGTGGCGCCGGCCGACAGCAGCCTCGCGACGACCCCGCAGGAGCTGAGCAAGCAGTACGCCACGTATCTGCAGAGCGGCAAGCCCGCGGACTTCGTGCCGGGCCAGCACACCACCCAGTGGCGGGACGAGCGCAGCAAGAACGCCCGCCGGCCGGGCATTTCCACCCAGTACGTCGATCAGGCGCTGGACACCGGGATGTTCGCGCCGCTCGGGCTGCGCACGAAGGACGGGGGGGCGCTGGTGTTCTTCGCCACCCGCCACTACGAGCAGCAGACGGCGGCCAAGGGTGTGCGCCTGCAGGTCAGCCCCGATGTGAAGGCGCTGATGAGCGGCACGATCACCAGCACGCTCACCAAGGAGCGGGTGTCCAGTCAGGCGGTGACCGTACCGGCGATCGGCTCGGCGAAGCCGCAGGTTGCCTTCCTCAACCGTATCCAGGGCCTGGTCGGCGCGAAGGGCTCCTGAGCCTGCGTCCTTCGGCCGGCCGTCAGCGGCCGAGCGGCCAGGCGACCGGGTGGTGCTCGTGGCCCTCGCCCGCGTACTGCGCACAGGCGTCGGTCAGGGTCTCCAGCAGGGTCAGCGGATCGGGCAGCGGGTGCTCCGGCCCGCGGATCCAGTCCACGCTCCGGTCGTCGGGCAACTGCGCCGGCGGTACGAGGACATAGCTGCCGCGGCAGTGCCAGCGCAGACCGGGGTGCTCGTCCATGGTCTCGGGGTGGCAGTCCAGCTCACACGGCCACCACTCGTCCTCGTCCTCGGGGGTGCCGCGGGTGGCGGTGAAGAACAGCATCCGGCTCTGGCCGTTGGCGGCGCCCGATTCGGCGACCGGACCCACGTCGATGCCTGCGTTCAGGAGGCGCTCCAGCGCGTTCCGCCCGGCGTCCAGCGGCACGTCGAGGACGTCGTGGACCATGCCGGTCGCGGTGATGAAGTTGGCCTGCGGCTGATTGCGTGCCCAACGCTCGATCTGGGCGCGATCGGTGGTGGACTGGGTCTGCCAGGCGAAGGAGACGGGATGCCGCGCTGGAGTGGGACAGCCGACACGGTCGCACGAACACCGGTAGCCCGCGGGATGGGCGGCGGGGGCGAGCGGCAGGCCTGCGGCGGCGGCGGCCAGGAGCAGACTCTCCCGTCCCGCGCCCGGATCGGCAGAGGGCTTCTGCCTGCGGCGCAGCCACTGGGAAATCCGGCTCTCTTCACCGCGGTTGTAGCGGCCCGACTCCTCGCCCATCTATCCCCTCACCTCACCGTTGGCCCCGGCGGACCTTCACATCGTCCCACCATCCTGCGCCCCGCGTGACCGCACTCCTCAACCGGGGTACGTGCGATGACGCCACAAGCCGGGTGTCATTGTTGCTCATATGCGGATTTTTCGGCCTAGCGTGATGTCCATGGTCACGAGGACTCTGCCGGCCGCGCTGATCGCCCTGTCCCTCGCCGCACAGGCCAACGGCCCGGCACCGCTGGGCTGGGGCGGCCGCCCGGTGACATGGGACACGCTCCCCCGCACCGTGTACACCGCACACCGCGGTGGCGCGCTGGAGGCGCCGGAGAACAGCATGGCCGCGCTGGCCGCCGCGTACGAGCGGGGCGCCGCGCAGGTCATCGACGCCGACACCCGGATGCTGCGGGACGGGACGCTCGTCGTCATGCACGACGCGACCCTGGACCGTACGACCACGTCCTCCGGCCCGGTACGGGCACTCACCGCCCGCCACTGGCGGGATGTACGGCTGCGGGCGGGAGGCGAGCGTCCGCCGACGGTAGACGAGGTGCTGGACCGCTTCGGCGGGCGGACCCTGGTGATGCTGGAGGCCAAGGACCCGGACAGTCTCGGGAGGCTGGCCCGCGCCATCCACCGGCGGGGGCTCTCCCGCTCCGTGCTGGTGAACACCAACCGGCCGGATGTCGCCCGGCGGGCGCATCACAAGGGGCTGACGGCCCAGTTGTGGCGCTCGGCGCGGCAGTTGCGGACCGACGATCCGCGCAGCTGGCGGAGCTTCGTGGACGTCCTGGACGTGGACCACGGGGCGCGCGACACGGACCTGCGGCGGGCGGTGCGGTCCGGCATCGCCCGGGTGTGGGCGCACACGGTGAACACCCCGAAGGCGCGGGACCGGGCCCTGCGGCTCGGCTGCGACGGAATCATCACGGACGCTCCGGAGCTGCTCGCCCGTACGCCGGCCGTCAGGCGGTAGCGGCGCGCCTGCGGCAGGGGCAAGGGCTGGGGCAGGGCAGCGGCTCAGCGGGGGCCGATGCCTCGCAGTACCTGGTCGACGAGCAGGTCGGTGTAGGCGTGGCTGAGCGGTGCGGTGCGGTGCAGCCAGCGGTGGGTGAGCGGGCCGAGCAGCATTTCGAGCGCGATCCGCAGATCGGCGTCCTCGGCGACCTGGCCGGCCTGCTGCGCGGAGCGCAGCCGCTGCTCGTACAGCGCGAGCTGCGGCTCGAGGAGCTGCTCGGTGAACTTCCGGCCGAGTTCGGGGTCGGTGGCGCCGGCGGCGGTGAGGGCGCGGGCCGGGGCGTCGTACTTCTCGTTGTTGAACTCGTCGACGGTGGCGCGCAGTACGTACTTCAGATCGGCGGCGAGGTCCCCGGTGTCGGGGAACCCGGCCCACTCCCCCTCGGTCTCGGCGTCCCCGGCGAGGGCGAGGGAGGCGTCGAGGAGTACGGCCGCCTTCGACGGCCACCAGCGGTAGATCGTCTGCTTGCCGACGCCGGCGCGGGCGGCGATGGCCTCGATGGTCAGCTTGTTGTAGCCGACCTCGCCGACCAGGGCGAGTACGGCGTCGAGAATCGCGCGCCGGGAGCGCTCGCTGCGGCGGGTGGAGTCCGGCGCCTTGGCGGCTGCGGACTGCGCGGGCCGTGCGGTGTCTGCCATGCCCCCAGCCCAGCAGCCCTACGAGACGTGGCGTCTCGCCTCTGTACTGCCTTCCGGCCACCGCTGTCCACTTGTGTTCCACGCGGCCTCCCGTAAACCACCCGAACAGTTCACTGTGCGGTGACGCTTGAGGAGAGACGATTCTCTGACGCCCGGCCACCCTCGGGCGCGACCGTCGTCATGAGGAGCCCTCCTTGCACAGAGACGCCACACCCCGGCGCTACGTGATGTGCCCCCCGGTCCACTTCAAGGTGACGTACTCCATCAACCCGTGGATGGATCCGACGAAGCCCGTGGACCTGCCCCTCGCCCTCGCCCAGTGGGAAGACCTGCGCGACCGCTACCGCGCGCTCGGCCACACCGTCGAACTCCTCGACCCCCGCCCCGACCTCCCGGACATGGTCTACGCCGCGAACGGCGCGACCGTGGTGGACGGCAAGGTCCTCGGCGCGCGCTTCGCCTACCCCGAGCGGGCTGCGGAAGCCGAGGCGCACCTCGACTGGTTCCGGACCCACGGCTTCACCGAGATCCACGAGCCCGCGCACATCAACGAGGGCGAGGGCGACTTCCTGGTCACCGCGTCGTGGATCCTCGCCGGACGAGGCTTCCGCTCCAGCCCGCTGTCGCACGACGAGGCCCAGGAGTTCTTCGGCCGCCCGGTCATCGGCCTCGACCTGGTCGACCCGCGTTACTACCACCTCGACACCGCGCTGGCCGTGCTGGACGGCGACGAGGTCATGTACTACCCCGGCGCCTTCTCCCCCGGCAGCCGGGCCGTACTCGCCCGGCTGTTCCCGGACGCGATCATCGCGGAGGAGGCGGACGCCGCGGCACTGGGCCTCAACGCGGTGAGCGACGGCCGCCACGTGCTGCTGCCGCAGGCGGCCGTCGGCCTGTTCCCGCGGCTGCGGGCCCGCGGCTACGAGCCGATCGGGATGGATCTGGGCGAACTCCTCAAGGGCGGCGGCAGCGTGAAGTGCTGCACCCTTGAGCTGCGCGAAGTCCGGGAGGCCGCATCGGCCTCGGCATCCACCGCTGGGGCGACGAACGCACCAGCGCCCTGCCCCGTCATCCGCCCTGAGTAGAGTCCTCCGGCTGGGGCGGCCACGCGTCGCCCCAGTCCGCGTCGCGCGCCGCGCGGTAGAGCGGGCCCTGACGCTTGGTCACCGTGTCGCGCCGCAGGCCGTCCTCCACCGTGCACAGGTCGAGCAGGACCAGGCCCTTGCGGATCTGCGGCTTGCGCGTGATGCGGGCCTGCGCCGGGTCCGCCGGGAAGCGGACCGCCGCGACATAGCTGAACTTCTCGTCCTCGTACGCGAGTGAGCCGCCCTTCACCTGCCGGTGCAGCGACGACCGGCTGACCCTGGCCGAGAAGTGGCACCAGTCCTCACCGGGCACGATCGGGCACGTGCCGCTGTGCGGGCAGGGCGCGGCCACGCGCAGCCCGGCGTCCGTCAGCTGTTCGCGCGCCTCGCGGATGCGGAGGTAGCCGTCGGGGGTGCCGGGCTCGATCAGTACGACGGCCTGCGCGGCGCGCGCCGCCTCGGCGACCACCGCGCGGCGCGCGTCCGGCGTCAGCTCGCCGAGGACGTACGAGACGGTGACCAGGTCGGCGGCCGGCAGCTGGAGGCCGGCCCCGATGGTGCGGCGCTGCCAGTCGGCGGCGCGCAGGGACGCGGACGGCGCGTGGGAGGCCAGTTCCCGCCCCAGGGCGAGGGCCGGTTCGGCCCAGTCCAGCACGGTGGTGGTCCGGGGCTCCGCCCAGGTCGCGTCCACCGCCCAGGTCGCGGCGCCGGTGCCGCCGCCGACATCCACATGGCTGCCGGGGGCCCAGCCGGGCGCGGCGGCCGCGAGCCCGGCCAGCGCGGACCGTACCGCCTCGAAGGTGGCCGGCATCCGGTACGCGGCGTACGCGGCGACGTCGGAACGGTCCCGCAGCACCGGGGCGTCGGTCGGGGTGCGGCCGCGGTAGTTGGCGATCAGCCGCTCGACGGCCTGCGCGGCCTGTTTCGGCGGCAGCCCGTCGAGTAGCCCGGCAAGGGCGCTGCGCAGGGCTTCCGCGGTGGGGGTGGTGCTGGTCACCAGCGAAGTTTACGTTCCTGCGGCCGGCCGAGCGTCAGTCCGCTGCCAGGGGCGGCACAGGGCCAGGAAGCAGGCGGTGGAGCCGAGGGCGCAGAGCAGCTGTACGACGGCCATCGGGACGGCGGTGTCCTCGCCGGCGATGCCGACGAGCGGGGAGGCGAGGGCGCCGATGAGGAAAGAGGTGGTGCCGATGAGCGCGGAGGCGGAGCCGGCCGCGTGCGGGGTGCGCATCAGTGCCTGTGCGTTGGTGTTAGGCAGCGCCAGGCCCATCGCGGACATCAGCACGAAGAGGCCGGCGGCGACCGGCACCAGGCCGACCTCGCCGAAGACGCCGGAGGCCATCAGCAGCAGGGCGGCCGAGGCGAGGGTGATGACCGCAAGGCCGGCGCCGAGTGCCTTGTCGAGGCTGACCCGGCCGACCAGCAGTTTGCCGTTGATCTGGCCGACGGCGATCAGGCCGATCGAGTTGAGTCCGAAGAGCAGGCTGAAAGTCTGCGGGGAGGCGCCGTAGATCTGCTGCATCACGAAGGGTGAGGCGGAGATGTAGGCGAAGAGCGCGGCGAAGGCGAGGCCGCCGGCCAGCGTGTAGCCGGTGAAGACCCGGTCGGCGAGCAGCGAGCGCATGGTGCGCAGGGCCTGGCCGACGCCGCCGCTGTGCCGTCTGTCCTGTGGCAGGGTCTCGTGCAGCCATTTCGCCACGACGAGGGTGAGCACGACACCGATGGCGGTCAGGACGTAGAAGACGCCTCGCCAGTCGGTGATACGCAGGACCTGGCCGCCGATGATCGGCGCGATGATCGGGGCGGCGCCGGAGATGAGCATCAGGGTGGAGAAGAACCGGGCCATCTCGACGCCGTCGTAGAGATCCCGGACCACCGCGCGGGCGATCACGATGCCGGCCGAGCCGGCCAGTCCCTGGAGCAGCCGGAAGCCGATCAGCATCTCGGCGGTGGGCGCGAACGCGCAGATGGCGGTGGCGATGACGTACACGACCATGCCGGTGAGCAGCGGGCGGCGGCGGCCCCACCGGTCGCTCATGGGTCCGACGACGAGCTGGCCGAGCGCCATGCCGGCGAGGCAGGCGGTCAGGGTGAGCTGGACGGTCGCGGCGGGGCTGGACAGCGAGCGGGTGACCTCCGGCAGCGCCGGCAGGTACATGTCCATGGAGAGGGGCGGCAGCGCGGTGAGCCCGCCGAGCACCAGCGTGACAAGAAAGCCGGTGCGGCGCGCAGCGGTGCCCCCCGGTGCGGGCGGCCGCTCGGCGGATATGTGGTCGGGCTTGTTCCGGGTCTGGCCGCTCTCCGGCATCGAGGTCTCCATGTCGTTGAATCTGGCCCTATGCTCTCAGCCAAATCCGGGTGGTCAAGACCAGTAGGGGGCCCTGGCCGAGGACGAGGACGTCGACGTCGTCTACCTGGCGGCTCCGCACTCCGCGCACCGCAGGGCCGCCGGGATGTGCCTGGAGGCGGGCCGGGCGGTGCTCTGCGAGAAGGCCCTCACCCTACAACGCGCGCGAAGCCGGGGAGCTGGTCGACGAGATCCGTACCGTACAGGCCGACTTCGGGCCGGCCGGGCCGTTCGCGGCGGACCACCGGCTGCGCGACCCGGAGCAGGGCGGCGGGGCGCTGCTCGACCTCGGGGTGTACCCGGTGTCGCTCGCGCAGCTGCTGCTGCTGGGCGAGCCCGCCGACGTACCGGCGCGGGCGCAGCTGTCGCCGGAGGGCGTGGACCTGAACACCGGGATGCTGCTGGGCTGGGAGTCCGGGGCGCATGCGCTGCTGAGCTGCTCGATCGCGGCGGGCACCCCGGTGACTGAAGGAGTCGCCGCTGGTCCCGCTGGACGGCAGCCTCGCCGTAATGCGGAGGCTCGATGCGGTACGGGACCGCATCGGCGTCCGCCATCCCGGCGAGGAGGCCGTGCCGGCGGCTGTGCGGGCTTGAACTGTGCGGGCTTGACCCGCGGCTATGCCGGTTTGAGGCCGGGGTCACCCGACTCGGTCACGAAGGACGCCGCCGTGCCGATCGGGGCGCCGGGAGTGGTGACCGCGGACACCGTACGGAAGTCCGCGCGTGCCCGGTCGGCGGTGAGGGTGACGACCGCGTAGCCGCGGCGGCCGTTGTAGAACTTCATGTGCGGGTTGGCGCTGGTGAGGTTGGACCAGTTGGCGGGCTTGTCCGCGCCGTCCTTGCCGCTGGAGACGGAGGTCGCGACGATCTCGGTGCCGACCGTCGGCGAGGCGGGGTCGTCGAAGTCCTTCTTCAGGTCGAAGCCGTAGCCGACGTGCACATCGCCGGTGAGCACCATCAGGTTCTCGATGCCGGCGGCTGCCGCCCCGTCGAGGATCCGCTTGCGCGAGGCGGGGTAGCCGTCCCACGCGTCCATGGACAGCTTGAAGTCGGGCGTCGGCACATTGCGCCGCTGCGCGAAGGTGACCTGCTGCGGGACAAGGTTCCACTGCGCGCCGGACTGCCGCCAGCCGTCGAGCAGCCATCGCTCCTGGGTCTCGCCGGTCATGGTGCGTGAGGGGTCCTCGGACTCGGGGCCCGGCTGTTGCCAGCCGTCGCCGTACGCCTGGTTGGAGCGGTACTGGCGGGTGTCGAGGATGTCGAACTGGGCGAGCCGGCCGAAGTGCAGCCGGCGGTAGAGCCGCATGTCGTGGCCGGCGGGCTGCTGGGGCTTGCGCAGAGGCTGGTTCTCCCAGTAGGCGCGGTAGGCGGCGGCGCGCCGGATCAGGAACTCCTCCGGCGGGACGTCGTTCTCGGGGATCTCGCCGGCGTAGTTGTTCTCGGTCTCGTGGTCGTCCCAGGTGACGACGAAGGGGTGGGCGGCGTGCGCGGCCCTGAGGTCCGGGTCCGACTTGTACAGGGCGTAGCGCAGCCGGTAGTCCTCCAGGGTGACCGTCTCGCGGTTGAAGTGCGCGGGGAGGAGGCGGTCGGTGTAGGCGCGGGCGCCGCCGGTGGCGTTGACGGCGTACTCGTAGAGGTAGTCGCCGAGGTGGACGACCACGTCGAGGTCTTCCGCCGCGAGGTGCTGGTACGCGGTGAAGTACCCGTCGTGGTACGCCTGGCAGGAGACGGCACCCAGTCTCAGTTCAGTGATGTTCGCTTTGGGGCCCGGAGCCGTACGGGTGCGGCCGGTCGGGCTGATCCAGCTGCCCGCGCTGAAGCGGTAGTAGTAGACGCGGTCCGGGGCCAGCCCGCCGGCCTCGACGTGCACGCTGTGGTCGAACTCGGGGTGCGCGGTGACGTTTCCGCGCCTGACGGTCCGGCGGAACCGGTCGTCGTGGGCGATCTCCCAGCGCAACTGGATCCTGGCCGGCGGCAGTCCACTGCCCGTCTCATACGGGCGGGGCGCGAGCCGGGTCCACAGGAGTACGGAAGCCGGCAGCGGGTCGCCCGAGGCGACGCCCAGGGTGAACGGGTCCTCGGTGATTCTCCTGGCGGCCGGCTCGGCGGCCTGCGCGCTGCCCGGCAGATCGGTCGCGAATGCGAGGGCGGCCGCGGCTCCGGTGGCGGTGAGGAACCGGCGGCGGCCGATGTGCCGGGCCGCTGCGCGGAGCTCCGGCGAGACTTTGTCCCGATACAGTGTCATATGCCCCTCCCCTGACGGATGTTGTCAGAAGCATTGGAGGGGCAGCGGGAGGCGCGCGGTTGTCACGTACACAACAGCAAAGTGACAAGGGTGTGTCACGTACGCTGCGGCCCCATGGATGCTGTTGCGAAGAAGATCGCAGTCGTGACGGGTGCGGGCTCCGGGATCGGCCGGGCCGTGGCACTGACCCTGGCCGGCGCCGGCTGGTCGGTGGCGCTGGCCGGCCGCCGGATGGAGGCCCTGGAGTCGACGGCCGAGGCCGCCGGGCTGTCGGGCGACCTGCTGTGCGTACGGGCGGACGTGTCCTCGCCGGACGACGTGGCCGCGCTGTTCACCGCGGTGCGCGAGCGGTACGGCCGCCTGGACCTGCTGTTCAACAACGCGGGCACGTTCGGGCCCGGGGGCGTGGCGCTGGAGGACCTCCCGTACGAGGCGTGGCGCCACGTGGTGGACGTCAACCTGACCGGCGCCTTCCTGTGCGCGCAGGCGGCGTACCGGCTGATGAAGGATCAGGACCCGCAGGGCGGCCGCATCATCAACAACGGCTCGATCTCCGCGCATGTGCCGCGGCCGAACTCGGTGGCGTACACCGCGACGAAGCACGCGATGACGGGCCTGACGAAGTCGCTGTCGCTGGACGGGCGCCCGTTCCGCATCGCGTGCGGCCAGATCGACATCGGCAACGCGGCGACCGAGATGACGGAGCGGATGCAGACCGGCATCCTGCAGGCGAACGGGCAGCTCGCGGTGGAGCCGGTGATGGACGCGGCGGACGTCGCCCGGACCGTGCTGCACATGGCGGAGCTGCCGCTGGAGGCGAACGTGCAGTTCGCGACGGTGATGGCGACGACGATGCCGTACATCGGGCGCGGCTGAACCCTCCCCCGGGTGCGGGAATGAGCGCAGGCCGGAGGTGGTTGGGGTGCCACATGACGACAACCGAAATCCTGCGCTACACCGCGTTCTCCGCCGACCCCGACGGTGGCAACCCCGCAGGCATCGTGCTCGACGCGTCCGGGCTCGACGACGCCGGCATGCTGGCGATCGCCGCCGGACTCGGCTACAGCGAGTCCGCGTTCCTGACCGCCCCGCCCGAGGGGCTCGGCGAGCCCGGACGCGCCTTCACCCTGCGGTACTTCAGCCCGAAGGCCGAGGTTCCGTTCTGCGGCCACGCCACCGTGGCGACCGCCGTCGCCCTGGGCGAGCGCATCGGACCGGGCGAGCTGGTCTTCGCCACCCCGGCGGGTACGGTCCCGGTGACCGTGACCCTGACCGAGGCGGACGGCGAACTCCGCGCCACGCTGACCAGCGTCGAGCCGCACATCGAGGACGTCACGGCGGAGGACCTCGACGAGGCGCTGGCCGCGCTGGACTGGCCGGCCGCCGACCTGGACCCGGCACTGCCGCCGCGCATCGCCTACGCGGGCGCGCGCCACCTGGTCCTCGGGGCCGCGAGGCGTGGGCGGCTGGCCGATCTGGCGTACGACTTCGCCCGGCTGGAGGCGCTCATGCACCGCCTGGACCTGACCACGGTCCAGCTGGTCCACCGCGCCTCGGACACCGTCTTCCACGTCCGCGACCCGTTCCCGGTGGGCGGCGTGGTCGAGGACCCGGCGACGGGCGCGGCGGCGGCCGCGTTCGGCGCGTACGCTCGTGAACTCGGCCTCGTACCACAGGAGTCGGTGCTCACCCTCCACCAGGGCGAGGACATGGGCCGCCCCGGCGTACTGACGGTGGAGCTCCGCGCGGGCGACCCCCGGGTGCGGGTGGGGGGCGCGGGGGCGCGTATCCCGGACTAGTGGGTGTCCGGCCGGGTGCAGCGGAGCGAATGCGGCTTAGACTCCTCAAGTCCTTCACAACTCCCGCACATGGAGTGCACCTTGCGCATATCCACCGCCGCCGCCCTGACCGCCACCGCCCTGGCCGGCAGCCTCCTGACCGCCGCGCCCGCTCAGGCAGCCCCGCACCAGGGCGGACTGCACCTCGGCATGATCCAGTACGACAGCCCCGGCAGCGACCGCGGCAGCAACACCTCGCTGAACGCCGAGTGGGTCGATCTCCACAACAACACCCGCTCGGCGATCCAGCTCAAGGGCTACAAGCTGAAGGACAACACGGGCTACACCTACACCTTCGGCAGCCTCAAGATCGCCGCCGGCAAGACGGTGCGCGTCCACACGGGCAAGGCGACGAACAACGCCACGCACGTCTACTGGGGCCGAACCTGGTACGTCTGGAACAACAGCAGCGACAAGGCCCGCCTGCTCAAGCCGAACGGCACACTGCTGGACTCCTGCGCCTGGACGACACGGGACCCGGGCACCAAGAACTGCCACTGATCAGCGCCGGCCCCTCCGGTCAGTCCGCTGCCGCCGCGGGGGCCGGTTCCTGCGGGGTGCAGGTGACCTTGTCGCGAGGCGTGTAGTGGGTCTTGAAGTCTTCGCGCCTGACTTCCCGTCCGTCTTGAACGAAGACGCGGCCGACGGTGACGTCGAACCCTTCGAGCGGGGTCTGGACCTCGCACTTCGGGCCGCTGCCCGTGCGCATGCCCGGCTGCTTGACTTTGGTGCGTGGCCCCTGGGTCGCACGTATCTGGTCGTACTTCTTCGTGCCGAGGAGGGTAATGGTCACCGAGGTGCCGGTGGATTCGGCCTGGATGTAGAGGGCGTGGTCCAAGTCGTTGGTCCAGCGCAGGTCGAGAGTGCCCCAGGCGACCGTGGCTTCGCGGCCTTCGGGGTAGCGCTCGATGTAGAAGGAGTGGGCTCCGTACTCCACGGGCTTGACTCCCGCAAAGAACATGGCGTTGAACATGGTGGTGGCGACTGCGGAGACGCCCCCACCGGGCGACTTCACGTACTGACCGTTGTTGATCATGATGCCGTCGACGAAGCCGTTCTCCTTGGTGCGCTCGCCGACCGTTCGGTTGAAGCTCCACTGCTGTCCGGGGAGGACAACCGACCCGTTGATGAGCTCCACGGCGCGGCCGATGTTGGTGCTGCGGGAGGGGGCCGGCGGGAAGGCGACGGTGAAGGAGGAGACTTTCTCCTTGATGCCGAGCCGCTGTGCCGAGGCGCTCGTGAGCTGCGGCTGGGCCGCTACGGTGGCGATCTCGCCGGTGCGGGCCGCGCCGGAACCGGTCAGCAGGGGTACGACGGCCTCTCCGAGTGCTTTCTCGGTGACCTGCCGCCCCACGCGGCCCTCCTGCGCCACCACGACGCGGTCGTCGCCGTCCAGGCGGAGCATGGCGTCTTGAGGGTTCCGGGCGGCTTCCCGCACCGGGCGGGAGACAACGGGGTCGGCGAGCAGGCCCCTGGAGTCAAGGGCCGGCCCGAGGTGGTTCCGGCCGTCGGGCTTCATCGTCAGATGCCTGCCGAGCGCGGAGGGGCCGATGGATATGCGCTTCCCGGCGAGGGTGAGCGTGACCGGACCGGACATCGCGGGCTGGGCGAACTCCTTCATGGCCCGCTCGGTCTCCTGCCGGCCGATCCGCGGCTGCGTCTGCTTCACCGGCATCACGACGGGGCCGGTATCCGTCCTGCGGAGGTAGGCATCGCGAATGGTGTCCAGCGCCTGGTCTGCGATCAGGGAGACGCCGGTGACCGGAGCGGCGGCCTTCGCTTTGCCGTTCTCGAACGATATCGCCCCGTCGCGGACCGGCCGCTCAGCCGCTGCACCGATGCGGTCGGTTTCAGCCCGGCTCTTCTGGTCGTCCATGTGTATCACCGGCTCGACGTCCCTGCCGTCGGAAGCGAAGAGCCTGCCGATCAGGGTGACCGGACCGGATCCAGCGCTCGCGGCGCGGTCGGCGGTCGCGGCGGTGTCCAGGGACAGCCCGAGCGCGCCGGGATCGGCCTTCTCGATGCGGTCACCGATCTTCATCGCGACCGGCGCCGCGAAGACCTGCCCGAGCCTCCGCTCCAGGACCCGCTGTGCCTCAGCCGTGCTCATCCCGCCGATGTCGACCCCGCGCACCCGTGTGCCCTCGGCGATGTCGTCGCCGGCCACCAGCCCGCTGGCAAAGAGGCCGCCCAGCCCGAACGCCACAACCCCGCCCGCAACGGGCAGGGGGATTCGCCAGTTGCCCGTTCTGCTGGGTACGCGTCCCATATCTCTCCCTGTGGCGCCGACCGGCCGGAAAGGCGCTCTGGGCCACCAGAACAGCCCGGTGTACGTGGACTCGCACCAAATGCTGCAGCAAAACAGACGAAAAGTGGCAAAAGTGTAATTGGCGTCACGATGGAGCAGCGCGGCCCGCCATGTCGCGGGTGACCCGGGCACGACGTTCGATGACAAGATTGCCAGCCCTGCCTGAGGGGCGGATTGAGCGGGTTGCCGGGGGGTTCCAAGGCCGCGGAGCGGTGTGGCAGACGAGTCGAGCTGTACGCCGGGGAGAGCCCCCGCAGCACTATCACCTGCACAAACGTGCAGGATGTCCACTTCTACGGCTACTTTTGATGGCTACGTAAGCGCGGATGCGCCCCATCTAGCTGAGAGTCGCACGCCCTGCTGTGAGGAGGGGCAGGGCGCGGCACGGTTCAGGGGTTACGGATCATCGCTCGTGGCGGGACAGCACCATGGCGACCAGGACGGGAGAGTCGGGGGACGGCCGGCTCTCCCCCGAGGTCGGTATATCCCCAGCCGCGGTAGAGGTTGTGGACCTTCCCGTCGCCCGCCAGAGGGTTGACCATGAGCGTGATCTGGTCCTCCTTTTGCCGCGAGCCGACCCGTAGCACGAAGTCCCCGCCCCGGCACCATACCGTCCAGCGGGGGCTTCGTTGCTTCTGGGGTCAGTCGGTCCGCAGCGTGCGCACCATCACCGCGTACACGGGAGAGTCGTCGGAGGGCTTGGCCTCGTCCCGCTTCTCGTAGCCCCAGTTCTCGTACAGGGCTTGCACCTTGGGGTGCGTGGAGTCGACGAGGAGCGTCACGAAGTCGACGTCGACCGATTGAATCAGCGCGTCATGGATCTGCTGCGCCCGGCCGGTGCCCTGCCACTGGGGCACCACCATCAGCTCGGACAGGGCGAAGATCCGGCCGCGCACGCCCCTGGGCCGATCCGTTCCCTTCCACCAGCCGCCCGGTTTGAACTTCGAACCGTACGCGTACCCGACCGGGCCGCCGTTCTCCCACCCCGAGACGCACCGCCAGTCCTCGCGACCTGACCACAGGTCGACGAAGTACGAGAACCTTTCGCGCGAGTGGAACGGGTCAGGATCGTTCGCGTACACCTCGTCGTGAATGTCCAGGAGCAAGGAGCGGACGTCCTCTGCGTCGGCGTGCATGTACCGCTTCAGGTCCATCGGCGTGACTCCTCGATCCAGCTCACAACCTCGGGCGCCTTCGTGCCCGTGGCCTCGATGACTTGACGCGTTCTGGCAAGCGTGTTCGTCGTACGCTGCGACCCGGACGCAGGCAGCAGCATCTCGTAAGCCCGCCGTCCGGTTGCGCAAGCCAGTTCCACCTCCCCCTGCCTTGCCTGGGACAGCGACAGGTGCGCCGTGTAGAGCCCCTGGTTGCGGACCATGCCGCCAGGGATGGCGGCGAGGGTACGGTGAAGGCAGGACTCGGCCCGCTCGTGCTCCCCGAGCGCCGTCCAGACGTACGACGAGAGGGCGTCGAACTCGGCCCGACTGTAGAACGCGATCCATGCCGATGGCTGCTCGTCTCGGGCCCGTCCGAACGCCTTCTCCGCGAGATCCAAGGCCCGCAGCGACTCCATGGGCTGATGCAGTCTGACCAAGGCGTTGGCGTGCCGCATGTGCCCCAGCGATGCGTACGACGGGTCACGCCGGGCCACCGACGAGCGCTTCATCACCTCCGCGCCGGCCGCCGCCTCGGCGTGGTTCTCCCGCTGGCTGGAGGTGAGCATCAGGTGGTCCCAGACCCGGTACATGGTCTCGCTGTCGCGCGCGAGGCCCGCGAGGGTGAGGGCCTTGTCCAGGTGGGCGCGTGCACGCTGCGGAGCGCTCGCGTCGATGGCGGCAAAGGCCGCCAAGCACGTGACGTCGGACGCAAGTCGGTACATCTGACGCCGAACGCGGTCCGAGGCACCGCCGTCGGAGAGCGAGGACTGAATACGCGCCGCGAGCTCGACGCCCCTGTTCTCGATCCGCCACACTCCGCCGAGCCGCGAGTCATCGCCCAGCAGGTCGGCGTACTCCACGTGAAATCGGTCGGCGTCGGACTGTCCCAGCCGCGAGCGTCGTGCTGGGGTGGCAGCGGCGACGGCAGTTCCGGTCGCTGCGACAAGGAAGGTACGGCGGTGCACTGGGTCCTCCGCTTGTGCGGCAGTACGTGGTGGGTCGAACCCTAAAGCCGAGACGGGGCGCCCGAACACCGCTTCCAGCGCGGCGCAGGTGCGACCGATCGGCCTGCGGGTGCTCCCGTTGAGCAGATTCCGCACCGTCCGCGCGGACACATCGCCCGGCTTACCCCCGAGCTGTTCGAGCGCGACATTCATCTGACGCGCCAATTCATCCTGGGTGAGGCCGAGTTCGTCCATCCGGCGCTTGAGGATGACGTTCGCTCCCATGCGACAGAACGTAGCCGGGGCCGTACTGTCCGAACCAGCCGCTGGGTAATGCGGACGTAAAGTTTTCCGGTTGAGCGCAGGCAACTCAACGGCAACCCTTCCTGTCCGTCGCAGTCTCACGGTCGTTGACTGGTCACAGCCCCCGGAGGTCGAAGGACCCTCCGGGCGGCTCCCCCGAAGCAGCGGGCCGCACGCGGCCCATCCGTAGTACGACCCGCTGCGCCAACCTCACCCGTAGGAGTGCGCGATGACCACGGCTCTCCCCCACGACCCCGGCGAACCGCCAGAGTTCGGCGTACCCAGCCCGAAGCTCGCCGCCCGGGCCGCAGCGGGGTTCAAGAAGTTCCTTGCCCGAGCCGAGGACGACGAGGAGACCGCACAGTGAGCAGCGGCGTCGGGGTCGGGTCCTTCTTCCACGAGGACGCCCACCCCTGGCTGCGCAGGACCGTGCGCGACGTCGCAAGCCGGGGCGAGGGCGAACTCACCGCGATCGTCCACGAGGAGACCAACGGGCGGACCGTCCGGGTCGCGCATATCCGCCCGGCCTCCGGCGTGGAGTGGACCACGGCCGCGGACAACATCCAGCTCGTGCGGTGATCCGGTTACGCCTCTGGCCCGGATGGCGCCAGCAGCTCGCCGTCCTGGCGTACGTCGCCGTCGCCACCGTCGCCGTGGTCGCGCCGGCCGTCGCCGGCACACCCGGCGGACAACCCCAAGGACTTCCGCCCCGCAGGCCTGATGACCGGCCGAGGGCGGATGCATCACCAAGCACCACTCGTAAGACCGTCGAGAGGAGCACCACCATGAGCACCACCACGATCGAGCGCCGCGAGCTCGGCCGCTTCCTGGCCCTCGCCGGGCAGCAGTTCGAGAGCGGCAAGGGTCCTGCCGAAATGTTCTCCCGGGCCGTGGACGCCGCGTGGCACCAGATGCTCGCCACCCCCGAGTACGCGGCGTTCAGCACCAAGCACGCCGGAACCGTTCTCGGGCACCGCGAGATGAACGGCTCCGGCCCGATCGGCTGGGTGGCCGCGTACGAGGAGGCGTACGGGCCGCTGTCCGAGATCTGGTTCACCAACGAGAAGGGCATCCTCGACGAGGGCGCGCTCGCCCGCTACAAGGAGACCGGCAAGGTCGTGGCCGAGTGGGACTGCGGCCCCACCACCGGGGACGGCGACGACGCCGCGCCGGGCAGCCGGTGACCCTCACGCGCATCGACGGAGCGTCCCGGCCGACCGCTGGGGCGCTCCGCCTCGTTGAGGCCAGCACCACCAGGCCGCGGTCCATCGACATCACCGGGTACGTGGAACAGATGACGGCCCACTGCCCCTACCTGTCCCCCTCTGTCGAGCGCGGGCTGACCACCTGGACCGTCTACCGCGCCAACGGAAGCGCGGACGCCGTGAACGCCGAGTTGTTCCATGCCGGTGCACAGGCCGCCGAGTGGCTGCGGCCCCTGCTCCACCGGCCGCACGGGTTCCTGCGGTGCGAGAACATTGCGATCCTGGGCGAGGTCCCCGGCGCCCGGCACCGCGACCTGTTGGCGTGGCCTCACTGGGCCCTCAAGAACCTGTACGGCCCCGTCGGGATCATGTTCGGCAAATTCTACGCGGGCGAGGAGGAGAACACGCGGGCCGGCGAACGCATCCCGGCCGCCCCGGTTTCGTTCCTCCCCGTGAGAGCCGCGATCCGCCGACGCGACCCGCAGTTCCTCCACGCAACCCCCGACCTGGCCGCCGCGCTCGCCGTGGCTGACGACGAGGGCCGCGACATCTTCGAGCACACCCCCTATGACTGGACGGAGATCCGCGCATGGGCGAAGCGCTTCCTCCCCCCGGTGAAGCCGTCGACGTCCTCATGGACCGCGTCGGCGAGCCCTTCACGACCCGGCTCCTGAGCGACCGGCGTGGCTCGCGGGCTTGGAAGGTCCAAGGCCCCAAGGGTGCCGTCGCGTTGAAGGCGAATAGCCCCGACGACGAGACCTCACGTGACAAGGCCGCCGAGATGGCCCAGGAGGACGACCACCTCGTCCGCCTCACCGACGCGGGCGCGCTCAACCCCGACTACCGGGTCGACGCCGGTTCGTGGGAGGGCGGCCGGTGGCTCGCGGTTCGCTGGGTCGACGGCGCTCCGATGTGGCAAGCGTTCGCTCTGGCACGTGGACCCGAGGGTGACCGCCCCTCCGTACGCCCCTGGCTCCTGGGCGTCGCCCGGACGTGGGCTGAGCGTCTCGCCCGGATGCATGCCGCTGGGTGGGCCCATGCCGACGTCCAGCCCACCAACGCCCTGATCACGAACGACGGCTGCGCTGCGGTCATCGACTACGCCCTAGCCTGCGGCCCCAACGACGGGCCGCGCCTCCCCTACCGGGGCGCGCTCACCCACACCACCGCCCCCGAGATCGCGGACGCCATCCTCGCCACCACCCCGGACACCCATATCCAGGCAGAGGCGCCGGCCGACGTCTGGGGACTGGGCGCGACGCTGTTCTGGTGCTGGACCGGACACCGGCCGGTCTCCTACGAGGACGGCACCCCGCGCGAGGACAAGCTCAAGGCCATCGGAAAGGCCGCAACGCTCCCCCTCGACGACATCCGTCCATGGCCGTTCCCCCAGTTCGAGGATGTCATCCGCGCGTGCCTGGCCGCCTCCCCAGAGCACCGGCCATCCTCAGCAGATCTGGCCGCTCTTCTCGGAGAATCGTGACCGCGCTCCGGCTACTCACATCCTCAGACGCCTCGGCAATTCGTCGCGTCTACAGCGGGGCCGCCGTGACGTTCCTCGGGCGCCCGGAAATGACCGATCCGGAGGCCGAAAAGTACGTGGTGCGGGTGCAGGAGTGGGCCGCCGCCGACCCGATCAAGCAATACATCCTCGGTGTGGACGTCGGCGGGGACCTGGTCGGCGTCGTCAAACTAGGCCGCCGTCCCGGCAGGCACGGACGGCTGGGCTACGTCCTGCGCGAAGACTGCTGGGGCCGGGGCTACGCGACGAGCGCCGTCCAGGAACTCGTCGTCTTCGCCTTCACCACCGCCGGCCTCGAATCCCTCGGGGGCAAGCACCACCCCGACAACCCCGCTTCGGGCCGGGTGCTGACCAAGGCGGGATTCACGCGGCTCTGCATCCGAGACGGGATGATCGAGTACCACCTGGCCGACAGACCTTGAGCGTCCAGCGGTTCGCCGTCACGTCCACCGACGTCCCCGCCGCGAAGGACGCGGGCGGGGGTCAGACCGTACCTGTCGAGCTGCTGCACGCGAGTCTCCATCGGCTGCGGCATCGGTGCCGAGAACGGCGGATGCGGCACACGGGCGAGTTCCGCCTCCCGGACCTTCATTTCGCCGTAGATCGCGCCACGGCCAGTCTCTCCACTCACCAACGGGGGCCTCCTCAAAGCCCCTGACATCATCCGAGTAGTGAGGCCGCCCGCACCCGCCCCGGCCGGGCCGATGGCCTTCTCCGCCCCCAAGAGGCCTGGCTGCTTTCATGGCTACGTACGGAGCCGCTCGATCCCGTTTGAACCGGTGTGGACCAGGGTCCGGCAAAGCCCGCCGACCCGCAGAAAGGGCTTCTGACGCGTAAATAGAACCTGGTCAGGGTGGGTGTGGGCAGGGCTGGGTGCCCGGTGGCCGTGGAGGGCCGTCGGGT